>NZ_JBIDCT010000001.1:0-1122962 GCF_043204735.1 Micromonospora sp. NPDC047740
ACCGGCGCTGAGGAGGGTGTTGAGACCCCAGTCCACGCCAAGCGCCACCGAGTGACCGGTGGCCCGGGCCTTCGGCACGGCATGCGTGTATGCCAGGTCGGCACGCATCGTCCCGTCGGTGAGGCGGAGGGTCGGCAGGTGCAGCACCGCCACGGCGGGAACCGTAGGCGGCAACGTGATCCGGCACGCCACCCACGTCCAGTCCCGATACCCTCGCGGATCCGGGCGAGTGGGCAACTGCAGCCGCAGCAGCGCTTTCGTCGGGTCGGTGTCGCTGCGCTCGATGGTGGCCTGCTGCCGATCACACGCGGCCAGCAACAACATCCGCGGAATTCTCGGGGCGCCTTCGAGTTCGAACACGTCCACCGGCAGCCGGCCGTTGGCCTTGGCGAACGTGGCAGCCTGCCGGGTGCGGCCCTTGATGACATTCGACGGCAGATGCTGCCCGCCGGGGATCGAGGCCCGAACCTGATCCCACTTGGCGGGGGTGCGCTTGCGCGGATCGGACGGCCACGTCGCCAGGACCCCGGCTGTCACATCGGCACGCCACGCCGCCGAGCGCAGAGCACGTCCCGCCTGCTCCTGCGCCATCCGCACGATCCGGTCATTGACCCTCACACCCCCAGGCGGGGCGACCGCCCAGCCCAGCCGCCGCAGCGCCATCCACGCGTGCGACGGCAACCGCCGCCCACCCGCATCCACCCCGCCAGCCAACACCCCCACATCCACGCTGTTCCAACGCTCACCGACCAGGACGCCCACCATGTCCGCCACCAGATCGGCACACCAACCCACCCGCCGCGCCAGCACCGCCGCAGACAGGACCTCGCCGGTTGCCTCGTCCACACCGGTGCGCAGCAAGGCGCGGGCACACGCGGTGCGGGCCGTCTCGCCTTCGCCCAGCCGCAGCTTCCCGCTCACCGACTCAACGACCCACCATCGATCGCGCAGAACCAATGCCCACGGCCGCCCACGTCACCGGAATCCTCCCCGAACCAGCCCAACCACCCACCGTCACCGGTGAACACCGACAGACGCGCCGCGGTCTGCGAGAATCGAAGAAGACCCACACGACCAACCTATGATCACTGATGATCCATAATCAACTTGGTCAGTCTCGGGGTCGTTGAGCACGCGGAGCCACTCGGCTGGCGGCGGCAGTCACGCCAGTTCGGCGATCACTGCGCGAACCATCCGGCGGCCGTGCTCGGCCATTCGCGGGAAGGTGTGCCGGTAGTAGTCGAGGCCGGTCAACGACGGTGCGAGGGCCCAACCGCAGGCTCGGCGCCAGGTAGCGTCGTCGTACCCGATCGCCTCCCGGTAGGCTTCCCGGGCCGCGCCGGTGAAGGTCCATAGCGCCGACGCCACGTCCGGCGCCGGATCGCCGAGACCGAGTGCGCCGAAGTCGATGACCGCGGCCAGTCGGCCGCAGTCGGTGATCAGGTTTCCCGGTTGCAGATCACCGTGGATCCATACGGGGTCCCGGTCCCAGTCAGGAGCAGCCAAACAAATGTCCCAGGTCGTCTCGGCCGCGGTCACGTCGAAGCCGTCGTCATGCTCGGCGAGCCGGGGCAGCACTCGACGGACGTTCTCATCGACGTGGAGCAGGGCGGACCCGCGGGTACCCGGTGGCTTGAGCGGGCCTCCGGCCGGCTCCACCCGGTGCAGGGCGCGAACGAAGGCCGCCACATCGCGGGCCAGGAGCACGTCGTCGCAGCCAAGCCTGGGAGGTGTGTCCCCCACGACCCACGGCACCACGGTCCACCGCCATGGATACCCCGCGCCCGGCTCGCCCACGTGCAGCGGAACTGGAATCCGCACCGGCAGGTGGGACGCCAGCAAGGGCAGCCACCGCGAATCCGAATCGGCCTGGTCGACCGCCCCGGCAATCTTGGGCATCCGGGCGACGAGTTCGTCGCCGATCCGAAAGAGTACGTGGTCGGTGCCCTCCAACGCGTCGGGTAGGGGTGCCACGGGAAGGTCGACCCACTGCGGACACTGGGCCGCGACCAGGCGGCGCACCTGATCGGCGGTGGCTCGAATCTCGTCATCATGGATGGGCACGGCTGGCACGCTAGTGCGGCCAGACGGTGTGGTGCCAACCGATTAGGCGCCCCGGCACCGGCGCAACCTCACCTGCCGACATGCTCGGCGGCAGGAGCAGGTTAGCTGGCGCTCGCCCCTGTCGCCACGGTTCACCAGTGGTAGACCAGGTTGACGGCTAGCGTGGCCACCGCGGTGGAGAAGAACACGGCCCATCCCACGAGCTGGCGGGAGCCCACTCGCAGGTGCGCGATGAGGGCGCCGAGGAAATACAGCACGAGGCCAGCGGCCGCGAGTGTCCCCAGCAGTGGCACGGCGAACCCGACCAGCAGCCCCAAGGAGCCCGCCGCCAGCAACACGCCCAACACCGGTACCCACGACCGGGGCACGCGCTTCATGTCCGCCTGGGCCTTCGGATAGTCGTGGCCGCTGAGGTACGTGGCGGCGGCGATGCCGTTGAAGACCGAGGCGATGATGGTGACCGTGACGTAAGCGGTGAACATGAACCCTCCTGGTTGCCGGCTTCAAGGACGAGCTGGCAGCGCCGGATGTGACGTGCCGTGCGGTGACCTGAAGCACATGCACTGGCCGGGCCCGGCCTGCTCCAGTGGTCCTGGAGCGGGCCGGGCCCGGTCGGAGGAAGTCAGCGCAAGCGCGGGTCGTTCCCGGCCCGGGTGTCCACGGTCAGGGACAACGCGCGGGCGATGTCGCCCCAGGAGACGTAGGAGAAGTTCGTGGCATCGCGGTCGTCGGCCACGTCGGGCCCGGTTTCAGGCTCGTCGTGCGTGACGAACAGGCCCTGCCGGTAGTTGCCGACGGGGCGGTTCGTCACGGCGAGCCCGTCGGAACCGTTGATGTCGTCGGCGCCGCCGACCCCCTTGACCCGGAAGCTCCCCAGTGCACCGTTCACGCCCTGGCGCTCGTAGACCGCGAACGTGTCGTCGCCCTGGCTCGACACGAGCACATACCCGGTGGCGCCGGGCCCGTAGTAGATGTCGACGCCCTCGGCGTCGGCCGTGAGCAGGTTGCCGCCGTAGCCCTTGTCGTTCGGGTCGATCGGCCGGCATTCCTCGGTCGCGCTGTCGTAGACGTCGTGGATCCCGAAGTCCTTGACGCGGTCGATGAGCTTCGGCTGGTGGCCCGAGCCGAGCGGCAGCTGCAGCCGCCACAGTCCGACGTCCTCCTGCGCGGCGTAGAGCACGCCCGACGCCTGGTCCACCGCGACGCCCTCGAGCTGCGGGGGCACGCCTGGCTCCTCACAGGGAACCCAGGTCGTCCCGTCCGGCAGCGGGAAGGTGCTCGGCATGGTGAGCCGCTGGGTGCCCGTGTAGCCGAGCTTGCCGCCGATCTCGACGATGCGCGCGGTCGCGATGGTGGTCGCCCCCTCCTGGGTGACGACGGCGTACGTCTCGCCGGGCCGCGGCTGCCAGATGGCGAGGCCGTACGCGGTGTGCTCCTCGTCGACGGCCTGACGGTCGGGGTTGAAGAGGAAGCTCTGGTCGGCGGCGGTGACCTCGGTCAGCGGGGAACGCGCCGCCGCGCCGGCCGGGTCGACGAGGAAGAAGCGGAGCTGGTCGTTGTAGCGGTCCGAGACGACGGCGACGTCGACCAGACGACCCGCCAGGCGGATGCCGTAGGCGATGTCCACGTTGTTGTAGCGGCCGGTGGCGGTGTCGACCCGTGGTGCTTCGGTGGCGGGCAGCGACTGGAGCTCGCGCGAGCCCATGTCGTAGACGCGGAGGCCGCCCTCCTTGGCGGTCACGATCACCAGCGACTTTCGGGAGTCGGCCGGGTGCACCCAGATGGCCGGGTCGTCACCGGAAGCGTTCCCGCCGGCCTCGTCGTCGTACAGGATCGGGGTTTCGTTGTCCGTGGTCACCACTGCGGGCTGGGCGGTGGTGGCGCGGGCGCCCCCGTGCGGAGGAGCGAGCAGCGCGGCGACGACTGCGCCCACCGTCAGTGCGGCGTTCAATGTGTACGTCACGGCAGCAACCCTGCGGGACGGAGATTGACGCCGGTCTGACCGCCGGTTGCCGTAGCGGAAACTCGAGGGCTGCCGCCTCGGGTCGGGTCAGCTTCGGTTGACGGCGGGGTAGCCCGCCCACCATCCCGGGTACCGGCCGTCGGCGAACCGGACGTGCGCCACCCCGTTCAACACCGCCTGCCGGTCGAGGTTGACCCTGTCGCCCACCTGGTAGTCGGTGACCACTGACCGCATCGACCCGGCCGCGTCGATGGCGTACGCGGTGAGTGGGGCCACCGCGACCGTCGCCGGCCGCAGGATCCGGTATCCCATCGGGGCGGCCTCGCCGACCTGGTACGAGTGCTGTCTGAGCTCCTTGAGGTGGTAGCCGGCCAGCGTGCCTGCACTGATCTGGTACCAGATCCCGTCCTGCCGACGGACCTTGAGTCGGGCCGCCGACGGCGCGTTGCTCCGCCGCGACAAGCTGATCGTCCGGGTGGCAGTGACGTTGCCGGCGCTGTCGAACCGGTACCCGGTGTGTCGCCCGGGCTGGAGCGCGACGGTGCCGGTGACGCCGTGTGGCGGAAAGTCGGCGTAGTAAAGCTCCGCGATCTGGGCGAACACCGGGTCGCCAGTGATCGCGTAGCACTGGATGTGCTGGGTCATGTGGATGGTGTGGTAGGTGTTCGCGTCCGACCGGTGCCGCAGGCAGTACTTGCTGCGCCAGTGCCGGGTGCGGATGTCGGCGTAGACGTCACGCATGGTGGTCAACGCGCCCTGCAACAGCACCCGGGCGCGTTCGTCCCCGGTCATCGCCCAGTAGTCCCACAGCCCGAAGGCGGCGAAGTTGTGGCCGTTGTAGGTGAGGTCGCCGGAGATCCGCTTCGGGTTCGCGTACTCCTCGAACCAGAGTCGCCCGCCCACCACGTAGACCCCCCAGGGCCTACCGGCGACCGGGGGAACCAGGAACGAGGCGAACGTGGCGTTGGCCGCGTTCCGCCACCGGGCGCCGCCGGTGGTGCGGTAGAGCCGGCAGAACAGGCTCAACGCCTGCCCCTGCGCCATCATCGAGTACCACGGGGGGTCGTAGATCTCCTGGCTGCCGTGGAGCTGGAAACGGAACGGGTACGGGTAGAACCAGCCACCCCCGTACCCCACCCGGCGGTCGATCAGCCGTTGGGCCTGCTTCTTCGCCCGGTTCAGGTAGGCGACGTTGCCGGTGATCCGGTATGACTCGACCAGCGCGAGTCCGTACTGTGCCTGGTCCACCGGATGGTCGTAGAGCCGGCCGTAGCGCACGGTCATCCGAACGCCCGAAGCGTCGTGGACGCCGGTGTCGACGAGCGGCATCGGGTTGCGCAGGTAGTAGGGGCGGATCGTGTCCGGCAGGTCGCGGATCTCGAACGGGTGGTACGAGAAGTCGAACGGTACGCCGCTCACCGCCCTCGACTGGGACCGCGCCGTGACGCCCGGCACGGATGCCCTACGCGGCGCGAGCCGCCGTGCGTCGGCGGCGGACAGTGCGGGTACGTCGTACAGCGCCGTCGGGTCCGGCGTCGGGGAGATCTCGAACGCCGGATCGATGACGGGACCGGCGGAACCCAGGAACGCGCGCCCGGGCAGGAGCGGTTCCGCCCCGGGATCGCCGGGCCGGGCTTCGGCCGGCTCGTCGAGGAGCCACAGCCCGCCGGTGGCGAGCCCGGCACCGAGCACGGCTCTTCGTGACCAACGGTGCGCGCGCAGCGCCTCCGCTGCCGGTCCCTGACTCACCATGGGCACCCCGCTCAACTCAGTGGATCGGGCTACCGGATTTGTAGCACGTCAGGGGCGGGATGTCCGGCCGCTCGCCGGCGTCCGTGGTGTCGGCCGCCGTTGCCCGCCGCGTCGCCCGGTGCTTGCTCCCACGCAGCCGGGTCGCGCGCCACGGCACCGGGATCCTGGCCAGATGGCAACTTTCATTCATTCATCTGAAAGTTGAGCTATTTGAATCTAAAGATTAGAGTGTCGCCATCGATCTTTTGTATTGCGCGCTCGTACTGGCCGGTCCAGGGGAGGAAAGTCGCACGGATCCTTCCCGGCCGGGCCCCGCCGCCACCCACCAGGAGGAACCATGACCGCACCGAACCGCTGGCGCCGGCGCCGCCGAGCCGCGCTCGCGGCCGCTGGTGCCGCTCTGGCGACCCTGCTCGCCGCAGTCCCCGTCACCTCGGCCACGGCCGCATCCGTCACCGCCGATGTCCCGCCGCAGGAGCCGGGCGTCACCCTGCGCTCGTACGACATGGGCACCCCGCTGTCGGCGCTGTGCACCCTCAAGCCCGCACAGACGCCGAACGTCGACAAGCTCATGCCGCAGATCAACTGGACCACCACGGGCGAGTTCGGTCTGTCCGACCGGTTCATCAGCCACGTCATTGCCAACCTCACCGTGCCCACCGACGGCGACTACGCCTTCCGGCTCACCAGCGACGACGGGTCGCGCCTGACGATCGACAACCGGCTCGTCGTCGACCACGACGGCCTGCACGGCGAGACCTCCAAGGAAGGGTCGGTCAGCTTGACCGCCGGCCTGCACCCGTTGTTCGTCGAGTTCTTCGAGAACGGCGGCGGCCAGGTGCTGCGGCTCGAGTGGCGCCCCCCTGGCGCAAGCACCTTCCAGCTCGTGCCGACCTCCGCACTGAGCACCGACGCCGGCGTCGTACGGGTCACCGCCCCCGGCTGGAAGTACTGCGAGGGCGCAACCGACTCGGCCGGCGACGGCCTGCCCCTCGACCGGGTGCACCCTGGCTACACCCTCACCGACCTGCGTCCCGAGGGCTTCCGGCCGCAGGTCACCGGCATGGCCTTCCGGCCCGATGGCGACCTGGTGATCTCGACCTGGGGCGGCACGGACAACGCGACCGGTGAGGTCTACGTGGTCGGGGGCGTCAGCGGAAAGACCGGCCCCGAGCAGGTGACCTACCGCAAGTTCGCGGCGGGGCTGCGGGAGCCCCAGGGCGTGGCGGTGGTCGGCGGCACCGTCTACGTCAGCCAGAAGCACGAGCTGACGGCCCTGCGCGACACCGACAACGATGGCGTCGCGGACGACTACCGGACCGTTGCGACCTGGCCGTGGGGCCGCAACTTCCACGAGTTCGCGTTCGGCCTGCTCTACCGGGACGGGTACTTCTATCTCAACCTGTCGGTCGCCATCAACCTGGGCGGCGCCACCACGGTGCCCCAGCCCGCGCCGAACCGCGGCACCTCGATCAAGGTGAACGCCGCGACCGGCGAGATCACGTACGTCGCCGGCGGGCTGCGCACCCCCAACGGGATCGGGTGGGGCCCGAAGGGTGAGGTCTTCGTCACCGACAACCAGGGTGGTTGGCTGCCCGCGTCCAAGCTGGTCAAAATCCAGGATGGCGCCTTCTACAACCACTACACGACGCCCGCCGGGCCGTACGACGGCAAGGCAGTGACGCGCCCCATCGTCTGGCTCCCGCAGAACGAGATCGGTAACTCACCGTCCACCCCCGTGCTGCTGAAGCAGGGCCCGTACGCCGGGCAGTTGGTGGTCGGCGACGTGACCTACGGCGGCCTGCAGCGCGTGTTCCTCGAGGAGATCGAGGGGCAGTACCAGGGCGCGGTGTTCCGGCACACGCAGGGCCTGGAATCCGGCATCAACGAGGTGGCCCTCGGCCCCGACGGCGCGCTCTACGTGGGTGGCCTGGGCGCCGGCGGTAACTGGGGCCAGGAGGGCAAGCTCACCTACGGCCTGCAGAAGCTCACGCCCAACGGCACCTCGACCTTCGAGGTCAAGGAGATGCGCGCCTCGCACGTCGGGTTCGAGCTGGAATACACCAAGCCACTGTCCGCCGAGACCGCCGCGGATCTCGCCGACGCGTACCAGGTGACGCAGTGGCGCTACGGTGCGACGAGCCAGTACGGCGGGCCCAAGCTCGAGCTGGAGACGCTCAAGGTGACCAAGGCCGAGCTGTCGGCCGACCGCCGCACGGTCAAGCTGCACATCCCCGGTCGGAAGGAAAACCGCGTGGTGCACGTGCGCTCCCCGCGTCCGTTCTCCTCCGCCGACGGCGAGGAGCTGTGGAACACCGAAGCCTGGTACACGCTCAACGAGATCCCGGGCCGCGTGGTGCAGCCGCAGACGTTCTTCGAGGCCGAGGAAGGCCGCACGGTCGCCGTCGGCATGGCCACCGACCACGCCGCCTACTCCGGCGCCGGCTTCGCCGCCGGCTTCGCTCAGAACGGCTCGTCGACCAGCATCTCGGTCGATGTCCGGGCGAGCGGGACGTACGACCTGGCGATGCGCTACAGCAACGGCCCGAACCCCTACTCGGGTGAGAAACAGCTGAGCCTGTACGTCAACGGCAAACGGGTGGAGCAGCGGCTCTTCCCCTCGACGGTGACCTGGGAGGAGTGGGGAACGGTCACCACCACCGTCTCCCTGAACAAGGGCCGCAATGTGGTCGAGTACCGCAAGGAGGCCGCGGACTCCGGGCACGTGAACCTCGACGTGCTCGCCGTCCGGCCGCACGGCGAACGCATCACGCTGTTCGACGGTGGCGACCTCACCGAGTGGCAGCACACCGACGGGCGGGAACCCCAATGGCCGGTCGCCGGCGGCGTCATGACCGTCCGGAACGGAGACCTCCGCACGGTGCAGGCCTTCGGTGACTTCCGCCTGCACGTCGAGTTCAACCTGCCGCTGTACCCGCCGGACGTGACCGGTCAGGCACGCGCCAACAGCGGCGTGTTCCTGCAGGACCGTTACGAGATCCAGGTGCTGGACTCGTTCGGCATCGACCCGCCGCGGACCAACGACGCCGCGGCCATCTACAACCAGAAGGCCCCCGACGTCAACGCGGCGCTGCCGCCCCAGACCTGGCAGACGTACGACATCGTCTACCGGCAGGCCCGCTACGACGCGGCCGGCAAGAAGGTCGAGAATGCCCGCGTCACCGTGGTGTGGAACGGCGTCACGGTGCACAACGACGTCGAGATCCTCGGCCCGACCGGCAGCAGCCGGCCCGAGGGCCCGGCGGCCGGCGCCATCCGGCTGCAGGACCATGGCAACCCGGTCCAGTACCGGAACATCTGGATCGAGCCGCTTGACCGGTAGGTCCGCCGGCGGTCAGCACGCGGGCGGCCGGGTTCACCGACCCGGCCGCCCGCGTGGCGGCTGACACAGCGGACCGCAGCTCGTGACCCGGGTCCGGGTCAGGACGGCCCTTCCGGCTCGGCGAGCAGGGCCGGGTTGGCCTCGGTCAACAGCCGGCCGTCGGCCAGCACCGTACGGCGGGTGAGTTCGCGAACAGTGGCGCGCGCCGCCGCGCTGGTGTCCGCCTCGACGTCGGCGGGCGCGGCCCGCAGGACGATCAGCCGACCGTCGTCGGTGTCGACGGTGTCCACGTCGAGGCCGCTGGTGTCGACCGTGGCACCGCCGGTCCTGAACCAGGTCACCACGCCGAAGACTGGCAGGCCGCGCCGCCACCGGTTCCATTCCTGCCGGACGTGCACCATGTCCACCCACGCCTGGTCCGCCTCCCAGATCCGGCCCAGGTCAGCCACCAGGGCGGCCACCTCACCGAGGCGTTCGTCGAGGATCGGCCCGAGCCGGGCGGTGACGGTCACCCTCAGGTTGGCGCGCGAGGTGGGCAGCTCCGCGGCTGGTTGGCTCCAATCCAGCCAGAGCAGGCCCGGGCCGACCGGTTGCAGGAGGATCCGCGCATTGCCGAGCAGGTCACCGCCGCCGTAGCGGGACCGGTCGCGGGAGGCCGCGAGCTGCGGCACCAGGTGCCGGGGCAGGTCGGGGTCGTTGACGGAGAACGGTGGGCCGTCGGCGCCGGCCTGGAACGCGCCCGCGTCGGACGGGAGCGTCCGGGTGATCCGGCGCAGTGACGCCGCGAGGCATGCTGCGGCCTTCTCCAGCGGCCAGTCCTCGCGCGCCGGTCCGTCGGTCCAGATCTGCCACTCGTAGGGCACGACCGTCACAGGCAACCCCCAAAATCCGGGTCAAGTGGTTCCGACTCCCAGTCGAGCAGAGCCTTGTCCTCCGCGTCCAGCCGGGGCTCCACGAAGGCCCGAATCTTGGCGAGCGCCTTCGGCTCCATCACGACGTAACGGAGCCGACCGTTCTCGACCTGGCGGACCCGCGCCAACTGTTCGATGAGCTGATTGGCCAGTTCGTCGAGCTTGGCCCTCGCCCGCTTACTGCCATCGACGATTGCCTTCTGCTGCTCTGGGGTCAGACTCGCCAGTTTAGGATCCTCGTCCAGGAATCGGACCCGGCCGGTCTTCTTGTCGACCTCAGCCGCCCAGAGCAGGAAGTCGTACCGCCCCTTCGCCTCGATGAACACCGGCTTGCCGTTGATCATTCGGAAGCCGTCGAAATCTCGGCCGGCGTACCTGTACTCGTGCGGCCGGCGCAGCCCGGTCACCTGCTCCTGGTACCTCATCCACTCCCTGGGCGGCCCGGCGTTCCGCCGAATCCATTCGCCGGGCCCGGCAGGGTCCCGCCCGAGCGATGGTTCCTCGCACGGGTGCGTCCGGCTAGGGCTGGGACGTGGCGTCGGTCGGCTCGATCCCGGCGTCACCGGGGTGCTCGTGACCGGGGCCGGACGGCGGCGCCGCGCCGCCTCCTGCCGGGCGACGTCCTTGGTCATCCGCTCGATGTCCGCCTTGATCACGGCCCTTGCCTCGGCCTTGAAGCTCGCCCGGACCGTGTACGTCTTTGGATTGCGGGATCGCGGCAGGGTATACGTCGCCGTGCACCTGGCGGTCCCCGATTTGTTCGGGGGCATAGAAATGATCGGCCTACAGGTCTCGAGCGGACGCCCGTCGAGAGTCATCCGGATCGTGACAGCCGCGTACACCGGCCCGTCGTTGCGGAGGTATTGCGAATGGAGCCGCACCCGGTTGGAGAGCCGGTAGGTGGCGACGCACGAGGTCTGCTGGCACGGCCCGAGGGTGCCGTCGCCCTCCAGGTCGAACGTCACCTGGGAGTCGAAAGCCCCGGCCAGCTCGGTGACCCGTTTCTTGACCGCCTGGAAGAAGTCCTCGATCTCCTCCGGCGACAGGCCGCTGAGGTCCACGCCCAGCCAGTTGTCGGCCCCCGCCGCCAGCCGATAGCCCCGCGACCGGCCATCGGAGCCGGTGTAGCCGATGGTCCGGACGGCGGTGGGGGTCCCGGTCCCGTCCGACTCGATCCGGACGATCCGCCGCGGCTGGCCGACGGTGATCGACACCACCGCCCCGGGGATCAGCACCGGACGCACCTTGACGCCGTTGATCGTCGTGACGTCGCCGAGCGTCGCCCTCAGCCCCGGCGGTGGGCCCTGTCCGTCCTCCATGCCGGGCGCCAGCGAGTAGGCGACCGCCGCCGGGGTCAGCTCCCGCGCATCGAATCCCAGCGCGTCGGGGGCCACTCGCACCCAGGCGCTTCCGTACTTCAGCGACTCGAGGCGGGGGACGTCGGTCGCCGCCCAGAACACCCGGTCGCCCTTGGCGTACGTGCCGTTGGTGCCCAGGTCGAGCACCTCGCCCCGGCCACCCGAGACCTCCACCGTCGACAGCGTGGTGCCCTCCTGCGTCACCCGCGCGTCGATTCGTACCCGGGCACCGGAGTAGCTGGTGAGCATGCCCCGGTACCGCTCGGCGCCCGAGTCGAACAGCGTGCCGGCCGCCTCGTACAGGAGCGCGGCCGCCTCCTTGGAGCCGTCGTCGGCCGGGCCCGGACGGTCGTCGGCGAGCCGGAACAACGCCACGGCCAGGCCCGCGCAGAGGGCGAGGACCAGCACCGCGGCCGTCCCGGCCACCCACCACACGGTCCGGTGGGAACCTGGCCGTGCCGGGGATCCGGCCGGAACCGGCCAAGACGGCCGGGGCGGCCCCGGCTGGCCGGCCGGCGGCGGCACCGCGCCGGGCGGGATCCCGGCCCCGGGCGGCGGCACCGCGGGCGGGACCGGCCCATCGGAACCGGGTGGCCGATCTTCCGGCGACGGCGGTACGGGCTGCTCCTCGGACGACATTCGAGCCCCCTCTCGAGGCGTCCCACATGCCGCGGATCCGTCGGCTCGGCGCCCAGAAACAGTGGCGCCGGTCGATCAGCTCCGCCAGCCGCCATGCTAACAATCACGGTCCACGCCACGCGGCCGTCCACATACGACTGACGTGGTCTCGGGCCACCCGCCGGCGCTCCCGACCAGTGGCGGCCCGGCTGGTCAGTGGAAGGCGACGTCGTACAGGCGTGCCTTGTAGAACTCCGCCCCATACGACAGGGAGCGGGTGAACGACCTTGCCCCCGCGGAGTCGAAGAACTGCACGGTCGGGCTGACCCAGTTCCGGTTGTCCCCGTGGTACGTCGCCCCGGTGGCCTGCACCCAGAACCGCTCGCCCGAGCTGTGCTGCGAGTACGACTTCACCGAGTTGTCCGGATAGCTCTGGGTCACGGCGTACGTGGTCTTGTCGATGGTCATCACCTTGCTGCCGTCCGTGGCCAGCATCAGGTTGCCGTCGGCGTAGCTGGCGTCCAGGCTGTGCCCCAGATGGGCGCCGATCGAGATCGACCGGGACAGCGACAGCCGAGTGCTGCGGTAGGTGCCGGACACGGTGTATATCCGGGCGTAGTCCTGGCCGATCGCCCACAGCTTGCCGGAGACGTCGTCCCACCAGACGCCGTGGGCGCCGGGGAAGGAGATCGTCTGGACCAGCGCCAGCGTGCTCGGGTCGCTCACCGCGGTGGGGCCGTAGAGATAGAGGTATCCGCCGGAGGACGCCACCACGATCGCCCCGATGTTCGGGATGCGCTCGATCGCGTGCGGGTTGTTGCCCGGCGTGGCGTACCAGAGGAGGTCGTTGAGCTCCTGCGCCGCCTCGGTGGTCTTGTTCACGATGCCGACCTTGCCGCCGGACGCCGTGACCAGGGCGACCACGCCGAACGCCGACGTGTTGCGGAACTTGACGTCGGAGAGGTTCGACCAGCCGTTCGCGGTGCCCGGGCTGAAGCTCCACTTCAGCGTCGAAGTGCTCCAGGCCGAGCTGGACGGATAGATCTGGATCTGGTTGTGATACTGCTCGCAGACGGCCACGTCGTAGGTGGCGTACGCCTGCGCGGGCGCCTCGCCGAGCAGCACGGCGGCCGGAGCGGCGGCCGCGGCTGCGGCAGCCGCCTTGAAGATCGCTCTTCTGCGCAAGGTGTCCTCCCGAAGGTCCTGAATGGACCGGTCAGGCCGGATGCTAGCCCGCAACGATTGGTTGTGTGTGCCGGCCGGTCCCCGCTCGTCGTCGCGCCGGTGTCGTCATCCAGATAGTTCGATGACTTGCCGAACCTTCGGCAGTCAGACTGCAGTGGCGCCCGTAGCGGGGACCGGGCGCGCGGACGCCGGCCTTGGCCGACGGTGCCGCCGGTCCCGTGCGGACGACGCAGTCGTCGATGCCGGACCAAGGGAGAGCCGTGCGCCGCAGATCCAGCCGCAGACGCCTCGCCGCCGTCGCCACCGTACTCACCCTCGCCCTTGCCGGGGTGGGGGTGCCCGGTGTCGCGGCGGCCGCGCCCGTACCGTCCCAACAACCCACCGACCTGATGCTCCTCGTCGACGGATCGTTGTCGCTCACCGACACCGACTGGCAGGTGCAGCTCGAGGGCTTCGCCCGCGCCGTCGAGGACCCGCTGATCTTCCCCCGCTCGGACCGGGTCGCCGTCGGGGTCGTTCAGTACTCCGGCAGCGACGTGGCCAAGGGCACTCGCCTGGAGATTCCGCTGACCCGGCTCACCGACGAGGACGCGGTGACGGACTTCGCCACCCGGTTGCGGGCCATCAAGCGGCTTGACGACCTGTCCAACCCGGGCGACGCCATCCACGCCGGCGCCGACCATCTGGCCGCCGCGGGCCGGTCGGGCACGACGTGGTCCATGTGCATGTCCACCGACGGCGAGCCGAACGCCGGGGAGGGCCTCGCCGACGCCGTGACGTACGCCAAGAACAAGGGCGTCGACCGGTACAGCGTGCTCGCGCTCACCAGCACCGTGTTCACCGAGGAGCGGGCCCGCGCCGTGTACGGCCCGCATGTCTTCGGCGGTGGCCGGGTGAACGCCGCCCGCAGCATCGCGGAATTCTCCTCGCTGATCTCCGGCTGCCTGAACTACGCGCTGGACCTGGCGGCGATCGAGGTCAACCAGGCCGTCCAGGACTGGCAGAACAGCGTCCCGCTGATCCGAGCCAAGTCCACCATCGTCCGGACCTTCTTCAAGACGGTGGACAGCCAGGAGGTACGCACCAGCGGCCGGCTGCGCGGCTACCGGGACGGCCAGGAGCTGCCCGGCAGCCCGCTGACCCCGATCGACTCCACCGAGATCGTGGTCGGCCCGGATCCGGCCGCCGGGCGGGAGCGATTCTCCGGCAGCCTGAACTTCGCGCTACCGGTGGGTTGGACCTCAGGGCGGGTCAAGCTGGTGCCGGATTTGCCCGGCGGAGTGCGCTGCGAGGGCGGCCGGTGGACCGCCGACTGCGGCACCGAGGTCGAGTTCCGGCCCGGCGGACGGCTGCGGGTCAACCTCTTCGCGGCGAGCTGGACCGAGAACGGTGCCGTCCAGGAGCCCACCTTCGCCGACCTCTTCGAGCAGTACCGGCGGATGCACGACGTCTTCCCGGTCAGCAACGCGACCGCCTCGTTCCAGACACTCGACCTCGACGAGCGGCCGGAGGACGGCGACGACGGGCTGGAGGACGTCAACGACCGGCTCTGGATCGACTGGTGGTCCAAC
The DNA here is from genome assembly GCF_043204735.1 of Micromonospora sp. NPDC047740. NCBI lineage: Bacteria > Bacillati > Actinomycetota > Actinomycetes > Micromonosporales > Micromonosporaceae > Micromonospora > Micromonospora sp. NPDC047740. The sequence goes on from NZ_JBIDCT010000001.1 coordinate 14,766, forward strand.
TTCCGCTCCGGCCAGCTCGACCCGCGGACCATGTACCACGCCGCGCTGCTCGGTGACAGCGGCGGTGGCCTGGCCGCGGGGATCGGCAGCCCGGTCTCCTCCGGCTGGCTCTCCGGCGCACAGGGGCTGTACGGCACGGGATACGCCCGCAACCGGGGCGCCCACGAGGTGGCGCACTCGCTGGGCCGCGAGCACACCGTGAACGCCGACCGCAACGGCCGTACGTTCCCGTTCGTCGGCGCCAAGCGGGGCTGGTGCGGTGAGGTCGCGGGGACCTTCACCGACGACTACCCGCACTGGACCGGCACCAGCCAGGGCGACCGGCCGACCCTCGGACCCAATGGCGACCGGGACCGGGAGATCTGGGGTGTCTCGGCGCGGTACTTCGGTGACCGCGAAGGGCTCGCCATCACGTCGCCGCACGCCACGTACCCGATGATGAGCTACTGCAACTCCACCAGGGCGGACAGCCAGGGGCGCTGGATCGACGCCCGGGACTACCGGGCGCTCTTCGAGGGCCGGCTGTCCCCGGACGCGACTGGCGCCATCTCCAGCGGCGCGCCGGCGGCCGCGGCACCCGCCGCAGCCGACCCGGCCTCGGTGGTGCTGCGCGGCCGGGTCGACACCGCCGCGGGCACCGCCGCCTTCCGGCCGACCATGCCGGCCTTTGGCGCCCCCGTGGCCACCGACGACCCCGAGGGTGGCTACGAGCTGCGGGTGCTCGACGCCGATGAACAGGTACTGCACCGGGTGCGCTTCCAGCCCCGGCTCCCGGAGGGCACCGACGAACCGCCGGGCGGCGACGGGCGGGACGAGTCGACGGTGGGCACCTTCGAGCTGGCGGTGCCGGCCGTGCCCGAGTCGGCCGCCCGGGCGGTCGTCGTGCACGACGGCCGGGTCATCGGCACGCTGACCGCCGAGCGGAAGAAGCCGACCGCCGCCCGGCCGGCGGCCGCGGTCGACCGCGACGGGAACACCGTCCGGTTGAGCTGGAAGGGCAAGCACGCCGGCCCGCACGCGCCGACGTACACCGCCCAGTACAGCGCCGACGGCGGCGGCAGTTGGCGCACCTACGCGGCCGATTCCGGGGCGACCGAGGCGACCGTGCCCCGGTGGATCGTGCCCGGCTCGCCGGCCGCGCTGGTCCGGGTGATCGCCTCGCACGGGCTCGACGCCGCGGTGGTCGCCTCCGAGCCGTTCGCGATGCCCGACGCACCACCCCAGCTGGCCATCCGGAACCCGGCCGCCGGTGCCGCCTACCACGGCACGCAGGCGATCCGGCTGGACGCCGGGGCGTACGACGCGGAGACCGGACTCCTGGACGACGGTGACGTGACCTGGCGGTCGGACCGCGACGGCGCCCTTGGCACCGGCCAGCTGCTACTGACCCGCGCCGACCAGCTGAGCGAGGGGGCGCACCGGATCAGCGCCACGGTGACCGACCCGGCCGGCCAGACGGTCACCCGCGAGATCACGATCAGCATCTCCCGGCTGCCCGCGCCGACCCCGCGGTACGAGTTCGGTGGCTTCCGTCCGCCGATCGACCCGGACGGACTGACCGTCGTCGAGGCCGGCCGGACGATTCCGGTCAAGTGGACCGTGGGCGGCGAAAAGCCGGGCGAGTCGGCGGTCGCGTCGGCAACCTTCGATTCGCCCGGGGCCGACTACCGGTGGATCTCGACCCTCGGGTCGTACCATCTCAACGTCGACACGCCGCGGTCCTGGGCGGGCAGCCGGCACCGGCTGACGGTGACCCTGACGGACGGCACCCAGCACAGTACGGAGTTCGAGTTCAAGTGACCGACCCTCGGGCACGGAGGCCGGTGGCGCTCGTCGCCGCCGGCCTCGGTGCCGTCGTGCTCGTCGCCGCCGTGGTGGCCGCCGGGCTCTGGGCCACCGGCCGGGGCCCGTTCGGCGCACCCCGCCCTCAGCCCGACGAGGTGCTCGGCACGATGCGCGACGCGTCCGACCAGTCGGATGTCGGTGGCGCATCGACCAGGGGCGGCACGGTGCTCGCGGTGCCGGCAGCCGCCGCGCCCGACTTCTGGCGGCAGACCAGCACCGGCGCCCCGCCAGCACCCGACCAGGTGTCATACGCGCCGTTCACCGTGCCGGCGTCCGCAGTGCCGGCCGTCGGCGGGGTTACCGGCGCAGTCGGACGCGGCGGCCGGTTCTCGCTGCGGCCCGTCTCGTCCGGGGCGTACCTGCTCTGCTACGCCAGCAACACCAGCGCGAGTGGCTACCAGGTGCAGGGGTGCCGCGAGGCGTCGCTGCGGGTGCCCGGCCGGATCGACGCGAGCCGGGGTGAGGCGGGCTTCCGGGTGACCGTTTCCGGCAATCGTTGAGCCGACCGAACTCCGGCTCGGTCAGCCCTCCGCGGAGGCGTCGAGTGGCTTGCGCCAGACCGACACGTGGCTCTCGCTGTCGGACGTGAAGGGCGCCCCGTCCCAGCCCGCCACCCGCTGCTCCAGCGTCAAGCCGGCCAGCCGTGCCATGAGGTCGCACTCGGCGGGCCAGATGTAGCGGAAGTTGCTGTAGCCGTAGCGCATGGTCCCATCGTCCAGCCGCCGGTAGTGGTGAGACGTTCCCCGCTGCGTGACCATGTCGTAGGTGTCGAAGCCGGCGTGCCGGTCGGTCACCTCGAACGGCACCGCCGACTGCCCCGGGGGGAACCGCCGGATGCCCGGCACCCACAGCTCGACGACGAAGCGACCGCCCGGCGAAAGGTGCCGGGCAGCATTGCGGAAGCACTGCACCTGCTCGTCCTGCGTGCACAGGTTGCCGATGCTGTTCCACACGACGTACACGAGTGAGAACTGGCCGGGGACGGTCGCTGTGGCCATGTCGCCGATGATGACCGGCAACTGCTCCGCGGGCACCTTGCGCCGCAGCCGGTTGACCATCGGCTCCGACAGTTCGATCCCGGTCACGGAGATGCCGCGGGCGGCGAGCGGGATGGCCACCCGACCCGTGCCGATCGCGAACTCCAGCGCGGGGCCGGAACCCGCCAGCCGGGCAAGGAAGTCCACGGCGGGGTCGAGCACCTCAGGTGCAAACATCTCGGCCGAGAGGTCGTCGTACCGCTCCGCGGTGTCCTCGTCCCACAGGTCGCTGCTCGTCACGGGCCGAGCCTGCTCGCCTCCCTGCGCGCACGCCACCTATTTAACAGAAGGGCGGCCTGCGCCCGTCACCCGAGCGCCGGCAGGATGACCTGCTCCAGCAGCGCCACCGGAGTCCGCCAATGGTCGGGGTCGTCGTAGTTGCCGGCGGTGATGGCCACGGCGATATCCAGGTCGGGCAGGACGATCAGGCGTTGGCCGCCGTTGCCCATCCCGGCCACCAGCCGATGGCCGGCCATGGTCTCGACGTACCACTGGTAGCCGTACTGGCCGCCCCAGTCGGTCCGCAGGCGGGGCTGCAGCATCGTGTGGATCCACCCGGCGGGGACGATCTGATGACCGTCCCACGCTCCCTCGGCAAGCACCAGTTCGCCGATTCTGGCCAGGTCGCGTGGCGCGAGCCGCAGCCCGGACGCGGCCGAGGCCACCCCGTCCGCGCCGGTCATCCACTCGAAGCTGTGGATGCCGAGTGGCGCGAACAGCGCCTCTCGCCCGTACTGCGGCAGCGGCTGTCCGGTCCCGGCGGTGATCAGCCGGCCCAGCAGCGCCGCGGCGCCGCCGCAGTAGGACCAGCGGGCGCCGGGTGGCTCGAGGATCGGCCGCTCCAGCACGTACCGGTACCGGTCCGGCGCCAGTTCCATCGCGATTTCGGCGTTGGCCGGGTTGTCGTACGGGAGGTCTTCGCGCCATTCCAGGCCGAGGGACATGGTCAGCGCGTGCTCGACGGTGAGCCGGGCCCGTTCGGGGTCGGCCGCCAGATCGGTGTACTCCGGGAACTGGCGCAGGAGCGGCTCCGCGGGGTGGGGGACGCTGCCCTGGCCGAGCGCGATGCCGTACAGCAGCGCGGTCACGCTCTTGGTGACCGACCGGACGTCGTGCAGGGTCTCGGGTCCGAACTCGACGACACCCAGCGATGTGCCCCAGCTGAAGTCCTCGCCTGCGCCGTAGTACGCCAGCAGGGTCTCGCCACCACGGACCGCCACGACCGCGTGGAGGCCCCCAACCTTCCCGGCCCGTCGCGTTTCGTGCAGGCGCTCGCGCAACTCGGTCGTCATGGACCCTCCTCGGCGGGGCGACACTGTCCTTACGGGATACCACGGTGCTCATCATCGCTCGGTCAACCGCCAGTATGGTTACCTGCCGCAGAGGCCGGGCCCGTATATTCACTGGGGTGAACATGCCCTTCCCCGGCACGAGCACCCAGATCCCCCCGTACGGCCCACGCCCCAGGGTCCGCCCGGCCTGGCTGCTGATCGGGCCGACACTCGCCGCGTCGCTCGGTGCCTTCCTGCTCGCCGTCACCTTCGGGCCGGTAAAGGCCGAGATCCAGCGGGCCATGCATCTGCCGGCCTCGGTGACCCCCTGGGTCTTCGTCGCCTACCTGCTGGCGGCGCTACTGGCGGTTCCGGTCGGCGCTCTGCTCGGCCGGCGGTGGCCGACCGCGGTCGCGCTGCCCGCGATCGTGCTGCTGGTTCCCGGATCGCTGCTGACCGCGCTGGCCCCGGAGAGCGGAACGCTGCTGCTCGGCCGCGCGGTGACCGGGGTCGGGGCCGGTCTGGCCTGGGGCGTCACGGCCGCGCTGATCACGCAGGTGGGGGCACGGCGCGGGTTGATGGTGCCACTTGTCGCCGGCGCGGTGGTGCTGGCGCTGGGTCTCGGACCCGTGGCTGGGGCGTTTCTGGGGCGGTCGCTCGGTTGGCGGTGGCCTTTCCTGGCGGCCGTGCCGTTCGAGGTGGTGGCGTTGCTGGTCACCGCGGTGAGCGGGATCATCGTGCTGATGCGGCGCGCGTCCCAGCCGGCTCAGCCGTCGGCCGCACCGTTGGCCTGACGAAACGGGCGGCGCAGGGCAGCCGAGCCGCATCCGGCGACGAGCCCTGCTGCCTCCGCGAGGTCGGGCAACGCGTCGAACGGCGAAGCCCCATCGCGGCGGCGGGCGATTGGCGCCGCGACCTAGGATCGGGCCATGCCCTTGACCCCGGACGACGTCGACCGGTTCGAGGCCGCCAGGCCGCGCATGGAGGCCATCGCCTACCGTCTCCTCGGCTCCGCCACAGAGGCCGAGGACGCTGTGCAGGAGACGTTCCTACGCTGGCAGGCCGCCGACGTCGACCGCATCGAGGTCCCCGCGGCCTGGCTGACGAAGGTCCTCACCAACCTGTGCCTCAACCAGCTCACCTCCGCCCGGGCGCGCCGCGAGACCTACGTGGGCCAATGGCTTCCCGAGCCGCTGCTCGCCGGGGACCCGATGCTCGGCCCGGCCGACACCGCCGAGCAGCGCGAATCGGTCTCGTACGCGGTCCTCACCCTGATGGAGCGCCTCGCTCCCAACGAGCGGGCGGTGTACGTGCTCCGGGAGGCCTTCGACTACCCGCACCGGGAGATCGCCGAGATCCTCGACATCACCGAGGCCGCCAGCCAGCAGATCTTCCACCGAGCCAAGAAGCACGTCGCGGACGGCAAGGCCCGCACCGAGATCGACGGGGCCGCCGCTCGGCGGATCGTCGAGGAGTTCCTGACGGCCGCCACCAGCGGCCAGACCGAGCCGCTCGTGCGCCTGCTCACCGAGGACGCCATCTCGATCGGCGACGGCGGCGGGAAGGTCCCGGCCCGCGCCAAGGCGTTCGAGGGCGCCGCCGCGGTCGCGAAGTTCCTGCGGGGGCTGTTCAAACCCGGCGAGGCCAAGCGCGCCATCGTCGGCGGCACGCCCGAGGTCTACGCCTGGACCGCCAACGGCGACCCCGCCGTCGTGGCCGTCCTGGAACGCCGGGTCGTCGGCGTCATGTGCCTGGAGGTCACCGCCGACGGCATCGCCGCGTTCCGCAACCAGGTCAACCCCGACAAGCTCGACCGCGCGACCGCGCACTGGGCGGCCGCCGACCACGGGGAACCCCTGTTCACCGCCTTCTGACCGCCAAGTGAGGTGCTTCACATCGCCTTCCTGTCAGGAAACGGCGGGCCGCCCGGTTCAAGGGGCAAGCCCGCGCAAGACAGGAGCAAGGAAATGCAGCACCGCATCATCGTCCTCGGAGCCGGCTACACCGGAGCCATCGCCGCCGGCCGCCTCGCCAAGCGGCTCCGCCGCGAGGACGTCGCCATCACCCTCGTCAACGCCGAGCCCGACTTCGTCGAACGCGTCCGCATGCACCAGCTGGCGGCCGGCCAGGACCTCAAGCCCCGGCCATTCAGCGAGATGTTCGCAGGCGCCGGCGTCGAACTGAGGCTCGCCAGGGTCACCGGCGTCGACGTCGACCGCAGGACCGTCGCCGTCACTGACCCGAACGGCGCCGGAGAACTCGCCTACGACACGCTCGTCTACGCCCTCGGCAGCGGCTGGAACACCCAAGGCGTCCCCGGAACCGCCGAGCACGCCTATGAGATCGCCGGCCGCCCCGGAGCACTCCGGCTGCGCGAGCGCCTGGCCCGCCTCGACGCCGGGCAGACCGTGGTCGTCGTCGGCGGCGGCCTCACTGGCCTGGAGGCCGCCACCGAGATCGCCGAGGCACGCCCGGACCTCGACGTCGCCCTCGCCGCCCACGGCGGCCTCGGCGACTGGCTCTCGCCCAAGGGCCGCGAGCACCTCCGGAAGGTCTTCGGCAAGCTCGGGATCACCGTGTACGAGCACGCCGCCGTCACCGGCGTCGACGCCGACCGCGTCGACATCGCCGACGGCAGAGCCATCCCGGCCGCGGTCACCGTGTGGACCACCGGCTTCGCGGTCCACCCGATCGCGAGGGCGACCGCCCTGGAGGTCACCGGCACCGGCCAGATCGTGGTCGACGGGACCATGCGTTCGGTTTCGCACCCGAACGTGTACGCCGTCGGGGACGCGGCCTGTGCGCTGGGACCGGGCAACAAGCCGCTGCGGATGTCGTGCGCTTCGGGTACCCCAGCCGCATGGCAGGCCGCCGACGCGATCGCCGCGCGCCTGACCGGCGGGAAGCTCCCCAACGTGCCGATCCGCTACTTCAACCAGTGCATCTCACTGGGCCGCAAGGATGGCTTGATCCAGTACGTCACCGCCGACGACCGCGCTGTGCAGGCGGCCCTGACCGGACGGCTCGCCGCCGTCTACAAGGAGCTGGTCTGCAAGGGTGCCGCCTGGGGCGTCGCCAACCCGATGCTCGGGCTGCCGACCCGACGCCGCCGGGTCACCGCGCAGGGGGCTGCGGCGGGCTCGACCGCCAGTGTGCTGGCGTAGCGCACGAAGCGAAGCGGACGCCCTCGTCGCGAGGGCGCCCGCTTCGCTGTCGGTGGCCGTCACTCGCGCGAAACGTAATTGCAACAGGGCCTCGACAACATGCCACCATGCACCTGAGCATCGAGCGTGCCGACTTCGCTGACCCGCACCTGGGTGCGTTCCTTCGGGCGCATCTTGACGACCTCGCGCCCACAGCCCCGGTGGAGAGCCGGCACGCACTGGACCTCCGTCGGCTGCAGGCACCAGACGTCCGCCTGTGGGTGGCGTCGGTTGGCGACGAGATTGTCGGGACTGGTGCTCTCGCGGCACTGGACCCGGGTCATGAAGAACTCAAGAGCATGCGGACGGATCCGACGCGACGAGGCCAGGGAATCGCGACCCGGGTCCTCGAGCATCTGCTGGGGGATGCCCGTGGGCGCCACATTCGCCGGATCTCCCTGGAGACCGGCAGCATGGATTTCTTCGCCCCGGCGAGAGCGCTGTATGCCAAGGCAGGATTCGTCTTCTGCTCCCCATTCGGTTCTTACCGGGAGGATCCCAACAGCGTCTTCATGACGAAGGCCCTGTCGGGCTGACCGTTCAGGACCAGGTACCGCTGCTTGGACATCCGCCGGCACGGGCAGTCCGGGTGTCGACTGGCCGCCTGCGGGTCGCTCGGCGAGGGTGCCCGCGGCGAGCGCTATCGGATGGGCTCCCGCACGATGGAGCCGACGATCACCGCGGGTTCGATCGTCACGGCCGAGGTGGTGAAGCCGGGCGACTACCAGCCGCGCACCGGCGACGTCGTGGTGTTCGAGCCACCGGAATCGTGGGATCATGGCGAAGGGGAGGCGCCATGGATCTTTCGAGTGGTGGCGGTGCCGGGCGACACCATCGCCGGCTGCGACGCTGAGGGCCGGATCGTCCGCCACCCGCGGGGAAGGGCCGTGAGACTGCCATGCGCGCTGCCCGATCACCGTCAGAGCGCCTGTACTTCGCCGAGTACGGATCGGGGTCGCCGCTCCTGCTCGTGCACGGCTTGATGGTCACCGGCCAGATGTTCGAGCCGGTGATAGAGCATTTCGCCGCCCGTCATCGCGTGATCGTTCCCGACCTGCGCGGCCACGGGCGGAGTCGGGGACTTCCGCCGCCGTACGCGGCCACGCAGCTGGCAGCTGACCTGTCGCAGCTGCTCGACCGGCTGGGCATCGAGTCCACCGCCGTGCTCGGCTACTCGCAGGGCGGTGCGATCGCTCAGCAGCTGGTCCTCGACTTTCCCGACCGGTGCGACCGCCTCGTACTCGCCTGCACCTTCGCGTTCAACATGGCGACCTTGCGGGAACAGGTCGAGGGCCGCCTGCTGCCGCTGGTGCTCCGGCTCCTCGGTATGCGGCTGTCGGCGAGGTTGATCGTTTCACCGGCGGCGCCGCAGCTCGGCAGAGAACGTGCCGACTGGCTCGCGGGACTCATCGCGGACCAGGACCGCACGTTGATGGCGTCCGCCTGGAAGCAGACGATGGCGTTCGACAGCAGGCGGCGGCTGGCGGAGATCACTTGTCCGACCCTCGTGATCACCGCCTCGGATGATCAAGCGGTGCCGATCCACCACGCGAGGATGCTCCACGCGGGCATCGCCGGTGCGGAGCTGGTGGTCATCGGCGCTGCTGGCCACGCGCTCATCTGGACGCACACCGAAGAGTTCGAGCGGGTGACCGACCGCTTCCTCAGGGCCTGACCGGCCGGGGTGCCGGGGCACCGCGGTCGCGGCGGCGCCCGGCACGGCGGTCACCGGCTAGAGCGCCCCGCCAGCAACTCGTCGACCTCCACGGCGGTGGGGGCGGTCGCGGGCCCGTGCCGCGTGACGGCCAGCGCCGCGGCGGCGTTGGCACGACGTACGGCCTGGACCGGGTCGAGACCGCTCACGAGGGCAGCCACGAAGGCGCCCACGTGGGCGTCCCCGGCGCCGTTGGTGTCCACCACGGTCACCGGGAAGGCCGGCACGCGCACGGATCGGTCGTCGGTGGCGAGGACGGCGCCCTGCGGCCCGGTACGGACCACCACGCCGGCATGCCCGGTGCGCGCCGCCAGCGACGCGGCGGCCGCCTCCGGATCGGCGCGATCGGTGAGGATCCGCGCCTCCCGTTCGTTGCAACTCCACCAGTCGGCACGTTCTGAGACGGACGCCAGGATGGACCGGGGTATCTCGGCGACCAGCGGACCGGGGTCGACGACGACGGTGACCTCCGGGGCGACCGTCGGAAGCCAGGCCGCCAGCGCCGGACCGTTGGACGGGTAGGCCAGGCTGTAACCGGACACGTACACCACGTCGCCGGGGCTCAGGTCGATCCGGGCCAGGTCCGCCGGCCCGAGTCGCGCCTCCGCGCCGACGCTGGTGGCGAACGTGCGCTCGCCGGCCGGGTCGATCAGCGCGACGCTGAACCCGGTGTCGAGCTCCGGTAGCGCCGGCTGCACGAGCTCGACGCCGGCCTGGGCCAACTGCTCGCGGGCCAGGTCGCCGAACGGCCCGGTGCCGTGCATCCCGGCGTACGCCACGGGCAGTCCCTGGCGGGCGGCGCTCGCCATGACGTTGAGCCCGCCCCCGGCGGTGATCCGGCTGCCGGAGGCGAGCACGTCCCCGCCGACCTCCGGCAGCCGCGGCAGGTACATCACCACGTCGACGACGACGTTCCCGGTGTGCACCAGCCGGGCCGGCCGCCCGGTCACCGCCGGGCCTCCGCGACGGCCCGGTCGCCGGCCGGCGCGTTCCCCTCCGGCCGGGTGGATCCGGTCCGCCCCGCCTCGCCGCCGCGCCGGCCGCCGAGCACGGCAAGCAGCAGGTACAGAGCACCGGCGACGACGAAGGCCGCGACCCAGCCGAGGCCGTTCGTGCCCAGCCAGGAGTCCGCGAGCGGGCCGCTGAACCAGACGTCGTCCGCCGAGGTGGAGGCCGTGGTGAAGAGCAGGCCGAAGACGGTGCCGGCCAGCCACGGCAGCAGGGCCGTCCAGCGGACCCCGCCCCGGTACCAGTAGGCGCTGGTGCGGGTGGTGTCCATCAGTCCACGCGGGTCGTACTCCCGCCGGCGGAGCATGTCGGCCAGGAACACCGCGACCCACGCGGTGATCGGCACGGCGAGCAGCGAGATGAAGGTGATGAACGGCCCGTAGAAGTTGCCGGCGATCAGCATGAAGTAGATCCCACCGGCCAGCGTGAGCACGATGTCCAGGCCCACGGCCACCACCCGGCGGGTCCGGATGCCGAGGGTGATCATGGTCAGGCCGGCGGAGTAGACCGAGAGGTTGTTGGAGAGCAGCAGACCGCCGAACGCGGCGAGCAGGTACGGCACCGCCATCCAGGACGGGAGCAGCACCTGGATCGCCGAGACGGGGTCGCTGGCGGAGGCCAGGTGGCCGTCGCCGGCCGAGAGCAGGCCACCCAACCCGATGAGCAGGAACAGCGGGATTCCGGCGCCGGCCGAGGCGGCCGCGACGATCCGTCCGCCCGAGACGTTCCGGTGCTGGTAGCGGGCCATGTCGGCACCGGCGTTCGCCCAGCCGATGCCGGTGCCGGCGGCGATCACGCCGATCCCGGCGATGACGACGCTCAGCGGGGCGGCCGGCGCGTCAAGCACAGCCTGCCAGTTCACCCGCGTGATCAGGAACGCGGCGACCACGACGTTCAGCGCGCCGAAGACGTACGTCGCCCACTGCTGGATCCAGATCAGCGTGGCGTGCCCCAGGCCCGAGACGACCAGGGTGAGCGCCACGAAGGCGAGCAGGCAGATCACCGTCAGCACGGGGTTCGCCGTGAGCCCGAACGCGATGTTCAGCAACGCCAGCAGCGCGTACGCGGCGGTGGTCGTGTTGACCGTCTCCCAGCCGACCCGCGACAGCCACGAGACCACCGTCGGCCCGTGGTTGCCGCGGGGTCCGAAGACCGCGCGGGACAGTGTCATGCTGGGCGCGCCGCCCCACTTCCCGGCCACGCTGATCAGGCCGACGAGGGCAAAGGAGCCGAAGGATCCGATCGCGGCCACCAGCAGCGCCTGCCAGATGTTCATGCCGCGCAGCGCGACCAGGGTGGCACCGAGCGGCAGCCCCAGGATGGAGATGTTGGCCGCGAACCAGACCCAGAAGAGCTGGCCGGGCCGGCCCGTGCGCTCGGTGGGGGGCACCGGTTCGATGCCTCTGGTCTCGATGGCGCCGACCCGGTTGGTGTCGGCCGGGATCGTGCCGGCCGGTTCCGTCGTGGACATCGTCATCCTGCCTTTCCCTGCGTACCGGCGTCAGCGGGGCTGACGGAGGGCGAGCAGGCGGGTCGCCATGTCTGCCAAGGGGAGGTGGTTGGTTTTCTCGATCGTTTCCAGCGCGGTGTCCGGGAAGGACCCGACACCGTGGCCGGCGCCGGCGATGGCGCCGACCATGGCGGCGATCGTGTCGGTGTCGCCGCCGAGACCCGCGGCCAGCAGGCAGGCCTGCCACGGGTCGTCGGGGTGCACGGCGAGCACCGCGAAGGCCGCCGGGACGGACTCCTGGGTCGCCACACTCGTCCCGACCAGGTGGTAGATCAGGTCGGCCGCCGCCTCCGGCGTCCGTCCCGCGACCAGGTCGGCGGCCCAGGCGATCCGGGCCGAGATGTCCGCCGCCGCCACCCAGTGGCCTCGGCCCGCGGCGAGCTGCGCCGCCCGTACGGCAGTCGCGGTCGCGGTCGCGGTGTCCGCGCCGTCCAGGCCGGCGCTGACCGCGGCGGCGACGGCGGCGGCGCCGGCCAGGGCGACGCCGGTGTTGTGGGTGACCCAGCTCGCCTCGACGACCCGGTCGACGAGCCGGTCCAGGTCGGTTGCGGGTACGGCGACGCCTACCGGGGCGATGCGCATCGCCGCCCCGTTGGTCGTCCCGAACCGGCCGGCTTCCTCGAGCGGGCGGCCGGCGGCCACGGCGGCAACCGCGGCCCGGGTCGATGGGCCGAGCAGGTCCAGCGAGCCGCGTCGGCGCATGTCGTCCTCCCACGCGAGCAGCTCCCGGGCGAGACGATGCCCGTCGATGCGGCCGCGGCCGTCGAGAAGAAGCCGCCCGAGCAGCAGTGCCTGCTCGGTGTCGTCCGTCACCGTCCCGGCGGGCATGCCGGGTGCGATCGGCTGGTCCGCCGGCCCCGGCTCGAAACCGGTCAACCGGCCGTAGCGGGTGACGATCTGCTTTCGCGGCATGGACTGGGTCGGCATGCCGAGCGCGTCACCGATGGCGAGCCCGGTCAGGGCCGCGACGGCCCGCGATTCGAGCGTCGCGGCCCGGGCCGGCGTCGACGTACTCATTCCGACGCCTCCCCGAAGCGCAGGTGCAGCCGGAACCGTGCCGGGTCCAGCAGGCTCTCCACGTGCTCGACGAATTCACCGCGTGCGTCCCGGCTCAGCCGCCGGGTGCGCAGGAAGAGCTTGCCGGCGGCGCAGTCGAGCAGTTGGGCGTCCGGCGGTGCGACCTCGGCCAGCTCCACCCACTCCTCGCCCTGCGTCGGAACGAGGCCGGCCGAGCGCAGCGCCGTGTACAGGGACCCGGTGAGGCCGCGTTCGGGCAGCTCGCGCAACGGGCCGACGGCCGGGATCCGGCTCCGCTCGATCGAGATGGCCGAGCCTCCGTCGAGCGACCGGAGCCGGTCGACGGCGACGCATTCGGCGGACGGCAGATCGAACCGCTCCGCCAGTTCGGGCTCATGGACCAGCTCGAGTCGCAGGACGCGTACGGTTGTCGGGACGCCCTGCTCCGCCAGGGCGCGGGACCAGCCCAGCCGGTCGTCGATCGTCCGGCCGTCGAAGGTCACGAACGACCCCTTGCCGGAGCGGGTCTCGATCAGCCCGCGGCGGCTGAGTTCGGTGAGGGCCTGACGGACGGTGTTCCGGCTCACATCGAACCGGGTCGCGAGCGCGTGCTCGCCGGGCAGTTGGGTGCCGCGGGCGAGCCGGCCGCCTCGGATCTCCCGGGCGAGCTGCTCGACGACCCGCTCGTGCTTGAGCTTGAGCACCTGTCCAAACATGTTCAGAAGGCTAGCTCTGACCTGGGTCTTCGGCAACAACTCGCACTCCGGCGCGGAGGGCGTCCAGCGCGGTGGTCAGCCGTCGAGGCGGGTGCCGACGGCCTGCTCGCCGCCGGCGCCACCCTGCTCACCGGAGGACGGGCCCTGCCCGGCAGCGGGTACTTCTTCGAACCCACCATTCCCGGTCGCCGCCGTGGCGGTCGCCGCCGACGAGGCCGACGCCGTCCGGCTGGCCAACGCCTCAGAGTACGGGCTCGGACTGAGCGTGTGGACCGCCGACCCGGAACACGGCGTCGCCTTCGCCCGACAGATCACCACCGGCGCCGCCTTCATCAACGCCGTCGTCGCCTCCGACGCACGCCTGCCCTTCGGCGGGACCAAGCGCAGCGGATACGGACGGGAACTGGCCGCCGCCGGCCTGCGCGAGTTCGTCAACACCCGCACCTACTGGGCGGCGCGATGACCGGGCGCCTGGCGCACTGGTGGCCGCGCCGGCCTAGGAGGCCCAGCATCCCGCAGGATGACGACGACCTCGCGCTCGGCCCGGATGACGTACGGCAGCGGTGCGGGCAGTGGATCACAGGACCACCCGCCGGATTGCGCACTTTGGAAGAAGCCGCGGGACGACGAACATGACAATCTGTCCCTTTAGCGAGAACTGTGCGTAGGTCCACCTGTGCCCGCTGTGTGGACCAGGAGGGACCCCGATGCACGTTAACGACAACACGCCAGCCCCGCTGGCGGGGCGGCGCGAGTGGCTGGGCCTGGCGGTCCTGGCCCTTCCCACGCTGCTGCTGTCAGTGGACATCAGCGTGCTGTTCCTGGCGCTGCCCCGGCTTGACGCAGACCTCGCGGCCACCAGCACCCAACAGCTGTGGATCATCGACGTGTACGGCTTCATGACCGCCGGGTTCCTCGTCACGATGGGCAGCCTGGGTGATCGGATCGGCCGTCGCCGCCTGCTGCTCATCGGTGCCGCCTGCTTCGGGCTCGTCTCGGTGCTCGCGGCGTACTCGACCAGCGCCGAGATGCTCATCGGTGCCCGCGCGTTGCTCGGCATCGCCGGAGCCACCGTGATGCCGTCAGCGCTGGCCCTGATCAGCAACATGTTCCCCAACCCGAAGCAGCAGGGCATGGCCATCGCCGTGTTCATGAGCTGCTTCATGGCCGGCGGCGCCATCGGCCCGGTGGTCGGCGGCGCCATGCTGACCAACTTCTGGTGGGGGTCCGTCTTCCTGCTGGCCGTACCGGTCATGCTCCTGCTCCTGGTGGCCGGGCCGGCGCTGCTACCCGAGTACCGGAACCCGGAGGGCGGGCGGCTCGACCTGGTCAGCGTCGTCCTGTCCCTCGTCGCGATCCTGTCCCTGATCTACGGCATCAAGGAGCTGGCGCGGGCCGGCTGGGAGCTGGTTCCGGTGCTCAGCCTGGTCGTCGGCCTGGTGTTCGCCGTCGTCTTCGTGCGCAGGCAGCGGACGCAGCGCGAGCCGCTGCTCGACCTGCGCCTGTTCCGTCACCGTTCGTTCAGCGCCGCCCTGGCCATCATGCTGTTCGGCACCGCGATGATGTCCGGCCTGTCGCTGTTCTTCACGCTGTTCCTCCAGTTGGTCAAGGGACTGTCGCCGCTGTCGACCGGGCTGTTGATGGTGATCTCGGCCGTCGGCATGGTGATCGGCGCGATGATGGCCCCCGGGGTGGCGCAGAAGGTGCGCCCCGGCACGGTGCTCGCCGCCGGCCTCGGCATCGCGGCGATCGGCTTCCTGGTGGTCAGCCGGGTCGAGGAGTCGGCCTCGCTGGCTCTGCCGATCATCGGCATCGCCATCGTCTCGCTGGGCGCCGGCGCGTTCGCCTCCCTCGGCACCGGCCTGGTGGTCGGATCGGTGCCGCCGGAGAAGGTCGGATCGGCGTCGGCGGTGTCCGAGACCGGCGGCGAGTTCGGTGTGGCGTTCGGCATTGCCGTGATCGGCAGCGTCGGCACCGCCATCTACCG
Source organism: Micromonospora sp. NPDC047740 (assembly GCF_043204735.1). Lineage (NCBI taxonomy): Bacteria > Bacillati > Actinomycetota > Actinomycetes > Micromonosporales > Micromonosporaceae > Micromonospora > Micromonospora sp. NPDC047740. The sequence goes on from NZ_JBIDCT010000001.1 coordinate 30,074, forward strand.
CAACCTGCTTGAGCTGCCCGCGGACGTGCCGGCCGGCGCCGCGACCTCAGCCCGGGAGAACATCACCGGCGCCGCCGCAGCGGCTGCGGAGCTGCCGGAGGTGGTCGGGACGGCCCTGTTCGACGCCGCCCGGGCCGCGTTCACCACGGCCCTGCACGGCGTGGCAATGGTCTCCGCGGCCATCGCCGTCGGCCTGGCCGTGGTGGCCGTCCTCGCACTGCGCCAGGCGCCGCCGACCGGCGCCGTGCCGGCACCCGACGGCGCGGAGGACACCGCTCCGGCGCCGGCCGCCGCGCCGATGCCGGCCAGCGGCACTGCCAACTGATCACCCGGACTGCCCGAGGCCCGGGCCGGCGTGGCACGCCGGCCCGGGCCGACGCCGCTCGGGGGCGGCGTTGGCCCGGATCGGCGGGTCCGGATCCCGTTGTGCATGGCCCCGGCGTTGGAGAAGCTGACGCCGTAGTGCCGGCGACGGCTGAGCGCCGGGTCCGGCGGGACGCCGTCACGGCCCCGCCGACCCGGCGGCCCCGCGCGGCGATCCGCCGGACCCGGCGCCGCCCCGCTCAGTCGGCGATCTCGACGCGGGTGTGGTCCCCGACGACCAGGCGGTGATACGACCGGTCGCCGCCGGGGGCCACGACCGCCGACCGCCCCACCAACGAGCCGTGCAGGCCCGGGGTCCCGGCGATGGTGGCGCCATCCAGCACGATGGAGTCCGCCAGCCGGGTGCTTCGCAGCACGCAGTGGCTGCCGATGGCGGTGCCCGGCCCGATCCGGCTGTCCTCCACCAGCGTGCCGTCGCCGATGATGGCCGGTCCGTCGATCCGCGACCGGACCACCCGGGCGCCAGGGCAGATCACCACCTGGCCGGTCAGCCGGCTGTCCGCGTCGACCTCGCCGGCCACCTCGCGCCGCAGATCGCCGAGCAGCCGGCGGTTGCAGTCCAGGACGTCCTCGAGCTGGCCGGCGTCCTTCCAGTAGCCGGCGTACTCGCTCGCCCGGACCTCGAAGTCGTGGCTGACCAACCACTGGATCGCGTCGGTGATCTCCAGCTCGCCGCGGGCCGAGGGGCGTACGGCGGCGACCGCCTGGTGGATCGCGGCGGTGAAGAAGTAGACCCCGATCAGCGCCAGGTCGCTGCGTGGTTGCTGCGGTTTCTCCACCACGCGCCGCACCCGCCCGGTGGTGTCCAACTCGGCGACGCCGAACGCCCGGGGGTCGGTGACCTTCTGGAGGACGACGTGCGCCGCTGGGCGGCGTCGGCGGAAGTCGGCAGCGACGTCCCGGATGCCGTCGGGGAGCATGTTGTCGCCGAGGTACATGACGAACTCCTCGTCGCCGAGGAAGTCGCGGGCCAGTCGTACGCAGTGGGCCAGACCCAACGGCCGGTCCTGCGGCAGGTAGGTCACCCGCAGGCCGAAGCGGTCGCCGTCCCCGATCGCCTCGGCGATCGCGGGGCCGCCGTCGCCCACCACGATGCCGACCTCGTCGACGCCCACCTGCCGGATGTTGCCCAGCACATGCTCCAGCACGGGCTTGCCGGCCACGGGGATGAGCTGCTTGGGCATCGAGTAGCTGAACGGTCGCAGGCGCGTGCCCGCACCCCCCGAGAGCACCAGGGCCTTCATGGATGTCGGTCTCCTCTGTCGAGTGCTGCTTCGTGGCGATGAAGACACGGCGGTCCGCATATCCGTCCGGGCGGAGCCGGACTGCCCAGCGGCGCTGGTGAACGGCTCCGGGGCGTGTGGTTGCGCTCGTACCGGAGCGCTGGGACGTCGTGCGCGGGCGGACAGCGACGCGCGGCCCGCCTCGCGATGGCGAGGCACGGGCCGCGGGTCACCAGCGGATCGCGACCGCCGCCGGTGCCGGACGTACGCCGGCGGGTGCTGAGCTCCGCTCTCCCCGGCGTCGGTACGGCTGGGAATCGCTCACCGCACCGACGTCAGCGTCACGACGCCCGGAGGGGGGTGTTCTGGTAGGCGGTGATGAGCCAGTCCGGTCCCTGCTTGACCAGCGTCCAGGTGGCCCGGATGGCCCGTTCGGGAGCGACCTCGGTCTCGCCCGGTTGGAGCACGCCGCCCTGGGTGATGACCAGCGCGGCACCCTCGCCCAACTGCTTCACCGCCAGCGGGGTTCCGGTCACGTTGGTGCCCTTGTACGGCCCGGCGTAAGCCTGGCTCATGAAGCCCTGGATCTCCTTGCGACCGGTGAGGAAGACGCCGGGCAGGATCAGCGTGCCGTCCTCGGCGAACGCGGCTGCGAACGCCGCTCCATCGTTGTCGGCCCAGGCCTGCACGATGCGCCCGGGTACCGCCTGGATGGCGGCGGCTGTCTCGTTGTCGAGCGCCGCGTCGATATCCAGCATCGTAATTGTCCTTCCGTGGGGTCGGCGGCTGTGGCTGTATCGTTTCGCCACGGACTCCTCCGGCGCATCTCGGTGATTGCGGTCAACCGAGCTGCGGAATGCGCGCCGCAACTCAGGAGATGCGCCGCCGGCCCGGCGACGGGACGCTGGCATCATGGCCGAATTTGACGGCAGAACCGGATCGATCCCCTGACGGAAACGGCGGTCGCCTGCCGGTGCGCCGAACTCGGCGGACGCCGCAGGGCGTGACCGCGATTGTTGACGGCTGCTTGCCTGCTCGAATCCAGAACTGATGAGCCGGTCGTCCCGGCGTGGCAAGGAGAGACTGATGGAATATGGACCGGATCACGCTGAACTCTACGACCTCGTTTTCCGTAGCCGGGGCAAGGACTTCGGGGCCGAGGCGGAGCAGCATGCCCGCCTGGTTCGGGCCCGGTTTCCCGAGGCGAAGACCCTGCTGGACGTGGCCTGCGGCACTGGTGCCCATCTGGCGGCCTTCGCGAGCCTCTTCGACCACGTGGAGGGACTAGAGCTCACGTCGGCGATGCGGGAGGTGGCGAGAAGGAGACTGCCGCAGGCCACCGTGCACCCGGGCAACATGCTTGATTTCGATCTCGGCCGCACCTTCGATGCCGTGACCTGCATCGGTAACGCCGTGGCCGAGGTGAAGTCCGCCGATGAGCTGGTCACCACGATCGGCCGCATGGCGGAGCATCTTGTCCCGGGCGGAGTCCTGGTGATCGAACCGTGGTGGTTTCCGGAGAACTTCATCGACGGTTACATCGGCAGCCACCTCGCCGAGGAGAGCGGTCGCGTGGTGTCGCGGATAAGCCACTCGACGAAGCAGGGGAACAGAAGCCGCATCGAGATTCATTGCGTTGTCGCGGACCGCACGGGCATCAAGGGATTTACCGACGTTCTCTCCGTAGGCCTGTTCAGTCGCGAACAGTACGAGGCGGCGTTCCGGGACGCCGGCTGCACGGTGGAACTGACGCCCCCGTTGAGACTGGGGGACGGGCGGCCCACCAGCCCGGGAATATTCGTCGGAGTGCGAAAGTGAGACCCGGCGCGTAGCCCCCAACGTCGCGCCCCGGCTTGGACGCTCGGTACCCTTCGGGCGTCCGCGGCGTCAGCCGTTGCCCGGCCGACGCCACGCCCCTGGGCGGCGCCATCCACCGCGATCTTCTCCAGGTCGGCGTGCGGTCGGCGAGTCGGTCGGGCAAACCGGGCCTGAAGGTGGGGGTCGTGCCAGCGCCGTCGCGTCCACGATGGCCGGCGCAGTTGGCCCGCTGCTGGCGGCGGGGGTGTTCACGGTCGCGAGCGTATCCGGGCGCCGGGTGGCCCAGCCGCTGCCGTGCACCCTAGGTCAGCCCCGCATCACCACCCGGCCATCCTCCTGGCCGCTCGATGCCGCTCGGACGAGACGGTCGAGGGTACGGGCATCGCTCAGCAACGGAGCATCGAACTCCCTCGAGTTGTCGTGCACCGCGTCGACGACGCTGGCGAGGAAGATCCGCATGCTGTCGGCCGGGCCCACGTGTCGTACGTGCCTTTCGCCATGAGATTCGATCTGGATGCCGACGGTCATGTCCGGCAGAGCCGAGAAGGGGCGTTCGAGGTCGACGGACAGCTGTCGTCCCAGCAACAGCAGGGAGTTTCGATAGGTCGTGGTGAACCCGAACTGCCCGACGATCGTCTTGCCGCCCGGATAACCCGCCAGGACGCTGTAGGACGTTTCCAGGCCGTCCGCGGTGCGGTCGCCCACAATGACCTGCACCTGCTCCGGTTCCGCGCCCCACAGAACTCTCCCGAGGGACGCCAGGTAGGGGCCGGTGTCGAGGAGGGCGCCACCACCCCTACCGCGGTCGTGCCGGAAATCGTCTGCCGGCACGGGCGGGGTGAACACGGCGACGACCTTGGTGACATCCGTGTCGAGGCCCTCGACGAGTGATCTGACCTCGGCGAACATGGGATGGAACGAATAGCATGTCGCCTCCGCGAGCACGCGGGAGGACGATCGAGCCAGCGACACCATCTCCTCAGCCGTGTCGAGGGTCAGGAACGCCGGCTTGTCCACGACCACGTGGTGACCCTGCTCTATCGCATACCGAACAGCCTGCGCATGCTCGCTGTTCACCAGCGAGACGTAGACGAGACCGGGCGGGATCGCCTGCAGCGCGGCACGCCAGTCGGCGTAGATCTGTCCCAGCTTCGGTAGCGAGCCAGCGGTCGCGGGGTCGGCGTGCGAGCTGGCGATGTTGACCGCCTCGATCTCTTTCATGGCGGCCGCGGCCGGTAGCACGCGGCGCCGGGCGAATCTCGACATGCCGATCAGAAGAAGTTCCATGGGTCGCTCCGGATCGTCGCGCCAGAACTTGCGGTGTGGTTGTGGCGGGATGGGTGGTCAGAGGAGGCAGGCCAGCAGGCTTCGTGCCTCGACGTTGACGTAGTAGCCGTCGTGCACCAGCCGGTTGAGCAGACCGAGCGTCATCCACCGATAGTTCTCGGGCGCGTCAACGGGATGATCCTCGGGAAGTTCGATCACCAGGTGCTTCGTGTCCGCCCGGTGGAATCGGCCGCCATCCTCTGATTGCAGCGACTCCATCCGCACCTGCGACGCGGGTGCGGTGAGGTATTCCACGAGCGGTGGAAGATCCTGCGGCCCGCGGCAATAGCCCGGTGCGAGTTGAATCGTGGCGGCGAGTTCGAGCCGGTCCGTGAGGCCCGGCTGCACCATCGCCTGGACGAGAAACTGGAGCACTCCCGAACGGCGCTGGCAGACGAAGGCCACCAGGTTGCCGGGAACGGGTTCGAGCATCGGCTGCCACCACCTGCCGACCTCCCGGCTGGTCGCCTCCACGGAGAGTCCGATTATCCGGAAGTAGGCGCCGTCGTGGTGCCTGATGCTTTGCCCGTCGGCGATCCAGCCGTCCAGCTCCGACAGGCCGACCCGCCGCACGTCCAGCGTGAAGAGTTCCTTCTGGTCGATGAGCCAGGTCATCGCTGCGGACAGGTCGGCGTCCGATCGGGCCAGGCTGTGCGACGCGATGACCCGAGCCTGAAACTCGTCGGTGGTTCCGCCGTTGACCAGCCCGCCGCCGGCCGCCCCGTAGGAGATGCAGCCCAGCACCGTACGGGCGTTCATGTTCACGTTCCCGCGCGCGAGTTGGCGGCGCAGTTGGCCCAGGGTGAGCCAGGCGAAGTCCTCCCTCATCAGGACTTCCTCATCCGGTGGGATTTCCACGATCATGTTGCGATTTCGCTTGTAGAGGTACCAGGACGCATGCTCGGAGAGCAGCCGGTCCACCACGATGCGCCCGCGGGTGGGTCGGAGAAAGTATTCCAGGTACGGAGTGGACCGCCCGCCGTGGACGCGCTGATAGTTGCTCGGCGTAGCCTGCACCGTCGCCGCGTACTGGACCAGCCTGGTGTTGCCCGGCTCCATCTTCACCTGCATCAGGAAGTGGTATACGCCGTTGATCCGTTTGACCAGGATCCCCAGGATTCCGATCTCGGGCTGCACGATGATCGGCTGGCTCCATTGGGAGGCCGGACCGAAGTTCGTCCGTACGGACAGGCCTTCGACCGTGAAGAAGCGGCCCGAGGAGTGGATGAGGCGGTCGTCGATCCGCCACTCGGGGAGGGTCGCCAACGGCACTTCCGCCACCTTGTAGGAAGAGGCCGCGAAGCGTTCCTTGAGAAAGGTGTCGGGATCAGGCGTCTCCGGGCTGTTCGCCGTCAGGGCCGACAGCAGGAAGTCGTCAGCGCGGCTCACCGAGGGTGGCATGGGTTCTCTCCTCCGGGCGGGCAGGGCGAGCGAGCCGGGTCAGACCGCGCAGATGGCCGGCAGCGGGAAGACCAACCTGCCGCCGCGTGCCAGGAACTCCTGCTCCCGCTCGATGAACCCCCCGCGGTGGACCCAGGGGAGCACCAGCAACTGGTCGGGCCGGCGCGCCTTGGCGTCCTCCTCGGAGACGATGGGGATACCGGACCCGGGAGTGAGGCACCCGTGCTTCTCCGAGCTGACCTCGCCGACGCACGGCAGGTCCTCGGCGCCGATCCCGCAGTACTGGAGGATCACGTTGCCCTTGGTCGACGCCCCGTACCCCAGGGTCAGCTTGCCCGCCGCCCGCGACTCGTCGAGGAAGGCGCGCAGCTTGTCGCGGTGGTCGCGGACGCGGCGGGCGAAGGTCTCGTACGGCGCCATGCTGTCGAGTCCGAGTTCGGCCTCGCGCCGGCGGATCCGGTCAACCTGGGCGGTGTCGATCTTGTGCTTGGTCGGGTCCTTGACCAGCGTGACGCAGAGGCTGCCGCCGTTGACGTCGGTGATTTCGGCCGTCGACACGGTGAACCCGACGCGTTCGGCCATCCACTCGATCTGACGCAGGCTGTAGTACTCGAGGTGCTCGTGGCATATCGCGTCGTAGGCGGGGATTTCGAGCAGGGGGACCGCGTAGCTCATCTCGATCATCCACACCCCGTCGTCGGTGAGGATGTCGCGGACGTCGGCCATGAACCCGACCGGGTCGGGCAGGTCGTAGAACATCGCGATCGACGTGACGATCTTGGCCTTGCGGTCGCCGTACCGTTCCGCGAACGCCGCCTTCGAGAAGAAGTCCGGGATCAGGTCGATGTCGTCGGGGTAGTACTCCCGCCACTTCTCGCCCGTCGGATCGATGCCCACCCGGGTGAGGCCGTCGGCCGGGTAGCCCCGCAACAGGGTGGCGTCGTTGCTGCCGATGTCGAGGACCAGGTCGGTACGGTCCAGGTCGACCATGCCGGTGAGTTGCGCGACCTTCCGGTGCAGGTGATTGACCATGAAGGGGCGGATGCTCGAACGGTATCCGTAGTGGACGCCGAACATGAGCGAGAGATCGGCGGTGTGCCGCAGTTGCACGAGGCCGCAGCCACCCGGGCCGCACTTGACGAGCTCCAGCGGAGCGGTCGGCACGACCTCGCCGGGTCGAGGAAAGATCCCGGTCAGCGCCTGATTTCCCAGATCGAGAATCGGCACCAGCGCGCGGTTTCCGCAAATCCTGCACTCGGTGCACTCGGTGATGGCCAGGTCGCCGGTGATGGTCACGATGCCTCCCACTTGGTTGCCATTCGAGTTCAATTCCGAGCTGCCGGAGTCGAGCGGCGACGCCCCGTCGCGTGGTGTCCGGGCGGGCGGTCCTCGGCGTCGGTACGACGTCGTGCGGGGCAATTCGAGCCGATGATCTGCACTAAATTCTGGCCACGAGTGCGGGCGTGGTCATCTCCTGGATTGCGTGCCTGGCAATCGCGGAGAAATGCCGGGCCGGCGGTTGGCGAGCGCCGCTTCACGACCCCGCGAATGGTGACGTCAGCGCCACAACGTCGCCTCCGCTTCCCTGCACCTCTCGTACCGCGGGAGCAGTCCCTGCTGCTCGGCCTCGGCCAGAGTCACCGCCACCTGGTCCCGCTCGGAGATGATCAGCGGGATGTCCTTCGGCAGCGGCAGGTCGAGGTCGGGGTCCAGTGGGTGGAGCGCATGCTCGTTCTCCGGAACATACTCCCCGGAGATCATGTAGCACATCACCGTGTCGTTCTCCAGCGCAATGAACGCGTGCCCGACGCCGACCGGGAAATAGACCGAACGAAAGTTCTGGGGATCGACCCGGATGGCGTCCCAGCTGCCGAATGTCGGTGAGCCGACCCGAATGTCCACGACGATGTCCAGCGCCGCGCCCTGGGCGCAGTACACGTACTTGGCGCAGCCGGGTGGGGTCGCCGTGAAATGCACACCGCGCACCACGCCCCGGCGGGACCTGCTGTGATTGGTCTGCGCCACGTTGAAGAGCGGCCGGCCGGTCGCCTTTCGAAACGGCGTCTCCTGAAAGGGGGAGACGAAGAGGCCCCGGTCGTCGTGCAGAGCCGTGGGCGTAAATTCGACGGCACCTTCGACGGAAAGCTCGCGTATCCGCACCGCATCTCCATGTGACGTCAAGGGCGGTGCCCCCGACGTTCGAGGGTCAGCTTTTCGAGGTCGGGGACGATGTCATTCGGTGTGGGCAGCTCGGCGGCCTCCGCGCTCAGCCGGGCGGCGTTCCTGGCGAACGCCGGATCGTTGAGCACCCGCAGGAGGTGGCCGCGCAGTCCCTCCGCGGTCAGCCGGCCCGGATCGCTCACATACGCGCCCGCGCCCTGCTCCTCCAGCCCGTTGGCGACTGCGACCGGGCCCCAGAACTTGTCATTTCCGAACTTCCCGGGCACCAGGAGCTGCGGCACCCCGTGTTCGAGTGCCGTGGTGAACGTGCCGAGGCCGCCGTGATGAACGATGGCCGAACAGGTGGGGAGCAGCGCGGTCAGCGGAACGAAGTGGACCGGACGAACATTCTCCGGCACGCTCGGCAGCGACGCCAGCTGCTCCTTGCTGAGGGTGAGCACCACCTCGGCGTCCAGCCCGGCGACCGCCTCGATCAGTTCAGTGATCGACGCACCGGCGTTCAGCTCCCGGAACGACAGGCCGAGGGTCAGGCAGACTCGCCTGCGCTCAGGCTCCTCCTGCAGCCACTCCGGCACCACCGAGGGGCCGTTGAACGGAATCGGGCGCATCGTGAGGTAGTCCATGCCGGGCGGTTGCCAGGTCCACGGCGGCATGGCGTTGATGGTCCACTGGCCCAGCACCATCTCCTCGTCGAAGTCGAGGCTGAACCGGTCGAGTGTCGGCTGCAGGGAATCCCGGATCGGGTCGCGGTCGGGGTTCTTCTCCCGGGCTGCCGTACGCAGTTGCACCAGCGCATCCGTACTGATCAGGAGACGGGCGTGCGCGGCGCCGCTGGCCCGTGCGGCCACCGGACCGGAGAAGGCCATGGTCATTCCGTCCCAGATCACCAGATCCGGCTTCCAGGTGCGCGCGAAACGCACCGCGCCGTCGATCACCGAGTCCGGGTTGAAGCCGGTGAAATGGTAGCGGGCCAGCAGGTCGAGTTCGTGGTGCGGATCCGCTGCGACGTAGTCGTCCTGCACCGATTTGCGCTGCTGCTCGTACGGGCTGTCGATCGCCGCCTGCGGGGTCGTCTCGGCCACCGCATCGGCCATCATCGCACTCACATCGATCTCGTCGCCGATGGAGACGGCGGTGAGGCCGGTGTGGGCGACGTCCTCGACGGTCAGTCCCGACGGGTCGGGTTGACTGGCGACCCGTACGTGATGTCCGGCCGTCTGCAGCGCCCAGGCCAACGGCGCCATCGCGTAGAGATGGGTCCTGCTCGCACAGGTAAGGAAGAGGATTCGCATGGGAGCCTCCTAGGTAACGAGTGCCGCGTCCGAAGCCGCCGCGTCGCGGGCATGACGTCCCGGTTCACGAGCGGGCTGCGGCAGGACGGCGTGCTCAGGCGGCCCGCCGGTGCGTGCGCGCGTCGACGGCGGCGAGGAGTTCGCGGGCCACTCGCTGCACCTCAGTGTCGGTGAGCGCCTGGTGCAGGGGGAGCAGCAGGGTGCTGGCCGCGGCTGCGTCGGTGCCCGGCAGGTCGGCGTCCGAACCGTAGAGCGGGACCCGGTGCAGCGGCGGATAGCGGAACGTGGTGTAGATGCCCCGCCGCAGCAGGTCTTCGGCCACCTCGTCGCGGATCTCCGGGTCCAGCTGCACCCAGTAGAAGTAGTTGGTGGAGACGTGACCGGCGGGCGGCCGCGGGGGGCGCTGGATGCCCGTGGCGTCAGCCAGCAACCAGTCATATTCGGCCATGACGGCCCCGCGCCGCTTGACGAAGTCGGGCAGCCGGCGAAGCTGGACGCGGCCCATGGCGGCGGTGACGTCGTTGCCGATCAGCCGCCGGCCGATCTCGTGGATCTGCTGGTCCCACCAGCGGCGTGGCTCTTTCGCGGCGGCGGCGAAGGCGCCGCGATCCTCCATGCCGTGGTAGGCGAGCCGGTGGGCCCTGCGGGCCAGCTCGGCGTCCCGTACGTAGATCATGCCGCCGTCCCCGGTCGTGATGATCTTGCGGGAGTCGAAGCTCCAGATGCCGATGTCGCCGAAGGTCCCGCAGGCTCTGCCGTTCACGGTCGAGGCCACCGAGCAGGCGGCATCCTCGATCAACGTGATTCCGCGCTCCCGGCACAGCGCGGCGATGGCGATGACGTCGCCCGGCAGGCCGCCGTAGTGCAACACCGTCACCGCCTTGGTCTGCGGCGTCAGGACAGCCGCGATGTCGGCGACCGAAGGGTTCAGGGTGCGGGAGTCGACGTCGCAGAAGACGGGACGGGCGCCGGTGGCGGCGACGGTGCTGGCGTTGGACACGAAACTCACCGCGGGCAGGACGACGTCGTCACCGGGGCCGAGATTCAGCAGTTCCATCGCGAGGCCCAGACCGGAGGTGGCGGAGTTGACGAAGAGCAGCGTCTCAGGCGGTACCCCGAGGTGTTCGGCGAAGTCCTTCTCGAACGCCTTGGTCTGTTGCCCGTATCCCAGCCAGTTGCTGTCGAACACCTTGCCGACGGCCTCGAGCTCCTCGGCGCCGACGCTCGGCTGAAACATGTGGATCATGTGCGTCCTCTCAACAGGCGGTCTGGAGTGCTGTCGGGCCGCGCCGATGGGTGATCGTGAGCTTTCGGATGCTCCCCGCATCAGCCTCGCCATTTCCGGTCGGCACTGGGCGCTACGTCGGAATTCATGGTCGGGCGGCCTCGTCGGCGGTCGCATCTCCACGAGTGCCGACCTGGGGCCGGATCCGCGCTCGTGCGTCCAATGTCGATGGCCCCGCGCAGCTGGTCGTCTCCCGCCGTGCGCGGTCGTCCGCGCCCTCCGGCGATGGGCAATCACGAAGGTGCAGCGGCCGGTCCGGCGGTGATGAGAATCGATTCGCAACCAGCCGCACGGCAGCGGCCTTTGTTCGTCACACCCACCTGGGAGCGGAAATGACCATGGTCGGAACCGGTGTCCGCGTCGATGTCGATGGCGAGACGCTCGGCGTGCCGGATGTGCGCCGCATCGCCGAGGACAACGCGCGGGTTGCGCTCGGCCCGCAGGTGCTGGAACGCGCCGCGTCCAGCCGGGCGCAGTTCGAGGAGACCGTACGGCAGAACATTCCGGTCTACGGGGTGACCACCGGCTACGGCGAGATGATCTACATGCTCGTCGACACGGCCAAGGAGACCGAGCTGCAGACCAACCTGGTACGCAGTCACAGCGCCGGCGTCGGCCCCCTGTTCTCCGAGCCGGAGTCCCGGGCGGTGGTCGCCGCCCGGCTGAACGCACTGGCCAAGGGCCACTCGGCCGTACGCCCGCTGGTCCTGGAGCGGCTCGCCCTCTATCTCAACGAGGGTCTCACCCCGGCCGTGCCCGAGATCGGCTCGTTGGGAGCCAGCGGTGACCTTGCCCCGCTGGCCCACATCGCCAGCTCGCTGATCGGCGAGGGCTACCTGCTGCGCGACGGCCAGAAGGTGCCGACCGGGCCGGTGCTGCGCGCGCTGGGCATCGAGCCGCTGCGGCTGCGCTTCAAGGAGGGCCTGGCACTGATCAACGGCACCTCGGCGATGACCGGCGTCGGCGCCCTGGTGGCCTCGCACGCCCTCGCCCAGGCCCGGCATGCCGAGATCGCCGCGGCGCTGGTCATCGAGGCGCTGCAGGGCTCGATGAGCCCGTTCCAGCCGGAGGGCCACGACATCGCCCGTCCGCACGCCGGGCAGATCGCCAGCGCCGCCAACATGCGCGCGCTGATGCACGGCAGCCGGCTGACCGTCGAGCACGCCGACCTGCGCCGGCAGGTGGCCGCCAGCAAGGAGAAGGCCAACGGCAACGGCTCCGGGGTGCACCGCTCCGACGTCTACCTGCAGAAGGCCTACTCGCTGCGGGCGATCCCGCAGGTGATCGGCGCGGTCCGCGACACCCTCAGCCACGCCCAGCTCAAGCTCGAGATCGAGCTCAACTCCGCCAACGACAACCCGTTGTTCTTCACCGGCCGGGAGATCTTCCACGGCGCGAACTTCCACGGCCAGCCGGTTGCCTTCGTGATGGACTTCCTGACGATCGCGCTCACCCAGCTCGGGGTGCTCTCCGAACGGCGCAGCAACCGGCTGCTGAACCGGCACCTGAGCTACGGCCTGCCGGAGTTCCTGATCAAGGGTGAGCCGGGCCTGCACAGCGGCTTCGCCGGCGCGCAGTATCCGGCCACCGCACTGGTCGCCGAGCACCGGACGATCGCCCCGGCCAGCACCCAGAGCGTGCCCTCCAACGGCGACAACCAGGATGTCGTCAGCATGGGTCTGATCGCCACCCGCAACGCGCGGCGGGTGCTGCGCAACAACAACATCATCCTCGCGCTGGAGTTCCTCGCCGCCGCGCAGGCGGTGGACGTCTCCGGGCGTCTCGACGGGCTCAGCCCGGGTGCCCGCGTCGTCTACGACACCGTGCGTTCGCTGGTGCCCAGCCTCGACGACGACCGCTACATGGCCGACGACCTGGAGCTGATGGCCGCCGCGCTGGAACGCGGCACGCTGCTCGACGCTCTGCGCGACGCCGGCATCAGCCTCAACTAGGGAGGAACTCGCCATGACCGTCTTCTCGGCAGTTCAGCCGATCGGGCAGCCGTGATGGGCGAGCGCACCGCGTACCGCACCTGCCCGCTGTGCGAGACCTCGTGCGCGCTGCGCCTGACCCTCGACGACGACCGGGTCACCTCGGTCACCGGCGACGCCGACGACCCGTTCTCGCGGGGCTATCTGTGCCCGAAGGGGGCCAGCCTCGGTCGCCTGGACGAGGATCCGGACCGGCTCACCGGCCCGCTGATCCGCGAGGGAGCGTCCTGGCGTTCCGCCAGCTGGGACGAGGCCTTCGCCGCCGTGGCCCGGGGGATCGACGGGGTCGTCGCCGAGCACGGGCGCGAGGCGCTCGCGCTCTACTTCGGCAACCCGACCTTCCACACGATGGCCGGAATCCTCTACCGGGGACCGCTGGGCGCGGCGCTGGGCACCCGCAACATCTTCTCCGCGAGCACGGTCGACCAGATGCCCAAGCACGTCTCGGGCGGTCTGATGCTGGGCGACCCGTGGGCGGTGGCGGTGCCCGACCTCGACCGGACCGAGCACCTGTTGATCATCGGTGCCAACCCGGCCGTGTCCAACGGGTCGCTGTGCGTCGCACCCGATTTCGCCGGCCGGCTCACGAAGCTCCGCCGTCGCGGCGGCCGGGTCATCGTCATCGACCCCCGCCGCACCCGTACGGCGGAACTCGCCGACGAGCACGTCTTCGTCCGGCCCGGCACCGACCCGGCGCTGTTGTTCGCGATGGTGCACACCCTGCTGCAGGAGCAACTCACCGCGATCGACGTGCCGGTCGCCGGGCTGGACCGGCTGCGGGAGCTGGCGGCCTCGTTCACTCCCGAGGCGGTGGCCCCGTTCTGCGGGGTCGACGCGGCGGTGATCCGCCGGCTCGCCCGGCAGTTGGCCGCCGCCGAGGCGGCGGCGGTCTACGCCCGGATCGGTACGTGCACCGCGGAGTTCGGCACGCTCGCGCAGTGGTTGGTCGACGTGCTGAACGTGCTGACCGGCAACTTCGACCGGGCGGGTGGGGTGATGTTCGCCCGGCCCGCCACGGCCGAGGTGCACAAGAGCCCCGAGCCGTACGTCTCCGGGCGCTGGCACAGCCGGGTGCGCGGGCTGCCCGAGACGCTGGGCGAGTTCCCGGCCGCCACCATGGTGGACGAGATCGAGCAACCGGGCGCCGGCCAGATCAAGGGTCTGGTCGTCGTCGCGGGCAACCCGGTACTGTCCACTCCGGACGGTGCTCGCCTCGACCGGGCGCTGGCCGGGCTCGACTTCATGGTCGCTGTGGACCCCTACTGCAACGAGACCACCCGGCACGCCAACGTGATCCTGCCGCCACCGCGGATCCTGCAGATGCCCCACTACGACTTCCTCATCTCGACCATCCAGGTGCGCAACTACGCCCGCTACTCCCCGGCGGTGCTGCCGCTGGCGCCCGGGCAGCGTTCCGAGGCCGAGATCCTGGAACGGCTCACGATGATCGCCATGGGCCTGGGGGCCGACGCCGACCCGGCCGGTCTGCCCGAGCAGATGCTCAGCGCGATCCTCGGCGCGGCGGTCACCATCCCCGGTACGCCGCTGACCGGCGCCGACCCGGCCGCCCTGCGGGCCGCCCTGAAGGGCGACGACGGTCCGGACCTGTTGCTCGACGCGATGTTGCGGATGGGCCCGTACGGGCTCGACCGGGACGCCCTGCTGGACCGGCCGCACGGCATCGACCTGGGCCCGCTCGAGCCGCGGCTGGCCGACATCCTGCGTACCCCGTCCGGCCTGGTCGAACTGGCCCCGGAGCCGCTGGTGGAGGACACCGCCCGGCTGCGCGACGCGTTGCGCCGCCCGCGGGCGCCGATGGTGCTGATCGGGCGTCGCCACCTGCGCTCCAACAACAGCTGGATGCACAACGTGCCGCGGCTGGTCGGTGGCAGCAACCGGTGCACCCTGCAGATCCACCCCGACGACGTGGCCCGACTGGGTCTCGGTGAGCGGGCCCGCGTCAGCTCCGCCTCCGGTGAACTGGAGGTCGAGCTGGAGCCGACCGACACGATCATGCCCGGCGTGGTGAGCCTGCCGCACGGCTGGGGCCACGGGGGCACGGCGCAGCAGGTGGCCGCCGCGCACGCCGGGGTCAACGTCAACGAGTTGACCGGTGGCGGAGCCCTGGACGTGCCGTCGGGCAACGCGGTCTTCAACGGCGTACCTGTCAGTGTCGCGCCGGTCGCGGATTGAGGTGAGCAACCTGAAAGAAGATCGGCGCGACACTCGTCGATAACCTCGGCCCGTCCACCGCCGGAGCCGTGCGCGTACCGGTGACATCAGCTGATGGGAGCCGTGCTGTGAATCGACGAGGCTTACTGGTCATGGGGGGAACGGTGGCCGGCGGGTTGTTCGTCGCCCAGCGCGCCGTGGCGAACGAAACGTCCGCCACCGCCCCCACCGCCGCCGGCCGGTTCGCGCACCAGCACGCCGGGCCGGTGCCGGCCCGCGCCGGCGTCGCGCCGTTGACCGTCGCGCCGTTCCAGGTGCGGATGCCGATCCCGCCGATCGCCGCGCCGGTGCGCCAGAGCACGACCTGCGACGAGTACGAGGTAGAGGTCCGGCGGGCCCAGGTCGAGGTGGTGCCCGGGCTGACCACCGACGTGCTCACCTATGGCGGCGGTCTCGTGGGTCCGACGATCCGCGGCCGCACCGGGCGCCCGGTCAAGGTGACCTTCCGCAACTCGCTCGACGTGCCCACCAACGTGCACCTCCACGGTGCACACGTGGCGGCGGCCGACGACGGGCACCCGATGGACCTGATCCAGCCGGGCGCCGCGCGCGTCTACCACTACCCGAACAGCCAGCGTGGCACGACGTTGTGGTACCACGACCACGCCCACGGGCTGGAGGCCGAGCACGTCTACTACGGCCTGCACGGCTTCTATCTGATCGATGACCCGGCCGAGCAGCAACTGCGGCTGCCGACCGGCAACCACGACGTGCCGATCATGCTCAAGGACGTGAAGCTCGACGACACCGGGGCGTTGGTCTACGACATCCCCGCCGAGCGCACCACGGTACTCGCCAACGGCAAGCCGACGCCGTTCTTCCCGGTCAGCGCGCGCAAGTACCGCTTCCGGCTGCTCAACGCGAGCAACGAGGGGATGTACACGCTGAGCATCGACAAGGGCAAGCTCTGGCAGATCGGCACCGACGGCGGCCTGCTGCCCGCGCCGGTGGCGCGACCCGCGGTGACCTTCGGCTCCGCGGAGCGGGTGGACGTGGTGATCGACTTCACCGGCCTGCCGTCGGGCTCGTCGGTGATCCTGCGCGACGCGGACAAGGGCCCGGTGCTGCGCTTCGACGTGGGGTGGACGGCTCCCGACACCAGCCGGGTGCCGGCCCGGTTGCGTGCGCTGCCGATGCTGCCGCAGGCCACCGTCGAGCGTGACGTGCGGATGAGGTTCGACTTCACCGGGGACCCGGTCGGCCTGATCAACGACAAGGCGTACGACCCGAACCGCGTCGACTTCACCATCAAGCGCGGCAGCACCGAGATCTGGACCATCCACAACGACGACACCGAGTTCGGCCTGCTGCACACCTTCCACATGCACCTGGCCCAGTTCCGGGTGCTGAGCCGCACCGGCGCGCCGATGACCCCGGACGACGCCGGCGACAAGGACACGGTGGTCGTCCCGGCCGGGACCTCGGTGCGGGTGCAGGCCACCTTCGACGGCTATCTGGGCCGCTACGCCTACCACTGCCACTTCCTGGAGCACTCCAGCATCGGCATGATGGCGCAGATGGAGATCGTCCCCTGAGGCGCACGGCGACGGGCCCGGGAAGCTCCTCGGTGCGCCGGTAGCCGGAGGCGGTCGCCCACGCGCACAGGTCAGCGTGCTCGGACGGGCCGGCTGCCCGCCGGTCGAGGCGTGCCTGCCGTCGTCGAGCAGGACGGGCAGGACCCTTACCTTCACAATTGCGTAAAGGGTCGTTGCGGATTCGCTCCGCCGCGGAGCGCATCGACAGAGATGCGGCGCCGTCGGCGGCGGTGTGAGGCTGAGGCCATGACTGTTCACCCAGGTGCGGCTCGGCGACGAGATCAGGTGACCCGCCCGCTGACCGGCGACGAGTACGTCGAGAGCCTGCGCGACGACCGGGAGATCTTCCTCTACGGCGAGCGGGTCAAGGACGTCACCACGCACCCGGCCTTCCGCAATCCGGTCCGGATGACCGCCCGGCTCTACGACGCGCTGCACGACCCGGCGAACCGCGACGTGCTGACCGCGCCCACCGACACCGGCTCGGGCGGGTTCACGCATCCGTTCTACCGGACCCCGCGCACCGTCGACGACATGGTCGCCGACCAGCGGGCGATCGCGGCCTGGGCCCGGATGAGCTACGGCTGGATGGGTCGCAGCCCCGACTACAAGGCGTCATTCCTGGGGACGCTCGGGGCCAACGCCGGCTTCTACGCGCCGTACAGCGACAACGCCGAGCGCTGGTACCGCGAGTCACAGGAGAAGGTGCTCTTCTGGAACCACGCCATCGTGCATCCGCCGGTCGATCGTAACCGGGCGCCGGACCAGGTCGCCGACGTCTACATCCGGGTGGAACGGGAGACCGACGCCGGGCTGATCGTCAGCGGGGCGAAGGTGGTGGCCACCGGGTCGGCGCTGAGCCACTACAACTTCATCGCCCACTTCGGCCTGCCCATCCGTAAGAAGGAATTCGCGCTGATCGCGACCGTGCCGATGGGCGCCAGCGGGGTGAAGCTGATCTGCCGGCCGTCCTACGGGGCGACCGCCGCGGCGATGGGCAGCCCGTTCGACTATCCGCTGTCGTCGCGGCTGGACGAGAACGACACCATCCTGATCCTCGACAAGGTGCTGGTGCCGTGGGAGAACGTGTTCGTCTACGGCGATCTCGGCAAGGTGCAGATGTTCGCCGGGCAGTCCGGCTTCGCCGAGCGCTTCACCTTCCACGGCTGCACCCGGCTGGCGGTCAAGCTCGAATTCATCGCCGGACTGTTGGTCAAGGCCCTCGAGCTGACCGGCACCAAGGACTTCCGCGGGGTGCAGAGCCGGGTGGGCGAGGTGCTCGCCTGGCGCAACCTCTTCTGGGGCCTGTCGGACGCCGCCGCCCGCAACCCGGTGGCCTGGAAGAACGGCGCGTTGCTGCCCAACCCGCAGTACGGCATGGCCTATCGGTGGTTCATGCAGATCGGCTACCCGCGGGTGAAGGAGATCATCCAACAGGATGTGGCCAGCGGGCTGATCTACGTGAACTCCGGCGCCGACGACTTCCACAATCCCGACATCCGGCCCTACCTCGACCGGTTTCTGCGCGGCTCGGACGGCTCGACCGCCGAGCAACGGGTCAAGGTGATGAAGCTGCTGTGGGACGCCACCGGTACCGAGTTCGGTGGGCGGCACGAGCTCTACGAACGCAACTACGCCGGCAACCACGAGAACACCCGGGTCGAGCTGCTGCACGCCCAGACCGCATCCGGGCAGATCGACGCCTACAAGGCCTTCGCCGAACAGTGCCTCGGCGAGTACGACCTGGACGGCTGGACGGTCCCGGACCTGTGGTCCCCGGACCGCGCGGCGGCCTGGCCACGCTGATCCGGGGCTGGCCGCGGCCGTGACCTGGCCGGCTCCCGGCCGACAACGCTCAACGGCTTTCTTCGCCAGGCCGGCACGCGCGAAGAGGACTCGTCCGGCGCACGCGACCAGACTTTTCCCAGAACCCGCCCCGGAACTGGAGGTGTCCCCGCCATGACCGCCACCAGCCCGGTGCCGCCCGGCGCCGCGGTGCATCTGCTCGTCCGGGACCGCGCCCAGGCTGCTCCGGAGGCCACCGCCGTGTCCTGGAGCACCGGCCCGGTCACCGCCCGAGACCTCGACCGGCGGGCCGCCCGGATCGCCGCCGCCCTGCCCGGCCTTGCCGGCTGGCCGGTCGCCGTACGGGTGCCCGCCGGCCCCGACCGCTACGCGGCGCTGCTCGGCGTGCTGCGCGCCGGCGCTCATCTGGTCTGGTCCGGCACCGGCGCGGGCGGCGAGCGCGGCCGCATGATCCTCGACAGCGTACGCCCGGCGGCGGTGCTGACCGGAGGCACCGACGACGACCTCGCCGCCTGGTACGCCGAACGCACCGGCGTCCCGCTGCTGGACGTGACCGCCCTGCCGGACGCCGAGCCGGCCGAGCACGACGTCCCGCCGGAGGCCTGGGCCTACATCGCGCACACGTCCGGCTCCACCGGGCAGCCCAAGGGGGTGCCGCAGACGCATGCCGCGCTGGCCCAGTTCAGCACCTGGTTCGCCAGTGAGTTCGGGCTCGGCCCGGGCGTGCGGGTGGCGCAGTGGGTGGCCCCGGAGCACGACCCGGCGCTGTGCGAGACGTTCGCGACGCTGGTGGCCGGGGCGCAGCTGTGCCCGGTGCCGGAGCCGGTCCGCGTGCACCCCGGTCGGCTGCTCGACTGGCTGGCGGCGGAGCGGATCGACGTCCTGCAGACCGTGCCCAGCTTTGCCCGTGAGCTGCTGCGGGAGAGCCTCGGCGGGGCACGGGCGCGGCTGGCGCTGCGGCGGTTGCTGCTGATGGGCGAGGCGGTCCCGGACGATCTGGTCCAAGGTCTGCACGCGGCGGCCCCGGGGATGGAGCTGGTCAATCTCTACGGACCGACCGAGACGGTGGCGGCGACCTGGCACCGGATTCCGCGGAGCAGCCAGGGGCCGGTCCCCATCGGACGGCCGATTCCGGGCCGAGAGGTGCTGGTTCTCGACGAGCTTGACCGGGACTGCCCGCCCGGCACGGTGGGCGAGTTGGTCGTCCGCAGCGCCTACGTGACCCCGGGCTACCTCGGCCGTTCCGGCGACGGCGATCGTGGCCATCCGGCTTTTCGGGGCGTGCCGGGCCGTGGCCCGGGGCCCTGGTACCGCACCGGGGACCTCGGCCTGCGCCGTCCGGATGGGCTGCTGGAGTTTCGCGGCCGCCGCGACCAGCAGGTGAAGATCCAGGGGCACCGGATCGAGTTGGCCGAGGTGGAGGCCGCACTGCTCGGGCACGCCTCGGTCGCCGAGTGCGCTGTGCTGCCGGTGTCCGGCGCCGACGGCATCGTCACCGGGCTGGTCGCGTACGTCGTGCCCCGCGCGGAGCCCGCTCCGGCGCAGTGGCGCGCGCACGTGCGGCAGCGGTTCGGCGGCGTGCTGCTGCCGATGACCTTCCGGGTCGTCCCGGATGCGCTGCCCCGCAACGAGACCGGCAAGGTGGACAGCCGCCGGCTGGCTGAGCTGGGCCAACCGGTGGCGCAGCGGGGCCGCGGCTGAGAGGGCATGCCGGAAGATGCGCCGGCACCGGCTCGGCTGCCAGAGTCGAGGGCAGGCCGGTCTGATCGGCCAGCATCCCCTGCACTAGAGCGGTGGCCCGGCCGGGTTGCGGGTTCTCTGCTGCTTCGTTTCGAGGAGGATCGATGGAGACAGTCACCACGCCGTCGCGCACCGAGCTGGTGGGCCGCGCCGCCGAGCTCGGCAAGCTGCTGCGGGCCAACGCGCTGGCGGCAGAGCAGCAGCGGCGACTCACCGACGAGACGCTCGCCGCGCTCTCCAGCTCGGGCCTGCTGCGCATGCGGGTGCCCCAGCGCTACGGGGGCTACGAGTCGGACATGCGGACCGTCGCCGAGGTGGTGGCCGAGCTCGCCCGCGGTGACGGTTCTACCAGCTGGACCGCCGCGGTCTGGCTGATCAGCAGCTGGATGGTCGGCCTGTTCCCGGATGCCGTGCGCGAGGAGGTGTTCGCCGACCCGGACGTGCGGATCGCCGGGATCCTCAGCCCGAGCGCGGTGGCCGTGCCGGTTGACGGTGGCTACCAGGTCAACGGCAAGTGGTCGTTCAACACCGGTGCCCAGCAGAGTGACTGGAATGTGAATGCCGCGGTCCGGCCCACCCCGGACGGGCAGTACGAGCCTGTCATGGTGCTGCTCCGGATGAGTGACCTGCAGGTCGTCGACGACTGGCACACCGTCGGGATGCGCGGCTCGGGCAGTGTCACGACGGTGGCGGAGAACGTCTTCGTGCCGGCCGAACGGGTGGTGCCGATGGGCCCGGTGATCGTCGGTGCGCACCCGCTGCAGCAGGACCCGTCCGCGCTGATGTGGCGGGCGCCGTTCATGCCGATCGCCTGTACCACTGTCGGTGCGGTCGCGTATGGCCTGGCGGTCGCCGCCAGGGACGCGTTCCTGGAGCGGCTGCCCGGCCGCAAGATCACCTATACCGACTATGCGGAGCAGAGCGCGGCGCCGTTGACTCACCTGCAGGTGGCCGGTGCGACCGTACGGGTGGACGAGGCCGGATTCCACATCTTCCGGGCGGCCGACACGATCGACGCGAAGGCGGCCGCCGGTGACGCGTGGACGCTTGAGGAGCGCGCCCGGGCCCGGCTGGACCTCGGCGCCGTCTGCCTGCGGGCCAAGGAGACCGCCGACCTGTTGGCCGGCGCCAGCGGCGGCTCCTCGCTGCACACCGACGTGCCGATCCAGCGCATCGAACGCGACATCAAGGCGCTCAACCTGCACGCCATCATGCACCCCGACACCAACTTCGAGCTCTACGGGCGGCTGGCCTGTGGCTTGCCGCCGAACACCCAGTACATCTGACCTCGCCTGGAGAGACCCGTCCACGGTCTTGTCCGGCCCATCGCGGAGGGCACTTCCCCGTGGTGGTCGGCGCGGCGACGGTCGGTGCCCGGGCGGTCGGTCGGCGTAGGTCCGGCAGCCCGGCGCCGGGTGTCTGGGTCGAGCCGCCGATGTGGCCGGGTAGCGGTCGGCGTGCCGCGACGCCCGGCCGCAGGCTGCCCGACCCGGATACGTCCAGCACACTGGCGTCCCGGGCCGGGTGACGTCCCACCGGGTGGCGTCCGGCCGGGTGGCGTCTGCCGCCTGGACCACGGCCGAGACGGCGCCGTCCGAGGTGAACGGCGCCGTCCCGGAACCGGTGACGTGCGGGTCTCGACCTGGCCGCCGTGGCCGTCATCCGCCACGGGGCCGTGCCGGCGGGGCCACGCCGGGTCGGCGCGCCCGGCTGCGTACCGGTGACTGCCCCGGCCCGACGTCGCTACGGGCGACCGCGGGATCAGGGACAGATCTCGCAGCCCAGCCCGAACTGCTTGTCGACCGGGCGCTGGATCTGGTCCTTGCCGTAGAGGGCCTGCCAGTAGTGGCCCCAAGGCCGGGCCCACGCGTTGGCCACGCAGGTCCACCGCGGTCCGGGGCGGTACGCCTCGACGAAGGCCCCGACGTGCGCCTCGACGGCGCGGTTGTCATGGATGTCGATCACGTCGCGTAGCTTGCCGGTGCTCAGTGCCAGCTTGACGACCTCGTACCCGTCAGAATTGCCGTTGAGGCTGCTGTCGAGATACTTTCCGACCGCGTCCCGGATGTAGAAGTAGCGGCTTCGCGCATCGATCATCGCCAGATAGTCGTCGACGGTTTCCACGGTCATCTCGGAGAACGAACTGATGTTGATCGTGAGATCGAAGTCGGTGCCGGTGTACTGCTCGTCCACGTCACCGATCGAGGTGAACCGGACCTTGGCGAACTGCTCGTCGTCGAGCACGGAGCGAAGGTATCGGGTGGACAGGGTCAGGGAGTTCGGCAGGTCGATGATGTGGTACTCGCGTACGTCGTGGTTGGACAGGATGGTGTGGCAGGTGCGCCCGTACCCGGCGCCGATCTCCAGGACCCGAGCGTCTTCGAGCTCGACATTGCCGGCGATGAAGTCCAGTTCGAGCACCGACTGCAGGTAGTCCATGCACACCGGCTCACCGTCGAAGGTGATGGTGATCGGCTCCCCCACGGTGCGGTTGCGGATGCTCCGCAGCCGCTTCCAGTTCTCGTCGCTCAGCCCGTCGGCGAGAATGTACATCAATGATTTCAGATACCGAACTCCGTTCACTCTCGGATCCCAATAGCCGATCTTGAAGTTGATCGGCTTGGATTTGAACGATGAGATTTCCGTCGCCGCCTCCTCGGTGACGTGGAACTTGTCGTGGCGAGCCCGCAGCAGGCTTGGACCGTACTTTTCGCGCATCTGCTTTCCTATCGATTCAGGGGGCGAGGACCTCGCCCGGCTGAACACATATTGCGCGCAGTTTGTGGCCGAAATCATCTCTGTGCATGCGCCCGAACGGCGGGCCGCCGCCGGGGCAATCGAGCGGTCGGCCGGCGGGCTGCGGCGGCGTGAACGGGTGCTCCAGCCGGGGTGACCGCGAGCTGCGCCGGCCGGGCGGGTACCCGTCCCGGATACGGCGGGCGCGCCGGCCGGCGGTGTGGGGCGACGTCGGGCCGGGCCGGGAGCTGGGGGCCTGGCCGGGGCGCGGGGCTCGGGTCAGTGCGCCAGGGCCGCCTCGCGGCGGCGGAGCGACTCCTTGCGGCTGTCGAGCAGCGCGAGCAGGACCGGCGGGTCGAGCTTGGACACCGGCAGCAGTTGCGCGTCGAGATGGAAATCGCGGTTGCCGGACACCGTGATCGGGCCGGCGGTGGCCACCGTCACGTCGTCGGGCGTCAGGTCGAGCGGGGAGCCGGACACGGACTGGCACAGGACGTACCAGGTGCCGTCGGGGATGCCGCTGAAGTGGAAGGTGCCGGGCTCGTCGAGGACGGCGCAGTTCATCGGGGCGCCTTCGGGGATCCGGTTCGGGAAGACACCCATGTAGATCAGTCCGCGGTGTACCCCGCTGAGCGTGCCGGTGATGGTGTTGGCCCGCGCCGGGCGGGGGCGGGTGCAGACCGCCGGGGCGAAGCCGCCGAGCCGACGGTAGGTCGTCGGGGAGAGCCCGACACTCTTGGTGAACCGGGTGCTGAAGGTGCCCACGCTGTTGTAGCCGACGCGGATGCTGATGTCGGCGACCGTGAGATCCGTGGTGGTCAGCAGCCGTTTCGCCTCCTGGAGCCGGATGGCCGAGAGGAATCGCCCGGGCGATATTCCGGTGACCCGCTGGAACACCCGGGTGAAGTGAAATTTGCTGAACCGCGCAATACGTGCCATTTCTCCGACGGTCAATTCCTCGGACGGATTCATGAGCATTCGGTCGATGACTCTTTCCACGGCTCTCTGCACGCCCGAGTGCAACGATTCTCCCCCCGGAGTTGGTCGAGCGCCGGGGCGGCCGGCGTCGGCGTTGGGCGGTCCCGGCGCCATAGGCATGATAGAGGGTAACCACGGGGTGGCCGATGGTCAATGCGCCGTGCGTCGGTCGGGGCGCGGCGTGCGGTCAGCCGAAATTGCCTACAGGAAATGTGGGAACAGGCCGCCGCCTGGCTGGCCAAGATTAGCCGTCGAGCGACTATCTGACCGGGTAAGCCGGGCCTGGTGGCGGCACCTGGCCGGATCCGTGGCCGGCAGCCGAGGTTCTCCCTGGCGGCCGGCCCCGACCGCCATGTTTACCAGGGCGTCCAGCGAGGTAAGATATAGACGACCATGATGTCCTGGGGGAGCAATGCGCATATCGGATCTGAGCCGGCGCAGCGGTGCGCCGGTCCCGACCATCAAGTTTTATCTCCGAGAACGGTTGCTCATGCCGGGCACTCCCACCGCACGAAATCAGGCCGTCTACGGTGAAAAGCATCTTCGCCGCGTACGGCTGATTCGCGCGCTTGCCGGGATCGGCGGGCTGGAGCTTGCGTCGGTGCGCGAGCTGCTCGCCGCGGTGGACGACACGCGCGTCCCGCTGACCGAGGTCGTCGGCGCCGTCAACCGGGCGCTCTGCCCGGGGGCGAGCCGGGGGACGCCCCCGCCCCCCGGCGAGCACGCCGACGAGGCAGCGTGCTATGTGGACGGGCTCTCCTGGGACCACCAGCGAGGGCGTTCCGGCTCCCCGGTGCTCGCCGAGGTGATCGTCGCGCTCCGCGAGCTCGGCTGCGACGCCGAGCTGACCGCCTTCGACGGCCTGGCGGCCCTCGCGGAGCAACTGGCCGTCGCCGAGCTGGACCTGCTGGCTCGCAAGGACGCCGTCATCGACCGGGGCGCGGCGGTGGCGCAGACCGTGCTCCTCAATGTCGCGTTCACGGTCCTTCACCGCATGGCCCACCAGCACCACGCTCTGCTGCGGCACGGCGCGGACACCGAACAAGCGGCGGGGCGGGACGACTGAGACACCGGGCCCGTCGCGTGGTCCTCGGGAGACCGGCGACGGGCCCGCGTCGGTGGGCCGGCTGATCAGCCCGGGCGGGTGAGCGCGGGTTGCCGCGCCTGGCTGCCGGTGGAGCGCTTGAGCGCGCCGACGAGCACCCGCAGCAGGGTCGCCGGCCGCATCAGTGCCTGCGGGGGGTCGACCATCCCGGCCGCGCGCATGTACGCGGTGGTCACCTTCGGGTCCCGGGTCGCCGCCGCCTGCACCAGCGAGAGGAAGCGCTGCAGGAAGCGGACCTTCATCGAGCGGTCGCCCGGCACGCCGGGGAAGCCGAGGTCGACGGTGGTCGTCATCTCCCAGGCCGCGTCGATGACGCTGCTGGCGAGGTCCTGGAAGTACGCCGCCGGATCCGGCGCGCTGTCCCGCCGGAGGTGCCTGCGCAACGTCAGGGCCGACAGCGCGGCGACGGTCATGCCCTGGGCGTACACCGGGTTGAAGCTGGTGACCGCGTCGCCGGTGATCACGAGACCCGCCGGGAAGCGGGACATCCGCTCGTACCGGCGGCGCAGGGTGACCGGGTAGTGGAACGGGACGGGCTCGTCGATCGGCCGGGCGCTGCGCAGTGCCTCGTGGATGTCCGGCACGCACAACGACTTGACGAACGCGTAGAAGCCCTCCTGATCGGTCGGCGGGTGGTCGCCGAGCAGCCCGTAGACGGTCAGCTCCACCTTGCCGTGGTCGGTCTGCGTGAAGATCGCGCCGCGCGGCGAATCCGGGTAGGCCACCGGGATGATGGCGAGGTCGCCCGCCCAGGGATCGTCGTCCAGCTCGTAGTGCTGGGTGACGTAGCCGAGGTCGATCTTGATGCGGTCCTCGGGCACCCGGGGATAGCCGAACTTGGTCAGCATCGCGGGGGTCCGGGAACCCCGGCCGGTGGCGTCGACCACCAGGTCGGCCTCGATGACCTCCTCCTCGCCGTCGCCTTCCAGGTGGCGTACCCGGGCGCCGGTGATCCGGCTGCGATCGGCGCTCGCCACGAGGTCGACGATGTCGCACCGCTCGACGAACCGGACGGCCGGCAACTGCTCGACCCGCTCCCGGACGTGCCGTTCCATCAGCGGAGCGGTCGCCGGCACCGCGGTGTAGCCGATGTCCTCACGCCGTAGCGGCTTGCCGTTGAAGAACCAGCGGACCGAGCCAGCGTAGTCGCCGGTGGGGCAGCCGTCCGCGACGAGCTCCTGGATGAATCCGGGGAAGAGCTCCTCGGCCACCTGCAACCCGCGTACGTGCATGGCGTTGATGTGCCGGCCCTGGGGCCGGCCGCGCCGCGGTCCGGTCGTGCCCACCAGCCGGTCCCGGTCCACGATCAGGACCTCGTCGTACTGCTCGGACAACACCCGAGCGGCGAACAATCCGCCGTAGCTGCCGCCGAGGACCAGCGCCCGGCGTGCCTTCTCACCCATCGTAGGTCGACCTTCCTCGCGCGGTGCTCAACTGGGCATGGGGGCGAGCGGGACGGAACCGAGCAGCATGCCGTCCACCACGGGCTCCTGCCCGGCCACGTACGACGACCGGCGGGACAGCAGGAACAGCACCGCCTCGGACTCCTCGGCGGGATTGCCGATCCGGCCCAGTGCCACCTGGCTCCGGAACATCGCGGCCACCTGCTCCGAGCCGCCGGTCAGACCGGCGAACATGTCGGTGTCGATGTGCCCCGGGGTGATCGAGTTGGCCCGGATGCCCCCGCGCCGCATCGTGACCCGCGATGACGACGTGGGCACCGGCCTCGGCCAGGCGCTGCGCGGTAGCCAGTCCGATGCCGCCGCCGGTGACAGGTACCTTCCTGCCCTCGAATTCGGTCATGAGGATGAGCGTGGCAGTCACCCGGGTGGGTGGACATCTCCCGGCTTGCCGTTCTGAGGCGGCCGCACGGCGCCCGGTCGGGCAGCGACGAAAGTCGATGCCGCTGACCTGTCGCCGCTGTCCACAAGGTGCCGGCGACCGTCCACTGCGAACGGCGAGGCGCGCGGCCCCACCGGGACCGGTGCCGATTCTGCGGCGCTGCGCAATGCGGAAGATGTGGTCGGGCGGCGCCGCCCGGACGATGGTGTCGACCGGTGAGCGTCGTGGGAAGGGACTGTGCCGTGCCGTCATTGTTGCCACCCGTCCGCCGGGCCGCCCGGTGCCCCCGGGCGCGGCCCCCGGGGTCGTGGCCACCGTCTGTCGCCAGCGGCGACTGGCTGGCCCGCCATCTGGGTGAGCACTGACCGGCCGGTCGCCAGGCCGGCGCGGCGGACCGCCGGGGCCGCTCGGGCCGACCCCGTTGAGTTCCGGGCCGCCGGTATCGACGACCGACGTTGACGGACGTCCCTGAGCCGCCCTGGCCGCCACCGGCGGACCGGCGTTCGGCGCTCGGTCGCCTCCGGTCCGCAGGCCCGTGTCCTTCGGGTTGTTTCTTGTTTCCGCTGGTGGAGTGCAGCCGTTTCAATGGAGTGCGGGAAGCTCTCGCCCTGCGCGTGATATCGAATATTGCCGGTATCCATTTTTACTTCGCGATTGCGGTTGGCGGCGCCGATCACAGACGAGGGTTGCCCGGGACGAGGGCGGCCAGTTAGCCTGGCGAAGGAAATCGCGGAATTGATGATGCTGGCCTGTATTGATTCGGTCGAGCCTTTCAATTCATGGGACCGCTCTTCGAATAATTGGTGTCCGCGGTATTCCTTTCGAGAGGTCCTGCTAGGGGGAGACGTGATGGAGCACACTTCCGAAACGGCGGTTCTACGAGCCATCAATGCGATGCAGGAACGCCTGGGTGAGCAACTCACGGTGGATGACATGGCCCGTGCCGCGATGTTCAGCAAATTTCATTTCACCCGCATGTTCCAGCGGGTCACGGGCGTGTCGCCCGGTCGGTTCCTCTCCGCCCTGCGCCTGCAGCGGGCCAAGGAGCTGCTGGTCTCGACGCGGATGAAGGTGGCCGACATCAGCGTCAGCGTCGGATACAACAGCGTCGGCACGTTCAGTTCCCGATTCAGCCGCAGCGTCGGGATGTCGCCCACCATCTACCGGCGCCGCGCCGGATACGCCACGGAGATCCGGGCCGGCGCCGACGGCTCCGGCTTCGGTAACGCGGCCCTCTCCTGCGACGTGCGGTTGGCCTGCCCGGACGAGAACGCGCTGATCTTCGTCGGCCTGTTCGCCGACCGCCTTCCCGAAGGTAGTCCGGTCCGCTGCGGCGTGCTGCGGCACGCCAACCGGATCTTGTTCGACAACCCCCCGCCGGGCAGTTGGTACCTGCTCGCCCAGTCGGTCTCGGTCGATCGAGGTCCGGCCCGCCTGGGCCGCGACCGCGCCGACCGACCGGTGGCCGTCGCGACCGCCGGGCCGATCACCATCCGGCCCGACACGCTCGTCTCCACCGAGCTGGTCCTGCGGCCGGCCCGGGCCCTCGACCCGCCGGTCCTGCTCGCGTTGCTCGACGCCCGCACGCACGCCCTCAGCCGGCTGGTCGATGCGCGGACCATGCCCGAGGCGGAGCTCGCGGACGCCGCCTGAGCGGCCACCCCGCGCGGTCGCCTCGGCGCAATACCCGACTCGCGCGGCGCCCCGGCACCGACAAACAACCTCGCCCAGCTCGCCGTCGAAATCGCGGGCGCAGAATTACCGCTGTTCTGGCAATTCCAGATAAAGAGTGAACGGGAGCGCGGCGTACGCTCCGAATCATCGCATCGGCTCCTCTTCTCGGAGGTTTTCGTGGAGCTTCGCAGCCCGGTCGCCATCGACCTACTCGGCACGGAGGGCCACGCCGCCCACGGTGCTCGGCTGAAGGGACCGGCGTGATGAGGCTTCTGGTGACCGGTGGTGCCGGCTTCATCGGCTCGAATTTCGTGCGCCGGATCCTCGGCGGCGCCTATCCGGCGCTGGACGGCGTCCGCGTCACGGTGCTCGACAAACTCACCTATTCCGGCGTGATGGCCAATCTCGATCCCGTCGGCGACGACCCGCGGCTGCGCTTCATCCTCGGCGACATCTGCGACGAGGATCTGGTCGACGAGTTGATGAGCGGGCACGATGCCGTGGTGCACTTCGCCGCCGAAACGCACGTGGACCGGTCCATCAATCAGGCCGCGGCGTTCGTGCGCACCAACGTGCAGGGCACCCAGGTGCTGCTGGACGCGGCCGTACGGCACCGGCCGCGCCGGTTCGTGCACGTGTCGACCGACGAGGTCTACGGGTCGATAGCCCACGGCTCCTGGGACGAGACCTGCCCGCTGGAGCCCAATTCGCCGTACGCCGCCACCAAGGCCGCGGCGGAGCTCCTGGTCCGCTCCTACCACCGCACGCACAACGTGCCGACGCTGGTCACCCGATGCTCCAACAACTACGGGCCCTACCAGTTCCCCGAGAAGATCATCCCGCTGTTCATCACCCGGCTGATGGAGGGCGGCAGCGTGCCGCTCTACGGCGACGGCCAGCACGTCCGGGACTGGCTGCACGTCGACGACCACTGCCGCGCGGTCGCCGCGGTCCTGAGCGGAGGGCGGCCGGGCGAGGTCTACAACATCGGCGGCGGTATGGAACTGACGAACCGGCAACTGGCCGAACGGCTGCTGACCGCATGTGGCGCCGGCCCGGAACGGATCTGCTACGTCGATGACCGCAAGGGCCATGACCGCAGGTACTCCGTGGACACCAGGAAGATCCGGGCCCAGCTCGGCTTCACCCCCCGCATCCCGTTCGACCAGGGCCTGGCTGCCACCGTGCAGTGGTACCGGTCGCGCCGGGACTGGTGGGAGCCGCTGCGGGACCGTGCCGAGGTGCTGCGTTAGCAGTTGCCATTCGGCACGAGGTTCCGACTCGCCCCACCCGGTACGTCACGTGGGTGGCCCCCGGGGTGTCGACGGTGTCCAGGTGGTCCAGTTCCGGACCGGCGCCGTCGAACAGCGCGGTGCCGGACCCCAGCAGGAGCGGTACGACGTGCAGCCGCAGGTGATCGACGAGTCCGGTCCGCAGCGCCTGCTGGATGACCGACGCGCCGCCCATGATGTGGACCCGTTGGTCGCCGGCGGCGGCCCTGGCCGCTTCGATCGCGGCGGCGACACCGCCGGTCACGAACGTGAACGTGGTGTCGCCCTTGCGTACGACGCCGTGTGGCCGGTGGGTCACCACGAAGACCGGCATGCGGAAGAAGCCGCCTTCGGCCGCCCAGCCATCGGTGTCGTCGTACACCCGCCGGCTCGTCACGACGGCGCCGGACGCGGCGAACGTCGCCCTGCTCAGCCGCCGCCCCTCGTCGTGGTCGAGCCACGCGTGCAAGCGTTCGCCACCCTTGCCGAACCCGGGCCACCGCACCAGATCGGGCCCGGTGACGAACCCGTCCAGCGACATCGAGATGTCCGCTTCAACAACTGCCATGCCCGGGTAGACGTAGTGGGGCCGTGAAGTGTCCGATGAGCCGGCCACCTTTTTCTCGTCGGTACGGGTATGAACGGTGCTGTGGACGCCACGAGTTTCGCGGAGCTGACCCGCCGGTACCACCGCGAACTGCAGGTCCACTGCTACCGGATGCTCGGCTCGTTCGATGCGGCGGAGGACCACGTCCAGGAGGTCTTCCTGCGGGCGTGGCGGTCCAGGGACGCGTTCGAGGAGCGTTCCAGCGTCCGAACCTGGCTGTACCGCATCGCCACCAACGCCTGCCTGGACACGCTACGGCGCACCCGCCCGCCGCTGCAGCCGTACCCGGATCAACTGCTCGACGAGCACCCGGGCCCCGACGCGGTGGCCATCGGCCGCGAGACGTTCGGTCTGGCGTTCCTCGCCGCGATCCAGCTGTTGCCGCCCCGCCAGCGGGCCGTGCTCGTGCTGCGGGACGTGCTGTCCTGATCGGCGAGTGAGGCAGCCGCCCTGCTCGACACGACCGTGCCGGCGGTCAACAGTGCCCTGCAGCGCGCTCGGGCGACGCTGCGCGACAAGTGGCCGGGCGGTCGACTGGAGTGGTCGCCCACCGGTGCACCGGATCCGGCGCAGCGTGAGCTGCTGCGGCGGTACATCGCCGCGCACGAACGGGGCGACCCCCAGGCCCTGGTGGACCTGCTCTGCGAGGACGTCCGGTTGACCATCGAGCCGGACGTCGGCGAGTGGACCGGCAAGGCCGCCGTCGCCGACGCGCTGCGCCGGGACATGAACACCCCCGGCCAGTGGCGGATGCTGGCCGTGGCCGCCGACCGTCAGCCCGCCGTGGCCGCGTACGTCCGCGGCGCCGGCGACGCCACGTTCCGCCCGTTCGCGCTGATCGTGCTACGCGTGGAGGCGGGCCTCCTCCGCGCGATAGACGTGGTCAAGGCACCCGGCCTGTTCGCCGCGTTCGGCCTCCCGGCGAGCCTGGACCGGTAGTGCCCCGAGGCTGAGTTCGGCGCGCCGTACGCGGCGATGTCGATCTTGGTCCAGCCGTACGGTCGTACCGGGAGATCTTGGCGGCTCCGCCGTCCGGCGCTGGGCTGCCCCGTCCTGACGCTGCGATCATCGCATCTTTTGCCGCATCTGTCCTGAGCTGCCACTTTCGCCGCTTTTGCGGGCGTTCGACGCCCTCTGCTGAGGTTTGCTCAATAAGCTCCGAAGCGAGTTGCGGCACCGGCCCAGGCCCCTCCGGCGCGGGTCGTGCTGCGCCATCCGCGCACCACGCGGACACCCTGCCTGGCGTCCCTCGGGGCGGCCTGGGCCACGACCGCCGGAATCCCACGGAGATGCGTGAGACACGATGAAGGACTCGGACACCATGATCCTGCCCCGGCTCGGGTCGGCCGAGGCCAGCGTCGAGGACCCCTGGGGAGAAGGGCACGGCGTCCCCGCCCCCGGTCGCCCGGCGACCGACGCCCCGCGGTGGCGCACCGCCGCCTGGCTGGTCCCGGCGCTGCTGATGGGCGCGCTGAGCGTCGTCGGGGCCGGCGCACCCGGACTCCGCACGGAGGAACTCGCGACCTGGGCCAGGGCCAACTCGTCCTGGCGGGACAACTGGTCCCTCCTCCACTCGAGCGACGCCACCGAAGCGCCCTACCACCTGCTGATGCGCGCGTGGGCGGAGGTCTTCGGCAGCTCCGACCTCGCCCTGCGCGCGCCCTCCATGCTGGCCATGACCGCGGCGGCAGCGCTGGTCGGCGTACTGGCGGCCCGGATGTTCGCGCCGGCCACCGGGGTCCTGGCCGGGGTGCTCTTCGCGTTGCTGCCGACCTCGACGCGGTACGCGCAGGAGGCCCAGCCGTACGCGTTGACCCTGCTCGCCGCGGTGTTCGCCACGTTGCTCCTGGTGCCGGCGATCGACCGGCCGTGGTTCTGGCGCTTCGCCCGCTACGCCGGTGCTGTGGCGCTGCTGGGCCTGGGCAACGTCGTCGCGCTCCTGCTGCTGGTGGGGCACGGCTGGGCGGTGTTCGCCTTCCGGCGCGACAAGGCGCTCCGGTGGTTGGCCGCCGCGCTGGCGGGCGCGCTGCCCGCGGCCGCGTTGCTCTGGCTCGCCGCGCCGCACGGCGTGTCGCTCGCGCGGAACGCGCACCCGAGCCTGTCGGCGCTGGCCGCGGCCCCCCGGGAGCTGTTCGGCGTCGCCGCACTGGGTGCCGTGCTGCTCGCACTGGCGTTGTTCAGCCTCCCGCTGCGGTATTCCGCGGCCGTCTGCACCGCCTGGGCGGTGGTGCCGCCGCTCGCGCTGTTGCTGGTCGCCCAGGTGACGCCCGTCTGGCTGCCGCAGTACCTGCTCTTCACCCTTCCGGCGTGGGCGATGCTCGGCGCGGCGGCGCTGTCCCGCGCCCGGCTCGGCTGGGCCGCGGGGGTGCTGGCGGCGATCGCGGTGATCGGCGTCCCGGCCCAGGCCGACCTGCGGGAACCGGACGGACACCAGCAGGCCAGCCGCCGGCTCGCGGCGGTCGTCGAACGCCGCCTGCAACCCAACGACGGCGCCGTCTACGGCTCGTCGGACGCGGGCGACGGACGGGTCGGCCGGGACCTGGTGGCGCACTACCTGCCCGCCGACCGCCGGCCGCGAGACGTCCTCGCCACCGGCCCGCAGCGCGCCGACGGCCGGGGGCCGGTCGCCGAGTGCGCCGACGTGGCCGGGTGCCTGCGGGGCACCCGCCGACTGTGGGTGATCCGGCTCGGGGAGCGCGCCGACCCGGTGCAGGGCATCGGCGGGGCGAAGGAGCGGCTGCTCCGCACGAGGTATCAGGTGGCGCAGGTCTGGAGACTCACGGGGCTGACGCTGGCCCTGCTGGTGAACGAGCGGAGCGATCTTTGACCGGTGGCGCCCCGGCGGCGAGCGCCGGGCCCGTCGATCGTCATCGCGCAATCCGCAGTGTCCATCCGTATCAGCCGCTCACGATCGGCCCGCGCCGAGTTCGTGGCGAGCAAGTCGAACCCTTGGGGGAAACGTGGGCGTCGCTGTCGATACGCGCCGGTCTGAATCCGCGGGGGAGGGGACCCCCGGCCGGCGTCAGACGGTCACCTCGGCGCAGCCGCCAGCCGGCCGGCGCCCCGACCGTCGGCAACTGAACATCAAGGCCCGCCTCGCGTACGCGAAGTGCGGTGCGGTCGCCGGACCGCTGGTCGCGCCGCGTGACCCGCAGGCGCCGGTCGAGTTCCGCCGGGTCGCCTCGCCCGCGGCCCGGCTGATGCTGACCCTGCTCGTCCTCGTCAACAGCGCGGCCGGGTTGTTGCTCGTCGGGTGGCTGCTGCTGCCCGCGCACGTACCCGGCTCGGGCGTGCTCGGGCTCGGCGGCTGGCAGACGGCGGCGGCCCGGCTCGGCTTCTGCGTGGTCGTCGGGGTCGAGCTGATCCGCCTCGCGCAGAACGTGGTCGTCTGGGTGTTCGCGTACAACGCCAAAGACCCGGTGCCGGTCGATCCTCCGGTCGGTCTGCGGGTGGCGCTGCTCACCACGATCGTGCCCAGCAAGGAGCCGATCGACGTCGCCGAGCGGACCCTGCGGCGGCTGCGGCAGATCGTCTACTGCGGTCAGGTGGACGTCTGGATCCTCGACGAGGGGGACGATCCGGCGGTGCGGGAGATGGCCGCCCGGATCGGCGTGCACCACTTCAGCCGTAAGGGCCGCCCCGAGTACAACCAGCCGAGCGGTGAGTTCCGCGCCCGGACGAAGTCGGGCAACCACAACGCCTGGCGGGCCGAACACGAGGACCGGTACGACGTGGTCGCCAACGTCGATCCGGACCACGTGCCGCTGCCGAACTTCCTGGAACGGACCCTCGGCTACTTCCGCGACCCGGACGTCGCCTTCGTGGTCACGCCGCAGGTCTACGGGAACATGCACCAGAACTTCGTGGCCCACGGCGCCTCGGTCCAGCAGTACCTCTACAACGGGCTGATCGCCCGCGGCGGGAACGGCCTGGACGCGCCGCTGCTCACCGGCACCGGCCATCTCTACCGGCCGTCGGCGTGGCGGACCATCGGCGGCTACCAGGACTCGATCATCGAGGACCACCTGACCAGCATCCGGATCCACGCCGCCGTCAACCCGGAGACGGGCAACCAGTGGAAGGGCGTCTACACCCCGGACGTGGTCGCCCTCGGGGAGGGCCCGACGTCGTGGGCGGACTACTTCAACCAGCAGAAGCGCTGGGCGGCCGGCATCTGCGAGATCCTGGTACGCCCCGAGCTGCGCGCGCCGCGCGAGCTGCCCGCGCGACGGCGCTGGCAGTACCGCCTGCTCCAGTTCTACTACCCGAGCGTGGCGGTCAGCCTGTTGCTGGGGAACTTCGCCACGGCTCTGTACCTGCTCACCGGGGTGAGTTCGGCGCAGCTCGACCTCACCGTGTGGTCGGTGCTGTGGGGCTCGAGCATGGGCACCTGGTTCCTGCTGTGGCTCTGGCTGCGCCGCTTCAACATCGCGCCGCACGAACGGGAAGAGATCGGGCTGGTCGGCATGGCACTCGCGTTGTTCGCCGGGCCGGTCTACGTGGCCGCCGCGGTCGGTGCGCTGCTGCGGCGGAAGCTCGGGTTCGTGGTGACGGCCAAGGGGAAGTTGCGCACCAACGAGTCGCTCGGCACCTTCCGGCTGCACTTCTGCTGGGCCGCCTTCGCCGCTGGCCTGCTCGGGGCGAGTTTCGTGCTGGACCACGGCTTCACCATGCTGCGGGTGTGGCCGGTCCTGACCCTCCTGACCGGGCTCGTTCCGCCGCTGATCGCGCTCGTCTCGAACATCCGGGCCCGCCGCGAGCAACCCGACGACGCGGCCGAGCCCGCCGCCGGCGCCGACAGCGCGGAACGGCACCCGCCGAAGTCACGGGTGCCGGCTGAAGGGGTCCCGCGATGACGAGGCTCACCGTGCCGCGGGTCGTGATGCTGCTGATCGGCGCGCTGCTGGTGGTCTACGCCTTCGCCCTGCCGGCCGTCACCGCCTCCCGGGGCCCGGGGGATTCCCGGTCCGGCCGGGTGGCGAAGGCCGACGCGGAGGCGCTCGCCCAGCCCGGCGCATCGCTCCGACCGGCTCAGCAACTCTTCCCGCCGGCGGGAAAGACGTTCATCGGGGTGATGACCGAGAAGGGCCCGCACGACTTCACCGCGATGAACATGTTCACCGCGGCGGCGGAACACCAGCCGCAGGTCATGCTCTTCAGCTCCGGGTGGGCGGCCGACGCCTTCGACCGGACGCTGTTCGACCGGATCAAGGACCGGGGCATGCTGCCGATGCTGGGCTGGGAGCCGTGGGACTACCGGTTGGGTGAAACAGCCGTCCGGAAGGGGCTCCCGACCCCGGAGATCGACAGGGCACGGAACGAGCAACCCCAGTACCGGTTGTCCCACATCGCGCGTGGGGACTTCGACAGCTACCTGCGGTCCTGGGCCGACGGCATCAAGTCGCTCGGCTATCCGGTGGCCATCCGGTTCGGGCACGAGATGAACGGCTACTGGTACCCGTGGTGCGAGTCGGTCAACGGCAACCAACCGGGTGACTACGTCAAGGCGTGGCGGCACATCCATGACCTGTTCCGGGCCGCCGGAGCCACCAACGTCACCTGGGTGTGGAGCCCGAACAACAGGTGGGACGACTCGACGCAAGAACTTGCCACGTTCTATCCCGGGGACGACTACGTCGACTGGGTGGGCATCTCGGGCTACTACAGCACGGTGTTCACCTCGGACTACCGGTCCTTCGACACGATCTTCAGCCAATCCGTCCAGGAGATCCGGGCCTTCACCAGCAAACCGCTGGTCATCACCGAGACCGGTGCCTCCGACGCCAACGGGCGCAAGGCCGAGTGGATCACCGAGGCGTTCCAGATGCTGGCGCGCTACCGGGACATCATCGGCGTCATCTGGTTCGAGGTGGACAAGCAGAAGGAACTGGACTGGCGCATCGTCAGCTCACCGGCCGTGGCAAAGGCCTTCGCCAAGGCGGTCGCCGATCCTCGCTACCAGTTCACCTGGTCGCCCGACATGCTCCCGCGCACGAAGCTGGCCGATTAGATGCCCGAGCCCCAGTACCTGCCCGCGGATGACGACACGGCCGAGCTGGTCGCTCGAGCCGACAGCGAGGAACGCCCGCCGAAGTCGCGGGTGGCGGCCGAAGGGATTCTGCAATGTTGAGGTTGAGCGTTCCGCGGGTCCTGGTCGTGCTGATCGGCGCGCTGCTGCTGACCTACGCGTTCGCCATCGCACCGATCACCATGTCCGGGGGCCGGGAGGCCGGCCCGTCCGGCCGGGTTGCGCGGGCCGAGCCGGGCGCGGTGCGGACGGGCGAGGCGCTGGCGACGGTCGCACCGACCGCGCCGCCCCGACCGGCTGCGGAACTCTTCCCGCCGGCCGGTAAGGCGTTCATCGGCCTGATGACCGAGAAGGGCCCGCACGACTTCACCGCGACGAACATGTTCGCGGCGGCCGCCAAGCACGAGCCGCAGGTGATGCTGTTCAGTTCGGGGTGGGCGGCCGACCGGTTCGACCGGACGCTCTTCGACCGGATCAAGGACCGGGGCATGCTGCCGATGCTGGGCTGGGAACCCTGGGACTACCTGGTGGACCAGGCGGCCCGCGAGAAGAATCTGCCCGCCCGCGAGATCGACAAGCTCCGCTCCAACCAGCCCGCCTACCAGTTGTCCCGCATCACGGGTGGGGACTTCGACCCCTACCTGCGCTCCTGGGCCGACGGGATCAGGTCGCTCGGCTACCCGGTGGCCATCCGGTTCGCGCACGAGATGAACGGTGACTGGTATCCGTGGTCCGAGGCGACCAACGGCAACCGGCCGGGCGAGTACGTCAAGGCGTGGCGCTACGTACATGATCTGTTCCGGGCGGCCGGGGCCACGAACGTCATCTGGGTGTGGAGCCCGAATGCCCGCTGGGACAAGTCCACCGGGAACATGTCCGAGTTCTACCCCGGCGACGACTACGTCGACTGGGTGGGCGCCACGGGCTACTACGGCACGGGGGTCTTCACCGACTACCGCTCCTTCGAGGCGATCTTCGGCCCGACCATCACCGAGATCCGCACGTTCAGCAGGAAGCCGATGGTCATCACCGAGACCGGTGCCTCGGACGCCACCGGGCGCAAGGCGGAGTGGATCAAAGACGCGTTCCAGGTGCTGCCCCGATACCAGGACATCATCGGCCTCATCTGGTTCGAGGTGAACAAGGAGCTGGACTGGCGGGTCGCCAGCTCCCCTTCAGTGGCGAAGGCGTTCGCCGAGGGGGTCGCCGACCCCCGCTACCAGTTCACCTGGTCGCCGGGCTCGCTTCCGCGCACCGCGCCCGACAACCAGGCGTCCCGTGGCCCGGCGTGAGCAGCACGAGGAGACGAGCCGGCCGGTCCGGGCCGGCAGGAAGGAACGCCGCCCGCAGCTGTCGCGGGCGGCAGCGAAACGGGGGAGTGTCTTGGTAAGGCTTACTGTTCCACGGGTCGCGATGGTGTCGGTCGGCGTGCTGCTGCTGGCGTACGCCTTCGCTGTCGCGCCGGTCACCACGTCCCGGGACGAACCCGCGTCTCACCGGCCTGCGCCGGCCGAACAACAGGACTCGGTGGTGACGACCGAAGCCAACGGGCTCGCGCCAGCCGACCCGATCCTGTCACCACCACCGGGGCAGCAACTCTTCCCGCCCGCGGGGAAGACGTTCATCGGGGCCTTCACCCAGCAGGGCCCGTACGACTTCACTGCGCTGGACACGTTCACGGCGGCCGCCAAGCACCAGCCGCAGGTGATGCTGTTCAGCGCCGGGTGGGCGGCCGACCAGTTCGACCGGATGCCCTTCGACCGGATCAAGGACCGGGGCATGCTGCCGATGCTGGGCTGGGAACCCTGGGACTACCGGTTGGACGAAGCGGCCCGCAAGAAGCGGTTGCCCGCCCGTGAGATCGACAAGCTCCGCTCCAACCAGCCTGCCTACCGGTTGTCCCGGATCGCGCGGGGGGACTTCGACAGCTACCTGCGGTCCTGGGCCGAAGGGATCAAGTCGCTCGGCTACCCGGTGGCGATCCGGTTCGCACACGAGATGAACGGCTTCTGGTACCCGTGGTGCGAGTCGGTCAACGGTAACCGCAAGGGCGACTACGTCAAGGCGTGGCGCCACGTACATGATCTGTTCCAAACGGTTGGGGCCACCAACGTCAGTTGGGTCTGGAGCCCGAACGCCCGATGGAGCAGGTCGACGCCGAAGCTCTCCGCCCTCTATCCGGGCGACGACTACGTCGACTGGGTGGGCGCCACCGGCTACTACGGCACGGGGGCGTTCTCCAGGTACCGGTCCTTCGACTCGATCTTCAACCCCACCATCAAGGAGATCCGCACGTTCACCAGCAAACCCATGGTCATCACCGAGACCGGTGCCTCCGACGGCCACAAGCGCAAAGCCGAATGGATCAAGGAGGCGTTCCGGGCGCTGCCCGGACACCAGGACATCATCGGCCTCATCTGGTTCGAGGTGAACAAGGAGCTGGACTGGCGCATCGTGAGCTCCTCGGCCGCGGCGAAGGCGTTCGCCCAGTCGGTCGCCGGCCCGCGCTACCAGTTCAGCTGGTCGCCCGACATGGTCACGCGTACCGCACTGGACGACTAGTCCGGGCCCGTCCCCACGGCGTCACCGGTCGCGGACAGCCCGCCGCCCGCCGGTGACGGCGGGTTGACGCGACCTCCGGCAGGGTGCGCAGGACGACGTCGTGGTGGTCCGGGCCCGCCGGCCTCGACAGGTCCACCGTCTGCCCGCGTAGGCCGTCGAAGGAGACCTCATGATCAGGACGATGGTCCGGATGCGCGCGCGTCCGGGGTGCGAGCCCGCCGTGGCGGCGGCGTGGCGGACGGCCGCCGGGCAGATCGCCGGCCTGGCCGGCAACCTCCGGCAGGACCTGCTGCTCGACGCCAGCGACCCGCGCGTGTTCGTCGTCGTCACCGAGTGGGCCGACGAGTCGGCCCTGCGCGACTACGAGAACGGGGCGGTCGCCGGGCGCTTCGCCGGCGCCGTCCGGCCGCTGGTCGAGCCGCCCGGCCCGGGCAGCTACCGGGTGATGCGCGATCCCGGCGGTGCCGGCTCGACGATCTTCGTGGACGTCGAGGTCACCGTGCCGGCCGCCCGGCTCGCCGAGTTCGAGCGCGGCTACGCCGAGGTCCTCACCCGGATGGCCGGGATACCCGGGTACGTGCGCGAGGAGCTGCTGCGCGAGCCCGGTGCGGACATCTTCCACATCTTCGCTGAATGGAACAGCGAAGCCGAGTTCTACCGCTGGATCGGCGACCCGGCGCACGCCGAGCAGGAGGCTGGGCCGATCGCACCGTTCCTTCTCGACTTCCGGCGCCGCCTGTTCCACGTCGCGGCCGATTCCGGAAGCACCTGGGCACTGAGTACCGGCAGGGAGGCCGACGTGGACAGGACAACGGACGTACTGGTCGTCGGGGCGGGGCCCACCGGGCTGACCGCCGCCGTCGAGCTGGCCCGGCGCGGCATCGAGTGCCGGGTGATCGACAAGCTGGCCACGCCGCCCGGGCAGGCGGACAAGGCGATCGGCGTGCACTGCCGCACGATGGAGCTCTGGGAGGACCAGGGCATCGTGCGGGAGGCCATGGACGCCGGGATCTGGCTGACCGGGAACATGGTGTTCGTCAACGGTGTGGAGACCCACCGGATGAGCTGGGAGCTGCCCGAGCTGCCGTACGCCCACCTCGGCCTGCCCCAGTACGAGACCGAGCGGATCCTCACCGAACGGCTGGCCACCCTCGGCGTACGCCCGCAGCGCGGCGCCGAGCTGGTCGAGTTCACCCAGGACGACGACGGCGTGCTGGCCACGGTCGCGACCGCCGACGGTGGCCGGGAGACGATACGGGCGAAGTACCTGGTCGGCTGCGACGGCGCGCACAGCCGGGTCCGCGAGCTGCTCGGCTTGACCTTCACCGGCGGGCTCGGCCGGTTCCCGCAGCTTTTCATGCTCGGCGACGTCGACGTGGACTGGGACATGCCGGACGGCCACCTGCTCCGGTTCCTGCACGAGACCGACGGCCGGATGGACGGGATGCTCGTCTGCGTCCCGCTGCGCGGCGAGGCCCGGTACCGTATCGCGACGTTGGCGCCGCCCCGGTTCTTCGCCGAGACCGGCGGGCAGGACGCACCGCCGGGGTTCAGCGAGGAGCTGGCCGCGCCGACGCTCGCCGACGTACAGGCCGCGCTCGACCAGCTGGCCCCGCCCGGCACCCGGGCGTCGAACCTGCGCTGGTCGTCGGTGTTCCGGATCAGCCACGGCATCGTCGACCGCTACCGGGACGGCCGGGTGTTCGTGGCCGGCGACGCCGCGCACCTGCACCCGCCCGCCGGCGGCCAGGGCATGAACACCGGAATCCAGGACGCCTGGAACCTGGCCTGGAAGCTGGCCCTGGCGGTACGCGGAATCGCGGCGCCCGGGCTGCTCGACAGCTACGAGACCGAGCGGCGCCCGGAGGGCGAGGAGATCGTCGGGCGCGCGGTCCGGATGGCCTTCACCGACGAGCTGGACCGCGAGGACCTGAAGCGCCAGTTCCTGCAGGAGATGTCCATGCTGCTCAGCTACGCCGACAGCCCGCTCGTCGGCGAGTGCCTGACCGACCCGGACGCGCTGCGGCAGGGCCCCCGGCCCGGCGACCGCGCCCCCGACGTCGGCGGCCTGCGCCGGCAGGGCGTCGGACACCCGCTGCGCCTGCGCGACCTCACCCGCGGCACCCGGCACACCCTGCTGGTGTACGCGGACGGCTCCGCCGACGAGGCGGCGCTGGCCGCGGTGGAGAAGCTGTACGCCGAGGTCCGCGGCCAGACGGCCGGGGAGGTCGACGGGTACCTGCTGCTCGGCCCGGACGCCCAGGCGCCGCGGCTGCTCGCGCCGCCGGTGGTACGCGACGACGAGGGCCGGTTCCGCGCCGCGTACGGGGTCGCCGGCGCCGCCCTGTACCTGGTCCGGCCGGACGGGCACGTCGGGTTCCGCAGCCAGCCGATCGACGCCGACGCGCTGCGCAAGCACCTGCACCTGGTGTTCGGCGGTGCGCGATGACCCGGGTGCGCACCGTGCTCGCGATGCGGACCAGGGAAGGCTGCGAGGACCGCTTCGAGGCGGAGTGGCTCTCCGCGGCCGAGGAGATCCGCACCCTGGACGGCTGCCTGCACCAGGACCTGGTCCGCGACGCCGACGACCCGCGCAGCTATCTGATCATCAGCGACTGGGCGGACCGGGAACGGCTGGACGCCTTCGGCCGCAGCGAGCACCGGGACCGGCTCCTGCGCATGATCCGTGAGCTGCGCGAATCCGCGCAGCGGCACACCTACCAGGTGCTGCACAGCGTCGGCAGCGAGCCCGAGGAGGCGAGATGACCGAGCCGGCCCTACCCGCTTCGGAGTTCTACACCGACGAGTTCGCCGCCGACCCGTATCCCAGCTTCGCGCGGCTGCGGGACGACCGACCGGTGTGCCCGGTCAGCTCGCCCCGCTTCGACCAGTACCTGATCACGAGGTACGACGACGCCAAGACGGCGCTGACCGACCCGCGGCTGTCCAAGGACCTCTACGGCCCCGGCCAGCACTACCTGCGGCTCTTCGGGCCGAACTCCGAGGGCCTCAACAAGAACATGCTCAACTCGGACCCGCCGGAGCACACCCGGTTGCGCCGGATCATCTCGCAGGCGTTCGCGCCGCGCCGGATCGAGGCGCTGCGGCCGCGGGTGGCGCAGATCGTGGACGGCCTGCTCGACAGGATCGTCCCGCAGGGCCAGGCCGAGCTGATGCACGAGTTCGCGATCCCGCTGCCGATGATGGTGATCTGCGAGCTGCTCGGCATCCCCGAGGCCGACCACGGGCGGGTGCTCGACTGGACCCAGGTGATCCGGACCTCCGGGTCCTCCCGCCGCCCTCCACAGGAGGAGCGGGCGGCCGTACAGGAGGCCCAGCTGAAGCTGCACGACTACCTCGTCGACCTGATGCAGGCCAAACGCGCGCACCCGGCCGACGACATCATCGGCGCGCTGATCGACTCCTGTGACCGGGATCGGGCATTGTCCGAAGCGGAACTGGTCACCACCACGTTCCTGCTGCTGTTCGCCGGGCACCAGACGACCGCGGACTTCCTCGGCAACGCCACGCTGGCCCTGCTGACCCATCCCGAGCAGCTGGAACTGCTGCGTACCACGCCACAACTGCTGCCGTCGGCGATCGAGGAACTGCTCCGGTTCGACGGCCCGCTGCCGGTGGCCAGCCCGCGGATCGCCACCGAGGACGTCGAGTACGAGGGGGTGTGCATCCCGCGCGGGTCGATCGTCGGAGTGGTGATCAATGCGGCCAACCACGACCCGGCGCACTTCACCGACCCGGACCAGCTGGACCTGCGGCGCGTCCGCGGCCCGCACCTCGGCTTCGGTCACGGCGTCCACTACTGCCTGGGCGTCTCGCTGGCCCGGATGGAGGCGCAGATCGGCCTCAGTGCGCTGCTGCGCCGGCTGCCCGGGCTGCGGCTCGCCGTGCCGGTCGCCGAGGTACGCCGGCTGCCGGCCGCGTCGCCGTTCCGGGGCCTGCTGGAGCTTCCGGTCACCTTCGCCGCCTGAGCACCTCCGGTGCGCCGCGTCCCCGTCCGCCGTACAACCGAAACCCACCCAAGGAGCAGCCATGGTCTTCCGGAACGTGATCGTCTGCCGCATGGTCCCCGGCAGTGAGAACATCGTCGGCGACGTCTTCGGGCACTACGACAAGACCACCCGACCGCAGGACCTCGGAGTCATCGGGCGGATCCTGCTGTCGCACCACGACCTCTACATCCACGTCATCGAGCGCAAGCAGGACCCGAAGGTGTCCGGCCAGACCCGTGGGCTGCCCGCGTTCCAGAAGATCGCCGAGGCCATCGGCCCGTACGTGAC
This sequence comes from Micromonospora sp. NPDC047740, assembly GCF_043204735.1. NCBI lineage: Bacteria > Bacillati > Actinomycetota > Actinomycetes > Micromonosporales > Micromonosporaceae > Micromonospora > Micromonospora sp. NPDC047740. The sequence continues at coordinate 73,389 of NZ_JBIDCT010000001.1, forward strand.
GCCGTACCCGAGGTACTGGAAGAACCCGTCCGACTCCGTGGCGAAGGAGTTCTACCAGTGGGTGCCGGACGGGAAGGGGCCGGAGGACACCACGCTGACCATGATCGTGGGCCGGATCAAGCCCGGCGCCGAGCCCGACGTGGCGCGCGTCTTCACCGAGTCCGACGCCGGCCCGCTCCCCGCCGAGCTGGGGGTCACCGGACGCTGGCTGTACGCCATCGACGACGTCTACGTGCACCTGCTCGAGCAGGACGCGTCGCTCGCCGAGGCCATGCGGCACAACCACGACAAGCCGGCCTTCAGCAAGGTGATGGAGGACCTCAGCCCCTACATCAGCCCGTACCGTCCGGACATCTGGCGCGGGCCGCAGGACTCGGTGGCCAAGCCGTTCTACCGCTGGCGAGCCGAGGACTGACCAGTCCGACCGAGGTGGGGGCGTCGGCCGACGCCTCCACCGTCGTCACTCGTCCACGACGGTGTCCGTCTCGCCGTCGTGCTGGAACCGCACCGGCTGGTGCTCGTCGGGCCGTGGGTTCTGGGACGGGGTGTGGTGCGGGTCCCCGTCAGGGGAGAAGAGCACCTCGTCGGTCTTGTGGGTCTTCTCCTCGTCCTCTTCCGGCTCCGTCACGTCCGCTCCTCGCCAACTGCGCCTCGCCTGTGCTCCCACCCTAGGTGGGCGGGATGGGCCGCCGCAGGCTTTCCCGTCGTCGCACTCCGAACTGCCGAAACCGCCCAGACGGCGGCCGGAGATGCGGGATGGTGGGTCCCGCAGCGAGCCGGGTGCCGGGGGTGACGGATGCCGACCAGGGAGATCATCCAGCTGATCGGCGAGTCCCTGGACCTCGCCGGGGTGCTGGTCATCGCCGTGGGCGTCATCATGGCCACGGTCGTCTTCGTGCGCGGCTGGTGGCGGACCCGCCGGCTGGTCGACGTCTACCCGCCCTACCGGCAGGGCGTCGGGCGAGCCATCCTGCTCGGCCTGGAGTTCCTGGTCGGTGGTGACATCATCCGTACCGTGGCGGTCTCGCCCACCTTCGCCAGCGTCGGCGTGCTGGCCCTGATCGTGCTGGTCCGGACCTTCCTCAGCTTCTCGCTGGAGGTGGAGATCGACGGCCGGTGGCCCTGGCAGAGCCGCAATCCGGCGACCGGGCACCGGACCGTGCGGTAATTCCGCGCCGATCAGATGTTGGCCGAGTCCGGCGGCACTTCCCTCGGGAGCGCGGGTGCGCCGGCGGCGGGCTCCTCCTGGCGGCAGTGGAGCCCCAGCGTGTACGCCGTCATCGACAGCGAACCGTACGCGTATCCGTCGACCAGCACGTCCGGCCGGCCGTCGTCAGCGCCGGCCAACCCGGCCAGGTAGAGCAGCGGGATGAAGTGGTCGGGGGTCGGTACGGCCAGGTCGAAGTCGCGGTGCCCATCCAGCCGGGCCGCCTCGGTCGGGCTGCCCCGCATGATGTCCCGGGCCGCGTCGTCGAAGCGCCGCGCCCAGTCGAAGCCCTCGTCGGTCAGCCGGGGGTCCACTCCACCCAGGTTGTGCACCACGTTGCCGCTGGCCACGACGAGGACGCCGCGCTCGCGCAGCGGCGCGAGCCGGGCGCCGAGGTCGAGGTGGTAGTCCAGCGGCTTGAACGCGTTGATGCTGAGCTGCACCACCGGGATGTCCGCGTCGGGAAAGGCGTGCGTCAACACCGACCAGGTGCCGTGGTCGATGCCCCACGAGTCGAGGTCGGCGCCGATCCAGGTGGGATGCACCGCGTCGCTGATCTCCTCGGCCAGTTCGGGCAGCCCGGGCGCCGGGTAGCGCACGTCGAACAGCTCCTGCGGGAAGCCGTAGAAGTCGTGGATGGTGCGCGGCCGGGGCATCGCGGTGACGGCGGTGGCGCCGATGTACCAGTGGGCGGAGACCACCAGGATCGCCCGGGGCCGGGGCACCGCCCGGCCGAACTCCCGCCAGGCGGCCGTGTAGCGGTTGACCTCCAGGGCGTTCATCGGGTTGCCATGCCCGAAGAACGCCGCCGGCATCACCGTCTCGGTCATCTGGCTGCTCATGCCGTCCTCCGGCTCCGTCGTGAGCCGAGCGTAACCCCGGGTGGCCGTCCGCACCGGCCCACCGCAGTACCGGCAACTCGGCAACCACGCCGAGCCGTGCCTGCCGGCCTGCGGCCCGCCACGTCGGGCACTCGTTGGTCTGATCTCCCTGCTTGGCCCGTGCGGCGGGGAGCCGGGAGCCGTAGCCTCCGATGGAACCCGCGGGAGGCGAGAGCGGTGGACCACAGCGCCGGGCGGCCGGGCGGCGCCTGCGGCCGGGCGGCGCACCACCGGCACGACAAGCACGCCGGCCACGACCCGGCGATGTTCCGCCGTCGGTTCTGGCTCTGCCTGGCGCTGACCGTGCCCGTCGTGCTGACCAGTCACCTGGTGATGAGCTGGCTGCACTATTCGCTGCACGTCCCGGGTGTGACGTGGGTGGGTCCGGTGCTCGGCTCGGTGGTGTTCGGCTACGGCGGTTGGCCCTTCCTGGTCGGGGCCGTCCGGGAGGTGCGGGACCGGGCGCCCGGCATGATGCTGCTGATCGGGCTGGCGATCACCGTGGCCTACCTCGCCTCGGTGGCGACCACCATCGGCGTCTTCCACCTGGACTTCTGGTGGGAGCTCGCCGCGCTGGTCACGATCATGCTGTTCGGCCACTGGCAGGAGATGACGGCGATCGGTCAGGCGCGCGGGGCCCTGGCCGCGTTGGCCGCCCTGCTGCCGGACGAGGCCGAACGGGTCGGGCCGGACGGCTCGGTGCAGCGGGTGGCGGTGGCCGGGCTGCGCCCGGATGATCTCGTGCTGGTCCGTCCCGGCGGGCGGGTGCCTGCGGACGGGCACGTCGTCGAGGGCACCGCCGAACTGGACGAGTCGATGATCACCGGGGAGTCGCGACCGGTGCCGCGCGGGACGGGGGACCGGGTGGTGGCGGGCACGGTGGCCACCGACTCGGCCCTGCGGGTACGCGTCGACGCGGTGGGGGAGGACACCGCGCTGGCCGGTATCCAGCGGCTGGTCGCCCAGGCGCAGGAGGCCGGCGGCCGGGCCCAGGCGCTCGCCGACCGGTTCGCCGCGTGGTTGGTCTACGTCGCCACCGCCACCGCCGCGGTCAGCCTGGTCGTCTGGGCCGCGCTGGGCCGGGTGGACGAGGCCGTGGTACGCACCGTCACCGTGCTGGTGATCTCCTGCCCGCACGCGCTCGGCCTGGCGATACCGCTGGTCATCGCCCTGTCGACCAGCGTGGCGGCGCGGGTCGGGATCCTGGTGAAGGACCGCCTGTCGCTGGAGCGGATGCGCAGCGTGGACGCGGTGCTGATCGACAAGACGGGCACGCTCACCAAGGGGCAGCACACCGTGACCGGGGTTGCCGCCGTCGACGGCCTCGGCGAGGACGAGGTGCTGCGGCTGGCCGCCGGGGTCGAGGCCGACAGCGAGCACCCGCTCGCCCGGGCCATCGTCGCGGCGGCCCAGCGGGTCGGCCCGGCCACCGGCACCGACTTCCGCTCTCTGCCGGGACGCGGGGTTCGGGCCACGGTGGCCGGGACGGCGTACGCGGTGGGTGGGCCCGCCCTGCTCCGGGAGTTGCCCGCCGAGGTCCCGGACGGGCTGCGCCGCGCCGACGGGGAGTGGGCGGCGCGGGGCGCCGCCGTGCTGTATCTGGTCCGGCTCGACGACGCTCCGCAGGTCGTCGGCGCGCTCGCGCTTGAGGACGAGGTACGCCCCGAGGCCCGCCAGGCGATCGTCGAACTGCGGCAGCTCGGGGTCCGGAAGATCGCGATGATCACCGGGGACGCCCGCCCGGTGGCGGAGGCGGTCGCGGCCGACCTCGGGTTCCGGCCCGACGTGGACGAGGTGTTCGCCGAGGTGCTGCCCGCCGACAAGGACGAGATCGTGGCGGGCCTGCGGGAGCGCGGCCACCGGGTGGCGATGGTGGGGGACGGCGTCAACGACGCGCCCGCCCTCGCCCGGGCCGACGTCGGGCTGGCCATCGGCGCCGGTACGGACGTGGCCATCGAGTCGGCCGGTGTCGTGCTCGCCTCCTCCGACCCGCGCGGTGTCGCTGCTGCGGTGCGGCTGTCCAAGGCGTCCTACCGCAAGATGGTCCAGAACCTGATCTGGGCGGCCGGCTACAACGTGGTGGCGATCCCGGTGGCCGCCGGTGTCTTCGCCTGGGCCGGTGTCTCGCTCAGCCCGGCCGCCGCCGCCGTGCTGATGTCCGCGTCGACGATCGTCGTGGCCCTGAACGCCCAGACACTGCGGTGGGTGCGGCTGACCTCCGGGGACCCGGGCGCCCGCTGACCGCCGTGGTTGGATGGCGGGGTGCAGTTTACCGTGACAGACGTACCTGAGCGGGAGCGATTCGAGGCGCGGGACGAGGCGGGGACGCTCGCCGGGGTGGTCACCTATCAGCTGACCGGCAGCATCATCGCCTACACCCACACCAAGGTCGACCCGGAGTTCGAGGGTCAGGGGGTCGGATCGACCCTGGCCCGGGCGGTGATGGAGGACGCGCAGACCAGGGGCCGGACAGTGGTGCCGATCTGCCCGTTCCTCAGCGGGTGGCTGGGCAAGCACCCGGAGTTCGAGAAGATCGTGGTCCGGTCGACTCGGAAGATCAAATAGAAGGCGCACCCGGCCTGAGAATTCCCTGAGTGACGGACGCCTCATGGACGGTGACCGGTCGCCCGGGGCAGGTTTGACGTCAACCTGCTCCGGTCATCGAACCCAGAGCGAGGACGAGAGGGGAAAGGGGTGCCCGAGACGAACCGCGTCCGGCCCAGTCACGACGCAGTGCTGCCGGACGACGTGATCGACACGCTGCTGTGGCGGGTGGCGTACGACGTGGCCGCCGCTCACCAGCCCGACGCGACGGGCGCCTGTGCCAGTCCCCTCTGCGTCGACCAGGGCGTGCCCTGCGCGCCACTGGTCTACGCCCGCCGGGCGATGCTGGTGGCCCGGGGCGGCGGGCGGCGGTACGCGACCCAGGAGGCGCCCGACCCGATGGCAAGCGACCGGCGGCGCGACGCCGCCTGACGATGGCGCACCCAGCGACCCGCGGGGGTCGCCGACACTCGCCGCGGTCTGAGCCCGGCGCCGGCTGCGCACCTCCTCCCGAGCGTCGCGGAGACGCGACCAGCCACCGCCCCCCGCGCCGAAGCTGCCGCCGGCCGTGGCGGAGCTGCTCCTCGCCCCGGAGCTGCCGCGGGGCATCCTGGCGAAAGTTCTCCTCGCCCACTACAGACCTGATGGCGTAAACGATTCAGGCCCGGTCGTCGTGGGCTGAGTCGGGCACGCAGTCAGCTCGAAAAGGCTCGACGCGGACAGTCTCCCGGGCCGATCCAGCTACGTCATCAAGTTCGAGCAGGAGCCCGCCGTGCGACGCCCACCGCACCCGTCAGAATGTCCGGCTCGTCCGCCACAGCCCTCAGGCCTGTCGAAAGGGGCATGGCGCGGCCGGCTCAGTGGGTCGGGCCGAATGCGGCGAGGAACCGGTCCCGGAAGGCGTCCATCGGCCACACCGGCGCCTGCGGCCCGGGGCGTAGGCCGTCCTGCCAGCCCCACCCGGCGATCCGGTCCAGCACCCTCGAGTCCTTCGCCACGAAGGTGATCGGCACGTCCCGGCTGGCGTGCTCGCTGGTCACCGGCGCCGCCGGCTGGTGGTCGCCCAGGAACACCAGCACCAGGTCATCCCCGCCGTACGTCAGCACGTACGAAACCAGAGTGCGCAACGTGTACTCGATCGACTGCCGGTAGCCGGCGCGGATCGCGGCGCTGTCCCGCCGCACCGGGCCCTCGATCCTGGCCTGGTGGAAGATCGTGCCGTCGCCGACCGCCGCCCACGGCACCGGCTGGGGGATCGCCGACCACGGCGAGTGGCTGGAGATCAGCGGGATCTCCGCCATCAGCGGGGCGTGCGGTTCCGCCCGCTCCAGCCGCTGAAAGGTGGCCAGGGCGTACTGGTCGGGCATCGGCGCGTAGCTGAACTTCGGGCCGCGGTAGGCGAGCTTCTCGGCGTCGTAGTAGCGGTCGAACCCGAAGAACCTTCCCTCCGGCCACGGCTGGGTGGTGGCCGGCATCACCCCGACGGTCTGCCAGCCGGCCCGGTGGAACGCACCGTTCAGGGTCAGCCGGTCGCCGGCCAGCAGGTCCCGGTGTCGCTGGTCGTTGTCGATCCACAGCCCTGAGAGCAGGGTGTCGTGCGCCAGCCAACTGCCGCCGCCGAAGGTGGGCGAGCGGAGGAAGCCGCTGCGCGCGTCGTATCCGGCCGCCCGCAGCCGCCGGTAGCCGTCGTCGAGCACCGCGGCCACGCCCGGCGCGAGCCCGGGGGCCTCGACGGCGTCCCGGCCGTAGCTCTCCACGAACGCGACCAGCACGTCCTTGCCCCGCAACGCGGTCAGCAGCCGGTCACCGGGGACGTCCCGGTACGCGTCGACGGACGCCTCCCGGGCGAACGCGACGCGGTCCCGCAGCCCGGCGCGGATCTGCCCGGCGTGTGCCGCGACCAGGGCGGTCGCGTCCCGATCGGCGACCGGCACGCCGGCGGCGAGCCGGACCCCGAACAGGGCGCAGCCCAGCCAGAGCACCGACAGCGCCGCGACCACCCGCACCGACGTGGCCCGGTGCCGGACGGCGACCCGGGCCAGCCGCAGCACACCCCAGGCCACCAGGACCGGCAGGCCGACGGCGAGCAGCAGCGCCCCGGCCGCCGCGGCGACCGCGCCGGTCCGGCCGACCGAGTCGGCGAGGAAGCCGAAACCGTCGTCGAACAGCCTCCAGTCGAGCAGCACGTCGAACGGGCGGCCCCGGGCCGCGAAGAAGCCCATGTCCAGCAGCTTGAGCAGGCCGAGCAGCCCCAGCACCAGGCCGAGCAGCACCGCGACCGGCCGGCGCGCCCGGGCCGGGAGGACGACCAGCAGCCCCGCCGCGACCAGCCCCTCCAGCGGGATCCGCAGGAACGCGCCCGGCCCGAGCCGGTGCAGCTCGTCCGGTACGACCAGCGCCGCCACCACCAGCACCGCGGCCAGCCCGGTGCCGGCCCCGGCCAGGATCCGGCGTCCCCGCGGCGCCGCCACCTCGCGTGGCACGGTCGGCTCCTCCGGCGCGATCGCCCCGCCCGGCAGCGCAGGCTCCTTCGGCGGCCCGGCCTCGCCCGGTGAGGTCGCCGAGCCCGGGGTGCGGGGCGGCGGAACGGGCGGGCCCACGGCCGGCCGCCGCCGGGAGATGAGGGGTGACACGGCGACGTCCTTCCCTGCGGGGTGAACTCAGACCGGCTGGTGAGCGGTGATCCGGGCGGGCGGCGCTGCCGCACCGCCCGGGCGGTGCCGCCAGAGCCAGGCCACATCGTGGCCGAACGACTCGACCAGCAGGGCCAGCGCGCCGGCCACCAGCGCGGCGGACGCCACCGGCGGCAGCAGGTGACTCGCCGCGACCGCCAGCACCACGCCCTGCGCCGCCGCGACGACCTTGCGCCAGTACCGGGGCGGCAGCGTGCCGCGCATCCAGGGCAGCAGCCAGCTCGCCGCGACGAAGGCGTACCGCATGCCGCCGATGGCGAGCACCCAGCCGCCGACGGACGGCGCCAGGTGGGCGCTGAGCACGAGGATCAGGAACGCGTCGACCTCCATGTCGAACCGCGCGCCCAGCGCGTTGGCCGTGCCGGTGCGCCGGGCCACCGCGCCGTCGACCGCGTCCAGCGCCAGCGCCACGGCGGTGAGCGGGACCAGCACCGCCGCCGGCGCCGGCCCGGCCCCGCCCGGCACCACCAGGGCCAGCACCCCGCCGACCAGCAGCGCCCGGGTCAGGGTCACCCGGTCGGCCGGGCCGAGCCGCTCCGCGCCGCTCGCGCGCAGGCCGCGCCACAGCAGGCCGCAGAGCACCCCGCCGTACGCCAGACCGGCGAGCCAGCCCGGCACGCCGATCCCCACCGTGCCGGCGAGCCCGGTCAGCAGAACGAACTGGACGATCAGCCCGACCAGTGGGCCGTTTCGAACCGTGGACACCCTGCCTCCGTGTCTATGATCGACAACCCCTGTCCATCAACACGGGAAATCCGGCCGACCGGTTCGGTCCGGAGGCGGAGCAGAGGAGAATCGGTGAACCGGCAACCCCGCGCCTTCTGGCTCCGCGCCCCAGGCGAGGGTGAACTGCGCCCGGTCGAACTCCCCCCGCCCGGCCCCGACGAGGTGCTGGTCCGCACCCTCTTCTCCGGTGTCAGCCGGGGCACCGAGACCCTGGTCTTCACCGGCCGGGTCCCCGCCGACCAGTACGCCAGCATGCGCGCACCGTTCCAGGAGGGCGACTTCCCGGCCCCGGTGAAGTACGGCTACCTGAGCGTCGGCACGGTCGAGGAGGGCCCGGACACGCTGCGCGGGCGGACCGTCTTCTGCCTGCACCCCCACCAGACCGGGTACGTGGTGCCGGCCGACGCGGTGGTGGTCGTACCCGAGAACGTGCCGGCGGCCCGGGCGGTGCTGGCCGGCACGGTGGAGACCGCGGTGAACGCGCTCTGGGACGCCGCGCCGCTGGTCGGCGACCGGGTGACCGTGATCGGCGCGGGCATGGTCGGCTGCTGTGTGGCCGCCCTGCTGGCCCGCTTCCCCGGCGTACGCACCGAGCTGGTCGACGCGGACCCGGCGCGGGCCGGGGTGGCCGCCGCGCTCGGGGTCGACTTCGCCCTCCCTGCCGACGCGGCCGGCGACCGGGACCTGGTGGTGCACGCCAGCGCCACCGCCGCCGGGCTGCAACGCGCGCTCGACCTGCTCCGCCCGGAGCGCAGCGTGCTCGAACTGAGCTGGTACGGCGACCGCCCGGTCACCCTGGCCCTGGGCGGCGCGTTCCACTCGAAGCGGCTGGGCGTGCGGAGCAGCCAGGTCGGCACGGTGTCGCCCCGGCGGGCCGACCGTAGCTACGCCGACCGGCTGGCGCTGGCCCTGGAACTGCTCGCCGACCCGGTGTTCGACGCGCTGCTCACCGGCCGGTCCCGCTTCGCCGAGCTGCCCGACGTGCTCGACCGGCTCGCCTCGGGCCGGCTGCCCGCGCTCTGCCACCTCATCACCTACGACGAGGAGTGATCAGTGTTCAGCGTGACCGTCCGGGACCACATGATGGTCGCCCACAGCTTCCGGGGTGAGGTGTTCGGCCCGGCCCAGCGGCTGCACGGCGCCACCTTCGTCGTCGACGCCACCTTCCGCCGGGCGGAGCTCGACGCCGACGGGATCGTGGTCGACATCGGCCTGGCCACCGAGCAGCTCAAGGCCGTGCTCGGCGAGCTGACCTACCGCAACCTGGACGACGAGCCGGCCTTCGCGGGGGTGAACACCACCACCGAGGTGCTGGCCCGCACGGTCGCCGACCGGCTCGCCGAGGCCGTGCACGCCGGCCGCCTCGGCGAGGACGCCCGCGGCCTCGCCGGGATCACCGTCACCCTGCACGAGTCGCACGTCGCCTGGGCCAGCTACGAGCGGTCCCTTTGACATCCTCTCCCGCCGAAGGGCTAAGGGCGGGAGGTTCCCGCTTCCATCGTCGTACGTCGTCGACGCTGGGTGGGTGGTCGACAGGGCACCTTTCGATCCCTGTCCCGGACTGCCCGCCCGGTGAGTGGGGGTGCCGCCTCGGCGGTGTCCCTGATGTTGATCGCGGCGTTCACGTCAGCGTTGGCCTGGTGTCCGCAGGACCCGCACCGGAACATCGCTTGGCTTTCGCGGTTGTTCGGGTCGGTGTTCCCGCAGCGGCTGCACCGCTGGGAGGTGAATGCGGCTGGCACCCTCACGATTCGGGTGCCGGTGATGCGTGCCTGGTTGGCCAGGGCTGTCTCGAACATGCCCCAGCCCTTGTCGAGAATCGCCCGGTTCAGTCCGGCCTTCTGGCGGACGTTCGTGCCGGGTTCCTCGATGGTGCCCTTCGCGGTGGCGGTCATCGCCTTGGTGTTGAGGTTTTCGAGCTTGACGGTCGCGGACTGGCGGCAGAGCCGGTTTGCGGCCCACATCAGGAAGTCGCGGCGCCGGTTACGGATCTTCGCCTCAGTCCGGGCGATCTCCACACGGACCTTACGGGCCCGGTTCGAGGTCTTCGCGCCGCGCTTGCGGCGGGCGGTCTCCTGCCGACCGGCTTTCGACTTGAGCCGGGCCAGGCCGCGTTCCTGGCCAGAGGTCGTGAAGGCTCGGTTCCACATGCGGCCGTCGGACATCGCCAGGGCAACCTTCACTCCGCGGTCGACGCCCACAACCGTGACGGGCCGGGCGTGCGCCTCGGGCGGCGTGACGCCGGTGTGGATGCCGAAACCGATGTGCCAGGCGACGCCGTCGAAGGACACGACCGCGTTGCGGACCGCGCCGCCCAAGGGGCGGGACCAGCGGAACCGGACCTCGCCGATCTTCGGGAGGGTGACGGCGCCCCAGCGGCGGTTGAGGCGGCGGACGTGGACCGCCTGACCGGGGAACGGAATCGACAGCCGGGCAGACCGACGTTTACGGGTCGGCGCCCCGGCCGGGTGCTGCGGGTTCCACCAGTTGCGGTACGCCTGATCCAGTTGCCGCAGCACCTGCTGACCGGACTGCGCCGGCAGGTCCGCCACCCAGTCGAAGTCCTTACGCGCCTCTGTCAAGAAGGCGCATTGCGCGGTGACCCCGAGTGTCGTCTTGCGCTGCTGCCAGGCAAACTGGCGCTGCCCCAACGCAGTGTTGTACAGCCAGCGGCACGTGTGCCCCCACGAGGCCAGACGCCCGGCCTGCTCGTCGCTGGGGTACAGCCGGTATCGCCGGCCGGTGTCCCCTTTCACACCCCGCATCCTACCCTTGGGCTCATGACCGTCGATGACCCGGTTCGTGCCTGGAGGCACTGCGCTTTTGTGCTTCATGCCCATTTGGTTTTCGTCACGGAGTACCGGGCGCGCGTCTTCACCGACGAACACCTGCGCTACCTCGAACAGGTGCTGCGGGACGTGTGCGAACAGTTCGAGTGCGAACTGGTCGAGTTCGACGGCGGAGACAACCACGTCCACCTGTTGGTCAACTTCCCACCCAAGGTGGCACTGTCCAAGCTAGTCAACTCCCTCAAGGGCGTGTCCTCGCGCTACCTACGCCGCGACCTCCCCGAAATCCGCCGGCGGGCTACTGTCGGTACTGCGCCTGTATATCGAACAGCAGAACCACCCCGACTAACCAGGATGACTCCAGGAACCCTCGCGGCCTTCGGTCGCTCGGAATCGGAAAGCCGCTTCACCCCTGCACTAAAGGGCGGCGAACTGCGGCGTGTCTCGGTAGCCGGATGAGGGTCGTCCACGTGGTGCTGCCGGGCGACATCGACGACCCGGCCACCCCCAGCGGCGGCAACGCGTACGACCGGCGAGCCTGCCACGGCCTGACCGCCCTCGGCTGGGCGGTGCGGGAGCACCCGGTGCCCGGCGGCTGGCCGCGTCCCGGGCCGGGGGAGCGGGCCGCCCTCGCCGGGGTGCTCGCCGGATTGCCCGACGGCGCGCTCGTGCTGCTCGACGGGCTGGTCGCGTCCGTGGCGCCCGAGGTGCTGGCGCCGCACGCCATGCGGCTACGCCTGGTGGTGCTGGTGCACCTGCCGCTGGAGGACGAGGCCGAGGCGTGGACCCTGGCGCTGGCCGCCGGCGTGGTCACCACCAGCGAATGGACCCGCCGCCGGCTGCTCGACCGGTACGCGCTGCCCGCCGGCCGGGTGTGGTCCGCCCCGCCCGGCGTGGACCCGGCGCCGGTCGCCCCCGGCTCACCGGCCGGCGGCCGGCTGCTCTGCGTCGCGGCGGTCACCCCGGTCAAGGGGCACGACGTGCTCGCCGCCGCCCTGGCCACGCTCACCGACCTGCCCTGGACCTGCGACTGCGTCGGCGCGCTCACCCGGGATCCCGGCTTCGTCGACCGGCTCCGGCGGCAGCTCACCGACACCGGGCTGGCCGACCGGGTCCGGCTGCCGGGCCCGTGCACCGGCGCCGCGCTGGACGCCGCGTACGCCGCCGCCGACCTGCTGGTCCTGCCGTCCCGGCAGGAGACGTACGGGATGGCGGTCACCGAGGCGCTCGCGCGGGGCGTACCGCTGCTGGGCAGCGCGACCGGCGGGCTGCCGGAGGCGCTCGGGCACGCCCCGGACGGCGCCCGGCCCGGCCTGCTCGTACCTCCAGACGACCCCGCGGCGCTGGCCGCGGCGCTGCGCGGCTGGCTCACCGGGCCGGACCTGCGGACCCGGCTGCGCGGCGCGGCCCGGCGCCGGCGGGACACCCTCACCGGCTGGACGGTCACCGCGGACCGGCTGGCGACGGCCCTGACGGAGGCGACGGCATGACCACCCTGCTCCCACCCGACTTCGCCGACTGGCTGCGGCTGCGCGAGCCCGCCGACGCGGCGGCCCGCTCGGCCGAGCTGGTCGACGTGGTCCGCCACCGGCTGCCGGCCCACCGCCCGGTGGTCGTGCACGACCTGGGCAGCGGCACCGGCTCGATGGCCCGCTGGCTCGCGCCCCGGCTGCCCGGACCGCAGCACTGGGTGCTGCACGAGCGGGACGCCGACCTGCGGGCGCTCGCCGCCGCCGAGCTGGTGCACGTGGCCGCCGACGGCAGCCCGGTCACCGTGGAGACCTGCGGCTCCGACATCACCCGGTTGCGGGCCGCCGACCTCGCCGACGCCCACCTGGTCACCGCGTCGGCGCTGCTGGACATGCTCACCGCCGAGGAGATCGAGCAGATCGTGACCGCCTGCGCCGGCCACCCCACCCTCTTCGCGATCTCCGTGCTCGGCCGGGTCGAGTTCAGCCCGGCCGACCCGCTCGACGCCGAGTTCGCCGCCGCGTTCAACGCCCACCAGCGCCGCACCGCCAGCGGGCGGGCCCTGCTCGGGCCGCACGCGGTGGACGCCACCGTGGCGGCCTTCCGCCGCCGGGGGGTCGGCGTGCAGGTCCGCGCCAGCCCGTGGCGGCTCGGCCCGGACCAGGCGGCGCTGACCGCCGAGTGGCTGGTCGGCTGGCTCGACGCGGCCGTGGCGGAGCGGCCGGAGCTGGTCGGCGCGGTCGGGGCGTACCGGGACCGGCGGCTGGCCGAGGCGGCGGCCGGCCGGCTGCGGGTGGTGCTGCACCACGCCGACCTGCTGGCGGGGTGAACCGTGGCGCCCCACGGCACGTGACAACAGGTGGACGCAGGGAGGACCGGTTGTCACATGCCAGCATCGTCACGACCACCAAGGCGCTCCCGGACCCTCCCGCGGTCACCAACTCCGGCCCGGCCGCCGTCGAGGCCGGCCCGCCCCCGGCGACCCGGTCGCCCTGGCCGTGGGTCCGGGCGCTCGGCGGGCTCGGGGTGCTCGCCGTCCTGGTCTGGTCGGTGGGTACCGGCCCGTTCCTGGCCGGGCTGCGGCTGATCGACGCGCCGGCCCTCGCCGCCGCGCTCGCTGTCGGGGCGGTCACCACGGTCTGCTGCGCCTGGCGCTGGTCACTGGTCGCCGGCGGGTTGGGCATCCGGCTGCCGCTGCCCGCCGCCGTGGCTCACTGCTACCGGGCGGTCTTCCTCAACTCCACCCTCCCCGGCGGGGTGCTCGGCGACGTGCACCGGGCGACCCGGCACGGCCGCGACGCTGGGGACGTGCTCCGGGGCGTCCGGGCGGTGGTCTGGGAGCGTACCGCCGGGCAGGTGGTGCAGCTGGTCATCGCGGTGGCCGTGCTGGCCGTGCTGCCCTCCCCGGTCCGGCCGTACCTGCCGGCGGTGGTGGCCGGCCTGGTCGCCGCCGGGCTGGGACTGGTGCTGTTGGCCCGGGCGGTGCCCCGCTCCGGCGCGTCCCGGTGGGCCCGGGCGGCGCGTACCGCGGCGGCGGACGTCCGGGCCGGGCTGCTCGCCCGGCGGACCTGGCTCGGCGTGGTGCTGGCCTCCGCTGTGGCGGTCGCCGGCCACCTGGCCACCTTTCTGATCGCGGCGCGCACCGCCGGCGCCGACGCGCCGCTGTCCCGGCTGCTGCCGCTGACCCTGCTGGCCCTGCTCGCCATGGGGGTGCCGGCGAACGTGGCCGGTTTCGGGCCGCGCGAGGGGGTGGCCGCCTGGGCGTTCGCCGCCGCCGGGCTCAGCGCCGCCCAGGGCGTCGCCACCGCCACGGTGTACGGGGCGCTGGTCCTGGTCGTCAGCCTGCCCGGCGCGGCGGTGCTGCTGGTGCGCCGGTTCCCTTCGCGGGTGTCCGGCGACTGTCGGTGATCCCACCTACGGTGAGGGTGCGAGGTGTGCGGTGCCGGCGCGTCCGGCAGCCCCGGACGAAGGAGAACGGATGGACGAAGCGCTGCCCACGGCGACGGTCCGGACCCAGGTCACGGTCCCGCTGCGGTTCCCCGACGGGTACGTGACGGCCGCCCGGGTCTACTCCTTTCACGGCCTGGTGGACGGCCGCGAGCACCTCGCCTTCGGGCTCGGCGACCGGGCGGGAGACTCGGCCGCCCCGGACGCGTCCCCGCCGCTGGTGCGCCCGCACAGCGAGTGCCTCACCGGAGACGTGTTCGGCAGCCAACGCTGCGACTGCGGTCCCCAGCTGCGGGAGGCGGTCGAGCGGATCGCCGAGGCCGGCGGCTACCTGCTCTACCTGCGCCAGGAGGGCCGGGGCATCGGCCTGTACGCCAAGCTCGACGCGTACGCCCTCCAGGACGGGGGCCTCGACACGTACGAGGCGAACGTGGCGCTGGGCCGGGGCGCCGACGAGCGCGACTACACCGTGGCCGCGCAGATGCTCGCCGCGCTGGGCGTGACCCGGGTGGACCTGCTCAGCAACAACCCGGACAAGGCGGTCCAGCTCGACCGGCTGGGCGTGACGGTGGTCGACCGGGTGCCGACCGGGGTGCACCTGTCCCCGGCGAACGCCAGCTACCTGGCGGCGAAGGCGACCCGTGCCGACCATGCCCTCGACCTGCCGTTCGTGCCGTGACCGCCCGGCCGTACGTGCTGCTCAGCTGCGCGATGTCGATCGACGGCTACATCGACGACGCCTCCACCGGGCGGCTGCTGCTCTCCAACGACTCCGACTTCGACCGGATCGACGAGGTCCGGGCCGGGTGCGACGCGATCCTGGTCGGTGCCGCTACCGTCCGCCGGGACGATCCGAGGCTGCTGGTGCGCTCCGCGCGGCGGCGCGCCGACCGGGTGGCGCGCGGCCTGCCCCCGTCGCCGGTCAAGGTCACCGTCACCGGCAGCGGCGACCTCGACCCGGCCGCCCGCTTCTTCGCCCACGGCGACGGGGTGAAGCTGGTCTACTGCCCGGGTGGCGCGGTCGAGAAGACCCGGGAGCAGGTGGGCGAGGTGGCCACCGTTGTCGACGCGGGCGAGCCGGTCACCCCGGCGGCGGTGCTCGCCGACCTCGCCGCGCGGGGCGTACGCCGGCTGATGGTGGAGGGCGGCGGCAGCGTGCACGCCCAGTTCCTCGCCGCCGGCCTCGCCGACGAGTTGCACCTGGTGGTGGCGCCGTTCTTCGTGGGCGACGGCCGGGCGCCCCGCTTCGTGGCGGACGGCTGCTACCCCTGGCACCCGGGCCGCCGTGCCCGGGTCGTCGAGGTACGCCAGATCGGCGACGTGGTGCTTACCCGGTACGCCCTCTCCGACCGCTGCGACGGACGCGGCGGCGGGCTCGGCGGCGGGTAGCGGCGCGAGATCGGCGAGGTGGCGGTGTCCCGACGCGCCGGACACCGCCGCCTCGCCGATCTCGCGCAACCGGTCGGACGGTCAGAGCACCTGGGACAGGAACCGGCGCAGCCGCGGGTGCTCCGGCGCCTCGAAGACGGCGGCCGGCTCGCCGGCCTCCAGCACGACGCCCCGGTCGATGAACGCCACCGTGTCGGCCACCTCGCGGGCGAACCCCATCTCGTGGGTGACCACCACCATGGTCATGCCGGCGGCGGAGAGGTCGGCCATCACCCCGAGCACGCCCTTGACCAGCTCCGGGTCGAGCGCCGAGGTGGCCTCGTCGAAGAGCATCACCTGCGGCCGCAGGGCCAGCGCCCGGGCGATCGCCACCCGCTGCTGCTGCCCGCCGGAGAGGTGCGCCGGCCGGGCGTCGGCCTTGGCGGCCAGCCCGACGAGATCCAACTGGGCCCGGGCCACCTGCACCGCCTCGTCCTCGGAGAGCTTCTTCAGCTTCCGCAGGGCGAGGGTGATGTTGCGCAGCACGGTCATGTGCGGGAAGAGGTTGAACTGCTGGAAAACCATGCCGATCCGCTGGCGCAGCGCGTCCGGGTCGTCGCGCAGCACGCTGCGGCCGTCCAGCAGCACGTCGCCGCGGTCCGGCTCGATGAGCCGGTTGATGGTGCGCAGCAGGGTCGACTTGCCGGATCCGGACGGGCCGATCACGCAGGTGGTGCCGCCCCGGGCCACGTCCAGGTCAGCGCCCCGCAGCACCTGATGCGCGCCGAAGGCCAGGTGCACGTCCCGGACGGCCAGGCTGACCGAGGTGTCGGTGGTGGCGGTGGCGGTCGTGCTCATCGCGGGTCCCTCCGTCCGGTGGTGGGCAGACCGGTCTCCCCGGCCAGGGCCAGGCCGGCGTCGTCGGCGTCGTCCGGGGCGACGGCGACGCTGCGGCCCTGCCGCAGCCGGCGGTCGATCCAGTTGACCGCGTGGGTCAGCGGCACGGTCAGCGCCAGGTAGCACAGGCCGGCCAGCAGCAGCGCCGACTCGTTGCCGGTCGTGGCCGCGTAGTCCTGGCCGATCCGGAACAGCTCGCGCTGGCTGGCCACCAGGCCGAGGAAGTAGACCAGGCTGGAGTCCTTGATCAGGGCGATCAGCTGGTTGACCCACGCCGGCAGCACCCGGCGTACCCCCTGCGGGACGATGACCAGCCGCATCGCCTCGCCCCAGGAGAAGCCGAGGGCCCGGGCCCCCTCCAACTGGGCGGCCTCCACGCTCTGGATGCCGGAGCGGAAGATCTCCCCGATGTAGGCGGCGGCGATCAGCGACAGCGCCAGCACCCCGAGCGGGTAGGGGTTCGGCCCCCACACCTGCATGCCGAGCGGCGCCAGGCCGACGCCGATGAGCAGGATGGTCGCCGCCGCCGGCAGGCCGCGGAACACGTCGGTGTAGACCCGGGCCGGCCACCGCAACCATCGGGTACGCGAGATGCCCGCGATCGCCAGCAGCATGCCCAGCACCGAGCCGAGCAGGGCGGCGGAGACCGCCAGGATCAGCGTGTTCGGCAGCCCGACCGTCAGCATCTCGGGCAGCGCCTCGCGCATGGAGTCCCAGTCGAAGAAGGTCTCCCACAGGGTGCTCAACGGATCCATCAGACGTCTCTCCTACCGCCCCGCTCGTTCGTCGTCGTACGTCAGGAAGCCGCCGACGGCGACGGCACCGCGACCGCGCCGCTGCCGGGCTTGAAGTCGGCCGGGATCGGCCGGCCCGGGTAGTACTGCGCCTGCAGCTTGCTCCAGGTGCCGTCGGCGATCACCTCGTCGAGGCCCTTGTTCAGCGCCTCGCGCAGCTTGTCGTTGCCCTTGGCGACCGCGTACGCGGTCGGGGCCGGGCTGAGCTGCTTGGCGGCCACCTTGATCTTGCCGTTGCTGTCGGCGGCGGACTTGTCGCCGATCTCGGCCGGGGCGATCCAGGCGTCGGCGGTGCCGGCCTTGAGCTGGTTGATCGCGCCGTTGTAGTCGGGCACCCGCACCGGGTTGAGGTTCTCCCGGATGGCGTAGTCGTCCTGCACCGTGCCCTGCACGACCACCACCCGCTTGCCGGCGAGCTGGTCGAAGCTGGTGATCGACGAGCCGGCCGGCACGTCCAGCCCGAAGTAGCCGAAGTCGTAGCCGTTGCCGAAGTCGACGGTCTTCTTGCGGGCCTCGGTGATGGTGATGGACGAGCTGCCCACATCGAACTTGTGGTTGTTGACCTGCGAGAGCAGGGCCGAGAAGTCGGTGCCGACGAACTCGACCTTCAGGCCCACCTTGGCGGCGACCGCGCTGAGCAGGTCGTTGTCGAAGCCGGTGAACTTGCCGTCCTTCAGGTAGACGTTCGGCGGGGCGTCGGTGAGCGTGCCGGCCCGCAGCACGCCGGCCTGGAGCAGGCCGTACGGGTTGGCGGCCTCGCTGGTGGCGCCGCCGTTGTCGCCGCAGGCGGTCAGCGCGGTGGCGGCGAGCACGGCGGCGGCGCCGAGCGCGGCGACGCGGGTCAGGGCAGGAAGGAATCGCACAGGTGTCTCCAGGGTCGAATGGCGACGGGGGCGTACGCCGCCGACGGCGCGCCCGGGACGGACGAGCCGGAAGGGATGGTGCGGAAGGAAGGGAGGGAGGTGGGCGCTCAGCGCATTCGGCGACAGGCGTCGCTGCACACCCGCATCAGGTCGACGTGCCGGCGCTTGACCAGCGCGAAACCGGCCGGGTAGGCGACGCCGTCGGCGGGCAGGGTACGGAGGTGAGCAGACACGGTTCTCCCTGGTCGGTGATGACCTGGGTACCAGGCCACGCTTGCACCGACGTGCTGCCGGTGCCTGGTCCTCACCCGGGGCACCCCACCGCGGAGGAGGGTTGCCGGCCAGCGAGCCGGGGCTTGGCGCTGGCGCTCATGACCTGGCGAGAAGGCTAGCAGCAGCCCCGCCCGGGACGTCCAGCCGTTATGACCACCCTCACGTCACAGCCCTTACCCAGCCGGCTCAGGGGCGCCGTACCGGAGCGGGCCGGGCGGCCCGGACCGACCCGATCCGGCGGTACCCGACGCGGCCGCTCGGGCGGGCGGGCACGATCGGGGCGTCCCGGCCGGTGCCGTGCCGGCCGTCGCCGGACGACCGCTGCTCGTGGTACTCCTGCTCGACGTTGACGGTCCAGACGTCGTGCCGGCTGCCGTGGGCGATGTTCTCGGCGGTCAGCATCGCCGTCAGCATCGAGTGGTCCTGGTTGTTGTAACGGTGCATCCCGTTGCGCCCCACCGGGTGCACGTTCGGCACCTCGCGGGCCAGCCAGTCCCGGATCACGTCCAGGTTCCGCTGGTACCGCTCGTCGTAGACCGGGTACGCCTTCGGCATCCGCACCACGTGGCCGGCCTTTACGCAGCCGGGACGGACCAGGCCGAGCCGCTCCAGTTCCGCGGTGGCGAGCGCGACCAGTTCCTCGTCCGGGGTACGCCACATCTCGTCGTCCTCGAAGACGAAGTACTCCAGCCCGAGACAGGTACGCCCGTCCTTGACCAGGTACGGCGACCAGGAGCCGAAGTTCTGGATGCGGCCCACCCGCACGGCCGGATCGTGTACGTAGATCCAGTTGTCGGGGAAGGAGAACTCGGCGGGCACCACCAGGGCGACGGTCAGAAAGTCCCGGTAGCGCAGGTCGTCGGCGGCGGCGCGGACCCCGGGCGGGGCCGCCGGGCGCATGGCGTGGACCAGCGCGGAGATCGGCATCGAGCAGACGACGTGGTCGGCCCGCTCGGTGCGTTCCCCGTCCGCGTCGGCCACGGTCACGCCGGTCGCCCGCCGGGTCGCTGGATCCCGGTGCACGGCGGTCACGCGGATGCGGGTAGCCACCGATCCGCCCCGCTTCTGCACCTCCTCGGCGCAGCGCTCCCACATCATTCCGGGCCCGAACTTCGGATACTGGAACTCGTCGATCAGGCTCGTCACGTCCGTGCGGTTGCGCCCAGGCAGCAGGGCGTTGCGTAGCGCCTTGGCGAGCGAGAGGTTCTTGATCCGCTGCGCCGCCCAGTCGGCCTGCAACTGGTCAGCCGGCATCCCCCAGACCTTCTCGGTGTAGGTCTTGAAGAAGATCGAGTAGAGCCGCCACCCGAACCGGGCCGACACCCAGCCCTCGAAGTGCGACTGGTCCTTCGGCGGCCGCAGCCGCGTCCACGCGTACGAGCCGAGACAGCGAACCGCCTCGGCGATGCCCAGGTTGCGCAGCGCGTTGCCGGCGTTCAGGGGGTAGTCGAAGAGCGCGCCGCGGTAGTAGATCCGGCTCATCCGGGGTCGGAGCAGGAAGTCCTCATCCGGCAGGAGCTCGTGCCAGAGGGCCTCGACCCGGGCGACCTTGGTGAAGAACCGGTGCCCCCCGATGTCGAAGCGCCAGCCGTCCCGTTCGACCGTGCGGCTGATGCCGCCCACGACGTCGTCGGCTTCGAAGACACGGACCGGCTCGCCGTGGCGCAGCAGTTCGTACGCGGCGGTCAGACCCGCCGGTCCCGCGCCGATGATCACGGTGCCGTTGTCGTCGCCCATGCTGCCCGGAGCCCCCCGCTGCCGTGTCGGATGCGGCAGCGCGCATACCCGTCCGGCGCCCCGTCTCACCTGTGCCGGCCGGGCGAATCTCACCCGCATCCGGTCCGCCGCGGCTCCGTCCGTGGACACAATCCACTCGGTTCGGCGACGACCACGGGTGGGCGAGGCCAACGGGATGTCGGGGACCTCCGCGGTCCGGCGGTCGGTCGCGGTCGCGACGACCCGGTGGGGGACGGATGGGTGGCGGGCTGCGGGTGGGCCGTGCGACCCCGGTTGCCCGACGCTCCCGCCTCCGCGATCGGCTGCGGCCGCTGGCCCGTGCGACGTCCGGGCTCGCCGCCCGGGTGCCCGCCCCCTGGGGCTTCGTGCTCGCCGTCTTCGTCGGGTCGAAGGTCGTGCTCAGCCTGATCGGCGTGGCCGTGCTGGCCGCCTGGGACGGGGTGCCCGGCGCGCCACCCGCAGACGAGACGCTGATGCGCGCCCAGCAGCACGATGTCTCGCCGCACCGCTGGATCTCCCTCTGGTTCGCCTGGGACTCCTTCCTCTACGACTATCTCGCCCAGGTGCCGCTCGACCGGCCCTGGCGCGACTTCGGCTTCCCACTGCTCTACCCGTTCCTCGCCCGGCCGTTCGCCGTGCTGCTCGGCGGGCACACCGCGTGGGCACTGCTGCTGGTCAGCAACGCCGCCCTCGTGTTCCAGCTCTACTACGCCCATCAGCTCGGCGGTCGCCTGCTCGGCGACAACGACGCGGACGCCGCCGCCTCGGGGCGCCGGTTCACCCGCTACCTGCTGCTCCTGCCGGCCGCCTTCCTGTTTCAGGCGGCGCTGACCGAGTCGCTCTTCCTCTGCCTCGCCCTGGCCGCCTTCTGGTACGCCGAGCAGGGCCGCTGGCCGCTGGTCGGGATCGTCGGCTACTTCCTCGCGCTGAGTCGCTCGATCGGCTTCCTGGTGGTCGTCCCGCTCGCCCTGGTGCTGCTGCGCCAGCACGGCTACCGCCTCGGGCTCCGGTCGCTCGGTCGATACCTGAGGATCGGCTGGCCGCTGCTGCTCGTGCCGGCCGGGTGGCTGACCTTCATGGCGTTCGGCAAGTGGCAGAGCGGCGACTGGTACGCGTACAAGCACGCCCAGGAAGAGGGCTGGGGCATCAGCGTGCAGAATCCGCTGGGGGTGATCAGCCACGGGCTGACCGGCTCGTCGGGCGACGCCCTACGGGCCTGGGTCGCCGTGGCCGTGTTGGTGGTGGCGCTCGTCGGCCTGCGTCGGGCCGAGCTGCCTTACCTGGTCTACACGGTGATCGTGGTGCTGGTGCCGCTGTCGATGGGACCGCCGGTGTACCGGAGCCTGCTCCGCTACCTGCTCGCCGCCTTCCCGGTCGCCCTGGTGCTGGCCCGCTGGGCCCACCGGGCCACCCTCGACAGCTGGCTGACCGCCGCTCTGGCGCTAATCCAGGGCGCGCTGTTCGCGGTGTGGCTGACCTACTGGACCCACTTCATCATTTGACGTGCGTGACCGCCGCGGACCCGTCGAGCATGCCGGGCGTGATCAGGGTAGCCCCGGTCCAGGGACGCGTTGACCGGCGAGGGCGTCGACCACCTGTGCGCCGAGCTGGCCGCCCGGCTCCGTCGGCGCTGACGCCCCTGCCCCGCCACGAGCGCTCAGACGTCCAGCTCGGCGGCGAGCCGCCGGGCTTCGGTCACCAGCCGGCTCCCGCCGCCCCGGGCCACCACGTCGGCCAGGCCCGGCACCTCGATCCGTACCCCGGTCGCGGTGGCCGTCTCGGCGGCCAGGGTGAGCAGGTCCGGGGTGCCCCGGGGTGGGGTGGGCGCGGCCAGCAGCGGCGGCAGCGCCGCGGCGAGCAGCCGCCAGGTGCTCAGCCGGGCGCCGGCCGACACCGCGTCGCGCAGCGGCGTCGCCGCCCGGGTCAGCGTCACCTGGCCGTCCGCCGCCAGCGCCCCCAGGTGCCCACCCACGGCCGGCGCGTCCAGGTCCCCGGCCGCGGCCAGCATGAGCAGGGCGTCGAGCGTGGCGACCCGGTCCACCTCGTGGCGGGCGCACAGCCCGTACGCCAGGGCCAGGTCGAGCGCCGGACCGCCCGCGCCGGTGCACTCGGCCAGCGCCGGCAGGATCGTGGCGCCCTCGCGGACGTCCTCCTGCGCCGTCTCGGCGATCTGCCGGAGCAGGCGGGCGGCCACCAGGCCCCGGTGCCCGGGCAGTACGGCCGGCCAGAGGTCGTCCCAGCCGCTGTGGTGCTGCCCCACCGGCCGGGGCGTGACGGTGAGCAGGCCGAGCTGGTCCGCCACGCCCTCCGGTGGCGTCGTGGCGACCAGCGTCCGCCGTACCGGCAACCGGTCGTAGCCCCAGTCGTAGGAGCCCGACCGGTCCCGCCGGCCGACGGTCACCACCTGCTGGGCGGGTGCCGGGAGGGCGTCGCCACGCAGCCAGCTGGCCAGGTCGTCGCCGGCCGGCGTGCCGAGTGCCGCCGCGCGGGCCGCCAGCGGCTCGTCCACCACGGCCGGCAGCCGCAGCAGGGCCTGGGTGAGATCCCACCGCCAGACCGGGCGGTCGCCCAGGGCGGCCAACCGCTCGTACAGGGCGGCCGGGTCGAGGGCGCCGGTGGCTGAGGTCGGCGCGGCGAGCAGGCCGGGATCGTCCCGCCCGTCCAGCCGCTGCCCGATCTCGGCGAGCCGGGCGCAGTACAGCTGCGTCAGTGCGGGCCGGCGGGCCCGGTCGACGGCCGGGCCACGGCGGAACAGGCGCCACGTCCGGGGGCGGGACTCGGTGAGCATGCTGGCCCAGTGGCCGCGGCGGGCGGCCGCATCGGCCGGGTCGGCGGCGGCCCGCAGGACCCAGTGCAGCTGGACCGAGAGGTTGAAGACCGCCCACATGTGGTCGTACGCGCCCACCCGCTGGCGTTGCAGCACCGGCAGCAGGGCCGCCCGCAGCCGGTCCCCGTCGGTGGTCGCCAGCCGGAGCAGCCCGTCGAGGATCCGCTCCACCGCCAGCGCCGGCCAGCGCCCGCCGAGCAGGGCCGACACCTCCTCGACCAGCTCGTCCACCTCGGCGATCGGCGGCGGGGCGGCGGCCGGCGGCGCGGGGGGCGGCAGTTCGTCGCCGGCCACCGGCACGGCGACGGCGGCGGCCGGCCGGTGACCGTGCCGCGTGGCGATCGCGGCCGCCCGGTCCCGCAGGTCCGCCCCCGGGTGCTCGGCGGCGACCGCCACTACGGCCGCGATCTCCGCCGCCCGATCGGGGCGCTGCCGGGCGAGCCGGTCCAGCCAGGACAGCTGTCCCCGGACCAGCGCCTTCTCCGGGCGGGTGAGCACCGCGCGGGACACGTCCAGCAGCGACTCCAGCTCCACATCGACGTCCAGGCTCCGCAGCGTCCGCTGCGCTGTCGTGGCGACCGGCCCGGGCGCGTCCGCGAGCAGCCGCAGATACGCGGCCGACCGCGCCGCCACCTCCGCCGGGGCCGGCGCCAGCAGGTCGTGCAGCGCCAGGAACGGTTGCAGCGCGGTCGGCCGGTCCCCGCGCAGCAGCCGCCCGAGGACGCCGTCCAGCAGGGTCGACCGGTCCAACCGCCCCTCCGCCGCCAACGCGGCCAGCGCCTGCGGCACCGCCTGCCGGTCGCCGCCGGCCCCGCCGGCCGTCAGCTCGAGGCCGACCCCGTCCACCTCGAACAGCCGCGGCAGCAGCACGTCCAGGAACGGGTCGGCGCGCAGCCGGTCGAGCAGGGGAGGGCGCTGTCGGTTGCCGGGGCGCCACCACATCGCCCGCGCCCAGCCTGCGACGAACGCGTCCCCGGTGGGCGGCGCCGCCTTCTCCGCCACCAGCAGGCCCGCGACGAAGTGCCAGCCCTCCCCGGGCTCGTTCCGCCGCAGCCGCTCGGCCAGGTCGGCCAGCCAGGTCACCCCCCGCTGCCGGGCCGTCTCGACCACCGGCTCCGGATCCGCGTCCCCCAGCCACACCGACCGTCGGCCCAGCAGCGCCGCCACCTTCGTCGCGGTGCTCAGCGTGCCCACGGCGGCCACCGCCAGCGCGGTCGACTCCCTGCCTGACCACCAGTGGTCCCGCCGCCGCCGGACGTGCGTGACCAGCTCGTCGCCGAGCGCCCGGCGGGCCGCCTCGTCCAACTCGACCAGCGCTGCCTGGACAGCCGGAACCTTGCCGCGGACCAGCGGCTCCCAAAAGTTCCTCATGCCTTCACCTCCGCCGGCGCCGTCGCCATCGACACGGCCAGCGCGTGCTTGCAGGGCCCGCGCTGCCCCTGATGCCGCCCCCACCAGCGGCAGGAGCAGGTGTACGCCCCGTCCGGCAGCCGCCGCACCCGGTAGACCTCCGCGCCGCTGCGTACCGTGGCGTGCCCGTCGGTCCACTCGATTGCGCCGCGCTCGACCAGCGCCCGCGCCCCGACCAGGCGCGGATTGTCCCGCTCGGCCCGGCCCGCGTCGTACGGCATGACCCGGTGGAAGTACCCGCCGTCGGCCACGTCGTAGCCGACCCGCCCGGCGGTGCCGAGCTGGGCCAGGGCGGCGCGTACCCGGTCGTCGGACAGGCCGGCCGCGTCGGCGAGCGCGGCGACGTCGATCGTCGGGTCCCAGGAGAGCAGGGCGCCGACCAGTTCGGCGTCGTCGATCACCTCGTCCCCGGCCAGGGCGAGCAGGGCGGCGCCCTCGCCGGAGAACCCGCGGTAGGGCTCGGGGGAGAGGGTCAGCGACAGCCGCAGCGTACCGGTGTCGAGTTCCCAGGTGCTCGCCACCGCGGGCGAACCGGCCCGCACCGGTGGCCCGTACACCCGCAGGGTGCGCGCGTGCCGGAGCAGGCCCCGCAGGGCCGCGAGTCGGCCCGCGCCGGCCAGGCAGACGGCGCCCGGCGTCGGTCGCGAGGTCAGCCGGAGGGTACGCCCGGCGGGCACCGCCCAGAGCACGGAACGGTCGTTGGCGCCGGGGAGTCGACGCAGGAACGCGGCGGCCTCCGCAGCGGGGATCTCGGCGCGCGGCTCGAACGCGGCGGTGAGCACGTGCACCTCGGCGAAGCCGCGCAACCAGCGCCCCGGCAGCGGAACCTTCTTCTCCACCACGGCACCGTCCATGGTGGAGACCGTCAGGTCGTCGGGGCCGACAGCCAGGTGCAGCGGCTCGATCCCGCCGACCCGGGCCAGCGCCTCCCGCAGCGGCGGGTTCACGTCGACGTTGGTCGTGCCGTGTCCGACGATGTCGCCGTCGAATCCGGCCGGGACGACGTCCAACCGCGCGTACACCCCGCAACAGCCGGAGAAGGACTCGAAGCGCAACCGGTCCCGGCTGCCCGTCACCACCGGGTCCAGGCTCGCCGGGTTGACCGGCTGGTGGTAGCGGGTGCGAGCCACCTCGGCGACGGCGAGCAGCCCGGCGGCCGCCGCCGCGGGCGTGGTGAGGAAGCCGCTGAAGAAGCGCGGGTTGGCGGCCGGTCCGCCGCAGGTCTGAAGGTCGAGACCGGCGGGGCGCAGCGCGGACGGCTGGAGGTATCGGTACGTCTGGACGGCGTTCACGGCGCACACCGTAGGGCGACCGACCGACAACCTCCGGCGGCCCGGCTCCGGCCTGCTAATGGTCACCCGCGCCGCCCGCGTGATCAGGGCGGTCCGGGAACGTGGCATCCACCGGGTGGAGTGGGTGACGAAGTCCGGCAACAAGCGCAGCATCGCCGTCGCCCGACGGTTGGGCATGCGCCGCGACGGCGTCCTCCGCGCGGCCGCCCCGGGCCCGACCGGCCGGGCCGACATGGAGGTCTGGTCGGTGCTGGCACCGGAGTGGACGGCAGGGCCGCCGGCCGCCCGCTGACCCGCGTCACCGCCACGCGGCGCAGTTTTGTCGTACCCGGACGTGAACATCTGTCCATGGCTGCCCCCGCCCTGGCCGACCGGTCCCCCCAGCCGCGCGCCCTGCCGCTGCGCGAGGTCCGCACCCGGCTCACCCAGCTCGTCGCCCTCGCCGAGCTGACCGACACCGTCACCGTCATCACCCGCGACGGCGACGCCCGCCCGGTCGCCGCGATCGTGCCCGCCGCGGCGGCGCGCACGGCGGCCCAGGCCCGGGCCGACGCCGAGCGGATCGCCGCGATCAGCGCCGGCTGGTCCCGCCGCCTCGAGGAGCTGCACCGGCAGAGCAGCCGGCGGCACGCGGCCGAGCGGCGCGCGCTCACCGACGCCCTCGCCGAGGTCTGGGCCGAGCTGGAGCGCCGCGTCCCGGCCGGCGACCCGGCGCTGGCCCGGCTCCGGGCCGCCCACGCCGAGTTCCTCCGCGACTGACCCGCGCGACCGGCCCGGCGCCGGCCGGACCGCCACACCTCGGAGCCCTTAGCGGTCGCTCCTCGGCATGGCGGTCACCGCGCCGGAAGGCGGTCAGTCCCGGCCGCGCTGGGCTCGGTAGCGACGGATCAACGCCGCGGTCGACGAGTCCACGTCGCCGAGCTCGGGGTGGGAACCGGTGAGCTTGGGCGCGAGCTGGTTGGCCATCACCTTGCCCAGCTCCACGCCCCACTGGTCGAACGAGTTGATGTCCCAGACCGTGCCCTCGGTGAAGACGATGTGCTCGTACAGGGCGACCAGCTGGCCCAGCGTCGACGGGGTCAGCTTCGGCGCGATGATCGACGTGGTCGGGTGGTTGCCGGCCATCACGCGGTGCGGCACCACGTCGGCCGGGGTGCCCTCCGCCTCGACCTGCTCGCGGGTGCGGCCGAAGGCCAGCGCGGCGGTCTGCGCGAAGAAGTTCGACATGAACAGGTCGTGCATGTCGCCCAGGTCGTGGTTGGGCTGGCTGAACGCGATGAAGTCAGCCGGGATCAGCCGCGTCCCCTGATGAATGAGTTGGTAGAAGGCGTGCTGGCCGTTGGTGGCCGGCTCGCCCCAGAAGATCTCCCCGGTCGGGTACGTCACGGGCCGGCCGTCGACGGTCACCGACTTGCCGTTGCTCTCCATGGTGAGCTGCTGCAGGTATGCCGGGAACCGGTGCAGGTACTGCGCGTACGGCAGCACCGCGTGCGTCTCCGCGTCGCAGAAGTCGGTGTACCAGACGTTCAGCAGGCCCAGCAGCGCCGGCACGTTCCGCTCCACCGGCGTGGTCCGGAAGTGCTCGTCCACGGCGAAGTAGCCGGCCAGCATCTCGCGGAACCGGGTCGGCCCGATCGCCAGCATCACCGACAGGCCGACCGCCGACGGCAGCGAGTATCGGCCGCCGACCCAGTCCCAGAAGCCGAACATGTTCTCCGGGTCGATGCCGAAGTCACGAACCCGTTGTTCGTTGGTGCTGACCGCGACGAAGTGCCGGGCGATCGCCGAGTCGTCGGCGTCCAGCCCGGCGAGCAGCCAGCGCCGCGCCTGGTCGGCGTTGGCGAGGGTCTCCTGGGTGGAGAACGACTTGGAGACCACGACGAACAGCGTGCTGGCCGGGTCCAGGTCGACGGTCTTGTCGTGGATGTCGGTCGGATCGATGTTGGACACGAACCGGCAGCTGATGCCCGCGTCCCGGTACGCCTTCAACGCCTCGTAAGCCATCACCGGCCCGAGGTCCGATCCGCCGATGCCGATGTTGACCACGGTGGTGATCCGCTCGCCGGTGTATCCGCGCCAGGCACCCGAGCGGACCCGCTCGGCGAAGGCCGACATCCGATCCAGCACCCGGTGCACGTCGGCGACCACGTCCTGCCCGTCCACCACCAGCGACGCGTCGCGGGGCAGGCGCAGCGCGGTGTGCAGGACGGCCCGGTCCTCGGTGGAGTTGATGTGTTCCCCGGCGAACATGGCGGCGATCCGGTCGGCCAGCCGGACCCGCTCGGCGAGCGCGGTGAGCAGGCGCAGCGTCTCGTCGGTGACCAGGTTTTTGCTGTAGTCCACGTGCAGGTCGGCGACGTCGCCGGTGAGCCGCTCACCCCGCTGCTCGTCGGCGGCGAACAGGTCCCGCAGGTGGGTGCCGCGCAGTTCCTCGGCGTGCTTGCGCAGGGCCTGCCATTCGTCCGTGGTGGTCACGTCCACAGCCATCAGGTCGATCTTCTCCTTCACGACATGGTCTGCCAGCGGGCCGTCGTCGCCCCGCTGCCGGCGACCCCACCAGCCTGCCACCCACCGCAGGTGCGCGCGACGGGACCGGGCATCACCCATTCCTTGGAACGGGCGCCCCGCGCCACGCCGGTTGCGACACCTGTTCGACACGCCGACTACGGGGAGACAGCGTGAGGTAGCGGATCGTACGCTCCGGTCACTGACCGTACCGGTGAGGAGGGCCCATGACGACGGTGATCGGGCCCCGGCCTCCGTCCGACGAGGACGAGCCGGCCGACGGCGCGGCGGAGCCGCTGCCGGAACTGGAGGACGGCCACTGGATGCACCGGGCCACCGAGTTCGCCCACACCAGCTTCGGCTCGGTGGCCCGCCGGCTCCCCGCCCTGGTCCGCGAGGCGGTCGCGCTGGCCTGGGCGACCAGCCGCCGGGACACCCTCGCCTCGATCGGGCTGAACGTCGCCGCCGGCGTGCTCACCACCCTGGGGCTGCTCGCCACCACCGGGGTGCTGCGGCAGCTCTTCGCCGCCGGTCCGACCCCCGACCGGATCCGCGCCGCCCTGCCGGCCCTGCTTCTCGCCGCGCTGGCGGTCACCGCACGCGGCGCGCTGACCGCCGCCGCCGGCTGAGCGCAGGCCCGGCTCATCCCGCAGATCAACTACCAGGTGGAGCTGCGACTGTTCGAGACCACCACGGCGGTCGAGCTGGCCGCCTTCGACGACGCCGGCTTCGCCGAGGAGATGGACCGCGCCCGGGACAAGGGCATGGCCGAGGCCGCGTCGATCGTCGACGACACCGTCAACCTGGTCACCGGGCTGGTGGGGGTGCTGGCCACCGCCGCCGCGGTCACCGTGATCCAGCCGGTGCTGCTGCCCTGCCTGCTGCTCGCCGCCGCGCCGGAGGCGGTGACCGCGGTGAAGATGGCCCGCCGCCGGCACCTCGACTGGCTGGGCCGGATCACCCGGCGCCGTCGGATGTGGATGCTCGCCCAGCTGATGGCCGACCGGCACACCGCCGCGGAGATCCGGGCCTACCAGATGCGGGACTTCCTGCTCGCCGAGTATCGCCGGGTCATCGGTCTGGAGACCCGCGCCGAGCTGCGGCTGGCCCGCGCGCTGACCGCCACCCGTGCGGTCGGCCTGTCGATCACCGGGGTCGCCGCGTTCGCTCTCTACGCGGTCCTCGGCGGCTTGCTGCTGACCGGCGTGGTGGCCCTCGCGGCCGCCGCGACCGCCCTGCTGGCGGTGCAGTCCGCCCGGGCCGGGCTGCGGACCGCCGTGTTCGCCACCAACTCGCTCTACGAGGACGCGCTCTACTACCAGGACTATCGCAACTTCGTCGACCGCGCCGGGCAGCGGGTGCCGGCCGGCGGCGACCGGGGCGTCGACGCTGTCGAACACATCGAGCTCGACCAGGTCACCATGCGCTACCCGGACACCAATGTCCCGGCCGTGGACGGCGTCAGCCTCACCATCCGGCGGGGGGAGGTGGTCGCCCTGGTGGGCGAGAACGGGTCCGGCAAGACCACCCTCGCCAAGCTCATCGCCGGCCTCTACCGGCCCACCGAGGGGATGATCCGCTGGAACGGGGCGGACCTCGCCGAGCTGGATCCCCGGCAGACCGCCGGCCAGGTGGCGGTGATGAGCCAGGACTGGCGGAAGTTCCCGTTCACCGCCCGGCAGAACATCCGGATCGGCCGGCACGACCGGGCCGCCGGGCCCGCCGGCCCGACCGTCGAGGACGCCGCCCGCGGCGCCGCCGCCCACGACATGATCACCGGGCTGCCGTTCGGGTACGACACGCTGCTCGACCGGCAGTTCAAGAACGGACAGGACCTCTCCGGCGGCCAGTGGCAGCGGCTGGTGGCCGGCCGCGGCCTCTACCGGGACGCCCGGCTGCTGATCTGCGACGAACCCTCGGCGGCCCTGGACGCCCGGGCCGAACACGCCCTCTTCCAGCACCTGCGGCGGCACCCCGACCGCGCCGTCGTCCTGATCACCCACCGGCTGGCCAACGTCCGGCACGCCGACCGGATCTTCGTGCTGGACCACGGCCGCCTCATCCAGCAGGGCAACCACGACGAGCTGATGGCGCAGGACGGGCCCTACCGGGAGCTGTTCGAACTCCAGGCCGCCGGCTACCTGGCCGAGGCGGGGGAGGGACCGGGCTGACCGGTTGACCTCGAGTGCACTCGAACTCCTAGGGTTGCCGGACCGGCCGCCGCCCGGTCAACGCGGCGTACCCCTCAGAAAGGAACAACCCTGTGCGCTACCGCGTTCTCGGCGGCACCGGCATCCAGGTCAGCACCCACTGTCTCGGCACCATGATGTTCGGCGCGGTCGGCAACCCCGACCACGACGACTGCGTACGCATCGTCCACGCCGCCCTCGACCAGGGCGTGAACTTCGTGGACACCGCCGACATGTACTCCGCCGGCGAGTCGGAGGTCATCGTCGGCAAGGCGCTGCGCGGCCGGCGCGACGACGTGGTCCTGGCGACCAAGGTGCACTTCCCGATGGGGGAGGGACCCAACCGGGGCGGCAACTCCCGGCGCTGGATCGTCCGGGAGGTGGAGGAAAGCCTGCGCCGGCTGGGCACGGAGTGGATCGACCTCTACCAGGTGCACCGGCCCGACCACACCACCGACGTGGAGGAGACCCTCGGGGTGCTCACCGACCTGGTCCGGGCCGGCAAGATCCGTGCCTTCGGCTGCTCGACCTTCCCGGCCGAGGAGATCGTGGAGGCACACCACGTCGCCGAGCGGCGGGCGCTCGGCCGGTTCCGCACCGAGCAGCCGCCGTACTCGATCCTGGCCCGGGGGATCGAGACTGCGGTGCTCCCGGTCTGCCAGCGGTACGGCATGGGCGTGCTGGTCTGGAGCCCGCTGGCCTCCGGGTTCCTGTCCGGCCGCTACCGGCAGGGCCGCACGGTGGACCTCACCGCCGGTCGGCCGGCGCTCACCCCGGTCCGCTTCGATCCGGCGCTGCCCGGCAACGCGGCGAAGTACGCCGCCGTCGAGCAACTCGTCGCGCTCGCCGACGAGGTCGGCTGCACCCTGCCCGAGCTGGCCGTCGCGTTCACCGTCGCGCACCCCGGGGTCACCTCGGCGATCATCGGGCCGCGCACCATGGAGCAGCTCGACGGGCTGCTCAAGGGCGCGTCGCTCACCCTCGACGACGCGGTGCTCGACCGGATCGACGAGATCGTCGCTCCCGGCACCAACCTCTACCAGCCGGATGGCGCCTGGTCGCCGCCCGTCCTCACCGACCCGGCCCGCCGACGCCGCCCCCTGGCGGATCGCGCCGCCGCCTGACCGCCGCCCGCTGATATCCGTCGACCGGTGCGTCGGCGTGCGCCACACTGACGGTGTGGATCATCGTGATCTGGTCCGGGTGAGCAAGCGGATGTCGCTGGCGCTGCGGCACCGCCCGGACCGGTTCGGCCTGACGCTCGACCGGGCCGGCTGGGTGCCCGTCGCCGACCTGCTCGCCGCGCTGCGGATCAGCCGCGTCGACCTCGACGCCGTGGTCGCCGGCAACGACAAGCAGCGCTTCGCCGTCGAGCGCGGACCCGACGGCGTCGACCGGATCCGGGCCAGCCAGGGCCATTCCGTCCCGGTGGACCTCGGCCTGACACCGACCCCGCCGCCGGACCGGCTCTACCACGGCACGAGCGAGAGCGTCCTGCCGGCGATCCGGGTCGAGGGGCTGCGCCGGGGCCGCCGGCACCACGTACACCTGTCGCCGGACGTGGCGACCGCCCGCCGGGTCGGGGCGCGCCGGGGCTGCGCGGTGGTGGTGCTGACCGTGGACGCCGCCGCCATGGCCGACAACGGCTACCTCTTCTACCGCAGCGCCAACGGCGTCTGGCTGACCGACCTCGTCCCCGCCACCTACCTGACCACCTGACCCGCCGCCGCCTCGCCCGTTCCCGCGCGTTGACCATGAAGTTGTTGCCGTGACACGCCGGTGTCGGCGTCGACAAAGATCAACCCGCCGGCTCCGGGTGACTGTGGCGGTCAGGTGGCGGTGACGGGGTGGTGGACGACGCCGCCGAAGAGGCAGAGGTCGGCGGCGCCGACGAGGGTCAGGCCGCCCACCGTTCGGCGAGGAAGTCGGCCAGCACCCGGGTATGCGTGGAGAAGGCCAGCTCGACGGGCTCGGTGAGGACGACCCACTCGGTGGCCTCCTCGGTCGGTGCCGACGGCGGCAGGTCGCCGACCGCCCGCTCGGGCAGTACGCCGAAGACCATCATGGTGCCGCCCGCCGGCGCCCCGTGCACCGCGAACAGCCGCGCCTGCTCGGCGTCGGCCAGCAGGCCGGTCTCCTCACGCAGCTCCCGGACCAGCGCCTCCGACCACTCCTCGCCGTACTCGATGAAGCCGCCGGGGAGCGCGAGCTGCCCGCGGGCCGGCTCGATGTCCCGGCGGACCGCCACCACGCCCAGGCCGGTCGGCGTCCGGACCGGCAGCACCGCCACCGCGACCGGCAGCGGGTTGCGCCACACCGTCCCGCCGCAGGCCGCGCAGACCCGCGGCCAGCCGGCCTCCGCCGAATAGGCGGCGCCGCAGTACGAGCAGTGCGAGTACGGTGTGACGGTCACGCCGCAGCACGTTACCCGCCTGGCTCGCCGGCCGTCAGGCTGACCGATTTGATTATCTATGATCAGTGATCATAGATTGGTCTGTGTGGAACGTTTTCGGCTTTCCAAGGCCGGGAAGCGTGTCGGTGTTCACCCCGTGGCACATCACTTTTGGGCTGGCTCGGGAGGGTTCCGGTGGTGTGGGTCGGTCGTGAGGGCCGGTTTTTCTGGGTCGGTGTTGAGGCGTTGAGTCGGTGAGCGGGAAGCTGCGGCTGGCCGAGGGTGAGGCGGCCCGGACCGCGTGTGCCCGCGCTGCGCTGCGCGTGGGGGTGGATGAGGCAACCGGCGAGGTGCTGTCCCGGACGGTGCTGGCGCAACGGGTCGGTTGGTGTGCTGACCTGGTGGCGGGCATGGTGGCCGCGCTGGTCGGTGAGCATTGGAACCGCGTGGATGTGGAGGTGTTGGCGGCCGGGGTGGATGCGGGTGGACGGAGGTTGCCGTCGCACGCGTGGATGGCCGTGCAACGCCTCGGGTGGACGGTCGCCCCGCCTCGGGGTGTGAGGGTCAATGACCGGGTCGTGCGGATGGCGCAGGAGCAGGCGGGGCGTGCTCTTCGTTCGGCGGCTTGGCGTGCTGATGTGACCGCCGGGGTCTTGGCGGTCTGGCCGGCCGATCCGCGTAAGCGCACCCCCGCGGAGTGGGATCAGGTTCGGGCCTCGATCCCCGGCGGCGAGTATTTGCCGTCGAATGTCATCAAGGGCCGGAGCCGGCAGGCCGCCGCGTTTGCGAAAGTTAACGGCCGCCTGCCGGTGGACGTGTTCGAGTTGGAAGGCGTCCCGCGGATTCCGCGGATGTTGCTGTTGGCCGCGTGTGATCGGCAGCACGCCATCATCGAGCGCAGCGACACTGACCCGGGCAGGGCGCTGCTGCGGCTGCAACTGCCCACCCGTCCGGATCCGCGAGGGTATCGGGACTGGACGTGGGTCGAGTGTCGGATCGCGTTGCCGTCCACGGTTCCCGCCTCGGCGGTGCTGCACCTGCCCACCCTCCGCGTCACCGACGGGACGGTGCGTGCCGACATGGCATACACGCACGCCGTGCCGAAAGCCCGGGCCACCGGTCACTCGGTGGCGCTTGGCGTGGACTGGGGCCTCAACACCCTCCTCAGCGCCGGTGCCCTACGACTGCACGCCAGCGGGCGGATCACGGCGTTGGGGGCTGGTGGACAGTTCCGCGCCGCCGGCGTCCTGGCCAAGCAGCACCGCCTCCGGCGCCTGTCAGAACAGCTGCACGCGAAGGCCGACCAGTACGCGCGGCTGCTCGGCGGCCGCCCGGACGAGCATGTGAGAGTGAAACGCGAGGTGCTGGCCGGCGAGATCCGCCACGTGTCCGACCGCCGCCAAAACTTGAACGATGCGCTCGCGTGGGCTGCCGCCCGCTGGACGGTCGACCAGGCGATCGCCGCCCGGGCGTCCGTCATCTACCTGGAAGGCCTGCGGTCGATGGAAGCCAAGGGCATGGGGCACAGCCTGAACACGCGCCTGTCCCAGCAGGTCCGCGGAAAGATCAGCGACCGGATGCGGCACCTCGCCGCCGAGGCCGGTATCGCCGTGGTCACCGTCCCCGCCCGGAACACGTCCAAGCACTGCCCGCAGTGCCTGGCCCCGCTGCAACATCGCAAGGCCCCCGACAAGCCGACCGCCGCGGGATGGAAATGGGCCATCTGCCCCAACACTGGCAGCTGCGGTTGGCAGGGCGACCGCGACCAGGGTGCCTGGCGCCGGATCGCCGCCCGCGGCCTCACCCACCAAGCCAAAACCGTCACCGACAAGACCACCGGCGCCCTGGTGATCCGCTCGGTCGTCGACGCGTTCGAAGCCGGCGCCGTCGTCACCCCCAGCACCTCCACGGCCTGCCGCCGGGACCGGTCGAAGACCGGCCCCACCCGGCACAAGCCAACATGCCCCGTGCCCAGGCGACGCGGGGCACCCTCCTCCACCCGGCCTCACGGTCGGGCGGGCAAGCGTCCGGAGGGACACGCACCAACGGACCGGCCGAGGCTGCCTCGCGCAGCCCACCGGCACCAGGGCGTGAACACGATCAGCACACCCACCACCGCCGGCCACCGGCCACGCGGAGCCGCCTTGGGCGCAGGATTCCATCACCACGTCCATGCATCTCCACCACGGTGGGAAACGATCCCGGAAACTCAATCCGACTCAGGATCGCTAAGCTGATCAGGGACGCTTCGGCCGCGACCGGGCTGCGCGCCCCTCCGGCGTGAACCAGAACTACTCCTGAACCGCTGCCCGCCATCCCCGGACACGAGCAGCAGCGGCTCGTCGCCGGGACCGGGGGCGTGGGGTGGTCACGTCCGAGCCGCGCGCAGCGTGGCGCGCGCCTCCATCAGGGCGAAGCCGAGCAGGTTCTGGCCTCGCCACCGGGCCGGATCATCGGCGCGCGGGTCGTCGGCGGCCAGACCGATGCCCCAGATCCGGTCCACGGGGCTCGCCTCGACGAGCACCCGCTCCCCGGTGCCGAGCAGGAAGCGCCCCAGCTCGTCGTGCTGGCCGAACTTGGCCACGCTGCCGGCCACCACGATGTCGTAGCGGCGCGCCGTCCAGGTCGCCTCGTCGAAGCCGCGGACCTGCCGGCCGAGCGTCTTGGCCCGCCGCGGGTGCCCGCTGGCGAGAATGCGCTCGGCGATCTCCGCGTCGCCGAACAGCGTGGCCTTGTGCCACATCATCCAGTGCTCCGCAGTGGGGTAGGTCCGGCCGTCCACGGTGAACGGTGCCGGCCACCACTGGCTCAGGCAGCCGGTGCCGACGCTGCCGTCGCGCTGCGGGCGGTGGCCCCAGAAGTGCAGGTACTTGACACGCCGCCCGGACCGGTCGGCGGTGACGAGGTCGGCGATGGATCGGGGCGACATGATCGACAGTCTGCCCGAGGGCAATGGCCTTCCGCCGCCACGTTTGGGCGCAGCCGGAATCGGTTGGCGGGGCCGCCGCCGGTAGCCTGCGCCGACCGAGCGGAGGAGGATGCTCTGGTGGTCGCGGGGCGCCCCGGTGAGGCGCCCCGCGACGGGCGGGTCGGGCCGTCAGCCGCCGAGCAGGGCGGCCACCGCGCTGCGCAGCTCGGGCAGCCGGTCGTGCAGCAGTCCCGGGCACTGCGTGTTGTTGAAGTCCTTGTGCCCGTAGATCTCGCTGGACGGGATGCCGTACTGCTGGCAGGTGAAAGCGCAGAACCACACCAGGCTGTCCCAGAGTGCCTTCGGTGGCTGCACGTCGAGGTAGATGCCGTCGTTCTCGATGCCGATGGCCTGGCTGTTCTGCCCGACGCAGTGGGCGCCCTGGACCATGGTCTGCCCGTGCAGCAGCGCGTACAGGCTGCCGTGCCGGCCCTCGGTCAGGTAGCCGCCGCGGCTGTTGGTGAAGTGCTGCCCGGAGTCGAGCCAGCCGTTGGTGTCCATGTGTAGGTTCTGAATGTCGCGCGAGTTCCGGTAGGCCTGCGCCAGGCTGTAGTCGGTGGTGTTCGGGAACGCCGTGTGATGGATGATGATCTTGTTCGGGCGGCTCTGCACGACGCTGACGTTGGTCGCGGGCGGGCGGGCGCCCCAGGTCGCGCAGTTGGCGATATCCGGCTGGTCGACCCGGGTGGCGACGGCCCGCGCGTCGCGGTCGTCGCCGAACTGGGTGAACGCCGTGGCGCCGGCCGCAGCGCCGAGCAGGACCGCGCCGCGCAGCACGGCCCGGCGGGGGACGGGGACGGACATCGGGGCCTCCTCAGGGGTACGGACGCCGGTGGCGGGCGGCTGCTCCCGGGCCCCGGCGTGGCGTCAGACACGCCGCGCCGGAGTGGCCGAAAGGGCGCCCGCCACCGGAGCGGGTCAGCAGGGTCCGTTGCAGGCCAGCACCTTGAGCCGGTCCAGGGTGCCGTTCCAGACGTTCTGGTCGCCCGGGAAGGTGCCGGAGGAGGCCCACTGCCAGAACGAGTACGTCCCCCAGCCGGCCGGCAGGGTGCCGACGCTGCTGGAGTAGCGCGCGATCCAGAGCGGGTTGTTCGCGGCGAACTGCGAGGTGTTGCCGGTGCAGGTGGTCCACCAGTCGGTGGTGGTGTAGATGGTGGCCCACCGGCCCGTGCGGGCGTAGTACTGGTTGACGAACGAGGCGATCCAGCTGCGCATCGAGGCCTGGCTCAGCCCGTAGCAGGTCGCACCGTACGGGTTGTACTCGATGTCCAGGGCGCCCGGCAGGGTCTTGCCGTCCTTGGACCAGCCGCCGCCGTGGTCGACGAAGTAGTTGGCCTGGGTGGCGCCGCTGGACACGTCCGGCCGGGCGAAGTGGTACGAGCCCCGGATCATGCCGACGTTGTACGAGCCGTTGTACTGCTGGGCGAAGTACGGGTTGGTGTAGCCGGTGCCCTCGGTCGCCTTCACGTACGCGAAGCGGGCGCCGTTGTTCCAGGCGGCGGACCAGTTCACGTTGCCCTGCCAGCTGGAGACGTCCATGCCGGGCAGGCCGGCCGGCGCGGCGCTGGCGGGCGTCGCGCCGAGCAGGGCCGAGGCGGCCAGGGTGACGGTGGCGAGCACGGCCGTGGCGGCCGTACGTAGCGCCGATCGCAGGGGACGGTTCATCTTTCCCTCCCGGGGGGTCTGCCGCTCGCGGCGGCGGGAGTGGGTGAAAGGAACTGTCAGTATTACGTCACAGGATGGAGACAAATTTCAATAGATACATGGAAGATCATCTTCGTGAGTTTCGGGCAACCCCCGCACACGTCAGGCGCGTAGAACCCTTCGGCCGGCGTGTCGATCCCGGCGCCGCCCGTTCGTATGGAGGGTGAAGGGGCCGGCGGCGGGCCGGCCCGGACGGGCGAGGAGAAGCGCATGAAGCAGTACCTGATCAGCATGTACCAGCCGGCCGGCGAGTGGCTGCCGGAGCCGGAGTTCCTGGCCGAGGTGATGCGCAAGATCGACGCCATCCACGACGAACTGGTCGAGGCCGGGTCCTGGGTCTTCGGCAACGGCCTGCACGCTCCGGAGACCGCCACCGTGCTGCGTCCGCAGGGTGACGAGGTGCTGATCACCGACGGGCCGTACGCGGAGGGCAAGGAGTACCTCGGCGGCTTCACCATCATCACCGCCCCCGACCTCGACGCCGCACTGGAGTGGGGCCGCCGGTACGCCCTGGCGACCACGCTGCCGATCGAGGTGCGCCCGTTCCAGGGCGAGGTCTGAGGGGTGCCCGACCCGACCGACGTCGAACGGATCTTCCGCGCGGAGTACGGGCGCGCGGTCGCCGTGCTGGTCCGCCTCCTCGGCGACATCGACCTCGCCGAGGAGGCGGTCCAGGACGCCTTCGCCACGGCGGTCGACCGGTGGGCCGCCGCGGGGCCGCCGCCCAGCCCGGCCGGCTGGATCATCACCACCGCCCGGAACCGGGCCATCGACCGGCTGCGCCGCGAGGCGTCCCGCGCCGACCGGCAGGCGCAGGCCGCCCTGTTGTACGCCCCCGACGCACCGGCCGAGGAGGGACCCGTGCGGGACGACCGGCTCCGCCTGATCTTCACCTGCTGCCATCCGGCGCTGGGCACCCCCGCCCGGGTCGCGCTGACCCTGCGGCTGCTCGGCGGGCTGAGCACCGCCGAGATCGCCCGGGCCTTCCTGGTGCCGGAGCCGACCATGGCGCAACGCCTGGTCCGGGCCAAGGCCAAGATCCGGGATGCGCGGATCCCGTACCGGGTGCCGCGTGACGCGGACCTGCCGGACCGGCTGCGAGCCGTGCTGGCCGTCGTCTACCTGATCTTCAACGAGGGGCACACCGCCAGCTCGGGGGACCAGCTGGTCCGCGACGAGCTCTGCGCCGAGGCGATCCGGCTGGGCCGGCTGCTCGGCGAGCTGATGCCCGACGAGCCGGAGGTGCTCGGACTGCTGGCGTTGCTGCTGCTCACCGAGGCGCGGCGGGCCGCGCGTACCGGGCCGGGCGGGGTCCTGGTGCCGCTCGGCGAGCAGGACCGTGGGCGCTGGGACCGCGCACTGATCGCCGAGGGGCAGGGCCTGGTCCGGCGCTGCCTGCGGCGGGACCGGCCCGGCCCGTACCAGATCCAGGCGGCGATCAACGCCGTGCACAGCGACGCCCCGACGACGGCCGACACCGACTGGGCCCAGATCCTCGCCCTGTACGACCAGCTCATGCGGCACGCTCCCGGGCCGGTGGTGGCGCTGAACCGGGCGGTCGCGCTGGCCGAGGTGGCCGGGCCGGCCGCCGCGCTGGCCCAGGTGGACGGCCTGGACCTGGCCGGCTACCACGTCTTCCACGCGGTCCGCGCCGACCTGCTGCGGCGGCTCGGCCGCGCGGGGGAGGCGGCCGCGGCGTACGACGCGGCGATCGCGCGGACCGACAACCACGCCGAGCAGGCCCACCTGCGACGGGTCCGCGACCTGCTGCTTCCGTGAGCGCCCCCGGCGCCCCGCAGCCGGTCCGCTGTCCGGACAGGAGGGTGGGGCTGCGGGGAAATCCTCGGCCCCGCAGAATCGTCCGGTGCGGCGCGGCGTGTGGAAATGGAGCTTCGTCACCGTCGTGACCCTGCTGGGCGCCGGCGGCACCGCCTGGGTCTGGCTCCGGTACGACTTCGAGAAGGTCAACTGGCTCTGGGGTGTGGTCGCCGGGGTCATCGCGGTCTACGTGGTGGTGGACCAGCTCTTCGCCGGGCGGGAGGCCGCCCCGCCGACGGCCTGGGTGCACCGGCGGGCCGCCGCCGACGAGCTCGCCGAGCTGATCCGGCGGGAGCCCACCGAGCAGACGCTGCTGCGCGCGGTCGACGAGCCGTACCCGCTGCCGGTGGCCTGGCACAACGCCCCGGAGCGGCTGATGCCGTCCTGGCGCTCGATCGGCCGGTCCGCCGACGCCGGACCCGTCGACCTCACCGGACGGGACGGCACGCTGTGGGAGTGCTACCGCTCGGTGCCCTCGGGGCGCCTGCTGGTGCTGGGACCACCCGGATCCGGCAAATCGATCATCGCGCTGCGGCTGGTCCGGGAGTTCGCCACCCGGCGCGACCCGGAGGCGCCGATCCCGGTGCTGCTGCCCGTGGACTCCTGGGACCCGGGCGCCGAGGGGTTCCACGACTGGCTGGCCGACCGGATCACCCGGCGGTACCCGTACCTCGCCACCGGCCACCCGCGCCGCGAGGCGGTGGTGCGTGACCTGCTGCTGGCCGACCTGGTGGTGCCGGTGCTGGACGGCCTGGACGAGCTGCCCGAGGACCGGCTCAGCGCCTGCCTGGCGGAACTCAACGAGCTGCCGACCCAACGGTTCGTGCTGACCTGCCGCTCCGCCGTCTACGAGACGTACCTGATTCAGGGCGAGCGGCTGCGGGCGACCGCCGTGGTGACCCTCGCGCCGCTGACCGCCGCGCAGGTCGGCCGGTACCTGCGGGACGCCGCGCCGCTGCACCAGGTGGGCAACTGGTCCACCGTGGCCGACCGGCTCGACGCCGACCCCGAGCTGGCTGCGGCGCTGTCCACCCCGCTGCTGGTGGCCCTGGCCCGGACCGCGTTCGACCAGCCCGGCACGGACCCGCGCGAACTGCTCCCGCTGGCCGCCGAGCGCGGCCGGCGCTCGGTGGAGGACGAGGTGCTGTCCCGCGCGGTCGACGTGGCCCTGCGGTCGCGGCGGGGCGGGCAGGGTCTGCGCCGCTGGGAACCGGACCGGTCCCGCCGCTACCTCGCCCAACTGGCCAGCCACCTGGAGTCCCTGGACAGTCGCGAGTTCCGCTGGTGGCAGCTCCCCGTCGCGCTCCCGCGTCCGTTGTGGGTCGCCTTCGACGGTCTGCGGGCCGCTGTCGCGGCGTGGCTCGCCCTGTCGCCGGTCGGGGAGGCGCTCGGCGCCCTCGCTGCCGTGACCGGTCACGCCCAGGTCCGGGAGCTGCTGCACGGCGTCACCGCCCGGCCGTCCCTGCTGGTGGCCCTGGCGGCCCTGGCGGCGGCCGTCCGGTCGGCACTCCGCGACGACCCGCACCACGGCGTGCCGCCGGTACGGCCGGTCTTCACCGGCGGGTTTCGGGCCCTCCTCGAGGGACTGGTGGGCGGACTGGTCGGCGGTGCCTTCTGGGGCGCCCTGACCTGGCCGCTGTTCGTGGCGATCGGGCCGCCGCCACGGCTC
The DNA here is from genome assembly GCF_043204735.1 of Micromonospora sp. NPDC047740. Classification (NCBI taxonomy): domain Bacteria; kingdom Bacillati; phylum Actinomycetota; class Actinomycetes; order Micromonosporales; family Micromonosporaceae; genus Micromonospora; species Micromonospora sp. NPDC047740. The sequence continues at coordinate 114,352 of NZ_JBIDCT010000001.1, forward strand.
GGCACGCTGCTCGGCGCCGTGCCCGCCGTGGCGCACTGGTCGGTGCCGACCCAGTGCGCCCTGGCCGTCGGGGTGGGCTGGTGCGGATTCACCGTCGTCCGCTCCGCGCTGCGCGTCGACCTGTCCGCCCCGGCTGCGGAGTTGAGCGCGCTCAGTCCCGCGGGGACGCTGCGGGCGGACCGCGCGGCGACGATCGCCGCGCTGCCGCTGACCGCCGTCCGCGCCGTGGCGCTGTGGTTCCTCGGCCTCGCCGCCCTCTGGCTGGCCGGCCTGTCCGACTTCCCGCCGCCGGTGGCACAGGGGTACGCCGGGCTCGGCCTGGGCCTGGGCTGGTGGCTGTACCGGCGGGGCGGCAGCGCCTGGTTCCGCTTCGGCGTGGCCCGGTTCGTGCTCGCCGCGCGCAACCGGCTCCCGTACCACCTGCTGGCCTTCCTCGACCACGCCGACGCGGTCGGTCTGCTCCGGCAGGGCGCGGGTGCCTACCGGTTCCGGCACGGCCGGCTGCAGGCCCGGCTGGCCGCCGGGTCGGTGGCCGGCCGGCGTGGCAGCCGGCTGCGCGAGGACTTCGCCGTCGAACTCGCCGGGGCCGGCTACTGGCCGGAAGCGTTCCAGACGTTGGCCGCCGTCGCCGACACCCGGGCGGCCAACATCGGGCTCGACGACGATCGCACCGGGGTGGCCCTGCGCCGGGCGGTCCTGGTCGGGGCGGCAGCCGGCCACTGGAGCGGCCTGGCCGACCTGCTCGCCCAGCTCCCGGCGCCGCCGGCCGCCGGGGCGGCCCGTACCCCGGTTGAGGAGCAGCGGCGGGTGATCGCCGAGCTGGTCGGCCGGGACGCCCCAGTGCAGGAACTGCTCGCCGCCGCCGACGAACTGGCCGCGCGGGAGGAGCGGAGCGGGCGGCCCGAGCCGGCCACCGCGGAACTCCAGGCGGTGCTCCGGTACGCCGCCGGCGACGTGGCGGCGCGGGATGCGTGCGAACGGTTGGTCGACGCCGTGCGGTCCGCCGGACTCGACGCCGAGTGGTCCGCGCCCCTGGCCGCCGGGCTGCTGGCCCGGCTGACCCTCGCCGAGGGGCAGCCGACCGAGGCGGTGGCGATCTGCCGGTACGACCTGTACTTCGCCGACCTGCTGCCCGCCGGGTCGGACCTGCTCCCGCTCGTCGAGACCTGGCGGTGGTCGGCGGCGGTGCTACGCCGGGTCACCGACGAGCGGGCCGAGACCTTGCGGCGGATCCGCGTCGCGGTCAGCGCCGAGCGTGAGCGCGGCAACCGCCCGGTGCTGACCCGCCGGGAGGCCGCCGAGATCGGCCTGCACGCCTGCCATCGGCTGATCGGGCATCCGATGTTCGGGCCGCTGGCGCTCGGCGTGGCGTACCGGCTCGCCAGGGTGCTCCGGGCCCCGGACATCGTGGCACTCACCCTGCGCCGCGCGGTCCCCATGTGGCACGACGGCTGACGGTCACGCGGCGGGTGCTTCGGCAGGAAAACCCGATGTCAAAGACGTGATTTAGACTTCCATTACGAGTACATTGGCGCGGTGCCCAACGGAGTGCAGGCCCAGGTGCCGGTGCTGTACGTCGCGGACGCCGACGCCGCGCGACGGTTCTACGAGGTCTTCGGCTACACCGAGCTGCGCACCGGGGGCGACGGTGAGTCCCGCTGGTCCTATCTGCAGTGCGGGGAGCTGACCCTGCTGCTGGCGGCGATCACACCGCGCCTGGTCACCGTCGAGCTGCCCCTGCTCATCTACCTCTACGTCGACGACCTCACCGCCACGATCGACCGGCTGACCGCTGCCGGGTACGCCGTCGAGCGGTCCGGGTATCCGGAGCACGCCCCCGGCGGTGAGTGCCGCACCACCGACCCGGACGGCAACGTGGTCCTGTTCGGGCAGCGGCGGGCGGTCCCCGAGCAGGCCCGCGGCCCCGAGGCCGACAAGGAGGTCCGGTTCTCGCTGATCCGCGAGGCCGCCGAGCGGGTCAGGCAGCACGGCACCGCGCCGGCCCGCTGCCAGATCGGCGGCCCCCGCGGCGAGGCGTGCCCGGAGCCGGCCGAGGTGAAGCTCGCCGACTCGTGGGGCGACACGGTGTGGGGCTGCCTGGCGCACGCCGACGAGACCCTGCTCAACGCCCGCGGCGCGTTCCTGGCCACCGAGGACGGGCAGGGACTGGGCGCGTTCCTGCGCAACCGGCAGGCGAGCCCGAAAGCGCGGACCGGAGCGGCTCGGCGTCAGCGCCGCCCGTCCTGACCTGGCTCCGACGCGCGCTCCGTCGAGACCGCCTTTGGGGCGGCAGACTCAGTTGACGTCGCGTTCGGGGCGGCCTCGGTTGACGCCGGCTTCGGGGCGGTGGCGTCCGTCGCTGTCGTCTTCGCGGTGGCCTCGCTGGACGTCGCCTTCGATGCGTCGGCTGAGGAGTCGCGGGCGGAGCCGGCTGTCTGGTGCGGGACGATGGGGATGGCGGTGAACGGCTCGAAGATCCGGTCGAAGTTCCGCCGGTCCCGCATGAGCCCCGCGGTCCACTCGGCGGCGGCCCGCTGCTCTGCGGCCATGTGCCGCCGCGCCCGGGACAGCTCCTCGTTGATCGCCTCCGTCTCCTCGCGTCCCGGGGGATCGTCGACCATTTCGTCGAGGATCGTCATCCACCGCCGGTTCAGCTCCTCGGCGTACCGGGCCCGAGCCAGGTACAGCTCGTACTCGCACTCCAGCTCGATCATGCGGTCCCAGTGCGGCCGCATCGTCTCCAGGACCCGGTCGTCGTGGCGAACCCACCACACCTCCGGCCGGCACTGGATCGTCACACGGCCGTGCGTGTAGCGCCACTGCTTCGGATCCTGCTCGGTCAGGGCCTTCTGCAGGGCCACCTCGAGGTCGCCCGCCCGGTGCGGGGCGAAGTCGCGCGCGCAGTCTGCGGCCGTACGTCGCAACTGCTGAATCACCTTGGGCGTGAAGTGGCGCACGTACCAGATCGGCACCTCGGGCCGCTCGCCGGTGATCGACCAGGTGAGCACGGCCCGGACGGTGAACGTGAACACGTGCCCCTTGGCCGCGACGGCGATCGGGTGGGACAGCTCTCGGTGCTCGTGCGTCTCATCGGAAGGGGGAGACGGCACGTCCCCGTCCGCCGCCGCCCACAGCCTCTGCAGCACCGGAAGCAGCCGCGCCCACGTGGTACGCACGCCCGCCTTCAGCCGGGGGCCGGCCCACCCGGCCCAGTCTCGACCCCGGTCGATCCACGGTGGACGCCGGTCCGGCGAGGGCGCCTTCCCGCCCGACGCGTCGGTCATCACCCCTCCTGAGCACCTGTGCCACCGTCCGGCGGCTGGCGGAGGGGTGTCGCGCCAGCGGCGCGACCAGCCGGGACGTGTCGAGCGCTGGTCCGCCGACCCACGCTAACAAGGCGAACACGCCGACTGCGGCAGCCGCGCGGACGCATGGCCCACGCCCACCTCTATCGTCCGGGCGCTCGTCGACCGCCGTATCTCCAACAGACGAGTTGCTGCGGCGGTCGGCCGCACGCTGGCACGGAGGCTCCCTGTCGCCAAATGATCATGGCTCTATGACCCGGGCGCACCACACCGTCCGCCGGGACGTCTGCGTGGTTGTCCGCGGACGGTGTGTCTGGGTTGCCGTCGCATCGGTGGAATACGGCAGACTGTGCGGCGTGAGTCCAGTGAGCCGCAACCGGCGCCGCAACGGGAAGCGATCGGTTCGCAGCGGCGCGCCGCTCGCCGTGGTCGGCGCGCCAGAGGAGTGCGACTGCCCGTAATGTGCCGGTGAGCATTCCACGCCGGAGCAGCTCGGCGACCTGATCCCGCAGGCGGTCGACCTCGACGCAGTGCAGGATCCGTTGGAGGTGGAGGTCACCGCCTCGATGTTCCTGGCCGTCGGGGCCGCCGTGGGCGACGGCTTCGACCGGGCGGTACGGGACCTGTTCGTGCCGACGTTCGAGACGCAGGCCACCCCGGAGGCGCGGGCGATGCTGGCGGGAATCGCCGCGGTCTCCGACGGCGAGGTCAGCCGTGCGGCGACGGAGGCGGCGCGCCGGCTCGCCGGTGCCGGCGTCGGCGCGCCGCCCTGGCTCGCCGAACTGGACGTCCCGGTCACGATGTCGGAGTGCCGCCGCTTTGTCGACGCAGCGGGTGGGACGTTCCTACTGGCCGGCCGGTTTCAGCGGGCAGACCGGTCGCATGTTGTCGTCGTGCTCGTGGACGAACTCGACTGCGGTGCCGCCCGCGACATCCTCTTGATCGACGGGGACGAGTGGGGAGGCGCCCGCGAGGCCCTCCTGTCCGACCTGCGCGCCGGTGGCGTCGACGTCACGGAGGTGAAGCTCCGGCCGGCGGGCTTCCGCGCAGCCGTGGAGGAGGCGCTGGACGTCCGCGCCGACCACGACCCGGACACCGAGGGGCTGGACGAACTCGTTGAGGACGACGGGCCGGCTACGCCGCGCTGGCCCTGCTGCTCCGCAGCCGGATGCGGGCGCTCCCCGTGCCCAAGCGCCGGCGAGGTCACGGGCACGACGGCGAACTCGATGTCGCCTCGATCTCCGCGCTGCTCGACCTGCTGAGCCCGCCTGGCCGGGGCGGTGCCGTACCCGCACAGCGGCGCTTGGCCAGGCTGCCCGCGAAGCGGAAGAAGTCCGATGGTCCAGCACCCATCTACCAGATCAAGGTGAGCCTGCGCGGTGCCCGCCCGCCGATCTGGCGGCGTCTCGAGGTGTCCGCGGACGTCAGTCTCGCCCAGCTGCACGTGCTGATCCAGCTCGCCTTCGCCTGGACCGACAGCCACCTGCACGTCTTCGAGACCCCGTACGGCAGCTTCGGCCGCCCCGACGCCGACCTCGGCCACCGGGCCGCATCGGGGGCCACCCTGGAACAGGTCGCCCCCGCCGTTGGCGACAAGTTGCGCTACACGTACGACTTCGGCGACAACTGGGAACACGACATCCTCGTGGAGAAGGTCCTCGACCGGGCTGCGTCGGTGACGTACCCGCGCTGTGTCGCCGGGCGGCGTGCCGCGCCGCCGGAGGACTGCGGCGGCGTGTGGGGGTACGGCGAACTGGTGGAGATTCTCGCCGACCCCACCCATCCCGAGCACGGGGACCGGCTGGACTGGCTGGACCTCGATGATGCGACCGACTTCGACCCGGCCCGTTTCGACGCAAAGGCGGTGACCGCCGTCCTGCAGCAGAGACGGTAGTGCCAACCTTCGGGTGCGTCTTCTCGGGCGTTCTTGGGGCGGACGGTGCCGATCAGTCGGCCGAGCCGGGAGGAACCACCCAGGCCGTTGGTTGACCCGTGATCGCCGTGATCATGTCGAAGTCGCCGTCGTAGTGCAGCACGGTAGCGCCGTGGCGTTCGGCGGTGGCGGCGATCAGCAGGTCCGCCATCGACAGGGCGCGGTGGTTGCCCTTGTGAAGCGCCTGGACCTGGACGTCGATCGCCCGGTCCCAGATCTCGTCCGGCATGGCCAGCCAGCGGAAGCCGCCGAGCAGCCAACGCGCGCGCTGCGCCTCCTTGGCCGTACGGGCGCTGTGGATCACCTCGATCTCGACCGCGCCGCACACTGTCAGCAGCCCTCTGTCTGACAACTCATCGAGCACGGGAGCGACGGCGGGCTTGGGCCAGCGGGCGAGCGCCGACTTGTCGAGGAGGTAGAGCTCCCGGCTCACGCTGCGTCCGGCTTGGCCGAGCCCGTTCCACCGGTGAGGTCAGGAAGACCGCCGGTCTTGAGCCAGTCGGCGAACTCGCGCCGCTTCTCCCGGTTGACCACCGCCTCAAGAGCGGCGTTGACCGTCGCCTTCTTCGTCGTGGTACCGAGGATCTTCGCCGCTTCCGCGAGTAGGTCGTCGTCAACGTCCAGGATCGTTCGTGACACGGTACGGACCTCCCTGTCGGCAGCCAGTCAGCGCCGATGATATCAAAACGCCCTGTAGTTGATATCAGTGCAGCACTGATTTAGGCGAGCGCGTCGTTGTCGGGGAACTGGCCAGGGGACGGTGTAGCAGCGCTGCTCTTTGCCCGTCCGAGCAGTTTCTGGGGGTACGCCTTCACTCAATCATCGGAGGCGGACTCACCGCGTCACCGGCAGCCCGGTTCCCCGCACGTCGTGGGCCATCGGTCCCGCTGCACGTTCTTTCGCGATGACGTACTCGATCGCAGCCGTCTCAATCGCTCGATTACCGACGATCTCCATCGCTCGCCTCCGTGACTCCTGTGTGGACAGCAGCGCGTGACGACCTTTGCGCCCTGCCATCGCGAGCTGTTCTGCCGCCACCCTGGTTGTGCCGGGAAGCGGCGGGGCGGGTGGCGCGGGAGCGGCTCGTGGTCGGGATGCTGGCGAGGCGGAGGCCGGCGAACTGGACGCAGATCTCCCGCTTGGCGGTCGCGTTGCCGCGCCGGTTGATGACGTAGCCGGTCAGCCAGACCCAGCCGACGTACGTCGGGCGGTCGCAGACCGACACGATGCGGAAGGTCAGGGCGCGTTCCCCGGCGAACTGCACCGAGGCGCGCCCGTCGATCCGCAGCAGGTCGCCAGGTTCGGGTCGCACCGCTACCAGTGGCCGTCGTTGGGCCGGCACTCCCGGGCGTGCATGGTCTGCCAGTCGCGCAGCGCCCGCTTGAGCCGGTCGTTCTCCTCGCTGAGCAGGCGGATCTGCCCGTGCAGGTCGGTCAGCTCGTCGGCGAGCTGGGCCTGGAACTCGCGTACCTGATCGGGGTCGGCGCCACGGCGACGCGGGCCGAACGTGCGGGTCCGCACCTCGTGCGGGGTCAACCGGGCCGGCTGGCCGGTTCCGTAGAGCTGGCCACCTCGATACACCTGGGCCACGACGATCCTTTCCGGAACAGGCGGAAGCGCGGAGGTCCGTGCGCTGGGTCTGGAAGGGCGGGTCGTCCGCACGCCGACCGCGGGCGGCCCGCCCGGCTCCGCCGCCGCAGCTTTGATCAGCGGTACGACAGCGGAGCGGTCCGGTGGGTCGGGACGGGCACGCGCACCCGCCCCGACCAGGGGGATGAGCCGAACCCGTTGCCACGCGAGAAGCGGCTCGGCAACAACATATCTAGACATGTCAGATGAGTCAACGCTGCTTGTTAGGCGCGTCGCGGTGTGATCGAATCGGATCGCCACGCGAGGAGTGCCATGCGAGAAGTGCCGGACTACTGGCGCATCGCCGATGATGTGATCGCCGACGTCAGGTCCAAGAAGTTGAAGCCGGGCGATAAGTTGCCCTCGATCGCCGAGCTACGCGATCGATACGACGTCAGCCACGGGACCGTGCAGATGGCCTACGCCCGGTTGGAGGCGTTGCGGGTGATCCGGCGCCAGCAGGGCAAGGGCGTCTTCGTCACCGACCCGAAGACCTGGATGCGCGAACCCTGACGGTCAGAGGGCGCACTGACGGGTAGCTGACAGTATCGACGGCGGTGCCGTTGAGTGTCGGACCCGGGCGGGAGACTGGTCATCCCGCCGCGGAGGTGTCCATGCCCTACGTCAGGTCGCACACCAGAAGGGACGGCGCCCGGGTCCGGGCGCACTACCGGAAGCGCCGCCGTGCCGGATTGGCGTCGGCTGCTCGTCGGCGTCGAGGGCCCCAATCGTCGGGCGTCAACCTGGGGGTCGGGCTCGCCGTCCTGGGGGCGGTGGCGCTGGTGGTCCTGATTGTCGACTTCGTCGGGCGGCACCCGTACTGGTCGGCGTTCGTGGTCGCCCTCGTCCTGATGGCGGTCGCGGCGGTGGTGACGCTGCTGGCGCGGGAGCGCCGCCGCCAACGGGCGGTGCAGGCGGAGCGGGACCGGCTGATCGCGGTGACCGACGTGATGAGCGGCGCGGAGTTCGAGCACTGGTTCGCCCGCCTCCTCGCCGGCTCGGGTTTCCGCCAGGTACGCGTCTGCGGCGGGTCGGGCGACCGGGGCGCGGACGTCACGGCAGTCGCCCCGGACGGCCGGCGGGTGGTGGTGCAGTGCAAGCGGCAGAGCGCCAGCAACCGGGTGGGAAGTGCGGCCATCCAGCGGTTTGCCGGCACCTGCCGGGAGATCCACGGCGGCGAACTCTGCATGATCGTGACCAATGGGTACTTCACCAACGGGGACGGCGTCCACCTTGCTCGCCGGCTCGGGATCAACCTGGTGGACCGGCAGTCTCTGGAACTGTGGGCCTGGACCGGGCGCCCGCCCCGCGCCCTGGCCTGACGGCGCCGGGGCCACCCGTCGCGAGCGTCCGGCCCGTGGTCGATCATCAATCGTTCACCCGAACGGTGGAAACGGTTTCGTGCGGGGCTGTACGCCGGAGCGGATCACCGCCAGACTGGGGCCCGATCGGAAACGAAGTCGATCGATGTCCAGTCGCCCCAGGACAGGGAGGATCCCTTGACCACGCTCGCGACCCCGCTGCCTTCCCCCGCTGCTCGCGTACGTCGCATCTTCGGCGCGTTCGCGTTGCTCACGGCCATGGTCGCCACCGCGCTCGTCGGCCCGTCGGTGGTGTCGCCCACCCTCGCCGACCCCGCCCAGGCGGCCGTCTACAGCTCCTGCACGATGACTCGCTGCGCGGATGCCCGCACCGCGCGCTCCGGCTGGTCCGGCAAGGGCTTCCCGACCAGCCGGGGCTGGTACTCCTGGAGCGGCGGCCAGTGCAACTTCGCCGGTGGCCAGTTCTACAACCGTGAGGGCCAGCTCCCCGCCAACGCCACCTACTACGAATACGACGTCTACCCGCGCGCCTGCGGCGCCGCGCGGGACGCGTACCGGATCGTGGTCAACAAGAGCACCGGCGTGACCTGGTTCTCGCCCGACCACTACGCGAACTTCTACCGGCTCTGATCAGGGTGTCGCGGGTCGGGCCGTCCGTCGGCCCGGCCCACACGACCGCGAAGGAGGTACGGATGGCGTCAGCGGCGGCGCACCCGCCGGCCTGGCTCACGTTCGACGCTCGGCCGGACGTCGAGCCTGCCGGGCCGGACGCCGAGACCGCTCTGTCGGACGTCGAGCGTGCCGGGGTCGTCCTCGCCGGCGGGGCCGCCCGCACCCGGGCCGGCCTCTTCGACGCGCTGGCCACGGTCTTGCCCCTGCCCGACTACTTCGGACGGAACTGGGACGCGCTCGCCGACGTGCTGGCTGATCGGCTCGACACCGGTCCGCTGACGCTGGTCGTCCGGGACGCGGGGGAGTTGCTGGCCGAGGAGCCGCCCACGCAGCTCGGCACTCTGCTCGACGTGCTCGGGGTGACCGCTGCCCGTGGGCACGCGCCGCTGCGCGTGGTGCTGCACGACCATCCGGACCGGCTGCCCGCGCTGCGGCACCGGATCACCACCGCCCTGGCCAACCGGGCTCCCACCCCGCCACCGAACACCCACTGACCGGCCGCCCCCACGCCGCACGCCGCCCCACGGCGCGCCGACGTGCGCCGGCCAGGCGGCGCCGGCAGGCCCCTGTTTCAGGGAAAGAGGGGCCTCCAGGCGCGAGTTGAGAACACTTTCCGTGAACCTGCGCGGATCTTGAACCGGCGCGCGCGGAAAGCGGCGGGGCGGGCGGACGTCAGTTGGGTTGGTCGAGGATGGCGCTGAACCGCTCCTCGGCGAGGTCGAGCTGGGCGAAGATGTGCCGCTTGACCGGCGCGGACAGCGGCGTGTCCGGCCGGGCGATGAGGTCCCGGAACACCGGCACCAGGGGTCGGTACTTGGCGGCCGACCGGGCCACCTTGGGACCCACCGTGTGGATCACCCCCACCCCGTTGTCGGTGAAGTCCGACACCTTGATCACCCGGGCCCAGGGTTCCCGGTCCAGGCTGGCCGCGACGTGTTCCCGGTACTGGACGTGCCGGTCGCGCCCCGGGTCGTACGCCGGGTTGGTGACCGCGCCGACCAGCCGGGAGACCCGCGGGCCGAACCGTTCGGCGAGCGTGGCCAGCGCCGCCGCCGTCGCGTCGCCCCCGACGGCTCCAGGTCGCTGCGCGGTGTCAGACGCGCCGAGCGAAAGTTGTCGCGGGTCCAGGCCGGCCAGCTCCGCCGGGTGGTCCTCGACCGCGTCGTGCAGCAGGCCCGCGACGATCACGTCCACGTCGCGGACCTGGTAGTGGTGCATCATCCGGATCGCCACCCGCAGCAGGTGGTTGAGGTACGGCTCGCGGACCCGCCGGTCGTCGCGGTGCAGCTCGGCGGCGAGGTCGAGGGCCTCGGTCAGCCGCGCCTGCGCGGCGTCGTCGAACGCGCGGATCTCCAGCCGGAACCGCGCCAGCAGGCCCGGCTCGCCGTGGATCTCGGTGATCGCGTGCATCGGCATGGTGGCCAGGTACGCGGGGAACTCCATGGTCCACTTATAACTGATCTTCGCTGCCACCGGGGTCGCGCCGTCGGCCACCCGACGTCCCGCACCCGCCGCCGGAATGCCGGTTGACTGTGCGTACGGCGGGGGTGGCGGCGACAATCGGCGGATGGACCGGCTGCTGAACCTGCTGGTGGCGCTGCCGCCTGCCCTGGTTCTGGCGCTGGTCTTCCTGCTGCCGGCGCTGGAGGCGTCGACCTTCCTCGGACTGCTCGTGCCGGGGGAGATCGCGGTCCTGGTCGGTGGGGTGCTCGCCCACGAGGGGCGGCTGCCGCTCTGGGCGGTGATTGTGGCCGCGATCGCCGGGGCGGCCCTCGGCGATCAGGTCGGCTACCTGGTCGGCCGCCGCTACGGCCGGCGGCTGCTGGACCGGGCGCCCCGCCGGTTCGTCCGCTCCGACGAGCTGCAACGGGCGCTGGACCTGTTACGCCGCCGGGGCGCCCTGGCGGTGGTGCTGGGCCGGTGGGCGGCCGCGCTGCGCGCGCTGGTGCCGGGGCTGGCCGGGACGAGCCACATGCCGCGCCGGACGTTCACCGTGGCGAACATCGCCGGCGGGGCCCTCTGGGCGGTGACCGTGGCCGTGCTCGGCTACCTGGCCGGGGCGTCGTACCGGCTGCTGGAGCGGCGGCTCGGCTGGGGCGGCGAGGTGGTGCTGGCCGTAGTGGTGCTGCTGGTGCTGGTCCGGGTGGTCCGGTCCCGCCGGGCCGCCCGCCGCGCCCGGCAGCAGTCTTCGCCGGACACCCACGCCGGTTGATCAAGAAGTTTGCGTCGAGATCCCGGCCCTGCCTGACGCAAACTCCTTGGTCAACAAGGCTGTCCGCCGGTCAGGTCGGGGCGGGGCCGAGGCTGTCGCGGCGGACCAGCTCGGCGGGGAGGGTCTCGATCCGGTCCCCGTCGGCATCCGGGTCCAAGGCCAGGGTCATCGCCCGGGCGCCCAGCTCGGCCAGCGGCAGCCGAACCGTGGTCAGGGTGGGTGTCACGTCGGCGGCGATCGGCATGTCGTCGAAACCGACCACGGAGACCTCGTCCGGCACGCGTACGTCGCGATCCCGGAGCACGGACAGGGCGCCGACCGCCATCGAGTCGTTCAGCGCCACGACCGCGGTCAGCCCCGGTACGGCGTCCAGCAGCTCCGCCGTGGCCCGGGCCCCGGTGTCGCGGGTGAAGTCGGCGTACCGGATCCGCTCGGTGGGGAGCGCCTCGTCGAGGCCGGCGGCCAGGCCGGCGAGCCGGTCGGTGGTGGTGGTCAGCTGGTCCGGGCCGGCGATCACACCGACCACCCGGTGGCCGAGCCGGCGCAGTTCCGCCCCGACCAGGCGGGCACCCTCCTCGTTGGCCGGCAGCACGGCATCCCCCCGGTGCCGGTGCCGGCCGACCAGCGCCACTCGCCCGCCCGTGGCCACGTACGCGGTGAGCCGCTCGTCGAGCAGCGCGTTGACGCCCTCGTCGTGGTAGCCGGACCCGGCCAGCACGATCGCGGCCACCTGCTGGGCGCGGAGCAGGTCGACGTACTCCAGCTCGCGCTCCGGGTCACGGTAGCTGTTGCAGATGATGACCAGCCGGCCCTGCTCGGTGGCGACCCGTTGCAGCCCCCGGGTCACCTCGGCGAAGTACGGGTCGGAGACGTCGTGCACCACCACGCCGACCACGCTGCGCTGCGGCCGGGCCAGCAGTTGGGCGTGCGCGTTCGGGACGTACCGCAGCTCGGCGACGGCCCTGAGCACCCGCTCGCGCAGATCGTCCGCGACCGGCTTGCTGCTGCGGTTGATCACCCGCGACGCGGTCGCGGGGGAGACGCCCGCCCGGCGGGCGACGTCGGCCAGCGTCGCCATACCACCCCTTTTCCTACCCGGTCGAGAGGTTACCGCAGGATGGTCGGGAAAGCCCTTGCCTGATCGGCGGACGACACCCTCTCCCCAACCCCGCGTCATCGGGACGGGACGGTGGGTCGGGAGGTGGTGGCGGTGGTCCGCACCGCCTTGACGATGGCGGGGATGGAGCCGACCAGCAGGACCAGCGCCCAGACCGCCGCCACCACGGCGAAGACCAGCGCGCCGACGTCGTCGGTGATGCTGACCAGGATCACCGGCACCAGCCCGTGCAGGAACTCCAGCACCACCGTGCAGACCAACGTGGTCAGTGCCAGCAGCACCAGGCCCTTGTTCTGCAGGAAGCGCGGTTGGGCGAGCAGCAGCAGGCCGGCCCAGACCAGTTTGAGCAGCAGCACCAGGCCGAGCAGCACGGCCGCGTCGCCGACCGGGAAGAACCCCCACACCGCCAGGTACGCCAGCGTGCCGAACGGCGCCGCCAGGAACAGCGAGACCAGCACGGTCAGCTCGACGAAGGCCACGATCAGCAGGACCACCGAGACGATCAGCAGGACGATCCCGAAGATCAGGGTGGCCACCCCCTGCAGCCGGCCCTGGATCCGGTCCGGCACCAACAGGCTCAGGCTGAACAGCCCGGTGGTCCAGAGCGCCACCACGTCGATCAGCGCCAGGTAGCCGGTGCCCCGGCCGGCGGGCTCGGTGACCGTCCCGACGTCGCCGAGCTCCACGCCCAACTGCCCGGCGCTGTCCCGCAGCGCGCCGCCCGCGTCCCCGCCGCCGGTGAGCAGCGCCGCCCCCAGCTCCAGCCCCACCACCAGCGCCACCGCGAGCAGCGCCAGCAGCAGGAACGGTTTGCGCAGCTCACCCATGACGTGCCTCCCTCCGGGCCGCGGGACCGAACCGGCGGCCGGGCGTCCGTCCGATCAGGACCGGGCGACGGTGACCGTGCATCCGCCACCTCCCGGGCAGCTCAGGGCGACCTCGGTGGCCCGGTCGACGGCCACCTTCGCCACCGCCGTACCGTCGCCACCCGGGCTCACCTCGTCGCGGACGGTGACCTCGGCGTCCCCCGGCGCGGGCGCCGACACCGCGAACGACGCCGGGCTGCGCAGCACCAGGGTGCGCAGGCCGCCCGGGTCGGCGACCCGCAGCAGGCAGGCCGTGCGGAAGGTGACCACGGTGCCCTCGGCCGAGGCGGTCGGCGGCGTGGCGGGCGGCGCGCACGCGACGGTGACCGTGGCCGGGTCGACCGTGGCGGTGCCGCCGCCGAGCCCGCTCAGCCAGCCCGGCCGGGCGGCCGGGTCCCCCCGGTCGTGCCGGCCCCCGCCGACCGCCAGCAGGTAGACCGCCACCAGCAGCCCGGCGAGCGCCGCCAGCAGCACCTTCTGCCGCCCGCTCATTGCCGGCCTCCCCTTCGCTCCGATCGACCATGAGGCAGCACCGCGCTGTGCCTGACGATTCGCTCGCTCATGGCGCCACCGCGCGGTGCCAGATGATTCGCTCGCTCACGGCTGGATGAGCTGGGTGAACCGGAGCTGGTCGACGCCGGCGAAGTACCGGTCGGTGCCCTGCGTCTTGCTCACCGCCACCAGGGTGACCTGGTGGGCGCCCTTGCTCAGGGTGAGGGTGCCGACGTCGATCCAGTCGGTCTTCACCACGGTCGGGCTGAAGCCGAAGAAGGTGTCGCCGACCTGCCGGCCGTCCACCAGGAAGATGGTGTTGGCGTAGTCGAACGACGTGGTGCGCACGGTGGAGAAGCGCCAGGTCCCGTCGACCGGCAAATCCACCGTGACCGTCACCCGGTCGCCGACCGTCCGCCCCTGGAAGAACAGCTGGGCGTCGCCCGACCAGGTGACGAGGCAGCAGTTCTGCTGCTCGACCACGGTCGCCGCCGCCGGGCCGGCCGACTGGACCACCGCGCCCGGCACCAGGCTCTCCGCCTCCAGGGTCACCTCCTGTGCCCGGGGCGGCGGAGGCGGCGGGTCACCGCCGCGGGTCACCAGCCAGCCGACCACCCCGGCCACCACCAGCACCAGCGCCGCCGCGGCCGCGAGCCACGGCCACAGCGGGCGCTTCGGCGGCACGGCGGCCCGCACGTCGTAGGTCACCCGACCGCTGGCGCGGGAACTCTCCTCGGGTGCGGTGTTCGCCGAGTACGCGAAGCCGGTCATGTCGTAGCGCCGGGGCGGGGTGCCGGGCGGCACGGTGAGCCGGACCAGGAAGGAGACCGAGCCCTGCCCGGGCACCACCCGCTGCGGCTCGGCGACGGTGAACCAGGCGCGCTGGCTGCCCTCGCCGGGCGCCACGTCGAAGACCACGGTGTCCGGTGCCGTGCCCGGGTTCGAGACGGTGAAGGTGAGCTCGCCGCTGTTGCGGGCGTCCAGGGTGAACTGCTCGGCGGCGGCGACGACCGCCCATTCGGTGGTCATGACGGCTCCTCTGGGGACGGCACGGACGGCGGGGACGGGACGGCGGTGACGATCTCGGCGGTGACCGCGGCCGGTTTCTCCGCCTCGACGATGCGGGTGATCACGGCGAGCTGGTCGGCGGCGGCCGGCGGCACCCGGACCACCACGTGGAACGGCCGGTCCGCCGGCTCCTCGAGCAGGAAGCCGCTCACCCCGGTGGCCAGTTCCAGGGCGGTGCGCATCCCGTACGGGGTGCCCCGCCAGCGGGCCAGCAGCGCGCCGTGCGCGACCAGGTCCCGCAGCCGGCCCACCGGCAGCGGCAGTGGCGCGTCGGCCCGGGGCGCGGCGACCACGTGGTCCATCGCCACCCACCGGGTCAGGTACGCGACGAAGCCGTCCCCGGCCCGGTACGGCGCGAAGAGCGCGTCGACGTCGGCGAGCACCGCCTCGTCCGGGGCGTGCAACGCCTCCATCACGTCCAGCAGCGCGCCCAGCACGCTGCCCGGCCCGGCGGCCCGCTGGTACGCGGCGGGCAGCAGCCGCTCAATCGCCGCTCGGCGCATCCTGCCGCACCACCTCGATGTCGTGCTCGCCGGAGCAGAGCAGCCAGGTTCCGGGCACGGTGACCACGTCGGCGGTGGCCTGGTTGGCGCTGGCCGTCCAGTCGGCCGCGTCACCGCTGCGGTACACCCCGCGCTCCCCGCCGGCGAGGATCAGCCGGGCGGCGCCATCAGCGCCGGCGGACGGCACAGTGGCGGCGATCGCGTCGACCGGGACGAACCGGGTCCGGTCCCGCAGCGGCAGCCCGCAGTTGACCATGACCGGCTGCCACTGCGGCTGGGCGGCGAGGGTGTCCAGCCGGACCACCCCGCCGCTCTGCGTGGCGGCGACCGCCAGGGTGCCGCTGAACGCCAGGTCCCGGCAGGTGCCGCCGATCCAGCCGGCCTGCACGGCCTGCCACTTGACGTCCGACTCGAACAGCCGGGTGCGATGGCAGCCCTGGCCGGGCTTCCTCGGGTCCGGCTCGCCGGCCCCGCACCACAGCAGGGTCGCCGGGCCGTCGTACTGCACCGCGAGGACCCGGTTGTCCACGTTGGCCAGGCCCACGTGGGCGAAGCTGCCGGGGCGGCCGGCCGCGGTGGACAGGTAGACGCCGAAGCCGGCCTGGGCGGCCGCCGCCACCCCCGGGACGCCCCGTTCGGAGACGAACGCGCGGACCGCGTAGAAGCCGCGGTCGGCGTCGGCGGGGTCGACCAGGATCTGCAGCGGCACCGCCCCGGGCAGCAGGGAGACCTCGTACAGGCCGGTGTCGGTGGCGAGCAGCAGCGCACCCGCGCCGTCCCGGTCGATCCAGGCCAGGTCCTGCACCCGGGAGTCCAGGTCGGTCAGCAGGGTCCAGGTCTCGCCGAGGTCGGTGCTCAGGCGGACCCGGGAACCGCCGGAGTCGCGGGCGGTGACCACGGCGACCGAGCCGGCCCGGGGCACGATGCCGGGGCGTACCGGGGCGGGGGCGGGAACCACCCGGACCACGGTCTCGGCGTCGAAGCGACCGGCCGGCTCCCAGCCGGCGCCGGCGTTGGTAGAGCGGAACAGCACCGGGCCGCGGCCCGCGTACCAGGTGCCGGGCTGGTACTGGTCGACGGCGACGGTCCGCACCTGCGCGTCGGGCGCCTCGTCGACCACGAACCGGACCGACTCGACGTACCGCACGCCCGGCTCGGCGTGCTCCAACATCCGGTACACGTTGGACGCCCGCAGCGGCTCACCGAACACCCAGCCGGTCGGGTTGAGCGGGGTGGGCAGCGGGCTGAGCGTCTGGTGCAGCCGGTCGTGGATGCGGCGGCGCACCGCGTCGACGTCCTCCTCCCGGCGGACCACCACCCGGGCCCGGATCGACACCGCCTTGTAGCGGGCCCAGCCGGCCCGGACCGCGGTCCCCAGGGCCCGCCGCCGGTCCAGGTCGGCCTCCACCCGGCGGCGGGCCTCCTCCACCTCGTGCTCGCGCAGCACGTCCACCGGCAGCCGGCCGCCGGGGCGGGCCTGCTCCGGCACGTACGGCACCAGCACCACCTCGACCTCGCCGGGGCGGGCGAAGCTGTAGACGGCCGCCCGGGTGAACGCGCGGGCCCGGGCCACCGCCCCGGAGCCGGCGGCGAGGATCTCGTAGTCGCGGGCGGTGACCGCGCGCTGCTGGGCGAAGAACTCGTACGGCCCGCGGGTCAGCGCCGACTCCAGCGACTCCAGGTCCCGGCCCCCGCCGGCCGGCTCGGGGTTGTCCACCCGCAGCCCCGGCAGCGGGTCGCGCAGGCTGGTCAGCGTCCCCGCGGCGACGTTCCCGGCCGGCCCGCCGCCGCACCGGTACCAGAGCCGGATCTGCCGCCCCGCCGGCGGCACCGCCGCCACGGCCACCAGGCCGCGCGGGGCCCGTCCCGCCGCGCCGGGGTCGCCGCCGGCCGGGCCGCCGCCGGGCGCCGGGCCGGGCGCCCCCTCGACGCCCGGCCCGGTCTCCGGCCCGGCCGGCGGGCGCAGGTCCAACGCGGGGGCGAAGGTGACCACCCCAGAGGCGCGGTCGACCAGGTAGACCTTCGCCTGCGGGCCGGCGCCGGCGAAGCTGTCCACCGGCCGCCAGATCTCGTACGTGCGTCCCTCGTGCTCCCGGGCGGCCGCGCCCAGCTCCACCGAGCCGGTCGGCACCTCCACCCCGAGCAGCAGGTCGAGCGCCTCGGCGGTCCGGGTCAGCGGTGCCCGGGCCGCCCGGAACACCTGCCCGGCCTGGCCGGTGCCGACGCCGAGCAGTTCCGCCTCGACCGGCTCGCAGTGGTGCATGCGTACGGTCACCTCGGTCTCCCCCTCAGGGAGCAGGGCCGGCTCGGTGGTGACGAAGACGACCGGCCGGGGGTCGGCGCCGCGGGCGGCGGCGACCCGGGTGCCGGCCGGGACGCGGACCGCGCCCCGGTCCGGGCCGGTCCGGCTGAACCGGACGTCCGCCCAGGCGGCGGTGGGCGGGTGCCGGGTCACGCCGAGCAGGTTGAGGAACGCGACGTACGCCTTCTCCGGCAACTGGTTCAGCCGGTAGATCATCACCTCGGTGAGGTACGCGAACGCCTCCAGCAGCGCCATGCCCGGGTCGTGCGCGGAGAGGTCCGTCCAGTCCGGGCAGGACCGGCGGATCCGTTCCCGCGCCTCGGTGACCAGGTCGAGGAAGGCGCGGTCGTCGAGGTGCGGCACGGGCAGCGTCATGACGTTCCCTCCTGGTCGTCGTCGGCGGGCAGCAGGTCGACGGAGAAGACGAGTTGGCCGGGGGAGAGGCTGGCCCGGACCCGGTAGTCCAGCCGGATCACCAGCCGCCACGGGGCGTCCGGGTCGGGGCCGGCGTCCACGTCGATCACCTCGACCCGCGGCTCCCAGCGCCGGATCGCCTGCCGCACGTAGTGGATGGCCAGGCCGGCGGTGGTGTCGTCGTTGGGCGCGAAGACCAGCCGGTGCAGCCGGGAGCCGTACCCGGGGCGCATCAGCCGCTCGCCCGGCGTGGTCGACAGCAGCAGGTACAGCGCCTGACGTACCGTTTCGTCGCCCTCGGTCATGGCGAGCCCGCCGGCGGCGGTCAGCGCGAGGCCGCCGGTGCGACCCGCGTCGAAGCCGGCGCCGACGAAGCGGAAGGCCCTCATGCGTCCGCCTCCAGGAAGCTCTGCCGCGGGTCGCGGACGGTGTGATGGACCAGCCCGGGCGGCGTGCCGTCGGTCAGGCCGTCCAGGTGGGACAGCACGATCCGATGGCCGTCGACGCGCAGCCAGGTGCTGTAGCCGACGGTCACCTGGAGGGTCTTGGCGCAGGGCTTGATCGTGGGGCCGTGGTTCGGGCAGGCGGTGATGTCCCGCCCCTCCGGGTCGGTCGCCACCAGCACCGGGACGCCCTCGACGGTGAGCCACTGCTGGGAGGCGCGGTTGGCGACCCGGCCGTCGTGGTCGCAGGTGATCAGCGAGTCGCGGTGGATCCAGCGCATCAGCCACCTCCGTGGGCGCGGGCGAGGGTGCGGGCCTGCGTGGCGGCGGTGTCCGCGTCCTCGGCCGCCTCGGCGTGCAGGAAGTCGACGGTCCGGGCGCGGACCACCATGGCCCGGCCCGGCGCGGAGAGCACCAGATCGCCGGCCGCGTGCACGGTGGTCAGCTCGGGTCGCAGCTCCACGAAGCTGCCGGCGTCGGTGGCCAGGCGCAGGGTGCGCCCGTCGTCGTCGATGACGATCGACTGACCGGTGCCGGTCCGCATCGACCAGCGCCGAGACCGCCCGGCCACGATCCCCGCGTCGTACGGCTCGAGCGCCCCGAAGAGCGAACCGAGCACGACACCCGCGGTCGGTTCGCCGCCGGGCAGCGCCACCAGCACGGTGTCGTCCGGGTCGGGCAGCGCCACGATGCCCTTGCCCCGGCCGGCGCCCGGGCAGACCACGGCGAGCCAGCCGGCGTCCAGATCCCCGTACGCGGGCAGCGTCACCCGGGCCCGGCCGAGCCGGTCGGGGTCGTCCACGTCGGTGACCGTGCCGAGGGTGACCGTGGCCGGGGCGGGTGCGGCGGCCGGCGGCGGCTCCGGCGGGACGGTGGAGAACCGGGTCAGGTGGCCGTTCGCGTCGACCGTGTGCACCACCTCGGTGAGCACGTACACCCCGGCGACGGGCGCGGGCACGCCGGCCAGGGCGATCCGTCGACCGGGGCGCAGTGCCAGGTCGCCCTCGGTCGTCCCCTCCGCGGTGACCAGCGCCGCCACCCGCGCGTCCAGCCCGGCCTGGGCCAGCGCGGCCAGCTCGTCGTCGCTGCGCCCCGGCTGGTCCACGGCGGTCCGTACCCCGTCCGCGCCCACCTCACCCGGCTCGGGACGCAGCGGGATGCGCCGTCCGGAGCGGGCCGCGTCGACCTGCTGGCGCAGCGGCTCGGCGCGCTGCGGGTGCCAGCCGAGGGCGGCGCACTCCGCGCCGGCCCGGTCCAGGTTCTCCGCGACGCGGAGCGCGTGGACGGTGTCGCCGAGGGTCAGCGGGACCGGCTCGCCGTAGCCGTCGAGGGTCAGCAGCCGCAGCCGGTCGCCGTCCACGGCCAGGTGCAGGCCGGCCCGGCCGGCGACCTCGCGGAGCAGCTCCAGGTCGCTGTGCCGGTGCTGGAGCAGCCGGTCCAGCCGTGGCCCGTCGGTCTCCGCGTCGACGGTGAGCCCGAGGTCGGCGCAGAGCGCCCCGGCCAGCTCCGCGGCGGTCACCGCCTCGAAGACCCGTAGCTCCTGCCGTTTGCGCAGCCGGTGCAGCGGGTCGTACGCCCGGATCCACAGCAGGGCGACGCCGTCGGGGGCGTACTCCACCTCGACGGCGGTGACCTCACCGGTGAACAGGGCGTCCGGCTGGCCGTCGAGGCGCAGGTCGAGGGCGGCGCCGGGGCGTACCGGGGGATCGAGGGCGGCGGTGCCCGGCCCGGCGGCGAGGGTGAGCTCGCACT
The DNA here is from genome assembly GCF_043204735.1 of Micromonospora sp. NPDC047740. NCBI lineage: Bacteria > Bacillati > Actinomycetota > Actinomycetes > Micromonosporales > Micromonosporaceae > Micromonospora > Micromonospora sp. NPDC047740. Next base: position 134,382 of record NZ_JBIDCT010000001.1, read on the forward strand.
GGGTCGGCTGGTCGAGGCGGGCGGCCACCCGTACGCCCCGCAGCCGCCGGGGGTCGGCCAGCGGGGTGCCGTCGATCGTCACGGTGGCGGCCCGGTTCACGCCGCGCCACCCCTCGCGTCGCCGCGTTCCCTCGGGGCGTGGCGTCCGGCCGGGCCGGCGAGCCGGGGTGCGGAAACGGCGCGGCGTTCGTTCGTGCCGGCGGGCTGCGGTGCGGTCACGGTGTGGTCCCTCCCGTCCCGCCGTCGGCCGGCGTCGCGACCGTCGGGGTGGCCGGCGGCACGGCCAGCGCCGTGCCGGCCGGCACGGTCAGCGGGTCGCTGATCCGGTTGTGCTCGGCGAGCAGCCGCCAGCGCAGCGGCGACCCGAGCGCGTCGTGGGCGAGCAGGTCGAAGCGCACCCCGGACCAGCCCGGCTCGGCCGCGCCGTCCGCCGCGGCGACCACCGCCGACCCGGGCGGCAACGGGGTGCTCGCCGCGGCGAGCTCCTCCTCGAAGCCCGCCTGGGCCGCCTCGGCGGACTCGGCCACCCGGACCAGCTTCAACCGCAGCCAGGAGCGGCGGGGCGTGCCGGTGAGGGCGAACGCGTCGAAGCGTTCCGCGATCGCCACGATGACTCCGGGCACGTTCCAGGTCTTGCCCCACACCAGCCGCACCAGCGGGGGCCGCAGCCAGCCGTGCTCGGTGGCCGAGTTCTCCGCCAGCATCCACAGCGGACGGGTGAGCGTGCGGACGTCCGCGGGGCGTGCCTGGGACTCGACGAGGTCGGTGTCGAAGAGCAGGTCCAGCACCAGTTCGGTGCGCCCGCCGCCGGTGAACAGCAGCGGGTCGTCGGCCCGGCCGGCCCCGGTGAGCCGGCCGTCGGCGGTGCCCCGCGGGCGTACCCCGGCCAGCCGGGTGACCTGCACGGTCTCCGGGTTGAGCAGGCAGTCCACCCGGGTGCCGGATTCGTCCACGAGGAAGGCCACACGTTCCATCAGGAACCTGCCTGTTCCCGGTCCAGCCGGCGCAGCCGGGCGGTGTCGACCGTGGTGGCCGCCGGCAGCCACAGCTCCCGGTCGTCGGGCAGCGCCGGCCACGGGTCCCGGCGGCCCCGGCCATCGGGTACGGCGCCGGGGGCGCTGGCGGGGGGTGTGCCCCGGGTCTCGTCGGGCAGCGTCGGCCACGGCCCGGCGGCGGCGTGCGGCGGCCGTTGCCGGGCGGCGGACGCCGAGGCCTGCTCGCTCCACTCGGGAGCGGCCGCCGCCGGTCCGCTCGCCGCGCCGGAGCCGTCGATCCCCGCTGCCGTCCGGCCCGCGCCGCGGTTCGGGTGCATCTGTTGTCCCCCTAGCGACGACAGACGCACCCGAAGGCCCGCGACCCGAACGGGATCGGCGCGGTCCACGCCGAGCGGTCCACCGTCGCACGGTGGCGGTACGGCATCAGGCGCATTCCCGTCGGTCCCCCGGTCTGCCCCGGGCGCGGGCCCGTCGCGGTACCCGACAACGGGCCGGCCGTCACCGTGGCCGGGCCACCCGGTGATCGTCGGGGGCCCGGCGCTCAGGCTGGGCCCGGTCGGGGTGGTGAGCTCGCCGGCCCCGGTCGGGGCGGTGCGCTCGCCGGGCCCGGTCCGGGTGGTGCGCTCGCCGGGGCGGGGCCGGGTGGTGCGCTCGCCGGGGCGGGGCCGGATCTGCCGGGCACGGTCCGGGTGGGTGCCGCGTACCGTGGCGGATTGCTCGTCCGGTCCGGCGCCACGGCTGGTCCCGGCGGTGGCGCCTGACCCCCGCTCGCCAGTCGTCCACTCGGTGTGGTCCGGGGAGCCGGTGGGCGCCGGGTCGGACCGGTTATCCGAGGCCGTCCCGGCGGTGTCGCCGCGGTGGCCGAACGGGGACCACCCCTGCTGCCCGGCGGTCTCGGCGCGGAGCTGCGAGCCACCGGCAGGAGCTAGCCGTTCCCCGTCATCGTGCTGGCCGGACGCCGTGCCCAGGCCCGGCCGGTCCGGCCCGGCCGTCGAGTCCACGTCGGGGCGCCTCCACCGGCGCCGGACGTCGCGCCCGGACCGCACCGGCCGCCGCCACCCGCCCCCAGTCCCGACCATCGGTCGGTCCCCCCGGCGCTCCGACCCACCGTCCCACCCGCCCTCTCCCGGCGCCCCGCCCGCACCCGCCCCGCCCTCCAGCCCGTCGATCAAGAGGTTTGCGTCGTCCGACGCTGCGGATCCGACCGAAACTCCTTGATCAACAGCGGCCAGGTCAACAGCGGCCAGGCCAACAGCGGCCAGGCCAACAGCGGCCAGGTCAACAGCGGGGAGGTCGGCAGGGGGGAGGTCGTGGAGGAGGCCGGGGGCGTGGGCGGTGACGAGGCGTAGCCAGTGCTCGGGGGGCTCGCCGGGGCGGCGGGACGCGGTGCGGGCCGCCGCCTCGGCGAGGCGGGGCGGGGCGGAGAGGCGGTCGGCCGCTGCGCGCAGCGCCCGGGCCAGCCAGTCACGGGGTCGTCGGGGCGGCCGCACTGCCGGACTCCAGTTCCAGTCCCTCGTACGCCAGGGTCAGCGCCTCGATGGCGATCTCCTGGGCGAGGGTGTTCAGGTGGGCGCCCCGCCACCGGGTGGGCCACGCGTTGATCATGTTCCAGCGCAGCACCTCGGCGGTGCCGGCCGGGTCGAGCAGCACCACCGAGACGTTGCGCCGGCTCACCGTCCCCTTCGCCGCCGCGTTCACCCAGTCCCACAGCTCCCGCGACGAGGTGAGCCCGAAGCGGAGGGTGACCGGGGCGTACTCGACCTGCCCGGGGACGGCCCGGATCCGCTCGTTGCCGGCCTCCCGGTACGCCAGCGACGGGATGGTCACCTCGAAGCCGCTGACCTCGGTGAAGTGCCCGTTGGTGATCCCGTTGATCAGCAGCTTGAAGTGGTACGCCCGGTAGGGGTCGACGGGGGCGCCCGGCTGCGGGGTGGCCGTGGTCGGCATGTCAGCCTCCGATCGTCTCGGTCTCGGTGCCGCCGGCCCACTGGCTCAGCTTGAACACCACGAACTCCGCGGGCTTGACCACCGCGATGCCGATGTGCGCGACGACCATGCCGGCGTCGCGGACGTCGGCCGGGTTGGTCTCCTCGTCGCACTTGACGAAGAACGCCTCCTCCGGCGTACGCCCGAGCAGTGCGCCGTCGCGCCAGACCCGGGTGAGGAACGCGCCGATGTCCCGGCGGATCGAGCGCCAGAGCGTGTAGTCGTTCGGCTCGAAGACCATCCACCGGGTGCCGTTGGCGATGGCCTGCTCGATGGCGATGGAGAGCCGCCGGACGTTGAGGTAGCGCCACTCGCTGGCCTCGGCGGCGAGCGTACGGGCGCCCCACAGCCGGATGCCCTCGCCGGCGAAGTAGCGGATCACGTTGACGCCCTTGGGGTTGAGCACGTCGTGCTCGGGGCGGGTGACCAGGCAGGCCAGGTCGACGGCGCCGCGTACCGGCTCGTTGGCCGGGGCCTTGTGCACGCCGCGCAGCGCGTCGGTGCGGGCCCAGATGCCGGCCACGTGCCCGCTGGGCGGGGTGAGCACGAGCTCGCCGCTGAGCGGGTCGCGTACCCGGATCCACGGGAAGTAGAAGGTGGCGAAGTCCGACTGCCGGGGCCGGTACGCGCCCGGACCGTCGTCGTCGGTGGGTTTCGGCGGGCCGTCGGTGGGCTTGCCGGGCGTGGCGACCCGGGTCAGCGCGGACACGTCGTCCACGTCCGGTGGCGGATCGCAGATCGCCACCATGGTGCGCAGCCGCTCCGCCATGCTGATCAGCGCCTCGTGGGACACCGGGTCGTGGTAGCCGGGGGCGGCGAGGATGGAGATCTCGTCGACGGCCTCCAGCAGTTGCAGGCCGCTGCGCCGCCCGCCGGTGCCGGTGAGCTGGCCGCCCTCGCCGACGTTGACCACCCAGCAGCGGGTGCCGCCGTTGTCGAGGAAGCCGAACACCGCCCGGGCGAGGTCCGTGCTCGCCAGGTCCTCGCCGTCGGCGTACAGCCGGAGGAACTCCGACCAGCTGTTCACCGCGAGCGCCTGGTCGACGTGGGCCGTGCGGTTCGGCGCGACCCCGACGAAGGCGGCGGTGCTGGTGCCGACCGGGCCGATCGGGCGGGCACCGCTGGGGACCTCCTCGACGTAGATGCCGGGGGAGAAGTAGGTGGGCATCGGTCCTCCTTGCCAGACGGCTCAGTCGGGGGCGCAGACGATGACGAGTTCGGGGTCGCCGGGGTCGAGGTCGGCGGTGAGGGTGCGGCCCCGGCCGATCAGGCGGATCCGGACCGGCCGGCCGGGGGCGTCGGGGTCGTGCGGGACACCGACCAGCCGGAACCGGCCGGCGTGGTCGGTCTGCGTGGCGTACGGGGTGCCGACCACCTCGACCCGCATGGCGGCGAGCGGCTGCCGCTCCGGCCCGACCACCCGGCCGTCGAGGGTGAGCATGTCCAGCTGGCGCAGCCGCAGCGGGTGCCGCACGGGCGGTGCGGGCGGCTGCGGCCGGACGATCTGCGCGGGCACGTCGACCAGCAGCGCCGGCCGGGGCGCCACGCCGAAGGCCCGCCACAGGGCGGGGTCGCCGGCGGTCAGCACCACCTCCGGCGTGCCGGCCGTCGCGGCGGCGGCGAGCACCCGGTCCAGCGCGGGGAGCGCGGCCGGCCCGGCGCCGCTGACCAGCAGCCGGACCACGAACCGGTACGGCTCGCGGGCCCCGCCGCTGCCCACGGTCTGCCGCGCCGGCCGCAGCTCCAGCGGCCAGACGGTCAGCCCGTCCGCCGGGTCGTCGCGGGGCGGGCCGACCGGGACGGGGTCGCCCGCCGCCCCGGTCAGCCAGGCCGCGAGGTCCGCGACGGCCGCCTCGATCGCGCCGGTCATCGCGGCGGGGTCCCCTGGATCCGGTACGCGATGGCCTCGTTCCACACGTGCGGGTAGACGCCGATCTCGAAGTACCGGGTGAACCGGTTGATCGGTGCGTTGGTGTGGTCGTGCCAGAGCAGCCACACCGGGGCGATGGTGAACAGCGCGTAGTTGAGCACCACCAGGGGCAGGTAGAGCGGGCCGAGCAGCCGGGCCTGCAGGATGTGCACGTCCTCGTGCCGCTGGATGCCCGGGCTGGACCCGGCGCAGACGGTGCCGATGGTGGTCGCGTAGCGGGGCGAGACCCCCTCGACCACGTTGACCCGGCCGCTGGCGGCGGAGACCACCCGGTCGAGCTGGTGCCCGAAGACCAGGTGCAGGGCCAGGTAGACCGCCCCGACCACGGTGTTGAGCAGGCTCCAGGTGTGGTCGACCACGAAGAGGAAGATCCCCTTCGGGTCCGCCCCGTACGTGCCGGCGGCGGCGACCGCCCAGCCGAAGGGCGCGCCGACGAGCAGCCCGACCACCGCGCCGATCACCAGGCCGAGGGTGCCGCCGGCCCACTGGCCGAGCAGGGCGCCGAGGACGATGTGGACGGCGGCGCTGACGATGCCGAAGACCATCGAGGCCACCTCCTTCAGACCCACGAGCGGATGTAGCGGGGCTCGCGTCCCTGCGCGAGCTGGGTCGGCGACGCGCTGGTCGCCTGCCGGTTGCCGGGCGGCAGCTGGTTGACGCCGAGCGCGGCGGAGAAGATGACCAGCCCGTTGAAGAACGCGACGATCCACTTCTCCGGGCCGGCGTCGGCGAACGCCGCGGCGACGTACGACAGCGCGAGGGCGATGCCCAGCGCGATCCACTTGCGTGCCTTGTCGCCGTTCGGGCCGATCAGACCGCCGATGACGTTGGCGGCCAGCAGGGTGGCGGCGCTGGCACCGGTCAGGGTGCCCAGGGCGGCAAAGGTGAAGAGATCGTTCACGGCGATCTCCCTTCGGATGGTGCGGTGGTGCGGGTCGGGGTGGGTGGTGCGGCGGCCAGGTCCGTCCGGGCCGGGGCCGCCCGGGTGGCGGTGTCGCGCCGGATCAGACCGGCCCCGGATGGTCGGTCGGGGGCGCCGGCGCGGGGGTGGTGCCGGAGGGGGCGGCGGCCGGGCCGCGGGTGCGGCGGAGCAGGAGTACGACGACCCCGGCGACCAGCAGCAGGACGACCACCCCGCCGACGAGCAGGAGCCAGGGGAAGCCGCCGCCGGAGGCCGGCTCGGCGGCGCCGGTGGCCGACGGCCTCGCGGGCGCCTCCGCCTCGGCGACCAGCTCCGCCGGTTTGGCCTGGTTGGCGTCCACCTTCCAGGTCACCGACCGGCCGGTGACCGTGCCGTTGGAGGTGAGCACCCGGCCCGGGAAGGTCACCGATATCTCGAACGACATCAACCGCACGAACAGCTGCCGATTCCGCGGATCCCGTTCGGGGATCTTCCCGGCGTATTTCTCCGGGTCCAGCGGAAACGAGAAGCGGTAGCGGTCGCCGGCGCGGACCAGTTTCACGCTGTCGCTGGTGAATTGCGACAGCGGCTTTTTCCGGTACACGACCTGCACGCCGTAGAACCGGGCGTCCTCGTAGCGGCTCTCGTCGCCGGCGGGCAGCGTGGGCAGCTGCCGGCGCATGTCGGTGAAGGCCGCCTCGACATCCGGGTTCCGGTCCCTGAGCAGGGATTTGTCGGCGGTCACCAGGAGTTGGCCGGTGACCGTGTCGTCCGCGTTCACGGTCAGCCCGAGGTTGAGCTGCATGCAGCCGCTCAACGCCGCCACGAGGGCGAGACACACCGCGAGGCGGAATGCCCGGCCGCGGTGGAGTCTCCTATTCATGGAAACCAGTCTGTGTGATCGCTATCACATCCAGCAGTCAGCGATCAGTCACAAGCCTGTCGCCGATCTTACCGGTCGCTGCTCCCATTCGGCCGACCCGCAAAAGTCGGGCGATCGATATTCTGGAGGTTTGACCATTGCACTGCTTTCGCAGTGATCCTTTTCCCGACTGGACGGTCCGGGCGAGCGCCGGGGATGGGAGCCTTCGGACGGTGCTCCCGGCGGAAATCGGTTGCCGCGTCCGGTGGTGGCCGTGATCATGGCCGGGATGGCGCGGCAGGACGAGACCACGGACCCGACGGCGATGCGACCCGCCGTCCCCACGATCGACGTGGCGCTGGTCCGCCGGCTGGTCGCCAGCCAGTTTCCGCGCTGGGCCAACCTTTCGGTGCGGCCGGTCGCGGTCGGCGGCTGGGACAACCGGACCTTCCACCTGGGCGATGCGATGACGGTGCGCCTGCCCAGCGCCGAGGGGTACGTGCCGCAGGTGCGGAAGGAGCAGCGGTGGCTGCCGGTCCTCGCGCGCCGGTTGCCGCTGGCGGTGCCCACCCCGCTGGCCGAGGGGAAGCCCGGCGAGGGCTACCCGTTCCCGTGGTCGGTGTGCCGCTGGATCGACGGCGAGACCGCCGCCGCCGAGCGGATCGGCGACCCGGTCCGGTTCGCCACCGACCTCGCGGGGTTCCTCGCCGCACTGCACCGCACCGAGCCGGCGGGTGGCCCGCCGGCCGGCGCGCACAGCGCGTTCCGGGGCGCCCCGCTGGCCACCTACGACGGTGAGACCCGGCGGGCGGTCGGGCTGCTCGGCGACCGGATCCCGACCGACACCGTCAACCGGATCTGGGCCACCGCGCTGCGGTCCACCTGGACCGGGCCGCCGGTCTGGTTCCACGGCGACGTCGCCTGGGGCAATCTGCTGGTCCGCGACGGCCGGCTCGCCGCGGTCATCGACTTCGGCTGCTGCGGGATGGGCGACCCGGCCTGCGACCTGGCCATCGCCTGGACCCTGCTGGCCGGCCCCAGCCGGGCGGCGTTCCGCGCCACCCTCGGCGTGGACGACGCGACCTGGGCCCGGGGGCGGGGCTGGGTGCTCTGGAAGGCGCTCATCACCCTCGACAACCCCGATCCGGTCCGCGCCGCCGAGGCCCGGCACATGCTCGACGCCGTCCTCACCGAGTACGCCGAATCCACGGGGGAGTGAGCGGCCGGGCGCGGCGTACTAGGTTGGCCGGATGCACCCGATCGCCTGTGTCCTGCTGGTCGACCGCGCCGGCCGGCTGCTGCTGCAACTCTGCGACGCGCACGCCCCGCACCACCCGAACGTGTGGGGCCTGCCCGGCGGGCACTGGGAGCCGGGCGAGACCATCGAGGAGACGGCGCTGCGCGAGCTGTGGGAGGAGTCCGGCCTGCGGCCGGCGCGCTCGCTGCGGCCCGTCGCCACCCAGGAACTGCCCGAGATCGGGCGGATCAAGCACTACTTCCACGGCGAGACCGCCGCCGGGCAGGAGGACGTGGTGCTCGGCGAGGGCGCCGCGCTCGTCTTCACCGCCCCGGCGGAGGTCCTGGACGGCCGCCCGTACACCCCCGGCACGGCCGACGTGCTCGCCCGCTTCCTGGCCTCCCCCGAATACCCCCGCCCAACCCCCTGACCTCTCGCCTCCCGCCTCGGGCGCAGGTTCACGGAGAGCGTGGCTGCTCCGCGCGGAACCGCCACGCTGTCCGTGAAAGAGGCCACTCGCCGGCGGCGTTCAAAGGGTGAGCCGGGCCGCTGCGGCCGGGGCGGTCGCGGCGCACCATAGGTGGGTCCAAGCGGCGACGGGAGGCGACGATGGTGCGGTGGGGCAGGGCCGGAGCACTCCGGCTCCGCGGGTCTGACGCCACGCCGCGACCCCGAGCAGCCGTCCGGGCAGCCGCGGGGCGGCTGCGGCGGGGCTGGCTGCCGGTGGTCGAGGCGACCCTCGCCGCCACCGTCGCCTGGATCCTCGCCACCCGGCTGGTCGGCCACCCGCAGCCGTTCTTCGCACCGGCCGCCGCCCTGATCGTGCTCGGCCAGGCCCGTGGCCAACGGCTGCGCCGGGCCGTCGAGGTGGTGCTCGGGGTGGCCGCCGGGGTGCTCGTCGCCGACCTGGTCGTGCAGGCGCTCGGCCCGCACACCAGCTGGACCGTCTTCACCGTCATCCTGCTCACCGTGGCCCTCGCGGTGGCGGTCGGCGCCAGTTCGGTCACCGTGGTGCAGGCCGCCGTCTCCGCCCTCTACCTGGTGGTCGTGGCGCCGCCCACCGAGACGCTGGTCCCGTTCCGGTTCGTCGACGCGCTGATCGGGGGTGGGGTGGCCATCGTGGCGAGCCTGCTCATCGACGCCCGCCGCCCGCTCGCCCCGCTGGTCGCCGAGTTCCGGCAGACGTTCGAGGAGCTGGCCGGGGTGCTCGACGAGATCGCGGCGGCGCTCGACCGGACCGACGACAAAGCGGCACTGGCCGCGCTGGAGCGGGCCCGGCACGCCGACGCCGGGGTGGAACGGCTGCGCGGGGCGGTGCAGGCCGCCGGCGAGGCGCTCTGGCTCCACGTACGCCGCCGCCAGCACCTCGGGCGGCTGCGCTCGGTGCAGAGCTCGATCCGGCAGATCGACTACGCGGTCCGCAACGTGCGGGTGCTGGCCCGCGCCGCGGTGACCCTCACCCGGGTCCCGGCGCCGGTGCCACCCGAACTGGGCGCCGCCGTACGGACCCTGGCCGAGGCGGTCCGCTCGGCCGGGGACGCGCTCGCCGCCGACCTGACCGGGCAGGACGAGATCGCCGACCGGCACGCCGAGCGGGCGGACGTCGCCGCGCTGGAGGCGGTCCGGGCGGCCGGACGGCTCTTCACCCCGGGCCAGACGCTGCCCCTCGCCATGATCATCGGCCAGGTCCGGGCCACCGCGATCGACCTGTTGCGCGGGGTCGGCGCCGACGACGACGCGTCGGTGCTCACCCGGGTCGACACGGCGGTGGCCGGACCCCCGCACTGACCCCGGACCAGAGACCGTCGGGATCCTCGGAGCCGCGAGGTCTCCCGGTCGCTTCAGCCGACCAGCCAGTCCACCGCCCGCTGCCGGATCTCCGCCGGCACCTCGTGGCCGCCGGGGAACTCGGCGTACTCGGCCGGGTAGCCGAGGCTGTGCAGGCGGGGGACCAGCCGTCGGCTGCACACGTCCACCGGCAGCACCCGGTCGTCGGTGCCGTGCGAGACGAACACCCGCGGCCGGCCGTGGGTGACCAGCGGCGCGGCGAACCCGGGGGAGAAGGCCACGATCGCGTCGACCAGGTCGCCGTTGGTCAGGCCCAGCGAGAGGGCGTACGACGCCCCGTCGGAGAAGCCGCCCAGGGTCACCCCGGCCACCGGGTACGCCGCGAGGACCGCGCCCAGCAGCGCGTCGATCCGGCGGACGTCCGGGCCGTACCCCTCGGCGATCAGGTCCCAGCTGCTCGCGGTGGCCTGCGGCGCGACCAGCAGCAGCCGGTGCGCGTCGGCCAGCGGGAGCAGCAGGTCCAGCCCCTGCCGGGCCGACCCGCCGGCGCCGTGCAGCAGCACCACCACCCGGTACGGCCCGGCTCCGTCGGCCGGGACGTACCGCAGGGCCGGCGTCCCGCCCTCCGGATCGGGGACCGAGGTCAGCCCGGTCGGGCCGGGCGCGGCCACCACGGCCGGGCGGGCGGTCAACCGGCCGTGCCGGTGCCCCTCCTCGGGCTGCCGGTGCGGCGGCGCGGGCTCGGTCAATGCTCGCCCCTTCGTCGGTCGGTCCGGCGGCGCATACCCGGCTGGTGCCGGCTCAACCGCCGGGCACCCGCTCCCGCCGGACCACCCCCTCCCGGCGGGCGCGTCGGCCCGGACCGGCGGCCGGGTCAGGCGCTCTCCCGGGCGACCAGCGTCGACGGAAACGCGGTGACCGGCGGCACCCGCCGGGCCTCCAGCACCGCCGTGGCCGCCGCCGTGGCGATCCCCGCGACCGGGTGGGTGGCGGTGGTCAACGCCGGGCTGCTGACCGCCGCGTACGGGATGTCGTCGAAGCCGGCCACCGCCACGTCGTGCGGCACCCGGACCCCGCGCCCGCGCAGCGCGGCGATCGCGCCCAGCGCGGTGGTGTCGCTGGCCGCGTAGATCGCGTCGGTGTCCGGCCAGCGGGTGAGCGCCTCCACCGCCGCCCGGCCGCCCCGCGCAGCGGAGAAGTCGCCGGTCACCAGGCGCACCGGCAGCCCGGCCGACCGCATCATCGCCTGGTACACGGTCACCGACCGCTCCGCACAGCTGAGCCAGCGGGGACCGGTGACCATGACGATCCGGCGGCGACCGCTGGCGTGCAGGTGGCGCAGCACCGCGTCGGCGCCCCCGGCGTTGTCCACGTCGAAGGAGGGAACGGCCGCCGAACCGATGCCGATCGAGGCGACCCGGCCGCGGAGCGTGGCGGGCACCGCGTCGAGCATCCGCTCGGTCGTGTTGATCAGCAGCACCCCGCAGACGCTGCGGTCGTCGCCGAGCCGGCGCAGGCGGGCCGGGGCGCTCAGCGGCAGCCACTCCAGTGCCACCCCGACCCCGTGCGGGGCGCAGAGCCGGGCCGCCGCGCTCACCACCCGGTCCACGTACGGGTCGTCGAGGATCGCGGCGTCGGTGCCGGCAACGGCCACCACCAGCCGTACCCCGGCACCCCGGACCAGCGCGCGGGCCGTGGTGTTCGGCACGTAGCCGAGGCGGTCGGCGGCGGCGGTGACCCGGTCCCGGGCAGCCGGCGAGGCGAACCCGTAGCCGCCCAGCACCCGGGACGCGGTGGCCCGCGACACCCCGGCCGCCCGGGCGACGTCGTCGAGGGTGGCGGGACGTGCCGTCGGCGTGTCCATTCATCGTCCTCCCTTACCGGCCGCGCCCCCCGCGCCGGCCACTGTCGGCATCATCCCGCCTTCGGGCCACCGCCGGTAAGGGTGATAGCGCTTGCCGTGAGAGCGCTCCCAGGTATGGGATGATCGGCGGGCAGCCCTTGGGGGAGAGGAAGACATCGCGTGAGCAGCACCATCGACGCGTCGAGCGTCGACCGGCCGGTCGTGCCCCGGGCGGTCCTGGCCGCCCGGACCGGGGTGGCGGTCGTGTTCGCCCTCAACGGGCTCGCGGTGGGCACCTGGTTCTCCCGGGTGCCCGCGGTACGCGAGGCGCTGGGGCTCAGCGCCGGGCGGCTCGGCCTGCTGCTGATGGCCTTGTCGGCCGGCGCGGTGCTGGCGATGCCGGCCGCCGGGCTGGTCACCCAACGGCTCGGACCGGCCCGCACGGTGGCGGCCTCGGTCCTGCTCGTCGCGTTCGGCACGGTCGTCGCCGGCCTCTCCGCCGGCCTGGCCGGGTCGGTGATGGGGGTCGCCGTGGGCCTCTTCGCCTTCGGCTACGGCTCCGGCACCTGGGACGTGGCGATGAACGTCGAGGGTGCGGCGGTGGAGAAGCGCCTCGGCCGGACCATCATGCCCCGGTTCCATGCCGCGTGGAGCCTCGGCTCGGTGGCCGGGGCCGGGATCGGCGCCGGGGCGGCCCGGCTGGGCGTACCGGTGGGGGTGCACCTGCCCGCGCTCGCGGTCGTGGTCCTGGTCGGCGCGCTGCTCGGCGCCCGCGCCTTCCTGCCGGCCCCCGTGGAGGCGGAGGGTACGGCGGACCCGGCGGCCCGGCGCCGGGCGCTACTGGCCACCTGGCGGGAGCCACGCACTCTGCTCATCGGCCTGCTGGTGCTGGTCATGGCATTCACCGAGGGCAGCGCCAACGACTGGCTGGCGGTGGCGTTCGTTGACGGGTACGGCGTCAGCGAGGCGGTCGGCGCCGTCGTCTTCGGCGTGTTCGTGGTCGGCATGACGCTCGGCCGGACCGCCGGCACGATCGCCATCGACCGGTGGGGGCGGGTGGCGGTGCTGTTCGGCACCATCGGGCTGGCCGTCGTCGGCGCCGCCCTGGCCGTGCTGGCCGGCTCCGGGCCGCTCGCCGTGGTCGGCGTGGCGCTCTGGGGGATCGGGGCGTCGCTCGGCTTCCCGGTCGGGATGAGCGCCGCCGCCGACGACGAGGACCGGGCGCCGGCCCGGGTCAGCGTGGTCGCCGTGATCGGCTACACCGCCTTCCTGGGTGGGCCGCCGCTGCTCGGCTTCCTCGGCGACCACCTGGGCATCCTGCATGCCCTCGGTGTCGTGCCACTCCTGCTGCTGCCCACCCTGGCGCTGGTCCCGGTGCTCCGCCCGCCGGCTCCGGCGACCCCGCCCGGCCAAGGCTGATCGACACCGCCCGGCCAGGCTGATCGACCCGGGCCACGGCCTGTCGCGGTGCCCGGACGGGCCGGACCTGACAGGAACCGGGTGATCACGGCCGTCAGCGGACTCCCACGGCGTTCCCAGCCACCTGCCAGGTGATGTTGCTGCACTGGGAGCGACGCCGAGGAGAGGAGGCGGGCATGGGCTGGTTCAGCCGACGGGGCGCCGACCGGACGACCCCGACCAAGCTCGACCGCGAGGCCACCGCGGAGGACCTGGCCGCGCTGGAGGCCTTCGTGACCAGCCGCCGCGGGGTGGAGTTCTACCTGGAGCCCGAGACCACCGCCACCGACACCACGGTGGTCGCCATCGCGCACGACGGCGAGTGGATCCGCCGCCGCACCGGCTCGCCCCGGGCCGCCGGGAAGATCGCCCAGCGGCACGCGATTCCGCTGTACGAGGCGGCCCGCACCGGCTACCCCGAACGGATGCGGGCCTGGAACCGGGCCCATCCGGAGCGCCGGGCCCGCTGACCGGCCGCCGGCCGGAGTCAGCGGTGCGTGCGGAACGCCGCCGCCAGCTCGTCGTCGTAGGTGGCGATCGGGCGTCCGTCGGCCGCGTACGCGACCAGCCGGCCGTGCGTCATGGTCGCGGCGCGGAACGAGAAGATCCGGGACCCTGGGTAGGCGTCGAGCAATGGGATGGCCCGGGGTGCCCCGCCCGGCGCCGAGTAGTAGGCCAACCGAGCCACCTGCTCGGAGACCACCCCGTTGACCCGGACCTTCGTCGGCTCGACGGCCGTGCCGAAGGAGACCGCCGCGTCCCCGCCGTACGCGGCGCACTCGGCGGCCCCGCGGCAGACGAAGAAGTATCGGGGGTTCGCCACGTCGTCGAGGGCGTACGCCTTGAACGTGGGGTCCGCGCCGGCCGGGAGCGGCTGCACGGCGAAGAACGCCAGCGCCGCGGCGGCGGCCACGCCCACCCGCAGCCAGGCCCGGCCGGCGGTGGCCCGGCGGTGTGCCCGGGTGGCGGTGACCGCGACGCCGCCGAACCCGACGAGGCAGAGCGCGCCGACGCCGAGTGCCCGGGCGTTCTCCAGCAGGAACTGCACGCCGGGCCGGGCGGACACCGGGCCCAGCGCCGCGCCGAGGGATACCACCATGGCCACCAGCAGGGCGGCGCCGGCCACCCGGCGGGCCACCCCGGACGCGCCGACCAGCAGCATGGCGGCCAGCACCGGCCAGATCTGGTGGTGGGTCCAGGACACCGGGGAGGCGGCCACGGTGGCGCAGCCGACCAGCACGGCGGCGTGCCCCGGCCGGCCGAGCCCGGTGAGCTGCCGGGCCCGCAGCAGCGCCACCGCGCAGATGACGCCCACCAGCGCGGCCCAGAGCAGCGGCAAGGTGGCCGGGGCGACGCCGACGCGGAGCAGCATCCCGTGCAGCGACTGGTTGCCCAGCGACGCGAGGTCGCCGATCCGGGAGGTCTGCAGCACCGTCCCGGTCCAGTAGGTCCAGCTCTCCGCCGGCAACACCGCCGCGGCGACCCCCGCCGCCACCAGGAACGCAGCCGCCGCCCGACCGGCGTCCCGGTAGCGGCCACTGACCAGGAAGTAGGCCACGAAGAGCAGCGGGGTCAGCTTGATCGCCGCGGCCAACCCGACCAGCACCCCGCGCCAGCGGGGCGGAACCACCCCCATGCCGTCCAGCAGGGCCAGCAGCACGATGAAGATGCTCACCTGGCCGAAGCGCAGGTTGCTCTGCACCGGCGCGGAGAGCATCAGCGCCGTGGCGACCGCGGCCACGGCCAGCGGCCGTCGGGACCGCTCGGGCGCCAGCACCCCACCGACCGGTACGGCGATGGCGACCACGGCCACGACCGTCAGCAGCAGCCAGAGCACGCCCAGCGCGGGCTCCGGGAGCACGGTGATCGGCGCGAGCACGAGCGCCGCGAACGGGGGATAGGTGAACGGGCCCCCGTTCTCCGCGACGTACCCGTACAGCGGTCGCCCGGCCCGCAGGTCGGTCAGCGCCCCGTAGTAGATGTGCAGGTCGGAGAGGTGGTCGGGGCGTCGTGCCACCAGCCCGACGGAGACCACGGCGGCCAACGCGAACCCGGTCCACAGCAGAATCACCCGGCGGTCCCGCATCGACCGAGGATAGGACGGACGGCTGCGTCGCGCGGCCCCGTGCGGCGTGGTGGCGGTCAACCGGCCAGCGCGGTTCGCGCCTCGGCCAGCCGCACCGGCTCGTCGTGCGCGGCGTGCCGCCGCCCACGTGCCGGACCACGACGCCGGTGGGCAGGGCCAACTCCTCGGTGAAGGTACGCGTCGGCGGGACGAGCGTGAAGCCGTCCCACGAGTCCATGGCCAGGGCCCGGGCCCGAAAGCTGTGCCCGAGCCAGGGGTTCTCGCCTACCTGCTCGCGCAGGTAGCGGTGGCTCCACGGCCGGGCCGCCTCGGCGCGCAGCGGCGCGACGCCGCGCACCTTTGCGCGGGAGAACGGGTCGACCGCCCCGTCGGGCGAGGCGCGGCCGTGCCTCCGGTAGAGGTCAGCCGGTCAACGCGCGGGCGAGCGCGTACCCCAGGGTGGCCGCAGCCAGCCCGGCGACCACGCTGGCCAGCACGTTCGCCACGGCGTGCAGGCGGGCGCCCTTTCGGGTCAGCCGCAGTGTCTCGTAGCTGAGCGTGGACCACGTGGTCAGCGCGCCGCAGAAGCCGGTACCGATCAGCGCGGCCACCGCCGGGTCCGCCGGCACCGCCACCACCGCGCCGAGCAGCAGCGACCCGAACACATTGACGGTCAGCGTGCCCCACGGGAAGGGGGAGTCGTGCCGGGCCTGCACCGCCCGGTCGGTCAGGTAGCGTAGCGGGGCGCCGAGCGCGGCCCCGATCGCGATCAGCAGCACGGTCATCGGGACCCCCGGTCACCGGCCCGGGCCAGCACCCGGCCGGCCAGCGCGTCCCCGAGCCAGACGGCCAGGAGCGCCCCGACCAGGGTCGCCGCCAGGTACGCGAGCGCGGTGCCCGGCGCCCCGGCGGCCACCGCCCGCTGCGCGTCCACCACGTAGGTGGAGAACGTGGTGTAACCGCCGAGCACCCCGACGCCGAGGAACGGCCGGACCAGCGGGGCAGCCGGACGGGCGGAGATCACCGCCATCAGCACGCCGATCAGCAGGCAGCCGGTGACGTTGACGCCGAAGGTGGCCCACGGAAAGCCGGTGGGCGGGTGCGGGAAGGCCGTCTGGAGGCCCGCCCGGGCCAGCGCGCCGAGCACGCCCCCAGCTGCGATGACGCCGAGCACCGCGGCCGGGTGGGCGGTCAGCTCCCCCCGGTCGGCGGGTACGCGCAGGTCGACGTCCGGGTCGACGCGGCGTTCGGGTGGTCGTGTCACCGGTGCCGAGCATAACGGGGCCGGCCGCCTCCCCTGACCGGTCCTCCCGCAGGCCCTGACCTGGCAGGACCCACGGTACGGGCGTACGGTGTGCGGCATCGCCCGGCGCGCGGCGGCGTCGGGCTTGTCGCGCAGGAGGCAACCGTGCAGGACCGCACCCCTCGTCCGGAGGAGCTGGAACCCGTCGAGCGGGTGTCCGTGGACGAGCTGCGGGCGGTGCAGTTGGACCGGCTGCGCTGGTCGCTGCGGCACGCGTACGACAACGTGCCGCACTACCGCCGGGCCTTCGATGCGGCCGGGGTCCACCCGGACGACCTGCGCGAGCTGGCCGACCTGGCCCGCTTCCCGTTCACCGGGAAGGCCGAGCTGCGGGAGAACTACCCGTTCGGGATGTTCGCGGTGCCCCGGGAGCGGATCGCCCGGCTGCACGCCTCCTCCGGCACCACCGGCCGCCCCACCGTGGTCGGCTACACCCGCGACGACGTCAGCACATGGGCGAAGCTGATGGCCCGCTCCATCCGGGCCGCCGGTGGACGCCCCGGCGACCGGGTGCACGTCGCCTACGGGTACGGGCTCTTCACCGGGGGGCTCGGCGCGCACTACGGCGCCGAGGAGCTGGGCTGTACGGTCATCCCGGTCTCCGGCGGGATGACCGAGCGGCAGGTGATGCTGATCCGCGACTTCGAGCCGGAGGTCATCATGGTCACCCCCAGCTACCTGCTGGCGATCGTGGACGAGATGGAACGCCAGGGCGTCGACCCGAGGTCCACCTCGCTGCAGGTCGGCATCTTCGGCGCCGAGCCGTGGACCGAGGACATGCGCCGGGAGATGGAGCAGCGGCTCGACATGCACGCGGTCGACATCTACGGCCTGTCCGAGGTGATGGGGCCCGGGGTGGCCGTCGAGTGCGTGGAGACCAAGGACGGCCTGCACCTGTGGGAGGACCACTTCTACCCGGAGGTCATCGACCCGGTCAGCGGCGAGGTGCTGCCCGACGGCGAGCAGGGGGAGCTGGTGCTCACCTCGCTCACCAAGGAGGCCATGCCGGTGGTCCGCTACCGCACCCGCGACCTGACCCGGCTGCTGCCCGGCACCGCCCGGACGATGCGGCGGATCGAGAAGATCACCGGCCGGACCGACGACATGATGATCGTCCGCGGGGTGAACGTGTTCCCCACGCAGATCGAGGAGCTGATCCTGCGTACGCCCGCGCTGTCGCCGCACTTCCAGTGCGTGCTGGACCGGCAGGGCCGGATGGACACCCTCACCGTCAAGGTGGAGCGGCGGGCCGGGGTGCCGGCCGACGAGGCGGAGCGGGCCGGGGCGGCCCTGGTGCAGCAGGTCAAGGACACGATCGGGGTGAGCGTGGCGGTGCGGGTAGTCGAGCCCGACGGGGTGGAACGGTCGATGGGCAAGATGCGCCGGATCGTCGACCAGCGGCGGGGGCGTTGAGGTGGGGGAGCACGACGGCCGCACCGCGGCCCACGACATGTTCGACGCCGACGTGGCCTCCAAGGGGCTCGGCATCGAGCTGGTCTCGGCCGGCGACGGCGCGGCGGTGGCCCGGATGCGGGTCACCGCGGCCATGCTGAACGGCCACGCGATCGGTCACGGCGGCTTCGTCTTCCTGCTCGCCGACACCGCGTTCGCGCTGGCCTGCAACAGCCACGGCCCGGCCACGGTGGCCGCCGGCGGCGAGATCAGCTTCCTTCGGCCGGTGCGCGAGGGCGACCTGCTGGAGGCTCGGGCCACCCAGCGGGTCCGCTACGGCCGCAGCGGCATCTACGACGTCACGGTCTGGCGGGACGACGAGGTGGTCGCCGAGTTCCGCGGCCGTAGCCGCACCCTGTCCCGGGACGCGCGGGGCGGCGCGGCCGGCTGAGCCCCGCCGGTGTCCCCACCGGACGGTGGACCCGGCCTAAGATCGGGCATGCGTGTGCTGGTGGCGTCCGCGCCCCTGATCGGACACGTGTTCCCGCTGCTGCCGCTCGCCCTCGCCATGCGCGACGCCGGGCACGAGGTGCTGGTCGGCACGGCGGCCGACGGCCTTGCGGCGGCCCGGTCTGGCCTGCCGGTCCACGACGTCGCGCCGGCGTTCGACTTCGGCCGGATCGCCCGCGGCGTCCTGCTGCGGCATCCGCTGATCGCGCGGGCCGAGCTGGTCGGTACGGCCGGCACCCGCGGCGCCGCCCTCCTCTTCGGACAGGTCAACGACGAACTGGCCGACGGCCTGGTCGCCTTGGCCCGGGAATGGTCCCCGACGTGGTGATGTACGAGCCGTTCGCGGCGGCCGGCGCGCTCGCGGCCGCCCGGGTCGGCGTCCCGGCGGTACGCCACGAGAACTCGCTGTTCGACGGGCGCGAGCTGGTCCGGGTCACCGCGGAACGCCTCACCCGGGCGCTACCCCGGCACCATGTCGCCGCGATCCCGCCACCCGCCGGAGCGATCGCCGTCGCCCCACCCAGTGTGGTGACCCAGGACGGCTGGCCGATGCGGTACGAGCCGTACGGCGGCGGTGAGCTGCCGGCCTGGTTGCGGGAGCCGGGGAAGCGGCCGCGGGTGCTGGTGAGTCGGAGCACCGTGGCCGGTCCCGGCGGGCGGGCCCGATGCGCGCCGTGGTCGCCGCCGCCGACCGGGTGGACGCCGAGTTCGTCCTGGTCCGGCCGCACTGGCGGCTGGCCCGCTCGGCGTTGCCGGCCAACGTCCGTACCGTCGACTGGATCCCGCTCAACGCCGCCCTGCCGGCCAGCGCGGCGCTGGTCCACCACGGCGGCGCGGGCAGCGTGCTCGGCGCGCTGGTCGCCGGGGTGCCGCAACTCGCCACCACCGGTCCGGGCGACCGCCGGTACAACGCTACCCTGGCGGCGAACCGGGGCGCCGGCCTCGCCGCGCCGGCCGGTGGGATCAGCGCCGACGTCCTGACCCGGCTGGTCACCGACACCCAGCTCGCCGCCGCTGCCCGGCAGGTGAGCCGGGAGATCGCGGCGATGCCGCCGCCGGCCGACCTGGTGGCCCGGATCGAGTGCTGCCACCGGCGCGGCTGCCCGATCTGCCGGCGACCCGGCAGCACGATGAACCGGTGGCACACATCCTGCTGTTGCACTCCGTCTTCGGGCTGCGGCCCGCCGTGCTGGCCGCCGCCGCCCGGCTGCGCGCCGCCGGGCACGAGGTCACCACCCCCGACCTGTACGGGCTGCCGGCGGCGGACACCGTCCAGGACGGTTTCGCCCTGCTCGACAAGGTCGGCCGGGACAGCGTGCTGGAGCGAGCCCGCGCGGCGGCCCACGATCTCCCGGCCGAGGCGGTGCTGGCCGGCTTCTCGATGGGCGCCGGGGTGGCCGGGGCGCTGCTCGCCGAGCGGCCGCAGGCGGCGGCGCTGCTCCTGCTGCACGGCACCGGGGGCGCCCCGGAGTCGGTACGCCCCGGGCTGCCGGTGCAGCTGCACCTCGCCGACCCTGACGAGTACGAGCCGCCGGACGAGCTGGACGAGTGGCGGCGGGCGATGACCGGCGCCGGCGCCGAGCTGTCCGTGTACCGCTATCCGGGGCCCGGCCACCTCTACACGGATCCCGATGTGCCCGACCACGACGCTCTGGCGGCCGCGCTCACCTGGGACCGCGCCCTGGCGTTCCTCGCCGGTTGAGCGTCCCTGATCAGCTTAGCGATCCGGAGTCGGATTGAGTTTCCGGGATCGTGTTCCACCGTGGTGGGGTTGCGTGGGCGTGGAGATGGAATCCTGCGCCCAGTGCGGCTCCTCGTGGCCGGTGGCCGGCGGTGGGTGTGCTGATCGTGTTCACGCTCTGGTGTCGGTGGGCTGCGCGGGGCAGCTTCCGGTCCGTTGGTGCGTGTCCCTCCGGACGCTTACCCGCCCGGCCGTGGGGCCGGGTGGGGGAGGGTGCCCTGCGTCGCCTGGGCGCGGGGCGTGGTGGTTTGTGCCGGGTGGGGCTGGTCTTCGACCGGTCCCTCCGGCTGGTCTTGATGATGGTGGGGGTGACGACGGCGTTGGCTTCGAGCCCATCGACGACCGAGCGGATCACCATCGCGCCGGTGGTGCGGTCGATGACCGTCTTGGCTTGGTGGGTGAGGCCGCGGGCGGCGATGCGCCGCCAGGCGCCGTGGTCGCGGTCTCCTTGCCAACGGCAGGACTGGTTGGGGCAGATGGCCCATTTCCAGCCTGGGGTGGTGGGCCGGTCGGGGGCTTTGCGGTGCTGTAGCGGGGTCAAACATTGGGGGCAGTGTTTGGAGGTGTTGTGGGCGGGGACGGTGACCACGGCGATACCGTGCTCGGCGGCGAGGTGCCGGATGCGGTCGGTGATCTTTCCGCGGACCTGCTGAGACAGGCGGGTATTCAGGGTGCGCCCCATGCCCTTGGCTTCCAACGACCGCAGGTCTTCCAGGTAGATGACGGACGCCCGGGCGGCGATCGCCTGGTCGACGGTCCAGCGGGCGGCAGCCCACGCGAGCGCGTCGTTCAAGTTCGCGCGGCGGGCGGACACGTGGCCGATCTCGTCCCGGATCACCGCATGCTTGCCGGCGAGGTGATGCCGCTCGTCACCGCCGGTGAGCCGCTGGTAGTGGTCGGCCTTGGCATGCAGCCGCTCACTGTGGCGGCGCAGGCGGTGCTGCTTGGCCAGGATACCGGCGGCCCGGAACTGTCCACCGGCTCCCAACGCCGTAATCCGCCCATCCTGTCCCAGTCGTAGGGCTCCGGCGCTGAGGAGGGTGTTGAGGCCCCAATCCACACCGAGCGCCACCGAGTGACCGGTGGCCCGTGCTTTCGGCACGGCATGCGTGTACGCCATGTCGGCACGCACCGTCCCGTGGGTGAGGCGGAGGGTGGGCAGGTGCAGCACCGCCGAGGCGGGAACCGTGGACGGCAGCCGGATCGGACACTCGACCCATGTCCAGTCCCGGTACGTCTGCGGATCCGGTCGTGAGGGCAACTGCAGCCGTAGCAGCGCCCTGGCCGGGTCGGTGTCGCTGCGTTCGATGGTGGCCTGCTGCCGGTCACACGCGGCCAGCAGCAACATCCGCCCGATCCTCGGGACGCCTTCGAGTTCGAACACGTCCACCGGCAGCCGGCCGCTGACCTTGGCGAACGTGACGGCCTGCCGGGTGCGGCCCTTGATGACGCTGGATGGCAGGTGCTGCCCGCCGGGGATCGAGGCTCGCACGTGATCCCACTCGGCGGGGGTGCGCTTGCGCGGATCGGCTGGCCACGTCGCCAGGACCCCGGCGGTCACCTCGGCACGCCACGCCACCGAACGCAGTGCACGTCCCGCCTGCTCCTGCGCCATCCGCACGACCCGGTCATTGACCCTCACACCCCCAGGCGGGGTGGCGGTCCAGCCCAGCCGTCGCAACGCCATCCACGCGTGCGACGGCAACCGCCGCCCGCCTGCGTCCTGCCCGCTGGCCAGCACCCCCACATCCGCCGTGTTCCAGTGCGCGCCGACCAGGACGCCCACCATGCCCGCCACCAGATCGGCACACCAACCGACCCGCTGCGCCAACACCGCCGCGGACAGGACCTCACCGGTTGCCTCGTCCACACCGGTACGCAGCAACGCGCGGGCACACGCGGTCCGGGCGGTCTCGCCTTCGCCCAGCCGCAGCTTCCCGCTCACCGACTCAACGACCCACCATCGATCGAGCAGAACCAACGCTCACAGCCGACCCGCGTCACCGGAATCCTCCCCGAACCAGCCAACCACCAAGCATCACGAGACGAGCACCGACAGACGCGCCGCGGTCTGCGAGAATCGAAGAAGACCCACACGACCAACCTACGATCACTGACGATCCATAATCAACTTGGTCAGCCTCGGCGCCGCTCCACCGATCAGCGGGCATGGTGTTCTCCGCCGTCGCGCGCGGCCGGCCGCCCGGGCCGGGTGTTCCGCCGCAGGCGCTACGGACGTGATGACGTGAATGGACCGGCCCGGCGGAGGTGGTGCTCGTCGGGCCCTTTCGAGCTGATGGCGTGCCCGACTCATCCGACGCCCGACGGGCTTGAATCGTTTGCGCCATCAGGTCTGTAGGCAGGAGGAGGACGTGGTGCGGCGCGACGGACGCGCCGGGGTCACTGCAACGGCAGGCGCGGACCGGGACGACGCCGGGGGCGGAGCAGCCCCGTGCCCGCTCCGCCCCTGGCGCCGGGCTCAGGCCACGGCGAGCGCCGGCGACCCGGCGAATCCGCCGGTCCGACCGCGTCCCCGTGCTCGCGCCCGGGTCGCTGCCCGGTGCGCCGGTTCCCGGTTCCGTCCCGTCAGGGCTGGCGGCCCGACGGCCGGCAGGGCCTGCCGGCGACCGTCCACCGGTGCGCCCGCTCCCCGTGCCAACCCGATGTGCGGCAGGCCGGCGTACCGGGACGGGGAGCGCGGCAGCGAGACCGTGGGCGAGCCGTCGAACGAACGGGCAGCATCCACCAGTCCGGGCAGCGGCCCCCTCGCCCCACCGTCGCCAAGCGACGACCCGGAACCCGGCCGGGCCGGGCGGCTCGCCACCGTCGGGCCGGTCGCCGGATCGCCGGCCCGGGGACCGGCGCTCGGCCGACCCGCGAACCCTGCCGTGCCGGCCACGCGGTCCAGGCGGGTCCCCGCGCCGGTCGCGGCGGCCACGCGGTCCAGGCGCGTCCCCGCGCCGGTCGCGGCGGCCACGCGGTCCGGGCGCGTCCCCGCGCCGGTCGCGGCTGCCACCGCGGGTTGCGGGCCGGTGCGCGCCCGCCCGGCGAACTCCGCCCGCAGCGCGCGGGGCAGCCGGTGCCGCGCCACCCGGGCCACCGTGGGCTCGGCGACGGCGTACCCGCCCAGGCCGGTCCGGCGCAGCAGGCCGGCCGCGACCAGGGCGCGCAGCACCGGCTCCGCCCGGCCCGGCGCCCAGCCGAGCAGCCGGTCCATTGTGGCGGCCGGAAACTCCGCGGGTTGGGCCGCGCCGGCCATCAGCACCGCCCGCTGGTCGCCGTCGAGCCGGTCCAACCGGGCGTCGACCCGGCGGCGCACCGTGTCCGGCACCCCGATCCGATCGCCGTCCTCGTCGAGCGCCCGGACGTACGCCTGCGCGACGGCCGGGTTGCCGCCGGTCAGCGGCAGCAGCTCCCCGGCCAGCGCGGCCGGTCGGCCGGCCCGGTCGAGCAGGTGCCGGAGCAGCCGCCCGGTGTCCACGGCGCCCAGCGCGGGCAGCGGCACCCGGCGACGTCGCCCGGCGGCGCCGGGCAGCAGGTCGGCCCAGCCCGGACCGTGGGTGGCCACCACGGCGAGGGGCAGTCCCCGCTCGCTCGCCGTGGCGAAGAGCCGGTGCAGGAACCGGTTCAACGCCGGGGCGGCCCGGTCGAGGTCGTCCACCGCCACCACGGTCGGCTGGTCGGCGGCCAGGTCGAGGAGGACCTCCCGCCAGACCTCGGCGCCGCGGCCCGCCGCGCCCGCGTCCTGCGGCGCCACGACCCAGTCCGCCAGCGCCTGCACCGCCGCGGCGCGGTGGGCCGGCGGCAGCAGCCCGGCCAGCGCCGTGGCCAGCCGGCGGCGGACGGTCGGGGTCGGATCGGTGTCGCGGACCCGGGCGAACGCGCGGACCGTGTCGGCCAACGGCGCCAGCTCTCCCTCCGGGTA
Organism: Micromonospora sp. NPDC047740; assembly: GCF_043204735.1. Taxonomy (NCBI): domain Bacteria; kingdom Bacillati; phylum Actinomycetota; class Actinomycetes; order Micromonosporales; family Micromonosporaceae; genus Micromonospora; species Micromonospora sp. NPDC047740. The sequence goes on from NZ_JBIDCT010000001.1 coordinate 158,318, forward strand.
CGGCGGGCAGTGCGCCACGCACCAGCGGACCGGCGCACCGTCCACCGTCGACACCGCGCGGGTCAGCTCGTGCAGTACCCGGCTGCGGCCACTGCCGGCCGGGCCGACCAGGGAGACCCAGCGCGGCCGCCGGTCCCGGACGGCCCGGGCGATCTCGTCGCCGGCGGTGGCCAGCTCGCGGCGCCGACCGACCAGCGGGCCCTGGTGGCGGGTCGGCCGGGGCCGGGCCGCCCCCAGCACCCGCCAGACGTCCAGCGGCAGCGCCTTCCCGGCCACCGTCAACGCGGCCAGCGGGCGCTGGTCGACCAGCCCGTCGGTGGCCCGCCGGGTGGCCGCGCAGACCGCCACCCCGCCCGGCGGGGCGTACTCCTGGATGCGGGCGGCGGTGGTGATGACGGCGCCGCTGGCGGTGCCGTGTCCGCCGTCGCGGGTGCCGGCCAGGTCGACCAGGGCCTCGCCGGTCGCCACGCCGACGCGGACCCGCAGCCGGATGCCGGCCGGAGCCCGCCGGTCCAGCGCGTCCTGGATCTCCAGCCCGGCCCGCACCGCCCGGTACGCGTCGAACCCGTCCGACCCGTGCGCCCCGAACAGCGCCATCACCGCGTCGCCGATGTACTTCTCCACCACGCCGTTCCACCGGCGCAGCACCCCGGCGACCGTGTTGAAGTACGCGCGTTGCAGCTCCCGGACATCCTCCGGGTCGAGCCGCTCCACCAGACCGGTCGAGCCGACGATGTCGGCGAAGAGCACGGTGACGGTGCGTCTCTCCTCGGGCACCGGCCAGTGCGCGGCGGTGACGGGTTTCCGACTTCTCACGATCGTGGTCATGGGCCTCGCACCCACCCTTTCCCCCGCCCGGTGCCTGACGACCTCAGGAGACTTTCACCACCGGGTCCTCGGGGGATCGGTAGGACGACGTATGTCGACCACCCGCAACCTTTAGTCGTAATGTCGACGCGAGATGTACCACCACCGGCTCTCGCCCGTAGAACGGTGGGGGAACGTGTGACTAGGCTGCGAGCCATGGCCAGCGATGTGGACACCGCACCGCTTGTCGGCCGTGCCGACACCGTGACGGCGCTCCGGTCGGCCCTGCTCGACGACGTCGCGCCCGGGCACACCGCTGCGGTCTTCCTCACCGGTGAGAGCGGGGTGGGCAAGACCCGGCTGCTGGCCGAGGTCAGCGAGCGGTTGCGGGAGGCGGGCGCGCTCGTGCTGACCGGTTCCTGTCTCGACATCGGCGACGCCTCCCCGCTGCATCCGCTGCGGCAGGCGTTGCGCCGCTTCGACGCCGAGGCGACCGAGGCCCGCCTCGCCTCGGCGGTCCGCGGCCTGCTCCAGGTCTTCGACGAGGAGACCCCGGGCCCGGACGGCGCGGGCACCCTGCTGGAACGGGTCTCCCGCGGCTTGCAGCTGGTCGCCGGGGGGCGTCCGCTGGTCCTGGTCCTGGACGACTTCCAGTGGGTCGACCGGAGCACCCGCCAGCTTCTGCTCTATCTGCTCGCCGGCCTCGGTGACCTGCAGCTGTCGGTGCTCGCCGCGATCCGGGCCGAGTCGTTGCAGGGCGCGCACCCGTTGCGCCGGGTGCTCACCGAGCTGCGCCGGCTGCGTTCGGTCCGGGTGGTCGACCTGGCGCCGCTGGACCGCGCCGGCATTGACGAGCTGGCCGCCGCGATCGCCGGCGCGCCGCTGAACCCGGACGCGGCCGACCAGATGTGGCAGCGCAGCGGCGGCAACCCGTTCGTGGTCGAGGAGCTGGCCCGGGACCTGCGCGACGGCCGCGACGGCCTCTCCGACACGGTACGCGAGGTCTTCCTGGCCCGGGTGGACGCGCTGCCGCAGCACGCGCACGCGGTGGTGCACGCGGTCGCCGCGGGTGTCGAACCGGTCGAGCACTGGCTGCTCGCCCAGGTCGTCCGGTTGCCGGAGGAGGAGCTGATCGACGCGGTCCGGGCCGCCGTGGCGCACCGGCTGCTGGTCGGCGCCGACGACGGCTACCGGCTGCGGCACCGGCTCGTGGCCGAGGTGCTGGCGCACGAGCTGCTGCCCGCCGAGCGCGCCGCGCTGCACCGGCGCTACGCCGAGGCGCTGACCTCGGCCACCGCCGAGCTGCACCAGGCCCGGCTGGCCCACCACTGGCGGCTGGCCGGCGAGCCGGGCCGGGCGTTGCCGGCGGCGATGGCCGCGGCCCGCGAGGCCGAGCGGCTGCAGGGGTACGCGGAGGCGCACCGGCACTGGTCGGCGGCGTTGCAGCTGGCGAACAGCCCGGCCGCGGTGTCGCCGGACGGCGACCGGCCGGACCCGGTCGAGGTGAACCGCGCCGAGCTGCTGGAGCACGCGGCCGAGACGGCGCACCACTGCGGCGAGCACGCCCGGGCCCTGGCCCTGCTGGAGGAGTTGGCCGCGGACCCGGCCGGGCCGGCGACCTGCGCCCTGCACATCCGGCGGGCCCGCTACCTGGCCGCCGCCGGCCGGTCGGCGCCGGCGGAGGCCGAGTACCGGCGGGCCCTGGAGGCCGCCGACTGCACCCCCCGGGAGCGGGCCACCGCCGCCGCCCACCTGGCCGAGCTGCTGCTGCACCTGGGCCGGTACGGCGAGGCCGGTGACCAGGCCCGGGAGGCGCTGGAGCTGGCCGCGGCGGTCGAGGGCTCCACTTCGGAGCTGGTGCTGGCCAGCGCCGCGCTCGGTTTCAGCGAGGCCTTCCTGGAGGACCCGGACGCCGGGCTGGCGGTGATGCGCAACGCGCTGGAGATCGCCGAGCGCGCCGGCCGGCCGGAGGATGTCGCGTGCGCGTACCTGCACCTGGCGGAGCTGCTCACCGGTCCGCTGAACATCCTCGAGGAGGGGGTGGTGGTCGCCCGCCGGGGTGCCGAGCGGGTCGCCGAACTGGGGCTGGGCCGCACCTGGGAGACCCGGCTGCTGGCCATCGCCACCAACGGGCTGTTCCGGGTCGGCCAGTGGGCCGAGGCGGAGAAGGTGGTCGCGGCGGCGCTGCGGCACCGTCCCTCCGGCGCCGACGCGGTGGAGCTGCTGCTCGCCCGCTGCCGGCTCTCCGTCGGGTACGGCGACATCGAGGCCTCCGACCGGGACCTGGAGGCGGTGGCCACCGTGCTGGCCGGCGGCGGGGCCCGGCACGTGCTGCCGATGCTGATCCTGCGGGCCGGACTGGCCATGTGGCAGGGGCGGCACGACCTGGCCCGGCAGGCCGTCCAGCGGGGCCTCACCGAGAGCCGCTCCGACGACGTCATCGTGCTCGCCACGCTGGCCTGGCACGGGCTGCGGGCGGAGGCGGAGGCGCACGCCAGCCGGACCGTCGAGGTGGACCCCACCGCGGTGCGGCGGCTGCGCGAGGTGGCCGACCGGGTGGCGCGCAAGAGCGAGAAGGCGGGGGCCCCGGTGCGCTACGTCGCCGACGGGTTCCTGGCGTTGTGTGACGCCGAGGTCAGCCGGCTCGACGGCAAGGGCGACCCGGAACTGTGGGCCCGCTCGGCCGAACTGTGGGACCACCGCAACCACCCCTATCCGGCGGCGTACTCCCGACTGCGGCAGGCCGAGGCGCTGCTGGCCCGGCGCAGCAAGCCGGCCACGGCGGGCAAGCTGCTGCGGCAGGCGTACCAGATGGCGCAGGGGCTGGGCGCGGTGCCGTTGAGCTCGGAGATCCGTACCCTGGCCGGTCGGGCCCGGGTGACCCTGGAGGAGCGGCCGGCCGGCGCCCGCCCGGTGCCCCGGCCCCGGCTGGCCCCGGCGGACGCCGCGCCGGCGGTGGACGAGCTGGCCGTGCTCACCGCCCGGGAGCGCGAGGTGCTCGCCGCGGTGGCGGAGGGGCTGACCAACAAGGAGATCGGCCAGCGGCTGTTCATCAGCGAGCGGACCATCGGTGTGCACGTGTCGCACATCTTCGACAAGCTCCAGGTCCGCACCCGGGTGCAGGCCAGCGCGATCTTCCTGCGCAACCGCTCCGCGTAGCCCGATCGCGCCGAATACGTCGTTCTACTGATCCGGCCGGCGTACGCCGGCTGGGAGGCTGTCCAGCGTCACCGTGGCGCCCCGCGGCGTTTCGGCACAGTGGAGGAGAGATGACTGAACCGGTCTGGGGTCCTGTGCACCAGGACATCGTCGGGTTGCTCGCCGACCACCCTGCCGACGTGCCGGCGGTCGTCGACCACCTCACCAAGCTCCAGGACATGCTGGTCCGGCTGCCTCCGCTCGAGGAGAGCTGCCCCCTCGCCGACTTCAACAAGCTCTACCTGGTCATCACCAGCACCGTTCTCGACGGCCTCTACGACGACCGGTTCGCCGACTCGGTCTTCCTAGCCCGGCTGGACGTGGAGTTCGCCACCCGCTACTTCGACGCGTTGCGGTACTGGACCGAGTCCAGCCCGAACACGCCGAAGGCGTGGGCCTGCCTGTTCCAGCGGATGCGCGGCCCGGACGCCCGGCCGCTGCCGTCCGCCGCGGCCGGGGTCAACGCGCACATCAACTACGACCTGCCGTTCGCGCTGGTCACCACGTTCGACAGCCTGGAGTCCGAGCCGGTCGATGGCAGCGAGCAGCACCGCGACTACCTGGAGATCAACAACATCTTCGCCGAGAAGATCCCGGGGCTGCGCCGCGGCTACCTGGACAACTGGCAGTTGATGATCGACATGCTGAACGGCGAGATCGACGACTGGTACCAGGGTGAACTGGTGGAGTACACCCGGAACGTGGCCTGGCGCAACGCGCAGAAGATCTGGCGCTGCCGGCACGATCCGGAGGCCCGCGAGTGTGAGCGGACGCGGCTGGACGACAATGCCGCGCTGCTCGGCCGGCTGCTGCTCTCGCCCCTCGGGGCGTTCCTGCAGTAGCCGGGACGGGGGGTCCCCGCGCTCCGGAGTCCAGGGGGGCGGAGCGCGGGGACGCCGTCCCGCCGCCGGACGGTGAGGACTTCATCCAGCCACCACGACGTGGCGCCGCGGCATCTGGTCCGGTCCGCCCGTGGCCGGTGTTGATCTTTTACTGGGCCGGCGCCTAGCTGGACCGGTGGACCGCCGCGCTGGCGTGACGGCTCAGCCGCGCCGGGTCCGGTTCCGGTACGCCGCTGCGGCGGCCCGGTTGTTGCACAGTTCGCAGCAGTAGCGCTGCCGGCCCGCCCGGGTCCGGTCGAGGTAGGGCGCCCGGCAGGGGTCGGCGGCGCAGACGCCGAACCGGTCCGTCCCGCCGGTCGTGGCGGCCCGGGCCAGGGCTCCGGTGACGGTGGCGGCGAACGGCCCGATCGGGCCGGGCCGGGGCAGCGGGGTCAGCCGCAGCGTGCCGTCCGGGCTGGCCTCGACCGCCGTCCCGGCGCTGACCTCGGTCAGCACCTCGTTGAGGGTGGCCACCCGGGCGGCCGGGTCGGGAGCGGCGAAGACCTGGTAGAGCCGTGTCCGCAGCTCCCGCAGCCGGGGCAGGTCGGCGTCGCCCAGCGGTTCGGTCAGCTCGGTGAGGCCGAGTTCCCGGCCGGCGGCCCGGAGCCGGGCGACGGAGAGCTGGTCGACCGGGTCCTGGAGCACCCAGTAGCTGTGCAGCAGCGCGACGGCCAGCCGCAGCGCCGGCTCCAGGGGTGGCACCGCGCTCATCCGCGCCCGCTCCGCCGTCCGGTTGCCGACACGCCCGCCGTCCTTCCCCGCTTGACCTACCGCCGCCTGCCATCCTACCGTCATCAGCTGTAAAACGCGTTTAAAAACTTATGGAGGTGTGTGGTGCGACGACTACCCGCACTCGTGTCCACGGCCGTGCTGCTGGTCACCGGCGCGTTCGTCAGCGCCGGCGGGGCGCACGCGCAGGCTCCGACCGACGCCGCGAGCGCCGGGGGACACCGGGCCGCCGTGCTGGTCCGGGACATCGAGATCCCGGTGCCCGGGCAGCCGGCCGTCCGGGCGTACCTGGTGCGGCCGCAGGGGTCCGGCGCCGGGCTGGCCGGCGTGCTGAACCTGCACTGGTTCGAGCCGGGCCGGGTCAACCAGGACCGCACCGAGTTCCTCGCCGAGGCGACCGCCCTGGCCGGGCGCGGGGTGGTCTCGCTGCTGCCCCAGCTCACCTTCCCGTGGGCGGGCGACCCGGTCGGCGACGCGCGGGACCGGGCCGCGGTGACCGCCCAGCTCGACGCGGTGCGGCACGCGTACCGGCGGCTGCTCGCCGAGCCCGGCGTCGACCGGACCCGCACCGCCGTGGTCGGCCACGACTACGGCGCGATGTACGCCGTCGACCTCGCCGCCGGCGAGCCGGGGCTGCGCACGGCAGTGCTCCTCGCGCCGGACACCACCTGGGCGAACTGGTTCGACCTGTACTGGCTCCAGCTGCCGGAGGGGGAGCAGGCGGCATACCGGGCGGTCTTCGCCGGGCTGGACCCGGTGGACCTGGTGGGGCGGCTCGGCGCCGGGGCGTACCTCCAGTTCGCCGGCGCGGACCGGTTCGTCGGCCCGGCGACCCGCGCGGCCTTCGCCGACGCCGCACCGCAGGCCCGGGTGTCGCTCTATCCGCGCGAGGAGCACGACCTGGGCGCGACCAGCGTCCGCGACGACCGGCTGGCCTGGCTCGCCGACCGGCTGGACCTGCGTGACTGACGACAGCGGGCGGGGGCCGGCCGGCCCGGGGGCGGCCGGCCGGTCCCGGCCCGCGGGATGGGCGGGCCCGGGCGCGGTGCCGACCACCGGGCCGTGGCCGGACCGGTGAGCCGCCGGGCGGCACCGTTCCGCCGCCCGGCCGATCTTGTCCGGGTTGCCGAGTTCGCCGGTCGGTGCTGCGGGTACCGCCTACCGTCGGGTCAGGCGCCGAGGGGTGGACATGACGGACGGGCGGGACGGGCCGCGACGCAGGCGGGGGCGGCGGGGCAACGCGGGGCGCGGTGACGAGCGCGGACTCGACGCCGCCGGCGACCGGGACCGCGCCCCGGGCCCCGGCCGGACGCCGGCGCGGATCCCGGAGTGCGTGCCGAGCCACACCCGGCCGGCGGAGCCGCCCAACCGGCTGAGCCGGTGGCTGTTCCAGCACCGGGTGCATCCGGTCGGCCCGGAGACGCTCGAGCCGGAGGCTCGGGCCCACCCCTGGTGGCAGGTGATGTGCCTGACCGGCGTGGACTACTTCTCCACCCTCTCCTACCTGCCCGGCATCGCCGCCCTGGCGGCCGGTGTGCTCTCCCCGGTGGCCACCCTGCTGATCGTGGCGCTGACCCTGTTCGGGATGCTGCCGATGTACCGGCGGGTGGCCCGGGAGAGCCCGCACGGGCAGGGCTCCGTGGCCATGCTGGAGCGGCTGCTGCCGTTCTGGCGGGGGAAGATCTTCGTACTCATCCTGCTCGGCTTCGTCGCCACCTCGTGGATCATCACGATCACCCTCTCCGCCGCGGACGCCACTGTGCACCTGCTGGAGAACCCCAAGCTGCCGGCGTCGGTCCCGCACGGCGCCACGGCGGCGGTGCTGGTGACGGTCGTGCTCCTGCTCATCCTCGGCGGCGTGTTCCTGATGGGCTTCAGCGAGGCGGTGCAGGTCGCCATCCCCCTGGTCGCGGTCTTCCTCGCGCTCAACGCGGTGGTCGTGGTGGTCGGGCTCGGTCAGGTGGCGGCCCACCCGGAGGTGCTGAACGGCTGGCTCGAACTCCTCACCGCCCAGGTCACCAACGTCAGCGACCTGGTGGGGCCGGCCGTGCTGGCGTTCCCGCTGCTGGTGCTGGGCCTGTCCGGCTTCGAGACCGGGGTCAGCATGGAGCCGCTGGTCCGGGGCCGGGGCGCCGACCCGCAGGAGCGGCTCCGGTCCCGGATCCGGAACACCCGCAAGCTGCTCACCGCCGCGGCGCTCATCATGTCCGTCTACCTGGTCACGACCACCTTCGTCACCACCGTGCTGATCCCGGCGAAGGAGTTCCAGCCCGGTGGGGCGGCCAACGGGCGGGCGCTGGCCTTCCTGGCCCACGAGCACCTGGGCGAGGGGTTCGGCACCGTCTACGACATCAGCAGCATCCTCATCCTCTGGTTCGCCGGCGCCTCGGCGATGGCCGGCCTGATCAACATCGTGCCGCGTTACCTGCCGGACTACGGCATGGCGCCCGAGTGGGGCCGCGCGGTCCGTCCCGTGGTCCTCGTCTACACGCTGATCAGCATCGCCATCACGGTGGCCTTCCGCGCCGACGTGAACGCCCAGGCCGGGGCGTACGCGACGGGGATCCTGGCGATGATGTTCTCCGGCGCGATCGCGGTGGCCATCTCGGCGCTCCGCGCCCGGCACCGGGTCGCCGCGGCCGGCTTCATGGTGCTCACCGTGGTGCTGCTCTACGCGCTGCTGGCGAACGTCATCGAGAAGCCGGACGGCATCACGATCTCCGCGTTCTTCATCCTCGGCATCGTGGTGGTCTCGCTGGTCTCCCGGGTCACCCGTACGACTGAGCTGCGCGCCGCGCAGATCGAGTTCGACGAGCCGGCGCGGCGGTTCATCGCCGACTCGCTGGCGAACGACGGCCGGCTGCACCTGGTCGCGAACAAGCGGCAGAGCGGGACGGTGCAGGAATACCGGGCCAAGGAGCGGGCGCAGCGGGCGATCAATCCGGTGCCGGGCAAGGCCGACGTCCTCTTCCTCGAGATCGACGTGATCGATCCGTCGCAGTTCAGTCAGGTGCTGCGGGTGCACGGGGTGGAGGTGGACGGGTACCGGGTGCTGCGGGCCGGCAGCCCGGCCGTGCCGAACGCGATCGCGGCGATCCTGCTCGCGCTCCGGGACGCCACCGGGGTACGCCCGCACGCCCACTTCGAGTGGTCGGAGGGAAATCCGCTCGCGCATCTGCTGCGCTACCTGATCCTCGGCCGGGGGGACACCCCGCCGGTGGTCCGGGAGATCATCCGCAAGGCCGAGCCCGACCCCGCCCACCGCCCCGGCATCCACGTCGGCGGCTGAGGCGGCGTGTTCAGCCGGGCGTGCGGCGGAGCGCCCCAGGCCGCCGGCGAGAAACTCGTGGGCGGCTGCCCGTCCCGGCCGACACCGGCCAACGCCCCCGCAGGCCAGCCTCCTAGGACGCCGTACGGAGGGTGACGGCGCCCGCGCCGGACCCGAAGCGGCCCGCGCCGCGGGGAGCGGGCGCGGGCCGGAAGGGGAGTGGCCTACTTCGAGGGCTCGGGGAGCGTGCAGTCCACCTTGGGGTTAGCGCCGATGTAGTTCAGCGGACCGGCCACGATGGTGACCAGAATGGTGCCGGCCTCGGCGCAGTTCTTGTCGTCGTTGCTGTAGTAGCCGCGCTGACCGGCGGCGATCGCGCCGATGATGAGCCAGATGACGACCAGGACGCCGAGTATCGAGGTGCCGCGCATGGGGTGCCTCCACGGGGTTGTGGCTGATTCGAGAGGTGGGGTCCCTGTACCCCGGGCGGGTGAGTGCCCAAACGGTGCCGCGAGACCGGCCCGGCCGATTTCGACCATCGCGGCCCCCGGTGGCGGCCCGCAGCGGCGCCGCTCACGGCACGCCGGCTCAGGTCGGCGGGGCCGGGTCCTCCGGCGGCCGGCCCCGGCTGCGCAGATGGTCGGCGACGGCCACGCCGGCCAGCACCAGCATGGCGCCGAGCGCGGCGCACAGCGGCGGCAGGAACAGCACCGCCGGCGCGATGGTGAGCAGGGCGAGCAGCCCGCCGGGGCGGGACAGCGACACCCGGCTGAACACCTCGTACTCGAAGACGCTGCGGCCGACCAGGAACATCGCCGGCCCGCCGAGGATGACCGCCGCCCAGGCCGGCGGCGTACGCCCTGTCGGCTCGTGCAGCACCAGGTCGAAGCCGGCCGCGGTGGTCACCACCCCGGCCACCATCAGCAGGTGGGTGTAGGGCGCGGTGTTCAGGAACCGGCTCGGCTGCTTCGACTGGGAGATGGCCTGCGGCAGCAGCTCACCGGACTTGTGCACGTAGATCCGCCAGAGCAGCAGGGTGGTGACGAAGGCGACCCCGAACGCGGCGATGTTTTCCGCCTCCGAATGGTGGAGGCTGAACATCGTGCCGGTGACCAGGATGGCGTCGCCGAGGGCGATGATGAAGAACTGTTGGTAGCGCTCGGACAGGTGCTCGGCGGTTACCTCCCGTTGCGAGTCGGGCACCACCCCGAGTCCGGGCACCGGGTACGCGAGCCGGAAGCCGAGATAGTCGATGCCCAACGCCAGTGCCCAGAACGCCTGCCGGGCGTCCTCCGACAGCACGGCCCCGACCAGCCAGGGGACGGCGGAGACCGCGAACCAGAGGAAGACCCGCGTCGCCCGACGTCGGGTCGGCCCGTCGTGCCGGACCGCCGGCATGAGGAAGAGCCCGCGTCCAAGGTGGATGGCCACGTACGTACCGGCGAAGACCAGGCCTCGGGTGCCGAAGGCGTCCGGGACGGCGGTGGTCATCAGCAGCGCGCCGAACATCACCACGGCGATCAGCAGCTTGATCTGTGGGCGCTGCGGGTCGTACATGTCGGTGACCAGGGTGGTGATGGCCCAGGTCCACCAGATCGCCATCAGTATGAGCAGGGACTGGAACGCCCGCTCCCAGCTGACCTCGGTGACCAGGCCACGCGAGATGAGGGCGAGCGCGACCACGTAGACCAGGTCGAAGAAGAGCTCCAGCAGGGTCACCCGGCGGGAGGACTCGGGATCGCGGACCGGGGCCTGCCGGTGGGCGGGCTGCTCCGGCGTTGCGGAGGGCACGAACTGCTCCTGCGGTGGCGGGATCGGCGCGGCGGGCCGTCCGGCCCTTCACCGACGGTAGCCATGGCCGTCCTGACCCGTGTCCGTTTTCGTGCTTTCCGGGGCACCGTTCCGGGGGCGGTGTCGACGCCGCTGGCCGGGGCGGGACGCGCCGGGCGGCTGCTGACGCCGTTCCGGCCGGCGCTGGTGCGGGCCGGTGGTGACAGAGCGTCACCACCGGCCCGGGGTGTTCAAGCGGTGGCGGGGCCGCTCAGGGCAGCACCGCCTCGGCCTCGGCGCGGGCGCCGGCCAGCACCTTCGCCTGCTGCGGCCAGGTCGCCACGCTCGGCGCGGCGCGCAGGCCGGCGGCCTTGATGGTCTCCCGCAGCGCCGCTTCGTCCAGCTCGGCGAGCTGCTGGTAGGTGCGGATGCCGGCGGCCTGGAGCGCGGCGGCCATCTTCGGTCCGATGCCCTGGATCTGCCGGAAGTCGTCGGCGGCCTGGTCGGCCGGCGCGGCGACCGGGGCCGCGGCGGGTTCCGCCGCGGCCGTGGTGGTGTTCTCGACCGAGGCGCGCGGCGCGGGGATGGTCACCGGGGTGGCCGGCTCCGCGGCCGGCGCGACCGGCTCGACCTCGGTGGTGGCGGGCTCGGTCTCGATGGCCGCCGGCTCGGCCTTGACGGTGACCGGTGCGGCCTCGGCGGGCTGGTCGGCCGGGGCGGAGCCGGCCGATTCGGCGGACAGTGGGGCGGTGGCCTCGACGGCCGGATTGGCGACCGGAGGAGCGTCCTGCTCGGCCGGGGTCGGCTCCTCGGTCACCGCGGCGGGCGCCGGGACCTCGTCGACGACCGCGGCGGGCCGTTCCTGGTCACTGGTGGCGGTCGCGGGGTCACCCTCCACCGTGGGCGCTGCCGGGCCGGCGGTGGTGCGGCCGCCGGCCAGCACCCGCCAGATCACCAGGCCCGCCACCACAGCCAGGATCACGACCAGCCATAGCCCGAAACTCGACTGCACGGCCAATCTCCTCCTCAGTACGTGAACGACAGTCGTGAGAAAACTCGGGGCAGCTTCGCACACGTACGTCGGGGATGACAGGGCGGTCCGCGGCTTTCGTCGCTGGTGGGACGGTTCGTGCCGAACGGTGGTGGTGGGATGACTGAGCGTGTGCCGCAGCAGGGGCGGGGACGCCCCGGACCCTGGTGCCTGATGGGGTCCAGGCCGCCCGGTCACGGCGCCGCCGCGGGTGCGGTCAGCGGATCGGTGTGCGGGCTCCGGTGGCGTCCCAGCTGTAGAAGCAGCCGGCGACGGCCTCCCGTGGGGAGTGCCAGGTCGGCAGGTACGGCGACGTGTGCGCGGACAGTCGCTGGTTGACCTGCTCGAAGAGTGGGTGGTTGCGGACGCCGGCCGCCGCGTCCGGGTCGACGTCGGTGGTCTCCATCAGGTGGACGCACAGGTCGTGCAGGCTGTACAGCGACCGGTGCCGGACGCCGGTCAGGATGGGCAGCTCGGTCGCGTCGGACTCGGCGAAGATCTGCGCGACCCGTCCCTCCGCGCCCGGCACGATCCGGCTGACGACCAACAGTCGACTCATCGGGACCCCTCTCGCCGGCGGTGCCGCCGTCCCGCGCAGCCGGGCGTCGGACACCGTGTGCGCTCACATTGCCCGGTCGAGTGTCAACTGCTCGTCACGATCGGTCACTGTTCGGTGATGGTTGTCGTGACGCCGTCGCTGCGGCCGCACCGTCGGTTGTGTCCGGTGAGCGCGAGCCGGGTGCGGTGGGCGCGGTCGGTCCGCGGTGCGCGGGTGGGCCGGACGGCCGGCCGGGCGGGTTGCCCCGGTCGGATCGTCGGGACGGTGGCTCGTGCCGCGAGGCGCGCCGGATCGGGGCGAGGGTGTCGTCGAGCAGCGCGCACATCGCGGGGGACGGTTCCAGGCGCAGTTCGCGCAGCAGCAGGTCGCGGTAGACGTAGAAGGCGTGCACCGCCTCGAAGGCGTTGCCCTCGGCGAGGTGGATGCGGACCACGAGGCGGTGCGGGGTCTCCCGGAGTGGTTCGGCGGCCATCGCTTCCAGGGCCGCCTCCAGGGCCTCGCCGTGCCGGCCGGCGGCAAGGTGGTTGCCGGCGAGTTCCTCCAGCATGTGCAGCCGCAGTTGGCGCAGCCGTTCGCGTTCCAGCAGCACCCAGTCGTCGTACCAGCCGGGGAGCAGGTCGTGGCGTCCGGAGCTGGCGGCCCCGCGGGGCGTCTCGCGGTCGCGGACGCGGGCGGCGGTGTCGACCAGTTCGTCGACGTCGAGGTGGACGGTGTCGCCGAGCCGGACGGTGTCACCGTCGGTCAGCAGCGGGCAGCAGGGGTCCTGCCGCAACCGCCACAGGGCGGTACGCAGCGACGACAGCGCTCGTTCCTCGGAGGTTTCCGGCCACAGCAGGCCGGCCAGGTGGCTGCGGGTGGCGCCGGGTCGTAGCCCGATCAGGGCGATGACGCGTTGCAGTCCGCGGGGCACCACCACCGGCACGTCGTCGTGCAGCAACCGGAAGCCGCCGAGCAGGTGCAACGACACCGGTGACGCGGACGGATCCTCTGCCGCCGGCGTCCTCGATTCACCGGTCACGGGCGCACCCCCTGCACCGGAACCTTCGTTCCGACTGTCCTGTGTTGCCCGGCGCGGTGCCCGCGACCCCGGTGTCGGAACGGCTCCCGCCGCGGCGGCTGACGCCGCTGCAGCCGGGCTGACCGCAACGAACGTTACCAACTATGATTACTCTGGGTCAACAGTCATGGTGTCAAATGCGACTGTCCACACTCCGCGCGAAAACTGGCGCTGAACTGCGAAAAAGTGTCGGAATGAGTTCGCGGAAGTCGATCTTCTGATAGCTCGCGCACAGGATGCGTCAACGCAGCGTCACGACATTCCGCCTCGGATGGCCCGCAGGTGACGCCCCGTTGACGGTGTCGGCGAGACGGTGACTGAGTCGTCCGGCGGGACCGGCCGCGCCATGCGCCGGGTTCGCGCACCCAAGGGGAGGCTCTCCATGGACCGTTCACTCATCGTCGCCAAGGTGGTGCCGACCGCCGAGGATCGGGTCGCCGAGATCTTCGCCGCGTCCGACGCGACCGAACTGCCCGGTGTGGTCGGCGTCCGCCACCGGTCGCTCTACCGGCTGCACGACCTCTACGTCCATCTCCTGGAGACGGAGCGGCCGGCCGACGGCGCGGTGGAGGACGCCCGCGGGCATCCCGAGTTCATCCGGGTCAGCGAGCGGCTGCGGCCGTACATCTCGCCGTATCTGCCGGACTGGCGCTCACCGCGGGACGCCATGGCCCACTGCTTCTACCGGTACGACGCGCCCGGGCGGCGGCCGTGACCACCACCGCGCCCCAGGACGAGCAGCTCTGGTCACGCTGCGACGGCTGCGCCTCGCTGCTGTACCGCAAGCGGTTGCGCCGCAACCTGGACGTCTGCCCGGAGTGCGGCTCGCACGCCCGGCTGGACGCTCCGGACCGGGTGGCGCAGCTGGTCGACCCGGACTCGTTCGTCCCGCTGCCGGAGCGGGCCGTCCAGGTCGACCCGATCGAGTTCGTCGACGCGGTGCCGTACCCGCACCGGCTCGGCGCGGCCCGCGTCGCCACCGGGCTGGACGAGGCGGTGCTCTGCGGCACCGCGCGCATCGGCGGTCATCCGGTGGCGCTGGCGGTGATGGACTTCCGCTTCCTCGGCGGCAGCCTCGGCTGCGCGGTCGGGGAGCTGATCACCCTGACCGCCGAGCGGGCGCTTGCCGAGGCGGTGCCGCTGGTGCTGGTCACCGCCTCCGGCGGAGCCCGGATGCAGGAGGGGGCGCTGTCGTTGATGCAGATGGCCACGGTCAGCCAGGCCCTCGCCGGGCTGCGCGAGGCGGGCCTGCTGACCGTCAGCGTCCTCACCGACCCCACCTACGGCGGGGTGGCCGCGTCCTACGCCACCAACACCGACGTGGTGCTCGCCGAGAGCGGCGCCCGGATGGGCTTCGCCGGCCCCCGGGTGATCCGGCAGGTCACCGGCGCCGCGCTGCCCGAGGGCTTCCAGACCGCCGAGTTCCTGCTGCGGCACGGGCAGATCGACATGGTGGTGCCCCGGCACGCGCTGCGCGGCCGGCTGACCACGCTGCTCGCCGCGGCGCACGCGGCCCGCCGGCGGGTGCCCGTACCCCGGCAGGTGCCGGCGCCGCGGCCGGCGACCGGGGGCGGCAGCGCCGTGCCCGCGACGGCGGCCGGCCCGGAGCGGGACGCCTGGGCGACGGTACGCACGGCCCGGCACCCCGGCCGGCCCACCACGCTGGACTACCTGGACACCGCCTTCGACGGCTTCGTCGAGCTGCACGGCGACCGGCTCGGCGCGGACTGCCCGGCCATCGTCGGTGGCCTGGCCCGGCTCGACGGCCGGCCGGTGATGGTGCTCGGCCACCAGAAGGGGCACACCACCGCCGAGCTGGTGGCACACAACTTCGGCATGGCCAGCCCGGCCGGGCACCGCAAGGCGTTGCGGCTGATGCGGCTCGCAGCCCGGCTCGGCCTGCCGGTGGTGACCCTGGTGGACACCCCGGGCGCCGACCCGGGGGTGAGCGCGGAGCAGCAGGGGCAGGCGGCGGCGATCGCCGAGAACATCCTCGCGCTGAGCATGCTGCCCACCCCGGTCGTCGCGGTGGTCACCGGCGAGGGCGGCAGCGGCGGGGCGCTCGCCCTCGCGGTGGCCGACCGGGTGCTCATGCTCGAACGCGCCGTCTATTCGGTGATCAGCCCGGAGGGCTGCGCCGCGATCCTCTGGCCGGACAGCTCCGCCGCGCCGCAGGCGGCCCGCGCGCTGCGGCTCACCGCCACCGACCTGTGCCGGCTCGGGGTGGTCGACGAGGTGGTGCCGGAGCCGGCGCAGGCCGCGCACGGCGACCCGGCGGGCGCGGCCGAGCTGCTGGGCCGGGCGGTGGCGGCGAATCTCGCCCCGTTGCTCGACGTGCCGCCGGCCACCCTGGTCCGCCGCCGCCGGCAGCGGTTCCGTCGCTTCGGCGCGGCCCGCGCCGTGGGGGTTACCCGATGAGCGCCGGCGCCCGACCCGACGAGGTGCTGGACGGGCTGCGCCGGCACGCCCGCAAGCTGGTCGCCGAGCTGGCCGGCCCGGTGCGCCGGGTCCGGCTGCGCAGCGGCGAGAACGTGCTGGAGGTGGAGTGGCACGGTCCGGCCCAGGCGGCGCCCGCGCCGCGCGCCGATGCCGAGCCGGTCGCGGAACCGGCCACCGAGCCGGTGTCCGCGCCGGACCGGCTGGCCGTGCGGGCGCCCGTGGTGGGCACCTTCTACCGCGCCCCGGAACCGGGCGCCGCTCCCTTCGTCGCCGTCGGCGACCTGGTCCGGCCGGGCCAGGTGGTCGGCATCGTCGAGGCCATGAAGTTGATGAACGAGGTGACCGCCGACCAGGCCGGACGGGTGGTCGAGATGCTGGTCGAGGACGGCAAGCCCGTCGAGTACGACCAGCCGCTGGTCGCCCTGGAACCGCTCGCCACGCGAGGAAGCTGATGTTCGACAAGGTGCTGATCGCCAACCGGGGTGAGATCGCGCTGCGGGTCCTGCGGGCCTGCCGGGAGCTGGGAGTGCGTACCGTGGTGGTGCACTCCACCGCTGACGCCGACTCGTTGCCCGTGCGGCTGGCCGACGAGACAGTCCGGATCGGACCGGCAGCGAGCCGGCAGAGCTACCTGAACGCCGCGGCGATCGTCGAGGCCGCCCGGCAGACCGGTGCGCAGGCCGTGCATCCCGGCTACGGGTTTCTCTCCGAGGACGCCGACTTCGCCGAGATCTGCGCGGCCAACGGGCTGACGTTCGTCGGCCCGCCGCCGGAGGTGATGTCGGCGCTGGCCGACAAGTCCACCGCCCGGGCGCTGATGAGCAAGGCGGGACTGCCGCTGCCGCCGGGCGCCGTGCAGACCCTGCCGACGGTCGCCGACGCGTTGGAGGTGGCCGCCGAGGTGGGCTACCCGGTGATCATCAAGGCGGCGGCCGGCGGCGGCGGGCGCGGCATGACCGTGGTGCACGGGGCGGCCGAGTTGCCCCGCGCGTACGCGCGTACCCGCGCCGCCGCCCAGGTCGCCTTTGGCGACGACCGGGTGTACGTCGAGCGCTACCTCGCCGACGCCCGGCACGTCGAGGTGCAGGTGCTCTGCGACGGCCACGGCAACGGGGTGCACCTGGGCACCCGGGACTGCTCGGTGCAGCGGCGCCACCAGAAGCTGATCGAGGAGGCGCCCGCGCCGGCGCTGCGGCAGTCCACCCTGGACACGCTCGCGGAGACCGCACTGCGCGGCGTCCTGTCGGTCGGCTTCACCGGCGCCGGGACCGTCGAGTTCCTGGTCGACGGGGCGGAACAGGGCCACTTCCTGGAGATCAACTGCCGGATCCAGGTCGAGCACCCGGTGACCGAGCTGGTGACCGGCGTGGACCTGGTGCACGAGCAGTTGCACATCGCCGCCGGTACGCCGCTGCGGCTGCGGCAGGAGGACATCCGGCTGCGCGGGGTGGCCGTCGAGGCGCGGGTCAACGTGGAGGACCCGGACCGGGACTTCGCGCCCGCGCCCGGCCGGCTCGACCGGTTCCGGCCACCCGGCGGCCCGTTCACCCGGGTCGACACCCACGGCCATCCCGGCTATCTGGTCAGCCCGCACTACGACTCGCTGCTGGCCAAGGTCGCGGTCTGGGCGCCGGACCGGGACGGCGCGCTCGACCGCCTCGACCGCGCGCTCGGCGAGTTCGAGGTGACCGGGCCGGGTGTCCGCACCACCATCCCGTTCGTCCGGCGGGTGCTGCGCGACCCGGCGTTCCGCCGGGGCCGCCACACCACCGGCCTGGTCGACCGGCTGCTCACCGCCCCTGTCGAGGGGGCCGCGCCCGATGCCCCGCCGGCCACCGCTGCCACGCCCGCCCCCGCCGCCACGCCCATCGGCGGCACGGTGCCCGCCGAGGGCGGCGCGCCGCGCGTGGCCGGCCCCGCCAACGGCACGGTGCCCGCCGAGGGCGGCGCGCCGCGCGTGGCCGGTCCCGCCAACGGCACGGTGCCCGCCGAGGGCACCGCGCCCGCCGTCGGGGCCGCCGGCCACGTGGCCGGGAACGGCGGGCAGGGCGGGCCCGCCGCCGACGGCGGGCCGGATTCCGACCGCGCCACCCCCGTGCCCGCTGATCCCGTGTTCGTCACCCGTGCCGAGGCCGACCCGGCCGGCCGTACCCCCGTCACCGCCGTGCCCGCCGCCGGCCCGACCGCTTGGAGGACCCGATGACCGTCGCTTCCGACCGCCCGCTCGCCGCGCAGATCACCGACATCCTTGTCACCCACTGTGGCCTGGACGCGCAGGCCGCCGCCCGCACCCCGGCCGCCAGCCTGGAGGAGCTCGGCATGGACTCGCTCGCCCTGCTCGAACTCTCCGCGGTCGTGGCCGACCGGTGGCGGGTCAAGATCCCCGAGCAGGCCGGGCAGCTCAGCATCGCCGGCGTCGCCGATCTGGTGGCCGGCAAGGCCGACCCGCCCGGACACACCGAGAACGGCATCGAGATCGCCGCGCCGCTGCCCCTGGTCTGGGAGGTCACCAACGACGTGGCCCGGTGGACCGAGCTGTTCACCGAGTACGCGGCGGTGGAGATCCTGGACCGCACCGGCGACACCGTGCGGTTCCGGCTCACCATGCATCCCGACGAGAACGGCGTGGCCTGGAGCTGGGTCAGCGAACGCACCGCCGACCGGGCGAGCCGGCAGGTGCACGCCCACCGGGTGGAGACCGGCCCGTTCGAGTACATGCGCATCCACTGGCGCTACGACGAGGTCCCCGGCGGCACCCGAATGACCTGGGTGCAGGACTTCGCCATGAAGCCCACCGCCCCGGTCGACAACGCCGGCATGACCGAGCGGATCAACGCCAACAGCAAGGTCCAGCTGGCCGTCATCAAGGAACGGATCGAACGGCGGGCGGCCGCGTCGACCGGGAAGGAAGGCCGCGATGCCTGAGACCACCACCGCCCGCGTCTCCGTGCACGACGTCCCCGCCGACCGGCGGCGCGGCGGCGAGCTGCGGGTCCTGCTCGGCCCGAAGACCGTCGGCAGCACCTCCGGGTTCATGGGCGTGGCCGCCCTCGCCCCCGGGGAGCGGATCGCCGAGCACTACCACCCCTACAGCGAGGAGTTCCTCTACGTCGCCCGCGGCGCGATCACCGTCGACCTGGACGACCGGCCGGTGCCGCTCGGCGCGGGGGAGGCGCTCTTCGTGCCGAAGGACGTCCGGCACCGGCTGCGCAACACCGGCGACGAGCCGGCCGAGGTGGTCTTCCACCTCGGGCCCCTCGCTCCGCGCCCCGAGCTCGGCCACGTCGACACCGAGACACCCCCGCCCCCTCGGGAACCGTCGTGACCGGCCGGCGTACCGTGGTCACCGGCATCGGCGTCGTCGCACCCGGCGGCGCCACCCGGGACCGGTTCTGGAAGACCATCACCGAGGGGCGGACCGCCACCCGGCGGATCAGCTTCTTCGACCCGTCGCCGTTCCGCTCCCAGATCGCCGCCGAGTGCGACTTCGACCCGGACCCGGCAGGCATCACCCTCGCCGAACGGCAACGCGCCGACCGGTACGTGCAGTTCGCCCTGGCCTGCTCCACCGAGGCGCTCGCCGACAGCGGTCTCACCCTCACCGACGCCGACCGGGACCGCGCCGGCGTGGTGCTGGGCACCGCCGTCGGCGGCACCATGGCCCTGGAGCAGGAGTACGTCCGGGTCAGCGACTCCGGCCGGCACTGGCTGGTGGACCACACCCTCGGCGGGCGGTACCTCTACCAGGCGCTGGTCCCCAGCAGCCTGGCCGCCGACGTGGCCTGCCGGCACGGCCTGCACGGCCCGGCCCAGGTCGTCTCCACCGGCTGCACCTCCGGCATCGACGCCATCGGATACGCCCACCAGCTCATCGCCGACGGCGAGGCGGACGTGGTCCTGGCCGGGGCGGCGGACTCGCCGATCTCCCCGGTAACGGTCGCCTCGTTCGACGCCATCCAGGCCACCAGCCCGGACAACGACGACCCGGAGCACGCGTCCCGGCCGTTCGACGCCGACCGGCACGGTTTCGTCCTCGCCGAGGGGGCGGCCGTGCTGGTGCTGGAGGAGGTCGAGCATGCCCGCCGCCGGGGCGCCCACGTCTACTGCGAGGTGGCCGGGTACGCCAGCCGCAGCAACGGCTTCCACATGACCGGGCTGCGCCCGGACGGGGTGGAGATGGCCCTGGCCATCAGCGACGCGCTGCGCCAGGCCCGGCTCGCCCCGTCGGCCGTCTCGTACGTCAGCGCGCACGGCTCGGGCACCCGGCAGAACGACCGGCACGAGACGGCCGCGTTCAAGCGGGCGCTCGGGCCCACCGCGTACCGGGTGCCGGTCAGCTCGATCAAGTCGATGGTGGGGCACTCGCTCGGCGCCATCGGCTCGATCGAGATGGCCGCGTGCGCGCTGGCCATCGAGTACGGGGTGGTCCCGCCCACCGCCAACTGGGCCACCCGGGACCCGGAGTGCGACCTGGACTACGTGCCCAACGAGGCGCGGGAGGTGCCCGTCGACGTGGCCCTGTCGGTGGGCAGCGGCTTCGGTGGCTTCCAGTCCGCGATGGTCTTCCGCCGGCTGGCGGTCACGCCATGACGGCGCGGGCGGTGGTGACCGGGATCGGGGTGGTGGCGCCGACCGGGATCGGTAACGACGCGCACTGGGCCAGCGTGGTCGCCGGCACCCGGCGCACCGGGCCGATCACCCTGTTCGATCCGGCGAGCTATCCCACCCGGGTCGCCGGGGAGGTGCCCGACTTCGACCCCGGCGGGTTCGCCGACACCCGGCAGCGGGTGCAGACGGACCGGTGGACGCATCTCGGGTTCGCGGCCACCCGGCTGGCGCTGGCCGACGCCGGGCTGCCGGAGCGGGCACCGGACCCGTACCGGTGGGCGGTAACGCTGGCCAGTTCCTCCGGCGGGAACCTGTTCGGCCAGCGGGAGCTGCAGCGGCTGTGGGGTGGGCCGACGCGGACCGTCGGGGCGTACCAGTCGATCGCCTGGTTCTACGCGGCCAGCGTCGGGCAGGTGTCCATCCACCACCAGCTCAAGGGGCCGTGCGGGGTGACGGTGTCAGAGTCGGCCGGTGGGCTGGACAGCCTGGCCCACGCGGTCCGGACCGTCCGTCGGGGCACCCCGCTGGTGGTGGCCGGGGCGACCGAGTGCCCGCTCAGCCCGTACGCGCTGGCCTGCCAGCTCCGCTCGGGGCTGCTCAGCGACATCGCCGACCCCGAGCGGGCCTACCGGCCGTTCGACGCCGGGGCCAGCGGGTACGTGCCGGCCGAGGGCGGCGCCGTCTTTGTGGTGGAGGAGTTGGGACACGCGCTGGACCGGGGCGCCCGGATCTACGGCGAGATCACCGGCTGGGCGGCCACCCACGATGCCGCCCCGACCGATCCCGAGGCCGGCCCAGATCCGACCCACTACGCCCGGGCGCTGCGGCTGGCGCTGCAGCGGGCCGGCGTACGGCCGCACGACGTGGACGTGGTCTGGCCGGACGCGCTGGGCGTGCCGGCGTTCGACCGGGCGGAGGCGAGCGCCCTGCGGGCGGTGTTCGGGGAGCGTACGCCGTCGGTCACCACCCAGAAGCCGCTGACCGGCCGGGCGCACCAGGGTGGGTCGGCGCTTGACGCGGCGACCGCGCTGCTCGCCTTCCACCACGGCCTGCTGCCCGCCTCCGCCGGCCCGCAGCGGCCCGCCGCGGGCTGCGAGCTGCCCTTCCTGCGGGATCCACGCCGCCCGCGCAGCCGTATCGCGCTGGTCGGGGCACGCGGCTTCGACGGCTTCAACAGCGCGCTGGTCCTGCGCGGCGCCGCGCCCCCACCCGCGCCGGAAGAGAGTCCCTAGGCGGGTGGTCCAGGTCTTGCGGCACAACACGATCTTGGAGGCTCTTTCGCGGTGCCCAGACGTTGACCCCTGACTTCGGCTTTGCTCGTCTGGTCGGCGGATCAGTCGGGCTCGACCAGGAGTGGGGCGTAGTTGGCCGTCGACCGCTGGTAGCGCGGCAGGTGCTTGGCGAGCGCCCCGACGGCGATCGACACTGCCTCCCGCTCCCGGCCGACGCTGGTCAGTGCCAGCGCGAGCGCCGCGCTGACCGCGTCGTCGAGCTCGTCGGAGCCGCGCCCGCGCTCCTCGGTCAGCAGCCGGACGCTCTCCCCGGGCTGCCCGATGTTGCGCAGCGAGCTGGACATCTGGATCACCGAGCGCCGCCGCCGGATGCCGTCGATGCCCAGCTCCAGCGCCTTGCGGTAGAGCGGAACCGCCTTGTCCGAATGACCGGTCGAGTCCCAGGCGCAGGCTCGCTCGAACGCCGCCACCGGATGATCCGACCCCAGCTCGTCGGCGAGGGCGCCGACCCGGTCGCGGAACTCCTCCTGGTCCCAGTCGTCGGGCGCCGCGTTGAAGGCTAACCGATTTGATTATCGATGATCAGTGATCATAGATTGGCCTGTGTGGAACGTTTTCGGCTTTCCAGGGCCGGGAAGCGTGTCGGTGTTCACCCTGTGGCGCATCACGTTTGGGCTGACTCGGGAGGGTTCCGGTGGCGTGGGCGGCGGTGAGGGCCGGTGTTTGTGGATCGGTGTTGAGGCGTTGAGTCGGTGAGCGGGAAGCTGCGGCTGGCCGGGGGTGAGGCCGCCCGGACCGCGTGTGCCCGCGCTGTGCTGCGCGCGGGGGTGGACGAGGAGACCGGTGAGGTCCTGTCTCGGGCGGTGCTGGCGCAGCGTGTCGGTTGGTGTGCTGATCTGGTGGCGGGCATGGTGGCCGCGCTGATCGGCGAGCACTGGAACACCGTGGATGTGCAGGTGTTGGCCGGCGGGGTGGATGCGGGTGGACGGCGGTTGCCGTCGAACGCGTGGATGGCGTTGCGGCGGCTGGGCTGGACCGCCACCCCGCCTGGGGGTGTGAGGGTCAATGACCGGGTCGTGCGGATGGCGCAGGAGCAGGCGGGGCGTGCGCTTCGTTCGGTGAAGTGGCGTGCCGAGGTGACCGGCGGGGTCCTGGCGACGTGGCCGTCCGATCCGCGCAAGCGCACGCCCGCGGAGTGGGATCAGGTTCGGGCCTCGATCCCCGGCGGGCAGCATCTGCCGTCGAACATCATCAAGGGCCGCACCCGGCAGGCCGCCACGTTCGCCAAGGCCAATGGTCGCCTGCCGGTGGATGTGTTCGAGTTGGAAGGCGTCCCGAGGATCGGGCGGATGTTGCTGTTGGCCGCGTGTGATCGGCAGCAGGCCATCATCGAGCGCTGCGACACCGACCCGGGCAGGGCGCTGCTGCGGCTGCAACTGCCCACCCGTCCGGATCCGCGAGGGTATCGGGACTGGACGTGGGTCGAGTGTCCGATCAGGCTGCCGTCCACGGTTCCCGCCTCGGCGGTGCTGCACCTGCCCACCCTCCGCCTCACCGACGGCAAGGTCCGTGCCGACATGGCATACACGCACCCGGTGCCGAAAGCCGCGCGGACCGGTCACACGGTGGCGGTCGGTGTGGATTGGGGCCTCAACACCCTCCTCAGCGCCGGAGCCCTGCGACTGGGAAAGGATGGGCGGATCACGGCTTTGGGGGCTGGTGGACAGTTCCGCGCCGCCGGTGTTCTGGCCAAGCAGCATCGCCTGCGCCGTCACAGTGAGCGGCTGCATGCGAAGGCCGACCTGTACGCGCGGCTGCTCGGCGGCCGCCCCGACGAGCAGTTGAGGGCGAAACGTGAGGTGCTGGCCGGCGAGATCCGCCACGTGTCCGCCCGCCGCGCGAACTTGAATACCGCGCTCGCGTGGGCTGCCGCCCGCTGGGCCGTCGACCAGGCGATCGCCGCCCGGGCGACGGTGATCTATCTGGAAGACCTGCGGTCGATGGAAGCGCGGGGCATGGGGCACAGCCTGAACACGCGTCTGTCCCAGCAGGTCCGCGGAAAGATCAGCGATCGGATGCGGCACCTCGCCGCCGAGCACGGTATCGCCGTGGTCACCGTGCCCGCCCGGAACACGTCCAAGCACTGTCCGCAATGTTTGACCCCGCTGCAGCACCGTAAAGCCCCCGACCGGCCCACCACACCGGGATGGAAGTGGGCCATCTGCCCCAACACCGGGTGCGGTTGGCAGGGCGACCGGGACCACGGTGCCTGGCGGCGGATCGCCGCCCGTGGTCTGACCCATCAGGGCAAGACCGTCATTGACAAGACCAGCGGCGCCATGGTGATCCGCTCGGTCGTCGACGAGCTCGAAGCCGCAGCCGTTGTCACCCCAAGCACCTTCAAGACCAGTCGGAGGGACCGGTCGAAGACCGGCCCCACCCGGCCCCGCACCTCACGCCCCGCGCCCAGGCGACGCAGGGCACCCTCCCCCACCGGGCCTAATGGCCGGGTGGGTAAGCGTCCGGAGGGACACGCACCAACGGACCGGCCGAGGTTGCCTCGCGCAGCCCACCGGCACCAGGGCGTGAACACGATCAGCACACCCACCACCGCCGGCCACCGGCCACGCGGAGCCGCCTTGGGCGCGGGATTCCATCTCCACGTCCATGCAACTCCACCACGGTGGGAAACGATCCCGGAAACCCCATCCGACTCAGGATCGCTAAGCTGATCAGGGACGCTGCCCACAGGTCCGCGCTGCGCTGCTCCCAGTCGGCTCTCGGGTTCATCGTCGTTCTCCTCGTGATCGTTGGTTCGGACGGGAGACACTCTGCGAGCGCTGGTACCGTGGCCGCCAGTGATTCGGCATGGGCCGAATCCCTTCTCCTCTCGGAAGGCGCGGATGGCGGTCACGCTGCGGTTCAGCCCCACCGACCTGCTGCGCTGCCGCTTCGCCATCTCACCCATGCTTGAGACGCTGTCGGCGGTGCGCCTGCTGTCCCCGCGCGAAGGGGTCGGCCCCACCGCCGCTGGCTCGACACCCTCGACACGCGGGGACTCGACCTGCGGCCGATCGCCCTGCTCCAGCCGCGTCGCGGCTACACCCCCGATTTCCTGTCGCCGCCTCCGGTCAGCCCGCACGCCCGGTTCGAGGACGAGATCGAGGCGGTGGCGGCCACCGACCATCATCGGGTACGCGCAGAGCTGCGCCGGTCGCTGGCGGACACCCCGGGGGCGGCCGAATCGGCGACCGGACGGCTCCTGCTGGGCGACCCGGCCTTCGTTCTTCAGACGCTGGTCTCACTCGTGAGGCAGGCGTGGGAGGTCCTGGTCGAACCGGTCTGGCCGCAAGTGCACGGGCTGCTTGACGCCGATGTGGGGTTTCAGACCCGGCGTCTCGCCGAGGGCGGCCTGGACCGGTTGTTCGCCGAGGTGCATCCACGACTGCGCTGGAACAACGGCGTGCTGACCCGCGATTACGGCGACGACGAGCATCGCGATCTGCGAGGCGAGGGGCTTGTCCTGGCGCCCAGCGCCTTCAAGTGGGATCAGGTCGTCGTCATCGTGGACCCGCCGTGGCAGCCCACGGTGATCTATCCGGCGCGCGGGCTCGGCACGCTCTGGCAGCCCCTGTCCACCGATCGGCATGCGGCGCTCGGTCGGTTGATCGGCAGAACCCGGGCGGTGCTGCTGCTCGGCCTCGACGAGCCGACCAGCACGACCACGCTGGCCCACCGCCACGCGCTGGCAGCCGGGACGGTCTCCGAGCATTTGTCGGTGCTGCGCGACGCCGGGTTCGTCGCCGGGGAACGACACCGGCACGAGATCCGCTATCGGCGCACGCCCCTCGGCGAAGCCGTGCTCCGTTAGTGCGGTGTCCACCACGTCCACCGGGTGTGCCGGTGGCTGTTGTGGATCCTCGCCGGGCGGGCGAGCGCCGTCCCCGTCACGGTGCCGGCGACTGCCGGGCAAGGGGCGACGGCCGGCGGTGTACTGGAGCCGGCGTAATCGCGATCCTGCCCTGTCCGATCGATCCTCGGCAATCCACCCAGCCGCTTTTCCTGATCTAGCCATTTGCATCTAGCTATGCCTCGAAGGGCTGCCGTAGGGTCTCGTCAGCACTCCGGGTGACGCACCTATTGGGCGGATTTCGGCCACTTTGAGGCTGGGTGGTGGACGGTCGTGACTGTGCATCCTGTAGCGGAAGATCCTCTGGCGGCAGAGGCGAGCTGGGTGGACGACATCCTGTTCACCGGGCGTCCCACCGACGTCTGCCTACGCCTGCCCGAACCGGTCGACAAGGGCACCCTGCGCCGCCTGGTCGGCGAGGCGCAGGCTCGGCTCGCCGAGGCCGGGCTGCGTCCCGGCGGGGCCGCCGCGCTGCGGCTGCCGCCGTCGCTGGCGTACGTGGTGAACCTGCTCGCCACCTGGCGCAGCGGCGCCCAGGCCGTGCTGCTGGACCACCGGCTCACCGACCACGAGGTCGACCCGGCGCTACGCCGGCTCACCCCGCAGGTGGTGGTGGCCCCGGTGCGGACCGGCGGGGGAGCGCTGCGGATCTTCGTCGACGTCACCGACGGGATCACGGCCTACTCCGACCGCCCGGCCGGCAGCCGGCACGCGGTGATCCAGCTCAGCTCCGGATCCACCGGACCGTCGAAGGTGATCGGCCGCACCGCCGAGGACCTGGTCGGCGAGGTGCACCGCTACACGCGCATCGACGGGGTGGCGCTGCCCGGCGAGCGGATCATCCTGCTGCCGTCCATGGTGCACGTGCTCGGCCTGGTCGGCGGGCTGCTCTACGGCCTGCACGCCGGCGTCGAACTGGTGCCGCCGGAGCGGCTCACCGGCGACGCGATCCTCGCCGCCGTCGCCGCCCAGCACACCCCGGCCACCGTGCTCGGCGTGCCGTTCCACATCGGACTGCTCGCCTCCACCACCCCGCCGGGACCGCTGCCCCAGCTCAAGCGGATGACCACCGGCGGTGAACTGGTCCCGGCGGCCGTCGCCCGCGCCTTCACCGACCGCTACGGCGTCCCGCTGGGCAACATGTACGGGATGACCGAGGTCGGCGTCATCGGCACCGACCTGTACGGGGCGAACCGCCCCGCCATCGCCCCCGCCCCCGGCATGCGCGTGCGGGAGTCCGGCGGTGAGCTGTGGGTGAGCTGCCCGGCGTCCCCGTACGTCGGGCTCGCCGACCCGACCCGGTGGGCGGACGGCTGGCTGCACACCCGCGACGCCGGCACCGTCGACCCGGAGACCGGGCTGGTCACGGTGCAGGGCCGGCTCGACTCGCAGGTGTCGGTGGGCGGCATGAAGGTCGACCTGACCGAGGTGGAGGCCACCGTCGCCGAGCTGCCCGGGGTGGGCGCCGCGGTGGTGGTCTGGGACGACGGCATCACCGCGTACGTCCAGCCGGACGGTCCGCTGTCCGCGGAGACGCTGGACAAGCTGCTCGCCGAACGCCTCGCCGGCTACAAGCGGCCGCGGACCCTGCACCTGCTCGACCAGTTGCCGCGCACCACCACCGGCAAGCTGGTCCGGTCGACGGCGGCGCTGCGGGACGCGGCGTCATGACCGGCCCGCTACGCGAGCACGACGTCGACCTCCCCGGCCGCCCCGGCGACCGCCACCGCGAGCACCAGGCCGTCCCCGGCCGGCGGGTGGCCCACCCGTACGCCGGGACAGGCGGGCACCGGGCGCAGCAGGTCGCCGGGACCGCCTGGCACCGGCATCCGCCGGCGCAGCCCGCCGTCGCGCAGCCCGGTGCCGAGCGCCTTGCCGACCGCCTCCTTCGCCGTCCACAGGCGCAGGAAGTCCAGGTCCCGGCCGGCCTCGTCCCGGGCCCGCAGCCAGGCCGCCTCCCCCGGGTCGTACCAGCGACCCGCGAGGGGGGCGGCGGGCAGCGGCCGGCGCCGCTCGACGTCCACCCCGACCGGCCCGCCCGCCCGGCCGGCCACCACGACCAGACCGTCGACGTGGCTCACGCTCACCGGCAGCGTCCGCCCGTCGCCGGCGTACACCTCGGGCCGCCCGCCGGGCGCCCGCCGTACCCCGATCTCCGTCCCGGACCGGCCGAGCAGCGCGCCACCCGCGCGCCGCAGCAGCCGCCGCGTCAGCTCCCGCTGGTCGCCGGCGGTGCGGCCGAGCCACACGTACACGGTGTCCCGACCGGGCACCGGTAGCTGCCTCACGGAAAGAGGTTAACGCCATGCGCGACGAGGTCCGCACCTTCGTCATCGAGCAGCTCGCCGACATGAACTACGACGTCGAGGACGTCGACGACGACACCACCCTGGGCCCCTCCGGGGTCGACCTCGAGTCACTGGCCCTGGCCGACCTGGCCGTGCGGGTCGAGGACCGGTACGGCCTGAAGTTCGCCGACGACGAGTCGGAGCAGCTGGCCCTGATGACGGTCGGCGAGTTCACCACGATGGTCGCCGACCGGGTGGCCGGCGCGACGAGCGACCGCTCCTGATGGCCGGTCAGCCCGACCTGGGGCGAGCTGACCTGGTGAGCATGCTCGCCGAACTGACCGCGAAACCCGTCGACCAGGTGCCGGACCGGATCGGCTCGATGGAGCTGGCCTGGCTGGTGCACCTCGTCGAGCAACGCTACGACCGCCGGATGGAGCTCAGCGACGACCAGCTCGCCGGCATCCGCACCGTCGACGACGCGCTGGCGGTGTTCCACACCTCGCTGACCGCGCCCGCAGATGGCTGAGCGGCAGCACCTGAGGATCACCGGCGTGCACGCGCTCAGCGCCCTCGGCAGGGGCGCCGACGCGCTGCTCGCCGGGGTGCTCACCGGCACCCCGGCGTTCGCGCCGGTCCGCAGGTTCGACACCACCGGCCGCCGGGTCACTGTGGCGGCCACCCTGCCCGAGGTCGGCCCGCTGGCCGACGAGCTGACCGACGCGGTCGACGCCGCCTGCCGGGCGGCCGGGCTGGACCGGCCGCACCGGTCCGCGGCGGCGCTGTTCCTGGCCGTCCACGGTGGACCCGAGGTGCCCGCGCTCGCCGCCGACCTGGCCCGGCGCTGCGGGCTGGCGGAGCGGCTCCGGGTCTACACCACCGCCTGCGTGTCGGCGAGCACCGCGGTGGCCGACGCGGCGACCCTGATCGGCCGGGGCGACCTGGACCGGGTCGTCGTCGCGGCCGGCTACCTGGTCGAGCCGGACCAGTACGCGCTCTTCGACGCCGGCCGGGCGTTAGCCGCCGACGGGGCGGTCCGACCGTTCAGCGCTGGCCGGCAGGGGTTGCTGCTCGGCGACGGGGTGGCCGCCGTGGTGCTGGAGTCACCCACTGCCGCCGCCCGCCGGGGCGCCCCCACCCTCGCCACCGTGCCCGGCTGGGGCCGGGCCGGGGACGCGTACCACCCCTGCCAGCCCGACCCGCAGGGGAGCGGGCTGGCCCGGGCGGTCGCCGCGGCGGTGCGCCGGGCCGGGCTGCCGGCCGAGGCGCTCGGCTACGTCAACGCCAACGCCACCGGCACCCCGTACAGCGACGCCGCCGAGGCGGCGGCGCTGCGCCGGGTGTTCGGCGACCGGGCCGGCCGAATCCCGGTCAGTTCCACCAAGTCGGTGCACGGGCACGCCCTCGAAGCGTCCGGGCTGCTCGAACTGGTGGTCACCGTGCTGGCGCTGCGGCACGGCAAGCTGCCGGTCAACGCCGGGTTCCTCGGCCCGGACGACACCTGCCCACTGGACGTGATCACCGACGCGCCCCGGCCGGCGGTCACCGACTACGCGCTGACCCTCAACGCGGCCTTCGGCGGCGCCAACACGGCCCTGCTGGTCGGTGCGCCGTGATCGCCGCGAGCGGGCTGCGGGTCCTCGCCGAGGCGCGCTGGCCGGAACCCGGCGACGGGGCGCCGCCCCCGGTGCCCGGGTTCGTGCACTCGGCGTTCCCGCCGCTGGTGGCCGCGGTCGCCGACCGCTGCCTGACCCGCCGGCACGGCGCGCGTCCCGTACCGGCCGGCATCCGCACGGCGGTCGTGCTGGTCAGCGCCAGCGGCGACCGGGCCAGCGCGGAGCACGTCCGGGCCACGGTCGCCGCCGGCGGCCGGATCGGGCCGCTGTTCTTCTTCCAGTCGGTGCCGAACAGCGTGGCCGGGCACGTCGCGGCGCGCTGGGGACTGGACGGCCCGGTGGTCTGCCTGAGCCCGACCGGGGAGCCGCGGGCCGACGGCACGGCCGAGGCGGAACTGCTGCTGTACGACGGCGACGCCGACGAGGCGTTGCTGGTCCTGATCGAACAGGCGCCGGACGGGACGCCGGGCGAGGCGACCGCGGTGCTGCTGGGGGAAGGAACGCCATGAGGAGCAAGGGACTACGCGGCGCGCTGGCCGCCGACACGGCGCTCGGCGCGGGCAACGTGCTGGCCCGGGTGCTGGCCCACGGCGCCGACCCGGACGGGCCGGGGCTCACCTTCGACACCCCCGTCGACGGTCACCCGGCCGAGCACCCGCTGACCCTCGGCCAGCTCGCCGAGCGGGTCGCCGCCCGGGCCGCCTGGCTGCACCAACGCGGAGTGCGGCGGCGGGACCCCGTCGCCGTGTGGGCCGGCACCGCCGCCGACATGGTGCTGTCGTTCCTGGCGTTGACCCGGCTCGGCGCGATCCCCGCGCTGATGAACGGCAAGCTGCGGCCGGAGATCGCCGCCGAGTACATCCGCCGGCTGCGGGCCGCCGGGGTGCTCGCCGACGCCGCCCACGCCGCGGCCCTGCACGGGCACGACCTCGGTGCCCCGCTGCTCGGCGAGCCCGCCGAGGCGGGCGCCGGCGACCCGGCCGCCGCTCCGGCCCACCACCGGCATCACCCGGACGACCCGGTCGTCATCACCCACACCTCCGGCACCACCGGCGTGCCGAAGGCCGTGCTGCACTCGCACGCCAGCCTGTTCGCCGCCACCCGGCACCTGCTGTCCATGCCGCAGGCGCAGGGCACCGGCCGGATCCTCAACGCGCTGCCCGCCCCGCACACCGCGACGGTGCTGATGGTCAACCAGGCGCTCGGCAACCGGGCGGAGATGTACCTGCTGTCCGAGCAGGGCGGCGAGCGGGTGCTCGACGCGATCCAGCGGTGGCGGCCGGACGGGGTCTTCGGGTTCTCCGTCACCTGGGCGGAACTGGCCCGCTTCGACCTGTCCGGCTACGACCTCGACTCGGTGCGGCTGTGGTTCAACACCGGCGACTGCTCACACGAGCCGCACGTGCGGCGGCTGGTCAAGGTCGGCTCGCGGGACGTGGTGACCCGGGAGGGCGTGACCCGGGTACCGGGGTCGGTTTTCATCGACGGGCTGGGCTCCAGCGAGATGGGGCACTCGATGTTCCACATCACCCACACCGTCGACACCGACCGGTACGGCCGCTGCGTCGGCCGCCCGTACCGGTTCACCAAGGTCGCCGTCCTCGACGACGACGGCGACGAACTGCCCCCGGGGCAGGTCGGCTGGCTCGGCATCGACTCGCCGTCGCTGTTCCGCGGCTACTGGAACGACTCGGTCACCACCTACCGGTCCCGGCTGCGCGGCTGGTACCTCACCGGTGACCTGGTCTACGCCGACGACGAGGGGCGCTACTACCACCTGGACCGGGCCGTCGACTCGGTCGACGCCGGCGACGGGAAGCGCTTCTTCACCGCGCTGTCCGAGGAGCGGATCCTCGCCGCCTGCGCCGACGTCACCGACTGCACGGTGGTGATCGTCAAGGAGGGCGAGCGGGCCGGCCGACCACTCCGGCTCGACTCGTCCGACGCCGCGCCGCGACCCCCGGTCGTCACCGACGTGCTCCTCGAACTGGCCGCCGGGGCCGACCCGGCGGAGGACCGCACCGAGCGGATCCGCGCCGCGCTCGGCCCGGACCTGGCCGCCACCCTGCGCCGGGTGGTGCCGGTCCGCGCCGACGACCTCCCGGTCACCGTGACCGGCAAGGTCCGCAAGGTGGCGCTGCGCGAGCGCTACCTGACCGAGTCGGCGTCATGACCGCCGTCATCACCGGCATGGGGCTGTTCACCCCGGCCGGCCGGGGCGTCGAGGAGACCTTCGACGCGCTCACCACCGGCCGGTCCGGGCTGCGCCGCCCGCCCGAGGGGCACCCGGCCCGGGACTGCCTGGAGGTGGCCGGGGTGCTGCCGGAGGTGGATCCGCGCAGCGTCGCCTCCGGGCCGGAGACGAAGGTGCTCGACCGGATCGTGCTGCTCGCCCTGATCACCGCCGCCGAGGCGCTCGCCGACGCCGGCATCGAGGTGGGGCGGGACGTCGACCCGGACCGGATCGGGGTGATCGTCGGCGGGGTCGGCGGCATGTCCACGCTGGAGAGCCAGGTGCTCGCCCGGGCCGCCCGGGGCCGGGCCGCGGTCAGCCCGTACCTGCTGACCGGGATCCTGCCGAACATGCCGTCGGCCCGGATCGCCATCGCGCACGGCATCCGGGGCTACAGCTCGGCGGTGGGCACGGCCTGCGCGTCCGGCGCCCAGGCGGTCGCCGACGCGGTCCGGCTCATCCGCGCCGGCGAGGCCGACGTGGTGCTCTGCGGGGCGAGCGAGGCACCGCTGTTCCCGACCTTCGCCGACACCTTCGGCAACGCCCGCGCGCTGGCCCGCGGCTGGGCCGAGCCGACCGAGGCCAGCCGCCCGTTCGACAAGCGGCGCAACGGGTTCGTCCTCGCCGAGGGAGCGGCGCTGCTGGTGCTGGAACGCGCCGAGCACGCCGCCGCCCGCGGCGTCACCGGCTACGCCGAGGTCGCCGGGTACGGGGTGAACAGCGACGCGTACCACCCGACCGCGCCCCGGCCGGACGGCGCCGGGGCGGCCGGCTGCATGCGCCGCGCCCTGGCCGGCGGGGGCGCCGAGCCGGGCCAGGTCGGCTACGTCAACGCGCACGGCACCGGCACGAAGCTCGGCGACATCGCCGAGACCACCGCGCTGGCCGAGGTGTTCGGCGTCGGCGGGGTGCCGGTCAGCTCCACCAAGGCACTCACCGGGCACCTGCTGGGCGCCTCCGGGGTGCTGGAGGCCGCGGCGACCGCGCTGGCGCTCGGCCGCGGGCTGCTTCCGCCCACCTACCACCTCGACGACCCGGACCCGGACTGCGCGGCGGACCACATCCGCACGGCACCCCGGGCCACCCGGGCCGAGTACGCACTGACCAACTCGTTCGGGTTCGGCGGCCAGAACGTCAGCCTGCTGCTCCGCCGCGCCGTGCCGGCGCGGCGGGCCGCCAGCGCCGCGACGCCGGCCGCCGGAGCGGGGAGGTGATCCGACGTTCCACCCCGGGCGGCGCAGGCCCGGGACGGCAGTCACGGGGGGACATCGGGAAAGGCTGACAGATGGACATCAACGGAATAGACCACATCGAACTGTACGTGGGGGACGCCCGGCAGGCCGCCTTCTACTTCGGCACCGCGGTCGGGTTCCGGCTGCGCGGCCAGGGCGGCCCGGAGACCGGGCTGGCCGACCAGCGCTCGCTGCTGCTGGCGCAGGCCGACGTCCGGATGCTGCTCACCTCCGGGCTGACCGCCGAGCACCCGGCGTCGGCGTACGTGCAGCGGCACGGCGACGGCATCGCGGTGGTGGCCCTCGAGGTCGACGACGCCGCCGGGGCGTACGCGGAGCTGGTGGGCCGGGGGGCCGCCGGGGTGACCCCGCCGCGGACCTTCACCGGCGCGGACGCCGAGGTGGTGACCGCGGAGGTGGGCGGCTTCGGCGACGTGGTGCACCGCCTGGTCGAGCGGCGCGGCGACCGCACGGAGTTCCTGCCGGGTGCGGTCGAGTCGCTGCCGGCCGGCGACGACGACAAGCTGCTCGCCGCGATCGACCACCTGGCGGTCTGCGTGCCGCCCGGCCAGCTCGACGGGACCGTCGCGCACTACGAGCGGGTGTTCGGCTTCGCGCAGATCTTCGAGGAGCACATCGAGGTCGCCGGGCAGGCGATGAACTCCAAGGTGGTGCAGAGCCCGTCCGAGCGGGTCACGGTTGTGCTGCTGGAGCCGGACACCAGCCGCCGGCCCGGGCAGATCGAGGACTTCCTGCGCTGGCACGCCGGCGCGGGGGTGCAGCATCTCGGGCTGCGCACCGACGACATCGTCACCGCGGTTGGCGCCCTCGCCGAGCGGGGGGTCCGCTTCGCCGGCACCCCCGCCGCCTACTACGACGACCTGGAGCGGCGCGTCGGGCCGGTCGACGCGCCACTGGACCGGCTGCGCGACCTGAGCATCCTGGTCGACTCCGACCACGGCGGCCAGCTCCTGCAGATCTTCACCGAGTCGATGCACGTGCGCCGCACCCTCTTCCTCGAACTCATCGAGCGGCGCGGGGCGCGCACCTTCGGCAGCGGCAACATCAAGGCGCTCTACGAGGCCAAGGAACGGGAACTGGCCGCGGCGGGGGCGAGTGCCGCCGCCGCGGCCGCCACCGCGGGAGGGGTTGGGGCATGACCACCACACATCCGGTGCTGACCGCCGAGGAGCAGGCGCTGCTGCCGTCCGACGAGGACGTGCGCCACTACGCCGAACACGGCTGGTACCTGTCGAAGAAGCTGTTCACCGACGACGAGGTGGACGAGCTGCTCGCGGCAACCGACCGCTACTACGCCGGGGAGCGCGACCGGCGGCTGCCCGTGCGGCCGCCGAAGCTGGCGTACTGGGAGCCGGCGTTGGGGGACGTGCAGCGGCACAACGACTACGTGCACTACGAGCACGACGTCATCGGCCGGATCCTGCGCAAGCCGTTGATCGGGGCGGTGGCCGCCCGGCTGGCCGGGGCCGAGGAGATCCGCGTCTTCCAGTCCACGCTGATCTACAAGCCGCCGATCTCCGGCGAGCCGTCCAACATCGTGCCCTGGCACTTCGACAAGCACTACTGGGCGGCGCTGTCGTCGGAGCGGATGCTCACCGCGTTCATCCCCTTCCACGACTGCGGGGAGGAGATGGGCACCATCACCATGGTCGACGGGTCGCACCGCTGGCAGGAGATCGGCGCCGACGACACCGTGGTCCGGCACTTCGCCGACCGGGACCGCGACCAGCTCGAGGCGATGCTCGCCGAGAACGCCGCCCACAACCACGCCGAGATCCGCAAGATCCCCATGGTCATCCCCAAGGGGCACATGAGCTTCCACCACTGCCGGATCTACCACGGCAGCGGCCCGAACGTCAGCGGCCGGCCCCGCCGGGCGATCTCGCTGCACCTGCAGGACGGCGCCAACGCCTGGCGGGAGTATCCGCTCTCCGACGGCACGCTCGCCGGATACAACCACGACGTGCTGGTCCGCCGCACCCCCGACGGCCGACCGGACTACGCGGACCCCGAATTCTGCCCGGTCATCTGGCGCGACCGCGCCCAGCAGGGAGGCTGAACATGTCACGGTACGACTGGGGTAGGACGCACCCGGGCATCGAGCGGCTGGAGCGGGCGGTGACCGACCGCCGCGACGTGGTGGTCAAGCACCCGCTCTACGCCAACCTGGACACCCATGACGCGCTGGTCACGTTCATGGAGCACCACGTCTTCGCGGTGTGGGACTTCATGTCGCTGCTCAAGTCGTTGCAGCGCCAGCTCACCTGCGTGACCGTCCCGTGGATCCCCACCGGCCCGACCGGTAGCCGCCGCCTCATCAACGACATCGTCATGGTCGAGGAGAGCGACGAGCTGGGCGACGGTTACATCAGCCACTTCGAGCTCTACGTGCAGGGCATGGCGGAGGCCGGCGCGGACACCACCGCCGTGGAAAAGCTGGTCGACCTGCTGCGCGCCGGCCGGCCGGTGACCGAAGCTCTGGTCGAGGCCGGGGTGCCGGCCCCGTCCGCGGCGTTCGCCGGCACCACCTGGCGGATCATCGACAGCACCCCGGTGCACTGCCAGGCGGCGGCCTTCGCGTTTGGCCGCGAGGACCTCATCCCCGAGATGTTCACCCAGGTCGTCGCCGTCAACGAACGCAGCCAGCGGCTCAACAAGTTCGTCGACTACCTGGAGCGGCACATCGAGGTTGACGGGGAGCAGCACACCCCGATGGCCATGCAGATGCTCGCCGACCTGTGCGGCGACGACGACGCCAAGTGGCAGCAGTGCGCGGACACCGTCAACGCCGCGCTCGCCGCCCGGGCCAAGCTCTGGGACGACATCCTCGCCGCGATCAAGGAGGAGCGCCCGGCGTGACCCACAACCCGGTCGGACTCTACCGGACGGTACGGCTGATCCGCCGCTTCGAGGAGCTGGCCATCGAACTGGTCCGCGCCGGGGAGATCGTCGGCGGCATCCACCCGTACCTCGGGCAGGAGGGGATCGCCGCCGGGGTCTGCGCCGCGCTGCGCGACGACGACCTGGTGACCGGCACCCATCGCGGGCACGGGCACGTGCTCGCGAAGGGCGCCGACCCGGCCCGGATGCTCGCCGAGCTCTGCGGCCGGGTCACCGGCCTCAACCGGGGCCGGGGCGGGTCGATGCACGCCGCCGACTTCGGCGTCGGGGTGCTCGGCGCCAACGCCATCGTCGGGGCCGCCGGCGCGATCCTCACCGGGGCGGTGTGGGCGCGCCGGCGGCGCGGCGACGACATCGTGGGGGCGACCTTCTTCGGCGACGGCGCGGTCAACGAGGGGATGCTGCTGGAGGCGTTCAACCTGGCCGCGCTCTGGCGGGTGCCGGTGCTGTTCGTCTGCGAGAACAACGGATACGCCACCACCATGCCCGTCGCGGGCGCGGTCGCCGGCACCATCGGCGGCCGCGCGGCGGCGTTCGGCATGCCGGCGACCGTCGTGGACGGGCAGGACCCCGAGGAGGTACGCGACGCCACCGCCGCCGCCGTCACCCGGATGCGCGCCGGCGGCGGCCCGGAACTGGTCGAGGCGCACACCTACCGGTTCGACGCCCACCACACCTTCGAGCACGTGGTCCGCCTCGACTACCGCCCGCCAGCCGAGGTGGCCCGGGGCCGCGCCCGCGACCCGGTCGCGATCCAGGGCGCGCGGCTGCCACGGTCGGTTCGGGACGCCGTCGACGCCGAGGTCGAGGCGACCCTGGCGGCGGCCGTCGAGTACGCCCTGGCCAGCCCGACCCCGGACCCGGCCGGGGCGTTGGAGCACCTGTACGCCAGCGGGCTGACCGCCCGGACCGGAGGTGGCTGATGCCCCGGCTGTCCTACCGCAGGGCGCTCACCCGCGCGCTCGCCGACGAGATGACCCGCGACGAGTCGGTCTTCCTGCTCGGCGAGGACATCCGGGTGGCCGCCGCGAACGTCACCTCCGGGCTGCTCAAGCGGTTCGGGCCGGAGCGGGTCGTCGACACCCCGCTGTCCGAGCAGGCGTTCACCAGCTTCGCCACCGGCGCCGCGCTGGCCGGGCTGCGGCCGGTGCTCGAGTTCCAGATCCCGTCGCTGCTCTTCCTGGTCTTCGAGCAGATCGTCAACCACGCCCACAAGTTCCCGCTGATGACCGGTGGGCAGTGCGCCGTGCCGGTCACCTACCTGGTGCCCGGTTCCGGCTCCCGGACCGGCTGGGCCGGGCAGCACTCCGACCACCCGTACAGTCTCTTCGCCCACGTCGGGGTGACCACCGTGGTGCCGGCCACCCCGGCCGACGCGTACGGGCTGCTGGTGTCGGCGATCCGCTGCGACGACCCGGTGGTGGTGTTCGCCCCCGCCGGGGCGATGGACCTCCGGGCCGACGTGGCCGACCCGGCCCCGGTGCCGCTCGGCCGGGGCGTGGTCCGCCGGGTCGGCACCGACGTCACCGTGGTCGCGGTCGGGCACCTGGTGCACGACGCGCTGGCCGTCGCCGGCGACCTCGCCGGCCAGGTGTCGGTGGAGGTCTTCGACCCCCGGACGCTGTACCCGTTCGACTGGGACGGGCTGGTCGAGTCGGTGTCCCGTACCGGGCGCCTCGTGGTGGTGGACGACTCCAACCGGTCCTGCGGCATCGCCGGCGAGATCATCGCCGCTGTGGTCGAACGGGTCCGGCTGCTCGCGCCGCCGCGCCGGGTCACCCGCCCGGACGGCGCCGTGCTGCCCTTCGCGCCCGCCCTGGACCGGGCCGTGCAGCCCGGCCGCGACCAGCTCACCGCCGCCATCCAACTCACCGTGAAGGACGGTTGACCGATGGACCCGAACTACCCGTGGCCGCCCGCCGAGCAGGCGTGGACCGACCTTCCCGAGTCGACCCGCAGGGCGATGGTGGCCGCCGGCGCCGCCGAATGGGAGCGGATCTACCACGGCCGGGCGACGTACAACAAGCAGTGGCGGCTGGCCCGGCCACCGGTGCTCACCGCCGACGCGTTCCGCGAGCTGAACGAGGTCTGCGACCGGATCGCCCAGCTCATCCTGGAGGCGTGCCAGCGGCGCGCCCGCACCGCCGGCGAGCTGCGCCGGCTACTCGACGTGCCGGCGGGGGAGACCAAGCTGCTCGACGAGGACGAGCCGCTGCACGAGGGGCTGCTCGCCGCGTACCGGCCGGACGTGCTGCTCTCCGGCGGGGTGCCGTGCATCGTGGAGTACAACATCGACAGCAGCCTCGGCGGCGGCTTCGACGCGGACACCGTGATCTACCGGTACGCCGACCTCTACCGCCAGCACGGCCTGCTCGACGGGCTGCCGGCCCGCCCGGCGCCGTCCCTGCTGGACCAGCGGTTCGTGGCGATCCGGGACACCCTCGGGCTGGCCGAGGGGGCCCGGGTGGCGCTGCTGATGGACTTCGACGCCGAGTACCCGGGGCTGGACGACCCGGAGACGTTCATCCGGATCCTCTCCCCGCTCGCCGACCAGGCCGAGCGGTTCGGCATCGACCTGGTCATCGCCCCGGTCGCCACCGCCACCCTGGACGGGGAGCGGCGACTGGTGGTCGGCGGTGGCCCGGTGGACGCGCTGTTCCGGCTGTTCGTGCCGAACCGGGTCACCCCCAGCGGCGGCCTGGACGCGGTCGCCGGGGCCCTCGCGGCGGGTACCCTGCCGATGTTCGTCAGCACCGCCGCCTGGCTGCTCAGCAACAAGCTGAACTACGCCTGGCTCTGGGCCGACCTGGCGTTGCTGTCGGCGGCCGACCAGGCGCTGATCCGCCGGTACGTCCCGCACACCGTGGCGCTCACGGCCGACCAGTTGGAC
This sequence comes from Micromonospora sp. NPDC047740, assembly GCF_043204735.1. NCBI lineage: Bacteria > Bacillati > Actinomycetota > Actinomycetes > Micromonosporales > Micromonosporaceae > Micromonospora > Micromonospora sp. NPDC047740. Next base: position 196,987 of record NZ_JBIDCT010000001.1, read on the forward strand.
CGCGCGCTGGCCGAGCAGGCCGACCTGGTGGCGAAGCCGGCCGGCGGCTCGGCCGGGCACGGGGTGCTGATCGGCCGGGAGATGAGCGCGGTGGCCTGGGAGGACGGCGTTCGCGCCGCGATCGACGCGGGCGGCAACATCCTGCAGCGCTACCACGAGGCCGACCGGGTGGCGATGGACTTCGTGCAGGTCGAGACCGGGGAGACGGTCAGCGCCGAGGTGCCCTACAGCCTTGCCCCGTACCTGTTCGGCCGGACCGGCTCCGGCGCCCTGGCCCGGGTCGGCTACCCCGGCTGCGAGCCGGTGCTCAACCTGGCCCGCGGCGTCCTCCTGACCGGCATCCTCCTCACCGACTGAGCCCGCTCCCCACCCGCCCACCTGCGTTGATCAAGAGGTTTGCGTCGTCCGGAGCCTGGCTCTCGACGCGAGCTTCTTGATCAACACGGGGTCAGGGGTGGCGCCAGCGGGTGAGGAGGGCGGCGCAGTAGGCATCGACGGCCATCGAGGGCACCGGGCGGCGGCTGCGGTGGACGGCGGACACCGCCTTCGCGACCGTGGGGTCCCAGCGACGTAGTGGCAACCAGCCGGCGACGTGCGCCTCGTGGCGGGCGGTGCCGGGTCGACCGGCGCCGCTGACGTCGCGTCGTACGGTCGGCCGCAGACCGAGGCGGCGCGTGCTGACGTGGTGGGTGAAGGTACGCGCCAGGGCCCGCATGTCGGCCTCCGTGAAGACCTCGGGCAGCCCGGGCGTCAGGCGGTACAGCACGGCGAAGTCGATGTCGAGCAGCGCGTGGGTGACGTCCTCGGCCTTCGGCACGGCATGGAACAGCGGACGGTAGCGGGAGCCGTCGCGGACCGGATCGCCGGTCTTCGCCCAGCCGCCGTAGACCCGGCCGAACGAGGGCCAGTACGGCCAGACGAAGCCGCCGCCCCGGACCGCGAACTGCCGGCGCAGGGTGCGGGCCATGGCGGCCGCCCGGTCGACGTAGTCGCGGTCGCCGGTCGCGGCGGCCAGCTGGATCAGCGCCCGCCCGACGGCGAGGAACTCGTTGGTGGGCAGTTCGGCACCGGCGAACCCGACGGGCTCGTCCGGCAACCAGGCGTAGTAGCCCTCCCCGTCGGCGGAGACCCGCCACTGGTGGTCGTGCACGGCGAGCGCCTCGTGCGCCACGGCGAGATAGTCGTCGGTACGCGCCGTGACGGCGGCCGGCACCAGGTCGGGCTGTTCACGGGCGAGCCGGGCGAGACCGGCGAGCGGATAGGTGATCATCCCGGTCTGCGCCGCCAGGACCACCCGCGCCGGCCGGCACGGGTAGCTGCCCGGCCGGACCCGGCGTGGGTCGGGCGCACCGGTCGCCGCCGCCCCGGCACCCGGCGGCCCGGCGAGCAGGTCCACGGTCACCGGCGCGGCGGCACTGTGCTGCGCGTAGGCCAACCGGTCGGCGCGGCGCGGGTCGGTGGGATCGAGGCTGAGCTCGGCCAGCACGATCGGCGGCCGGTCGCCGCCCGGGGTGACCGTGAGCGCGAACCGGCCGTCCGCGACCGGGGTGACCTGGACGGTCGCCTTCAACCCGTGCGGTGGGAGGTGGTGCACGTGCAGGGCCGGCGCGCCGGTCAGGTCCGGGACCACGGCGGTGGCCACGGTGAACTTGCTGGCGGAACTCCACACCGGCAGGCTCTGGCCGCGGTGGTCCCGCACGCCCCGCAGGTGGTCCCGAGCCGCGATGACCGCGTCCGCCATGCGTACCAGGCGATCAAGGTAGCCGGGGTCGCCGGTGGCCTCCGCCATGAGCAGGTACGCCTGCATCCGCCAGGCGAGCCCCCAGCCGAGCGCGCCGGCGTCGTTGTCCGGCACGACCGGGTCAGCTGACCCCAGGGAGGGAAGGACCGCTTCGACCGCGTCGAACAGCCCGTCGTCGCTGGTGGACGCTGCTCCGCGGGTCGTCGTGAACAGTGGCGGCATCCCGGGATTGTGCCATCACCGGGGTTCGATCTGTGTCCCCTCGGACACGTGGCGTGGCGACGTGGTCAGGTGGGCGGCCAGCACGCGGAGGGTCTCGGCGGTGGCGATGGCGTCGCTGCGGGCGCTGCCGTGCCGGCCGTCGCCGCTGTACAGCGACGGGTCGGCGACGGCCGGGTGGTCGGTGAGGTGCACGTGCAGGGTGCCGAGCCGCTCGGCCAGCCGACCGGTGTGGGTCGACAGTTGCCGCATCCGCTCCCGCAGACCCGCTCGCAGCGCCTCGGGGACGGCGGGGCTGTGCGAGACGTCGAACATGCCGACCGTGATCACACTCGCCCCGGCGTCCTGGAGGGCGGTGATCATCACGGACAGTTCGGCGTCGACCGCGTCCGGGTCGTACCCGGGCCGGAAGGCGTCGTTGCCGCCGCACACCACCAGCGCCAGGTCCGGGCCGAACGCCAGCGCCGACGCCAGCTGGGCCGCCCGCACCTCGTGCGCGCGCAGCCCACGCCGCCCCAGGTTGCGGTAGGCCAGTCCGGGCTGGACCGCGCGCAGCTCGGCGGCGATCCGGTCGGCCCACTGCAGGTCGGAGTAGCCGTCGACCGGCTCGCACAGCCCCTCGGCGACACTGTCGCCCAGCACCACGAACCGCCGCCACGGATGCCCCCGCAGCAGCTCGGCCGCCTCGCCCGAGCGGAGGCACCACGGATCCGTCGCTTCGGTCAACGTCGATCCCACCCCCGCACGCTAACCCACCCGCCCTCGATGCGTCGATCATGAGGTTGGCGGCCCTTCACCCGGCGTGTCGCGCCGCTGACCCCATGACCAACCGCCGCAATGGAGGGATGCGGGTGCAGGTGGCGGTGTGCGGGCCGGCGAAGGCGTCGCCGGGCGAGGAGGCGTGGGCGCGGCGGGTGGGGGAGCTGCTCGCGCAGCACGGGGCCGTCGTGCTCTGCGGCGGGGGAGGCGGGGTGATGGCCGCCGTCGCCGCCGGCGCCCGGTCCCGCGGCGGCCTGGTGGTCGGGGTACGCCCCGACGACGGCACCGACCCGGGTGAGGCCGACGTGTCGGCGGCGGTGGTGACCAACATGGGACAGGCCCGCAACGCGATCCTGGTGTGGAGCGCCGACGCGGTGATCGCCGTCGGCGGCTCGTGGGGCACCCTCAGCGAGGTGGCGCTGGCGATGCGGCGCGGTGTCCCGCTGGCCGTGCTCGGCGGCTGGCAGATCCTCGACCCGGCCGGTGCTCCGCTGCCCGGCCCGCGGCACGTCGACACCCCGGAAAAGGCGGTCGACGTCGCGCTGCGCCGGCCGGGCTGACCAGGTCAGCCGAGCAGCGACAGCAGCTCCTCCGGCCGGCCGGCGGCCAGGTCCGCCGGCTCCGCGGCGTCGTACTGGTGGCCCCAGCCGGCCGCCACGGCCAGCGCGCCGCTGCTCCGGGCGGCCCGCAGGTCGAGCGGCGAGTCACCGACGTACGCGGCACGGTGGGGATCGAGCCCCAGCAGCCGGCAGGCCAGCTCGACGCCGTCCGGGTGCGGCTTGGGCCGCGCGACCTCGTCCCCGCCGAGGACCACCCGGAAGTGGCCGCGCAGGCCGGCCCGGTCGAGCAGGATCTCGGCGGCCCGGTGGCTGGCCCCGGTGAAGAGACCGACCGGCACCCGGCCGGCGACGTCGGCGAGCACGTCCGCGACGCCGGGATAGACGGTGACCTGCCCGGCGAGCGTGGCCAGGTGAGCGTGGTAGGCGGCGAGGTCCGCGTCGGTGGCCGGCCGCCCGATCAGATGCGTCAGCAGCGCGGCCGGCGGACCGAGCGAATACCCCGCGATGATCTCGGCGTCGGACAGCGCCGGCCCGCCGCCGTCCACGATGGCGGCCCGGTACGCCGCCGGCACCACCGCGTGCGACTCGATCAGGGTGCCGTCCATGTCGAAGACGATCCCGTCCACCCGCGCGTGCCCCCGCCGGGTACGTTCCGGCGAGCCGGAACGCGGGGCAGCGCTCACCGGGACTCCGCCCGGTGGGCGGCGGCGAGCCGTTTCGGGGCGCGGGCGTACCACGCCTCGGTGATCAGCTCGGTCAGCTCCGCGACGTCGATCCGGTCCAGGCGGACCAGCACGGCCGGATAACCGTCGAAGTGCGGTGTGGTGAAGTAGACGGTGGGATCATCGGCCAGCAGCGCCTCCTTGGCGCCCAGGTCGGGCACCCGGACGCCGAGGATCGGGCCGTCGGGGGCGGCGTCGCCCAGGGCGTCGAGGTCGGCGCGGCGCAGCGGCCGTTCCCAGACGAAGGACTTGTCCCGGACCCGCCAGGCGGGCAGGTCGTCGTGGCTGCCCCGCTCGGTGGTCTCCGGCAGGGCGAGCGCGATCCGGCGTACGTCATCCCAGGTCGCCATGGGCCGACTCTAGTGGCTCAAGCGATGTGACACAGGGCGCCCGCGCCCGACCGGCCGCACGTGCCGAGGCTGCACCACCGGCGCAGCCCGCTGTCGTCGAGGAACAGCCAGCCGCACGCCGGATCGGGGCAGGTCCGGATGGTGAGCCGGCGTGGGTCGGCGAGGAGTTCCGCAGCGCTCCAGGCGACCGCGTGCACCGGAAGCCGCAGCCCGGCCCGCAGGTCCGGCCACCATCGGCCGCGGCCGTCCACCCCGCGTCGGAACACCTGCACCTGGGCGGCCGCCTCGGCGTGGCGGGCCACCGCGTCGAAGGCGCGGTAATCGTCCGGGGTGGTCAGGCAGGCGTACAACCGGGCGCGCAACGTCCGAGCCTCGTCGAGCACGGCGGCGGCGTCGCGGGGATCCCGCCGGGCCAGTTCGATGAGCCGGGCCACCGCGACGTCGTCGACCAGCCCGACGTGACCGGCCCACACCGCCAGGGTGCGGTAGCCGCGCAGCCACTCGGCGCCGGGCAGTGGCGCCGGGTGCTGCCAGCCGGCGAAGGTGTTGCAGAATTCGAGCGCCGGGTGCCCGCCGACGCTCCATGGCAGGCTCTCACCGCGTACCCGTACCTCGTACATTCGGCGGCCCGGGCGGTCGAGCCGGTGGTCCGCGCGGAGGATCCGCCGGTGCACCTCGCGCAGCCTCGTCCCGGGATCGACGCCGAGGTTCTCCACCAGGGCGTGCCAGGTGGTCTGGTAGAGGGTCAGCGCCTCGGCCTGCCGGCCACCCTGGTACAGCGCGGTCATCAGGGTGCCGACGAGCTGTTCCCGGGTCGGGTGCCGGGCGACCAGCGGGGCCAGCTCGGCGGCCACCCGGGCGTGCTGGCCGAGCGCGAGCTGGGCCTCGGCCCGCAGTTCGACACCGGTGAGGCGGAGCTCCTCCAGCGGCCCGTGCAGCCGCTCGCGCAGCTCGTCGTCGGCGGTGTCGGCGAGCAGCGGGCCGCGCCAGAGGGCCAGCGCCCGATCGAGCAGGGACAGCCGCTCGGCCGGGTCGGTGGCGTCGCTGGCCCGGTAGCTGAGGCGGCTGAACTCGTTGATGTCGATCTGATACCCGTCGGCCTCCACCAGGTAGCCGTCGCGTCGGCTGCCGATCGTGACCCGGTACGGCACGAGGGCGGCGCGGAGCCGCCCGACGTACGTGTGCACGACGCCCCGGGCCGAGGCCGGCGGCTGGCCGTTCCAGAGCAGGTCGATGAGCCGGTCGGTGCGCACCAGGCGGCCCGGGTCGAGCAGCAGGAGGGCGAGGAGGCAGCGCTCCTGCCGCCGGTTGCTGAGCGCGACCGGTTCGCCGTCCTGGTAGGCCTCGAACGGGCCGAGCAGTCGGAACTCCATGTCAGGTTGACCGCCTGGCACCCGCCTCAGGTTGTCGTCTCCAACGAGCGGGTGCGCGCACCCGGAGTTCGATCACGGCGCGCGGGTGACGGACCGCGTGGTGAGGATCTGGTGAGCGGCGTCGGCGAGCCTGGGTCCTGATCGTGCGTCAAGAATGGAGTGATCATGCGTCGGATGTTCAACCTCGGGGCCGCCCTCGTCGTAGGCGCCCTGGTGGCCACGGTGTCCACCACTCCGGCCGGGGCGGCCGGGAACGGGGGCGGGCACGGCTGGGTGCCGGCTCCGCAGCAGCCGTTCGACCAGCCTGCCGGTGCCCGGTGCGACTTCCCGATCCACGTCGAGGCCGTGGTGGACGAGGTCCGCAAGAAGGTGCTGGCGGAGTTCCCGGACGGTTCGCCGCGTCGGGAGCTGTACCAGGGCGCGCTGCTGACCAAGGTGACGAACACCGCGACCGGGGTCAGCACCCTGCTGGACGCGGGCGGCATGGCGATGGTCGAGTACGCCACGGACGGCTCGACGACCTGGTACGTGACCGGGCCGGTGCTGTTCGGTTTCGGCGAGAACGGAGGCAACCTGCCGCGCGGCGCGTGGCTCATCGACGGGCAGTTCGTCGTCGAGTTCTCCCCGACGAACTTCAAGACCCTCACCATGGTGCATGGCACGACCCACAACGTCTGCACGGACCTGGACTGACGTCGGGGTGGTGGCACGGCCCGGCTCAGGCCGGGGTGGACATCGCCGGCTCCGCCGCCGGGCGGTCGGCGCGCGACCGGGTCAGCAGCAGCGGCCCCACGGTCAGCACCAGACAGGCCACCGCCATCACCAGCAGCGCCGGGGCCAACTCGAGGGCCGCCACCGACCAACCGCCGAGCAGCGCCCCCACCGGCAGGCCCAGGAAGGCCACCGACCCGGAGATGCCCAGCACCCGGGTCTGCAGCGGCGCCGGCACCCGCTCGTACAGGGCCGCGCCGAGCAGCGGGTTCACCGCCGCGATCGCCACCCCGGACAGGAACGTCACGGTGAGCACCACCACCAGTTCGTCGCTGAGGGCGAGCGCCAGCAGCCGGGGTGCGCCGCTGAGCGCCAGCCCCAGCGCGAAGGTCGACCGGCGGGGCAACCGCGTGCCGGCCAGCGTGAACAGCAGGTTGCCCAGCAGCGCCCCGCCCGAGAACACGCCGAGCACCAGGCCGAAGCCGGCCGGGTCGCCGAGCACCCGGTCCACCCAGAGCGGGATCCACACCGCGACGCTGGCGTTGGCGAACATGTTCGACGCCGAGACCACCACCAGCATGGTCAGCAGCGTCCGGTCGGTGCGCAGGTAGCCGAAGCCGCCGCGCAGCGCCCGCAGGTAGCTCTCCCGGGGCGCCGGCTCCGCCGGGGCGGGTGGCCGGACCAGCACCCCGATGAGCAGCGCGCAGACCGCGAAGGTGGCCGCGTCGATCCAGATCGCCCGGGTCACTCCCACCCAGTCGATCAGCAGCCCGCCGAGCACCGCCCCGAACAGCGTCATGCCCCGGGCCAGGCCGTCGTAGGCGGAGGTGAGCCGGATCAGCGGCACACCGGCGCGCTCGGCGGCGGGCTTGAACAGCACATGCTTGACCCGGTCGCCGATGCCGCGCAGCCCACCGGCCACCGCGACCAGCGCCAGCAGCGCCCCGAACCCCAGCCAGGGAGCCAGCGCCACCACCGCCATCGCCGCCGCGCTCGCGGCGTCGACCGTGACGGCGGTACGCCGCACCCCGAACCGGTCCGCCCACGGGGTCGCGAGGGCGCTGGAGAGCATGTACGGCAGGGTCTCCGCCGCCGCGACCAGACCCATCCGGGTCGGGCTGCCGGTGGTCTCCAGCACCAGCCAGGGAATGGCCACCACCGAGATCCGGGTGCCCAGGTTGGACAGCAGATCCGCGCCGACCAGGGTGTACAGCTCCCGACGCGGGGTCACGCCGGGCTGCCGATCACCGTGCCCACCGCGTCCGTGTCGGTCGGATGGGCGGCGGCGTACCGGGCGCGCAGGGCCCGCTTGTCCACCTTGGCGGAGCGGTTCAGCGGCAGCGCGTCGACGAACTCCACCGCGCCGGGCGCCCAGGTCTCGCTCAGCTCACGGGTGACCAGCGCGATCAGGTCGCCCCCGGTCACCGTCGCCCCCGGCGCGGGCACCACGTACGCGTACGGCAGCTCACCGGCCACCGGGTCCGGTACGCCGATGACGGCGGCGGCGCGTACCTCGGGGTGGGCGGCGAGCACGTCCTCGATCGGGCGGGAGTAGATCGGCCAGCTTCGCTGCCGGGTGAGGATCCGGTCCTGGAGCCGGTCGACCAGGTAGAGGTAGCCGTCGGTGTCGAGGTGGCCGATGTCGCGGGTCCGTACCCAGCCGTCGACCAGCGTCTCGGCGGTCAGTTCGGGCTGGCCGTGGTAGCCGGCGAAACTGAGCTTGGTGCGTACCCACACCTCGCCGTCTTCGCCGGGCGGCAGCACCCGGCCGTCGGGGTCCCGGATCTCCACCGCCACGTCCCCGTACGGCCGGCCGCAGGAGCGCAGCCGCTCCGGGTGTTCCGGGTCGTCGGTCAGCCCGGGCAGGGCACAGATCACCACGGCCTCGCTCAGCCCGTACACGATGCGCAGGCACGGGCCGAAGCGCGCGATCGCCTGGCGCAGCCGGGCCGGCGCGGCGGGCCCGGCGCCCACGTTGAACATGAACATGGCGGAGAAGTCGGCGCCGTCCAGCGCCGGATGGTCGAGCACCTCGTAGAGCATCGGCGGGGTGACGAAGGTGGAGGTGAGCCGCTCGGCGTCCACGGTCCGGATGAACGCCTCCGGGTCCCACCGCTCGCGCAGGAACAGCACCCCGCCGGTGAACAGGTTGAACAGCGTGGTGATCTGGCCGCTGGCCAGCCACATCGGCGAGTGCGACAGGTGCCGCAGCAGCGGGAAGCCGGCCGCCCGGAAGTCGGCGGCCAGGGCGAGGACCTGCCGGTAGAAGCTCTCCCGGTGGTGCACCAGCTTCGGCGTGCCGGTGGTGCCGCTGGTCTGCAGGAACGACTCCGGCGCGGGCACCTTGGCGGGCAGTTCCACCGGCTCGCCGCCCGCGGTGAGGTCCGGCCCGGCGCCGTCCGGCCCGAGGCAGAGCACCGGTACGCCGGCCAGCCCGGCGGCGATCTCCGCGCCGACCGGGTCGCGGGGGTCGTGGATGAAGGCGTCGGGGCGGGCCAGCGCGACGAACTCGTCGACCTCCCGCCGCGAGGTCACCGGGGCGATCCACATGCTCCGGCAGCCGAGCAGGTGCAGCGCCAGTTGCAGCAGCGGCCCCTCCACCGGGTTGCCGAGCATCACCAGCACCGCGTCGCCGGGGCGTACGCCGTGCCGCAGCAGCGCGCCGGCCAGGCCCCGCACCTCGGCGGCGACCTCGGCATAGGTCAGCCGGCGATCTCCGCCGACGAGCGCCTCCCGGTCGCCGAACCGGGCGAACAGCTCCAGTGCCTCGTGCACGTAGTTCGGCTGATCAGTCATCGCAGCGCCCCCAGGTGACAGGGTCGGCGACCGCACCGCCGCCGGGTTCGAGCCTAGGCACGCCGGGTCGGGACAGGACAGAGCCGAACGGCGTCGGCCGGCACCCGGCGGACATTCGATCATGTCGATCAGGTTGATTGACGCTCGTCATCATCGACAGCTAGTTTCCGGTCCATCGCCCGGGCCGTGTCGCCGACTCGTGCCACGCCCGGGGCTGCCAACGATGGAGGATCAATGCCGACCCCGAAGAGATGGCACGTCATAGCTTTCGCCGCAACGATGCTGATCGCCGGCACCCCGGCCGTCACCGCCAGCGCCGGCCCCGCCGACAACGACGGCGCCCTGCCGGGGCGTACCGAGTGGGCGGGCAGCTGGGCCGCCGCGGTGACCCGCGGCAACACCGTCGGCCTGACCAACACCGGCCTGAACAACCAGAGCATCCGGATGACCCTGCAGACCTCCGTCGGCGGTGACCGGCTCCGGGTCCGGCTGACCAACCTCTACGGCGAGCAGGCCGTGCAGGTCGGGCATGCCACCGTCGCCCGGCCCGACACCACCACCCCCGACGACCTGTCCGACATCGACCCGGCCAGCGTCCACCCGCTGACCTTCGACGGCGCCGCGTCGGCCACCATCCACAAGGGCGCCGAGCTGCTCAGCGACCCCCTGGCCTTCCCGGTGACGGAGCAGGAGGACCTGGTCGTCACCCTCTACTTCCCGGTGCTCACCGGCCCGGTCACCTTCCACGGGCAGTCCCGGGTCACCAACTTCATCGGCGCCGGCGACCTCACCACCGCGGCCGCCGGCACCGGCTTCACCATCCGGCCCAACTGCTGCTGGATGTTCCTGTCCGGCATCGACGTGGAACGCCGGCTCAGCCCCGGCGCGGTGGTCGTGCTCGGCGACTCCATCGGCGACGGCAACGGCAGCACGGCCAACACCGACCGGCGCTGGCCGGACCTGCTCGCCAAGCGGCTCATCGACGCCCGCCCCGAGGTACGCACCCCGGGCGTGCTGAACCTGAGCCTGTCCGGCAACCGGCTCAACCACGAGGGCACCGAGCCCGGCGCGGGCGGCTTCCCCGGCTACTACGAGCTCGGCCCCAACGCGCTGGCCCGGCTCAACGAGGACGTCTTCCCGCAGACCGGGGTGCGGACCCTGATCACCCACCTGGGCATCAACGACATCTGGATGAACGGCGACAGCGCGGAGCGCATCATCGCCTCGCTGCGGCAGATCAACCGGCAGGCCCAGGCCCGCGGCCTGACCAGCCTGGTCGGCACCATCACCCCGTACGAGGGCAACGGCGGCCCCGGGGTGTGGACGCCGGAGAAGGAGACCACCCGGCAGGCGGTGAACAGCTGGCTGCGCGGCACGGGCGCGACCGAGTTCGACGGGGTGCTCGACTTCGACGCGGTGCTGCGCGACCCGGAGCACCCCGCGCGGCTGCTGCCGGCGTACGACGCCGGGGACCACATCCACCCGAACGACACCGGGGCCCAGGCGATGGCGGAGGCCGTACCGCTGCGGCTGCTCGGGCTGTGACACCGGCGGGGCGGCGTGGACAGCACGCCGCCCTCGCCGCCGATCCTGGGGAGGAACGATGGATGTCGACGAGATCCTGACCGGCCTGTACAGCGAGCCGGGCCGGCAGGACCCCTATCCGTGGTACGCGGCCCTGCACGAGCACGGGCCGATCAGCGCCATCCCGACCCGCGCCGAGCACAGCACCGTCACCGCCGTCGCCGGTGGGTACGACCTGGTCGACCAGGTGCTGCGCGACCCCGAGTGGTACAAGGGCAGCCCGCCGGGCTGGCAGGAGCAGGAGATCCTGCGTACCTTCCTCACCTCGATGATGTTCATCAACCCGCCGGACCACACCCGGATGCGGGCCGTCTTCGCGAAGACGTTCACCCCGCGCCGGCTGGGCGCGCTGGAGCCGGTGATCGTCCGGGTCGTCGAGGAGCGGCTGGACCGGCTGGCCGAGGCTGGCGCCGACGGGGGCGAGGTCGACTTCGTCGCCGACTTCGCGTACCCGGTCCCGGCGCTGGTGATGGCCGAGTTCATCGGCCTGCCCGAGGCCGACCTGGCCTGGTACCGGCAGCGGGTCGACTGGATCGACGAGTACATGGACGTCGCCGGCAAGACCCCGGAACGGCTGGCCCGGGCCAACCAGGCCGCCGACGAACTGCGCGCGTACTACCGGGACCTGATCGCCCACCGGCGTCGGCAGCCCGGCGAGGACCTGATCAGCGGGCTGGTCGAGGTGCTGGACGCGGGCGGCGTCGAGCTGACCGAGGAAGAGCTGATCAGCAACCTGATCGTGCTGTTCAACGCCAGCTTCGTCACCACCGTCTACATGTTCAGCAACGGCCTGCCGCTGCTGCTGGGCCACCCCGACGTGGTCGCCGCGCTGCCCGGCGACGACGCGCTGGCCCGGGGCTGCGTGGACGAGGTCCTGCGGATGGAGAGCCCGGTGCACTTCCTGGCCCGCTCCGCGCCGCGCGACACCGAGCTGGGCGGCGTACCGGTCGAACGGGACGAGAACGTGCTGCTGCTGATCGCTGCGGCCAACCGCGACCCGTCCCGTTTCCCCGACCCGGACCGCTTCGACCCGCACCGCGCCGGCCCGCCGTCGCTCGCCTTCGGGGTGGGACTGCACTTCTGCCTCGGCTCGGCGGTGTCCCGGCTGGAGGGGCGGCTCGCCCTGCCTCGGCTCTTCGCCCGCTTCCCCCGCCTGACGATCACCCAGCCCTTCACGTACAGCGGCAGCCTGTTCCTGCGCGGCATCGACAAGCTCTTCGTCACCACCGGCAACTAGGAGGACGTGATGGCGCTCGATCCGCAGGTGGTCGCGTACCGGGCCGAACGGGCGGCCGCCGGCACCGCACCGCTCTACACGCAGAGCCTGGCCGAGGCCCGCGCGGCCGACCTCGCCGCGATCCGCGCCGGCGCCGGCGCGGTCGAGCCGGTCCACGAGGTACGCGACACGCACCTCCCCGGCCCGGACGGGCCGCTCCCGGTGCGCATCCACCGGCCGGCCGGCGACGGCCCGCTGCCCACGCTGGTCTACTTCTTCGGCGGTGGCTGGACGCTCGGCAGCGTGGACACCGCCGACGGGATCTGCCGCCGGCTGGCCAACGCCACGCCCTGCCAGACGGTGACCGTCGGCTACCGGCTGGCCCCCGAGCACCGCTTCCCGGCCGCGGTGGAGGACTGCTACGCGGCGCTGCGCCGGCTGGCCGGGCACGCCGACGAGTACCGGGTCGACCCGGACCGGCTCGCGGTGGGCGGGGACAGCGCCGGCGGCAACCTCGCCGCCGCGGTCACCCTGCTGGCCCGCGCGGACGGCGGCCCCCGGCTCGCCGCCCAGCTGCTGGTCTACCCGAACACCGACCAGCGGCCCGGTGCCGGGCCGGCCGGCGACGAGGACGCGCTGCTGTTCAACCGGCACTCGGTCGACTGGTACCGGCGGCACTACCTGGCCGACCCGGCCGACGCGGCCCACCCGCTCGCCTCGCCGCTGCTCGCCGAGGACCTGTCCGGCCTGCCGCCGGCGTTGGTGATCACCGCGGAACACGACCCGCTGTGCGACGAGGGGGAGCGGTACGCCGGGCGGCTGCGGGACGCCGGCGTGCCCACCGACCTGACCCGTTACGCCGGCATGATCCACGGATTCTTCGCCATGCCCGGCGTGTTCGACGCGGGTCGCCGGGCGCAGGAGCAGGCGGCCGCCTTCCTGCGGGACCGCTTCCGGCTGGGGGTCGCGTCGGCGGCCGGGTCGATTGCGGGTGGGTCGGACCGTGGCTGAGCCGACCGACGAGCTGGTGCTCGGATGCCAGCCGGCGCCGGCCGGGCCGGACGGATCCGCGCCGGCAGCCCCGTCCGGCGGCGGGCCGGCCGCCCCGGACGCGACCGCCCCGGCCGGACCGGCCGCCGCGGACCCGGTCGCCCCGGCTGGACCGGCCGCCGGCGCCTCGACCGCTGCCGGGTTCGTCCCGCCGGCCAGCCTGGCCGGCTTCGCCGAGCTGGCCCGGGCCGTGCTGCCCGGCGACGTGTGGGACTTCGTGGCCGGCGGCAGCGGCGCCGAGACGACCCTCGCCGCCAACCGGGCCGCCCTGGACCGGGTGGCGGTGCTGCCCCGGGTGCTGACCGGGGTGGACCGCCCGCGCACCGAGGCGGCGCTGCCCGGCGGCACCTACGCCCTGCCGGTGGCGGTCGCGCCGATGGCGTACCAGAGGCTGCTGCACCCGGACGGGGAGCTCGGCCTGGCCGCCGCCGCCCGGACCGCCGGCGTGCCGTACGTGGCGAGCACTCTCGGCAGCACGCCGATCGAGGAGATCACCGCGGCCGGTGGCAGCGTCTGGTTCCAGCTCTACTGGCTGCGTGACCGGGGCCTGGTGGCCGACCTGCTGGACCGGGCCCACGCCGCCGGCTGCGCCGCCCTGATGGTCACCGTCGACGTGCCGGTGCTCGGCCGGCGGCTGCGCGACGTCCGCAACGGCTTCGCCCTGCCGCCGCAGGTCACCGCGGCGAACCTGCCCGGTGGCCGCGACGACCTGGCCCACCAGGGCACCCCCGGGGTGTCCGCCGTCGCGGTGCACACCGGCGCGGTCTTCGCCCCGGCGCTGAGCTGGGCCGACCTGGCCTGGCTGCGGGAGCGTACCCGGCTGCCGTTGCTGGTGAAGGGTGTCCTGGACCCGCGCGACGCGGTCCGCGCCGCCGAGGCCGGTGCCGACGCCGTGGTGGTCTCCAACCACGGCGGGCGGCAGTTCGACGGCGCCCCCGCCACCGCGACCGTGCTGCCCGAGGTGGTCGCGGCGGTGGCGGACCGCTGCGCCGTGCTGCTGGACAGCGGCGTGCGCAGCGGCACCGACGTGCTGCGCGCCCTCGCCCTCGGCGCGGCCGGCGTGCTGGTCGGCCGACCGCTGCTCTGGGCCCTGGCGACCGGCGGCCGGGCCGGCGCCGAGGCCGCGCTGGCGCTGCTCGCCGCCGAGCTGCGCGACGCGCTCACCCTGACCGGCTGTGCCGACCCGGCGGCGGCCCGGCACCTGCGCACCCTGACCGGAGGTTGACGTGGAGCCGGTGGACCTGACCGTCGCGGCCCTGCACCGCAGTGTCGACGACCCCGCGCTGAACTCGATGAACTTCCTCAACGAGGTGGCGCAGCACTACCCGGACGCGGTCTCGCTCGCCGCCGGTCGGCCCTACGAGGAGTTCTTCGACTCCGCCGTGCTGCACCGGCACCTGGACACCTTCCGCCGGCACCTCGCCGACGACCTCGGGCTGAGCCCCGCCCAGGTCGACCGCACCCTGCTCCAGTACGGCCGGACCAAGGGCATCGTGCACCACCTGATCGCCCGTAACCTGGCCGTCGACGAGCAGATCACCGTCGACCCGGAGACGATCGTGGTGACGGTCGGTTGCCAGGAGGCGATGTTCCTGGTGCTGCGGGCGCTGCGGGCCGGACCGGAGGACATGCTGCTCGCCGTCGCCCCCACGTACGTCGGGCTGACCGGTGCGGCCCGCCTGGTCGACCTGCCGGTGCGCCCGGTCGCCGGCGGCCCGGACGGAATCGACCTGGCCGACCTGCGCGCGCAACTGCGCCGGGCCCGGGCCGAGGGGCTGCGCCCGCGCGCCTGCTACGTGATGCCCGACTTCGCCAATCCGTCCGGGGTCAGCATGGACGTAGCGCAGCGGCGGCGGCTGCTCGACCTCGCCGTCGACGAGGAGTTGCTGCTCATCGAGGACAACCCGTACGGCCTCTTCCCGGCCGGGGGCACCGAGCGGCGGCCGACGCTCAAGGCCCTGGACGGCCGGCGCCGGGTGGTCTACCTCGGCTCGTTCGCCAAGACCGTGCTGCCCGGCGCCCGGGTCGGGTACGTGGTCGCCGACCAGCGCGTCGCCGGCTCCGACGGGACCGTCGGCCCGCTCGCCGACCAGCTCGCCAAGATCAAGAGCATGATCACCGTGAACACCTCGCCGATCGCCCAGGCGGTGATCGGCGGGGCGCTGCTGGCCCACGACTGCTCATTGGTCGCGGCGAACGCGCGGGAGCGGGCCGCGTACGCCCGCAACCTGCGGCACCTGGTCGACGGGCTGGCCCGCCGCTTCCCCTCCGGCGGCCCGGTGCGCTGGAACGTGCCGGCCGGCGGCTTCTTCGTGGTGGTGACCGTGCCCTTCGGCGTGGACGATGCGCTGCTGCACCGCTCGGCCCGCGAGTACGGCGTGCTCTGGACCCCGATGGCCCACTTCTACGACGACGGAGCGACGGTGAACGCGCTGCGGCTGTCGGTGAGCGCGGTCACCCCGGACCAGATCGACCTGGGCCTGGACCGGCTCGCCGCCCTGGTCACCGACGAACTGGCCGCGCTGGCCGCCCCGGCTTGACAGCACAGGGTCGCCGGTCCGCCACCCCCCGTGCGTCCGGTGCTGGAAGTGACCGTAGATAATGGACGGATGGTTGCCTGGGAGTACGCGTTGCTGGTCCGTCGCTATCAGGGGCAGGGCCGGAATTTCCACGTCACGTTCGTCTGGTACGCGCCGGACGGGTCGCGCACCGACGTGACGGCGTACGGGGACACCGCCATCGGGCACCTCAACCGGGTCGGCCGGGAAGGCTGGGAGCTGGTCTCCGCCGCCGAGGACGTGAACAACGTCCAGGGCAGCACCGAGGTGCACCGCTACCACCTCAAGCGCCCCCTCCGCTGACCGAGCCCTGCCCACCGGCCCACCCGCCCCACGGACCCGCCCCGTTGATCATGAGGTTCGCAGCGGAGAGAGCGTTTTCCGCTGCCGCTAACCTCATGATCAACGGGTGGTCCAGCCGGATGTGCCGACGCCCCGCGCGGCCGGAGGCCGGGCGGGGCGTCGGGAGCGGGGGCGGTCGGTCAGGCGAGGTTGATGGCGGGGTAGAGGGGGAAGGGGGCGAGCAGTTCGCTGGCCTGCTTGCTCACCTTGTCCGCCAGGGCCGCGTCGAGCACGTACTTTGCCTTGGACGGGGTGCCGTCCGGGTTCGCACCCGGGGTGGTCTGGGTGAGCACGGTGTGGATCAGCTCGGCGGTGGCGTCCATCTCGGCGGTGCCGAGGCCCCGGGTGGTCAGCGCCGGGGTGCCGATCCGGATGCCCGAGGTGTACCAGGCGCCGTTCGGGTCCTGCGGCACGGCGTTGCGGTTGGTGACGATGCCCGAGTCCAGCAGCGCCTGCTCGGCCTGCCGGCCGGTGAGGCCGTACCCGGAGACGTCGATCAGCACCAGGTGGTTGTCGGTGCCGCCGGTGACCAGCTTCGCGCCCCGGCGCAGCAGCCCCTCGGCGAGCGCCTGGGCGTTGGCGACGATGCGCTGCGCGTAGTCGGCGAACTCGGGGCGGCGGGCCTCGGCCAGCGCGACCGCCTTGGCGGCCATCACGTGCGGCAGCGGGCCGCCGAGCACCATCGGGCAGCCGCGGTCGACCTGGTCGGCCAGCTCCGGGCCGCAGAGCACCATGCCGCCGCGCGGGCCGCGCAGCGACTTGTGGGTGGTGGTGGTGACGATGTGCGCGTGCGGCACCGGGTCGAAGTCGCCGGTGAAGACCTTGCCCGCGACCAGGCCGGCGAAGTGCGCCATGTCGACCATGAAGGTGGCGCCGACCTCGTCGGCGATCTCCCGCATGATCCGGAAGTTGACCTTCCGGGGGTACGCCGAGTAGCCGGCGACCAGGATCAGAGGCTTGAACTCCCGCGCCGCCTCGGCGACCTTGTCGTAGTCGACCAGCCCAGTGGCCGGGTCGGTGCCGTAGCTGCGCTGGTCGAACATCTTGCCGGAGATGTTCGGCCGGAAGCCGTGGGTCAGGTGCCCGCCGGCGTCCAGCGACATGCCGAGCATCCGCTGGTTGCCCAGCTCCCGGCGCAGCGCGAACCAGTCCGCCTCGGTCAGCTCGTTGACCTGGCGTACCTGGGCCTTCTTCAGGGCCGGGGACTCCACGCGGTCGGCCAGGATCGCCCAGAAGGCGACCAGGTTGGCGTCGATGCCGGAGTGCGGCTGCACGTACGCGTGGGCCGCACCGAACAGCTCCCGGGCGTGCTCGGCGGCGAGTGCCTCGACGGTGTCCACGTTCTGGCAGCCCGCGTAGAAGCGGCGGCCGACGGTGCCCTCGGCGTATTTGTCGCTGAACCAGTTGCCCATGGCCAGCAGGGTGGCGGGGGAGGCGTAGTTCTCGCTGGCGATGAGCTTGAGCGACTCGCGCTGGTCGGCCAGCTCCGCCCCGATGGCGTCCGCCACCCGCGGCTCGACGGCGCGGATCACCTCCAGCGCGCTGCGGAAGGCGGTGGATTCGGCGTTCAGCGACATGCGACCTCCTGATGACGTGCGGAAGGCCCAGGCGCTCGGCGTGCGTCCTCGTGACGGGACCGCTCCCCGATGGTGCTCCATCCCACGCGCCAGTCACGGCCCGCGCCGATCCTACCGGGTCCGCCCGGGCCGGCCCGGTCCACCTCCGGCCGCTCGGGCAGTTCGTGCCGGCCAGCACCGGCCGGCAGCCGAGATCGGCGTTCACCCTGGCGGGCCGGGGTGGGGCTGGACGCTGGCTGCCCTTCGTCGCGGGCGGGGCGATCATGACGCGGGACCCGGCCCACCGGTCCCGCGTGGCGTCGGGGGTCGCTCAGGCCGTCACCGCGTCCAGTGACTTCTTGAGCGCCTTCGGGGCGGTGGGGGTCTTCGGCGCCTTCGGGCGCAGTTCGATCATGCGCGCGCCGATCTCCTGCAGCTGGTTCCGCCCGAGCGCCGCGCGCACCTTCGGGAACCACTCTTCCTCTTCCTCCTGGACGTGGTGCAGGACGTTCTCGATCAGCACCGTCGTCTTGGCGGTGTACCGCTCGTCCTCGGCATCCATGGAGAAGAGCTCGAAGCAGAGCACGTCCGCCACGTGGTGCTCCTCGTACGACTCGAGGATGTCGTCCTCGACGTCGGGCACCAGCTTGCGGACCTCCGGGTACATCACCTCGTTCTCCAGGTAGGTGTGCACGGTCAGCGCCTCGATGATCTGCCGGACCAGCTGCTGCCGTTCGCTCGCCGGCCCCTCCTCGGCGTCCTGGAACGCCTTGAACAGGCGGCGCATCTCCTTGTGGTCCTCTTTCAGCCGGACGATGGCATCGGTGGACACCGGGTGACCTCCTCGAGTCGGCGGATGCCGCCCCCGGTACCCCCGCCCGGAACAGCGCAAACAGCAGGACGGGGCCCGGCGTGGGAACGCCGGACCCCGTCGCTGGTGGTGCGGGTGTTACTTGACCACGTTGAACGCGTCGACCATGCCGGCGCCGTAGAACCCGTTCCGCGCACCGCCGGAGCAGTACGACGGGCCGATGTTGTGCGGCCACGTGGCCGGCGGAATCGGCACCGGCCAGTTCGGCACCGGGTCGTAGACGCCCGCCGGGCAGGACTGCGCCACCGCCGTACGCTCCAGGAACGCGGACAGCTGGCCCGGGGTCATGCCCGGGTGCGCCGACAGCGCCAGCGCCGCGACACCGGTGGCGTGCGGGCCGGACATCGAGGTGCCCTGCTTGTAACCCCACCCGTTGACCATGTTGCCCTGGGCGTTCAGTCGTCCAACGGTCGACAGAATGGTATCGGTGGAGGTGGAGCGGGCACCCTGGGTGCGGAACCGGCTGTCACCACCCGGGGCCGTCACATCGACCACGCCCTGGCCGTACGACGAGTAGTAGCTCTTCTGCCCGGTCGGGCCCACCGCCGAGACGGTGACCACGCCGGGCGCCTCGGCCGGCAGGTCAAGGCAGGCGCTGTTGAGATCCACGCGAGGCGTGGGATCCTGCCCCTCCGGCAGGTTGTTCGGGCTGTCGTAGTCGGTGTTCTTGTGGGCCAGGTCGTAGTTCGAGTTGCCCGCGGACGCGATGTTGAGCACGCCCTTGGACTGCGAGTAGCGGATGGCCCGCTGCACGGCCTGCCATACCGGGCGCTGGCGTGCGTCGTTGCGGCAGTTCAGCTCCCACGGGTCGATGAAGTAGCTGTTGTTGGTCAGCTGCATCCCGTGGTCGGCGGCCCACATGAACCCGCAGACCGCAGCCTCGGGGAAGATGGAGCCGCCGTTGTCGACGACCTTGACCGCCGCCACCTTCACCCCCGGCGCGATGCCGGTCACGCCGACGCCGTTGACGGCGGCG
This sequence comes from Micromonospora sp. NPDC047740, assembly GCF_043204735.1. Classification (NCBI taxonomy): domain Bacteria; kingdom Bacillati; phylum Actinomycetota; class Actinomycetes; order Micromonosporales; family Micromonosporaceae; genus Micromonospora; species Micromonospora sp. NPDC047740. The sequence continues at coordinate 216,371 of NZ_JBIDCT010000001.1, forward strand.
GCGATGGTGCCGGCCACGTGCGTGCCGTGGTCGGAGTTGGTCGGGTTCCAGGCCGCCTCGGTGGTGTCGGTGACACCGCCGATGCAGGACACGCTCTTGTCCTTGGCGATCTGGCTGGCCAGGTCGGGGTGGCTGCTGGAGATACCGCTGTCCAGCACGCCCACCACGACGTTGGAGTTGCCGCTGTTGACGGCGTGGGCCTGCGGGACGTGGATCATGTCCATGTCCCACTGCTGGCCGTACATCGGCTCCTTGGTCGGGTCGCCGGTGGCGTTGGCGACCTCTTCCGCGGAGACCTCGATGGTCTCGCCCTCGTCGAGGGCGGTGCCCAGGCCGGCGGTGGACGCGACCGACTCGACGCCCGCGCCCGCCACCTGGGTGGCGAAGTCGGGGTTGGTCGAGCGGACGACGAGCACGCCGATCTGGTCGTAGCTGGCCACGACGGTGCCCTTGGCGGCCGCCACGCGGGCGGCGGCCTTGTCGGTCTTGCCGCCCTGTGGGGCGAGGACCAGGAACGTGGTGTCCGGTCCGGCTGCGGCCGCCGGTGCCAGCCCGCCGGTGGTGGCGAGGCCGACGCCGAGCGCCACGACGGACGCTGCGGCCAGTGTCTTGCGACGAAGGTTCTTCACACAGACTCCCAGAGGGCCGATCCAGCCGAGCCCCACTGCCTGGCGGACAGGGGGTCGGCGGAAAACGAGCAGGCTGCTCGCTTTCGAGGGATCAGCGTAGGGAGTTGCTGTGGTGTTACACACAGCCGAACGGACGAACAACAACCGTCAGACGGTGACCCATGAGTGGGACTCGATCGCCGCGTCAACCCTGGTGAGCTGCGCCCTTGCCCACGCATCCAAGAACTCCTACAGTTACGGCCGCGAATTGCTGATGTTGCTAAGCGTGACGGGGGACGCCATGCTCGAGCTGCACACTCTCCTGCCAACTCACCTTCCTGCCCGATTCCACCGCTCATGAGGTTCCGGCTTCTGGGACCGCTCACCGTAGGCTCAGAGGACAGCCCGCTCGACATCCGCGGCAACCGGTTGCGTGCGGTGCTTGCGCTGCTGCTGATCAACAGCGGCGCGGTGGTTCCGATGGACGACATCATCAAGGCGGTCTGGGGCGAGGCTCCGCCACGGACCGTGCGGACCCAGGTGCAGGTGCAGATCTCGGCGCTGCGGGCCCTGTTCCAGAGCATCGAGGGTGTCAAGATAAGCACCCATCCGGCCGGCTACTCGCTGCACGCGTCGCCTGGCGAGATCGACGTTCTGGTCTTCGACCAGCTCGTGCAGCGCGGTCGGGCGTTGAGCGCGGGCCGCCAGCTCGACGCGGCCGCGGCACTGTTCCGCGAAGCGCTCAAGCTGTACCACGGGCCGCCGTTGTGCAACGTCGATGCGCCGTTCGCTCAGCTCGCCGGGGTCCGCCTGCAGGAGCGGCGGCTGGACGTGCTCGGTGAGTTGTTCGGGCTGGAGCTGCGCCTCGGGCGGCACCAGGAAATCGTTCCGACGTTGACCGAGCTGGTCGCTGAGCATCCGTTGCGGGAGACGTTCTGGCGGCATCTGGTGGTGGCACTGCACGGTGCGGGCCGCCGGGGCGAGGCGATCGCCACCTACCACCAGGTTCGCCGGCTCCTTCGCGAGGAGCTCGGTTTGGACCCGGGCCGGGAACTGGTGGCGGCCTACCGCGACCTGCTGGAGGAAGAGCCGACCGCGCCGTCAACGGTCGACGGGGAAGCGCTGGCGGCGACGCTGGAGTGTCTGCGGCTGACCGAACAGTTGTTGCGGGACGTACGTCGCCAGCTTGAGGCGCTGAGCCTCTCGCTGGCCGGACCGGCTGATGGCTGGCGTGGACCCGAAAGCCGGGCCCACGCCAGCATGACCGCGGTGGCCGATGAAGATCAGACGACGTTGCAGTCGACAGTTATGGAGTGGGTCGAGCCGTCCCGGAGCAGGACCGAGAAGAGCTGCGGTCCAGAACAGTTCCGGTTGGCCAGGGTGCTGACCTCGATCCGCCCGGTGGTCGGGTTGTAGATCGGCGCCGAATTCACGGCGCCCCCGGGGTGGCCGTTCCATGACGTGCCGGTCACGGCGCCGGAGTCGGTCACGGGGGTACCGGCGGAGTCCTTGATGGCGAATCCGAAGGTGAAGCTCCGCGGCGGGGCGGCGTCGATGTAGTCGCCGATCTTGCTGCCGTTGAGGTAGAACCCGTCGAAGGTGTATGACGTGGTCGGGCGGAGGAAGTTTGCGGTGACGTAGTTCGCCATCGCGGTGCCCGACGACATCCCCGCGTCGGCGTCCCACTGGTAGTGCACGCCGAGGTAGACCCGGCTGCGGGCATTTTCCGTGGCAGCGGAGCTGAAGGTGGCGAAGGTTCGGGTAACTCCTGCCGCGTGTGGATCCTGCGTGGTGGCGGTGAACCTGAACGCGTCAGTGTTGAAGAAGCCCGTCATCGCGCTCGCCCACGCTCCGGCGAACGTGGCGTGCCCGGAGGTGTAGGCCGGGAACGGCGGGGAGAAGTTCACCCCCTTGTCGTCGGCCGAGAGTGGCTTCCAGTTGGCGTCGGACTTGGTCGCGGGGTTGCCGTCGGTGTCCGCGAGCTGGATCGCGCTCTCCGGCCGCCACAGGGCGATCGGGGTCTGGTACTTCGCGTCCCACGCCACGATCCCCGCGTCGGCCAGCGCGATCGCCACCAGGGCGAAGAGCCGAGCGTTCCCGGCCTGGGTCAGCTTCGCCGACTTCGCCACGATCTGGGTGTGGGCGAAGAGTTGGCCTGGCGGCTTGTACGTGAGCTTGTCGAGATCATTGGCCCAGAACCAGGCGGCCTGCGTCTGGTCGGCGGTGCGGGACGTGCTGTTGTACCGCCCGAGGTCCTTCACCTCGTTGACCTGCGTCGCGTACTCGGGGCTGGCGAGCAGTTTGGCCAAGTCCGAGTAGCCGGCCGGCAAGCCCGGACGGAACTGGGCGCCGGAGGTCATCGCGAACGGCTTGACCAGGCCCCAACTGGGCGTGGCGGCGGCGCCGGAGCCGGTCGGCCGCCACACTCCCGGGGTGTCGCTGAACGGGAACGTCGAGTTGTCCGGCGACCCGTCGTTGGTCCGGAAACTGATCATCGCCTGTGCGCTCGCCGAGCCGATCCGCTGACCGTCGGTCCGGGCCGGCGAGCTGGCCGTCCCCTCCTGCGCGGTGGACAGGTCGGCGTCGAAGTTGACGCCCGGGAACACGCTGCGCAGCGTGTCGTAGGCGGCATAGTCGATGGCGGTGGCGAGGTCCGGCACGATGCCGGGCGTGGGCGAGACCTTGACCCGGTACGGCTGACCGATGCACTGGGCGTCGCCGGCCGCGCAGAGAGCCGAGTTGGCCGCGTCGTAGATGGCGCCGTGCAGCATGGCGCCGGCGCGGGCCAGCGGCCCCGGCGCTCCGCCGAGCTGGCGGTACGTGCGCACCAGGACATCGTTCCAGTAGAGGACGTGATCATTGGGTGCGGCGGCGTGCGCCGCAGTGGTCGGGAGCACGACGGCACCGGTGCTGAGGGCTGCGGTGGTCAGCGCCGCGGCACCCCACCGTCTCGTTGAGCTGAGCCTGCCCATGGAACTCCTTGGCGAGAGACCCGGAACGGGCGGCGGGGATGTCCCGCGCCCGCCGCGAGCCTGGGCCAGCTCGCTATCGCCTGGCTACGGTCCCGCTACGGACCGGCCACGTAGGACCGGCCCCGGTACGGAGCCCGGTCGCGGCCGGCAGCTGCGGTCCACCGGGCAGGGGAGGAGCCATCAAGCCCGTCCGCTGTCAGGCCCGTAGCTGGTCCTTGGGTCGGCAGACCCACGTTCCGGCTGCTTGGCTCGGGGGTGCAGGTGGGTGACGTCGTTGAACATCTCCGGGGCGAGCCGCCCCGCGGCGTCGACGGACCAGCCGGTGACCGAGCAGTTGGCGATCGAGTAGTCCCGGGTCAGCCCCCTCAGCTCGTCCTCGGTGAGCCCCTCCAGCAGGTAGCGGAGCACGAAGACCAGGGCGTCGTGGCCGAAGAGCAGCACCCGCCGACCCTCGTGGTCGCGGCGCAGGTCACCGAGGAGAGCGCGCAGCCGAAGCGCCACGTCGGGCCAGGACTCGCCGCCGGGGGGCCGGTAGTAGAACGTGCCGAGGCGGGCCCGACGTTCCGCCTCCGCCGGATACCGCTGCCGCACCCCGTGTTCGGTCAGGCCGTCGAGGATGCCCTGTTCCCGGTCGCGCAGCCGCTCGTCCCGGCTGACCGGGATGCCCGTGCCGGCCAGCGCCAGCTCGGCCGTCTGCACCGCCCGCAGGTACGGCGACACCACCGCCACGTCGGGCCGGTGCGTCCCCGGCAACTTGGCGAGCCAGCGGCCGGTGGCCCGGGCCTGCTCCTGCCCGGTCGGCGACAGCGGCACATCCGCGTCGCGGTGCTGGGTGAGGCCGGTCAGTTCGGCGCCGGCCGCCTCCGCCCGGCTCGCCGCGACGTTCGCCGTGCTCTCGCCGTGCCGGACGATCCACAGCGCCGCCAGTTCCGCCATGCGGCCACCGGTACCCGGGCGCGGCGGGCGTAACCGTGCGGGCCGTCGGGCGGCCCTCGGCCGGGCGGCGCGTGAACCGGCCGCAGGCGGGTAAGCGCTGGCGCCACCGGAAGCCGAGACAGGGGGAGGTGTGTCGTGGCCACGACCATGACCAAGGAACAGATGAGTCCGGTACGGGACAAGAACTACGACCTGATCCACACGGTGCAGATGTCGTTGGAGAACATCTACCGGATGGACACGTACATCGCCGACGCGGACAAGCGCGGCGACACGGAGCTCGCCAACTGGTTCCGCAAGATCCAGGAGAACAACCGCAAGGCCGGTGACCAGGGCAAGCAGATGCTCATGGCGCGTATGCAGCAGGAAGGGCGCTGAGCACCGGCGTGGCCGGGGCCGGACGGACGCCGCCCGGTCCCGGCTGCCGCGACTCCAGCCCTTCCCGGATGGTGCCGCTCGACTGACCGCTGTCGCGAACGGGGCAGCGGGCAGACCCATCGGTGGAGCAGAATGTCCCGTCCGACACGACGGGATGGAGCCATCGATGACGGTCCTCAAGGGTCTGCGGGAAGCCCTGGTGCTGCTGGCGATCGCGCTGGTGGTGGTCGCGGTCGCCGCCGGCGTCTGGGTGGCGGTGTCCGGCGGCGAGTTTGTCACCCGGTTCGGTATCGCCCTGGTCGTCGTCGGGGCGCTGCTCGGCGTCACCGGCGACCTCACCCTCAGCCGGGTCGGCATGCTCGGCGCCCGGGCCGCCTTCGGGCTCGCACCCGAGCAGGAGACCGGGGGCGGTGGCCGGGTCCTCACCGGTGTCGGGATCTTCCTGTTCGTCGGGCTGCCGCTCGTCGTCGTGGGCATCACGTTGATCTCCTGATCGGCCCGCTGCGCGGCGGGCGACCGCGGCGGCCCGTAGCCCGCTACCGTGTGAGGCGTGGCGACCACGGCGGCCGAGGAGATCCGGGTAGGCGAGCGGGTGGTCCGTGTCTCCAGCCCCGACAAGCCGTACTTCCCGGAGCGCGGGCTGACCAAGCTCGACGTGGTCCGCTACTTCCTCGCCGTCGGCGACGGCATCCTGCGCGCTCTGCGCGACCGGCCCACCATGCTGGAGCGGTGGCCGCGCGGCGTGTTCGAGGGCGCGAAGATCGCCACCCGGCAGGACAATCGCGGCGACGCGTTCTATCAGAAGCGGCTGCCCGCCGGGGCGCCCGATTGGGTGCGCACCGCGCACATCACCTTCCCCAGCGGCCGGACCGCCGACGAGGTGGCCCCGAGCGAGCTGGCCGTGGTGATCTGGGCGGTCAACCTGGGCACTCTGCGCTTCCACCCGTGGCCGGTGTCCGCCGGCGACGTTGAGCATCCCGACCAGCTCCGCATCGACCTCGACCCGATGCCCGGGGTGGACTTCGCCCAGGTGGTCCCGGTCGCCCACGAGGTGCGGGCGTTCCTCGACGAGCTGGGGCTGGTCGGCTACCCGAAGACCACCGGCGGTCGGGGCATCCACGTCTACCTGTCCATCGAGCCGCGGTGGAGCTTCGGCGAGTGCCGGCGGGCGGTGCTGGCGCTGGGCCGGGAGATGCAGCGCCGGCTGCCCGACCTGGTGACCACCACCTGGTGGCGGGAGCAGCGGGACCGGCCGGTCTTCGTGGACTACAACCAGATGGCCCGCGATCACACCGTCACGTCGGCGTACTCGATCCGGCCCACCCCGCGGGCGCTGGTCTCCGCCCCGCTGGACTGGTCGGAGCTGGACGACGCGCGGCCGGAGGACTTCGACGTGGTGAGCCTGCCGGCCCGGTTCGCCGAGCGTGGCGACCCGCACGCCGGCCTGGACGACCGCCGGTTCTCCCTGGAGCCGCTGCTGGAGTTGGCCGACCGGGAGGGCCTGGAGGCGCCGCCGGAACGCTGACGCCTACGGCCAGAGGGTCTGCGTCCCGTCGAACTCCTCGAAGACCAGCCAGGTGCGCGTCGACAGCACCCCGGCGATGCTCTGCACCCGTTCCAGCACCACGTCCCGCAGGGTGGCGTTGTCCGGCGCCCGGACCAGGGCCAGCACGTCGTGCTCGCCGCTGAGCAGCGCCACGTGCTCGACGTAGCGCACCCGGGCCAGTTCCTCGGACACCTCCCGCCAGGTGTTCTGCTCGATGGTCAGCGCGATGTAGGCCGACGTGCCCAGCCCGGCGGGTTCCGGCGCCACCCGGGCCCGGAACCCGGTGATCACCCCGTCCCGGATGAGGCGCTCCACCCGGGCGTACGCGTTGGTGCGCGAGACGTGCACCCGTTCGGCCAGCGTGCGCATGGAGAGTCGGCCGTCGTCGACCAGTTCGCGCAGGATCCGCCGGTCCACCTCGTCGAGCGGCCCGGCCGAACGTCCCGTTCCGCCCGCCACGCCCGGTACCGGGCTGGTCTCCTGGCTCATGAACCGCTCCCAGTCATGCCATTCGTCCCGCGTTCAACGGGCAACTTGAGTCAATCATCCGACGGCGTGAGCATAGGTCCACCACACGTCCAGGAGGTCCCCGCCGTGACGACCACACCCCAGGCGGTCCGCAGGGCATCCCCCCGCACCCGCCGGAAGGCCACCCCCGCCGCCGCCGACCCGTCGGCCGGGCTGCTGCCGCGTACCGAGCCGGTCCGTCTGTTGAACCCGGACGGCACTCCGCTGCCGGCCCGGGACGACTACCCCGAGCCGCCGCTCGACGCGCTCCGCGAGATGTACCGGCGGATGGTCGTCGGCCGCCGCTTCGACGTGCAGGCCACCGCACTGACCAAGCAGGGTCGCCTCGCCGTCTACCCGTCCTCGCGCGGCCAGGAGGCCTGCCAGGTCGGCGGGGTCCTCGCGCTGCACGACACCGACTGGGTCTTCCCCACCTACCGCGAGTCGATGGCGCTGACCGCCCGGGGCATCGACCCGGTCGAGGTGCTCACCCTGCTGCGCGGTGACTGGCACTGCGGGTACGACCCGGCGGCCCGGCATACCGCGCCGCAGTGCACCCCGCTGGCCACCCAGTGCGTGCACGCCGCGGGCCTGGCCTACGGCGAGTCGTACCAGGGGCGGGACACCGTGGCGCTGGCCTTCATCGGCGACGGCGCGACCAGCGAGGGCGACTTCCACGAGGGCGTCAACTTCGCCGCCGTGTTCAAGGCCCCGGTCGTCTACTTCGTGCAGAACAACAAGTACGCGATCAGCGTCCCGCTGTCCCGGCAGACCGCCGCGCCGAGCCTGGCGTACAAGGGCATCGGCTACGGCGTACCCAGCGAGCAGGTCGACGGCAACGACCCGGTGGCCGTGCTCGCGGTGCTCACCCGCGCGGTGGAGCACGCCCGGTCGGGCCAGGGGCCGTTCCTGGTCGAGGCGCACACCTACCGGATGGAACCGCACACCAACGCCGACGACCAGACCCGCTATCGGGACGCCGAGGAGGTCGAGGCGTGGCGGGACCGCGACCCGATCGCCCGGCTGGAGATCTACCTGCGGGCCCGGGGCGTGCTGGACGACGCGGCGGTCGCCGCCATCGCCGACGAGGCGGAGGCGTACGCGGCCGCGCTGCGCGACCGGATGAACGCCCAGCCGGCGGTGGACCCGCTCAGCCTCTTCGACCACGTGTACGCGGAGCCGACCCCGCAGCTGGTCGAGCAGCGTGAGCAGGTCCGCGCCGAACTGGCCGCCGCCCGCGACGAGGAGGGGGACGCCTGATGGCCACCATGACCATGGCGAAGGCGCTCAACGCCGCGCTCGCCGACGCGATGCTGGACGACGAGCGGGTGGTCGTCTTCGGCGAGGACGTCGGGCAGCTGGGCGGCGTCTTCCGGATCACCGACGGCCTGCAGGCCAGGTTCGGCGACAAGCGTTGCTTCGATACCCCGCTCGCCGAGGCCGGCATCGTCGGCTTCGCCGTCGGCCTGGCCATGTCCGGGCTGCGGCCGGTGGTCGAGATGCAGTTCGACGCGTTCGCGTACCCGGCGTTCGAGCAGATCGCCTCGCACGTGGCGAAGCTGCGCAACCGCACCCGGGGCGCGCTCAGCGTGCCGATCGTCATCCGGGTCCCGTACGCCGGCGGCATCGGCGGCGTGGAGCACCACTGCGACTCCTCCGAGGCGTACTACGCGCACACCCCGGGCCTGAAGGTGGTCACCCCGGCCACGGTCGAGGACGCGTACTCGCTGCTGCGCGAGGCGATCGACGACCCGGACCCGGTCGTGTTCATGGAGCCGAAGAAGCTCTACTTCTCCAGCGCCGAGGCCGAGCTGCCGGCGCGTACCGCGCCGTTCGGCAGGGCCGTCGTGCGCCGGGCGGGCACCGACGCCACCCTGGTCGCGTACGGGCCGGCGGTGCCGGTCGCGCTGGAGGCGGCCGAGGCCGCCCGCGAGGAGGGCTGGGACCTGGAGGTCGTCGACGTACGCACGATCGTGCCGTTCGACGACGCCACGGTCACCGCGTCGGTGCGGAAGACCGGCCGGTGCGTGGTGATCCAGGAGGCGCAGGGCTTCGCCGGGGTCGGCGCGGAGATCGCCGCCCGGGTGCAGGAGCGCTGCTTCCACGCCCTGCACGCCCCGGTGCTGCGGGTGTCCGGCCTGGACATCCCGTACCCGGCGCCGATGCTGGAGCATACCCACCTGCCCTCGGTGGATCGGGTGCTGGACACGGTGGCCCGCCTCCAGTGGGACGACCAGCCCGACACCCGGTGGGTGGCGGCATGAGCGAGCGCAGCGAGCGAATCATTCGGCTCCGCCCCGCAGGTCATGACGACGCCGACCGCAGGGAGGTGGCGGCATGACCACCACCCGGCAGACTCGCGACTTCCTCCTGCCGGACCTTGGCGAGGGGCTCAGCGAGGCGGAGATCGTCGAGTGGCGGGTCGCCGTCGGCGACGTGGTCACCGTGGACCAGACCGTGGTCGAGGTGGAGACCGCCAAGGCGGTCGTCGACGTGCCCTGCCCGTACGCCGGCCGGGTCGTGGCCCTGCACGGCGCGGCGGGTGAGGTCCGCCCGGTCGGCCAGCCGCTGATCACCATCGCCCCACTCGACGGTGCGGAAGGGGACGACCCGCACGCCACCTACCGCGAGGAGGAGCGCGCCGGCTCCGGCAACGTGCTGATCGGGTACGGCACGGGGCACGGCGGCTCGGGCCGCCGGCGCCGCCGCCCGCGGCTCGCGCTGGCCGCGGAGCCCCCGTCGGCCGCGCCGGTCGGTGCCGTCGCCGGCCCGGCCCCGACCGCCACCGCCCCGGCCGCTGCCGGCGTGGTCGCGGCCGAGGCCACGCGGCCGAGCGCCCTGGTCATCTCGCCGATCGTGCGGCGGCTGGCGAAGGAGCGCGGGATCGACCTGGCGTCGGTACGCGGCACCGGCCCCGGCGGGGTGATCCGCCGCGCCGACGTGGAGGTCGCCTCGGCCGCCCCGGCCACCCGGCTGGCCGCGGTGCCGGACCCCCATGTCGGGCTCGCCCCCGACGGGGACGGTGACGTGGTCATCCCGCTGACCGGCATCCGCAAGGCCATCGCCGACAAGCTCTCCCGCAGCCGGCGGGAGATCCCCGAGGTGACCATCTGGGTCGACGTGGACGCCACGGGGCTGCTCGCGACCCGGGCCGCGATCAACGCCGCCACCCCGGACGCGCCGGTCAGCATCCTGGCCCTGCTGGCCCGGATCTGCCTGAGCGGTCTGCGGAAGTACCCGCAGCTCAACGCGCACGTGGACACCGAGGGGCAGCGGATCATCCAGTCGGCCGGGGTGCACCTGGGCATCGCCGCGCAGACCGACCGGGGCCTGGTCGTCCCGGTGCTCCGCGACGCCCAGCGGCTGACCACCCGGGAGCTGGCCGCCGCCCTCGCCGAGACCACCGCCGCGGCCCGGGCCGGTAGCCTGCCCCCGGCGCGGCTGACCGGCGGCACCTTCACCCTGAACAACTACGGGGTGTTCGGTGTGGACGGCTCCACCCCGATCATCAACCACCCGGAGGCGGCGCTGCTCGGCGTCGGCCGCATCGTGGACAAGCCCTGGGTGGTCGACGGGCAGCTCGCGGTCCGCAAGGTGACGCAGCTCAGCCTCACCTTCGACCACCGGGTCTGCGACGGCGGCGTGGCCGGCGGCTTCCTGCGGCACGTGGCGGACTGCGTCGAGCAGCCCGCCCTGCTGGTGGCGAACGTCTGACCCACCGACCCGGCCTCGGCCCCGTCCACGCCCGGGGCCGGGGCCGTCCGCCGTTTCTCCGCTGCGGGACCGGGAATGCGAGCCCGGTCGCCGAGGGGGAGGAACGGGATGGAGCACTCGCACGTGCCCTCCGCCGGTGGCGTACGCCCGCACCCGGTCGCCGGCGCGCCGCTGATGTGCGACGCCCGGCAGCACGGGCTGACCGGGGACGGGACGACCAACGACCAGCCCGCGTTCGCCGCGCTGGTGGATCGGCTGGGGGACGCGTACGCCGCCGACCGGCGGGCCCGGGTGATCTACTGCCCGCCCGGGGTGTACTCGATCCGGGACGCCGGCACGGTCTGGCGCAGCGGGGTGTCGCTGCTCGGCGCCGGTCCGGGCGCGACCCGGTTCGTGCTGAGCAACTCGGGCAACCGGGCTGATCCCACCCCGCTGGCCTTCCACACGGCGGCGCTGCACGGTGCCGATCGGGAGCGGCACCTGGCGGACTGCTCCTTCGCCGACTTCGAGATCGACGGCTCCGGGGTGGCGTCGGCCGAGTACAACCCGCTGGCCAAGGGGCTGGGCCTGCAGTACGTCGTGCGGGGCGTGTTCCGCAACCTCTACATCCACCACACCGCGGCCACCGGCCTGGGCTGCGACTTCCTCCAGGACTGCCTGATCGACGGTCTGCTGGTGGCCGGTTGCGGGCGGCTGGACAACGGCACCGAGATGGGCGGGGCCGGCATCGGCATCGGGGTCGGCGGGTGGGGCAGCATCGAGCGGGTCAACATCGTCAACTGCTCGTCGGTCGGCAACGCCACCAGCGGGATCTTTCTGGAGTTGCAGCAGGCCGGGGCGTTGCGGCCGCGGGGGATCCGGATCGTCGGCTGCCACGCCCAGGGCAACCGGTTCGGCATCTCCGACTGGGGCGCCAACGGCCTGATCGTCTCCGCCTGCACGCTGACCGGGAACCTGGAGGCGGGCTTCCACGTCTCGGCCAAGGGCACCACGGGCACCGCCGGTCGGGGCGGCATTCTCAGCGACTGCGTGATCGACGGCAACGTGCGCGACGGGGTCAGCATCGGCAACACCCCCGGCCCGTACACGATCCGGGGCAACCGGATCACGGGAAACGGCCGGTACGGGTATCACCAGCGCAGCCTGGGTGGCGAGGAGCAGGAGTGCGCCCGGGAGGTCGTCATCGAGGGCAACGACTTCTACGGCAACAGCCTGGACGCGATCCGGATCGACCGGCCGATCGTCGACGCGATCATCACCGGCAACCGGATCCGGAGCAACGGGCGGCAGTGTGGCCCGGTCGTCCGGGGCGGCGGCGACTCGGTGCGGTACAGCGAGAAGCTGGTGGTCGACCGGCGGGCCGAGTGGCAGGAGGACGAGCACCGGGGCAAGGTGGTCCGGGTCGACGGCCGGATGGCGCTGGTGGCCGCGAACAATGCCACCGAGCTCACCCTGGCGCCGGTCCGCCCCGACGCGATAACCGCCTGGAGCGCCGACGTCCCGGTGCCCGGCACCGGGTACGAGTTGTCGGCGGCGCCCGAGACGCGGGCGGGCATCACCGTGCACGCCGCACTCGACTCGGCCAGCATCCGGGGCAACCGGATCTGGGACAGTCTGCGCCCGGCCACCCAGACCCATGGCTTCTGGATCACCGAACGGGGCAGCTGCGTGGACTGCCGGGTCGAGGACAACGACCTGGCCGGGAACGCCGAGGGCCCCACCCGGCTGGACACCCCGCCCATCGGTGGCCGGTGGGAACGCAACCACGGCGACGACGAATGGGACTGACTGGGCGAAGAAATGTCATTCCGTACGCGGTCGACAAAACTTAAGTCGCCTGGTTCAAGCAATTGTTCGGAACGGCCTACAGCTTCTCAGATGACCGACAGAATGGGAACGAAGGGACTGGAAATGGGGGTGGGGAAATGGACCTGAGGCGGCGAATGACGCTGTTCGCGGTGACCATCGCAGCCACGCCACTGGCGGTCGGCGCGTGCACCGCCGGACCGAAGTCGGTGGGCGGCAAGGGCGCCGCACCCCCGTCGATCACGGTGACGCCGGCGGACAAGACGAAGGACGTGCCGGTCAGCGCCGAGGTGGGGGCCACCGTCAAGGACGGGAAGATCACCGGCGTGCGGTTGACCGACGACAAGGGCGCGCAGGTGCCGGCCGAGCCGCGCGAGGACGGGTCGGGCTGGGTGCCGACCCGGCCGTTGCAGAATTCGCGGACGTACACGGCGGAGGTGACCGCCACCGGCGACAAGGGGCGGACGAGCACGCAGAAGACGACGTTCACGACGATGGCGAAATCGACCAAACAGGCGATCAAGAGCACTTTGTATTTCAGCGGGGAGCAGACCTACGGGACGGCGATGCCGTTGGTGGTCGCTTTCGAGCCGGGCATTCCGAAGGAGGCCCGGGCGGACGTGCAGCGCCGTTTGTTCGTGAAGACGGACCCGCCGCAGCCGGGCACCTGGTCGTGGGTGGGGGACGGCACGCAGGTCTACTACCGGGCGCCGGACTTCTGGAAGCCGGGCACGAAGATCAGCGTGCGGGCCGGGCTGGAGGGGTTGCCGATCGGCACGGACCGGATCGGCGACGCGGACCGGTCGGCCTCCTCGAAGATCGGCCGGCAGGTCTCGCTGGACATCGACAACGCCACCAAGCAGATGGCGGTCTACCAGGACGGCAAGCTGCTCAAGAAGATCCCGGTCAGCCTCGGCAAGCCGGACACGCCCAGTTCCAGCGGCAACATGGTGATCATGGAGAAGTTCGACCGGACCACCTTCGACACCCGGGGTGAGGCGAACGGCGGCTACGTGGTCGACGTGGACGACGCCCAGCGCCTCACCTGGGGCGGCGAGTTCATCCATGCCGCGCCGTGGTCGGAAGGGGACCAGGGCTACACCAATGTCTCGCACGGCTGCGCCAACGTCTCCAACGCGGCGGCGGACTGGCTGATGGGCATCACCCAGGTCGGTGACCTGGTGACGGTCAAGGGCACCGAGGTGCAGCTGCAGGCCGGCAACGGGTGGACCGCCTGGAACGTCGGCTGGGACGAGTTCGCCAAGGGCAGCGCGCTGCCCGTACCGGCCGGGCTCAAGCCCACGGTCAGTGCCACGCCGCACCCGGGCGCGGTGGCCGGCGGGTCGGCGCCCGCTCCCGCGCCCTCCAGCAGCGGCGGCTGACCACCGGGGAGGAACGACCGAGGCCGGCCCGGCGGTGCCCCTGCGGGAGCCACGGCGGGCCGGCTCTGTCCGTCAGCTCAGGTCCACCCGGGCCACGCCCGCGGCGGTCAGACTGCCCAGCCAGAGCTGCTGCCCGTGCTGCCGCACCCCGGTGATCATCGGGTACGCCCCGCTCGGCCCGTGCAGCGTCCGCAGCACCCGCCCGGCGCCGTCCACCAGCGCGACCAGCCCGTAGCGGCGGGGCTGCGGCTGCACCGCGCCGGGCAGCAGCGCGACGAGTTGGCGCACCCGGGGATGCGGCAGGAGCTTCTCCATGCTCGGTAGCCGGGGGCTGGGCAGCGCGATCCAGTAGGTGCCGTCGCCCACCGCCGACACGTTGTCCGGGTATGCCGGCAGATCGGCCAGCACGGTGGCCCGCCCCTCCGGCAGGTCCACCCGGAGCAGCCGGTGCGTGGCCGTCTCCACCAGCATCAGCGCCGACTCGTCCGGGGCCAACGCCACCCCGTTGGGGAAGTACAGGCCGCTCGTCACCACCTCGGTGCGCCCGGTCCGCCGGTCGTACGCGAGCACCCGCCCGTTGGGGCGGTGCTCCAGCAGGTCCCGCTTCCAGTGGGACAGCGGGAACCGATCGGAGCTGTCGGTGAAGTAGACCGTGCCGTCCCGGGCCACCGTGGCGTTGTCGGCGAGATGCACCTCCCCGCTGCCGGTCAACTCGCGCACCGCCCCGTCCGGCGTGACCCGCAGCAGCCCCCGGTACGCGTCGCAGACCAGCAGCCCGCCGTCGACCGGGTCCACCTCGATGCCGAGCGGCCGGCCGCCGGTCTCGGCGAGCAGGGTGGGCCGGGTGCCGGTTGGGGCGTCCGCTGGCCACCACCAGAGCCGGCCCTGCTCGTCGCCGCTGACCGCCCTGCCCTCCGGGTCGATCAGCACGTCCTCCGGACCGTGCCCGCCGTCAGGCAGCGGCAGCAGGTCGGCCCGGTCGAGGCGGTCGTCGGTGGGGGCCCACGGCCCGTCCAGCGGCGGGGGCACGGTGGCCGGCTCACGGACCGGCCGGATCAGCAGCGGCGGGCGCCGGCGGGGGACGGCCATCCGGTCATTGTTCCCCGCCGATGCCCGGTCGGGCAGTTGCCAGCGGCGTGTCGCGCGACATCGGGCAGCGCGCCGGAGACCAGCGCGGCACCAACCACCACCGCGTCCGCGGTGGCCGGCGTGCGGGTCCGGGGGGATCCCCTGAGGCTCTCGGGGTTGGACCCGGGACGTACCCGGATCCCGGGTTTCGGCAGGCGGGAAGTGTCGGTCCCCCGGGATAGGTTTCTCGGCATGGGGCAGCACAGCGACCGGTTCCACGTCGAGATCAGCGTGGGCGACCACGAGGTGGACATCCGGGCGATCGGCGAGATCGACATCGCCACCGTGGGATCGTTCCGGGCCGCGCTCTGGGCGGCCCCGGCGCGGCCCGTGCTGCGGGTGGACCTCTCCGGGGTGCGGCTGCTCTCCGCGGCCGGGGTGCGCACGCTGGTCGCCGCGCACCTGCGGGTCCGGGCCCGCGGCGGCGAGCTGGTCCTGGTCGATCCCGGCCCGGTGGTCGCCCGGGTGCTGCGGGCCACCGGTCTGCACCGGGTGATGCCGGTCCGGGAGTCGGCCGTCGCGGGGGAGCTGGTCGCGGCCTGACGCCGCCCTCGTGGCGGCCGGGCGGCGCGACCGCCCCGGCGGGACGGACCAGGCCGCCGGCGTGGGTGCCGACGGCCCTGGTCGGCCGGGTCAGCGGACGCCGAGCAGGTCCACCACGAAGACGAGCGTCTCGTTCGGCTTGATGACGCCACCGGCGCCCCGGGCGCCGTAGCCCAGGTGCGGCGGGATGGTCAGCCGGCGCCGGCCGCCGACCTTCATGCCGACCACGCCCTGGTCCCAGCCGGCGATGACCTGGCCCCCGCCGAGCGGGAACTCGAACGGCTCGCCCCGGTTCCACGAGGCGTCGAACTCGCGGCCGGTCGAGTGGGCCACGCCGACGTAGTGCACGGTGGCGAGCTGGCCGGGGTGGGCCTCCGGACCCTCGCCGACCGTGATGTCGTCGATGACGAGATCGGCGGGCGGCGCGCCCTCGATCGGGCCAACCTCGGGCTTCTGCATGAGCGGGTCTCCTCGGTGTTCCGGGTGTGGTCCCCGTCGATCCTGCCGGATCGCGACCGGCCGATACCCGCGGGTCCCGGGAAAGGGTCGGGGTACGCCACGGCGGGCGCCACCTTCGGTGACGCCCGCCCAGGTGATCAGTTCACTTGAGCCAGGGGAGTCGCTGGACGATGGGGAGCCGCGTCCAGGGCCGGCCCAGGCCGAGGGTGTTGCCGGCGCCGACGAGAGCCAGGACGGCCAGCAGACCGGCGTAGATCAGGTGGTCGTCCAGGAACGGGTTGTTCGCGGGGGGCAGCACGGCCGTCCACATCATGACCAGCAGGAGCCCGCCGGTGACCGCCGCGATCCGGGTGCCGATGCCGAGCAGCAGGGCCACGCCGATGCCGAGCAGGCCGAGCATGAACAGCCAGTCCGCCCAGGCCGCGCCGGCGATGCCCTGGTAGAAACCCTGGAACGGGCCGGCCGCCCCGAAGGTCAGGAAGCCCTTGGTGGGGCTGCCGCCGTTGATCCAGGCGTTCTTCGCGGCGGTCTCGTGCCCGAGGCCGAACAGCTTGTCCAGGAAGGCCCACAGGAAGGTCCAGCCCAGCGCGATCCGCAGTCCGGCGAGGACGTAGCGGGCCGCCCGCTGGCGGGTGGTCTCGACGTTGCGGGTGGTGGCGGCCGCCGGAACCCTGGTGTTGGCCGGAACCCTGTTGTTGGCGGTGACCCGCTCGATCGTCGCGGTCATGGTCTCCACGTCCCTTCTGGTGGCTGCACCGCGCTTTCCGGTGGCAACTCCATTCCAGCTCCGCGGAGGCGGGGCGGGCAGGGCCGACCGGGCCGTGCCCGCCCGGGACCTTGGACCTGTTCCGGCCCGGTCCGGTCGGCCTGCCCAGGCCGGTCCACCGCCTCTGACCAGGGCCACCGTGACGGTCCTAGCGTCGTGGGTGGACCGAGGAGGTTGTGATGCGAACCTGGCAGGTGGGCGACGTGATGACCACGGACGTGGCGACGGTGGAGGCGGCGAGCCCGTACCGCCGGATCGTCGACGTGCTGATCCGGCGGGGCGTCAGCGCCGTGCCGGTGGTGGACTCCTTCCGGCGGGTGCTGGGGGTGGTCTCCGAGGCGGACCTGCTGCACAAGGTGGAGCGGGCCGGCCAACCCGACGAGCGGCGCATCTTCGCCGGACGGCGCCGGCGCGCCGCCCGGGAGAAGGCGGACGCGCAGCTTGCCGAGGAGCTGATGACCGCACCGGCGGTGACCACCTACCCGCACGCGACTGGCGGCGGCGGCCCGGCTGATGGACCGTGAGGCGGTCAAGCGGCTGCCCGTGCTGGACGACCTCGGCCGGCTGGTCGGCATCGTCACCCGCAGCGACCTGCTCCGGGTGCACCTGCGCAGCGACGCGGAGATCCGCGAGGACGTGGTGCAGGAGGTGCTGCGCCGGGTGCTCGCGGTCCGGGACGGCCTGGTCACCGTCCGGGTCCGTGACGGTGAGGTCACCCTGGACGGGCGGTTGGACCGGCGCAGCGCCGTCGACCTCGCGGCCGGCTCGCCGGCCAGGTCGGTGGCGTCGTCGTGGTCCACAACGCCATCGGGTACGACGTGGACGACACCACGTTCATGGAGCTCGACCCGGTGCACGCCACCCCGGTCGCCTGACCGGCCCGTCCGTGGGCCCACCCCGATCGGGTGGGCCCATGCCGGGCTCAGACGAGACGGGCGAGCTGGGCGGCGAGCAGCGCGGGGGCCTCGGCGAGGGAGGGCCCGTACCAGGTCAGGTGGCGGCCCGAGACTAGCGTGGCCGGTACGCTGGGGAACGCCTCCGGCCCGTCGCCGGCCGTGAACCGATACGGTTCGTCCGGCAGCACCACCAGGTCGGGCCGTCGTCCGCGCAGCTCGTCCAGGCTCGGGCGGGGATACCGCTCCGCGTGGCCGGCCCACCGGTTCGCCACGCCCAGCCGGTGTAGCACGTCACCGGCGAAGGTGTCCCGGCCGAGCACCACCCACGGCCGCCGCCACACCGGCACCACCGCGGCCCGCCAGCTGGTTGGCGTGGGCAGGTCGGTCCAGGCCCGCCGGGCGGCTCGCAACCAGTCCGGCTCGTCCGTCACGTCGAGCGCGGCGACCAGCTCGCCGAGCTGGGTCAGCGCCTCCGGCACCGTGCGGGGAAAGGTGACCCGCACCGGTACGCCGGCCGCGCGCAGGGCGTCCGCGTCGGCGAGCCGGTTCTCCTCCTCGTTGAGCAGCACGAGGTCGGGCCGGAGTGCGAGCACCCGGTCCAGGTCCGGATACTTGCTCCCGCCGACCCGGGCGACGTCCAGCCCGGCCGGATGGGTGCACCAGTCGGTCGCCCCGACCAGCACCTCGGGCCGGGTCAACGCCACCGCCTCGGTCAACGACGGCACCAGCGACACCACCCGCACGTCGGGCCCCCTCTCAGTCCCGCACATGCTGCCCCAGCCGGTCGACCAGCCGGGAAGCGGCGGCGGTTCCAGGTCGCGTCGCGGGGCCGGACGCGTCGGGCTGGCGTTGCCGATTCAGGGCCGGGCTTCGTCCACCAGGGCGGTCACGTCCAGGTGCGCCGGCTGGCAGCCGACCGTCGCGGCGAACCGGCGGACCGCCGCGTCGACGTGCGCGCGGGCCGCGCCGAGACCGGCGCAAGGGTCGACCCTCAGCTCCACCCAGACGTCCGGCCCACTGACCGGTCCGGTGAGCACCACCCGGGCCCGGCGTACCCCGGGCGCCCGGCACAGGTCCCGCTCCAGCGCGGCGGTCAGCACCTCGCTTGCCACCCGGGTACGCCCGCCCCCGTCACCGGGATGCGCCAGCGTGCCGGCGAGCCGGCCCGGCACGCGCAGCCCGGCGGCCAGCAACCGCTGCCCGAGCAGGGCCGCCAGCACCCCGCCGACCGCCACCGCGAGACCGCTCCACGGCGTACCCGCCCGCCACCAGTTGGCCGGGCCGGCCCCCAGCAACGGGGCGCCACCGCCCGGCAGCCAGCCCAGCCCGACCGCCAGCGCGGTCCCGCCGGCGGCCACGAGCACCAGGGCGAGCACCGTCCACAGCAGCCGGTGCGCGGCGTTGCTCACGTGGCCCGCCGGGCCGGTAGGAGCCGGATGTCGATCCGGCCCCGGCGTGGCGCGGCCAGCCGGTCGAGTTCCCGGCGCAGGGCGAACTCGACGTCGGCGCGGGCCGCCGGGTCGGCGGTGGCGGTCACCCGGGGTCGCCAGGCGTCTCCCCGCCGGCGCAGGCGTACCCGGGCCCGCCGGACGCTGGGCACGGCGTAGACCGCCCGGGCCAGCCGTCGTTCCATCGACCGGCGGTGCAGGTGCCAGCGGTCGTCCTCGGCGAGCCGCAGCCGGGCCGGGTGCCACCGGCGCAGCTCGGCGACGAGGACCACCAGCCCGAGCAGGGTCACGCCGCCGGCGACCGCCCGGGCCGGGGCGTCCTGCCAGCGGGTGGTGGTCAGCGTCGCGTACCAGCGGTGGACCAGCGGACCGGGACCGCCCAGCGCGGCGAGCAGTCCCTCGGCGACGGCGAGCGCCCCACCGGCGAGCAGGGCGACGGCGAGCAGCAGGGTGGCGACCCGGTTGACCGTCCGCACGTCAACCTCCGGCCGCCGGGATCCCGCCGCCCCGGGCGCGGTCGCCTCCGGCTTGCGACGGGGCGGCCGGCAGGGGCAGGTCCACCACCGTGACGGTGACGGACTCCACGGCCAGGCCGGTGTGCGCCTCGATCCGGGCGGTGACCCGGCGGCGGACCGCGGCCGCGACCGTGGGCAGGTGCGCGCCGTAGCTGACGGCGAGGTCGAGGTCTATCCGGGCGGCCTGCCCGGCCACCCGGACGGCCGCCGTCGGGCCGGACACGGCCGGGGTCAGCCGCGCCGCGTCCGCGGCGAGCCGGGCGAGCCACTCCTCGGTCCAGGGCCGGGCCGGCGCGACCGGGCGATCATGGGCGGACGTGCCGCGCCGCGGCAGGGTGCCGGTCATCGGACGCCTCCGTTCAGCGGTGCCGGTCGGCGGGGGCCCGATCGGCGAGCCCGGGCAGGGTGACGTCCCCGTCGAGGACCCGGACCAGGAGCCAGCCCACCAGCCCGGCCAGCGTGGCGCCTGCCGCGGCGCCGGCCCCGCCGAGCGCCCAGACCGCGACCAGGAGGAACCCGGCGAGGAACCCGAACTGATGGCGTGTCATGTCCACCTCCGCTGCGCGGTGACCGACCGGACGGGCGGGGCGTACCCGTTTCCCCGCCGCGCACTCATGGCGGACGAGGACCACGGAACCGGGGCTCCGGCGAAGGTGACGAACGGGTATGACCCGCCCGATCGCGCACCGGCGACACGACGAACATGATCGAACGCATACACTCGGGCGTCGATCGACCGACGGATGGATCTGGCGAAGATGACGAGCACCGGCAGCGTGGCGGCGTCCTGGCTGCGTCCGATCACCGGCGGGGCGGCCCCGCTGCTCAGCCGGGCCGGCCAGGTCGGGTACGCGGCGCGGCGGCTGAGCGAGCTGGTGCAGGGGCGCCCGCCGGGAATCACCGGGCACCAGTGGAGCACCGCCAGCAAGGAGGGCTTCGACCTGGTGGTGTGCGCGGCCGACACCGGCTGGCCGCTGTTCGCCCTGCAGATCGCCGCGCCCGTGCCCGCCGGTTCCGCCCAGCGCGCCGAGCGGATGACGAGTGCGGTCTGCGCGGCCGTCGGTCTGCCGATGCTGCGGGTGGAGTCGCCGACGCTGCGTGGCTCCGAGCACGGCCGCCGCCTCGTCGAGTACGTCATCGACGCGCGCAGCTACGCGGCCGGCACCCAATCCGGCCCGGAGGGCGGGGACGTGGTCGGGTTCCGGGACATTCTCGGCCGGCTTCCCGACGGCCGCCGCGGGCCGGTCAACGACCTCGGGGCGCTGACCCGGGCCGCCGCTGTCGAGGCGTTCGTCGAGCGGCGCCTCGCCGACCCGATCGTCCGCGGGCTGCACGTGCAATGGGCGGACGGCCCGGCCGAGGGGTGGAGCTGGGTCGAGGTGCGGCCCGGCCGGTGCCTGGTCGAGCGGGTCCAACTCTTCGCGCAGCGTTTCTCCTGTGGGGTGGACCCGGGCCGGCTCGCCGAGGACCTGGCCGCGGTGGCGGTCGGGGAGCGGTTGCGCGACCTCGAGGTCGGCGAGCCGCCACTGGTGGACCGGGACGAGCTGCGGCAGCAGATCCGGCGGCTCGCCGCCCGGCGGGACGAGTTCGCCGGCGGCTTCGCCTTCGACCATCTCTGGGTCGACTGATCGACCACCCGGTTGCGGCGGAACGGCGCCGTGAATTCTCCCGATCCACCGTTGCACCGTCACCGCGGTACCTCAGCGGGAATGACGCGGATCTTCCGAGCTGGGCGGCGGACCGAACCGTGGAAAGGCCGCGGCACCGACCGTTCCCGGTCAGACCGGCGCGGGTTCCGGTCGGGCTGGCGCCGGGGCGGGTATGCGCAGCGCCGCGATGCGCCGGGTCCGGGCCGGCCCGGCGAGCAGGTTGCCCAGCGCCACCAGCAGCGCCAGGCCGGCCAGCCCCAGCCAGAGCTCGGTGTCGCCGAACCGGCCGGTGATCAGGCCGCCCACGGTTGGCCCGGCGGAGCTGGCGAAGGCGTAGCCGAGCGAGTAGACGCCCTGGTAGCGGCCGCGCTGCGCGGTGGGGGAGAGGTCGGCGGTGAGCGCCGAATTGGCGGGCGTCATGAGCATTTCGCCGAGCGTCCAGACCATGACGGTGCCGGCGTAGAACCAGACGGTGTCGGCCAGCGCGGTGAGGGCGAACCCGGCGCCGATCACCACCGCTGCCAGCGCGATGGTGCGGGAGCGGTCGAAGCGGGCGATCAGCCGTGGCACGAAGAGTTGCCCCACCACGATCATCAGTCCGTTCACCGCGATGACCGGCCCGTACGCCGATGCCGGCAGCCCGTCGGCCTGCAAGGCCACCGGCAGCATCACGTCCGCTTCGATGCACAGCCAGATGAGCCCGGTCAGCGCCGTGAAGGTGAGGAAGACCCGGTCGCGCAGTACTGTGCCGAGGCCGCCCCGGTCAGCCGGGGCGCGCGGTGCGACGACCTCCGGGGCTGGGCGGGACTCGGGCACCTTGACCGCGATCAGGGCGGCGGTGCCCAGCAGCACGGCCGCGTTGATCACGAACAGCAGCACCGGGTCGGCCCGGATCAGCACGCCGGCCAGGGTGGCGGCCACCGAGAAGCCGATGTTGATGGCCCAGTAGTTGAGGGTCAGTGCGCGTAGCCGGTCGCGGTCGCCGACCACGTCGATGATGGTGGCGGTGAAGGCCGGCCGGGCCACGCCGAGGCAGAGCCCGAGCGACAGGGTGAGCGCCGCGATCGCGACGGGGTGGCCGGTGAGGCCCAGGGCGGCCGCGGTGACTGCGGCGCTGAGGTTGCCGGCCAGCATCGCCGGTCGCCGCCCCCACCGGTCCGCGATGATGCCGCCGAGCAGCGTGCCGAGGGCGCTGCCGGCCCCGTGCAACCCGATCACCACGCCGGCGTACGAGGGGTCGAAGTGCCGTACGGAGACCAGGTAGACGCCGAGGTAGATGGCGACGAACCCGCCCAACCGGTTGATCAGTGTGGCGGTCCAGAGATACCAGAAGGTGCGGGGCAACCCGCCCCCGGTCTGCCTCCACCAGGTCGCCATGCGTCCACCCCCGTGCGTCGTGCTCGTAATGACCTCAGGCGTCGTCGGTCATTACAGTCGAGGGGTGCGACAGGATGCCGGTCAGGTGCCGGCCATGGTGGTGTCGGTCACGGCGTGGGGGTGGAGTTCCCTACCGGCTCTCCTCCCGGGTATGAAAATTGTTAACGCGGGGAAAAGCCGACCGGGGTCATGCCGATTTCTCAGCGTGACCCCGGTGTGCCCGACGGTGAACCAGGAGGTTCAGCGGTTCTTGTAGGCCTCCACCACCGAGACGGGGATGCGGCCCCGCTCGGAAATCTCGTAGCCGTTCTTCGCGGCCCATTCCCGGATGGCGCGGTTCTGCTCGCGGTCCATTCCCGAGGTGGCCGGACGGGCGGCCCGACGTGCCGCGCGACCCGCCTCGACCGGCCCGCGCCCGATCCGCCGGCCAGCGGTGATGAACGGGTCCAGGGCCTTACGCAGGACGCCCGCGTTCTCGTCGGAGACGTCGATCGTGTACGCCACGCCGTCCAGGCTGAACTCGACGGTCCGATCGGCCTTTCCGCCGTCAAGGTCGTCGGTCAGAACGGTGATTACTTTCCTTGCCATCGCCATTGCTCCCTGTGTCGGGCGGGGTGTGGCTAAGAGTTTGACCTATGGCGCGGCAATTTCGCAACAATAACCGACCTTCGCCATTCGGCGGGTCGGCTAATCCGCCGGCGGAATGGCTCTCTCGGGCCCTGTGTACGGCAGTGGGCGGATGCGAATGAGTGGCGTGGGTCACATCCCGGAACAAGGGGCACGGTTTGTAACTTGAGTCAGACACGCTCAACTCAACGTGATAGCAGGTGTTCGATGGCAACTCTTCCGGTACTTCCCCTCACCGACGCCGTCCTGCTGCCGGGCATGGTCATCCCGGTGACCCTCGACCCGACCACCCAGGCCGCGGTCGACGCGGCCCGCGCCAGCGGCGACAAGAAGCTGCTCGCCGTGCCCCGCATCGACGGCGAGTACGGCTCCGTCGGCGTGATCGCCACCATCGAGAAGGTGGGCCGGCTGCCCAGCGGCGAGCCCGCCGCCGTGGTCCGTGGCCTCGCCCGGGCCCGGATCGGCTCCGGCGTGCCCGGACCGGGCGCCGCCCTCTGGGTCGAGGCGACCGAACTCGACGAACCCGCACCGGCCGGCCGCGCCCGGGAACTCGCCCGCGAGTACCGCGCGCTGATGACCTCGGTCCTCCAGCAGCGTGGCGCCTGGCAGGTCATCGACGCCATGGAGCGGATGACCGACCTCTCCGAGCTGGCCGACGCGGCCGGCTACGCGCCCTGGCTCAGCCTGGCGCAGAAGACCGAGCTGCTCGCCGCCCCGGACGTCACCGCCCGGCTCGAGCTGCTGGTCGGCTGGGTGCGGGACCACCTGGCCGAGCAGGAGGTCACCGAGCAGATCAACAGCGACGTCCGGGAGGGCCTGGAGAAGTCCCAGCGGGAGTTCCTGCTCCGCCAGCAGCTCGCCGCGATCCGCAAGGAACTCGGTGAGGACGAGCCGGACGGCTCCGCCGACTACCGCTCGCGGGTCGAGTCCGCCGACCTGCCCGACAAGGTACGCGAGGCGGCCCTGCGTGAGGTCGGCAAGCTGGAGCGGGCCAGCGACGCCTCGCCGGAGGCCGGCTGGATCCGCACCTGGCTCGACACGGTGCTGGAGATGCCGTGGAGCACGCGTACCGAGGACAACACCGACCTCGGCGCGGCCCGCGCGGTGCTCGACGCCGACCACGCCGGCCTGGCCGACGTGAAGGATCGCATCCTGGAATACCTGGCGGTGCGCAACCGGCGCGCCGAGCGCAACCTCGGCGTGGTCGGCGGGCGTGGCTCCGGCGCGGTGCTCGCCCTGGCCGGCCCGCCCGGCGTCGGCAAGACCAGCCTCGGCGAGTCGATCGCCCGGGCGCTCGGGCGCAACTTCGTCCGGGTCTCCCTCGGTGGCGTCCGGGACGAGGCGGAGATTCGCGGTCACCGCCGCACCTACGTCGGCGCGCTGCCCGGCCGGATCGTCCGTGCCCTGCGCGAGGCCGGCTCGATGAACCCGGTCGTGCTCCTCGACGAGGTCGACAAGCTGGCCGTCGGCTACGCCGGCGATCCGGCGGCGGCCCTGCTGGAGGTGCTCGACCCGGCGCAGAACCACACCTTCCGGGACCACTACCTCGAGGTCGACCTCGACCTGTCCGACGTGCTCTTCCTGGCCACCGCCAACGTGGTGGAGACCGTCCCCGGCCCGCTGCTGGACCGGATGGAGCTGGTCACGCTGGACGGCTACACCGAGGACGAGAAGGTGGCCATCGCCCGGGACCACCTGCTGCCCCGGCAGCGGGAGCGGGCCGGGCTGACCGCCGACGAGGTGACCATCGCCGACCAGGCCCTGGCCCTCATCGCCGGCGAGTACACCCGGGAGGCCGGCGTCCGGCAGCTCGAACGCGCCCTGGCCAAGATCCTGCGCAAGGTGGCGGTCGCGCTGGCCGCCGACCCGGCCCCGGTGCGGGTGGACACCGACAACCTGGCCCGCTACCTGGGCCGGCCGAAGTTCACCCCGGAGTCGGCGGAGCGGACGGCGGTGCCCGGCGTGGCCACCGGACTGGCGGTCACCGGTGCCGGCGGCGACGTGCTGTTCATCGAGGCGACCAGCATGGAGGGCGAGCCGGGGCTGACCCTGACCGGCCAGCTCGGCGACGTGATGAAGGAATCCGCGCACATCGCCCTGTCGTACCTGCGGTCGAACGGGCGGCGGCTCGGGCTGGACCCGAACGCCCTGGCCGGGCGGCGGATCCACCTGCACGTCCCGGCGGGCGCGGTGCCCAAGGACGGCCCCAGCGCCGGCATCACCATGGTCACCGCGCTGGCCTCACTGGCCAGCGGCCGACCGGTCCGCCCCGAGTTCGGGATGACCGGTGAGGTGACCCTCTCCGGCCGGGTGCTGCCCATCGGCGGCGTGAAGCAGAAGCTGCTCGCCGCCCACCGGGCCGGCCTGACCGAGGTGATCATCCCGAAGCGCAACGAGCCGGACCTCGACGACCTCCCGACCGAGGTACGCGAGGCGCTGACCATCCACACCCTCGCCGATGTCGCCGACGTGCTCGCCCTGGCGCTGCGCCCGGCCGACGTCGACGCGGAGACCCTGGGCGGCCAGCCGCTCGCCGCGGCCTGACCCGTTCGCCCGGCACAACGAGGCCCCCGGTCGTTCGACCGGGGGCCTCCGCCGTGCTCACCAGCGGTCCCGGCGCTCCCGCCGCGCACCGCCGTCGAGATCCGGGCCGCGCCGCTCCCGCCGCTCGCCGTCGAAGCGGCGCTCGCCGCCGTCGGTGTCCCGGTCCCGACGCACGGTGGCCTTGCGGCCCTTGATGGTGCTGCCGCGCAGCCCCCGGATCACCTCGTCGGCGACCGCGTACGGGACCTCCACCAGGGAGAACCGGTCGGCGATCTCGATCGAGCCGATGTCCCGGCCACTGACCCGGGTCTCCCCGGTGATCGCCCCGACCAGGTCCTGCGGCCGGACCCCGGCACGCCGGCCGAGCCCGATGAAGACCTGCGTCGTACCGCCGGCACTCGGCCGGCCGCCGCCGCGCCGCTCCCGGCCCTCGTACCCCGGTCGGCCCTCTCGGGACGGCCGGACCGCGACCTGCGGGATCTCCTCCTCCTCGTCGGTAGTGCCCGGCAGGGTGGCCTCGTGGGCCAGCTTCACCGCGGCGAGCGCCACCTCCATCAGGTCGAACTCGTCGGTCAGCGACTCGACGATCGCCCGGAACGGCTCCAGGTCGTCCTCCAGCAGCGACTCCCGCAGCGCCGCCTGGGTCAGCTCCAGCCGCCGGGTACGCAGGTCCGCCACCGTGGGGATCTTGTCGACGGCGATCCGCTGGCCGGTGACCCGCTCGATGGTCTTGAGCATCCGGTGCTCGCGCGGCTCGGCGAGGGTGATCGCCACGCCCTCCCGGCCGGCCCGACCCACCCGGCCGATCCGGTGCACGTACGACTCGGGCGCCGACGGCACGTCGTAGTTCACCACGTGGGTGAGCTGCTCGACGTCCAGGCCGCGGGCCGCCACGTCGGTGGCCACCAGCAGGTCGGCGGTGCCCGCCCGCAGCCGGCCCATCACCCGGTCCCGCTGCTCCTGGCTCATCCCGCCGTGCAGCGCCTCGGCCCGGTAGCCCCGGCCGTTCATCGTCTCGGTGAGCCGGTCCACCTCCTCCCGGCTGCGGCAGAACACGATCGCCGCGGTTGGCGACTCCACGTCCAGCACCCGGCCCAGCGCCGCCGGCTTGTGCGCCCGCGCCACCAGGTACGCGCTCTGCCGCACCCGGGGCGCCTCGCCGGCCACCGGCCGCTCCCGCTCGATCTGGATGCGGACCGGGTCGGTCAGGTGCTGGCGGGCCAGCCCGTCGATGCGCGCGGGCATGGTCGCCGAGAACAGCACCGTCTGCCGGTCGGCCGGGGCGTGCTCCAGGATCGCCTCGATGTCCTCGGCGAAGCCCATGTCGAGCATCTCGTCCGCCTCGTCCAGCACCACCGTGGCCAGCGAATCCAGCCGCAGAGTGCCCCGGGCGATGTGGTCCAGCGCCCGGCCCGGCGTCGCCACCACCACGTCCACGCCCAGGTCGAGCGCCCGCAGCTGCCGGCCGATCGGCTGGCCGCCGTAGATCGGCAGGACCCGGGTGCCCAGGTCCTTGCCGTACCGGTGGAACGCCTCGGAGACCTGCACGGCCAGCTCCCGGGTGGGCACCAGCACCAGCGACACCGGTTCGCCGCCGGGCCGCTCGTCCGGCATCCGCTGCAACAGCGGCAGGGCGAACGCCGCCGTCTTGCCCGTACCGGTCGCCGCCTGGCCCAGCAGGTCCCGGCCGGCGTGCAGCGGCGGGATCGCCTCCCGCTGGATCGGGGTCGGTTCCTCGTAGCCGAGCGCGGCCAGCGCGTTCAGCAGCTCGGTGCGCAGCCCGAGGTCTGCGAAGGTGGTGGCCGGGTCGTCGGCGGCAGGGCTGGTGGGGTTGGTCGGCGTTGGTGCGGAACTCATGCGGCAAGCCTTTCATCACCGCCGACCGGGCCGCGCGGCGACCGGCACACCGAGTCGCGCTCATCCGCCCAGCAGGGCCAGCGCCATGGTGATCCCCACCGCCGCGTCCAGCACCGCGCACCACTCGGCGTACGCCCGCGGGACCACCCGGCCGCTGCGGTGGTGCGCCAGGTCCCACGCGGCGTGCGTCAGCCAGCCGGCGGCCACCAGCGCGCCGCCGACGCCGTCCGGCACGAATAGGGCGACCGCGGCCAGCCCGCCCCAGCCGGCCAGCCCGGCGAGTTGGAGCGCGAGGGCCCGTCGGTCGCGCCACTGCCGGCGCCCGGTGCCGAGCAGCAGGTAACCGGCCGGCAGCACGAGCAACGTCCACGGGGCGAGCACGGCCGGCGCGATCCAGAGGTCCAGGGTCATCAGCAGGGCGAGCGCGGTGGGCCACCGGCGCGCCAGCGCCGCGGCGGCCGGGTGCCGGCGGGGCGGTGCCGCAGGCGCGTGGCGGTGCCGCAGCGCCACCAGCACCATCGCGGGCAGCATCAGCAGGTGGCCGCCGAGCGTCAGCCCGTGGTCCCCGACCAGCCCGGCCCACCAGGGCGGGAGGAGCAGCAGGAACGGGACGTACATGGCGGCCACCATCTCGACGACGGCGACCCGTCGGTGACCGCGGTGCCACATCCAGGCGGCCATCCCGAGTGCCATGTCCGTCGCCATCACCAGCGCCGCCACGTCCGTCCGGGCGAGGACGTCCGCGCCGCCCAGCACCGCGGCACCCGCCCGCCACACCGGGTCGAGCAGCAGCATGCCCGCCAGCATCGCGGCGACCATCTCGGCGAGGTGCCGCGCCAGCCGGCGGCCGTCGTGGGCCGATTTCCGGGGTACGCGTGCCGTCGTCTCCGTCATGCCCCGACCCTGCCCCGACCGGCCGCCCGGCCGGCCCGCGCACAACTCACCGGGATCCGTGCGGGACGCACGGTGCGGCGATGACACTCCGCAGGGGTGAACCGGACGGGCAACTTACCTAGGATCGGCGGGCATGACGGTCGAGGCGGCGGACCGCCGGCTGCGCCGGGCCCGGCATCTGACCCTGGCGTCGCTGGCCACCAACCTCGGTGCCACCCTGCTGCTGCCGGGTGTCGGGTTGGCCCGCGAGCCGGACCCGGTCCGCGGGGCCCTCGGCGCGGTCGGGCTCCTCGCGTTCGTCGCCGCCCAGGCGGGTGTGGTCCACGCGGCGGTCACCCCCTGGCTCGCCGGCGACCGGCGGCGCCGACGGCACGCCGCGCTGGCCGTGGCCACCCTGCTGAGCGTGCCGCTCGTCGGCCCGGTCGCCGCCGGCACCTGGCCGACCTGGGCCTGGTTGGGCGCGTCGCTGGTCGGCATGCTGCCGCTGCTGTTCCGGCCGGCGACCGCCACCGTCGCGATGGCCGCGATGCTCGTGGTCTCCGTCGTGGTGGCCGGGTGGGCCGGCGTGCCGGTACGCCACGCGCTGCTCGTCACCGGCGGCGTCGGCCTGGGGGTCGCCGCGGTCACCTGGGTGCAGGTGTGGTTCTGGGACCTGCTCGTCGAGGCGCGGCAGGGCCAGGCCGCCCGCGCCCGGCTGGCCGCCGCCGAGGAGCGGCTGCGTTTCGCCCGGGACGTGCACGACCTGCTCGGCCACGACCTGACGGTGATCGCGCTGAAGGCCGAACTGGCCGCCCGCGTCGCGCCCGTCGACGCCGGCCGCGCCGGCCGGGAGGCCGCCGAGGTGCAGCGCCTCGCCGGGTCCGCCCTGCACCGGGTACGCGCGGCCGTGCACGGCTACCGGACCGTCGACCTCGCCGAGCAGGTGGCCGCGGTGGGTGAGGTGCTGCGTACCAGCGGGGTGCGCTGCACGGTCGTGCCGCCCGACGGTGACCTGCCCGCCGCGGTCGCCGCCGACCTGGCCGCGGTGCTGCGGGAGGCCGGGACGAACGTGCTGCGGCACAGCCGGGCCGACTGGTGCCGGATCGAGATCACCCGGGAGGACGGCCTGGTGACGATGACCGTACGCAACGACGGCGCCCGCGGCGACGGACCGGACGAGCACAGCGGCGGCCTGCGCGGGCTGGCCGACCGGCTCGGCCCGGCCGGCGGCACCGTGCGCACCCGCACCGAGGACGGGGTGTTCAGCCTCGTGGCCACCCTGCCGGTGCCGTCGTGATCCGGGTGCTGCTCGCCGACGACGAGGAGCTGATCCGGCTCGCCCTCGCGGCCCTGCTGGGCCTGGAGCCGGACATCGAGGTGGTCGCGCACGCCGCCGACGGCCGGGCCGCCGTGACGGCCGCGCTGGCGCACCGCCCGGACGTGGCCGTGCTGGACCTTCAGATGCCGCCGCCCGGCGGGATCCAGGCCGCCGCCGAACTGGCCCGCGTGCTGCCCGCCTGCGCCGTGGTGATCCTGACCGGCCACGGTCGCCCCGCTCAGCTGCGCCCCGCGCTGGCCGCCGGAGCCCGGGGGTTCCTGCCCAAGGGCGCGCCCGGTGGAGCACTCGCCGACGTGATCCGCCGGGTCCACTCCGGGGCCCGGTACGTCGACCCGGCGCTCGCCGCCGACGCGCTGACCCTGCCCGACTGCCCGTTGACCGCCCGGGAGCTGGAGACCCTGCGCCTGGCCGAGTACGGCACACCGGTCGCCGTGATCGCCCGGCGTACCCACCTGGCGGCCGGAACCGTACGCAACCACCTCGCCGCCTGCGTGCAGAAGCTCGGTGCCGCCGACCGGGCCGAGGCGGTCCGGGTCGCCCGCGAGGCCGGCTGGCTCTGACCGGCTCAGCCCGTCTCGAACGGCACCCGCGCCTCGGCGAGCAGCGCCGGGCCGGCGTAGGCCACCGGGGCGGGCGGGGGCGCCGGGAGCAGTTGGGCCAACTGCTCGGCGCTGAGCGCGTACACGACCCGGCCCAGGCCCGAGCGTTCGATGGCGGTGGCGCACATGCCGCAGGGCTGGCAACTCGTGTACATCGTCGCGACGGCCGCCGCGTCGGCGGCCAGGTGCCGGGCCGCCCAGCGGGCCAGCTTCAGCTCCGGATGCGCGGTGATGTCGTCGTCGGTGCGCTCGGTGTTCACCTCCTCGGCCAGCACCCGCCCGTCGGTGTCGACCAGCAACGAGCCGAACGGGCCATCCCCGGCCTCCCGGGCGGCGGCGGCCAGTGCGATGGCCCGGCGCAGGTGGCGTTCGTCGGTCTCGGTCAGCACGCTCATCCGGCGAGCATTCCCCACGGGGCGTCCCGACACACCGTTGGCGACTAGCCTGACGGCGTGCGTACGGTCGAACTGCTCTGCTCGCCGGAGCTGGAGGAGGCGGTACGGGCGGCCTGGCGACGGCTGGCCGAGGCCGGTCTGCCCAGCCTGGCGCGCAACATCCACCCCACCAACCGCCCGCACCTGACCCTCGCCTCGGTCGACGAGTTCCCACCCGGGGCCGAGCAGCGCCTCGCCGACCTCTGCGACGCGGCGCTGCCCCTGCCCGCCCGCCTCGACCGGGTGGCGGTGCTCGACGGGAGCGCCCCGCTGGTCTGGCTGGTCCGGCCCGCGCCGCAGTTGCTCGCCCTGCACGGTGCCGTCTGGGACGTGCTCGCCGGGGCGCCCGGCCCGCGCCCGTGGCACCTGCCGGGGCGCTGGATCCCGCACCTGAGCCTGGCGCTGCGGTTCCGGGACGCCGACCGCCGCCGGGCCCGGGCGTTGGCCGGCCTCGACCGCCCCGCCGGGGAGTTCGTCGCCGCGCGCAGCTACGACAGCGACACCCGTACCGTCAGCGAGCTGGTCTCCGTGCATCCGCGCCCGGCCTGCTGAGCCGTCCGGGGCCGCCCGGCTGCGGACGGCCCCGGACTTCCGGGCTCAGCGGTGGAACCGCAGGTAGTCGAACTCGGCGGTGACCGCCGGCTGGGCGCCGCCCTGCGCGACCAGTCCGATCCGGGGCGTGGTGTCGGCCGGGAAGGTCCACACCGCGCCCCAGGTCCAGTGCTGCCCGTCCCGGCTGGAGCCGGCCCGGAACTCGTGTTCGCCGGTGGCCGGGTCGACGTGGTGGGCCAGCCGCAGCCAGGTGGTGGTGGCCGGGGTGCCGAGGATGGAGCCGCCGTACACCGGCTGGCCGGCGAAGGGCAGCTCGTAGCCGTACTCGACCTGGCGGGTGTTCCAGATGGCCACCTGGGCCAGCCGGGCGAACCGGTCGTCGTCCACGTACGCGATCATGCCGGCCTGCTGGTAGTTGCGGACGGCGTCCGTACCGAGGTCGAGGGTCACCTTCGTCTCCGCCACGTAGTCCCCGGTCGGCGCGTCGCGGAGCAGCACGCCGGCCGTGTTGCCGGTGCCGACCAGGTCGGTCGACTCCACCGGCCAGCGCAGCGCGCCGTCGGTGACGCTGGCCGTCGGGTTGCGCCGGATCCAGCGCCAGGCGGGATCGAGGCCGTCGGTGAACTCGTCCGAGTACCCGGGCAGCAGTGGGCCGACCGCCGGCGGGGCGACGGTGTGCCGCACCGGCCGGTACAGCCGGGCCAGGCTGACGTTGTCGAAACCGGCGGCCCCGGCGGCCAGCAGCGCCAGCGGGCCGGCCGCCGGCCGGGCCAGCTCCAGCGCCACCACGGCGAGCTGGTCACCCAGCCGGGCCGGGCTCAGCTGCGCGACGAGTTGCCGGCCGCGTACCTCGACGGCCAGGTTGTGCCGGTCGGTGAGGTCGAGCCCGGCGGGCAGGGGTGCCTCGGCCGCCGTCCCGCCGGCCTCCCGGGCCGTCAAGCGGCCGCCGCCGACCCGCACCTCCACCGCGCCGAGCCGCAGCCCGGCCGACTCCCCGCCGGCCAACCGCAGGTCGGCCTCGGCCCGCACGTCGCCGCCCACGGCGGTACGGCTGGTCAGCGCGCCGGTGCCGGTGACCTGCCCGTCGGCCACCCGCCAGGCGCCCGCGGCCCGCCAACCCGTGAGGTCCGCCGAGTCGAAGCGGGCGTCTAGGCGGCCGGTGGTGACCGGCGCGGGCCGGTGACCGTCGGAGGGGCCGGCGCCCGCGTTCACCGTCGGCCAGCCGGCCACCCAGTCGAGGCGGTCCAGCAGCATCGGCCGCTCGTTGATGCCGAACGGCTCGTCCAGGTACGGGTCGGCCCGGTCGATCGCGTGGTAGACGATCCAGTCCTGTCCGGACAGGTCGGTGAGGACACCGTTGTGCCCGGTGCCGATCCAGCGGTTGCCGTTCTGGGTGAGCACCGGGGTGCCCCCGGCCCGGGAGACGTCCAGCCGCTGCCCGTCCTGGTCCACGAACGGGCCGCGTGGGCTGCGCGCGCGTCCCACCTGGACGGAGTAGCCGGTGGCCGGCCCGGCGCAGCAGTTGGCCGTGGAGGCGAAGAGGTAGTACCAGCCGTCGCGGCGCAGCACGTAGCTGCCCTCGAACTTGTTGTCGATGGCGACCAGGGTCGGCGTGCCCACGGCGGTCAGCCCGTCCGGGGAGAGCTCGGTGACCGAGAGCCCGCCGTAGTAGCTGCCGTAGTACAGGTAGTTCCGGCCGTCGACGTCGGTGAACTGGCTGGGGTCGATGGTCCAGAGGTAGCCGCCCCCGCCGCCGGGGCGCGGCGCGACCACCGGTGCGTCGGCGAACGTCCACGGGCCGGCCGGGGTGGGCGCGGTGGCCGCTCCGATGGCGGTGTCGAAGGTGTCGCCGGAGACCGTGGTGTCGGTGACGGTCACGTACATGACCCAGCGGCCGGCGACCCGACGGACGTCGGGGGCCCAGAACATCGCGCCGGGGGCGGCCCAGGACGGCCGCTGGTCGGGGGCGAAGGCGTCGCCGACGTAGGTCCAGTCGACGAGGTCGGCGGAGCGGGCGATGGGCACCCGGTGTGCCCGCCGCTCGCCCTCGCGCAGCGGGTCGGAGGTGCCGAAGCCGTACCAGAGGCCGTCGTCACCACGGACCACGACCGGGTCGGCGAAGGTGTCGGCGTAGCCGGCGGAGATCGGGTTGCGGTAGCGGTCGGGTGCGGCGGCGGCCGGCGCGGGGGCCGCCGTGGTCAGCACCAGTGCGAGTACGGCGGCGAACGCGCCGCCCCGGTGGAGGTGTCCCATCAGGCCTGCCTCGAGGGTTGACGGAGGTCACTGCGGTGCACCCGTTTCTACAACGTTGGATACAACGTTGTAAAGAGCGGCCGGACGGGTCGGCCGGCGCCGAACCGTGCCCGTGCCAGCATGGGTGGATGACCACCACCAGCACCGACGGCCGCTCGTTGGCCGGGCTCGCCGCGCTGCTCGCCGACCGCACTCGGGCCAGCTTCTGCCTGGCCCTGCTCGACGGGCGTGCCTGGACGGCGGGGGAGTTGGCCCGCGCCGCCGGGGTGGCCCCCTCCACGGCGAGCGATCACCTCACCCGGTTGGTGCACGGCGGGCTCCTCGTGGAGGAGCGGCAGGGGCGGCACCGGTACGTCCGCCTCGCCGGGCCGTCGGTGGCTCAGCTCATCGAGGACCTCGCCGGGCACGTGCCCGCCCCGCCGGTCCCGGCCCGTACGCTGCGCGCCGCGTCGGCCGGCGCCGCCCTGGCGTACGCCCGGACCTGCTACGACCACCTGGCCGGCCGGCTCGGCGTGCTGGTGCACGACGCGCTGCTGGACCGTGGGGTGCTGGACCGGACGGGCGGCCTGGCGCTCACCCCGGCCGGCGTGGCCTGGCTGGCCGGGATCGGCGTGCCGGTCGAGCCGCTGCGCACCGGCCGGCGGCCCCTGGTCCGCGACTGCCTGGACTGGACCGAACGCCGCCCGCACCTGGCCGGCGCGCTCGGTGCGGCCCTGTGCGCCCGCTTCCTCGACCTCGGCTGGACGGTCCGCGGCACCGGCCGCGCGATCCGCCTCACCCCGGCCGGCGGCCCCGCCCTGGCCGCTGCCCTCGGCCTCGCCCCGGCCGCCCTCGCCCCACCCCCCTCCCGCGACACCGGCCCCGCCCGCGCCTGACCACCCACCCCGCTTCCGATGATCATGAGGTTGGCGGCGATGTAGATCTCCGCGACTGCCGCCAACCTCATGATCAACCCGGGGGGTGCCGCTGATGATGATTGAGGTGATCTTTGGTGAGTGAGCGGGGCGCCGCCTTTCGCGCGCTGCATCGGCCGGGGCGGCCGGTGCTGCTGCCCAACGCGTGGGACCACGCCTCCGCCGCCGCCCTGGCCGCCGCAGGGCATCCGGCGATCGGCACCACCAGCCTCGGGGTCGCCGCGGCGGGCGGCAAGCCGGACGGGGCCGGCGCCACCGGGGGCGACAACCTCGACCTCGCCCGGCGGCTGCGCGACCTGCCGGTGCTGCTCACCGTCGACGTCGAGGGCGGCTTCAGCGACGACCCGGCGGCGGTGGCCGACTACGTCGCCGAGCTGGCGGCGCTCGGGGTGGTCGGGGTGAACCTGGAGGACGGCCGCCCCGACGGCACGCTCGCGCCGCCGGAGTTGACCGCCGCCAAGGTCGCCGCGGTGAAGACCGCCGTGCCGGGGCTCTTCGTCAACGCCCGCACCGACGCCTGGTGGCTCGGGGTGCCCGAGCCGCTGGACGAGGCCCTGCATCGGGCGCGGGCGTACCGGGAGGCGGGCGCCGACGGGTTCTTCGTTCCCGCCGCGCCGGACGACACCGTCGGGCTGCTGGCGGCGGAGGTCGGCCGGCCGTTGAACGTGCTGCACCGGCCCGGTGGGCCGGGCCTGGCCGCGCTGGGTCGGCTCGGGGTGGCCCGGGTCAGCACCGGCTCCCTGCTGTTCCGGGCCGCGCTGGGTGCGGCGCTGCACCTCGCCGACGCCGTCCGCGCCGGCCGGGACGCCGACCTGCCCGCCGTGCCCTCGTACGGGTGGGTGCAGGGGTTGACGGGAAGTTAGGGCCGGGCCGCCCCGAATGAGGGCTATTCGGGGGAGATAGGAGGATTGTTCGGAAGCTTCCCGATTCGGGTGCTTACGGTGGATCCAGGTGCAATCACGCCGTGTCCGCCCGGAGAGGGGACCCGATCATGCGAGTGCCCAGCCGAAGCCCCGGCCAGCAGCCCGGGCAAGCCGTCGCGCGCACCGCCCCCGCGGTCGCGCCCACCGCCCCTGCTCCCACTGCCCCTGCGCCCACCGCCGCCGCGCCCACCACCTCCGCTCCCACTGCCCCTGCGCCCACCGCCGCCCGTCGAGCGCCCACCGCCGTCGGCCGGTGCCCCGTGCCCGGGCAGCCGGACCTCACCGCGTACCGGGCGGCGGTGGCGGAACTGCTGGTCGAGGTCGCCGCCCTGGCCGACGCCTCCTCGACCAACGCCCGCCAGGTGCTGCTGGATCAGCGACTGCGGGAGCCGGCCATCGCCGCGGTCCTCAACGCCACCCCACAGGGATTCGTCGGCGCCCGGGAGACCCTGCTGCTGGAGATGACCCGCTACCAGCCCAACGTCCGCAGTTCGGCGCACGACCTCACCGCGCTGGTCCGGATCTACCTGCTCTCCCGCATCGACGTCATGTGGTGGCGGGACACCCCGGCCTTCCTCACCGACAGCCAGGTCGACACGACCACCGACCTCGTCGACCTGGAGTGGCTGCGCCGGCGCGGACTGCTCGCCTTCCGCTACCAGGAACAGCCCGCCACCGTCCTCGGCCGCGGGCTGCGGGCGGTACGCCGTCGGCTGCTGCCCGACTCCACCCCGTACACCGCGGGGCTGATGTTCCGCCGGGCCCGCCGCGAGGTGATCGCCCTGCTCAACGACGTCGCCCGGGAGTTCGCCGCGGCCAGCCCGCCGGCCACCCCGCCGCTCTGGGTCACCAGCCTCGCCCGCAGCGCCGAGCACCAGTACCGGCTGCGCCGTCTCGGATACGCCGCCATGGTGCCCAGCGGGCACTGCCTCGGCTGGGCGGCCGACGTGGAGATGGCCTGGTTCGCCCGGTTCGGCGTCCGGGACGCGCTGGCCGACCTGCTGCTGGCCCGCCAGGAGGCCGGCGAGATCAACGTGGTCGACGAGGGCCAGGCCTGGCACCTCTGTCTCGCGCCCACCGCCCGGCTCCGGTTCCGCCGGGCGTACGAGGCCGAGATGGGCGGGTGAGCGGAGCGTGTGCGGGATCGCGTTGAGCATCGGCCCGGAGGCCGATCCGGCGACCTTCCGGCGGATGCTCGCCGCCCTCGCCCCACGCGGCGAGGTCACCGAGACCCGGCAGGAGGCCGGCCTGCTGGCCGGCGTACGGCGGCTGCGGATCGTGGACCGCGAGCGGGCGGTGCAGCCCTGGGTCACGCCCGACAAACGCCACCTGCTCTGCTACAACGGCGAGGTCTTCAACCACCATGAGCTGCGCGCCGAGTTGACCCGGCTCGGGTACACCTTCGACAGCGTCAGCGACACCGAGGTGGTGCTCGCCGCGTTCCGGCAGTGGGGCGAGGAGGCGGTGCACCGGCTGCGCGGCGAGTACGCCTTCGTGGTGGTGGAGCGGGCCAGTGGCCGGGCCTACCTGGCCCGTGACCCCCTCGGCGTGAAATCCCTCTACTGGTCCCGCAGCCCGGGCTGCCTGCACCTGGCGTCCGAGGTGAAGGCGCTGGTCGGGCACGGCGCCCCAATCAGCGAGGTCCCGCCCGGGCACCACGGCTGGGCCGAGCCCGACGGGGCGGTCCGGCTGCGCCCGTACGTGGACCTGCACAGCCTCGGCGCCGGGCGGCCGGTGATCGACGACCCGGACGAGGCCGCCCTGCTCGTCCGGGTCGCGCTCACCGACAGCATCCGGGTGCGGCTCGACACCGACCTCACCGTCGGGGTGGTCCTCTCCGGCGGTCTGGACAGCTCGCTCGCGCTGCTGCACACCCGGCAGCTGCACCCGGACTGCCTCGCGATCACCATCGGCGTGCCGGGCAGCCCGGACGTGGCGTACGCGCGGCGACTCGCCGCCGACCTCGGCGTGCCGCACGAGGTGATCGAGTTGCGCCCACGCGACATCCGGCTGGCCGACATCCGGGAGGCGATCCGGATCTCCGAGCTGACCGAGTACGGCGACATCATCAACGCGGTCGTCTCGGTGCCGATCTTCCGCCGGCTGCACGAGCTGGGGATCAAGGTGGTGCTCACCGGCGACGGGTCGGACGAACTCTTCGGCGGCTACCCGATGTATCACCAGGTCGGCCCGGAACGGTCCCGCCGGCTCTTCCTCCACAAGATCCGCAACCTCGGCCGGACCGAGTTGCAGCGGGTGGACCGGGCCAGCATGGGCCACGGCGTGGAAGCCCGGGTGCCTTTCCTCGACCTGAACCTGGTGGAGCTGGCGATGCGGCTGCCGCTCGAGCTCAAGCTGCGCGACGGGCAGGAGAAGTGGATCCTTCGGCAGGCCTTCGCCGACCTGCTGCCCGACTACGTCCGGCGGCGGCCGAAGCACCCGATGTCGTACTCGTCCGGGCTGCACGAGCGGGCCCGGCTCTACAAGCCGTTCTTCGCCCGCCTGCACCGCTCCTACGGCTACCACCTGCTCGACCCGGTCCGTCGCGACTTCGACGGCGTGCTCAGCCGGTGCGGCAACGACCTGGACCGGGCGATCGCCGACGGGCTGGCCCGGCCCGACTACACCGTGTTCGAGCACGTCCGGGACCTGGTGGGCGCGGCGCGGTGGAACACCGCGCCGGTGGTCCGCCGTATGGTCAACCCGCGCCGCGCCCGGGGTGGGGACGAGGCGCCGCTGCCGGGGTAGCCGCCGGCCGCCCCGGCGGGACCGGGCGGCTCACGGCGCGAAACGCGAGGTCCGATCGCCGCCAGCACCGACCGCCGGACCGCGCCAGGCTGGGCGCATGACGACGTCCACCGGGTACCTGATCCAGCCGATGCCGGGCGAGGTGCTGGCCGAGGTGCGGCGCACCGACCGGGACGCGTCCGGCCAGCCGCCGCAGCGCCGCACCGCCGAGGGCGGCGAACCGCTGCGTTGCTGCCTGCGCGACGCCGGCGCGGGCGAGCCGCTGCTGCTGTTCGGGTACGCCCCACCGCTGCCGGCCGGCCCGTACCGTGAGGTCGGGCCGGTCTTCGCGCACGACGGTGACTGCCCCGGACCCGACCACGGGCCGGGTTACCCGCCCGGCTGGCGGGGCCGGCCCCAGGTGCTGCGGGCCTACGACCGCCGGGGCCGGATCGTGGGCGGCCGGCTCCACGACGGCGACGAGCCCGAGGCCGTTATCACCGAACTGCTCGCCGACCCGGCGGTGGACCGGCTGCACAGCCGCAATGTGGTGTACGGCTGCTTCATGTTCGCCGCCACGCGCCGGTAGCCCGGGGGCGTGACCGGCGGCGGCCGGGGTATCACCGGGCATGGCCGGACTGGACGCGCTGGTGGTGGGGCAGGTGTGCCGGGACCTCGTCCTCGTGGTGGACGAGGTGCCCGGTCCGTCCCGTACGGCTCCGGTGCGCCGCCGCCGGGAACTGCTCGGCGGCAAGGGGGCCAACCAGGCCGTCGGGCTGGCCCAGCTCGGCGTCCGGCCCGGGCTGCTCGGCGTGGTCGGCGAGGACGAGGTCGGCGACCGGCTGCTGGGCCAGGCCCGCAGCGACGGCATCGACGTGGCCCCCGTGCTGCGCCGGGCGGGCACCCCCAGCGCGCTGATCGTCGACGTGGTGGACGCCGACGCCCACTGGCGCTACCTGGAGGACATCCCCGAGGCGACCCTGCTGACCGAGGCCGACGTGACCGGCGCGGCCGAGGTGCTTTCGGCGGCCCGCGCCGTGCTCGTGCAACTCCAGCAGCCGCTGCCGGCGGCGCTCGCGGCGGCCCGGTGCGCCCGCGAGGCCGACCGGCTGGTGGTGCTGGACGGCGCGCCGGCGGACCCGGCGGGCGCGACGGAGTTGCTCGCCCTGGCCGACGTGCTGCGGGCCGACGCGCGGGAGGTCGAGCTGATCGTGGGCGACCCGCCGAAGGACGCCGGGACGGGGCTGCGGGCGGGCCGGGAGCTGCTCGCCCGGGGGCCGTCGCTGGTTGCGGTCGAGGTGGCGGGGGAGGGGAACGCCTTCGTCTGGCCGGACGGGGAACGCTTCGTGCCGATCAGCGACACGCCCACGGTGGACACCACCGGCGCCGGGGACGCCTTCGTCGCGGCGCTCACCGTCAGCCTGCTCCGCGGCGAGCCGTACGAGCAGGTGGCCCGGCACGCGGTCGCCGCGGCCGGCGCGACGGTGGGCCACCCCGGCGGTCGCCCCGCCCTCACCCCCGCGGCGATCGACGAGCAGCTGGCCCGGATCTCCGCCCGCTGACCCGATGGACAACTGTCGCTGCCTTCTCTAGCGTCGTCGGCATGCGGAGGACGTTGCTCGCCACCGGTCTCGCCCTGCTGCTCGCCGGCACCGGCTGCGCCGCCAGCCAACGGACCCCGGCGGCGTCCCCGGCCGGCACCCCGACCGCCTCCCGGCAGGACGCCGGCCAGGTCGAGCGGACCCTGGCCAGCCTGCGCCGGGTGGACGACCTGCCGCTGTACGAGATGACCTACGTCGGGGACTACGACCCGACGGTCGGCATCTCCGGCACCCCCGAGGCGAGCCCGTTCGGCTGCTCGCTGTTCGCCGCGCTCGGCGACCGGACCCGGCCGCTGTTCGCCCGCAACTTCGACTGGGACTCGAACCCGGCCCTGGTGCTGCGGACCGACCCGCCGGACGGGTACGCCTCGATCTCCGTGGTGGACATCTCGTACCTCGGTGTCGGCGCCGACCCGGCGGGGGACCGGCGGCTGCTCAACGCGCCGCTGCTGCCCTTCGACGGGATGAACGAGCGCGGCCTGGCCGTGGGGCTGGCCGCCGACGACGGCGCGACCGCGCGCCCGGTGCCGGGCCG
Source organism: Micromonospora sp. NPDC047740 (assembly GCF_043204735.1). Taxonomy (NCBI): domain Bacteria; kingdom Bacillati; phylum Actinomycetota; class Actinomycetes; order Micromonosporales; family Micromonosporaceae; genus Micromonospora; species Micromonospora sp. NPDC047740. The sequence goes on from NZ_JBIDCT010000001.1 coordinate 256,779, forward strand.
GCCGACCGTGGGCTCCGTACGCATCCTGCGGCTGGTGCTCGACGGGGCCGCCACGGTGGACGAGGCGATCGCCGTGTTCGGCCGCTACAACCTGGACTTCGACGGCGGCCCGCCGCTGCACTACCTGCTCGCCGACGCCACCGGGGCGTCCGCCGTGGTCGAGTTCGTCGACGGTGAGATGCGGGCCGAGAAGGGCCGGGGCGCGTGGCAGGCGCTGACCAACGTGCCGGCCGTCGGGGTGGCCGACCGGGACCTGCGGCGCGATCATCGGTACGGCGTGCTGGCCGAGGCGCTGGACCGGGCCGGCGGGACCGTGGACGCCCCGAGCGCGCTCCGGCTGCTCGGCTCGGTCCGGCAGGCACACACCCGCTGGTCCGTGGTATACGGCCTGAAGTCGGGCGAGGTGCGGCTGGTCACCGCCGCGGGCGGCGGCGAGCGCAGCTACCGGCTGCCGATGAGCTGACGGCCGGGCCCGACCGGCGTGGGTCCGGGCGCGGTGAACCCGGGGCGGGCGGCACGTGGTGAGCGTCGCCGCGCAGTAGCGGTGAGCATCGATGGTCGACCTACCCCGTACGCTGGGTGACCGTGGACCGCATCATCTTCGGGCGCCCGCTACGCAGCGTCGCCTTCGACGCCGCCGTCTCCGGGCTGGTGGCGCTCTTCGCCGTCGCCGGGGGCGTCGCCCAGCCGGGTGGCTGGAAGGCCACCTGCGTCGGGATCGTGATGGCGCTGGTCCTGCTGTTCCGGCGTACCCACCCGTCGGCGGTGGCCGCGGTGGTGGCCGCGCTCGCGCTCACCCAGGTGATCGTCGGCTGGGGGCCGCTGGGCTACGACGTCGGCGTGCTGATCGCCCTCTACAGCGTGGTCAAGTACGCCGACCGGCTCCGTGACGGGGTGCTCGCCGGGGTGGTCGCCGCGGCCGGCGTGGTGCTGGCCGCGCTCCAGGTGCGCGGCCCGGCCGCCTGGTGGGCCAGCGCGATCTACTTCGGGCTGGTCACCGGTGCGGTGTGGCTGATGGGGCTGAACGTGCGGACCCGGCGGCTCTACGTGCTGAGCCTGGAGGAGCGGGCCACCACCCTGGAACGGGAGCGGGAGGCCGAGGCCCGGGCAGCGGTGGCCGAGGAGCGCACCCGGATCGCCCGGGAACTGCACGACGTGGTGGCGCACAGCATGGCGGTGATGATCGTGCAGGCGGACGGGGTGCGGTTCACCATCGACCGGGATCCGGCGACGGCCCGGGAGGCGGCCAAGGTGGTGGCGGACACCGGCCGGCAGGCGCTGGAGGAGATGCGCCGGCTGGTGGGCGTGCTGCGGGAGCCGAGCCGGCCGGAGCCGGCGGCCGTGCCGGACGCGGCGGCCGCGCCCGGCGGCGAGTTGTCCGCCGAGCCGGCGCACCGCCGGCCGGCGCTGGTCGAACTGCCCCACCTGCTGGACCGCTTCCGCGCCGCCGGCCTGCGGGTGAGCTGCGCCGCCACCGGCGCGGCGGTCCCCCTGCCGCCGGGCCTGGAGCTGACCGTCTACCGGGTGGTGCAGGAGTCGCTGACCAACGCGCTCAAGCATGCCGGGGTGGGTGCGTCCGTCGAGCTGAGCCTGGACTGGTCCGCGGACACCGTGGTGGTCCGGGCGGTCGACGACGGGCGCGGCCGGCCGGTGGTCCGGCCGGCGCCGTCCGGCGGGCACGGCCTGGTCGGCATGCGCGAGCGCGTCGGGGTGTACGACGGCAGCCTCACCGCCGGTCCCGCGCTGGCCGGGGGATGGCGGGTCGAAGCGCGGCTGCCGCTACCGTCGACACCCGGTGCGGAGGAAGGGAAGGCGGCATGACCGTCCGGGTGGTGATCGTCGACGACCAGGCGCTGGTGCGCGCGGGGTTCCGGATGGTGCTGGACTCCCAGCCCGACCTGGCGGTGGTCGGCGAGGCGATCGACGGCGCGGACGCGCTGCGCGTGCTGGACCGGGTCGAGGCCGACGTGGTCGTCATGGACCTGCGGATGCCGACCATGGACGGGGTGGAGGCGACCCGGCGGATCTGCGCCCGGCCGCCCGCCGGGCGGCCGCGGGTGCTGGTGCTCACCACCTTCGACACCGAGGCCGACGCGTTCGCCGCGCTCCAGGCGGGGGCCAGCGGGTTCCTGCTCAAGAACGTCCCGCCGGAGGACCTGCTCGCCGCGATCCGGGTGGTCGCCGAGGGCGACTCGGTGGTCGCCCCGTCGATCACCCGGCGGCTGCTCGACCGGTTCGCCGGCCAGCTCGGCCCGGCCCCCACCGAGGACCCGCGGCTCGCGCAGCTCACCGAACGGGAGCGGGAGATCCTGCTGCTGGTGGCGCAGGGGCTGTCCAACGCCGAGATCGCCGGCCGGGTGCACGTCGCGGAGGCGACGGTGAAGACCCACGTCGGCCGGATCCTGGCGAAGCTCCAGCTTCGCGACCGGGTGCAGGCGGTGGTGCTGGCGTACGAGAGTGGGCTGGTCACGCCGGGCGGCTGACCCGGCGTACGACCTGGGTCGTACGGGTCCACCCGGTCCGGGGCGACCGCCGGCGTACCAGGATCGAGCGCGCAGGTGGAGATCGACAGGGCGGTGTCGCGCATAGCGTCGGAGGCGTCAGATGAACGTCTCCACACGGGGAGCAACACGTGTCCGTCGCACCCACGACCACCGGCGTCGCCGTCGCCGCCCGAGGCCTGCGCAAGGAGTACGGCTCCGCGCAGTCCCGCGTCGTCGCCCTCGACGGCGTCGACCTCGACCTCGCCGCCGGCCGCTTCACCGCCGTGATGGGCCCCTCCGGCTCCGGCAAGTCCACCCTCATGCACTGCCTCGCCGGCCTCGACCGGCCCTCCGCCGGCACGGTCCGGATCGGCGACGCCGACCTGGCCCGGCTCGACGATCGCCGGCTGACCCTGCTGCGCCGGGAGCGGATCGGCTTCGTCTTCCAGAAGTTCAACCTGCTGCCGACCCTCACCGCCGAGGAGAACATCGTGCTGCCGCTGGCCATCGCCGGCCGTCGGCCCGATTCGGCCTGGCTGCGGCAGGTGGTGGCCGCGGTCGGCCTGGCCGACCGTCTCGGGCACCGGCCGGCCGAGCTCTCCGGCGGCCAGCAGCAGCGGGTGGCGGTGGCCCGCGCGCTGATCACCCGCCCCTGGGTGCTGTTCGCCGACGAGCCCACCGGCAACCTCGACTCCCGCTCCGGTGCGGAGGTGCTGCGCCTGCTCCGCGAGGCGGTCGACACCCTCGGCCAGACCGTGGTCATGGTGACCCACGATCCGGTGGCCGCCGGCTACGCCGACCGGGTGGTCTTCCTCGCCGACGGCCGGGTGGTGGACGAACTGGTCCGGCCCACCGTCGGGCAGGTGCGCGAGGCGCTCACCCGCCTCGACCCGGCCGGCGCCCTCGCGCCGTCGGTGGGGCGGTGAGCGGGATGCTGCGCCTGACCCTGCGCCAGGTCCGTGCCGACTGGCTGCGCCTGCTGCTCTCCTCGCTGGCGATCGTCCTCGGGGTCGCCTTCGTGGCCGGCACCCTGATCTTCACCGACGGCATCCGCGCCGGGGCGTATGCCCGCGCCGGCACCTTCGACCGGCACACCGATCTCGGCGTGTACGGCCAGGACGACAAGCCGCTGCCAGCCGCCCTGGTGGACCGGGTGCGGGCCGTCGACGAGGTGGCCGCCGCCGGTGGCGAACTGCTCGGCTCGGGCGGGGTCGTCGGTGCCGACGGCCGCCCGGTGCTCGGCTACGCCGTCCTCGCCGCCGTCCCCACCGACCCGGCCGTGCAGTCGTACGACGTGGTCGCCGGCCGGTTGCCGCAGCGCCCGGGCGAACTGGTCCTCGACGCGCCGACCGTCGCCGAGCAGGGCTTCCGGCTCGGCTCGCCGGTCCGCGTGGGCGGCGCCACCGGGGCGGCCCGGCCGTACACCCTGGTCGGCACCGTCGACGTCGACGGCACCTCGCGGGACGTCGGCGGGCCGTACATCGGGCTGGCCGGCGTCGACGCTCTCGCCGTCAGCGGCCAGCGCGGGTACGACCGGATCCTCGTCGCCGCCCGGCCCGGGGTGGACCGCGCCGCGCTCGTCGAGCGGGTCCGGGCGGCGGTCGGGCCCGGCGTGGTGGTCAAGGACCGGCAGCGGATCCTCGACGAGGCCGTGGAGGACAGCGTCCGGAACCTGCGGCAGTTCAGCGCCTTCCTGCTCACCTTCGCCGCGGTGGCCGTGGTGGTCTCCGGCTTCGTCATCGCCAACACCTTCGCCATCGTGCTGGCCCAGCGCACCCGGCGGACCGCGCTGCTCCGGCTGGTCGGCGCCACCCGCGGCCAGGTGTTCCGGGCCACCCTGCTGGAGGCGGCGGTGACCGGGCTGGTCGCGTCGGCCGTCGGGGTGCTGGCCGGGGTCGGTCTGGCCGTCGGGCTGGACGCCCTGATGTCGGCCCAGAACGCGCCGGCGGGCGGTCCGCTCACCATGCGCCCCGCGACGGTGCTGCTCTGCCTCCTCCTCGGCACCCTGATGACGGTCGGTGCCGCCGCGGTGCCGAGCTGGCAGGGCACCCGGATCGCTCCGGTGGCGGCGCTGACCGACGCGGCGGTGCAGCCGGCCCGGCGGGCGGGACGGATCCGGCTCGCGGCCGGTGCGCTGGCGCTCGCCGCCGGTGTGGCCGCCCTGCTCGGCGCCGGCGCGGCAGGCCAGGTGGCGCTGGTCGCGCTCGGCGGGATGCTGGCCTTCTTCGGGATCGTGCTGTTCGGGCCGGTGCTGGTGCCGGCGCTGGTCCGCCTGCTCGGCCGGCCGGTGCGCCCGCTGCTCGGCGCGACCGCCGGGCTGGCCGTCGCCAACGCCGTCCGCAACCCGCGCCGGATCGCCGCCACCGCCACCGCGCTGGTGATCGGGATCGGGCTGGTCACCGCCTTCGTGGTCGGCGCGGCCAGCGCCAAGCGGGGCATCGAGGACGCGGTCGACGCCGAGGTCGGGGTGGACTTCGTGGTGACCGGCATCGGGGGCGACCTGCCGGCCCCGCTGGCCGGCGCGCTGGCCGCCCGCCCCGAGCTGGGCGTGGTGCACGAACAGCGCAGCCGGGTGGCCGACGGGGTGCAGCTGCGCGCGGCGCACCCGGCGCTGGTGCGCCGGACGCTGACCGGCGTCGACGCCGGGGACGCGGGCGGGCTCGGGCCCGGTGCGGTGCTGGTGCACCGGGAGCTGGCCGCGGCGCGCGGCTGGACGGTCGGGCAGACCGTCACCCTCGCCGGCCGGCAGTTCCGGATCGCCGCGGTGGTGCGCGCCGACGACGCCCCGCTGGCCGGCAGCCCGGTCCCGGCCGGGTACGTGGTCGAGGTGGTGGACTCGGACTTCACCCGGCTCTTCCCGGCGCAGCGCGGCTACCTCGCCGAGGTGGACCCGGCGCCGGGGGTCGCCCCGGCGACCGCGAAGGCGGCGCTCACCCAGGTGCTGGCCGACTACCCGACGGTCAACCTGATGGACCAGGCGGCGTACAAGAAGATGCTCACCGGCACGGTGGACATGGTGCTGGGTTTCGTCACCGCGTTGCTCGGCCTGGCGGTGGTCATCGCCCTGGTCGGGGTGGCCAACACGCTCACCCTGTCCGTGGTGGAACGCACCCGCGAGAACGCGGTGCTGCGGGCAGTGGGGCTGACCCGGCGCGGCATGCGGGCCGCGCTGGCCGTCGAGGCGGTGCTCATCGCGCTGGTCGGCGCGGTGCTCGGCGTCGCCCTCGGCACCGCGGTCGCCGCCGGCGCGATGGCCGTGGTGGCCCGGGTGGGCGGCAGCTTCATCCTGGTGTTGCCGCCGGCGCGGATCGCCCTGATCCTCGGCGTGGCGGTGCTGGCCGCGCTGGCCGCCTCCGTCCTCCCGGCCCGGCGCGCGCTGTCCCGGCCGGTGGTGGAGGCGTTGGGCGCGGAGTGACCGGCAACGGACCCGGAACGCCGAGCCGGTCCCGCAGCGGATGCGGGGCCGGCCCGGCCGGGTTGCCCCGGTGTGCTCGCCTGCTTTCGGCGGATCAGCCGCCCGCGCGGGGCTGTTGATCCACCTTGACGTTGGTCTGCGCGCTGGCGCTGTCGCCCGGTGACGGCTGGCCGTCCGACGGCGAGCCTGCCGGGCTGGGCTCCATCGACGGCGATGTCGAGGCGCTCGGCGGCGCTTCGGACGCCGACGGCTCCACGGACGCGGTCAAGGACGGGGTGGGGGTCGGGCTCGCCGAGGCCGAGGGGCTGTTGTCCGGCCGGGCCGGCCGGCGCGGCCGCGTCACCTCGTCGGGGCTGGTCTCGGTCGCCGCCGGCGACTCCGCGACGTCGCTGGGCGCGACGGCCGGCGGGGTGCTCTCGATGGTGATGCCCGGCTCGCCCGTGTTCCGCGCCGCGCCGAGCGCCGCGCCCAGGGCGGCCAGCGCGACCAGCACCGCGGCCAGCGCGCCGACCAGGGTCCCGCGCCGGGCCCGGCGGCCGGCGGGCGCCACCGTGGCCAGGGGCGCCGCGACGGTCAGGTCGTCGCGGCCGGGGGCCGGCCCGACCGCCCCGCGCAGCGTCACCGGCACCGTCGCGGTCGGTGCCCCGGCCATGGCCGCCCGGGCCGCCGCGGCCATCGCCGCACCGTCCGGGAAGCGGTCGGCCGGGTCCTTGGCGAGAGCCCGGGCGACCAGGTCGCGGACCGGCTGCGGGATGTCCGCCGGCAGCTCCGGCGGCTCGTCGTCCAGGTGCCGGACCGCCACCTGCAGCGGGTTGTCGCCGGTGAACGGCGGGCTGCCGGTGAGGCAGCAGTGGGCGACGGCGCCGAGCGCGTAGATGTCGGTGGCGCCGGAGACCGGCCGGCCGGCCGCCTGCTCGGGTGCCATGTAGAGCGCGGTGCCGGGCACGGCGTTGGCGCTGGTGATGCTGGTGACGTTGGTCGACCGGGCCACGCCGAAGTCGACCAGCACGACCGTGCCGTCCTGCTGCACCAGCAGGTTGCTCGGCTTCACGTCCCGGTGGACGATGCCCCGGGTGTGCGCCCCGTGCAGGGCCTGGGCCACCTGGGCCACGATGGACATCGTCTCGGCGACCTCGAGCTGGCCGGCCTCCTGGATCCGCCGGGAGAGCGGCTCGCCGTCGACGAACTCCATGACCAGGTAGTCGGCCCGGCCGCCGTCGGGCAGCTCGTCCTCGCCGCAGTCGAAGACCTGGACGACGCCCGGGTGACGCAGGGACGCCATGATCCGCGCCTCGGCGCGGAAGCGGGCGATGAAATCGGGGTCGGAAACCAGCGCGGGAAGCAGGACCTTCACCGCGACCCGACGGCCCAGCACCAGGTCGGTGGCACGCCAGACGTCACCCATGCCGCCGGTGGCGACACGGTCATCCAGGCGGTACCGACCGCTGAGCACGACCTCCGAAGACAACACCTCCATACCGTACCCAGTGGTGCCCGGAAGTATTTCCCGCGATCTCTCCCGTCGGGGCGCGTGGGCGGTCCGACCGTCCTGCGCCGAACGGCCGGCGGCCCCGGGTGTCGATTGGCGGACCGTGACGGCTCGGGTACGATCGGCCAGGAATCGCCGCTCCACGCTTGGTTTGTCCGCGTTGACCGGCCTGACTCGCGCACCGGCGGGCCCGCAGCGTTCCGGCGGCGCTCTTCGTTACATCGACCCGCCGTGGCCGCCCGTAGAGAATTCTCACTCTTTCCCGGTTGAGTGGCGGCTTGTCCGCCGGTGCCGCCGCTCCTAGCGTTAGCCCGGCTCTGGGCCGCCCCATGACGCGGGTACGGTATGTCCGCCGACGGACCGTACTTCGCGGCACGTGTGTCCATGCGCGCGCCCGCACGTTTCCGCGCGGAGCGCCGATCAGGTCAGCGGGGGGCTGATGGTGCGGGTGGGGTCCGGTCACCGGGACCGGAACGGGCATTGGGCACGCCGCACCGGCACGCGTCGGTCCCGAGAACGGAAATGGCGAATCCATGACCGGTGAGCTGAGCGAGGCGGTCGCCGCAGCGCAGGCGGGCGACGAGGAGGCCTTCCGCTTCCTCTACCGCAGCCTGCAGCCCGGCCTGCTGCGCTACCTCACCGCCCTGGTCGGCGCGGACGCCGAGGACGTCGCCTCCGAGGCCTGGCTGCAGATCTCCCGCGACCTGCCCGGCTTCGCCGGTGGGGAGTTCCGCGCCTGGACCGTCACCATCGCCCGCAACCGCGCCATGGACCACCTCCGCCGGCAGCGCCGGCGGCCGTCGCTGCCGGTGCCGGTGCAGGCGCTCAGCGAGCTGGCCGGGGACGCCGACACCGCCGAGCGCGCCGGGGAGACCATCGGCACCGAGAGCGCGCTCGCGCTGATCGCCACCCTGCCGCAGCGGGAGGCGGAGGCGGTGCTGCTGCGCGCCGTGATCGGGCTCGACGCGGAGACCGCCGGGCGGGTGCTGGGCCGGCGGGCGGGCGCCGTCCGTACCGCCGCGCACCGGGGGCTCCGGCGCCTCGCCGCGCTCCTGGAACGCTCCGACGTCCACCAGGCGTCCAACCGGACCGAGCAGGCCACCCCACCCCGCCCCCGTACCGGCCGGGGACGAGCGGCGCCGAACGCGCCCAAGGCCGAGCCGGCGGACGGATGACGTGAGGGGAATCTGGATGAGGTTTCACCGATCCGTCGGACCCGCCGACCGGGCGGAGTCCGACCGTCTTCTCGACGCGTCCCGTGCCGGCCGCCAGCCGGCCGCCGATCCGCTCGCCCACCTGCTCGTCGCGGCGGCAGCGCCCGCCGAGCCGGGCGAGCTGTCCGGCGAGGAACAGGCGCTCGCCGCGTTCCGGGCGGCCCGCGCGGCACCCGTACCGGCGCCGGCGCTCGCGCCCCGTCGGCCGGGACGCCTCCGCGTCGGCGCGGCGGCCTGGCTCGCCGGGCTCGCCACCACCGCCACCGCCGGGGTCGCGTTCGCCGCGGTGAGCCTCGACCGGCCCGACCAACCGGCACCGCCACCGGCCCCGAGCACGTCGGGCAGCACCGGCGGGGAGAGCGCGGCGGCGCCGACGGGATCCCAGGGCGGGAGCCCGACCGGCACCGGAATTCCCGGCCAATCCCCGACCACCGGTGCCGCCCCGACCCCGTCCGATGGGCCGGGCCAGCCGGCCGGCGCCGGCAAGCTGGCCGGCCACTGCAAGGCCTACCTGGCCAAGTCGCCACCGCAGCGGGCCAAGGCGCTGGAGTCTCCGGGCTTCGCCGACCTGGTCGCCGCAGCGGGCGGCGCGGACCAGGTGGAGGACTTCTGCCTCCGGCTCGTCCCGGAACGGGCCCCGAAGCCGTCCCCTGCTGCCTCCGCCCCGTCGTCCGGCGCCCCCGCCCCGTCGTCCGGTGCGCCCGCCACGTCGTCCGGTGCGCCTGCCAAATTCGGGTCCGCCGGCGCGTCGTCCGGGGCCGACGGCGCGACCACCTCCGCCGGGGGCCCGGACGAGCCGAACAGCGCCAAGTCGAACAGCGGCAAGTCGAACAGCGCCAAATCGGGTAGCGGCAAGTCCGGTGTGGGCAACCCGGCCGCGGTGCAGGGGCCAGGCATCGACGGCTGATCCCACCGGCTTCGTCCGCAACCCGATTCGGACAAAAATTCATCTCCCTCGGCGGGCGGGATCCGTCTGCTAGACAGAAGATGGGTGGGACCGCGGACGCCCGACCCGCGACGGTGGGGGCGCCCGTCGACACCGTGGTCGCCCACCCCGCACGGGGAGAGGAGCCTTCTCTTGGTGATGTCACCGGAGCTGGACCGGACGACCGTCCTGCCGGACGAGGCCGCCGCCGCCCGGTACATCGCCAGGATCTGCTTCAAGACCGGTCCGCCCACGCTCACCGGCGTCGAGCTGGAATGGACGGTGCACGACGCCGCGGACCCGGCCCGCCCGGTCGACCGCGCGCGGTTGCACCGGGCGCTGGGGCGGCACAGCCCCGTCACCATCGATCCCACCAGCCCGGCCGAGAGGCTCCGGCACGGCGGCGCCGTGACCGTGGAGCCGGGCGGGCAGGTGGAAATCTCCTCCGCGCCGCGACCGTCGATCGCCGCGCTCATCCTGGCCACCGAGGCCGACGTCGCCGAGCTGACCGCCGCGCTGGACGCCGCCGGCCTCGCCCTCGGCCGCGCCGGCCTGGATCCCTGGCGGATCCCGCGCTCCGTCGTGGAAACTCCCCGCTACCAGGCCATGCGCTGCGTCTTCGACCGGCACGGCCCGGCCGGTCGGGTCATGATGTACAGCACGGCCAGCCTGCAGGTCTGCCTTGACGCGGGCGAGCCGGAACAGCTGGCGCAGCGGTGGGCGACGGCGCACGCCGTCGGTCCGCCGTTGCTGGCCGCGTTCGCCACCGCGGACCGGTACGCCGGCCGGCGTACCGGTTGGGCCTCGGCCCGGATGGCCGCCTGGCTGGCCATCGACCCGGCCCGGACCCGGCCGGTCTGGTCGCCCGTTTCGCCCGACCGTGACCCGCTCGCCGCGTGGACCGAGTACGCGCTCGCCGCGCCGCTGCTGTGCATCCGCGGTGACGGTCCGGACTGGACCCCGCCGCCGGGGGTCACCTTCGCCGACTGGCTGGCCGGGGCGCTGCCCCGCCCGCCGACCACCGAGGACCTGGAGTATCACGTCAGCACGCTCTTCCCGCCGGTACGCCCGCGCGGCTACCTGGAGGTGCGCTACCTGGACGCCCAGCCGCGGCGGGAGTGGACGGTGCCGCTGGCCGTGCTGGCCGCGCTGTTCGCCGAGCCGGCCACCACCCGGGACGCGCTGGCCGTCGCCACCCCGGTCGCCGACCGCTGGCAGGCCGCAGCCCGGCACGGGCTCGACGACGGCCCGCTGGCTGCCGCCGCGGCGGCACTGTTCGACCTGGCCCTGGCGGCCCTGCCCGAGCTGGACCTGCCGGCCGGGATCCACGAGGAGACGAGTCGAGGAATCGTGCGGCGCCGCGCCGCCGCGGAGAGGGGACACCGGTGACCACGACCGAGCGGCCGGGTACGGACAGCGAGCAGCTGCGCAGCCGGATCGCGGCGGAGCTGGACCGCACCCGGGGCCGCACCGCGCTGCTGACCGACGCGGTGGACGACGACGACCTGATCCGGCAGCACTCCACCCTGATGTCCCCGCTGGTCTGGGACCTGGCCCACGTCGGCAACCAGGAGGAGCTCTGGTTGGTGCGCGACGTCGGCGGTCGCGATCCGGTACGCCGCGACATCGACGACCTGTACGACGCGTTCAAACAGCCCCGCAAGGACCGCCCCGCGCTGCCCCTGCTGCCCCCGGCCGAGGCCCGCGCCTACCTGCGCACCGTCCGGGACAAGGTGTACGACCTGCTCGACGGGATCCGGTTCACCGATCGGAAGCTGGTGGCGGACGGCTTCGCGTTCGGGATGATCGTGCAGCACGAGCAGCAGCACGACGAGACCATGCTGGCCACCCACCAGCTGCGCGCCGGGGTGCCGGTGCTGGACGCGCCACCACCGCCCGAGCCGCGAAGCCGGGTCGGCGGCGAGGTGCTGGTGCCGGCCGGGCCGTTCACCATGGGCACCTCGACCGACCCGTGGGCGCTGGACAACGAGCGCCCCGCACACACCGTGGACCTGCCCGCGTACGTCATCGACGCCGTGCCGGTCACCAACGGCCAGTACCGCGCCTTCATCGCCGACGGCGGGTACGACGAGCCGCGCTGGTGGAGTGTGGCGGGCTGGCGACACCGCGTCGACGCGGAGCTGAGCGCGCCGATGCACTGGCGGCGGGACGGCGACGGCTGGGCGTACCGCCGGTTCGGCCGCTGGTCGCTGGTGCGCGACGACGAGCCGGTGGTGCACGTCTGCTGGTACGAGGCGGAGGCGTACGCGGCCTGGGCCGGCAAGCGCCTACCCACCGAGGCGGAGTGGGAGAAGGCGGCCCGCTGGGATCCCGCGGCCGGGCGCTCCCGTCGCTACCCGTGGGGCGATGAGGACCCGACGGTCGGGCACGCGAACCTGGGGCAGCGGCACCTGTGGCCGGCGCCGGTGGGCGCGTATCCGGCGGGTGCCTCGCCGCTCGGCGTGCACCAGCTCATCGGGGACGTCTGGGAGTGGACCTCGTCCACCTTCCGGGGGCATCCCGGCTTCGTCGCGTTTCCGTACCGCGAGTACTCCGAGGTCTTCTTCGGCGACGACTACCGGGTGCTGCGTGGCGGCTCGTTCGGCACCGACCGGGCGGCCTGCCGGGGCACCTTCCGCAACTGGGACTACCCGATCCGGCGGCAGATCTTCAGCGGTTTCCGCTGCGCCCGGGACGCCCGGCCGGAGGAGGCGGCGGCGTGAGCGACCGGAGGGGTCCGGCGTGAGCGGCGGTTCCGCCTGATGTGCCGCCACCTGGCGTACCTCGGTCCGCCGGTCAGCCTGCGTAGCCTGCTGTACGACCCGCCGTACGGGCTGCTGCGGCAGTCCTGGGCGCCGCGCGACATGCGCGGCGGCGGCACGATCAACGCCGACGGCTTCGGCGTCGGGTGGTACCCGGGCACCGGCGACCCGGTCCGTTACCGGCGGGCGCAGCCGCTGTGGAGCGACACCACCCTGCCCGGGCTCGCGGCGGTCACGGTCGCCGGTGCGGTGCTGGCCGCCGTCCGGTCCGCGACGGTCGGCATGCCGGTGCAGGAGACGGCCGCCGCCCCGTTCGCCGAGGGGCGCTGGCTGTTCAGCCACAACGGCGTGGTCCGGGGCTGGCCGGACACGGTGGTGCCGCTCGCCGCCGAGCTGCCGGTCCGCGACCTGCTGACGCTGGACGCGCCGACCGACGCCGCGCTGCTGTGGGCGCTGGTCCGGCACCGGCTGCGGGCCGGGCAGGATCCGGCGCGGGCGGTGGCCGACACCGTCGCGGCCGTCGTGGCGGCCGCGCCCGGGTCGCGGGTGAACCTGCTGCTCACCGACGGTACGACGGCGGTGGCCAGCGTGGCCGGGCACGCGTTGTCGGTGCGTCGTACCCCCGAGTCGGTGCTGTTGGCCTCGGAACCTCTCGACGACGACCCCGGCTGGCAGGCGGTGCCGGACGGGCGGCTGGTGGTGGCGACCGCGACCGGGGTGCGAACCCGGGACCTGGTGGCCGCCTGAACCAACGTTTCCACGGGTAGGGCAGGACGTTCGGGCAACGGAAGGGGCACCTCATGAGCGCGGAGCCACTGGAGATCTACCTGGCGGAGCAGGACCTCGACCGCAGCCTGCGGGAGGATGTACGGGTCGGGCTGACCGCGCAGCCGAAGTGGCTGCCACCGAAATGGTTCTACGACGCCCGGGGCAGTGAACTCTTCGGCGAGATCACCCGGCTGCCGGAGTACTACCCGACCCGGGCCGAACGGGCGGTGCTGACCGAGCACGCCGACGAGATCGCCGAGGTGACCGGGGCGAAGACGCTGATCGAGCTGGGGTCCGGCTCGTCGGAGAAGACCCGGCTGCTGCTCGACGCGTTCACCCGCCACGGCGGCCTGGGCACCTTCGCGCCGCTGGACGTGTCGGTCAGCGCGCTGCGGGAGTCCACCGAGCGGATCGCCGCCGAATACCCCGGGCTGCGGGTCCGCGGCATCGTCGGCGACTTCACCCGGCAGCTCGACCGGCTGCCCACCGGCGGCCGGCGGCTGGTGGTGTTCCTCGGCGGCACCGTCGGCAACCTGCTGCCGGTGGAGCGGGCCGAGTTCCTCACCGCCATGCGTGCCGCGCTGGAGGCCGGCGACTGGCTGCTGATCGGCACCGACCTGGTCAAGGACCCGAAGGTGATCGTGCCCGCCTACGACGACGCGGCCGGGGTGACCGCCGACTTCAACCGCAACGTGCTCCGTGTGATCAACCGGGAGCTGGGGGCGGACTTCGACCCGGAGGCGTTCACCCACGTGGCGGTCTGGGATCCCGAGCACGAGTGGATCGAGATGCGGCTGCGCGCCGAACGCCCGATGCGGGTGCACGTGCTGGACCTGGACGTCGGGTTCGCCGCCGGTGAGGAGCTGCGGACGGAGATCTCGGCGAAGTTCCACCCGGAGGGGATCGCGGCCGAGCTGACCGACGCCGGCTTCGCCACGCAGGCGTTCTGGACCGACCCGGACGGACTGTTCGGCGTCACCCTCGCCCGGGCCGACTGAGCGTCCGGGGCCGCCGCGGTGAGCCTGTTCACCCGCGGCGACCCCGCCGGCCGGGGTGGGCTAGGCTGGGCGGCGCGAAGGGGAGTAGCCCCCAATGTCGTGGTCGACATACTGGTGCGTTCCGCATCCGGCCACGCGGCCCCGGTCCCCGGGGCGGGCGAGACCTTCGACTCAGGCTGTCGCAGCCGGGTCGAGGGCGCCCCCGTACCTCCTCCCGGCTTGATCGGGAAGGTTCACATGGACGGTTTCCTCGTCGCGCTGGTGATCAGCTTCGGCGTCATCTTCGTCGCCGAGCTGGGCGACAAGTCCCAGCTCATGGCCCTCACGTTCGCCACGCGGTTCAAGCCCGTGCCGGTGCTCATCGGCATCACCGTCGCCACCGCCATCGTGCACCTGGCCTCGGTGGCGATCGGGTACGGGCTGCACGCGGCGCTGCCCACCACCTGGATCTCGCTCATCGCCGGTGTGGCGTTCCTGGGTTTCGGTGCGTGGACCCTGCGCGGCGACAAGCTCACCGAGGAGGAGAAGCGCAAGGCCGAGAAGAGCAGCAAGTCCGCGATCATCACCGTCGGCGTCGCCTTCTTCCTGGCCGAGCTGGGTGACAAGACCATGCTGGCCACCATCACCCTGGCCACCAAGTACGGCTGGTTCGGGACCTGGCTCGGTTCCACGATCGGCATGGTGGCCGCCGACGCCCTGGCGATCATGGTCGGCCGGCTGCTCGGCAAGCACCTGCCGGAGAAGACCATCCGGTACGGCGCGGCGATCCTCTTTGCCATCTCCGGCCTGTGGCTGATCCTGGAGGCGGTCCACGAGCTGACCTGAGTCGTCCGCGGGGTGTCGCCGCCGCGACCGCGTGGGTCGCGGCGGCGGCGCACGCCCGAGGGGATCGTCGAGGCCGGCCCCCGGTTACGAAGATCTGTGCCGCCCTGCGGCGGCGACGCCGGACGCCTAGCGTGGGCGGCAGGAGAGGCGAACCTTCGGACGACCGGGAGGTCAGCGCATGGCCAGGCACGACGAGCCCAACGAGTACGGCTTCGCCGGGGAGACCACCGCTCCCGAGCCGCCGCCCGGCGCGCGCCCCGACGAGCAGGACCTGGCCGAGGAGGTCGCGGTGCCGGCCGACGACCTCATGGAGCCGTACGCCGAGGCGGTCGAGGAGGAGACCGAGGAACGGGAGGAGCCGGAGGAGGAGCGCACGGCCGACCGCCGGCGCTGATCGGCCACGCCGCCCGCGCTACGTGGTCCGCTTCTGGTAGACGTCTGGGATGCCGTCGCCGTCGGCGTCCCGGCTTTCCCGCTCCGAGATCCGCCGGTACACCCGGTTGCGGCGCAGCAGCACGGTCGAGGCCAGCGTGGCCGCGATCAGCGAGCCGAGCAGCACGGCCGTCTTCACCCGGTCGTCCTCCGGGCTGCCGGCGCCGAAGGCCAGCTCACCGATGAGCAGCGAGACGGTGAAGCCGATGCCGGCCAGCAGCGCCAGCCCGAGCAGGTCCGCCCAGGTGATCTCCTCGTCGAGTTCGGCCCGAGTGAACCGCGCGAGCAGGAACGTCGAGCCGAATACGCCGACCGTCTTGCCGAGCACCAGACCGGCGGCGACCCCGAGCACGACCGGGTCGGTGAGCACCGCGCCCAGGTCGACGTCGACCAGCGACACGCCGGCGGCGAAGAACGCGAAGACCGGCACCGCCAAGCCCGCCGACACCGGCCGCCACCTGTGCTCCAGCCGCTCCGCCAGTCCCGGTCCGCCGGCCCGGGACGGCAGCACGGGCACGGTGAAGCCGAGCAGCACCCCGGCGACCGTGGCGTGCACCCCGGAGGCGTGCACCAGGGTCCAGGCGAGCCCGGCGAGCGGGATGAGCGCCCACCACCAGGTCCGCCGCCGCTGCACCAGCAGCGCGAAGACGGCGATCGGTGCCAGCGCCGCGAGCAGCGGCAACGGGCGGAAGTCGGCGGTGTAGAAGACGGCGATGATGATGATCGCGAAGAGGTCGTCGACCACCGCGAGGGTGAGCAGGAAGGCGCGCAGCCCCTGCGGCAGGTGTGAGCTGACCACTGCCAGCACGGCGAGGGCGAAGGCGATGTCGGTGGCGGTGGGGATGGCCCAGCCGCGCAGTCCCGCCCCGCCGGTGGAGAGGACCACCGCGACGTAGCAGAGGGCGGGCACCAGCATGCCCCCGATCGCGGCGACCACCGGCACGGTCGCCCGCCGCGGGTCCCGCAGGTCCCCGGCCACGAACTCGCGTTTGAGCTCCAGGCCCACCACGAAGAAGAAGATCGCCAACAGGCCGTCCGCGGCCCACGCGGCGAGGCCGAGGTCCAGGTGCAGCGCCCCGCCGCCGGGCCACGGCACCCAGCGGCCCAGTTCCGCGTACGCGGACCGCCAGGGGGAGTTGGCCCAGGCCAGCGCGATCACCGCACCGAGCAGCAGCAGCGCGCCGCCCACCGTCTCGGTACGCAGCACGTCGGCCAGGAAGCGTGCCTCCGGCCAGGAACGGCGGGAGAGGAGGCGTTCGGGCAGGCGGGTGCGCGGGGTGCGGTTGGTCATGCGGTGTCCAACTCCGGCTCGTCGACGGCAAGGAACTCGCCGACCAGACTTCCCGGCACACCGGTTTCGACCCTATCCCGGCGACGGCGGCAGTGCCGATCCGGGCCGGTGGGAAGCTTCGCTCAGCCGCCGGGCGGAAGCGCCCACCACGCCCGGCTCAGCGCTGCCCGGGCAGCACGGGCAGCGACGCGTGGACGTGGTCGCAGAGCGCCGCCAGCCGTTTGACCAACTCGTCCGGGTCGGCGTACGGGTCCAGCCCGCGTACCTCCTCCGGGGCGAGCGACGGCACCGCCACGTGCGAGATGAGCGGGTGCAGCGGCCGGCTGTCCGCCTCGTCGGCGCCGAACAGGTGCTCGTGCAGCTTCTCGCCCGGCCGCAGCCCGGTGTAGACGATGTCGACCGGGTGGTCCGCCTCGGCGGCGAGCCGGCGGGCGACGTCGGCGATGCGTACTGGCTCGCCCATGTCGAGCACCAGCGCCTCACCGCCGCGGCCGATGGTGGCCGCCTGGAGCACGAGGTGCACCGCCTCCTGCACGGTCATGAAGTAGCGGGTCACCTCCGGGTGCGTGACGGTGATCGGCACCCCGGCCCGGATCTGCGCCTGGAACGCGGTCAGCACGGAGCCGCGGCTGCTGAGCACGTTGCCGAAGCGGACGCTCAGGTACGCCCGGCCGAGCTGGTCGGCGAAGTGGGCGGTGAGCCGCTCGGTGATCCGCTTCGAGTAGCCGAGCACGCTTGTCGGGTTGGCCGCCTTGTCCGTGGAGATGTTGACGAACTCGGCGACGTCCCGGCACGCCTCCAGGACGTTGAGGGTGCCCAAGACGTTGGTCTTGATCGCCTCGCCGGGGTGCCGCTGGAGCATGGTGAGGTGCTTGAGGGCCGCCGCGTGGAAGACCACGTCCGGCTGCCGGTCGGCGATGATCCGGGCGATGCCCTCGGCGTCGCGGATGTCGGCCAGGATCAGCTCCGGGCCGTCGAGCAGCGCCCGGCCGTGCAGGGACATCTGCAGGGCGTGCAGGGCCGACTCGTCCCGGTCGAGCATCATCAGCTCACCCGGCTCGCAGCGGGCGATCTGCCGGCACAGCTCGGAGCCGATGGAGCCGCCGGCGCCGGTGACCAGGACCCGCCGCCCGGCCAGGCCGCTGCGTTCCACGGTCAGTTCGGCCACCCGCTGCGCCCGCCCGAGCAGGTCGGTGAGCTGCATGTCCCGGACGTCGGTGACCGCGACCGGACGGTCGAGCAGCTCGCGGACCGGGGGGAGCACCTTGAACGCGGCGCCGGCCTGGAGCGTGCCAGCGCGCACGTCCCGCAGCAGCGCCGCGTCCGAGCCGCTCATCGAGAAGATCACGGTGCCGGCCCGGGTCGCCCGCACCGCCGAGCCGATCTGCTCCCGACCGCCCAGCACTCGCAGCCCCTCCAGGCGCAGCCGCCGGTTGGCGGGGTCGTCGTCGAGCAGGCCCACCGGTTGGTACCGGCCCTGCGGATCGCCGAGGAGCACCCGGACCAGGCGCTCGCTGGCCGCGTCCACGCCGTAGACCAGGCACCGCTCCGCGGCGCGGACCGGCCGGCGGTGTCGTTCCTGCCGGGTCCGCCAGGCGGCGCGGCCGGCGGCCATCAGCACCAGGGCGACCGCGCCGCCGAGCAGCGGGGTGGTGGCCGGTGTCGGCCGTTCGGTCCACGGCAGCAGCAGCAGGCAGGCCAGGGTGGCCAGCGCGGCGGTCGCGGCCCGGCCGGCCAGCCCGCGGGCCTCGCCGGCGCTGCCGATCGGGTGCCGCCCGTACATCCGGAAGCGAAGCAGGGTGAGCACCGCGTACAGCGCGGCGCAGCCGAGCGCCACGGTCAGCACCCGGACGCCGCGGACGGCGGTCAGCTCGAACTCGTAACGGGTCCACGCCGCGCCGAGAAATCCGCCGCACCACGCGGCGGTGTCCAGCGTTAACAGAGACAGGGTGGCCGTGCGGCGGGTGACCCAGTCGCGGGGCCGGGCGGCGGCGGTTGCTTCGCGATCCATGGATGTCCTCTGCGTCCGAACCGGGAATGGAAGGATTTAGACCGTATGAGCGCTTCTAATCGTTTACATTCGTCCGGTCGCTTACTGTGATGTATATGCGCTTTCGATCCTGGCATGGCAACTGGGCGTTTTAGGGGGCTTTCGTGCAGTTTCATCGGCTGATCGGCGTGTCGCGAGGGGGAGCGTGATGGACGTTCTCAGCTACCTGCGGCTGGTCCGACGCCACTGGTGGATCGTTCTGGTCACCGTGATGGTCGCCGTGGGGGCGGCCGCTCTGATCACGGTCCGCACGCCACCCAGCTATCAGGGCTCGGTGACCTTCTTCGTCACCACGCCCAGCCAGGGGGTCACCGACGCCTACCAGGGCGGCCTCTTCCTCCAGCAGCGGGTGAAGTCCTACGCCGACCTGCTGACCAGCGACCGGCTGGCGCAGAGCGTGGTGACGGAGAGCCCGCTCGGCCTCACCGCCGACCAGGTGCAGCGCCGGATCAGCACCTCCACCGAGGCCGGCACGGTGCTGCTGAAGGCCACCTTCACCGACACCGACCAGACCCGGACGCTGCAGACCACCGAGGCGCTCTCCGCCAAGTTCGTGGAGCTGGTGCGCAAGGTGGAGACGCCCGCGGACGGCAAGTCGCCACCGGTCAAGATCGAGATCGTGAGCGGCCCCCGGGTCACCTCCAGCCCGGTGGCGCCGCAGCCGGTGCGCAACCTGGTCATCGGTGGACTGCTGGGCCTGCTGCTCGGCGCGGGGCTGGCCGTGCTGCGGGGCGTCGCCGACGTCCGGATGCGGGACGCGGCCGCGCTCCAGCGGGTGACCGGCAGCCCGCTGCTGGGCGAGATCCCGTTCGACTCCGGGGCCAAGGCGGCTCCGCTGATCGTGGGCGACGCGGCCAACTCGCCCCGCGCCGAGGCGGTCCGCAAGCTCCGCACCAACCTGCGCTTTGTGGACGTACACGAGCCGGCCCGGGTCATCGCGGTCACCAGCGCCCTGCAGGGCGAGGGAAAGACCACCATGGCCTGCAACACGGCGATCGCGCTGGCCGAGGCGGGCTGGCGGGTGCTGCTCATCGACGCCGACCTGCGCCGTCCCAAGGTCGCCGACTACCTCGGGGTCGACGGTGGGGTGGGCCTCACCGACGTGCTGGTGGGTGACGTCCAGGTGGGCGACGTGGTGCAGCGGTGGGGCGACAAGTCGTTGCTCGTGCTCCCCAGCGGCGCCACCCCGCCCAACCCGAGTGAGCTGCTCGGCTCCAAGGCGATGGCGGACCTGCTGGTCGCCCTGCGGGAGTCGGCGGACATCGTGGTCATCGACACCGCTCCGCTGCTCGCCGTCACCGACGGCGTGGTGGTGGCCGTGCAGGCGGACGGCGCGCTGCTGGTCACCCAGCAGGGGCGGACCTCGCGCAGCCAGGTGGCCGCGGCGTCCCGGGCACTGCACTCGGTGTCGGTGCGCCTGCTCGGCTGTGTGCTGAACATGGCCAAGGTGGCCCGGGCGGACGCCTACCAGTACGAGGCGTACAAGGTGGTCGTTCCGCCGGCCGCGTCGTCCGTACCCACCGACCGGGCGGGTGTCGCCCGGCGCGGCGAGCCCGGGGCGCCGCTGGGCGACCGCACCCAGGAACTCACCCGGCTGTCGCGATGAGTGCCAGCACGGGTCGGATCGACCGCTCGATCTCCTCCGCGCAGCGCCGGAAGTCGGCGGGTGAGCCACCGATCGGGTCGCCCAGGTCGTCCGCGTCGAGGGTGGCGGGTTGCAGCCGCCCCCGGGCGCGGGCGGCCGCCGCCACCGCCGCGCGGAGCGGGGTCCCGCTGGCCCCGGTGGAGGCCTCGGCCGCGGCGGCCAGCCGGGCGAACTGGCGAAGGGTGAAGGTCCGGTGCAGCGCGGCCGGGGCCAGCGCGGTGCAGACGGAACGCTGTCGCCGGGTGGCGGTCAGCACCAGCGTGGCCCGGGTCAGATGCTCCGGGCGTAGCCGCCGGGTGCGGAACGCCGCCGGATCCACGCCGGTCCCGGCCGCGACCGCGACCGCGTACGGGTGCATGGTCCCGCCGTCGACGGCGTCGGTGCCCGCACTGGTCACGGTGACCGGGAGATCGCGGAGCAGCCGCCGGGCGAGGAACTCGGCCATGGGGGACCGGCACAGGTTGGCGTGGCAGACGAAGAGCACCCCGTCGACCATCTGCACCCCTCTCGTCGGCACGGTGGCGCGGCTGATCGCCGCGACGGCGGAATTCCGGCGATCGCGGCCGGACGCAGAGGGGATGCGTGCATGGTACGGGGTGCGTCGGGTCGGGCGCCGGGATACCGCACCGGGAGCGCGGCCATGAAGATCGGCATTTTGTCCTACCACTTCCCGCCGGAGCCGGCGTTCATCCCGGGCAGCCTCGCCGAGGAGTTGGCCGCCCGGGGTCACGAGGTACGCGTGCTCACCGGTTTCCCGGACTACCCGGGTGGTCACGTCTATCCGGGCTGGCGGCAGCGGTGGCGGCACCAGACGCACAGCGAGCGGCTGACCGTCCGCCGGGTGCCCCGGTACGCCGGCGGCGACGGCTCGGCCGGAGCGCGGATGGCCAGTTGGCTCTCCTTCGCCGGCAGTGTGGCGCTGACCGGTCGCCGCTACCTCGGTGACGTCGACGCCCTGTACGTCTTCCAGCTGCCGGCGGCCACTTTCGCCGCGGCCGCCCTGGTCCGGCTGCTCGGCCGGGTACCGACCGTGCTGCACGTGCAGGACGTCTGGCCGGAGGAGGACTCGTCCCGGCCCGACGAGGGCCGCCGGTGGTCGGGGCGGCTCGGCGCCACCCTGCGCCGGATCTACCAGGAGGCCGGCGGCATCGCCGTCACCGCGCCGTCCATGCGGGACCTGGTCGTCTCCGCCGGCGCCGACCCGGACCGGGTGCGGGTGGTGCTCAACTGGACCGACGAACGGATCTTCCGGCCGACCGAGCCCAGCCCGGCCGCGCGGGAGCTGATCCGCCGCGACGGCCGGTGCGTGGTGATGCACGCGGGAACGATCGGCGTACGGCAGGGCCTGGAGACCGCGGTGCGCGCGGCGGCCGCGCTGGACGACCGGATGGATCTGGTCCTGGTGGGTTCCGGAGCGGAGGAGCGGCGGGTGCGGGGGCTCGCCGCCGAGCTCCGGGCGAACAATGTCCGCTTCGTGGAGCGACGCTCGCCGCTGGACATGCCGGCGCTGTACGCGGCGGCCGACTACCAGCTCGTCATGCTGCGCGACCTGCCCGAGCTGCGCGGGATGGTGCCCGGCAAGCTCCAGGCCGCCCTCTCCTGTGCCTCTCCGGTGGTGGCCTCGGCCGGTGGCGACACGGTGGCGCTCGTGGAGCGGGCCCGGGCCGGGTTGTCCTGCCCGCCGGAGGACTGGGCCGCGCTGGCGGACCGGTTCTGGCTGGCGTCGACGATCCCGCCGCCCGCCCGGGTCGACATGGGCCGCCGGGGGCGGGACGCCTACCTGCGGGAGATGTCGCTGCGGGCCGGCGTCGACCGGATCGAGCAGATGCTCCAGGACGTCTCGGCGCCGGCGCGCGCCCGCCGATAGAGGCGAGCCGATATCGCAAACCAGGACGCGAAGCAGCAAACTGCCTGATATCGGGCCGATGCTGTGCTGTTTCGTGCTAGAAAGCGATGCATCGACAAGTCTGTCCGATTCGGTCCTGGGAGAGTGGTGTGGGGGAGAGCGGTGTGTCGCGTGGTCGGCGGCCAAGGTCCCGACGGCGGACCCGGGCCCGGGTCCGGCGCGTCCTGCTCATCGGGCTGGTGGTCGTCTCGCTGCTGCTGACGCTGGGTGGTTGGGTCGGATTCCGGGGTTGGCAGGCCCGGGCCCACCTGCTCAACGCCGCCGGGTTGGCCAAGGAACTCAGCGCCCAGGTGGTGGGTGGGGATGCCGCCCGGGCCCAGCGGACCCTCGCCGCGCTCCAGGCGCAGGCGGCCGCCGCCAAGAGCGCCACCGGTGACCCGGGCTGGTGGCTCGGCCGGCAGACGCCGTACGCCGGGGACAACCTCTCCGCCGTACGCCGGATCGCGGTGGCGGTGGACGACCTCGCCCGGCTCGCCTTCCCGACCCTGCTGCGGATCGACCTCGCCTCGCTGGTGCCCAAGGAGGGGCGGCTCGACCTGGCCCGGCTGCGCGCCGTGTCCACCGAGGTGTCCGCGGCGGATCGAGCGGTGCGGGAGACGACCGAGCGGCTGCGGACGGTGCCGACCGACGACCTCGTCGGGCAGGTGCGCGACGCGTTGACCGGGCTGTGTGCCGAACTCGACCGGCTCGCCGGCCTGACCGCCGCGGCGGACCAGGGAGCCCGGCTGCTGCCGCCGTTGCTCGGCGCCGACGGCCCCCGCCGCTACCTGCTGGTGTCGCAGAACCCCGCGGAGTTGCGCGCCACCGGCGGGATGTTCGGCGCGTACGCCGTGATCAGCGCCGACGGCGGCAAGATCCGGATGACCGGGCAGGGCGCCTCCGCCAGCATGCAGTACTTCGACCCGCCGTTGCGGGTGGACGCGGAGATGCGCCGGCTCTGGTCCGACCTGCCGGGGACCTTTCCGGCGGACGTCAACCTCAGTCCCGACTTCCCGACCGCGGCGGCGCTCTACCGGGAGATGGTCCGCCGGCGTACCGGGACCACGGTGGACGGGGTGCTGGCGGTGGATCCGGTGGTGCTGTCGTACCTGCTCGGCGTCATCGGGCCGGTGGCGGTGCCCGGCCGCCCGTCCCTGGCGGCGAACACCGTGGTCCGGACGCTGCTCAGCGACTCCTACCGGGACCTGGACGTGCACGCCCAGGACGCGTACTACGCGCAGGCGGCGTCGGCGGTGTTCGACACCCTCTTCGCCAAGGCGCCCAATCCCCGCGAAGTTTTGACCGTTTTCGCCCGGTCTGTCGCTGAGCGTCGGATATTGTTCTGGAGTGTCCATCCCGAGGAGCAGCGCGTCCTGGGCGACAGCCCGTTGACCGGGAGGCTCCCCGAGAAGGACACCGTGCCGACGGTCGGCGTCTTCCTCAACGACGGCAGCGGCGCGAAGCTCGGCTACTACCTGAGGTTCTCGGCCAACCTGACGGTCGGCGACTGCCAGTCCGACGGGCGCCGGGAGCTCCGGCTGCGCGTCACGGTGCACTCCACCGCGCCGCGGTCGGGCCTGGACAAGTCGGTCACCGGCGCCGCCCTCGCCGGCGACCCCTACACGGCCCGCACCTTCGTGTCGGTGTACAGCCCGACCGGCGGGGCCGTGCTCGGCGGCCGGCTCGACGGGCGGGACACCGCGATGGGCAGCGGGACCGACCGTCGCCGCCAGGTCACCGTGGCGAACGTCGAGGTCAAGCCCGGACAGACCCGGACCCTCGACGTCACGCTGCTCACCGGGCAGACCGGCGCCGGCAGGGCCGAACTGGTAGTCACCCCCACCGTCACCCCATGGACCACCCAAGTTGTTACCGCACCAAGCTGTGACCAGTAGGAGGGAATCCACATGCGGCTATCCCGCATCATCATGGCGCTCACGGTCGGCCTGGCCGTGGCGGCCGCGCCGACCGCGGCCGGGGCGGCGCAGCCGCAGCCACCGGTCTATCCGCCGCCCGTCACCAAGCTGACGGTCAACCCGCCCACCATCAGACTCGGCGAAACCTTCACGCTCAAAGGCACCGGCTTCGACCACAACGAGAGAGTGGACCTCCGCGTCGCCATCTCGGCGTTGCCGCAGGCCGCGCCCGCGCAGGGAACGACACGGCGCAGCGACGGCACCACCGTGGCGCTGGCGAACGTGTCCTACTCGCAGGCGCAGCCGCAGCCGGCACCGCTGGAGTTCACGGTGACCGCCGACGCCGCTGGCAACTTCACTGTCACCTACCGGCCGAACCGGCCGGGGCGGTACACCTTCACCGCCACCGGTGAGACCTCGGACCGGGTTGCCACCGCCACGGCCACGGTCCTCCCGCCGAAGCCGCATCGACCGCCGCACAAGGATGAGAACCTCCCGGTGACCGGTTCCAGCCTCAGCACACCGATGAAGCTCGGCGGCGGCATGGCCGGTGCGGGCGTCGTCCTGCTGCTGCTCTCCCTGGCCTGGCGTCGTCGCGGCCGCCTCGGAATGGGCTCGCGCTGACCGAGGCGCACCGGGCAGAGCCCGGACCTCGACTGGGTGCCCGCCGGACCACGTCCGGCGGGCACCCAGGTGTGCGGGGCCGACGGGCCGGCACGGGCCGGGCGGCGGCCGGCACAATGGCCGGATGAACGCGGGCGAGCGCTGGACCGACCGCGCCGGGCTGGTCGTGCTGCCCGGCGGCGCCACCGTACGCGGCCGTCGGATCGGCGTGCCCGCCTCGCCGGCCGACTTCGCCCTGCTGTTGGCCGACGGTCCGACGCCGGCCTGGCCGTACCGCCGGGTCCGCTGGCCCGACTTCTGGGTGCCGCTCGATGCCGCCGACGCGCGGGACGCGCTGCGGGAGGCGTGGCGCCGGGCGTACGCGGGGGAGCGGGTGGAGGTCGCCTGCCGGGGCGGCGTCGGGCGGACCGGCACCGCCCTCGCCGCGCTCGCCGTCCTCGACGGGCTCGCCCCCGCGCGGGCGGTGGCCTGGGTGCGCGCCCACCACCACCCTCGCGCCGTGGAGACCCCGTGGCAACGGTGGTGGCTGCACCGGCTGCCCTGAGCCGCCGGTCCCGAGCTGGTCCGGCCGGCCGCCCCGGTCAGCGGTTCACGTAGCCGCGCAGGTGGCGGGCGGTGAGGGTGGCGCCGTGCGCGACGAGGTCGGCGGGGGTGCCGGTGAACACCACCCGCCCGCCGTCGTGGCCGGCGCCCGGCCCCAGGTCCACGATCCAGTCGGCGTGCGCCATCACGGCTTGGTGGTGCTCGATGACGATGACCGTGTTGCCGGCGTCGACCAACCGGTCCAGCAGGGCCAGCAACTGGTCCACGTCGGCCAGGTGCAGCCCGGTGGTCGGCTCGTCCAGCACGTACGTGGCGGCGTCACCGGCGAGATGGGTGGCCAGCTTCAGCCGCTGCCGCTCGCCCCCGGACAGGGTGGTCAGCGGTTGGCCGAGACCTAGGTAGCCCAGGCCGACGTCCGTGAGGCGGTCGAGCACCGCCCGGGCGGTGCCGGTGGGAAAGAACTCGCGGGCCTCGGTGACCGACATGGCCAGCACCTCGCTGATGTTCCTGCCGCGCAGCCGGTAGGTCAGCACCTCGGCGGTGTAGCGGCGGCCCTCGCAGTCCTCGCAGACCGAGGCGACCCCGGCCATCATCGCCAGGTCCGTGTAGACCAGCCCGATCCCCTTGCAGGTGGGGCAGGCGCCCTCAGAGTTCGCGCTGAACAATGCCGCCTTCACCCCGTTGGCCTTGGCGAAGGCGGTGCGGATCGGGTCGAGCAGCCCGGTCCAGGTGGCGGGGTTGCTGCGCCGCGAGCCCCGGATGGCGGACTGGTCCACCACGATCACCCCGGCCCGCCCGGACAGCGAGCCGTGGATCAGTGAACTCTTGCCGGAGCCGGCCACGCCGGTCACCACGGTCAGCACGCCCAGCGGGAGGTCCACGTCCACGTCGCGCAGGTTGTGCAGGTCGGCACCGCGGACCGGCAGGTGGCCGGTGGGCCGGCGGACCCGCTCGCGCAGGGCGACCCGGTGGTCCAGGTGCCGGCCGGTGCGGGTGTCGGCGCGGCGCAGCCCGGCGACGTCACCGGCGTAGCAGATCCGCCCGCCGGCCGTCCCGGCGCCCGGGCCGAGATCGACCACGTGGTCCGCGATGGCGATGGTCTCCGGCTTGTGCTCGACCACCAGGACGGTGTTGCCCTTCTCCCGCAGCCGCAGCAGCAGGTCGTTCATCCGGGCGATGTCGTGCGGGTGCAGGCCGACGGTGGGCTCGTCGAAGGCGTACGTGACGTCGGAGAGGCTGGAGCCGAGATGGCGCACCATCTTCACCCGTTGCGCCTCGCCGCCGGAGAGCGTGCCGGACTCCCGGTCCAGGCTGAGGTGGCCGAGCCCGATCTCGACCAGCGAGTCCACCGTCTCGCGTAGGTTGCCGACCAGCGGTGCCACCGCCGGATCGTCCAGCCCGTGAAGGAACTCGGCGAGGTCACTGATCTGCATCGCCGCGCACTCGACGATGGTCCGGCCGGCGACCCGCACCGAGCGGGCCGCGGCGTTGAGCCGGCTGCCGTCGCAGTCGCCGCAGGTGGTGAAGGCGACCGCCCGGTCGACGAAGGCCCGGATGTGCGGCTGCATCGACTCCCGGTCCTTGCTGAGGTAGAGCCGGCGCACCTTGACCGCGAGGCCCTCGTACGTCCAGTTGTTGCTGCCCATCTTGATCTTCGTGGCCGGCTTGTGCAGGAAGTCCTGCCACTGCTCCGGCGTGTAGTCCTGGAGCTTGACATCCGGGTCGAACAGGCCGGAGCCGACGATGGTCTGCCAGTACCAGGAGTCGACGGCGAAGTTGGGCACCAGGATCGCCCCGTCGTTGAGCGAGCGCTCCACGTCGACCATGGCGGACACGTCCAGGTCGGAGACCCGGCCCAGGCCCTCACAGGTGGGGCACATGCCCTCGGCCAGGTTGAAGCTGAACGCCCCCGGCCCGCCGATGTGCGGCGTGCCGAGTCGGCTGAACACGATCCGCAGCATCGCGTACGCGTCCGTCGCGGTGCCCACGGTGGAGCGGGAGTTCACCCCCATCCGCTCCTGGTCCACCACGATGGCGGGGGTGAGGTTGCGCAGCGAGTCGACGTCCGGCCGGGACAGGCTGGGCATGAACGACTGGAGGAAGGCGCTGTAGGTCTCGTTGATCAGGCGGCGGGACTCGGCGGCGATGGTGCCGAACACCAGGGAGGACTTGCCGGAGCCGGAGACCCCGGTGAAGACGGTGAGGCGTCGCTTGGGGATGTCGACCGAGACGTCGGCGAGGTTGTTCTCCCGGGCGCCGCGTACCTCGATCATGTCGTGACTGTCGGCGGTGGACGGTGCGGACGGTGGCATGGGGACCCTTCAGCGCTCGAGGGCAGGGCGGAGTCCTGCCCGGTTCCTGGGCGGCCTGGCCGTCTCAATTCTCCCATTAATGTCCTTGTGGAGGCTTTCGGCGCATGCCGGGCGCGAGCGGCGCCCGGCTTCCGCCAAAAAGTCTCAACCGAGGTGGAAGCGATAGGCTGCCGGCCGTGGCGACCCACCCGGAGCGGAGACTGCGCGCGGTCGACCTCGCGGCCGGGGCCGGCATCTCCGTGCAGCAGGTCCGCAACTACGTCGACCTCGGAGTGCTGCCGCCGGTCTCGCGTACCGAGAGCGGCTACCGGATTTTCACCGAGGCGCACGCGCGGGCGCTGGCGGTGGCGCGCCGGCTGGCCGAAGGGCACGGCTGGGCCCGTACCCGCCAGGCGATGGCCGCCGTCCACCGCGGCGACGTGCCGGCGGCGTTGGCGGCCGTGGACGCCGGGCACGCCGAGCTGGAGCGGGAGCGGGCCGAGATCGGCCGGGTCGTCGCCGCCTTCGACACGGTGGCCGGCAGCGCCGGCCCGGCGCCCCGGCGCCCGTTGCGCATCGGCGCGGTCGCCGAACTGGCCGGCGTCCGCACCTCCCGCCTGCGGCTGTGGGAGGAGCGCGGCCTGCTGCGCCCGGCGCGGCAGCGGGGCACCGGCTACCGGGTGTACGACGCCGCCGAGGTACGCGCGGCGCAGGTCGTGGCGTTGCTGCGCCGCGGCGGCTACCCCTACGAGATCGTCGAGGCGGTCCTCGGCGAGCTGCGTACCACGGGCAGCCCGCAGCGGGTCCGCGCCGAGCTGGCCCGGCGTGAGCAGGACCTGCACCGGCGCAGCCTGCGCCGGCTGCGCTCCACCGCCGCGCTCCACGGCTACCTGGCGGACCTGGGCCTGGCGTCCGGCTGACCGGGCGGCTGGATCCGACCCAACACAGGGTCGGCCGGCCGCCGCCGCGCCGGTCGGCGATGGCGGTCCGGTGGGCACGTGCGCCGGTAACCCGGCGCGACGGCGGCAGGACGTGGCGTGGCGGACCCCGACGGGTGTCACCGCGAAGCGATCTTGCGGTTAGTCTCCCTGGTCATGAGAGCTCGGGTCCTGGCCGCCCTCACCGCCTCCGTCCTCCTGGGCACCGGGACCTCCGTGCCCGCCGTGCCCGCCGCGCCGCCGAGATCCGGCGGGCAGGCCGCGCCGGCCGGAGCGGCCGCGCAGCTCGGCCCCGCCGCGGCGGCCGCCCGGGCACCCGTGCCCTGCCCGAAGGCGCCCGCGCCGAAGGCGTCCCGCCCGCCCCGACCGGTGCCGCCGCCGAACGTGCCGGCGGACCGGGTGGTGGGTGGCGAGCGGTTGGACACACCCGGGCTGGTCGTGCCGGACGGGGCGGCCGCGCCCCCGGCGGTCACCGCCACCTCCTGGCTGGTCGCCGACCTGGACAGCGGCGCCGTGCTCGGCGCCTGCGGGCCGCACGAGTACGCCACCCCGGCCAGCACCCAGAAGCTGCTGCTCGCGGCCACCATGCTGCCGAAGCTCGACCCGAAGCAGGTGGTCACCGTGACCCGTGACGACCTGAAGATCGAACCGGGCAGCTCCGCCGTCGGCCTGCTCGTCGGCGGAAAGTACCTGGTCGAGACGGTGTGGCTCGGACTGCTGCTCAACTCCGGCAACGAGGCCGCCAACGTGCTCGCCCGGCTCGGCGGTGGCGACGACGGCGTACCCGGCGGGGTGCGGGCGATGAACGAGGAGGCCCACCGCCTCGGCGCCCGGCAGACCCACGCCGTCACCCCGTCCGGGCTGGACGGCAAGGGACAGTTCACCAGCGCGTACGACCTGGCACTCATCGCACGGGCCTGCTTCGCCAACCCGCTGTTCCGCCGGTACGCGCTCACCGAGCGCACCAAGATCCCAGCCCAGCCGGCCCTGAAGAAGGGCGGCTTCCAGATCCAGAACGAGAACCAGCTCATCTACCGCTACCCGGGCGCCCTCGGCGGCAAGACCGGCTTCACCCAGCTGGCCCGGCACAGCTACGTGGGCGCCGCCGAGCGCGACGGCCGGCGGCTGGTGGTCACCCTGCTCGGCGCCGAGGCCCGCCCGGTACGCGGCTGGCAGCAGGGGGCCCAGCTGCTCGACTGGGGATTCTCCCTGCCCCGGGACGCCTCGGTCGGCCGGCTGGTCGAACCCGGCGAGCTGGACGCGGCGGAGGCGGCCCCGAGCGGCTCCCCGGCCCCGTCGACCACGGTCACGCCAGCGCCCTGGCGGGGGCCGGCCGGGACCGCGCTGGCGCGGATGGCCGACGGTGACTGGCGGGTCATCGTGCCGGTCGCCGGCATCCTCGCGCTGACGATCGGCGGTCTCGTGGCCGCGCTGGTCGCCCGCCGGGGCCGGTCCCGCCGGGTCGGCCGCCGCCGCGCCTAGGACCCGGGCTTCGGGGCGGCCGGCGAGCAGGCCGAGAGCGAGCCCGACGACCTGCTGTACGAGGCTCCCCCGACCGAGCCGAGGCGCTGGCAGCCGCCGCACGGATCGGCGGCGTTGCCGCCCGACGTACGCGGCCGGGCCCTATGGTCGGAGCATGCGGGACAGCGGCGGGGCCGGCTCCGCCGCGCGGGTCCGCCAACTCCTCGCCGACCGGGGTGTCGCGGTGCGGGCCCTCGAGCCACTGCCCGGCGACCGCCGGGGCTCCCGCCCCTGGCGGGTCACCACCGACGACGGGCGCTGCCTCTTCGTGAAGCTGACCGCCGGCCGGCAGTGGGACGCGGGCCGCCTGCGTCGCTGGTACCGGCGGCTGCGGTACCGCCAGCTCCCTGACGGCCCGCCGTACAGCACCGCGGCGCAGAAGGCCGAGCACGAGGCGGAGCTGCTCCGCCGGGCTGCGCGCGCCGGGGTGCGGGTGCCGCGCCCGGTGGACGTGATCACCGGCCCGGCCGGGGAGGGCCTGCTCGTCGAGGAGTTCGCGCCGGGGCGGCCGCTGGACACGCTCCGCCCTGGCGAGCTGGGCGCGGACGCGCTCGCCGACGTCTGGCGCCAGGTGGCGCTGCTGCACCGCGCCGGGCTGGCCCACCAGGACCTGCGCGGGGGCTGCGTGCTGGTGACCGACTCCGCGGCCCGGCTGGTCGGGCTGGCCGCCGCCACCGACCGGGCCAGCCCCGAGCAGCGCGCCCGGGATCTGGTCGAGCCGCTGGTCACGCTCGCCGCCCTGGCCGGCGTACGCCCCACCGTCGCGGCCGCGACCACCCACCTGGGTGAAGCCGCGGTGGCCGACTGCCTGCCCTGGCTGCAACCCGTGCTGCTGTCCCCGGCCGGGCGACACGCGCTGGGCACGCAGCCCGGCCTGCTCGACGAACTCCGCGACGAGATCGTCCACCGCTGTGCGGGGCGCTCCCCCCGGCCGGCCCGGGTGGTCCGGTTCACCGGCCGGGGCCTGCTCCTGGTGGTCATGCTCGGCGTCCTGGGCTACCTCGTGTTCGCCCAGTCCGGCCAGGTGGCCATGGCGCTGGGGGCGCTGCGGCACGCGATCCCGTGGGCGGTGGCTAGCTCGCTGGTCGCCGCTGCCGCGACGTACCCGATCAGCGCCCTGGCGCTGCGCCTCGCCGCGCCCGGCCGGATTCCCTTCGGTGCCACCGTGGCGGTGCAGGTGGCGTCGGCGTTCGTCAACCGGGTCGCGCCGGGCGCCGTCGGCGGGGTCGCACTCAGCCTCCGCTACCTGCGGCGGCAGCGGCTGCCGCTGCCGGTCGCGGCCACCGCGATCGCCGTGGACCGGGCTGCGGGCGCGGTCGCCTTCGCGCTGATGCTGCCCGTCCTGGTGCCGTTCGTCCCGGGCTCCGCGCAGCACCTGGGCAGCGCGGCCGTCGGTCGAGGCCGGATCCTCCTGCTCGTGGTGCTCGCGCTGCTCGCGCTGGCCGTGGTGGCGTTCGGCGTACGCCGGTGGCGGGCCCGCGTGCGGCAGGCCCGGCGGCAGGCGCTCGAGGCCCTCCGCCTGCTCGTCCGCAGCGGGCGGATGCTGCGGCTACTGCCGGTCGGCGTGGCGCTCACCCTGGCCTACGGGGCCGCGCTCTGGCTCGCGTTGCTCGCCGTCGGGCTGCCCTCCGCTCCGGCGCTGATCGCGCCCGTGGTGCTGGTCTCCGCGCTCGGCGAGGGCGTGGCCTCCGTCGCGCCGACGCCCAGCGGGCTGGGCGCCACCGAGGCGGCCCTGGTCTCCGGGCTGCTGCTCTACGGGGTGCCGGTGCACACCGCGGTCGCCGGGGTGCTGATCTACCGGCTGGCCACCTTCTGGCTGCCGGTGCTGCCCGGGTACGTGGCCCTGCGCCTGTTGGTCCGGCGACGGGCCATCTGAGGGCGGACGCGTGGATGTCGTGGCCCCGGGTATGCGCGGCGACATGGAGAGCGCCGGACGGATCGTGGTGGTCTCCGCCGACATCGGCGCGGGCCACGACACGGCCGCCGTCGAGCTGACGCGGCGGCTGCGCCGCCGGGGCTTCGTGGTGGACCGGCTGAACTTCCTGGAGGCGCTGCCCCGCCCGGCGCGCTGGGTCGTCCGGGGGGCCTACCGGGGCACCCGGCGCTGGCTGCCGTGGGGTTACGACGCGCTCTTCGCCCTCACCAGCCGGTCGCGGCTGTCCGTTTCGGTGTTCCGCGGGCTGCTCCGGCCGCTCCGGGGCCGGATGCGCCGGTCGATCCCGCCGGACACCCGGGTGGTGGTGACGACCTACCCGTTCGCCAACCAGCTCCTCGGGCCGCTGCGCCGGCACGGGCGGCTGGCTGTCCCGCTCCTCACCTACGTGACCGATTTCGTTCATCCCAGTTGGCTGTGCGAGGGCGTGGACGTCTACTGCGCGGTACGGCCCGCCGAGCTGCAGCCCGCGGACGACGTCGACCTCACGCTGGTCCAGCCGCTCGTGTCGCGGGCCTTCGCCGCCTCGACCGCCGTCGGCCAGCGGCCGGCCCGGCAACGCTCCGGCCTGCCGCCGGACGACCGGCTGGCCCTGACCGTGGCGGACGCCTGGGGAGCGGGGGAGGTGGGGGGCACCAGGGCGGAGGGCGCCGCGGCCGAGCGGGACGATCCGGCGAGCCTGGTCGCCGAGGTGGCGAGCCGGGCCGGGAGCGCCGGAGTGGACGACCGCAGCCACCGGCTGGTCGACTCGGTCGGCGACGCGGTCGCCGTGGTGGCGGCGCTGCTGCAGTCCACCGGCGGTCTCCGGTGAGCGCCCGGCCCGTCGCCTGGGCCGCGGCGGCCGCGTTGCCGGCGGTGCAGGTGGCGCCGGTCGTGACCGCGCTGCCGGCCGTCCGGCGGCGGTTCCTGCCCGGCCTGCACGGGGTGGGTCCGCCGGACCGGGTGGCGCTGACCTTCGACGATGGTCCCGACCCGGAGTCGACCCCGCGGTTCCTGGAGGTGCTGGCCGCGCACGGGGTGCGGGCCACCTTCTTCCTGCTCGGCGTGATGCTCCAGCGAGCCCCCGAGCTCGGCCGGGAGATCGTCGCCGCGGGTCACGAGGTGGCGGTGCACGGGTGGGCGCACCACAACCTGCTGCTGCGCGGGCCGGCGGCGACCGTACGCGACCTGGCGCGCGCCCAGGCGCTGATTGCGGGCGTGACCGGCCGGACGCCCCGCTTCCTGCGCCCGCCGTACGGCGTGCTCACCGGCGCGACCCTGCTGGCGGCGCGCCGACTGCGGCTGGAGCCGGTGCTGTGGAGCTGCTGGGGCCGGGACTGGACCCGTAAGGCCACCGGCGACACCGTGTACGCCACCGTCCGGTCCGGACTCTCCGGCGGAGGCACGATCCTGCTGCACGACTCCTCGTGCTCCGCCGCACCGGGTGCCTGGCGGGCCGCGCTGGCCGCCCTGCCCCGGTTACTGACGGAGTGCCACCGCCAGGGCTGGACGGTCGGGCCGCTGGGGGCACACCGGGACGGGGCGCGGTGACCCTGGCCACCCCTTCCGGGAATTCGCGCCCGGCTGCGGGCGGCGACGCTGGTAGACAGGGCGAGGTGGGGCGTGGGCGACGAGGGGGCGGCGGCGTCCGCGTGGGGGCGATCGCGGTCGTGCTGGTCGCCGCGCTCGCCGCCTGCCAGCGCCCCGCGCCGCGGCCCACCCCGGCACCCACCCCGTCGCCGACCCCGTCGGCCGGATCACGCGCGCCGGCCGACTTCGTCGACCTCGCCGCTGTAGACCCGGGCATCCGCACCGACATCCGGTACGCCACCGCGCACAACTTCGTCGGCCGGCCGATCACCGGCTATGCCGAACCGCTGTGCCTGCTCACCCGGACGGCTGCCGAGGCGCTGCACCGGGTCCAGGCCGCCGCCCTCGCCGAGGGCCGCAGCCTCAAGGTGTACGACTGCTACCGCCCGCAGCGGGCGGTGGACGACTTCGTCGCCTGGGCGAAGACCCCCGGCGAGCAGCAGATGAAGGCCGAGTTCTATCCCGACGTGCCCAAGACCAGGCTCTTCGCCGACGGCTACATCGGTGCGCCGACCGCGCACAGCCGGGGCAGCACCCTCGACCTGACCCTGGTCCCGGTGCCGACCCCGGACCAGCCGGCGTACGTGCCGGGGCAGCCGCTGCAACCCTGCACCGCGCCCGCGGGGCGCCGCTTCCCGGACAACTCGGTCGACATGGGCACCGGGTTCGACTGCTTCGACCCGCGCGCCCACACCGCCGACGCCCGGATCACCGGTCCGGCGCGGGCCGACCGGGAGCTGCTCAAGCGGCTGATGACCGCGCAGGGCTTCGAGAACTATCCCCGGGAGTGGTGGCACTACCGCTATCGCGCCGAGCCGTACCCGGACACGTACTTCGACTTCCCGGTGGCCCGGTCGTCGCTGCGGTGAGCGCCGCCCCGGCCGGAGGCGGCGCCCAACGCGGCGGTCACAGGATGCCGCGGGCGGCGAACGCGGCGCGGGTCGCGTTCGCGGCCTGGGCGCCGTAGAGCCGCTGCGCGGCGGCCACGGTCGCCACCGCCGCGTCCCGGAAGGTGGTGTCCTTGGCGAAGTCGAACTGCGCGTCCACGATCAGCGTGGTCGCCGTGCGGTCGCCGAGGGCGGTGCGGATGTCCCACAGCGCCCGCGACCAGATCTCCCCGTCGGCGTGCACCTCGCCCCGCAGGTCGGCGGGGTAGACCTTGGTGCCGTCGAGACGGCGCAGGCAGTGCGGGGCGGTCCGGGTGTACGAGACGGAGTCCCAGTCGGCCACGCAGGCCTCCGGCGTCCGGGTCGGCGCCCCGGTGGCCCAACTGGTCACCGCGACCGCCAGGTAGTCGCCGAACGCCTCGCCGATCGCGCCGGACTCGAGCGTGGTGCCGAAGCCGGGCACCTGGCCGTCCTGCACCGAGTGGCCGTACTCGTGGACGATCACCTCGGCGTCCTCGGCGTCGTCCACCCCGCCCTTGCCCAGGGTGATGTTGGCCTTGTCCTCACGGAAGAACGAGTTGTCGCCGCCGTACTGGCCGATGCGCAGCTCGATCTGCCGCTGGTTGACCGGGCGCAGCGTGCTGCCGAAACCGAGCGACTGCAGGTACGCCTGGGCGGTGTTCACCCAGTGGTAGCCCATGACCTGCTCGAACTGGTCGGCGTCGCGGTGCCACGCCGGGAACGCGCCGTCGGCCGCCCGGGCCGGCGTGCCGGTGCTGCTCTTGACCACGACGTACTGCCCGGTCAGCGTGCCGGAACCGTCCAGGTTGGTCAGCAGCACCGACCGGTACGCCCCGGCCAGCGCCGGGTAGTCCGCGTCCTTCTGGTCGGTCAGCGACTGGTCGCCGAGTTGCTGCACGGGGTTCGGGGCGAAGACCGTCGCGGTGGCGGTGTGGCCGTAGGGATCGGCGGCCGCCTGGACGGTCGTGCCGCCGGCAGCGAGCGCCGCGGTGACCGCCGAGGCGACCAGCGCGGAACGTCGGAGGTGGGGGTTCATCCCATGATCCCTTCGGAGGTGGACGGATGGGCTGAGACTAAGCTCGCCCGGTACCACTGCCAACCCTTGACGAGCAGGCCCGCCGCCTGCGCGGAAGGACCCTCGTGGAGACCGAACGGATCGGCCCGCCGCTGCTGGCCGGCGAGCGGGAGACGCTGCGCGCATTCCTCGACTTCCACCGGGCCACCCTGGCCATGAAGTGCGCGGGGCTCACCGACGAGGAGTTGCGCCGGCAGTCCTCGCCGCCGTCGACGCTGTCGCTGCTCGGTCTGGTCCGGCACATGGCCGAGGTGGAGCGCACCTGGTTCCGCCGGGTGATCAACGGCGAGGACATCCCGCTGGTCTGGTCGGAGACCGGCGACTTCCAGGAGGCGTACGACGCGAGCGCCGCCGACCGGTCGGAAGCGTTCGAGGCGTGGCAGCGGGAGGTCGAGCACGCCCGCCGCATCGAGCGGGAGGCGGAGTCCCTCGACGTCACCGCCTACAACGCACGCTGGGCAGAGGAGGTCTCGCTGCGCCTGGTGATGCTGCACATGATGCACGAGTACGCCCGGCACAACGGGCACGCAGACTTCCTCCGCGAGGCCATCGACGGCTCCGTCGGCGTCTGAGCCGCCGCCCGGCAGAGCCTCGGGTCCGACCGAGACGGTGGCTGCGGCTCAGCCGATGACCTCGCGGCGCAGCGGCAGCCAGGCCAGCACGTCCTGGATCTTCGCGTCCCAGTACGCCCAGTCGTGGTCGCCGGGGGAGAACTCCACGGTGACCGGCACCCCACGGTGCCGGGCCGCCTCGACGAAGCGGATGTTGTCCTCGTACAGGAAGTCCTCGGTGCCGCAGGCGACGTAGAGCGCGGGCAGGTCGGAGCCTACGCGCTCCAGTAGCGCCACCGTGTCGTCGTCGGTGCCCGGCACCTCCCGGTCGCCCCACACCGTGTGCCACACCGCCGGGTTGACGGGGCTGGTCGGGTGGTCCCGCCGCCGGGTGACGTCCAGCGCGCCGGAGAGGCTGGCCGCCGCCGCGAACCGGCCGGGGTCGCGCAGCGCCCACTTAATCGCACCGTAGCCGCCCATCGACAGGCCGGCGACGAAGGTGTCCGCCCGGCGGTCGGACAGGCGGAAGAACGAGTGGCAGATCTCGGGCAGTTCCTCGCTGAGGAAGGTCCAGTAGCGGTTGCCGTGCGCCTCGTCGGCGTAGAAGCTCCGCCCGGCCTGCGGCATCACCACGGCCAGCCCGAGCGGTGCCACGTACCGCTCGATCGCGGTGCGCCGGGTCCAGATGGTGTCGTCGTCGCTCAGCCCGTGCAGCAGATAGAGCACCGGCGGGTCACCGACGGCGGCGCTGCCGGCCATGCCGATCTGCGTGGCGGCCCGTTCCGGTAGCAGCACGGTCATCGACGTGCCCATGCCGAGCGCCTCGGAGAAGAAGTCACACCGGATCCGCGCCATGGGCCTGGATCGTACGCGGCGCCGCCGGCCGGCCGCCGGTGCGCGTGTCGCGGCGGCACCCGCCCTCGTCGCGCCAGGCGCTGGCCACTACGTCGGCGCGCTCGAGCCGGTGCAGCGATGTCACCCGGACAGGGGCCGAATCAACCGTTCCTATTGCCGTGGGGCCTCCAGGGGGGACAGGATGACCAAGGCACGCCGGAAACATTCCCGTAACCGCGTGCTGCTGGTCTCTGTCACGAGGAAGTGGGAGTCAGTTCATGAGCGACGTCTCGACGGCGCTGGGTGTGCGCCTCTACCCGGACCTGGTCGAGCGGGGCGGACTCGCCCCCGCGCTCGCCGACACGGCCGCCCAGCACCAGCTCGACCTCGGCCAGGTGAGCGCCCCCGACCACGGGCGGGCCCGGTTCACCTGCGCCGAGCTGACCTCCGACCGCGGCGTCGTCTGCGTCGGGCTCGGCGCCCAGGCCCGCTACTTCATGATCGACCTCCGGGTGTCCGGCGAGGTCCAGGCCCGCGGCGACGCCACCGACCTGCTCCAGGTGGCGCAGGTGGCCGACGCCTGGCGGGCCGGGACCACGCTCGCCGAACTCACCGCGCGGTTCCCCTTCATGGAGGAGATGAGGCGCCACCCGGTCGCCCAGGCCAGCTAGTGCGCCGCCGCCGGCTGCGGCAGCTCTCTAGGCGTACGCGGCTTCGGCTCTGAGAGCATGAAGGAAGCCCGCCCAGCCGGTGTAGGTGTTTTCGGCGAGGTTGTGCGGCACGCTGGTGTGGCGCAGGGTCAGCAGGGTGCCGCCGGCTTGCGCCGACAGGGTCACCTCGACCTGGGAAGAGCCGGGTGGCAGATCGGGCACATCCGGCGTCGGCTCCCAGCCAAACGTGAAGGCGATCTTCTCGTACGGCCGAAGCTCGGTGAAGTGGCCGCGCACGACGAGTCCGGGGCCGTCGGTGAGCTGGAACGTCAGCTCGCCGCCCGGCATCGGGTCGAGATCGGCCGGGCCGAGCCAGCGGGCCATCCGCGCCGGATCGGTGAAGAAGCGCGAGACCACCTCTGGCGGGGCGTCGATCTGGATGGTGTGCTCGATCATCCTCGGTGTTCCTTCTCCACTTCATGCTTGAGGTGGTCGAGCCGGGCCGCCCACATCCTGTCAAGGAAGCCGGCCGCCTCGGCGAAGCCTTCGGCCCGCAGCCGATAGAGGCGGCGGCTGCCGTCGCGTCGCATGTGGAGCAGGCCGGCGTGGATCAGGACGCGCAGGTGCTGCGAGACGGCTGGTCGGCTGATCATCGGGAACTGCGCGGCGATCTCGCCGGCGGCGACCTCGCGGTCGCGGGTGAGCAGGAGGATGCCGCGGCGGGTGGAGTCGGCCACGGCCGTGAGTACCTCGTCCATCCACCGTCCTTCTGTTAGCTTGTGCTTACGAGCTTACCTGAGTGCGGAAGGGCGATACCGGTGATCGAGCGGCTTGAACCCCTGTTCGGACGGTGGCGATCGAGCGGCCGCACGGTGGACGGCGTGCAGATCGCCGGCACGGACGCCTACGAGTGGTTTCCGGGTGGCGGGTTCCTGGTGCATCACGTCGACGTGCAGATGGGCGAAGACCGGGTGCAGGTGATCGAGATGATCGGCGACCCGGACCCGACTGACGGCGGCCGGCTGCGGATGCGGGCGTTCGACGACCAGGGCGGATACGGCGAGATGCGGGCAAGTGTCGACGACGCCGGTGTCTGGACGTTCGCCGGGGACACGATGCGCACGACGCTGACCATCGACCCCGACGGCAAGACGATGGCAGCGAAATGGGAGCGCTCGCCCGACGGCGCAACCTGGGTGGACTGGATGGACATGGGGTTCGCCCGCGAAGCGTGAGCGCCGGGACCCTAGCCAGTCGACCGTCACCCGTCCGGGTTAATCGCTTGCCCGCGTTGCGGCGCCGTTGTGCAATCCCACCACTACACCCGCAGAGCGAAGGAGCCACGAGATGCGAGCCGCGTCCATGTCCCACCAGAAGGGAATGACCGCCTACCCGGAGGACATGACGCTGCGTGAAAACCCTCAATCTCGGCATCCTCGCCCATGTCGACGCTGGTAAGACGAGTCTGACGGAACGGCTGCTGCACAGCGCCGGCGTCATCGACGAACTCGGCAGCGTCGACGACGGCAGCACCCGTACCGACACCCTGACGCTGGAACGGCAGCGCGGCATCACCATCCGCTCCGCCGTCGTCTCCTTCCCCGTCGCCGGGGTCACCGTCAACCTGATCGACACCCCCGGCCACCCGGACTTCATCGCCGAGGTGGAACGCGCCCTCGGCGTGCTCGACGGGGCGGTGCTCGTCGTCTCCGCCGTGGAGGGCGTCCAGGCCCAGACCCGGGTGCTGGCCCGCACCCTGCACCGGCTCGGCATCCCCACCCTGATCTTCGTGAACAAGGTGGACCGGGCCGGCGCCGACCCGGACCGGGTGCTGCGGCAGATCGTCGACCGCCTCACCCCGGACGTGGTCGCCCTCGGCCAGGTCGACGCTCCCGGCACCCCCGCCGCACGATGGGTGCCCGTCCGGCCGGACGACCCCGGCCACACCACCCGGCTGGTCGACCTGCTCACCGCGCACGACGACGCGCTGCTCGCCGCGTACGTTGCCGACGAGCGGGCGGTGACCCCGGCCCGGCTGCGGGCGGCGCTCGCCGCCCAGACCGCGCGGGCCCGGGTGCATCCCGCGTACGCCGGCTCCGCCATCACCGGCGCCGGGGTCGACGACCTGATCGCCGGCCTCGCCGAGCTGCTGCCCGCCGCCGACGGCGACCACCAGGCCCCGCTCTCCGGCACCGTCTTCAAGGTCGAGCGCGGCCCGGCCGGCGAGAAGATCGCGTACGCCCGGATCTTCGCCGGGACCGTACGGGTCCGCGACCGGATCCGCTACCGGCGGGACCGCGAAGCCAAGGTGACCGGCCTCGGGGTCTTCGCCGGTGGCGAGGCGACGCCCGCGGACTCGGTCGGCGCCGGCCGGATCGCCCGGCTGCACGGCCTGGCCGATGTCCAGGTCGGTGACCCGCTCGGTACCCCGCCCGACCGCCCGGCCGGCCGCCACCACTTCGCCCCGCCCACCCTGGAGACAGTGGTCCTACCCGTGCGGGCGGCCGACCGACCGGCCCTGCACGCCGCCCTCGCCCAGCTCGCCGAGCAGGACCCGCTGATCAACCTCCGCCAGGACGACCTGCGCCAGGAGATCGCGGTGTCCCTCTACGGCGAGGTGCAGAAGGAGGTCATCCAGGCCACCCTCGCCGACGAGTACGGCGTCCCGGTCAGTTTCCGGGAGACCACCACCGTCTGCGTGGAACAGCTGCTCGGGGTCGGCGCCGCGGTCGAGTGGATCGGCCGGGACCCGAACCCGTTCCTCGGCACCGTCGGGCTTCGGGTGGAGCCCGGCCCGCTCGACAGCGGCGTCGAGTTCCGACTCGGCATCGAACTCGGGTCGATGCCGCTGGCGTTCCTCAAGGCCATCGAGGAGACCGTCCGGGACACCCTGCGGCAGGGGCTGCACGGCTGGCAGGTGATCGACTGCGTGGTCACCCTCACCCACGGCGGCTACTGGGCCCGGCAGAGCCACTCGCACGGCGTGTTCGACAAGAGCATGTCCAGCACTGCGGGCGATTTCCGTAACCTGACGCCACTGGTGCTCATGGCCGCGCTCAGCCGCGCCGGCACCCGCGTCCACGAGCCGGTGCACCGGTTCCGCCTGGACCTGCCGGCCGACATGTTCGGCACGGTCCTGCCGGCGCTGACCGGCCTCGACGCGGTGCCCCGCACCGCCACCCCGCACGGCAGCGGATACCTCGTCGAGGGCGAGGTGCCGGCCGGGCGGGTGCACGCGCTGGAACAAAGGCTGCCCGCGCTGACCCGGGGCGAGGGGACCCTCGAATCGGAGTTCGACCACTACCGACCGGTCCGCGGCCCCGCCCCCAGCCGGCCCCGCTGGGACCACGACCCCCTCCACCGCAAGGAGTACCTGCTCGCCGTGGCCCGCCGGGTCACCGCCCGCCCGGAGCGGTGACCCGGCGCGGATACCGGGCCCGCACCGCCTCGATGCAGGTGTCCCGCGAGGTCGGGCCGCCGAACCGGAGTCGGTCGTACCCGGTGAACTGCGGCTCCAGCGCGTCCAGCTCGTCGACCAACGCATGCAGTTGGTCCAGCCAGCCCGCCGACCCCGCGTCCGGCGCGGCCGGCGCCGCCTCGATCGCCGCGCACAGCTCATCCTTGCGCCGGATCTTCCCCGGCGTCACCGAGCGCAGGCACACGTACCGCCCGCTCAGGTAGGCATCCCACTCGGCCGCGCCCTGCGCCGGGTCGGTCCAGTGCCCGACGAACCACTCCGCCAACAGCTCCGTGCCGCCCGCCCGCTCCGCCAGCGCGAACAGGTCGGCCGGCACCATCTCCGCGCCGTCCGAGCGCAGATAGCCCGGCAACGGCAGCCGCCGGTCCAGCATCAACCGGCGTACGTCGTCCGGGTCCCGCCCGCTCGCCGCGCACAGCTCCGTCAGCACCACGAACTGACCGCTGACGTAGACGTCGTCCGCCGCCGTCATCGGGTGCTCCCCGTTGACCTCGCGAAACCGCTTCGCCACCCGACGCCGCAACTCCATTCCGGCCTTCCTTCCTCCGATGCCCGGCGACAGGCTAGGCGCCGCATTCTTCGGTGCCCGCCGAACCGTCTGCAGGAACACGCCGCGATGCCCCGCCGTGCAGCGGAGACCCGGGCACGGCTCAGCTAGGTCCCAGATCCCGGCGAACCCACGCTGTCGGACCCCAGCGGTAGCGTGGGCCCGCCCGGACGTGGGGAGGACGAATCATGGCAAAAGGCCGGGAGAAAGTCAGCGTCACTTGCGCCGACTGTGGCCAAACGCGATCCGTGCGTGCGGCACTCGTCCGCGGCTTCGACGCGTTGGTATGCGCCCGCCACCGCCTCCTCGACCCGCCGGCCTCACTGGTCGTGCCCGACGGCCACCTCGTGGCCGTCACCCCGAACATCGCTGGTTACTTCACCGGCTACACCGTCAGCGAACCGACCCCCGGCCAGGCACGCTCGA
Organism: Micromonospora sp. NPDC047740; assembly: GCF_043204735.1. Lineage (NCBI taxonomy): Bacteria > Bacillati > Actinomycetota > Actinomycetes > Micromonosporales > Micromonosporaceae > Micromonospora > Micromonospora sp. NPDC047740. The sequence continues at coordinate 298,765 of NZ_JBIDCT010000001.1, forward strand.
TCTGGCGCGCCACGGCGCTCGCCGCCGCCGCGACCGGCCGCCCCGCCCCACCGCCGCCACCGGACGACGACGTGTCGGCCTGGCAGCCGGTCATCGACGCACTCACCGCCAAACTCGGCCCTGACGGCTGGGAACTCGCTGACGCCGACTCCGAGCGCGGCCGCCGCGGCCGGGTGTGGACAGTAAAGATCTACACCGACTTCGGCTGGGCCGGATTCCTCGAAGGGTCACCGCGGCAGATCGCCGCAGACCTGGCCACGATCCGCGACGACTACGCCCGACAGACCGCCGCTGCCGGACTGAACTGCCCCCGCTGCGACGCCGACCTGTCCCCAACCGCGCCCGCCAGTCGCTGCGACTGCGGCTCGATCGCCTGGCAGCCGGTCGCCTGGAGGGCCCACGACCCGGTCTCCGTGATTGCCGACGCGCTGGCCTACATCGACGACGTCCCACCGTATGAGGTCGCCGCCGAACAGGTGTTACTCACCTGCCTGCTCGAACCCCACATCGACTGGAAGCTCGGCGAGCAGCGGTGGCCAGCGGTCAATTTCGACGGCATCGCAGAGGCCCTGCGGGTGCTCGTCCCAGACGCGCGCTGGGCGACGATCGGGGAACGGTTGCGCGCCGTGCTGCCGGTCGGTGCCCGCTGGGAGGGCGGCCGAGCCGCGCAACTGCGCCAGGCAGCGAGCGCCCTGGGGTACGAGTTGGTCCGCACCCACCCGATCGACGACCTGCGCATCCCCTGCCTGGTGGCGGGCGACGACACCGCCCGCGGCCTACCGAAATGGTTCGACGTCACCGCTGCCGGCGAAGGCTGGCAGATCCAGATTGACGCTGACGCCGGGCGGCTGCGGCAGCGGTGCGTCGACGACCATCCGGACGTGGACGACGAAGACCTCGGCGAGGCCATCGACCAGGTGCTGGACGACCTCATGCTCTCCGACGGCGACGTCACGTGGGCGGTAGCCACCTATTGGTGGGAAGGCGCCCTCGCGATCGCGCGCCCGATCGACAACCCATGCGACGTCGCGGCGCTGTCCGCAGCACTGCACGAGGGCGTCGAGGCGGTAGCTGCCCTCCACGCCACCGTCACCACCCGCGTCACCGCCTTCTTGCGCGATGCCGACGAAACGCAATGAGCAGCCTGATGTTGAGGGATCTCGATGCCCCGGCTCGCCGACTCGTCGTCCTCACCCTGGCCGGCCTGCGCCGGCACCGGCTGACGGCGGGTGTACGAATATCCATTGCGGTCGGCCCGCCGGCACGCCTACCGTGAGCGGGCAACGTCAACCGGTACCACCACGCAGGGAGCACACCGTGTCGCAGCAGAACCGCACCCAGGCCGAGCGGCCCACGCCGCGTGGCGGTGCCCTGCTGGTCGAACTCGGCCTGGGCCCCTGCCGACGGCAGCGGTGGCAACCAGGGTGGTGGCGCGCCTAGCGCCAGCGCGAAAACCGCGCAGCCGCCCGCCCCACGACCAGGGACCGGGCGGCTTTTTCGTCACCCCGCTCCGAGGGGCGTAGCTCAACGGAAGAGCACCGGATTCCAAACCCGACGGTTGCAGGTTCGAATCCTGTCGCCCCTGCTTCACCCCGTCCCGGCTGCCCGCCGGCGACGTCGCATCTTCTCAACTCCACAGTGGACGAAATGAGTACTGTCCCGGCCCGGCGTCCCTCCCGACGCCGGCCGGGCCTCCGGGACGAGGGAGCTGGCTGACCCGCTCGCCTTGGGCGCGAGAGACACGCGGTTCGATTCCGCGGTCCCGGACTTTCGCGGACGGCAACCCGCCGTCCCGCACGGGCCGTTGGAGCAATTGGCAGCTCACCCGGTTCTCACCCGGGAGGTCACGGGTTCGAGTCCCGTACGGCCTACGCCGGTCCCACCTCCGGGACCACCTCGCGGTTGTAGCGCAGTCAGGCAGCGCGTCACCTTGCCATGGTGAAGATCGCCGGTTCGAATCCGGCCAGCCGCGACCCGCCTAAGTTCACGGGAACTGAAGTTGCTTCAAACGAACTTAGAACCCCTCCAACGCCTGGACCAGCACCTCGCCTTTATGTTCCGGATGAAGTTCAGCAGGCCTAGACCGGAGCGTCGTCAGACGGCGGCCTTTTCGGGCGTCCTGCGTAGTTCCCGGAGGAGTCCAGTCGTCGATGCCGTCGGGCCAGGGTGCGGGGCGTCCCTGGTCATCCCAGAAGCCGGTTTCGACGCCAGCGTCGACCAAGTCAGCGTTGAGGGCCGCCCGTTTGGCTTCGGTCGTGGAAACGGGGCCCAGATGGGCGTCCTTTCTGGGCCAAGGTCGGAGTATTTCTCGATGGGCAGTGTGCGCGAGTTTGGGTCCCGCGCTGGAGGCACCGGCGGGTGGGCGCAAGCATGTCGCTCACCCGCCGGGGCCGCCGGTGATGCTGGGCATGATGGACGGGCCATGATCCTCTGTCGCTGGCGACATCCACGGAGCCTCCGACCGGCTCTTCGGAGACGTACTCGCTTTCGAGAAGTCGTTCGGCGCGGCGAACGCGAGGAGGACGCCGCGCTGCCGGTGAGCTGGCGGCGATCGACTCCTGCGATTCAGCGCACGCGGCGGTAGTGCATGGCCACCACGCCGTTGCGGAGCGGCTCCGCCGAGACCAGCTCGAGCTGGCGCGTGCCGGGCAGCCCGCCCTGGTACAGCGTCGGGCCGTGGCCGGCGATCCTGGGATGGACGAGCAGCTTGTACTCGTCGATCAGGTCCAGCCGGTCGAGCTCGGTCGCGAGCTTGCCGCTTCCGAGGAGGACCCCGGACGGGGTCGCGTCCTTGAGCTTCTGCACGCCCTCGCGCAGATCGCCGGCGATGTGGTAGCTGTTGGTCCACGGGAAGTCCTTGCGCGTCGACGACACCACGTACTTGGGTTTGGCCTCCAGCTTGACCGCCCAATCGCGCATGGCCGGCGGCGCCGCCTCGTCGCCGCGGGCGACGGCCGGCCAGTAGCTCTCCATCATCTCGTAGGTGACGCGACCCCACAGCATGGCTCCGGCTTCGTCCATGAGGCGGGTGAAGAGGGCGTGCGTCTCGTCGTCGGCGATCCCCTCCTGATGGTCGACGCAACCGTCCAGGGTGAGGTTAAGGTTGAAGGTAAGGAGTCCCATGCCCGGCGACTCTAACGCCACTACGGCGTCGCATCAGCGAGCTCGAGTACAACACGCCCCGTCTCGTTGACGTCGTCGGTCTGACGAGCCTGCGCTCGCCTCCTCCATGCGGAGATCATGGCTCGCTCGCTGCCGACTGTTGCACGACCCATGGCGATAAGGCCAAGCACCCACGACCAGGGCGGGTCCTAGACTCACGCGCCATGAAACCCGCCAGAGGGCGCCGGGACCCAAACTTGCGCCCAGTCGGGACCGCTACTCGCGCTCAGAACCACCTGGTCATCCCAGATTTCAGAAATCCTGAAACTTTGTCAAGATCTCCTGCGTCTCGCATGTGGCCGGCGAGGTGCTGGTCAAGGCGTTGGAGGGGTTCTAAGCCCGTCCTGAAGCAACTTGAACCTGGGCGACATCCCACAATCCGACATCCCTCGACCAAGGAGACACGATGGGTTACACCCCACTGGCCGGCACCCGGGCGCCGGTCCGGGTCTGGACCGACCCCTACAGCATCGAGGCGCAGGCGGCCAAGCAGCTGCGCAACATCGGCGCACTGCCCTGGGTACAGGGTGTCGCCGTCATGCCGGACGTGCACTTCGGCAAGGGCGCCACCGTCGGCTCGGTCATCGCGATGCGCCAGGCCGTCTCGCCGGCGGCAGTCGGCGTCGACATCGGCTGCGGCATGTCGGCGGTACGTACCTCGCTCACCGCGGCCGACCTGCCCGACGACCTCGCCCCGCTGCGTGCGGCGATCGAGGCGGCCATCCCGGTCGGCTTCGCCATGCGGGACGACGCGGTCGACCCGCGCCGGGTTCGCGGCCTGGAGCAGGGCGGCTGGGACGACTTCTGGCGGCGCTTCGGCACCCTCGACCGGAAGGTGGCGCAGCTGGAGACCCGGGCCCAGCGCCAGCTGGGCACCCTCGGCGGCGGCAACCACTTCATCGAGGTCTGCCTGGAGCAGGGCGGCCCCGACGACGGCCAGGTCTGGCTGATGCTGCACTCCGGGTCCCGCAACATCGGCAAGGAACTCGCCGAGCGGCACATTTCGGTGGCCCGCGGGCTGCCGCACAACGTCGACCTGCCCGACCGGGACCTCGCGGTGTTCCTCGCCGGCACGCCGGAGATGGACGCCTACCGGCGGGACCTCTGGTGGGCGCAGGAGTACGCGCGCCGCAACCGGGCCGTCATGCTCGCCCTGCTCTGCGGGGTGGTGCGCGACGCGTTTCCGCACGTGACGTTCGGCGAGCCGACCAGCTGTCACCACAACTACGTGGCGGAGGAGACGTACGACGGGGTGGACGTGCTGGTGACCCGCAAGGGCGCCATCCGGGCCGGCAAGGGCGACCTCGGCATCATCCCGGGGTCGATGGGCACCGGCTCGTACATTGTGCGTGGCAAGGGCAACCTGGACGCGTACTGCTCGGCGTCGCACGGCGCCGGGCGCCGGATGTCGCGCGATCAGGCGAAGCGGACCTACAGCACCGCGGACCTGGCGGCGCAGACGGCCGGTGTGGAGTGCCGCAAGGACGCCGGGGTGGTGGACGAGATCCCCGGCGCGTACAAGGACATCACCCAGGTGATGGCGCAGCAGGAGGACCTGGTCGAGGTGGTGGCGCACCTCAAGCAGGTGGTCTGCGTGAAGGGTTGACCAGACCGGCGTCCCTCGGGGGAGGGCGCCGGTCGCCCGCCCCGGTGGCGCAGCGGAGAGCGCGCCGAAATACGAATTCGGAGGGCCCAGGTTCGAATCCTGGTCGGGGCACGGTACGCCGCTCGGCGGACACCATGCGAGCTGGTGCAAGTCGGCAGCACATCCCTCTCTGGAAGGGAAGGTGGAGGTTCGAGTCCTCCGCTCGCAGCGCACATGGGTTCGAATCCCACCCGGGTCTCGACCTGCCGTCCACTGTGAAAGTGCGCTGCGCCGCCGGCTCAGCGCACCAGCGTCTCCAGCAGCCGGTCCAGCTCCGCCGCCGGGTCGGCGGTGAGGCCGGTGTGCACCGGCCCAGCCTGGATCATCGTGCTGCGCGGCGCGACCAGCCAGCGGAACCGCTCGCCGTGCCGCATCCCCGCCGACGGGCCGGCCCCCACGCAGGTCCGGTCCCACGAGTCCAGCGCCGCCGCGACCTCGGCCAGGTCCACGTCGGGCGCGAGCGCCCGGGCCCGGTCGGCGTCGAGGTGGGTACGCGCGCCGAGGAAGTCGAGGGCCTGGCAGTAGAGGATCACCCCGACGTTGATCTGCTCGCCGCGCTCGATCCGGGGCACCAGCCGGATCACCGCGTACTCGAAGGGCTGCCTCATGCGACGCTCTCCTGCGGCAACCAGTCGGCGGTGCGGGTGAGCCGCCGGGTGAGGTGGTTGGTGTACGCGGCCCGGGCCGCGTCGGCGGAGTCGAAGTCGGGGCCGGTCAGCCATTCGTCGGGGACCAGGGCCAGCACCTCGGTCAGCAGTGGGGGGGTGACCCGTGGTGCCAGGTCGGCGTCCGCCTCGGCGAGCCGGGTGGCGTACGGGGCGAGCACGTGGTCGTCGGCCCGGTACGGCCGGTGCACTGCCGCCTCGGCGCGCGGCCAGTTGTGGTGGAAGTAAAGGCAGGCACCGTGGTCGATCAGCCAGAGCTGCCGGTGCCAGATCAGCAGGTTGGGGTTGCGCCAGCTGCGGTCGACGTTCTCGGTGAACGCGTCGAACCAGAGCACCCGGGAGGCGAGGACCGGGTCGACGGGGTGCGCCATGGGGTCGTAGCCGAGCGCGCCGGGCAGGAAGTCCATCCCCAGGTTGGCGCCGCCGCTGCCGCGCAGCAGTTCCTGCACCTCCTCGTCCGGTTCGGCCCGGCCGATCACCGGGTCGATGTCGAGCACGACCAGGCGGGGCACCGCCAGCCCGAGCCGGCGGGCCAGTTCCCCGCAGATCACCTCGGCGACGAGGGCCTTCGGGCCCTGTCCCGCGCCGCGGAACTTCGCCACGTAGGTGCCGAGGTCGTCGGCCTCGACCACGCCGGGCAGCGAGCCGCCCTCGCGCAGCGGGGTGACGTATCGGATTCCGGTGACCTGGCGGAGCACGAGCCCACCCTAGCGCCGCGGCCTTCGGCGTTCGGCGGGTGTCCGGTGGGACGCGGCACGGTCCACCGTGCGTGATCGCCCGTCCCCGGGCGGTGGGCGGCGACCTGGGTCTCAGGCCGCTAACGCGCCCGCACGGCCCTCGGCTTCGCTACGGTGAGTAGCGTGGCGATCGTGAAGCTGCGCCTGCGGGGCGGGCCGTACGACGGGATGAGCGTGGACTGGGACGTGCCGGATGCGGATGATCCGCCGACGACGTACCAGCTCAAGCTGCACGGACCCCATGAAACGACGGAGACCGTCGAGTATCGCCGAGTGGAGCGGGTGCCGGAGGCCGCGGCCGAGTCGTGGATCTACGAGACGCCTGCGGCCGCCACCGGGTAGGACGAGCTCTACCCGCCGGCGGTCAGGACGACGGGAACCGTCACGACGTTGATCCGGGAACCGTCCCGGGCCGACACCTCGTACACCTCGATGGTGCCTGGTCCGGTGCGGTCGAGCCGGTAGCCGACCCGTACCCGGTAGTCGCCCCGGCAGCCGGAACCGCACGTCGCGGTGGTGAACGCGGTGCCCACCTCCCGGCCGGTGGCGTCCAGGACCCGGGCGCTCACCGTCGCCTCGAAGACGTCGGCGGTCCCGGTCACCGTCACGGGGCTGGTGATTCGGTCGCCGATCGCCGGTCCGGTCACCACGATCGGCGGCAGCAGGTCGGCGAAGTCGCCGCGGGCGCCCGGCGCGGTGTCGTTCGGGGCGAAAGCCACCCGGCGCACGGTGGGGAACTGGGTCAGCGTCCAGACCACCTGGGCCCGGCGTAGCCGGACGCTCGCCGCGTCGTCGCCGTCGAAGCCGGCCGACGGGACCAGTGTGGCCACCCCGCCGGCGATGCGGCTCACCTGCGTGCCGGCCGGGACCAGGGTGGTCATGCCGGTGGCCGTCTCGGCGAGGGACGGGCCGGCGGCCAGTTCGGTGAGTGCCAACCGGGAGGTGGCCGGGGTGGCGGGCAGCGTACGCCGAGTCGGCACGAGCTTGCCGCCTCGGGTGAACCAGAGCTGCAGGGTGACCGTCCCGTCTGGGCTGGGCTCCTCGACGCCGGTCGGGGCGGCGGGCGTCGACGGGCGGGTGGTGGGGGAGACGGTGGCGGGTGTGCGTCCCGCGCCCGTCGGCGTGGTGCCGGCGGTCCGGGAGGCTCCGGCGGGGGCCGGGCCGAGGGTGCCGGTGTGGGCCGGCGCGCAGCCGGCGGTGAGCAGGAGCAGCGCCGTGAGCGGGGCGATCAGGCGTCGCACGAGTCACCTCCTCCGGTGAGGGGCAGTTCGAGGCGGAAACGGGCGCCGTGGCCGATGTCGCTGTGTGCCGTCAGCTGTCCGCCGAGCAGTCGGGTGTTCTCCTGGGCGATGGCCAGGCCGAGGCCGCTGCCGGGTCCGGTGCGGGCCGGGTCGACCTTGTAGAAGCGGTCGAACAGGTGTGGCAGGTGCTCGGCGGGGATGCCGGGGCCCTGGTCGGTGACCTCGACGACGATCGTCTCGCCGGTGTGCCGTACCTCGGCCCGGACCTCGCCGCCGCCGTGCTCGACCGCGTTGGACACCAGGTTGGCCAGCACCCGTTCCAGCCGGCGCGGGTCGGTGCCGGTGGGGGGTGCCTCCCCGGCGACGGTCACCCGGTCTGTCCAGCCCCGCGCGTCGACGATCCCGCGGAGCACCGCGACGGTGTCCACCGGCCGGATCGACACGGGTTCCCGGCCGCCGTCGAGGCGGGAGATCTCCATCAGTTCCTCGACGAGCCGGCGGAGCCGGACCACGTCGGTGACGAGGAGTTCGGCGGCGCGCCGGGCGTCGGCGGGGAGCGCGTCGAGCTGGTCGGCGAGCAGCGACGCCGCGGCCACCAGGGCGGTGACCGGGGTACGCAGTTCGTGCGCCACGTCGGCGGTGAACCGCCGCTCCCGGGTCTGGGCCCGGGATAGCGCCTCGATCTTCGACTCCAGCGCCTCGGCCATCTCGTTGAACGACGCGGCCCACGCGGAGAACTCGTCGCGGCCGCGTACCGGCAGCCGGGTGTCCAGCAGCCCTTCGGCCACGGCGCGGGCGGCCCGGCTGGCCCGGCCCACCGGTTCCAGGGTGCGCCGGGCGAGGGTGTTGCCGACTGCGGCGGCGAGCAGCACCACCGCGATCCAGCCGACCGCCAGCGCGGTGCGGAGTTGGTTGAGGCCGTCGGCGAGGTCGTCCTCGACGGTCACCACGTACAGCTCGGCGGTGGAGCCGGGGATCCGGCCGCCAACCACGAGCAGGTGCGGCCGGGCGCTGCCGGGGGAGCGTTGGAAGCCGAGTTGCCCGGCGGCGACCGCGTCCCGCAGGGCCGGGCCGGGCGTCGGCGCGTACCGGGGGTTCGACGCCTGGGTGTCGCCGGCGACCAGCAGCACGTGCCGTCCGTTCTGCTCGAAGCTGGCCAGCAGGTCCGCCCGGCGGGTGTCGGTCAGCGGCAGGAACTGGGCGGCGAGGACGAGCTGGTAGCGGGCGTCGGCGGCGGCGCGTTGCAGCGAGCCGTCGAACCGGGCCTGCCGCAGCATCAGGTACGACCCGCCGGCGAGCGCGCCGGCGGAGACCCCGGCGACGAGCACGAACGCGATGACGAGCCGGCGCCGTAAGCGCCCGGGGGTGACCCTGCCCGCCGTCATCGCCCGTCACCCCGTCGACAGTTTGTAGCCAGCGCCGCGGACCGTCCTGATCAGCGTCGGGGCGCCGGGGTCGTCCTCCACCTTGGCGCGCAGCCGTTGCACCGCCACGTCCACGAGCCGGGAGTCACCGAGGTAGCTGTGCCCCCACACCCGGTCGAGCAGCAGTTCGCGGGTGAACACCTGCCCGGGCCGGCGGGCCAGCTCCAGCAGCAGCCGGAACTCGGTCGCGGTGAGGGTCAGTTCGCGGCCGGCCTTGCGGGCCACAAACCGGGCCGGGTCGATCTCCAGCGGCCCGGCCGTCACCGTGGTGTCGGTGACCGGGGCGACGGTGCGGCGCAGCACGGCGCGAACCCGGGCGACCAGTTCCGGGAGGTCGAACGGTTTGCGCAGGTAGTCGTCGGCGCCGCATTCCAGCCCGACCACCACGTCGATGGTGTCGGTGCGGGCGGTGAGCATCAGGATCGGCACCTGGCTGGTCCGCCGGATCTCCCGGCAGACCTCGAAGCCGTCGAGGCCGGGGAGCATCACGTCGAGCACGATCAGGTCCGCCGGCCGGGCCCGCCACGCGGCGAGGGCCGCCCGTCCGTCCGCTGCGGTCTCCACCCGGAATCCGGCCCGCCGCAGACCGAGGGCGGTGACCTCCCGGATGGAGGCATCGTCCTCGACGACCAGCACGCGGCCCTCCATGGCCACCGAGGGTAGCCGGGTGCGACGTTGTGGGGTGCTGGCGCAACGGTCGGTGATGGGGACCCGGTCGGCCCCCATCACCGCCGACGGGCTCAGGCCTGCCACCGGTGGGCCACGTCGAGGACGATCCGGCTGTGCGTACCGGGGCCGTCGAGCACGAAGACCCGGTACGGCAGCCGGGCGCGGACGCCCACGGCGAAGGTGGTGTAGCCCTCGAAGCTGCCGCCGAAGACCACGTCCCGCAGGGTTCGGTAGCCGAGCGGGTTCGCGGCGTGCTCACCGGTGCGGTACGGCACGGTGGCCACGCGGTTCCCGTCGTACGCCGGGGCCCGCAGCGAAACCCGCAGCAGCGCGCCACCCGCGGTGTACGGGGACAGCGCCAGCCCCTGCCCCTCGGTGTAGGTCTCCCCGTACGCGACCGACCAGCCGTCGGCCGGGCCGGCGAACTCGAAGACCACCCGGTCCCAGCAGCCGTGCTGGCCGGTGCGGACCTCGACCAGCGGGGCGGTGCTCAGCTTGCCGCCCGCCTTGGCCGTGCTGCCCCAGGTGATGCCGCAGTACGGCGTGGCCGCCGCGGCGCCGCCGACGCCGGCGACCAGCCCGCCGAGCACGACGACCAGGGCCAGAAGTGCACTCCTGAGTCTCATCGCTGTCCTCCTGTCGATGCCCGGGACGAGCACCGGACCGTCTCCGGTGGTCCCGTGCGCTCGACGGTCGACCCGCCGTGCCACGGTGGCTTCGCAGCGGCGTAACCACCAGGTAACAGCGCCGGCCGCCTGACCAGGGCGGGCCGTGCGGTTCCTGCGCTACGCCCGGACCAGCTCCGCCGAGGCGTTACTGGCCGGGGCCGGGCCGGCCGGGCAGACCGGTCGCGCAGAATGAGTTGATGTCCGCGCGTACCCCATCGGTGTCCTGCGTCTTCGTCTGCCACGACCGCGCCGGCCGGCTGCTGCTCGCCCGGCGCGGTGCCGGTGCCCGCGACGAGCCGGGCACCTGGGACACCGGCGCTGGCGCGCTCGAGTTCGGTGAGACGTTCGAGGCGGCCGTCACCCGCGAGGTCGGCGAGGAGTACGCCACGTCACCGCTGGCGATCACCCTGCTCGGGGTGCGCAACGTGCTGCGCGACGACCCGCGCTCGCACTGGGTGGCGGTGGTCTTCGCGGTCCTGGTGGACCCGGCCACGGTCGCCATCGGCGAGCCGCACAAGTTCGACCGGCTCGGCTGGTACACCCGCGACGCGCTGCCCACGCCGCTGCACTCGCAGCTCGCGCCCACCCTGGCGCTGCTGCCGGACCCCCTGACCTGACCTCGGGCGTCCAGGGTGGCCGCATGCCGGTCACCCGACGTCGACTGCTCCAGGCCCTCGGCGCCACCGCCGGCCTCGCCGGCTCCGGCGCGGGCGGCGTGGCTCTGCTCGACTCCGAGGTGCTGCCGGGTCGATCGGTGCTCAACCGCGCGCTGGGCCGCTCCACCGCCGCCGGCCCAGCTGACTGCACCCGCTGATCACGGCTTCGGGCAGGTCGGGTCGGCGTAGATGGTGAGATAGATGAGAGCCGGTGCGACGACGGACCACTGCGGGGATGCCGGCCGGTCCGCCGTGCTCGGTCGGACGTCCATGCGCTGTGCCGCCTGGGACCGGATGAGCAGCCGGCTGGGTACACCCCGGACCTCTCGGCAATAGGTGAGGGTCGACTCGCCGGGCACGTATGGCGGGACGTCGAGGTCCACCACGGGACGCCATCCGTCGCCGCTGGCCACGGGGTCGAAGGTGCGGTGCAGCGTCGCGTCGTCGTTGTCGCGCTCGGGCCGCCAGGTCAGGGTGACCGAGGTGGTTCGACACGTCCTCCTTGTTCAGCTGGCGGCACCCTGTGCTGCGGACGACGTCGCCGCCGCGCTGGGCGCCCTCCGGCCGCACGGCGAGGACCGGGTCGTCCGCGTACGCGTCGAGCAGTTCGTCCTCGTCGTTCGGGACCGTGCAGCCCGGCACTCGGGCCCCGCCGGTCACGTCCGCCCACTCACACCCGCTCAGCGCCACCGTCAGCAGCATCACGACCGGCCAGAACCCCCGAGGTCTCATCGATCCAGGTTAGAGCCCTCAGGGTTGTCCGGCGGTCCCCTGGAGTACCGCCGCGGGCGCCGTCCTCCGGCGACGGCGCCCGCGGTGGAGGAGAATGCTCAGACCCGCTGTCGTTGCTGGCAGGGGACGCAGTGGCGGGCCCATGGCAGGATCTCCAGCCGGGCGACCGGAATCTCACCGCCGCAGCTCTCGCAGCTGCCGTAGCTGCCCTCCGCCATGCGCTTCAGCGCCGCCGCGGTGTCCGCAATGCCCTGACGCGCGGTGTCCATGAGCCCGCGCAGGGTGTCGGGGTCGTAACCACCGTGGTTGGGCTCCCGAGCGTGTGCGGTGAGCGCGGTGAGTTGACCGGTGTGCTCCTCGAACTGCCGCTCGAGAATGTCGCGCAGAGACTTCGCGCGGTCGCTCAGCGTGTCGGTCATGGCGTCGGTACCTTTCACTGGACGCACTGGCCAGGGACCAGCGCGAGGTTGGGGAGGGTGGGCGGACCAGGCTCAGTCCGCGGCCGGATGGCGGGCCGCAGCCGCCGCGGCCAGGCTCGCGCCGGTCAGCGCGGCCGTGCGGGGTCCCGCGGCGCGGTGCACCGGGATCCCGGTCAGCGCGGCGAGGCGGTCTCTCAGGTTGGGCCGGGTGGCGCCGTCCCCGACGATGACCATCCCGCGGGACAGCGCGGTGGCGGCCGACGGCACGGCCTTCGTACCCAGAGTCAGCTCCCGCACGAGGCGGGCGAGCGTGTCGGCGAGCATCTCGACCGTGGTGCCGTGGGCGAGGTCGCCGGTGCCGAGGTTCAGCCGCCGGCCGGCGACGACCTGGCTGTCCCGCAGGACCGCGACTTCGGTGAGCTGGGCGCCGATGTCGGCGACGAGCAGTGCGCCGGCGCCGGCTCCGGCGCCGATGGCGGCCGCACGCACGGTGTCGATGAACAGCAGCCGCGCGGGCGCGAACACCGCGTCGAGGACCCGCCGGGTGGTGTCGTGGTCGGCGGCGGTCGCGAGCAAGGGGCGACAGGCGACGATCAGCGGCCGGGCCGGCACCGTGACGTGGTGCTGTCGCAGCAGCTGGGTCAGCGCGGTGGCGCAGCCGGGACCGTCGACGATCTGGCCCCGCCGCACCAGCGGCCGGATCCGCCGGTCGCCGACCAGAGTGGTGAGCGTCGCGTGGCTGCCCACCCGGATGCGCAGCTGCCCGCTGCCGAGGTCGACGGCGATGGGGCTGGGGCGGGTGGTGGCGGGCCCGACGATGCCGCTGAGCACGGATCCGGCGCCAACGGTGTCCGGCTGGCGACCGGTGGGGGCTTGGACGACAGGCATGCCGACCTCTTTTTCAACGGTGGATGTGACGATGCCGCCGCCCGGCGTGGGCAGCGGCGGGAAAGCCAACGGAAGGGGCTGACCTCAGCGGTCGCGGCGGGTCGCGGCGATCAGCCGCTGACCGTGCCCGGAATCCCCAGCGCCCCCGCTCGGCGGAGCGCGGATCGGCGGCGGGGACGGCAGCGCCAGGGTGTCGCGGCGCCGTCGCGGCGGCCGGGAGACGTCGGCGGGGCAGCCGAGGCTCGACCGGCAGGCACGAATGGCAGCGCCACCATGCTGGTCGTCATCACCCACCTCCTCGCCGGTCAGGACCTGTCGGACCTCCAGCGTCGGCCGGAAGCGGCGGACTGACATGGCCTACGGCCGGCCAACATCCAGCGGCTTGCTTGCCGGCCACCGGCGAGGTACCGCCGGTGGCCGCGCAACCGATGCGCCAGTCGGCGAGTGTCGCGCCCGGAGCGGGTGGCGGGGTCCGCCCGCCGCCGCAGGCCCGCAACCGGGCGACACCGGCGGTGTGTTCCGGAGGGCTATGGTGACCGCATGCCACCCCACCGGCACCGGTCCGACGTCGCCCAGCGCAGCGCCTTGGCGATGCTCGTGCTGGTCGCTGTGCTCACCGCGTTCCGGCACGCCCGCCCGGCTGTGGGCCTGTGCATCGTGGTCAGGCTGGCGAAGGCGATCCCGGGATGCGTGCCCGCCTGGTCGGCCGACCGGGCGCCGCCGGGCCGGCTCGCCGTCAGCTGACGCCACCCGAACCTCACCCGCAGTCCCGGCCCGTACCCCCGCCCCTCGGCGGCGCGGCCACGCCGCGCGCCCCGCTCGTCGGCGTCGGCCGGCCACGGGATCGCGGTCACCCCCACCAGCCCTTCCCAGTACGGAGCACCCCATGAAGATCGAACGTACGCCGTTGCCGGGCATCGGAGTGCGGCACACATTCACGACCGAGCAGGGTCGCCGAATCGGTGTGGTCGAGTACCGGGGGCAGGATCGCCGGGACGTCATCCACGACGACCTGAACGATCCGGACAGCACCTGCGGCTTCCGCCTCACCCGCTCCGAGGCGGTGGCGCTGGCCGGCCTGCTGGGCCTGCTGGAGGTGGTCGAGGTGGCCGCCGGCGGCGACCGGTGCGGGTGAGGCCGCCGGCTACGCGGCGGGGCCGGGCAGCGGGTGACGTGGCCAGTCCAGCGCCCGCGCGCCGTACACGGCGGCCTGCAGGGTGAACCGGTCGCTGGGGTCGTTCGGGTCGTACCCGCTGAGCGTCCTGATCCGGCTCAGCCGGTAGGTGACCGTGCGGACCGACACGTGCAGCCGGCGGGCGGCCTCGGTGGCGACGCCGCCGGTGGCGAAGTACGCGTTGAGGGTGTCCAGCAACGGCTGGGCGCCACCGCGGGCGTGCCGCAGCGGGCTGAGCACCGCCTGCACCAGATCGACGATGGCCGGCTGGTCACGCAGCAGGACACGGTAGATGAGCAGGTCGTGGGCGTCGATGACGGGCGTGTCGGCGTTCAGCCGCTGCGCCATCGTCAGCGCCTCCCGGGCCTCCTCGTAGGAACGGGCGATGCCGTACAGGCCGGGGTGCGGGCGGCCGACCGCCACCTGCCACGGGCCGCCGCGCGGCAGCCGGTCGAGCTCGGCGTGCATCAGCCGCCCGAGGTCGCCGACCGCGCCCCGTCCGCGGCCACCCCGGTCGGGGGCCACCGCGTCGGCGGGGGCGATCACCACCAGCAGCCCCTCCTTGGTGGCCACCAGCACGTCACGGTCCCCGAGACGATCGAAGATGACCGCCTCCAGGGCACTGATCGCCGCGTCGGTGTCCGGCAGGCGCCGGCTCGGTGCGGCCAGCGCCACCTGGTGCACCCGGGCCAGGTCCAACCCGAACGGCTCGGCCCGCTCCACCAGGCCGCCCAGGTCGGAGTCGCCGCGCAGCAGGTCGTCCACGAGTTCCCGGCGCAGCGTCTCCTCCCGCCGGACCAGCTCCCGGCGGGCCGCGGCGTAGCCCTCGGCCAGGGTCGCCACCGCGCTGTCGACGACGTGCAGCACAGCCTCGGCGGACGCGCGTACCCCCGTGCTGTCGGTGGGCGTCGTCAGCTGCGGCAGCTGCTGCCACAGCCGGCGGGCCGCCGACAGGTACAGCTGGACCGCGCGCCCGGCCGACACGCCCTGCTCGGCGGCGCGCCGCCCGAGCACACCGACGGCGTCGAGCTCGGCCCGCCGTGGCCGGCGCCCGGTCACCGCGGCCTCCGCGAGCAGCCACAGGTAGTCGCCGAGCAGGTCCACGGGCACCCCACCGGCGTCGGCGCTGGCGGCCCGGGCCACCGCCGCCAGGCACGCGTCCCGGTCGGTCTCGACCGCGGGGCCCTGGCCGGACCGCCGGACGCCACCGGTCATCGCCGCCGCTCCTCCTGGCACGTTGCCGGTTCCCCACCGATCCGGACCCGGCCAGCTTAGCGAGGGGACGGCGGCGATCGCCGGAGCCGGCTTTGCCGGGCATAGCGCTTCCGGTCCGGGGTATGCGCGCGCGGCAGACTCGAGCGGGCCCGCGGCGGCCCGGGGCGACCCGACGGCGTGGTCAGGGGCAGATGTCGCGAGATGTGGTGGAGCTGCGCATACACGGGGTCACCGGGGTGCGGGCGGAGGAGTTGCTGGACCACCCGGTGGTGGTCCGGGTCGCCGGTGACCGCAACGCCGGCTTCTACCGCCCGCGCCCGGGCTTCGGCGACACGTCCGGGCCGGGCGGGGTGGTCATCGAGGCGTACCAGTGGCGGAACCTGACCGTGAGCACGGTGGCCCGGACGCTGTCGCTGATCTTCCTGCTGCCCTTCATGTTCAGCAACCTGGCGGCGTGGCTGCGGCCCCCGGGCGGCAACGGCGACACGGTGAAGGCCCTCTGCCGCGTGCTGGGCGCCACCATCACCGCCATCTTCGTGCTGTCGATCATTGGCGTCACCCTGGACCTTGTCGGCTGGCAGTGCGTGCAGTACCGGCCGTGCACCGCCGGGCGGGGGTACCTGGCCTGGCTCGACGAGTTACCGATCGGGCCGCGAATGGTCGTCCTCGCCGTGTTCCCGGCCGCCACCATCCGCGTCATCTGGTGGGTCGGTAAGCGCTCCGCGCGCTCCTACGAGGCGTTCCGGTCCAGCTACGGCAGCTCGGGCGCCCCGCCCGGGGACCGGCTCGACGCGCCCGGCTTCTGGAGCGGGGAGACCGTCGTCGGGCGGCTCCGGTCGATCCACGTGGCGATCGCCTACGGCACGCTCGACGTCAGCGCCCTCTTCGCCCTCATCACCCTGGACCACCGGCCGGTCGGCATGGCGCTGCTCGCTGCGGCGGCGCTGCTCGTGGCCGCCTGCGTGGTGCTGCTCTGCCTGCCCACGTTGAGCGCTCCGCACACCGGCTGGGACTGGACCAGGGTGGTCATCCGGCCGCTGCGGGTGGCGGTCATCGCGATCACCGTCCTCACCGCCGGGTACGCCCTCCTGCCGCGTCCTCCCGTACCCCGCGGAGGGGCGCTGCCCGGTTTCGCCCTCAGCGTCAATCTGGTGATCCTCGGACAGGCCGCGCTGCTGCTGGCGCTCGCGGTGATCACCGTGTGGCAGCAGCGGGCGGCCCCGCCCTCGGCCCGGGCGTTCTTCCGGGGCCTGGGGGCCCCGGTGTTCGGCGCGGTCGCGGCCGGTCTCGCGGCCACCATGACGGCGGGACTCGTCTACCGGGTGGCCGACATCCTCGACCGGGGTGACATCCCAGGTCCCGGGCATCCCCCGCCGCCCGGCTCCCCGCCGTTGGACCCGCCGATCGCCTACCGGTGGGAGGCGCTGGGTGCTCTGTTCACCGTGCTGCTGGTCACCGTGGTGGGCCTGTACGCGGGCCGGTTCAGCCGGCGCCGGCGGGACCGGCTGGCGGAGCGGATCAGCCGGGAGGACTTTCCCGATGCGCCCCCGCAGGCCGCCGGGCAGGTGCAGATGGTGCGTCGCGCGATCAGCCGGTCACGCCTCGCCGAGCAGTTCAGCCCGCTGCTCATTGTGTACTTCGTGCTTTCCCTGCTCAGCCTCGTGTTCACCGCGCTTGACCTGATCGAGATCGGGCCGACCCAGCTGGCGCAAAAGGTCAGCGGCAACCAGGGGACGTTCGTGGGGCTCGCGGCCTATCTCACCGACGCGGGGACGATCTCGCTCGGTCTGATCATCATC
The DNA here is from genome assembly GCF_043204735.1 of Micromonospora sp. NPDC047740. NCBI lineage: Bacteria > Bacillati > Actinomycetota > Actinomycetes > Micromonosporales > Micromonosporaceae > Micromonospora > Micromonospora sp. NPDC047740. The sequence continues at coordinate 315,859 of NZ_JBIDCT010000001.1, forward strand.
GGGCTCGTGCTGATCGGCCTCCTGGCGTACGTCTCGCCGGAGGTCCGGCGGGCGGCCGGGGTGCTGTGGGACCTGGGTACCTTCTTCCCCCGGACGACGCATCCGTTCGCGCCGCCCTGTTATGCCGAGCGGGCGGTGCCGGAGCTCGCCAGGCGGGTGAGCGCCCTGACCCGGGAGCACAAGGTGGTGCTGTCCGGGCACAGCCACGGCTCCGCGCTGGCGGCGGCGGCCATCCTGCAACTGCCGCCGGAGACCCTGCACCGGGTCGCCCTGCTCACCTACGGCTCACCGCTGCGCCGGCTCTACGGCCACCTGATGCCGGCCTACTTCGGCGCGGACGTCCTGCAGGAGGTCGGCGAACGGGTCGGGTGGCGGTGGCGCAACCTCTGGCGCAACACCGACCCGATCAGCGGGGCCATCTTCTCCACGCACCACCCGGGCCAGGCACCCGCCGTCGGCGGGCCGGCCGGGCAGGTGGACGTGCGCCTGCGCGACCCGCGCGCGGTCACCGTCCCACCCATGGACACCGTCCCGCCGCCGATCGAGGCACACTGGCCGTACCACACCGACCCGCGTTACACGGACGTCGTCATCGAACTCGCCGACTACCTCGACCGGGAGGAGCGCCTCTAGCGGCTGCCGGCCGGTCAGGGCCGGTCTGCCGTAGGACCGCGTCCACCGACGCGCCGGCAACCCGATACACTGCGGCCACCGCGGCGATCGGCAGGGATGCGGGAACAGCGGGGCCGGGCAGTGCCGCCGCCGCGCCGGCTCGCCGCCGGTCACCGTACCCGTCTGGCGGCCCGCTCCCGCACCAGCGTGAACAGCTCCTCGTGCTCGTCCAGGCTCCGTTCGGCCGCGAAGAGCTTCCGCGCCTCGCGGGCCTTCGTCTCCCGCCAGTCGGGCGGGGTGGCCGCCAGCTCCAGGATCGCCCGGTGCAGCGCCACAGGGTCCCGGGGCGGCACCAGCGTGCCGAACTGCGTTGCCAGCACGGGATAACGCCCGCCGGGCAGGTCGGTGGTCACCGACGGCACGCCGCACATCATCGCCTCGGCCTGCACGATGCCGAACGACTCCGCCACGGATGGCAGCGCGAACACGTCGATCGAGGCGTAGAAGTCGGCGATCTCCTGGCCGCGCAGCTCGCCGAGGAGCTCGATGCGGCTGTCCGCCCCAATCTCCGCGCGGATGTCCGCCAGGTTGTCGCCGCCCATCACGGTCCGGTAGTTGCCGCCGATGAGCAGCCGGGCGTCGGGGTCGGCGATCCGCCGGAAGGCCCGGACGAGGTAGGGGATCCCCTTGTCCTCGACGATGCGGCCCAGGAAGCCGACGTGCAGCCCGTTCGTTCGGCGGTAGTGTGGCCGGCCGCCGCGATGGTCGAGGCACGGCGCGGGAATGGGGCGGAACTCCCGTTTCTCCACGAGCGGCCAGAATTTCGACGCGTGGGCCTGGTCCTCGCTGTTGGTGACCACGGCCGCGGAGCGGCGCAGCGCGGCCCGGGACGTGACGTCGGACGCGGCGACCGCGATCCGGTTGAGCAGGCCGGGCGGCAGGTAGAGGTCGATGTGCAGCATGCTGACGATCGGGGTGGGCCGGGCGAGCCGGGCCAGCAGCGCCGCCTCGGCCATCGGCAGGTTGAGGTAGAGCAGGTCCGACCGGCGGGCGATCCGGGCCGCCTCGATCGGGTAGGCCGGGCTGATCTGCGCCCGGGTGATCTGGCCGAGCACGGGCGACCGGTAGACCTCCACCCCGTTGAGGGTCTCGCGGCGCGGGGTGGACCGGTCGTGCTGGCTGGCCACCACCGCCACCCGCCAGCCGCGTGCCGCCATCCCCTCGGCGACGGTACGGGCCGTGTGGGTCACCCCGCTCATGTACGGGGTGTAGTAGGTCAGGGCGACGGTGAGGTCGTACCGCTGGTCCGGGTGGTTCATCGACACGACGTCCTTTCTCGACAGTCTTGGAGCGACACGACGACGAGCTGCCCGCTGTGGTCCGACAGGCCGCCCGCCGGCACCATCCGGTAGCGGTGCACGTCGACGTCGGCAGTCGTGAACACCCAGTCGAGCCGCCAGAGCGGCAGCCCGTAGCGGGCCCACGAGGTCGGATAGAGCGAGTCGAGTGCGGGGGTGGCGTCGACCAGCCGGTCCGGCAGCGTACGCAGCTGCCGCATGGCCGGCGAGGTGTTGAGGTCGCCGGCCAGCACGACCGGGTGCGGGTTGTCGGCGACGTCGGCGGCCACCGCCAGGTAGTTGGCCTCCCGCAGGTCCTGGCGGGCCAGGCCGTCCTCGGCGGTGCCGCCGCCGCGCGTGGGCAGCCCGACGACCGGTACGTAGAGGTGGGCGTTGTAGAAGGAGACCACACTGCCGAACACCAGCAGGTCCGTGCGCAGTGTCTTGACCGTGTGGTAGTCGGGCAGCCGGGAGTCGGCCGGCGGGAGGGCGGGCCAATGCCGGGCCAGCCAGGGGCGCAGGTCGACCGGGCGGTCCAGGACGATCGGGAAGCGGGACAGCGTCACGAGCTCCCCGGAGACGGCGACGTGGAAGCCGGGGAACTCCCGGCGTACCCGCTCCGGGTCGGCCACCGGCAGCGGGGACCAGTCTTGCCCGTCGAGGTAAAGGTGCTCCTGCAGAAGGTAGACGTCGGCGGCCTGGGCTCGCAGGAAGCGGTAGAAGCGGTCCGGATCGCGGATCGGTTCGCCCCGGGGACCGGTCCGGACCAGCTGATCCCAGTACCAGGTGTTCCAGGAGAAGACGGTGATCGCGTCCGCCGGTGCCGGCGGGGGCCGGTGCCACAGGGCGGCGATGTTCACCCCCGCGCACGGCCAGCCAAGCACGAGCGCCGCGACGGCCGGCATCGCGCCGACCCGCCGCGCCGGTCGGGCCAGCGGCAGCGCGGCGAGCAGCAGGACCGGGACGGCGAGGAAAAGCAGCGGTGGCGCCAGGTCCGGCAGGTTCCACCACCAGACCCGGCCGGACAGGCCCCGGTGCGCCGCCACGAACACCAGCCACGACCCGGACGCGCCCAGCATCACCCAGGTGATCCACCGCCGTCGCCGCGACCCGGGAGCGCCCCCGCCCTCGGCCGTACGCGTCGGAGCCTCGACGGCGCCGGAGTTGTGCACCACCTCCGGCGGGGTGCCATCGGCCACCGCCGACCGGTCGGCCGTCACCACTGCCCCCGCGCGGCGAGCAGGAGCCCGCCGGACAGGGCGGCCCACAGGATGGTGTTGGCCACCAGGGCGGGGTCACGGACGAGCACCCGGACCGGGTGCCCGCCGGCGTTGTGCACCAGCACGAGTTGCAGGTAGCGGAACAGCCCGAAGACGGCCATCGGGGTCAGCAGGACCACCGCGGTCGATGCGTAGGCGCCAAGCGGCGCCTCGTCCCGTAGGTAGAGCAGGTAGCTGCCGGCCGTGAGGGTGGCGGAGAGCTGCATGAGTTGGTCGGCGAGGGCGACGGTGTAGCCGCGCAGGGCGGGCCGGTGGTCGGCGCCGGTGCTGTGCAGTTCCTGGCGGCGTTTGCCGAGGGTGAGCAGCAGGCACAGGGTGAACACGGCGGTGAGCAGCCAGCCGGGGATCGCGGCCCCGGTGGCGAGGTAGCCGTGGACGAGCCGGAGCACGAAGCCGGTGGCGACGAGGAAGACGTCCAGCAGCGGCACGTGCTTGAGGCCCAGCGAGTAGGCGACGTTGAGCAGGAGATACCCGGCTATCGGCCACACGGTGGCCGCCGGTTGGAGGGTGAGCACGCCGACGAGCAGCACCGCCAGGGCGGAGGCGAACAGGACGGCGGTCCGCGGGGAGAGCCGTCCGGAGGCGAGCGGACGGTGCCACCGGTCCGGGTTGTGGGCGTCGCGGCGCCGGTCGACGAGGTCGTTGAGGACGTAGACGAGCACGGACGCGAGGGTGAACGCGACGACCGCCCCAACCAGGTTGACCAGCGCGCCGCGGTTCCAGGACAGCGGGTCGAGCAACGGTAGGCAGATGACCAGGACGTTCTTCGGCCACTGCCCGGGGCGGGCCAGCCGCAGCAGGGTGCCGGCCAGCGTGCCGACCCGGCTGGCGTCGGTGGACTGCGGGCCGGCGGTCCGGACCGCAGGGCTGGTGTGAAGGGCCGGGTTCATCAGAAGAACACCTTCGCGACGCGGAGCGCGCCCTGCGACCACGGTTCGCGGCTGGTGCGGCCGGCCTGGTGGGCCTCGCCGCGGGACCGCTGGGCCTGCCACCACCGGAACGTGCGCAGGAGGGCGTCCTGGTTGGAGTGCCGGGGGGTGAACCCGAGCCGTTGCCGTGCCTTGTCGGTGCTGACGTAGGAGTCGGCGAGGAGTTTGTGCAGGAGCCGGTCGTAGACGGGGGACAGCCGAGCGCGGCCGAGCAACTGGAGGGCGAGCAGGGCGGGCTGGGCCGGGACGGAGATGACCCGCCGGCCGTGGCCGGCGGCGTCGAGGACCGACTGGAAGTCCTCGCGTAGGGTGCCGAACCGGGTGGCGGCCACGTTGAAGGTGTCGTTGGCCCGTTCCGGGTCGGCCCGCAGGGCGATGAGCACGCACTCGGTGAGGTCCTCGACGGCGCACATCTGGATGCGGACGTCGCCCCGGCCGAGGATGGGGAAGTGGCGCCCCTCGTGCGCCCACTCGAACAGCATGGCGAAAAGGCCCATGCGCCCGGGGCCCAGGAACGTCTTCGGCCGCAGCATCGGTACGCAGAGTCCGCGCTCACGGAACTCCTCGGCGACCTGTTCCGCGGCGGCCTTGGCCCGGCCGTAGCTGTCCACCGGCTCGCGGGGGTGGGTTTCGGGGGTGGGCACCACCGGGGGCAGCCCGTACACGGCGGTCGTCGAGATGTGCACCACTCGGGGCACGTCCGCGTCCCGGGCGGCGGCCAGCACGCTGCGGGTGCCGTCCACGATCACCGAGTGGATCTCGTCCGGCGCGTAGCTGGGCAGCGCGGCGGCGCAGTGCACGACCGCGCCGGCCCCGGCGAAGGCGGCCGTCATGGCGACCCGGTCCCGCACGTCGGCCACCGTGGCGTCCAGCCCGGCCTCGACCGGGGCGCGCAGGTCCACCCCGTGCACGGGTACGCCCTCGTCGCGCAACCGGCGGACGACGAAGCCGCCGAGCATGCCGCTTGCTCCGGTCACCACGATCCGGCGGCCGTCGCCTACCACGCGGCACCGACCTTCTCCCGGACGAACCCGGTGAGCAGTCGGCGCAGCCCGAGCGCCAGCGTGGCGTCCAGCGCCCGCAGGAAGTGCTCCAGGTCGGTCGGTTCGACCATCAGGGTGGGGGCGACCATGAGCGGGTTCTCGACGTTCGGGCTGTAGTAGGTCATGATCTTGTGTTCGCGGTAGAGGTGCGCGATCACCGACAGGGTGATCAGCTTCGTGCCGAACTGGGGGTCGTGGGTGAACCCGGGCACCAGCTTGCCGGCCAGTTCGAGCAGCTTCGGGCCGCTGTTGAGGAACACGCCGTACAGTGATCCCACCCCCGCGACCCGGTCCACCGCGTCCGGATGATTCGCGCGGACGCGCTCCAGGCCCGGGCCGAGGATCGCCTCCACCTGCCGGGCCCGGCCGGGGAAGTCCTCGTCCACCACCACGTTCACCGCCTCGATGGCGGTGGCGGTCTCCTCCCCGAACCCGTAGTAGGTGGTGCTGTGCAGGATCACGTCGGAGAGCCGGTCGTACGCCTTGCGGAACAACCGCTCCCGCGCCGTGTACCCGGAGATCGACGCCTTGCCGCCGCCCAGCGATTTCGAATAGGTGAGGATGTCGGGCAGCAGGCCGTCGTGGCGCATGAAGTAGAACAGGCTGCCGGTCTTGCCCCAGCCGGTGTAGACCTCATCGAAGATCAACACGATGTCCTCGTCGGTGCACAGTTGCCGCAGCTCGCGCAGCGCCGACTCGGACCAGCAGCGCAGGCTCGATGCGCTGAACGGCTCCACCATCAGCGCGTACACGTCGCAACCGCCGTCCGGCCGGCGGGTGGCCTCCACCGCCGCTCGCACCGCCGCCACGTCGCCGTACGGGTACACCACCGCGTTGGGCAGGCCCGGAAACCGGAAGTGGTTCTCCGCCGACCCGGTCAGGCTGCCCGCCCCGAGCGTCTTGCCGTGGAAGCTGATGTCGGCCCGCAGAATGGTCCCGCGCCGGCCACCGTGGTACTTGTACGCCATCTTGATGGCGCCCTCGTTCGCCTCCGCACCCGAGTTGGGGAAGTAGGAGATCGACAGGTCTCCGGGCAGCAGTTCGGCCACGTTGTGGCTCAGCGCCGCCAGGTACGGCGAGAAGAATGCCTTGTGCACCTCCATCCGCCGCTGCTCGGCGAACCGGGCCCGCGCCGCGAGAACGCGCGGGTGGTTGTGGCCGTGGTTGAGCACGCCGACGCCGCCGGAGAGGTCCAGCACCCGGCTGCCGTCGCGCATGTGGACCCAGGCGCCCTCTGCCCGGTCCACCAGCTCCCGACCGAAGCCGAAGGTCGTCATCAAGGACACCTGCGACCGGCTGACGTACCGGCGGTAGAGATCATGCACCTCCCGCGTCGTCAGCTGTTCGCACTCCTCAAGCCCGATCAACCTGCGCATCACCGCTCATCTCCCTCACGAACGCCGCATCCGATGCGGACGACCTTCGATGGACCACCTCCACCGCCCCCAGCGCGGCCCCGCCGAGCACCACCTCGCCCACCGTGGTCACCAACCGGCTCGCCACGGCCACCGCCACCGCCGAGGGCACCGGCAGCACCAGTGCCAGGGCTCCGGAGAGCACGGCCTCGCGCACCCCGAGCCCGTCCGGTACGACGACGGCCAGCACGCCGACGACGGTCGCCAGTCCGAACGCCCCGACGCACAGCGGCAGCGCGCGCCCGGGGGCGGCTCCCATCGCCACCGCCAGCAGCCACAAATGCAGGCCGCTGACCAGCCACGAGAGGGTCTGCCACGCCACCGCTACCCGTACCGCCCGGCCGGACACCGCCGCCGCCGGCTCGGGCCGGCGCAGCAGCCGTAGCACCAGGCGGGTGACGTGGCCGAGCACGTCCGGCCAGCACACCACCACCAGCACCGGCAGGGCAGGCAGCACCAGCCACACCGCCCGGCCGCCGAGCACCTGTGCGCCGGTGAGCAGCCCGACGGTCAGCCCGGTCGAGTGCACCAGGAGCATGCTGAGCGTCCCCGCCACCAGCGTCCGGGACAGCGTCACCCCGTTGGCCGTGGCCACCTTGACGGCGGCGACCACGCCCGGCACCTTGCCGGGGACGTACTTGGCGAGGAACCCGACGAAGAAGATTCGTACGACGCGCGTCAGGCTGACCGGCGGACCGAGTTCCAGCAGGACGGTCCGCCAGGAGAGCATTCCCAGCAACGGCCCCACCGTCGCCGCCAGCAGGGCGGCGGCCAGCAGCAGGCCGATCTGGACGCCGTCGCGCCGGCTCAGCAGGACGGCCACGACCGACCAGTCCTGGTCGGCCAACGCCCGCCCGACGGCGACTGTGACGACCAGGCCGAACACCGCCGTGACCAGCCGCCACAGCCGGGGCCGCCACCGCCTCCCGGATCGCTCGGCGGCGGGTTCCGGGCCGAGCGGGGGGTCCAGGATCATCGCCGCGCCCCCGCCCCCGCCCCCGCCTCCGCCGGGCGCGACCGCGCCCCGCGGGTCCGCTCCCGCAGCAGCAGGTACGCGGCCCGCGGCACTCCGGCGGCGAGCCCGGCGACGAGCGTGGCGTGGGCCAGCAGGTGCATCCCGGCCGCGAACACGGTGAACCGGGGCCCCCGCAACCGGTAGGCGAACCGTAAAAACCCGTGGTTGGCCGCGACGACGACCACGCCGAACGCCGGCCAGGTCAGCGGCAGCCAGGGCACGGCCACGGTCAACGGCACCGTCAACAACGCCAGCCCCGACGCGACCAGGGTGATCCGCGCGGACCAGTCGAGGTGCCGGAACCGGTCCGGTGACATCATCCCCACCCGGACGCCCGTCGCACCGGCCCGCTGCCGCCGCCACGTCCGCACCATCAGCAGGGGCTTTGTGGCGGCCCGCACGAACTGCTCGCGCAGCAGCGGAAGCAGCCGGTCGACGTCGTCGTGCCGGGTGACCACGGTATCGGTCGCCACCAGCCGGTACCGGTCGGGCAGCCGGGTGCCGAACTCGTCGTCCTCGCCGTCGCGTAGCCGCTCGTCGAACCCGCCGGCCTCGGTGAACACCGCGCGGGGGAGGAGAGCCGCGGCCAGCAGCGCCCCGGTGTCTCGTCCGACGCTGCGTTTGCGCCAGTGGTGTTCGAAGGCGACGCGGTATGCCTCGATGGGGCCGTCGTCGTAGAGGGGGTGGGGGGCGTAGATGCCTTGGACCATGCCGGCGTGGGGGGTGGTGTGGAGGGTGTGGATGGCGTTGGCGATGGCGTCGGGGGCGAGGGCGGTGTCGGAGTCGACGAAGAAGAGGAGGGGGGCGGTGCTGGCGGCTGCGCCGGTGTTGCGGGCGGCGGCTGGTCCTTGGTTGGTGGGGGTGTGGATGAGGGTGCAGGGGAAGTCGCGGGCGATGGTGGGGGAGTTGTCGGTGCTGTGGTCGTCGACGACGATGACTTCGGTGGGTTGGTGGGTTTGGGCGTAGATGGATTCGAGGCAGGCGCGCAGGGTCTTGGCCTTGTTGAAGTTCGGCACGATCACCGCGACCGCGTCGGGCCCGGTCACCGCGCCCACCCCCGGGCCAGGACGTAGGCGACCCGCAGGGCGCCCACCCCGGTGCCGACCACCGCCAGGGCGTAGAACAGCGTGTGCATGCCCGTCGCGTACGCGGCGAAGCCGGCGCCGCGCAGCCGGTAGGTGAAGCGGAGGAAGTCGTGGCTCATCGCGGTGGACGCCACCAGCAGGGCGAGCCACAGCGGCAGCAGCCACGGCAGGACGAGCAGGAACGGCAGCGTCAGCAGGCTCAGCCCGGACAGCACCAGCCCCGTCGGCGACACCGCGTTCACCCGCATCCCGGTGCCGGCGTTGCGGCGCCGTCCGGCACGGAGCATGACCAGCGGGGTGGCGGTCGCGAAGCTGAACTGCTCCCGCACGAACGGTAGGAAGCGATCCACGTCGTCGTGCCGGGTCACCACCGTGTCGGTGACCACCAGCCGGTACCGGTCGGGCATCCGGGTGCCGAACTCGGCGTCCTCCCCGGTGCGTAGCCGCTCGTCGAACCCACCGACCTCGGTGAACACCGTACGGGGGATCAGGCTGGCCGCGAAGAGCGTCGCCGCCCGGGCCCGTCCGACGCTGCGTTTGCGCCAGTGGTGTTCGAAGGCGACGCGGTATGCCTCGATGGGGCCGTCGTCGTAGAGGGGGTGGGGGGCGTAGATGCCTTGGACCATGCCGGCGTGGGGGGTGGTGTGGAGGGTGTGGATGGCGTTGGCGATGGCGTCGGGGGCGAGGGCGGTGTCGGAGTCGACGAAGAAGAGGAGGGGGGCGGTGCTGGCGGCTGCGCCGGTGTTGCGGGCGGCGGCTGGTCCTTGGTTGGTGGGGGTGTGGATGAGGGTGCAGGGGAAGTCGCGGGCGATGGTGGGGGAGTTGTCGGTGCTGTGGTCGTCGACGACGATGACTTCGGTGGGTTGGTGGGTTTGGGCGTAGATGGATTCGAGGCAGGCGCGCAGGGTCTTGGCCTTGTTGAAGTTCGGCACGATCACCGCGACCGCGTCGGGCGCCCGCATCAGCGCCTCCCGCCAACCGTCGCATGGCCCGGCCGCTCCGGGTCGGTGCGGCGCAGCCACGCCACGGCCAGGACCAGCAGCCCCGCGCCGGTGAGGGTGTAGAGCAGCTCGACCGGCGCCACCCAGGCCCGTTCCGGGACCGGCGCCCAGCCGACGACGTACGCGACCCACCACGGCAGCGGCAGGGCGAACACGAGCCACAGGCCACCGACGAGCAGCCGCGCGCGGCGAGGCCGGTGCCAGGTACGCGCGGCCAGCAGCGCCAGCAGCGGCACGCACCAGACCCAGTGGGCGTACCAGGTGACCGGCGAGATGAGCAGGCCCGTCACCGCGCACGCCAGGATCCCGGTCAGTTCCTCGCCCCGCCGGCTCGCCCACACCGTGACGGTCAACCCCACCACGCCCACCATGACGCTCGCCGGTAGCCAGGCAGGCTGTGTGGGCCCCGGCAGGAGGGTCAGCACGGCACCCCGGACGGAGCTGCCGAACGCCTCCTCGCCCGGCGGTCTGGTCCGCGAACTGTCCAGGAAGGCGCCGCCCCAGTAGGTGGCGGAGGCGGCGGGCAGGAGCAGGAAGCCGATCGCCGCGGTGCCGAGGAAGCTGGCCAGGGCGGTCACGCCGGCCCGGGTGCGGCCGGTCAGCAGGAGGTAGCCGACGAAGACGAGCGGCGTCAGCTTGATCCCGGCGGCGACCCCGAGCAGGATCCCCTGGTGCCGTCCCGTGATCAGCAGCAGGTCGACCAGGACCAGCGCCAGCAGGATGGTGTTGACGTTGCCCAGCAGCAGCGTTCCCGCGATCGGTGAGAGCGGCAGCACGGCCAGGGTGCCGACCGCCAGCAGGGTCGGCCGCCGCCGGTCCCCGACGGGGGTGAGGTGGGCGACCAGGAGCCACACCACGGCCGGCACGGCGAGTGCCGACAGCACAGTCCAGCCCCAGAACCCGGCCGTCGGGCTGAGCCAGGCCAGCGGAGTCAGGGCCAGCGCGGCGAACGGCGGGTAGACGAACCCGTATCCGGCGCGGCTGACCTCGTACGGCGAACGGCGCGCGAGGATCGCCTCGGCGGCGTCCCGGTAGACCGCCAGGTCGCCACCGGGCGACCAGGCGCTCCCGGTCCGCGCCGCGACCCAGTGCACGACCGCGATGGCCGCGACCGTCGTGCCGACGGTGGCCAGGAGTACGGTGCCCGCGACCGTGGCCCGCGCGGAGCACGTGCGATCCCGGAGGAGAACGGTCACCGGGGGACCTCGACCGAGGGGGTGGCCCGCCAAGTGGCGCGGCGCAGCAGTCGCTCTGCCGTCCCGATCGCCGCTCCGGCCGCCGAGGTGAGCTGGTAGAGCAGGTGGACCGCGGCGAACCGCAGTCCGAAGCGGAATCCCCGGCTGGCAACCACCCGGCGGTAGGTGTCTGCCTCCAGCGCGCTGGCCACGGCGACGAGCACCAGCGGCACCGCCACGCCGCCGGGCCAGCCGACCAGCGGTACGGGCAGCGTGAGCGCGGCGGCAAGGACCAGGCCGCTGGCCAGCACGCGTGACGCGGCGCCGCCGAGCACCTCGCCGCGCCGCACCTCGGCCGCGCTGGCGCGGGCCCGCAGGAACACCTTCGGGAGCAGCACCCGCAGGGTGGTGTCGTGGTCGTGGACGCCGCCGATCGCGGCGGTGCTGTGCACGTCGTAGCGCTGGCGGATCCGGTGCCCGTACTCCGGCGCCTCGGTGTGCCGCAGGTCGGGATTGAACGGTCCGATCTCGCGGAACACCTCGGCACGCATCGCGCACAGGGCCGTGTGCAGCCCTTCCATGGGGCCTTCCCGGGCCAGCCACCAGTGGTACATCTGCAGGGCCCGGTACTCGGCGACGAGGTTGTCGGACAGCAGCGACTCCGGTCGCAGTACCCCGCAGATCGCACCCAGCCGCGGCGTGGACCGCAGCTTCGCGACCGCCGCGGCGACACTTCCCGGTTCGAGTGCGACGTCCGCGTCGAGGAAGAACAGGATCTCGCCGCGAGCCCGCTCGGCGCCCAGATTCCGGGCGGCCCCGGGGCCGCTGTTGGTCGGCAGGCGCAGGACGGTGGCACCGGCCGACTCGGCCACGCCGGCGGAGCCGTCGCTGCTCGCGTCGTCGACCACGATGATCTCAATGGCCGGATACGTCTGCTGCCGCACCGACCGTACGCACAACTCGACCGTGCGCGCCCGGTTGTAGCAGGGTATGACGACTGAGACCAGCGGGTTCACTGCGTCTCTCCTTCACGCGTCAGGCGGCCCATGTGCCGGCCGTCCCGGCACATTTCCTTGCCCCCCGTGAACAATTGCGTCAGGTGTTGCCGCAAGCTTTCGATGGCGAGCGTAAGAAGCGTCCTTGCCTCTTTCCCCGTGCTCGCAGGTCGGGCGAATGGATAGCCGTGGGGCCATCCATCAAGCGATGACCGCCTATATCTTGCGGGCGGGTGGAGAGTCCGTCAAGGACTTGACGGACATCGATTGAACTTGCCGGATGAATGTCGGACGCTCGGGTGGAATGCCCGAAAGATTGGTTGTGCGGCAAAGATGCTCATCGATGTACTCGATAACGGTCAATATGGGCGCATTGGGGTCGGGTGCGCGTATCCCGATCGTCGGGATCATCGGTCTGACCTGCTGTTTCGTGTGCTCCGAGGTCGGCTCGGCGTCGGCGGGCGCGGCGGGGCGTGTCGCCGGGGCGCTGCGCCGCGCCGAGGTCGGTCGTTGGGTTTCCGGACGGTCGATGGTCGGCAGTCCCGGATGAATCAGCGTGGAGCGTGAAGGATCGGGAGGTGTCGAACGCTGCGCGTGGAGGGATTCGATCGGCTGCCGATTTCTTTTCTTCGGCGGCGGTACCTGGCGCCTCGACCCGGGCTGGGCCGATGGTGCGGAAAACGGTTTCAGGAGCCTGGGAATTTTGGTCGGCGAACGCGGCTGGCTGGTGTTTCGTCCCGACCGGACGCAATCACGACCGCCGGCGGCGGCGGAACCTGCGAACTGCTGCCGGGCGGCGAAGTCGCGCCGTCGTGCGCACGAGGTCGACCTGTGCCCGGCTGCGGCGTGTGCACCTGCGCGGCGGACCAGCCCCCGGCTGCGTCCACTGGCGAATATCGTCCGGCCCGACCGATCCGGGTTCGGTGTCGAGAAGGGGCTCAAGGTCGGGTCGTGCCCGGACTCCGGCCAGAGTCGCATTCGTATTTCGCCTCGCCGGCCGTGCTCACGTAGCTGGGTGCCGAAATTCCAGGAATGAGGTGATTTTGTTCGTATAAGCGACCCGGGATTGTTTGGCGGCTAACGTGGCGACTGTCGGATCGGGAGAGAGAGGGCGACAGTGACCAGCCATGACATGCCTGCGGCGGCAGACAGCCGAAGGACAACCTGATGCGCCGGTCTCCGGCGCTGCGCGCCGCCGTCCTGACCCTGGTGCTGGCGGTGCTGGTCGGCGGCGTCTATCTGATCAGCCGGTCCCTGCTGCCGCACGCGTCATCGTCGGCCGAAGCGCCGTCCGCCACCGAATCGCCCGTTCCCACCGGTGTCCAGCTGACCACCGGCACGGCGCAGGTGGCGCTGACCTTCAATGACGGGCCCGATCCCACCTGGACACCGCTCGTCCTGAAGACACTGCGCCAGTACCACGTCAAGGCGACGTTCTGCCTGCTGGGCAAGAACGCGGCGGCGTATCCGGCACTCGTGCGGGCCATCGTGGCCGACGGTCACACCTTGTGCAACCACACCTGGAACGAGGATCTCGACCTCGGCAGCCGGCCACGTCTGGACATTGAGGGCAATCTGCTCCGGACCAGCCAGGCCATCCACGCCGCCGCACCGCAGGCCCCGATCAAGTACTTCCGGCAGCCGGGCGGGAACTGGACCCCACAGCTTGTCGACGTCGCCGAGGACCTGGGCATGACCGGTCTGCACTGGGCGGTGGACCCCCGCGACTGGGAGGAACCGGCAGCAGCCGCCATCATCGCCACCGTCACAGAGGGCACCAGGGCCGGCTCCATCGTGCTCCTGCACGACGGCGGCGGCGACCGGCAGAACACCGCCACCGCCCTCGCGACGTTCCTGCCCGACCTGCTGAGCCGCTTCCAGCTCGAGGCGTTGCCCGTCGACGCACCTGGGGCCGGCCAGTCCAGGTTGCCGTCACCATCTCGGCAACCAGGCGGGCGACCGCAGGGTGCCGCCGCCGGATCAGCCAAGGGCAGCTGACCGCCACCCGGCTACCCCGTGCGGCAGCGGGGTCTGGCTATGGGGTGACCAGCTCCGCCGGGCGTCGCCAGATGGCCTCCCACTGCGTCCACTGCCCGGTGCCGGGGGTGTCCCGCTCGGTGCGCTGCGGCCGGGCCGGAAGTACCGGTGTCCACCCCGCGAAGAGCTGGTCCAGCTCCGCCGCACTGAAGAAGTGGATGTCCAGCCCGCGCTTCGGCCCCGCCGTGTAGCGCACGGTGAATCCGCCGTCGGGTGCCCGCTCGACCACGTCGTGCGCCGGCCACACGTCCGTGCCGACCGCGTTGACGCGTACGCAGATCAAACCGCCCGCGGCGACCCGCCGCTGTGCCGCGCGGACCTGCCGGTGTGCCTGCCCGCGGTCGCCGTGCTGGAAGACCTGGATGCCGATCACCAACGGCCAGGTCGCCCCGGGCGGCAACGAGTCCAGGTCGCCGTGGCGCAGCCGCCCGGCCCGGTCCGGTCGCCGGTCGGCGAGCTGGCACACCGCCTCGGCGGAGATGTCCAGGCCGAGCAGGTCGAGCCCGCCGTCCACCAACGGCAGCAGATTGCGGCCGTTGCCGCAGCCGACGTAGAGCCCGTCGGTCGCGCCCTTTCGACGGGCGGCGGCCAGGATGTCGGCGACGAACGCGACCGGCGGTTCGTCCTGGTACCTGCCGCGCCGGTACTCCTCGTCCCAGGCCTGGGCGGCGGACCGGGTTGCGCTCATCCGGCAACTCGGTCGGAGCGCGGGGAGCCGGTGGTGGGGCGGGCACGCAGGTGCAGGCGTTCGCCCTGCCGGCCGAAGAGGCTGAGGAACTCGACCGGTTCGGCGTCGGCGGCTCCGAACCAGTGCGGTACGCGGGTGTCGAACTCGGCCGCCTCGCCGGGGGAGAGCACCAGGTCGTGGTCGCCGAGGACGAGCCGCAGCCGCCCGTTGAGGACGTAGAGCCATTCGTAGCCCTCGTGGGTCTGCGGGTCGGGTTCGTTCCGCCGGCCGTTGGCGGGGATCACCAGCTTGTACGCCTGGATGCCGCCGGCCCGGCGGGTCAGCGGCAGCATGGTCATGCCGTGGCGGGTGACCGGGCGCAGGTGGATGCGCGGGTCTCCGGTGGGCGGGGCGCCGACGAGTTCGTCGAGCGTGACGTCGTGGGCCCGGGCCAGGGGGAGCAGGAGTTCCAGGGTGGGCCGGCGGGTGCCGGACTCCAGCCGGGACAGGGTGCTCACCGAGATGCCGGTGGCGGCCGACAGTTCGGCGAGCGTGGTGTCGCGCTGCCGCCGCAGCGCGCGCAGCCGGGGGCCGACCGCGTCGAGCGCCTGGTCGAGGTCATCGTCCATGCCATCAGCTTGCCATAACAGCAACAAAGCTTGCCACTTTCGCAGGCGGCCCGGATGGTTGCCCTGGGAGGTGGTCAGGATGACCGAGCAGCTCAGGGAGAGCTATGACGTGGTGGTGATCGGCGGGGGTGCCGCGGGGTTGAGCGGGGCGCTGATGCTGGCCCGGGCACGCCGATCGGTACTGGTGATCGACTCGGGTGCCCCGCGCAACGCCCCGGCCGACGGGGTGCACGGGCTGCTGGCCCGCGACGGGATGTCCCCGGCCGAGCTGCTGGAGCGCGGCCGGGCGGAGGTCCGTGACTACGGCGGCCAGGTGGTGCCCGGCGAGGTCGGCGCCGCGACGCGCGCGGACGACGGGTTCGGGGTGGCGCTGACCGACGGCCGGGCCGTCCGGGCGCGCCGGTTGCTGGTGGCCACCGGGCTGGTGGACGAGCTGCCGGAGCTGCCGGGACTGCGGGCCCGGTGGGGCCGGGACGTGATCCACTGCCCGTACTGCCACGGCTGGGAGGTCCGGGACCGGGCGATCGGGGTGCTGGCCACCGGGCCGCTGTCGGTGCACCAGGCGTTGCTGTTCCGCCAGTGGAGCGCCGATGTCACGTTCTTCCCCCACACCATGCCGCCGCCCACGGATGAGCAGGCGGAGCAGTTGGCCGCCCGCGGCGTCCGTGTGGTGGCCGGCGAGGTGGCGTCCCTGGAGGTCATCCAGGACCGTCTCGTGGGCGTGCGCCTCGGCGACGGCCGGCTGGTCCACCGCGACGCCCTGGTGGTCGCGCCGCGGATGGTGGCCCGGGCCGGGTTCCTGGCGGCGCTCGGGCTGCGGCCGGCGGCGCACCCCGCCGGGGTCGGGGAGCACATCCCGGCCGACGCGACCGGCCGTACCGAGGTGTCCGGAGTGTGGGTCGCGGGCAACGTCACCGACCCGGCCGCCCAGGTCGGCGCCGCCGCTGCGGCCGGCGCGGGCGCGGGCGCCCAGATCAACGCCGATCTGGTGGCCGAGGAGACCCGGCAGGCGGTCGCCGCCCACCGGGATCCGTTCTCGGCCCGGTCCGAGGCACGGATCACCGAGCTGGTGGCGGGCGACCGCCGCCACGGCCTGTGAAGGCGCGACGGGCGGGGGTGAGCTGGGCTGCACCGGCCACGGTCAGCTCAGCTCAGCGAACCGCTGCAGGATAATGACGACGAACGCGACGAGCAGCGGTGCGGCCACCATGTCGAGGGTCCGGAGGACCTCCAGCCGCGCCGGTCGCGCGGCGAGCTGCGCCACGATTCGGGCGATGAGCGCCACCACGAGCAGGGTGAGCACGGTCACCTGGACGGGCCCGGAACGTGCCACGCTGAGGACGATGTCAGTCATGCCGGCTCCATCCGTCGCCTCCGGTGGTGGTGCAGCACGTCCCGGGCCAGCTCGATCAGGGCGGCCAGCGACGCGATTACGGTGAGGGTGACGATCCCGAGCAGCGGCGACCACAGGTGCAGCTGGAGCATCCCCTGCGCGACCAGGACGCCGAGGGCGAGGCTGAGCGCGACGCCGACGACGAACCGGGTGAGGCCGTCCGGGATCCGGATCAGCCTCGCGCAGGCCAGCCCCGGCGCCACGGCGAGGTAGGCGAGGACGCTGACGGTCCGCAGGATGCCCGGCACGTCCCAGAGGACGAGGGCGAGCACGGCGTCACCGGCGACCAGCGTCACCAACGCTGACCACGGGACACCCGACGGGAGGTCCGTCAGCGAGGGCGGGGCCGGCTGGCTCGGAGAACCTGGACTGGCATCGATGCCGGGATCGGCGATCTGGGTCACCGGCCGCCCCCTTCGCTGCTGCCGAGGACGTAGACCCTCGCCTCGGGATTCTGGTAGACGAGCCGGAACCGTCCTGAGTCGACGACCTGGCGTTCCAGGTCCTCGCCCCAGCCTCGCGGCTTGCCCAGGAACGACTGCGCGAAAACGAACTGGCCCTTCGTCATGACCAGGTAGGCGCCCTTCGGGTTGGCCCGCATCTCCTCCTCGATGGCGGGCACCGTTGTCGGCCCGAGATCCTGGCCGAGGGGTCGGTACTGGTACCGTTCGACGCCCTTCGCCCGCCAGGGGACGTTCGAGGTCACCGAGACGAACGTGGCGTCCGCCGGGGCGTGCGCGTAGAGCCATTCCACGGCCCGGTGGTCACCCGGGCGGACCTGCTCGAAGGCGTCGTTGCCGTATCGGGCGACGAAGAACGCGCCGATGAGGACGGCGCTCAGCGCGCCCGCCGCGAGGGCCGCGGGGACGCGACGCCGCGCCGGCCACGCCGGGACCAGC
This sequence comes from Micromonospora sp. NPDC047740, assembly GCF_043204735.1. Classification (NCBI taxonomy): domain Bacteria; kingdom Bacillati; phylum Actinomycetota; class Actinomycetes; order Micromonosporales; family Micromonosporaceae; genus Micromonospora; species Micromonospora sp. NPDC047740. The sequence continues at coordinate 333,371 of NZ_JBIDCT010000001.1, forward strand.
AGCGCGGCCAGCAGGATCGCCATGAACGGCAGGGCGAAGGCGTATACCCGGAGGAAGATCTCCCCGCCGTAGCTCTGCATCCCCAGCAGGAGGAACGGTGCACCGGAGAGCGCCAGCAGGCCCAGGACAGCCTGGCCCCGGCGCATTCGTCGCCACGCGCCGATGGCCGCCAGCCCCCAGACCGCCATCGCGAGAAGGACCCGCAGCAGCACCACCATCTGGTGCCCCGCGTCGCCGCGTACCCGTTGGACCGCCCCGTCGTTGATGGTGCCGCCGACATTGCCGAAGGAGCCGAACATGTCGTCCAGGTGCCCCACCCAGTACGCGACGGCGCCGTAGCTGATGTAGGCAATCAGCATGACGGCCAGCAGGACCGGCAGCGTACGGAGCGTGCAACGGCGGACCAGCACCAGCGCACCGACACTGACCACGATCGCGATCGGGGTGAGCTGGTGGCTCACCGTGCTGGCCGCGAAGATCACGAGGACCACCGCGACCAGCCCGACCAGCGACGCCGGGCTGGCCCGATCGCCCCCCGGTTCGAGCAGCAGCGGCCGCGGCGGGATCCGGAGCAGGCGTCGCAGCAACGCCGTCGGGCTCCGCCAGGTCCGCTCGCCCTGCCGGCTGTCGTGCGGGACCGGGCGGAACCAGCGGAGCAGCACCATCAGCAGGACCAGGTAGAAGAGGTAGTTCATCGCCTGGGGGCCGAAGTAGTCCTGCCCCACCCAGTTGGCGGGGAAGAACAGCCAGAGGGCGAGCCACGCCGTCCGCGCGTCCGTCGACAGCAACCGGGCGAGCCGGAACACCGCGACGCCGTAGAGCAGGTTGAACACCACCGGCGCCCAGGCGAGCAGCGGCATGGCGTCCGGCAGCCCGCCCAGCCGCGTCGCCATGGCCGTCAGCGCGAAGAATCCGGGCCAGCTGAAGCGGGCGTCCATCTCCGGCAGGGTCTCCCCGGTACGGGCGATGTAGTCGGCGAAGCCGACGTGCAGCCAACCCGAGATCACCCGCGGCAGGGGCTCGATGATCGGCGCCGCGCCGAAGAGCAGGATGACGAGCACCACCACGTGCGCGGCGAGCAGGGCATCGGAAGCCGGGCGGGGGCGGAAGACGCCGCGGAGGAAGCTCGCGGTCAGCAGCGCCAGTGCGACGTACAGTTCGGGGCGGAGCGCGGTGACCAGGCCGAGCGACCCGATGTCGGCGGCGTCCCCCCGCTGCAGGGCCCAGACCCCGAGCGCGAGCGCCACCGTCGGTGCAGCCCACTCGGCACCGGCGAGCAGGCCGTGTCGGATCCGCCGGCCGGCTGAGGCCGGGGCGGCCAGCAGGGCCGCGGCGCCGCTCACGACGCGGCCCGCAGCAGCCGCACCAGCGACGGCAGCACGGCCGCCGCCACCACGAGCTGTCCGGCGAGATAGGCGACGCCGACCCCGGCGACCCCGATCTCCGCCATCGCGACCACCGCCAGCGAGACGACCAGGACACTCGTGGATGCGTGCACGGCGATGATGCGCCCCACCCGGCGCTGCACCCGCGACGCCGCGACGAAGACGGTCAGCAGCAACTTGGGCAGCACCGCGACGGCGAAGAGCCGCAGGGTGTCCGAGCCGGGCTCGGCGTAGTCGCTGCCGAACAGGGCCAGCAGCAGCGGCGCCGACGCGCAGAGCAGGACGACCGCCGGTACGAAGAGGAGCAGGCCCCGGCGCAGCACCTGCCGCGCGTACGCCGCGAGCCGCGATTCGTCGGCGGCGGCCTCCACGGTCAGCGAGGTGCCGAAGTGGTACGCCACCAGCTCCAGCGAGCCGCCGAGCAGCCAGGCCACGTAGAAGACGCCGTTGGCCTCCGCGCCCAACCGGGCGGTCACGAGCAGCGGCAGAGCATTCGTACCGGCCTGCATGAACAGGTATCCGACGTAGTCCAGCGCCACGAACCGGGCGAGACCCCGACGGCCCGGCAGCGCCGCTTCGGTGCGCAGTGCCCGCTGTCGGGGCAGCAGCCGGCGGAAGACCAGCATGTTGACGGGGATGAGCGCCGCGACGACCGCCAGGTTCCACGAGACGAAGATGCCCAGGCTCGGCACGACGCCGGCGAACAGCACCAGCAGCCCGATCTTGGCGAGCCCGAAGGCGGTGTTCTCGATCGGGACCCAGACGACACCGCGCAGGGCGGTCAGCACGCTGTCCTGCAGGGTGAAGACGCCCCAGCAGGCGACGGCGACGGCGAACGCCACGGCGAACAGGGGGGTGCGGTGCAGGAAATCGAGCCGGTCGGTGACCAGGGGAGCGAGCAGCAGGAAACCGCCGCTCAGGGCGAGCGCCGCGAGACAGGTGACCGCGTACGCGTACCCGACGAGCCGGCCGCTCTGCCCCGCCGCGGCCGGCAGGAAGCGGGCGAGGGCCCCGTTCAGGTTGAGCTGGGCGAGGTTGCTGAGAAACGTCATTGTGGACACCGTCGCCGCCCCGATGCCGAGCTCGGTCGGCGAGTAGAGGCGCGCGGCGAGAGCCCAGTACGCGATGCCGAGCAGCGAGCTCACCACCGTGTTGAGCATCAGCGCGTAGACGTTGCCGTTCAGCGGGTCGCGCAGGTGCTGCCGCAGGCGTAACGCGATCGGCGCGGCGACGATGCTGCCACCGGGAGCCGTGCGGCCGACCGGCGCGTCCGCGGTCCCGGCACGTTGGGCGCTCACGACGCCATCCCTCCTCCCGTTCCTGGTGCTCTCCGCTGCCGTCACGAGGTCGGCTGGTGCAGTCGGGGACGCGCCGTGTGCACCAGGTGGCGCGCCCGTCGGTACGCGCGCCAACCCCGGGTGCGCAGCCGCTCGCCGCGCCAGGCCAGCGGCCAGCCGGTGCCGTGCAGCAGGGCTCCGATTCCGGCGACGCCGGTGTCCCGCTCGATCAGCACCCGGGCGATGGCGAAGACGTCGTCATCCGGGTGGCTCAGGGCGTTCTTGACTGCGCAGGCGGAGGAGTAGCCGGCGGCGCGCACCGCGCTCCGGACGGCACTGCTGTGGTAGCCGTACGGATAGGCGAACGACCGGACCGACGTCCCCGTACCGTCCTCCAGCACCTGCCGACTCCCCGCGATCTCCTGGTGCAGCTCGGTCGGGCGTAGACAGTCGAGCGCGGGGTGGCTCCGGCTGTGCGACCCGATCTCCACCCCGTGAGCGTGCAGTTCGCGGAGCTGGTCCCAGTCGAGTGACGGATCCCGGTCCGGTGCCGGCGCCGTGCCCACCCGCGCGGCGATGACGTACGCGGTGGCGGTGAGCCGGTGCCGGCGCAGCACCGGCAGTGCGGTGTCGGCGAGGTCGGGGAAGCCGTCGTCGAAGGTGATCAGCACTGGTCGCGGCGGCAGCGGAGCCAGCCCGCGCAGCACGGCCGCGTAGCCGCTCACCGTCATCGGCGTACGCCCTCGTTCCCGGATCAGCGCCATCTGCTCGTCGAAGTCGCCCGGTGACACCGACCAGCGCAGCGTGCTGTCTCGGGGTACGTCGCCGATGCTGTGGTAGCAGAGGACGGGGACGACCGTCTTCGGTTGACGGTTCACCTGCGGCTCCTTCCTGATCGGGCCGCGGCGGCGGCGTAGTAGACCGGCCCGAGCGCCAGCCCGCAGAGCTCGAGAACGGTCAGCGAGGCGGGATAGCCCTCCTGCTTCCGGTTGTTCTTCGCCGACCCCGGCCGCAGGGCGTAGGCGATGCCGCGGGGTAGCCGCCGCAGCAGCTCGCGTCGGGCGGTGGGGTCGCTCGTCAGGCACTTCGTCAGTACGGTGCCGAGGCCGACCCCGTACTGGTACATGGTCCGGCGCAGCGCCCGCAGCTCACGTCGGTGCGTGTGCCAGGTGATGGCGCCCGGCTCGTAGGTCAGCGCGTGTCCGGCGAGCACCGTACGCAGCAGCAGGTCGATGTCCTCCCCGCTGCGCAGCCGCGGATCGAAGGCGCCCAACCGGCGCAGGGCATCGGTGCGGAACGCCATGTTGGCGCCGGAGCCGTACGATCCGGGCAGGTACGGGTGGAGCGAGCGCGGTGGCAGGTCGACGCGGCGTGCGTCTCCCGCATCGAGCGTGGTGACCCCGGACCGGTCGAACCTCCGCCGCTGGCAGCCCTTGCCGTAACCGCCGTACTGCTCCAGCCAGATCTGTGCCGGCGTGTCGAGTTCCCGGGCGAGGATGTGACCGGTCACCCCGACCACGTCGTCGTCGGTGAAGCCGTCGACGAGGTTGCGCAGCCACCCTCGGTCGATGACGAGGTCATCGTCGGCGAAGGCCACGATCTCGCCCCGCGCCTCGGCCAGCCCCCGGTTACGGGCCTGCGCGACGCCGGGTCGCCGTTCACTCGTGTAGCGGAATCGCGGATCGGCGGCGGAGCGGCTGGCGATGGTCCGCGCCGTGTCGCTCACCTGCGGCGCGTTGTCCACCACGACGATCTCGAAGTGGGGGTAGTCGAGCGCGGCGAGCGAGTCCAGGGTGGATTCGAAGAGCGGCGTGCGTCCACACGTCGGCAGGATCACGGTGACGAACGGGGCGTGCGCCGCCGCAGGCCGGCGGGACGGACACGACCCGGTGCCGACGGTTTCTCCGACCGGGCGGGTGTCGAGCCGGTCGAGCGTGGGCAGGCCGTCGTGGTGCAGGTGCCCGTCGATCGCCGTGGCGAGGCGGTCCCGGATCGTGGCGGTGAGCGCCGGCGCGGTCAGCCCGCCGGCCGGCAGCGCGACGTCCACCAGCCCGAGCGGCTCCCCGTGCAGCCGGACCAGTACCTGCGCCGCGGCGTACCGGGCGCCGTCCGGGCCGCCCGTGTCGGGGATGTCGGGCACGCCCTCGGAGAGCTCGACGGCGAGCACCCGTACCGGCGCCGGGCCCGCCCGCCGGGGGTCCGGCTTGCCGACCGCCTGCGAGGCGCGCATGGCCTGGGCCGAGACATAGCCTGCGGCGGTCACCAGTAGGCCGGCGACGATCGCGCCGGATCGCAGCAGGCCGGCGCGGTCGCCGGCGCGGACCTGGCGCAGCCCGCGGCGCACCCCGGCGGGCAGGGTGTGGCGGGTGTACGTGCGCTCGGTGGCGAGCCCGGCGTCGCTACCGACCAGCCGGGCGACGACCGCTTTGGACCGTCCCTCGGAGAAGCAGCGCTGGCGGAAGTAGCGCCACGTCGTCCGATCGACGGTCACCCGGTGCCGGACCCGGGCCGCGGGCTCGTAGAGCACCACGCCGTCCGGTTCGAGCTGCCGGATCCGGATGCAGAGCTCCGTCTCCTCGCAGCCGACCGGTGTCCGGCCGACCCGGCCGAGCGCCGGGTCGAAGCCGGCGGTGCGGTTCAGCACCGACCGGCGGAAGGACATGTTGCAGCCGATGACGTTCCGCACGGGGGTGACCTCGGTGGGCTGGCCGGTGAAGCTGCACCCGACCACCCAGTCGAACTCGGGGGGCAGCCAGCGCGGCCGCTTCTCCTCCCACGCCGGTACGGCGTGGCCGCCGACCGCGAGCACCTGCTGGTCCCGGTAGTGCGGCAGCAGCCGGGCCAGCCAGTCGGGCTCCGCCTCCGCGTCGTCGTCGAGGAAGGCGACGATCTCGCCGGTCGCCCGGGCCACCCCGGTGTTGCGGGCCGCCGACAGGCCGCGCGGGCCGGCGTTCGGCACGACGGTCAGCTCGGGGAACGTGGCGCACACCCGCTCCAGCAGCGCCGGGTTGTGGTCGACGACCACGACGACCTGGTCCGCCGGTACGTCCTGCGCCAGCACCGAGTGGACCGCCCGGACGATCTGAGGCCACCGCCGCTCGGTGTAGACGCAGACGACCACGGTCACGGTCGGGGCCGAGCCGAGCCGGGCCGGTGCCGCCGGATCGAGGACGGCGACCGGCTCAGACGTTGGCGAGGACGCGTTCGACGTTTCCGCGGATCCAGCGTGGATCGTCATGGTCACCTTCCGAATCGATGAAGAGCAGGATGTGGCGTAGCCAGTAGAGGAGCAGGGCCGGTCGGGGCGGGATGCCGTCCAGCCATGCGGCCGCCTCGTCGGCGGGGACGTCGAGCGCCCGGTCGATCCCATGCCGTAGCGCCTGGACGACGATCTCGCCGAGTTCGTCGCCGTGGGCCAGCCGGCGGGCGAGGACGTGCAGGTGCAGCAGGTCGTGCAGGGGGAGTTGGTGTGCCGCGGCCCGGTCCCAGTCGACAATCCCGGTCACCTGGCCGTCCGGTGAGGTGGCCAGCAGGTTGCCGGGCCAGAAGTCGCCGTGGATCCAGGAGGTGTGCACGGTGCGGCCGACGAGGGCGACGACGAGTTCCTCGCGTAGTCGCCAGACCGTGTCCAGGAACCGGCCACGGCGCGGGTGGGTGGCGGCGAACTCCCTCAGCCGCCGGAGCGGGACGTCCACCCACTCCTCCAGGGCGGCCCGGTCGAGCAGGGTCCGTTCGCGGGTGCGCTGGTGAAGGTCGTGGATGACCCGGCCGGCGGAGGCGAGCAGCGCGGCCCGCCGGCTACGCCGCAGCATCATCCCGCTCGCCGGAGCGCCGCGCAGCGCCCCTTCCACGCAGTAGTAGCGCCCGTCGACCTCACCCCGCGCCACGCAGTACGGCAGGAGCGAGCGCAGGCCGGGCAGGCGTGGGTTCGTCCACAGCAGGTCGAGCACGTCGGCCTGGCGCCGCAGCCCCTCGGCGGCCTGATGCGTCCAGGGCACCTTGACCATGTAGCGTTCGCCCGCCCCGCGGCTGCCAACCGTGGCCACGGCGACGGACGTGCTGGTGAAGGCGACGGACTCGGTCCGCCACCGGGTATCGTCGGTGGTGGTGGCCCGGGCGACCAGGCGGGGTGCGACGGTGGCGGTCCAGCTCCGTTCGGGCCGGTGCAGCCAGCAGGCGAGCCGGTCCCGCAGGACCGGCTGCGCCCACTGTACGGCGCCCCTCACCGGGCCGTCCGCTCGACGTAGTGCCGCCAGATCCGGCCGAGCGCGTCGGCGAGCACCAGCTCCGGCGCCCGGTCGGCGTCGACCCGCTCCAGGTGCGGAACTCGCCGGCGCAGCCGCCGGTACTGCTCGCGTTCCCGCTCGAGGTGCTCGGGGTCGTACTCCCCGGAGCGGCGGTGCATGACCGGCCCCGGGACGTCCAGCAGCAGCACCACGTCGGGTGCCGGGCAGAGTCGGCTCAGCAACTGGAAGTACGGTCGCTTGAGCCAGACCAGCGGCCCGCGCGGCGGCAGCAGGGCGTCGTAGACGTAGCGGTCGAAGACCACCAGCCGGCCCAGCGCCCGGTGGCGGACCGCCGCCAGGTAGCGGCGCCACACGGTGAACGGGCGTAGCAGGATGCGTATGCCCTGTTCAGCGGTGCTGCGCGGCGCCTCGTTCGACGGCCAGAGCCCCATGTAGACGCGGCGGACCGGAAAGTAGAACGTCGACTCGATCGCCTGGGCCAGGGTGGACTTCCCCGATCCGTCGGGACCGATCAGGGCAACGCCGGCACCCCGACGGCTCCACGCCTGCAACGGCCGCTCGACGGAGTGCAGGGCGGTCGAGCCGACGAGGCGGCGGGCCGCGCTGGCCGGGTGGGCCCGCCACCAGGTGCTGAGCAGTCGCCGACGGACGGCCGGCAGCGCCGCCGGGCAATCGACCCGCCAGTAGGCCAGCAGCATCCGGGCCGCCCGGTCCGGCAGCGCCCGGGCGAGTGGACCGTCGAGCGTGGCGTGGCCCGCCAGTTGTCGAAGACGACGCAGGTGGTGCTCGGCGAACCTGCCCTTGTCGAGCACGCAGTGCAGCAGCAGCGCCCAGAACTCGTCTCCGGGCGCGAGTACCCACCCGTCGGCCTGGCGTGCCCGACGGCCCAGGCACTGGTCGGCGGCCCGGGTGCGCACCTCGAAGTGCCGGCCGTAGGCGAGCTCCGTCACCAGGTCGAGTTCGACCCACGATCCGGTGGCCGCGTCGAGCCCGAGGAAGAACCGGTGACTGGCCCGGCCGTGACTGGCCAGGCGGATCAGCCCGTGGGCCGTGATGACGGCCACGGCCCGCGCGAGATCGGCCGGCGCGACCAGGAGGTCCAGGTCCCCGGGGGCGACGAGCGCCTCCGGACCGCCGCGGAGCAGGCACCAGCGCACGCCGGCCTCGTCGAGGCCGGCCAGCACCGACCGGGCGAGCCCGGGCGCGGCCGTCGCCGCCTCCACCCGCCGTCGCGGTTCCGGATGCCCCGCCACCGCCGTCGGCGGGCCCGGCAAGCCAGGCGGTGTACGGATCATGCACTACTCCGTACCGGCCGGAGGGCCAGGATCCGCCGTACGCCGCCCCGGGCGCGCTCGACCAGCGGGGTGATCGGCAGCCGCTCGATCCGGTAGCAGGCGTAGTCCTGGCTGACAGCGCCGAAGCGGCTCTTGAACAGCTCCAACGAGGACACCCGCGCCGAGTCGCCCATGTTGTAGACCGTGCATCCGGCCTCGACCGCGTCCGCGATCGCCGTCTTGTGCAGCAGGTAGTTGGCGTAGACGGGGCCGGCGAACTGCTCCAGCATCGCGCCGCGCCAGTACATCGCCGTCGTCGCGGCGAACAGCACGACGATCGCGGCGACCGGTCGTCCCTCGTGGTGGGCGGCGTATATCCGGCACCGGGACCCGAGCATCTCCGCGACGGTGCGCAGTTTCCGGTGCGGCTCCCGTCGGGCGGCCAACCGCCGGGCGAGCGGGAGCGGGAGCCGATCCCGCCGCGCCCAGCGGTCGACGGACTCGCCGTAGAGCTGATGGAAGACCGGGACCAGGCGGCCCGTGTCGTCGCACTCGACGACGACGCCGGCCCGCTCCGCGCGGCGGATCCGGTTGCGGGTGTCGCTGCGGAACCGCTTGCGCCAGACCTCGTCGAAGCCGCCGTCGAGGAAGACCGTCTGCGTCATCCGCTTCTCGCGCAGCACGCTCGCCGGCACCACGGCCTCCCACGTCCCGGCCGCCGCCGGGTCGGGGCGGACCAGGGTGCTCAGCACGTGCCGCCGTGCCAGGTCGGCGACCACCATCCGGACGTCCTCCGGGCGGAGATCGCCGTCCTCGCAGACCAGCCCGCCCGGTCCCCAGCCGACGGGGAGTCCGAAGTCGGTCGCGAGGATCGGACCGAGCCCCGTTCGTCGGACCAGCGGCAGGATGAGACGCCTGCCGTCGACGGTCTCGTAGAGCCGCGACACGTCCTCGTAGCCTTTGACTCTGCACACGCAGCGGAGCCAGGTCGGCGTCTGGCTGGGCAGGGCGTTCGGCGCGGAGGCGAGCACCTGCTCCCACACGTCGGCCGGGGCCGGACTGGTCACGCGCAGCGGCCGCGGGTCGCCAGGTGCCGGCCCGAGGCGGGGCTCGAGGGTGGTCCCGGCGCTCACGACGAGCCCAGCGGGAGGTCGGCGTGCCAGTAGCGCTGGGTGACGTCGTTGCTGGCCAGGATCACCATGCCGGTGGCGCTGGTGACGCTCTGCTTGGTGCTCGTCACATTGTTCATGTTGGGCGAGAGGGCGTCCCTGATGACCGGGGTGCCGCGGCCGTCGGGGAAGTTGATGCTGCCCATTGGGGAGCTCTTCATGAAGATCGTTCCCGGGTAACCCGTGTAGGGGCACCCGCTGTCCGGCGCGGTCATGAAGACGTACAGCATCTGATGTTCGGAGTCGAGTAGCAGGACCGGCCGGGTGTGGCAGTCCTTGATCCGCCCGACCTTGTAGCTGGACCAGTCGTGGGTCGACGGGTCCAGGGCGAGGAGCATGATCAAGGGCGCCGAGCTCGTGGCGCCGGCGTCGTCGAGGCTGGTCTTGATGACCGCGAAGACCCGTCCGGCGGCGTCGGCCTCGAGCGCCTTGAGGTTGATGTGGTCGTCAGCGCTGTTCGGACCCTGGACCGCCGTACGCGTGACGTCCCAGGTGGAGCGCGACGCGCCGTCGACGCGCTCGGCGAAGTAGACCGCGGACTTCACCTGGTTGCTCCACATCACGCCGATCCGGGAGCCCCCGAAGCTCACCAACGACGAGATGTCGTCGCTGTCCAGGTTGCTGGCGGCGGTGACCGGAAGCACGAACGGGGTGCCCCAGACCGCGTCCCCGCCCGTCGTGTTGTTCACGTAGACCTTCGAACCCTGTGTCCAGGTCGCCCAGAGCACGCCCGTCGAGTCCTTGTCGATGGTCAGGGCCTCGCTGGAGTAGTTGCTGATCTGTGCCGGGAAGCCGGTGTCGCGGGTGTAGGTCTTCGTCGCGGCGTTGTAGCTGAACCGGTAGAGCCGGGCCGGGTTGCCGGCGGTCGCGTCCGCGGACGAACTGGCCCGGACGTGCGAGGAGATGTAGAGCCGGGTGCCGTCCCACAGCGCGTCGGAACGGGTTTTCGGCCGGTTGTCGACGACGGTTCCGGTGTCGATCCACTGCTGGGTGGAGCGGTTCAGCCGGAAGATGTGGTGGGTCTGGCTGCCGGTGTGGAAGAGCACCGCCCACCAGGCGCCGTCGTTCCACCACAGTTTGCTCTCCGGCTTCTCACCGGTCGCCGCCGAGCCGTCGCCCGAGGTGGACGGACCGACGTAGCCGATGTCACCGGCGGCCGCCCTGGCCGGTGTGGCGAGCCCGCCGGGCAGGGGCGCGGCGCCGACCAGCACGCCCAGCAGCAGGGCGAGGGCGAAGCCGCCGCGCGCCACCCGGACACGCCGGAGGGAATGCGTCCTCATCGGGGCACCTCGCTCAGGGTCGGGCTGGTCGACTCGGCGGGCGGGGGCTGCCACCGTTGCAGCACGCGGTGGTCGATCGGGTCCACCACCGGTCGAGGGCGCCGTACGAACCGCTCCCGGAGCAGGGTCCGGAGCACCCGCTGACCGTCCCGGAAGGTGCGCAGGTTGGAGATGCCGCAGCGGCGGGGGAGTTCGTTGCTCGGCACCTCGGCGATACGCAGGTTCGCCTTCAGCGCGTGGACCACGAGCTCGGTCTCGATCTCGAAACCGTGCGCGGTCAGGGCGAGCGCCGGCAGGCAGGCGCGGCGGAATGACACGAAGCCGTAGCAGAGGTCGGTGAAGTGGACGAGGAAGAAGCTGTTCGTCAGTCGCACCAGCACCTGGTTGCCGCTCCGGCGCAGCGCAGTCAGGTCGGTCGATCCGCCGCCGGTCAGGAAGCGCGAGCCCTTGACGAAGTCGTAGCCGTTCATGAGCGGGGTGACGTAGCGGTGGATCTCGCGGGGATCCATGCTGCCGTCGGCGTCGATCATCACGATCAGGTCGCCGGTGGCCGCGGCGAACGCCACCCGGGCCGCGTCACCCTTCCCGCGACAGTTCTGCGTCAGCACCACGATGTCCGGCCGGATGGCGCGGGCGACCTCGACCGTACGGTCCGACGAGTGCCCGTCGACGAGGACCACCTCGTCGACGATCGGCGGCATGCGCTCGAGCACCCACGCGATGTTCTTCTCCTCGTTGAGCGTCGGGATGACCACGCTCACGGTCTGCCGCTCGGGACCAGCGTCGACCGCTCCGGCCTCGTCCGCGGGCCGTTCCCGCATCCGCAGGATGCTCAGTGCCCGGTCACCCTGCCCGGACGATGCGGTGAGCGGTGGTTCCTCGGTCAGCTGACTGGGGACGTGCGTGTCGATGTCCCGGTTCAAGGTCACCGGATCCCCTCCCTGACGGACGCCGTGCGGCCGGTCCGCCGTGCAAAGCCGGCCTCCCCCGCGCTGCCGCCGGCGGCGGCAGTCCACGTACCTTTCATCAGCTCTTTCCCCCGTCATTTGCGGGCACAATCCACCCTTTTGTGCCTGATGTCCGAATTGTCCTGATTCGGCCCGGTTTGGGCCGAGGTGAATTGGAGGAAAAGCTAACACGACGCAAAGGGGAACACGCCGGAACTATGTGATGGATCAGGTCGATTCTGCACAACGCGTCAGGAGGGCTGTCCGCCCGGCCGACCCGTTCGGACAGTCGGCTGATGTCCGCTCATGTTGTTGCCGACACGAGCCGCGGTCGTGCACGCGAGGCTGCCAACGAGAATGCTGTGCGATGCGACACCCGTGAAGGTGTCGGCGGCGCTGAGCCCGCGAGCGGGCGGGCGGCTGCTGGTCAACGACGTGCTGAGTGGGCAGTCGGCGCCCACCGCCAGCTTGAACTGTCCTGAATGCTGCCGCTCTGACCTGCGGTTTTACATTTTTCTGCCCAGCCGCGCTGAAGGTGTCCTTCGATTCGAGCACGCGCGGCCAGCATTCAATGGCATTCGATATTGCCTGGTGAGGCCCTATTCCCTGGGCGGCGAGGTAATGGGCTTGCGGCGGTGGCAGCCCTTCTCGGCAGCGTGCCGAGCGGCGGGACCGGGTGGGGCTGCGGGATCCCGCCGAGGGTCGGCGACCCGCTGCCGTTCTTGTCCAGCGCGTGCCGGCCGGCTACGACGGAGGTCGGAGCCGGCCGGCACCGCGTCCAGCGGGTGTTACTTCAGGTCCTTCTTGTGGAAGTTGCGGGTGCACTGCTGCAGGTCGACCGTGACCGTCTGGCCCAGGTCGACGTTCACGGGCGTCCGCTGCAGGACCGTGCCGTCCGGTCGCTCGCACGTCAGGATCCACGGCTCGGTGTGGAATCCGGTCTGGTTCGGGTGCACGCCGTCGGCCTGATACGGCGGCACCGGCCGGTACGACGGGTTGACCGACCAGTGGAACTTGCCGTTCGGCTGGGTGATGTCCAGGTCGGACGTCAGCGTCGTGGGGAACCCGCTCGGTCGCGTCGTACCGTCCGGCTGCGGGTAGGGCTGGGTGTACATGTCGAAGGACTTGCTGATCCGCAGCACCGCGTCCTTGGGTGCCTTGCCTTCGATGACCGCGTGCTGTGCCGGGTCGGCGGTGTTCTCCAACGCCTCGAACATGGCGAGGCGGTGGGCCGGGTAGGTGTCCGTCACCTGGGTCTGGAAGGTCCGCGGGACGCCGCGGTCGGGGCAGGTCTCGGCCGTGAAGGCCAGCCCCCGCGTCGCGAAGTAGGCCCAGTCGATCGCCTCACCGGTGGTCTCGTAGTCGTGGGCGGAGTCGCGCGGGATGTAGTTCGCGCCGTAGCGCTTGGCCATCCTGGTCGCCAGATCCTCGTACCGCGCCACGTCCTGGGTCGGCCCGACCGCCAGCTGCAGGGGCGGGTAGAGGACCACCTGGATGCACGTGTGCTGGGTGACGAAGGTGGTGGCCTGTCGGGTGGACAGCAGCCACTCGATGTTCCTCGCCTCCGGCTCGGACCACGGCGCCGCGCCGCCCGTCGAGATCGGCAGCCAGCCGAACCCGTAGTTGCGGTTCATGTCGACGTTGGTGTCGGTCTGCCGGCGGTTGCGTACGAACCCGTCCACGTTGACGACCGGCACGACCACGAGCCGGGCGCGGTCCAGCAGGGCGGACACGTAGGGATCGCCGGCGGACGCGGCGTTCACCAGGTCGACCGCGTACTCCATGACGAGTTCCCCGCTGGGCCACTCGTTGCCGTGGTGCATCCCGACCGTGACGAAGACGGGCTTGCCGTCGTTGGCCTGCACGTTCCGGGTGATCTCGAGGCCGCGGACCAGCCGGCCCGACGAGGTCGGGTACGGAAGCGTCAGCGGCTTGACCAGATCGGCGTGCTCACGCGCCAACGTCTCCATGTCGCGCTCGTAGTCGGCCAACGTCCGGTAGGTGGTGTTGCCGCTCGGCAGCCCCGACTCGACCGTGGCGGCGGCCGCGGGTGCCGCGAGGCCGGTGATGGCGAGGCAGGCAGCGGCTGCCATCGACAGTCCTGCGCGCCAGGGGAGGCGGCTATGTCTGCTGATCCACATTCGATTCATCCCTTTGCTGTCGTTGCATGGACAGGAGCGGGCGAGCGAGAGCGGCTCACCTCCGTCCTTTCGGTGGCCGTGCTCGGTGCCGCGGCCCGGATTCCTGTCACGAGGGCAAGATCAAGCGACCGTATCGATACCCGTAACGGCTGGTCAAGGGTGTGCGGGCGGCGACCTGCCGTCCCGGCCGGTCGGCTCCGGTGATCGCCGGTCAGCCGGTCGGGGCGATCAGCAGGGCGGCGACGGTGGCGGTGGTGGCCAGCGCGGCGAGCGCGGCGCTGGTGGCCACGAACCGGCCCAGCGGGACGGCCACCCCGGCGGCCCGGCAGCGCTCGTACCAGATCAGGGTGGCCAGCGAGGCCCACGGGGTGGCCAGCGGGCCGACGTTGGTGCCCACCAGCAGGGCCAGCAGCTGGGTGTGGTGGTCGGCGGCGATGACCGCCTCACCGGCCACGTACGCGGGCAGGTTGTTGACCACGTTGGCGAAGAGCGCGCCGACGCCGCCGGCCCGCAACGCGCCCTCGGCGCCCGGGTCGCCGCCGATCAGCGCCCCCATGACGGTGTCCAGGCCGTGCCGTCCGATGGTCTGCACCACCAGGAACAGCCCGGTGACGAAGACCAGCAGCCGCCAGGGGACGAGGTGGAACGTCAGGCTGCGCCGGGCGCGTACGGCGAAGCCGGCGAACAGGATCGCCGCGGCCACCCCGGACGCGAGTCCGATCGCTACCCCGGCGAGGATCCCGGCGACGAACAGCAGGCACGCGCCCAGCGCGGTGCGGTACAGCACCGGGTCGGGCGGCACGTGCGGCGGCGGTGGGGTGAACGGATCGGCAGCGGCCCGCGCCGGCCGCCAGTACCACCACCAGAGCAGCAACATGGTGATCGCGATGGCGACCAGCTGCGGCCACCACATCCGGGCCGCCCACGGCACCGGCGCCAGCCCGATCCGGTCGCTGGCCAGGATGTTGGTCAGATTGGACACCGGCAGCAGCAGGCTTGCCGTGTTGGCCAGCCAGACCGTGGTCATCGCCAGCGGCGTCGGCGGCACGCCGAGCTTGCGGGCCAGGGCGATCATCACCGGGGTGAGCAGGACGGCGGTGGTGTCCAGGTTGAACGCGATGGTGGTGACCGAGGCGAAGCCGACGCAGAGCCAGAACAGGGCCCGGTAGCTGCCCCGTGCGGTGATCGCCACCCGGGCGGCGAGCGTGTCGAAGACCCCGGCCACCGCGGTCAGCTCGGCCAGCACTACCACGGTGCCGAGGAAGATCAGGATGGGGAGGATCCGGTGTACGGTGGCCTCGGCGTCCGCATGGGGGAGCAGTCCGGTGAGGACGCAGAGGACGCCGCCGGCGGCGAGCCCGATCGCGATCCAGTCCAGCACGTGCAGCCGGCCCCAGCGGGACCGGTCCGGTGCGGCGGACGGCGGGTCGCCGACGGTCTCCACGACCAGTGATCCTCGCAGAGTCGCCGGGCCAGGCCCGGTCCGGCTCCGCTCAGCGTCGCCACTTCTGGTTGGCCCCACCCGTGCAGGCCCAGATCTGCAGCGGAGTGCCGTCGGCGGAGCTGACCCCGGTGGCGTCCAGGCACTTGTTCGACTGGGGGTTGACGATGTCCCCGGCGGAGCTGAACACCCACCGCTGCGCGCCGGTGCCGTTGCAGTCGTAGAGCTGCACCCGGGCGCCGTTGGCGGTCGACCCGCCGGCGACGTCGAGGCACTTGCCCAGGGCGCGTACCGAGCCGTCGGCGTTCCAGGTCCAGCGCTGGGCGGCGGTGCCGTTGCAGGTCCAGAGCTGGACGGCGGTGCCGTTGGCGGAGTTCGCGCCGGCGACGTCCACGCACTTGTTGCCGTAGCCGATGATCGGGCCGCCGGTGCCGCCGCCGCTGTCCCAGGCCTGGACTCGGACGTAGTCGACGACCATCGTCTGCGGGAAGACGGTGCTGCCGTCCGGGTAGCCGGGCCAGTTGCCGCCGACCGCCACGTTCATGATCATGAAGAACGGGTGGTCGAAGACCCACCGGTTGCCGCCCGCGTCCACCGGGGTCTTCCGGGAGTACGCCACGCCGTCGAGGTACCACGTGATGGAGTCGGGCGCCCAGTCGACGGTGTAGGTGTGGAAGGCGTCGGCGAGCGCCTGGCCGCCGGGCAGCGAGGTCTGGCCGGTCAGCGCGTTGCCGGCGGAGTAGCCCGGCCCGTGCAGGCTGCCGTGCACGGTCGACGGCTCGCGCCCGATGTTCTCCATGATGTCGATCTCGCCGTTGTTCGGCCATGGGTTGGTGGCGATGTCGTTGCCCAGCATCCAGAACGCGGGCCAGATCCCCTGCCCCCGGGGGATCTTGATCCGCGCCTCGAACCGGCCGTACGTCTGGGTGAACGTGGCGGCGGTGAGCAGCCGGGCCGAGGTGTACTGGCAGCTGCCGTACCAGCACGAGTAGCCGGCCGGATTCTCCCGGCGGGCGGTGATCACCAGGTTCCCGTTGCCGTCGAGGGCGGCGTTGCGGGTGCTCGAGGTGTAGTACTGCAGCTCGCTGTTGCCCCAGCCGCCGCCGCCGATGTCGTAGCGCCACTTGCTGGCGTCCGGCGGCGCGCCGGCCGCCCCGTTGAACTCGTCGGACCAGGTGATCGCGCCGGGTGCCGCCGCGGCGGGTGCGCTCGTGGTCGCCGTGAGGGCGACCGTGAGGCCCGCGACGGCGAGGGCGACGGCGGCGACGGTGCGGATGCTGCGCACGGATGCCTCCCCTCGGTCGGTCAGCTGTGGCCGGGTCGGCCGGCCGAACAGTTAACAAACCTATAAATAGACATCGTTAAACCTATGAATGAAGGGGGGAAGTGTCAAGAGAGCGCTCCCCAGGGCGGTTCCGGAACCTGTCCGACATATTGACGCCAGACGAAGCGATTTGGAAGGATCCCGCTCCGGGACACGCACGGCGTCAGCGCCGGTGACGCGACCACCGGCCTCGTTCGGCCCGGGCCCGCGCACCGACCAGGCGCGGGACCGGCTGGTACCGGTCGCCGCGGACCGATCGCCGGTACGGTGGCGGCCGACTGGCCCGGGGGCGCCCACCCGGCGGCTGCGCCCGCCTGCGTCCCGGTCGGACCGCCCGCCGTCGTCACCGACGAAGGTGGCTCGCCCGGGTCAGAGCGCGAGCCGCCAACCGGTGAGGGTGCCGGTGTCGGTGACCGCGGCGTCGTACACCTTCAGCTGCCAGGTGCCGTTGGCGACCTCGCCGGACAGATCGACCGGGAAGGTCTGGTCGATGTTGTCCGCGCTCCCGCCCACCCGGTCCCGGAGCACGTACTCGCTGCCGTCCGGCGCGATCAGGGTCAGCATCAGGTCACCGACGTACGGGTGGGTCACGTGCACCTCGACGCTGCTGGCCGCGCCGGCGTTGCCGGGGCAGGTGCCGATCGTGATCGGGCTCTGCACCGGGGTCAGGTCGGGAATCGCCACGTCCGTGTCGTTGCTGCCCGTGCAGCCGGCCCGCCCGTCGACCCCGAGACCGTAGGAGGTCGACCGGGTGACGCCGGTGCCGGTGCCGGTGACGGTCACCGCGTAGCTCGCCGGCAGGGTGCCGGCCGGCACGGTGACGGTCATGGTCGCCGAGCCGCCGGAGGCCACCGTGGGCGGGAGGAAGACCGCGCTCGCCCCCGCCGGCAGGCCGCTGGCGCTCAGCGTGACCTGCTGCGGGTTGCCGGCCGTGGTCGTGGTGGTGACCGTGGTGGTGACCGAGCCGCCCGAGCTCACCGTGCCGCCGGCCGGGCTGGTGCTCATGGCGAAGTCGTCGGCCGCCGCGCAGTAGGTCGCCGCCTTGCCGATCGCCCGGTACGGGCAGTCGGCGTACTCGCCGAACATCAGGACAGCCTCGCGGTTGCGCGCGGTCGCGGTCGCGATGTCCGAGGCGGGCAGGTAGAAGCCGGGGTCCGGGTCGACCGGGGACAGCTCGAAGGTGTACGTGAAGATCCGCTCCTGGCCCCACAGCCAGTCGTCGACCGAGCCGTCGGTGATGTAGAGGTCGCTCGCCTGCTCCGGCGTGTACCCGTTCGTGGCCGCCATCTGCTGGCCGATGGCCTGGTACGTCGCGTACTCGTCGGCGCTCATCCCGCTCACCACCGTGGACTTGGTGTAGCCGAAGGGCCACAGCACCAGCTCACCGTACGAGTGGAAGTCGATCGCGGCTTTGATCCGCTGCTTGCCGGTGCCCGGGTCGCGCCGGCTCACCACGAAGTCGCGGACGGCAGCGGTCTCGGGCGCGGAGAAGGCCGACTTGCCGCGGTAGGTGGGCGAGGACGGCGACGTCGAGGAGCCGCCGCAGCAGCCCCACTTGTAGCCCCAGTTGCGGTTCAGGTCGGTGCCGATGGCGCTGCTGCCGGTGTTGGGCTGCCGGTTCTTGCGCCAGTCCCGGTAAACGCCGGTGGCGATGTCGTACTCGGCGCCGTCCGGATTGACCATCGGCACGATCCAGAACACCCGCCCGTCGACCAGTCGGGTGATCCGCGGGTCGGTGCCGTACTGGCCGGTGAGCAGGTCGGCGAGGTAGAGCGCCTGCTCGACGGTGAGGTGCTCGCGGGCGTGCTGGTTGGCGGTGAAGAGCACCTCCGGCTCGGCCTCGTCGGCGCCGACGTTGTCGGAGATCTTGAGCGCCACGATGTCCCGGCCCTCATAGGACTTCCCGATCACCTGCCGGCTGGCGATCGTCGGGTGGGCGGCGACGATCGCGTCCACCGCGGCCAGCGTCTCGGCATGGTCGTGGTACGCGGCGTCCGGGGCGGGGAAAGCCATCGCCGAGGCGCCCGACGTGGACACCGCCACCGTACGCAGGCCGAGGCGCTGGATGGCGCGTACCTCGGCGGGGGTGGCCGTGACGGTCAGTTCGGCGTGCTCGATGTGCTCGATCGCGGCGCCGGTGCGGGCGACCGCGTCCACGTCGGCCTTCGACTTGAGGTGGGTGACCCGGTACGGCGCGGCGTGGTCCCGGTCGGCGTGGGCACCGGCATCCACGCCCGGCCCCACGGGTGCTCCGGCCGCGGGCGCCGCCGTGGCCAGCAGCGCGACGCCGGCGAGCAGGGTGGTGCGCAGGGCACTGGTCCGTAGCGGCACGGGGCCTCCCGACGGGCTGGTGGGGCGGGGGTTGGCGCGGTGCGGCGGGCACGATCCGACCGCGAGCACAGTCTCTTCGGGCCGGCCGTATCGACGGTCTCGACCGAATGGCTTGACGCTGTGTCACCATCCCGACACAGTCGTTGTGAGCAACTTCCGCGATCGATGTGCTGTCGCCGACCAGCGCCGTCGGTGACGGCCATCGACCAGGACGAGGTGGCTCATGGTGGCTCTACGGCGGCTGCTGGCCGCGGCGATCGCGGCGGTGCTGACGGCCGCGCTGGCACTGGTGTGGACGGCTGCGCCGGCCCACGCCGACGAGGCCTGGGAGACCGCGTTCAAGTCCCTGATGTCCCGTACCGCCACGTGGGCCGACGGTGGACTCTCCCAGGTCGGGCTGCTCGGCCAGCCGCTGCCCCTGCTCGGGGTCAGCCCCGGCGCGCTGGTCGACGCGGACAAGCTCGCCAAGACGGCGTCCGACGCGCTGGCCAGCGGCCTGACCAAGGACGACGTGGACCTGGGCGGCGGGACCCGGCTCACCAGCTCGGTGACCACCAGCGGCGGCGACCACCTGCTCGACGTGCTGCTGACCACGAAGCGCGAGGTGGCCGACAAGGAGTTGACCGTCAACGGGGTCACCCTCGCCAAGGCGGTCAGCGTCACCGGCTGGGCCACCCTGCATTTGCGGGCCCGGCACACCGCCGCCGGCGAGACCTACCTGGTGCGCGACGGCGACACTCCGCGGATCGACATCGACGCGGCGGCACGGCTGCGCGCCGACCTCGACAAGGCCACCGCCTCGGTCGGCATCCTCGGCGTCACGCTCACCGCCGGCAGCACCCTCACCGCCCGCACCCACCTCAAGGTCACCGTCACCGATCCCAACGGCGACGGCCGGCTGGCCTTCGACACGCCCGCCGGGACCGGCACGGGTGAACTCGGCGCGGCCGGCTCCCTGGCCGGCCTCGCGCAGGTGGCGCTGGACGGCTCCGGGGGCGGCCGGATCTCCGACACCGAGACCGAGCCCGGCCCCGGTTCCGTGCACGGCGTGATCAAGCTCGGCGCGGCCACCGCCGGGGCGCCCTTCGCCCTGCCCGCGGTGGCGGCAACCGTGAACGTGGACTGGAACGACATCTCGGTCGGCAGCCCGACGGTGACCACCACCGGACTGGACGAGACCATCGCCAAGTTCCGCAACATGAGCCCGCTCGACCTCGCCTCCGGCCTCGCCCAGCTCGCCACCCTGCTCACTGGGGTGCAACAGAGCGGGCCGGCGGGCAACCTCAACCTGCCGTTCCTGCGCGGCACCTTCGCCGACGCGGTCAAGGTCAACGAGAAGCTCACCGACTTCCTCAAGAAGTACGTCCACCCGCGGCCGGACGACCCGCAGTTCGACCCCGCCACCGACGACCCGGCCCTGGCCGGGCAGCCGAAGTTCAGCTCCCTCCAGGAACTTCTCGCGCTGCTCGCCGCCGAGGGACTGCCCGTGGACAACCTCTCCTTCGCCGGCGACAAGCTGGTGTTCCGGGTCAAGCTGGAACGGGAGTCCACGGTGGAGGTGCCGCTCGACCCGGGTGCGGCCTCGCTCTCCGGCCGCGGCGCCACGTACACCGCGAACGGCTTCAGCGTCAGCGGCAACCGCTTCACGCCCGGTGAGCTGATCGGGCAGCGGGTGGTGGCCGGCACCTCCGCCGGCACCATCTCGGCCAACACCGCCAACTCCGTCACCCTGGCGCAGAACTGGATCGGCGGCCAACCGGCCAACGACAGCGTCTGGGTGATCAGCGGATCCAGCCCGAACATCGGCGCCGTCGAGCTGGCCGGCACGCTCACCGACCCGGTCGACGACGACAAGAAGGTCGGCCTGCGGGCGGCGAACGCCCAGGCCAGCTTCGCGAAGGTGAAGCCGCGCTACAGCGCCGCCATCACCCTCGTCCTCGACCTGCGCGACGACCTGGGCAGCCCGACGGCCAACGCGGACCGGGTGCTGCTGCGTACCGACCCGGCGGTGCCGCTGTTCAGCGCGGACTTCCCGATCACCACCGGCGTCGACTTCTACGCCACCGCGGGCTTCCTCAAGGTCAAGCTCGGCGGCGACCTCTCCGTCGGACCGGCCGCCGCCGGCCAGCGGATGCTGGAGGTGAAGTTCAAGCAGGCCCAGGACATCAGCCTGGGCACCTTCTTCCACCGGCTGCAGTCCGAGCCGGCCACGCTGCTCGCCGCGTCCGCGTCGGTGAAGACCACCGGCCGGGTCAAGGTCAGCGTTCCGGGCGACACCGGTGCCCTCGGGCAGGGCATCGGCGTGGACGTGAGCTGGAAGGCCGGGGAGGAGCCGGTGGTGAACACCTCCGGGCTGACCGGGCTCTTCGCCGTGGACTTCGACCCGAACGATCCCAAGGCGCTGTTCGCGGTCGTCGTCGAGGCACTCCGGCTGGTCAACGCCGCGCTCTCCCAGGCGGACGCCGGCAGCGGACCGCTGGACAAGAAGATCCCGCTGCTCGGCCGCTCCGCCCGGCAACTCCTTGGCGCCGACGAGAGCGGCGTCGGCAAGGACGTCACCTTCGCCGCCGACGGGGCGAACTTCCTGCTCAAGGACGGCAGCCGGAAGGATGACGCCGGTTTCGACGCCCGGCTCGAGGGCCGGACCGTGGTGATCGGCAGCCAGGCGTACCGGGTGCTGAAGCAGGTGGACGCGCAGACGCTGCGGATCGACGCGGCGGGCACCCCGAAGCCGGCGGACGGCACCGCGTACGCGCTGCGACCGGAACTCGCCGACGCGCTGGACCGGCTCCTCGCCGCGCCCCCGGACAACCTCCAGGACGCCCTCGACGTGCTCAACAACGCCATCGGCGCGGGCAGCGGGGTCAGCTTCACCGTGGATCAGCGCGAGGGCGGCCCGTTCCTGCGGATCGGGCTGGACTGGAAGCGGAACTTCCACACCGGCGGGCCGCTCGCCTTCGGCTGGGGCGGCGGCAAGGACCTGATCAGCCTGAACAGCTCCGGCACCTTCGCCCTCGACGTCTCGGCGAACGCCAAGCTCGGGCTGCTGCTGCCGCTGCGCCTGGACGCCGCGCCGATCCTCGACCACACCTCCTCGGCCAGCGTCACCGTCTCCGGCGGGATCACCAAGGGTGCCATCGCCGCCCGGGTCGGCCCGCTCGCCCTCGACCTCGGCAAGGATCCCGACTTCGCCACCGTCAAGGCCAACCTCAGCGTCGGCCTCGGCGGGTTGACCGAGGACGGACCGATCAGCGGCCTGCTCGGGCTGACCCCGCAGTTCAGCACCGCGGGCGTCGACTGCGGCGGTGGGGTCGGCGGCGCCACCGTGCCGATCTGCGCCCGCACCCCGCTCTTCGTCAACAACTGCGAGCCGGCCGACGCCACCAACCTGCTCACCTTCACCATGGGCCTGGATCTCACGCCCACGGCGAACACCCCGAACCTGGACTCCTGCTTCGCCAACCTGACCATGAAGCTCACCGACTTCAACGTCGGCATCGACGGCTACCTGGCGAAGGTGGAGGAGGCGCTCAGGCTGGCCAGCTTCGACGGCAAGCTGCCCCTGGTCGGCGACGACCTGCAGCAGGGCCAGCGGTTCGTGGCGCAACTCCGCGAGCAGATCAAGGCGGCGATCGGCCCGGTGCTGGCCAACGCCACGCTGGACAGCGCCGGCCTGAACGCCGCGCTCAAGGAGGCGCTCAAGCCGGTCGACGAGAACGTCACCGCCGAGGTCAGCTGCCGCACCGGGGTGGCCACTCCCTGCCAGCCGGAAGACTTCCAGGCGGTCCGGATCAAGCTCACCTCGGCCAAGGGCGACCCGTCCGCCAGCGGCGGCTGCCAGACCGGCTGCGCCGAGGCCAACGTGCCGCTCGACCTGGGCATCCCCGGCCTGTCGCTGAAGGCGAAGAAGGGCGCCGCTGACGGCATCAAGGCCAAGCTGGGCTGGAAGCTGCACCTGGACCTGGTCCTCGACCGGGACGAGGGCTTCTACATCCCCACCCACGACGGGGACGCGACGCCCGAGGTGCAGATCGGCGGCAGCTTCGACACCACCGGCGACCTGGCCGCGCAACTCGCGTTCATCCAGGTCAACGCCACCAAGCAGGGCACCGACCCGCTGGTGCGGGCGTACTTCGGCATCGACCTCAAGGGCTCGCCGGGGGAGAAGAGCTGCTTCGACCCGACGGTCACCGCGGACTGCACGGCGGACCCGGACGCCAAGCTGACCCTCGCCGAGTTCGGTGACCTGAGCTCGCTGCTCGCGACCGACCTCACCGCCAAGGTCGACATCGACTGGAAGCTGGCGGCGGTGGTGAACACCGGCGACGAGGTCGGCTCCGCCCTGCCCGGCATCAGCGCCCGCTTCGGCCTGAAGTGGGGCCTGGAGCACAAGCAGGGCTCGCTCACCGCCACCGGCGACGGCGTCACCACGCCGCTGAAGGTGACCTTCACCGACATTGCGCTGGACGCGGGTGCCTTCTTCGACAAGATCCTCAAGCCGGTGGTGGCGAAGCTCAAGGCGGTCACCGGCCCGCTCCAGCCGGTCATCGACACCCTCTACGCGCCCATCCCGGTGCTGTCAGACCTGTCCAAGGCCACCGGCGGACCGGACATCACCCTGGTCTGGCTCGCCAAGACGTTCAGCACCCTCAACGGCGGCCCGAAGCTGGACTTCGTGGACACCGTGCGGGCGGTGATCACCTTCGTGAACCGGATACCGGATTGCGACTCCGGCTGCTCCATTCCGCTCGGCCAGTTCCTGGTCGACCCGACGAAGGCGCTCACCACCGAGGTGTCGCCCGCCGCCGCGGAGAGCCTGATCAAGCGGGACGACCCGTTCACGCAGGCGAAGTCCGCCAGCGAGGTGAAGGCGAAGATCGACGACGCCGCCGGCGACGACGGGGAGAAGCTGTTCACCCCGAAGAACCCGGGGGAGAAGTCCAACGCGGAGAAGACCGGCTTCAGCTTCCCGATCTTCGACAACCCCGGCTCGCTGTTCGGGCTGCTGCTCGGCCAGGACGTCGAGCTGGTCAGCTTCGACTCCGGTCCGCTGGCGCTCGGCTTCAGTTGGCGGCAGTCCTTCGGCCCGGTCTACGCCCCGCCGCCGGTGCTGGTCACCCTCTCCGGCAGCGCCTCGGTCACCGCCCGGTTCATTGCCGGACTGGACACCGCGGGCATCCGGCACGCCGTCGAGGCGGCGACCGACGGTACGAAGCTGGACGCGGTCAGCCTGCTCGACGGGCTGTACTTCAAGACCGCCGACAGCACCGGCAAGCCGGTCCCGGTGGTCACCCTGCGCGGCGAGATCGGCGCCGGGGCCGAGGTCAGCGTGCTGATCGTCAAGGTCGGCATCCAGGGCGGCATCCGACTCACGGTCGGCTTCAGCTGGAACGACCCGAACAACGACGGCAAGTTCCGCACCAGCGAGTTCCTGCAGGCGCTGCTGGTGAATCCGATCTGCCTGTTCACCACCAGCGGGCAGCTCTCCGTCTTCCTCAAGGTCTACGTCACCATCGACCTGTTCCTGTTCTCCAAGACCTTCGACTTCACCCTGGTCGACGCGACCCTGCTCGACTTCCGGGCGCAGCCCGACTGCACCCCGCCACCACCGGAACTCGGCGGCACCGTCGGGGACACCCTGGTGGTCTTCGCCGGCAAGTTCGGCAAGAAGGAACAGCGCGGCGACAAGGCCTGGGACAACACCGCCGGCACCTACGCCGGTGACGTGGTCAAGGTGTATGCGCTGCACTACGCCGACGCCGGTACCGAGGGCGCCAGCGACGACTTCGACGGCTTCGCGGTCGAGGCCCTCGGCCGCAAGCAGGAGTTCCTCGACCCGTCCCTGACCCGCGTGGTGGTCGACGGGCGCGGCTACGAGGTCGCCGACGCCAGCAAGGTCTCGCTGTCGGTGCTGCTGCTCGGCGACGGCGACACCAGCGGCGACGGCACGAAGACCTCGTCCTTCGACAAGACCGCCGTGGTGCTCGGCTCCGACGGAAGGGACCAGATCCGCACCGGCACCGGACCGGCGTACGTGGACGGGCGCGGCGGCGACGACCTGATCGTCACCGCCGAGGCGCCCGGCGCGGCCAGCCGGGTCGCCGGCGGGCCCGGAAAGGACTCCATCACCACCGGCGACGGCAACGACGTGGTGGCCGGCGACAGCGGCCTCGGCGGCACCGACCGGGCCGCCACCACGGTGCACACCTCCGTCGGCGACAAGACCCTCACCGGGCTGATCGACTGGACGACCCTGACCGACCCCACCGCCGCGAGCGGCGGCGAGGACGACCACGTCACCGTCGGGCACGGCGCCAGCCGGGTCTACGGCAACGGCGGCGACGACGTGCTCGGCGTGGTGGTCGACGACCGGCCCAACGGGAAGAACACCTTGGTCGGCGGCCCGGGCGGCGACACGATCAACGGTGGCCGGGGCGACGACACCATCCACACGTACGACACCACGATTCCCGCCGACGTCGACCAGGCCGGCAGCGGCGACATCGGCCTGACCAACCAGGTGGACACCGGCGCCGGCCAGGACACCGTGTACGGCAGCGCCGGCGTCGACCTAGTCGTCTCCCACTCCGCCAACGGCCAGACCGGCCGCGTCTACGGCTACGGCGGCGGCGACGTGCTGGTCGGCGGCTACGGCACCGACGAGCTGTTCGGCGGCCCCGGCCAGGACTACCTGATCGCCGAGCCGTCGCAGGTGGGTGAGCCGGGTGCCACCGACGGGTACGGCCCGTTCCGCCAGGTCACCCACCAGCCGCTACCGGCCGGCACCCAGTCGCAGAACAAGCTGCTCGTCGGCGGTCTCGGCAGCGACCACCTGATCGGCGGCGACGGCGGGGCGACGATCTTCGGTGACCGGCACCTGCCCGCCGAGACGTGCGTCGACGCCTCCCTCGCCGACGCGCAGCCGGCCCCCGCCGACCAGGGCGCGGCCGACCTTATCCTCGGCGGCGCCGGGGTTGAGGTGGTCTCCGCCGGCAGCGGCGACGACCGGGCCGACCTCGGCGGCGGCGACGACCGCGCCTGCGGCCAGCTCGGCGACGACACCCTGCACCTGGGCGGCGGCAACGACCGGGCCTGGGGCGGCGCCGGCGTCGACCAGCTGCACGGCGACGACGGTGACGACCTGCTCTTCGGCAACGCCGGCGACGACGGCCTCTACGGCGACGCCGGGCAGGACACCGCCGAGGGCAACGAGGGCGGCGACCAGGTCTTCGGTGGCCCGGACGCCGACGTCCTCTACGGCGGTTCGCGCGTCGCCGGCGCGAGCGACGGCCGGGACTTCCTCTACGGCGAGGAGGGCGCCGACCGGATCGTCGGCGACAACGGCACCCCGCGGATCGGGGACGTCGGACCGTACCCGCTGGACCTGGCCGGTGACGTGGCCGGAGCCGGCGCCGGGGACGTGATCTCCGGCGGCGGGGACGCCGACGTGGCGTACGGCGGGCTCGGCGGCGACCGGATCAACGGCGACGCCGGGGACGACCAGCTCGAGGGCAACAACGGCGCCGACCTGATCCACGGTGACCTCGGCCGGGACGAGATCGTCGGTGGCTCCTCGCAGGAGCCGGCCGCCGGCACCGGCCGGCCGGACAGCGGCGACGAGCTGTACGGCGACGCGGACGCCGACCTGATCGCCGGGGACAACGCCCGGTTCACGCCGGCCGGCGCCGACGCGACCCGGGTCACCCAGGGCCGGTCCGGCCCGGTGCGCAAGGTCACCCTGCTCGACCTCGGGTTCAGCCCGGCGGCCGGCACCAGCGGCGGCGACCTGATCTCCGGTGGGGACGCCGACGACGTGATCTTCGGCCAGGGCGGTCCGGACCGGGTGCACGCCGACGCCGGGAACGACTACGCCGAGGGCGGCCCGGGCTCCGACTGGGTCGAGGGCAACGCCGGCGACGACGACCTGGTTGGTGGCTCCAGCACCGCGTACGACGGATCCGGGGCGGCCACCACGGGCCAGCCGGACACCGCGGACGCCGTCTTCGGCGGACCCGGTTCCGACGCGGTCATCGGCGACAACGGCGCGGTGCTGCGCCCGCTGCCGGGTGAGCAGCCGACCGCGGTGACCGTGCGGCTCGGCGCCGACGGCAGCCCGTTCGGGCCGCGGATCGTGGTGCTGCTGGACCGGGCGGCGGCCACCGCCAACCGGTACGGTGACGACCGGCTCAGCGGCGGCGACGGCGTGGACGCCCTCTGGGGCCAGGACGGCGACGACGCGCTCACCGGTGACGGCGACGGCGACTACCTGGAGGGCAACGGCGGCGCGGACAACCTCCGCGGTGACAGCGCTCTCGACGGGGCGGGCCGCCGGGCGGTCACCCCGCTGGCCGACCCGGGCTGGCCGGGCCAACCGTCGCCGCCGGCCGAGCTGGTCGGCGCCGGTTCCCCGGCCGGGCAGGACGACCTGATCGGCGGCAGCGCGGCGGCGGGCTTCCGGGACACCGGGGACGTGGTCGAGGGCAACGGCGCCGACGACGTCATCCTCGGCGACAACGGCTCGCTGCTGCGGACGGTGACCACGGTCAACGGCAAGCAGACCGAGCGGGTCTACACCGAGCGGTTCCCGACCGGCGCCGTGCCGGCCGACGCCACGGTGGCCCGCACCCACGACCCGGCGTTGCCGGGCCCTTCCACCCGGTTCTGCACCACCGCCCAGGCCACCTGCGAGCCGGCCGGCGCCTTCGGCAACGACCAGCTCTACGGTGACGCCGGCAACGACGGGATCTGGGGCCAGGACGGCGACGACCTGATCCGGGGTGGCGCCGGCGACGACGACCTCTTCGGTGAGCTCGGCGCCGACACCCTGTACGGCGACGACGGCCGGGACGCCATCCTCGGCGACCGGGGCGGCGTGGTGAACCAGTACCTCAACGCCGACGACGTGGCGGCGCTGGGCTTCACCGTCACCCTGTCGTCGGTGCCGCAGGAGACGTTCACCGGGTTCCGGGCCGGGGACTACGACCGGCGGGTGGACCTGCTGCACGACACCGACGGCGACGCCTGGATCGGCAGTGCCACCTCGGCGCCGATGCCGCACGCCGGGCTGACCGCCGGCGCGGGTGACGTCATCCGCGGCGGGGCCGGGGCGGACAACATCCACGGCGGCTTCGGCGACGACGTCGCCAACGGCGACAGCGGCGGTGACCAGGTGTTCGGTGGGGAGGGCTCGGACGTTCTCTGGGGCGGCAAGGGCTGCGACCCGGTGCTCGACGCGACCAACCCGCAGTGCCTGGTCGGCGGCGTGTTCAGTGCCGCCGCCCGGGGCGACCACGACCAGTACGTGGACCACCTGTTCGGCGGTGCCGGGGCGACCACCGGCCCGGCGGTGACCGCCGTGCTCAGCTCCGACCTGCTGGACTTCCGACCGCGCGGCTCCTACCCGGACAACTGCGCGGCCGGGGCCTGGCCGGTCGACCTCACCTCGGGGACAGTCGACCCGTGCCGCTGGTTCGAGGCGACGAACATGGACAACGACGACGTGGCCGACAACCAGCACCACCACGGCACCGACTGGATCTACGGCGGCTGGGACCGGGACGTGCTCCAGGGCGACGTCACCGCCAACGGTCCGAACAACGGCGACCGGCTGTTCGACTGGAACGGCGCCTACAACCTGTTCACCCACTGCAACTCGGCGTACGGCGGGTTCAACGACGTCCGCCAGCACAGCCCGGCGATGCAGGACTTCCTCACCCGGCTGGCCTGGGCCACCGGCGCGGGTCGCAGCGCCTCCGACGTGACCACGGCGGGCACCTCGGCCTTCCTGGAGTTGTCCTACGTCTACCCGCGGGACAACAAGGAACAGGGAGCCGGGGCGGCATTCCCGGGCACCCCGGGGCACTTCGACCAGCCCTCCTGTACCGACTGACCGATCACCGGGCCCGGCTCCCCTGCGGGGGCGCCGGGCCCCGGCGCGTCCGCCCCCTGCGGGCCCCGGAGCGTCGCTCAAGATCCGGCGCGGGTTCCCGGAAAGTGTCCCTTCGGAGGCGCGGGAGGGCCGACTTTCGGGGAAATTGTGCGGATCTTAGTCGGGCTCACGGGAGAGCGCCGGTCGAGGTGGATTGGGCAGACCTCGACCGGTGGATTCCGGGTCAGCGGGTGGGGCGGGCGCCCTTGAGGCGGCGGCCCAGCTCCCGGGCGATCTCCCGGTTGGCGTCCCGTTCGGCGATGGCCTGCCGCTTGTCGTACGACTTCTTTCCGCGGGCCAGGCCCAGCTCGACCTTGGCCCAGCCGTTGGAGAAGTACATCGACAGCGGCACCAGCGTGATCCCGCCCTCGCGCAGCTTCTCCAGGATCCGGCCGATCTCGATCCGGTGCAGCAGCAGTTTGCGGGTGCGCCGCGGCTGGTGGTTGGTCCAGGTGCCGTAGCCGTACTCGGCGATGTGCAGGCCGTACAGCATGATCTCGCCGTCGCGCTCCTGGGCGAACGCGTCGACCAGCGACGCCCGCCCCTCGCGCAGCGACTTCACCTCGGTGCCGGCCAGCACGATCCCGGCCTCGTACGTCTTGAGGATGGTGTAGTCGTGCCGCGCCTTCTTGTTGGAGGCGATGAGCTTCCGCCCGTTCTCCCTGGCCACGCCCCACCCCCCGTGCTGTCGACCCGGAGCAGGATACCCGCCGGCGAAGTGCCGGGCGGCGCAGCCAGCCGGAAACCCCCGCGCCCGGGGCCAGGAATCCTGGCCCGCCCCGGGCGCGGGAGACCGGTCAGCCGCGCCGTGCCAGCCGTACGGCGAGGGCGGCGAAGCCGACGGCCTGGAGCGTGGCGCCGGCGACCTCGAACCACTCGGTGCCGGCGATCAGGCCGGTCACGTGCAGCACCGGCCAGCAGCAGATCGCGGCCGCGGCCCAGGCCGGTGCGGTCCGGGCGCGCAGCAGGGCGACACCGAGCAGCAGCGTGCCGAGGATGTTCCCGGCCACGAAGAGCAGGAGCCACGGGATCGCGGCTTCGCCGGCGGCGTCCAGCACGGCGGCGTAATCGCCGGTGGGGCCGCCCCGCTCGGCCATGGCCAGGTCGACGAAACCTCTCATCACGGCGCCGAAGTACGCCACGTACCCGGCGATCATGAGTGACCCGCCGATGAGGCCGAGCCGGTTCGCCCGGTGCCGGGTGAACCCGATGGCGCCGAGCGCGGCCGGGATGATGAGCAGGCAGCCGAGCAGGGCCGCGATGGTGCTCACCCGCAGTGGCGTCGGATGCGCGGCGGCGAGCGCGAGGGCGTCCGCGCCGGTCTCGTCGCTGCCGCCGTCGCGGGTGGCCCAGGCGTAGGCGGCGTTGGCGACCACGAACCCCCACGGGGCGAGCAGCATGGCGGCGGCGGTGCCGACGCGGCGCAGCGCGTCGGTCGGGGCGACCGCGACCTCGCGGTCGAGGGTGGCGGTCATGACGCGGCCACCGCCGGCCGGCGCAGGCCCGGCCAGATCAGCGCCAGGGCGGCCACCGTGACGGCGAGACCGACGCCGAGGAGAAGCTCGTTGGCGGCGGAGATGCTGTCGTCGCCGAACGCCGGCAGCACGGCGAGCCCGGACAGGATCCGGGTGACGATCACCGTGACGAGGCCGCCGCGCCGTCCGCGCCAGGCGAACCAGGCGCCGGCGAGGGTGATCGCGCCGAGCAGCGTGATGACCACCGCCGCGGCGAGCGGCGGCTGGCCCTCCCCGCCCACGCCGAAGAATCCGGTGGCCAGGTCGCCGAGGCCGAGCAGGCCGGCGAGTGCGAGACCGATGGTGAAGGTACGGGTGTGTTTCACGATTGCCCTCCTTGAGCGGATGTCCTGGCCAGCAGTCTTGGCCCGGACCGCGCCGCCGGGCATCGGGGCGGACTCGGGAATCGGGGTGCGGGGAGGTACGGAAGCGATCTCCGTGCTGGCACGCATCCGCACCGGTTGCCGGAGGGCTTACCGTGAGGCCATGACCCTGCCGCGGCTGGTTTCGTACGGCTTGGCGGCGTTCGTCGCCGCGCTCGTCGGCGCGGGTGGCTGGCTGCTGTCCATTGCCGCCGATCCCGGTCAGGTCGCCTACTTCGCGACCGCCTGCCTCCTCGCCACCGCCTCGGTGGGCCTGGGCGTGCTGATCGCGACGAAGCGCCCGACCAACGTGATCGGTGCGCTGCTCACGTTCTTCGGACTGCTCGCGATCTGGGTCGCCTGGACCGACGTCTACGCGTACGTCGTCGCGCACCGGCCGGGAGCGCTGCCGGTGTCGTCGCTCCTGGCCACCGTGAGCCAGGGCGCCTGGATGCTCAACTACGTGCCGGCGGCGCTGCTCATGCTGCTCTTCCCGGACGGGCGGCTGCTGCCCGGGCGGCGCTGGCAGGTGACGGCGGTCGGCCTCCTGGTGGTGCCGGCAGCGTTCATCGTGCTCACCGGTCTCGACCCCGCCCCGTTCCCGGCGCCGTTCGTGGGTGTGGACCATGCGTTCGGCACCCCGCCGCCGGCGCTGGCGCGGGTGCTGAAACCGATCGCATTCGTGCTGCTGCCCGGGCTGCTCGCCCTGCTCGTCGCGTCCGCCACGGCGATGGTGGTGCGGTACCGGCGGGCCGCCGACCCGATCCGCCGGGCGCAGCTGAAGTGGTTCGCGCTCGGCGCGTTGTTCCTGCCCGCGACGCTGCTGGTGTGCTGGCTGAGCTACCTGCTGCTCGACGGGCCGGACCTCGCCGTGGCCGGGCTCGCCGCCACCCTGATCGCGATCCCGGCGGCCACGGCGGTCGGCATCCTCCGCCACGACCTGTACGACGTGGACAAGGCGCTGAGCGCCACCGTCACCTATGGTCTGGTCACCGCGGCGCTGCTGGCGTTCTACACGGTCGCCGCCTTCGTCGTCGGCGTCGGGGCGGGGCGCTCGTCGCCGGCGGCGGCGGCCGGTGCCACCGCGGTCTGCGCGCTGGTGCTGTCCCCGTTGCGCGTCCGGTTGCAGGATCGCGTGGACCGCCGGCTCTATCCCGCCCGCCAGGCGGCCCTCGCGGCGATCGAGGACCTCCGGGTCCGGATGCACGCCGGCGAGGCGGCACCGGAGCGACTCGAGGAAACCCTGCGGCAGGCGCTGCGTGATCCGAAGCTGCGTATCGGGTACCGGATGCCCGGCACGGACGAGGTGGTCAGCGCGGCCGGGGCGCGGTTCGAGGCGGCCGGCGAGCCGACCCCGATCCGGCTGGGCGGACAACAGATCGGCGTGCTCGTGCGCGGCGAGACCACCCGCGAGCTGATGCGCGAGCTGGCCGACGCCTGCGCGCTGCTCGTCGAGGTGGTCCGGCTGCGGTTGCAGCTGCGCCGGGCGCTTGGCGACGTGGAGGCCAGCCGGGCACGGCTGCTGCGCGCCGGGTACGCCGAGCGGGTGCGGCTGGAACGCGATCTGCACGACGGCGCCCAGCAGCGCCTCGTGTCGCTCGGCATGGCGCTGCGGCTCGCCCAGCGGCACCTGCCCGAGACCGACGTCGCCGGCTTGCTCGACCAGGCGGTCGCCGAGCTGGGCACCGCGGTCGCGGAGCTGCGGCAGATCGCGCACGGGCTGCGCCCGTCCAGCCTGGACGAGGGGTTGGCCAACGCGCTGGCGATGCTGGCCCGCGGCGTGCCGCTGCCGGTCACGCTCGACATCGGCGCCGAGCCGGTGCCCGAGGAGTTGGCCACCACCGCCTACTACGTGGCCAGCGAGGCGCTGGCGAACGTGGTCAAGCACTCCGCCGCCACCAGCGTGCACCTTCGGGTGTCGCGAACCGACGACCAGCTGAGGGTGACCATCCGGGACGACGGCGTGGGCGGGGCGTGCGTGCGGCCGGGCGGTGGGCTGGCGGGCATCACCGACCGGGTGGCCGCCGCCGGGGGCGCACTGACCGTGGCCGGCCGACCCGGCGACGGGACGCTCGTCGAGGCGGTGCTGCCGTGCGGATCGTGATCGGTGAGGACTCCGCGCTGTTCCGGGAGGGGCTGGCCCGGTTGCTCGCCGACGCCGGTCACGAGGTGGTCGGCAAGGCGGTCGACGCGCCGAGTCTGCTCGTCGCCGTCGAGGAAGCCGAGCCGGACCTGGCCGTCATCGACGTACGAATGCCGCCCGACCACACCGACGACGGCGCCCGCGCGGCACGCCAGATCCGCACCCGCCACCCGCAGCTCGGCATCGTGCTGCTCTCCCAGCACGTGGAGACCCGGCACTCGGTGGACCTGGTCACCGGCGGGCGCTTCGGCTATCTGCTCAAGGACCGGGTGCTCGACGTCGACGACTTCCTCGACGCCCTGCGGCGGGTGGCTGCGGGCGGGTCGGCGCTCGATCCGGAGGTGGTCACCCGGCTCATCGGCCGCCGCCCGCCCGACGATCCGCTCAGCACCCTGACCGTCAGGGAGCGGGAGGTTCTCGCGTTGATGGCCGAGGGGCGTACGAACGTCGGGATCGCTCGCCGGCTGTGGCTCACCGAGCGGACGGTGGAGGCGCACGTCAGCTCCATCATGGCCAAGCTCGACCTGGCCGCATCCGACGAGGACCACCGACGCGTCCTGGCTGTGCTGGTCCACCTCCGCCGGGCCACGGCCTGACCGTTCGTCGCCAGCCAGCCCGATCAAGGTCAGGATTTCGCCTTGCGGGGCGCAAGCGTGTAGCTGAACGAGATCAGGAAATCGATGATCAGCACGATGCCCCACCCGCCCATCGGCCCCCACATCGCCGCTACCCGCGTGTCGTCCCCGACGAGCAGGGTGAAGAGCCCCATGACGGCTGCGGCGATCGCGTACGCCAGGAGATGGCGTAGCCACTGCCGCCGCTCATGGGCGGCGTGCTCGAGTCCGGTCTTCCGCGGCCGCTTCGGGTTGGGTCCGCCCGCGAACCGGTGCGCGAACCGCTCGTCGGCCCAGCGGAGCATCTGGCCGCCGAAGGCGACCGAGACTCCGAGGTAGATCGCGGCGAGGCCGTGTGCGGTGTCGGCTTCCGCGCCGCCGCGCAGGTCGAGGACGGAGGCGGCCAGCAGCAGCACGTCAACGAGGGGTACGCAGATCAGCAGAACGGTGCTGAGCTTCCGGGCGCGCAGCAGATAGCGAGCGGCGAGGCCGAGCAGGAGCAGGACCCAGAACGCGATCTCGCAGGCGATGATCAACGCCAGCATGGAACCCCCGTTTATCGCACGGTCGTGTGATTTCGTTTTTTACACGCTCGTGCGAGAATCAGCAAGTGCCGAAGATCGTCAACCACGCCCAGCGCCGCCGCGAGCTGGCCGCCGCCGTCTGGCAGGTCATCGCCCGCGACGGGGTGGAGGGGATCTCCATCCGATCGGTGGCTGCCGCCTCGGGGTGGTCCTCCGGCGCGCTGCGTCACTACTTCTCCACCCGCGCCGAGCTGCTCGCCTTCGCCTGCGAGCAGGTCATCGATCAGGTGACCGAGCGGATCCAGGGACTGCGGCACACCGGCGGCCCGGTCCAGGCGGTCCGCGCCATCCTGTTGGAGACCATGCCGGTCGACGAGACGCGCCGCACCGAGAGCTCGATCGCCTTCGCCTTTCTCGCCCTCGGCCTCGGCGACCCCGAGCTCGCCCGGGTCCAGCGCCGCCATTTCACCGGCATGTACGAGCTGTGCCTGCGGCTCGTCCAGGACCTCGCCGAGCGCGACGCGCTGGCGCAGACCGGGCAGGACGCCGAGACGCTGGCCCGCCGCATGCACGCGGTCGTCGACGGGCTAACTGTGCACGCCCTCGCCGGTCACCTCACCGCCGAGGAGATGGTCGCGCAGCTCGACGCGTACCTCGCCGACCTCACAGGAGCCGAATTCACCGAATAGGCCGGCGAGCCGATGACGCCCCTGCGCGATCGTGAACTCCGGTTGGAGCAGTGATACTCGCTCGGCCCAGGGTGGCAATCTCCGTACTCTCCTGCGTGTGAAGACGCTGCTCCGCTCGCTGGACGGGATCGAGCTCGCCGAGACGGCCGCCGGTGTGCCGCTGGTCAGCGGAACGTTTCCGGAGGGCGAACACGACCGGGTCTGGCGGGCGTTGCGGGCCGAGCATCCCCGCACGGGTCTCTGGCCGGTGCTGGGCTGGACGGCCGGCACCGCGGCCGAGGGGACGTACGACTGGTGCCGGCGGCACCAGGGGCCCACCTGGCTGGATGCCCTCTGCGAGGTCGACCCGGCGGAGCGGATGGCGCTGATCATCCGGTCCAAGCGGGAGTGGATCGTCGAGGACGACGAATCCGCCGACCCGCAGACGGCGGCATGGCAGGAGGAGCGCCGGGCCGAGTTCGACCCGGCGCGGGTTGCCGAGGCGATCGGACCGCTGACGGAGATTCCGCCTGGGATCCGGCGCCAGACCGGTTCGTACCCGCCCACCGACGTGCTGCTGGTGCCGGCGGCGGCCGGACACGAGGTGCTCGCCCTGGTGCCGGGACTCATGGCGATCATGAACAACTGGATGGGCGGCCCGTCGCACCCTGACCTGCACTACGCGGACCACGTCTTCGTGCTCCGGCACTGGGAGAAGGCATGGGGCGCCGAGCTGTACCAGCCCGGCGTGGACAACCTGGAACTGGCCGTCGCTCGCCCGCCGCGCGACCCGCTCACCGCCGCGACCTGCGCGATCGAGCAGTGGTCCTACTGCGACGACCTGTCCCAGATCCTCGGGGAGGTGTACGACGTGGCGCGCCGACAGGCGCCCGCCGATCACTGGTCCTTCTGGTGGGACTGACCGGCGGTGGCTGCTGGTTGATCCGAGACCGACACCCCGTCCGGGAGGTGGCGGTATCGGGTCGGCGCGGATACCGCCACCTGCACGACGTGGAGTGGATCAAGCCAAGGCGGGCCCGACCGGCGACGGGTGGCGGTCGCCGGTGGTCAGAGTCGCCGCCCAGCCGGTGGTGATGAGCAGCAGCGCGGCGATGTAGGTCGCCATGACCAGGAGCCCGTGCCCGGCCAGGTGGACGCCGGTCGCGTCCAGCCCGATCAGCAGGTCCGAGCCGAGGAACAGCGCCCCGCCGATCGCCACCCGCCGGGACACCCCCTTCGCGGCGGCGGCCATCAGGGACAGCGCCAGGCTGTAGCCGAGCACCGGCAGCCGCAACGGCCCCAGCGCGCCCCAGAGCAGGGCGTTGGCGACCGCCCACAGCGCCACGTACGCCAGGACAGCCGGGGCCGGCGGCCGGCGGTGCCGGACGAACGAGGTGAGGAACGCGAGCTGGGTGACCAGGAAGCAGCCCATGCCCACCAGGAACGCGGCCGGTCCCGCGACGAGCAGGGCCACGTCGCCGGCGGTGGCAAAGACCAGGCCAACTGCGACGCCGTCGATCCGCCGCCGGACAGACCAGAGGTACGCCAGCAGCAGCGGGGCCAGCAGCGGTTTGGCCAGCCACTGGGTCGCGGTGGAGTCGAACGCGACGCCGACCAGCTCGACCCCGGCGACGGCCCCGAACAGGGGCAACCAGCGGCGCCTCACCGGGCCGGCTGCCAGCCGGGCCGGCCGAAGACGTAGCCGAGGCGGTCCCGCCAGGTACGGGCGGCCCGGGCATCGGCCCAGATCGCGGCGAACTCGTGGGTGGCCACCCGCAGCGGGTTGTACGTGTTGATGTTCTTGGTGAGCCCGTAGCGGACGGCGGCCCGTTCCGGCTCGAAGGTGCCGAAGAGCCGGTCCCAGACGATCAGGATGCCGGCGTAGTTGCGATCCAGGTACTCGGCGTTGGCACCGTGGTGGACCCGGTGGTGTGACGGGGTGTTGAGGACCAGCTCGATCGGCCGGGGCAGCACGTTGATCCGCTCGGTGTGCAGGAAGAACTGGTAGAGCAGGCTGATCGACTGCTGCAGGAAGATCATCCAGGGCGGGATGCCGAGCAGCGCCAGGGGCAGCCAGAACGGCAGCGAGGTCATCGGCGTCCAGCTCTGCCGCAGCGCGGTGGAGAGGTTGAAGTAGACGCTGGAGTGGTGGACCACGTGGCTGGCCCAGAACACGCGCACCTCGTGGTGAAGCCGATGGAACCAGTAGTAGGCCAGGTCGTCGGCGAAGAACAGCAGCACCCAGGTCCACCAGTTGGCGGGGGAGAGGTGGATCGGCGCGACCAGCCACAGCGCCGCGTAGACGCCGGCGGTGACCAGCTTCCACGGCACGCCGATGAGCACGCTGCCCAGGCCCATTGACAGGCTGGTGGTGGTGTCGCGCAGCTCGTAGCCGCGTTCGTCGTCGTCGGGCAGGAACCGGTAGGAGACCGCCTCGATGATGATCAGCAGCAGGAACGCCGGGACGGCGTAGAGCACGGCGGGGATCATGCTCGGGCTTCCCTTCCGGACGGGGTGGTGGGGGTGGTGACCGGCGCGGTCAGCAGGGCCCGGGCGTGCCGGGCGGCGGCCGCGCCCTGGCCGGCCGCGATGGCGGCGGCGAGCCGGCGGTGGCCGGCGACGTCGAGCAGTTCGACGGCCCGCCCGTCCGGCGGCACGTCGTCCACCGCGAGTGCGCCGGCCACCAGGCTGTTGAAGGCCAGCAGGTAGGCGGTGTTGCCGGAGCCGGTGACGATCAGCCGCCACATGGCGATGTCGGCGTCGTGCATCCGGGGCAGGTCGGGGGCGAGTGCCGCGTACTCCTCGGCGGCCCGGACCACCGCGGCGGTGACCGCTGGATCGCCGCGCTCGGCGCAGAGCCGGGCCGCGTCGATCCCGACGCAGGCCCGCATCTCCAGCATGTCGCGGACCAGCGTCTCGACCGGGAGTACGTCGCCCGACCGGGCCAGCGAGAGCGCCAGGTCCAGCCCGGCGTGCACCCGCCAGTCGAGCACCCGGGTCGCGCCGCCCTGGCTGACCCGGAGCAGGCCGAGCTGCTGGAGCCGGCGCAGCGCCTCCCGGACGGCGTGCCGGTTGACCTCGAAGGCGGCGGCCAGCTCGCGCTCGCCGGGCAGGGTCTCCCCGGGCTGGTAGCGGCCGCTGACGATGGCGTCGCGGAGCTGGCCGAAGACGTGGTCGGAGACCGAGGCGCGGGGCACGGGGGCGAAGGCCATGGCGGCAGTGTGATCCCCGACACCTCAACCCGTCAACTGGTTGGACCAGATGGTCTTCGCCATGCCGGCATCGTTGTTCGACAATGGAGCGGTGAGCGACATCGCCCTCTACCACCCGTACGTCGACTTCCGGGACGAGGCGTGGCTGAAGGGCGCCGTCCTGTACTGGCCGAGGATCGCCCGGATGCTCCCCGACACCATCCGGAACTGGTCCGACTCTGACCTGGTGCGACAGCTCCGGGACGAGCTTGGCTGCATCGTCGACGTACGTCTTCGGCAGCGCGACTACGGCGGACCGCTCGAGCGGGCCGAACAACTCTTCTTCCGGTTCCTCGATCGGCACGAGGAGGAACTGCTTCCCCGATATGGCGTCCGACGCCTCGGGATCGATCCGATCGTCCAGGACCGAGCCGACACCGGGCGCTTGGCGCCGCGCGATCCCCGCCTGGCGCCGGTGATGCCCGGCAAGATGCTGTGGTCCCTGGCGGACCGGTTGGCCGACAGCGGCCTACTGGTCCCGCTCGAGGACGTGCGCGCGGACGGCCGACGCCAGTCGCTGCCTTACCTGTGCCTGCACCGTGACCTCGCGACGCTCTATCTCGCGGTGCTCGCCGACGCCGTGGCCTCGGACAACCGGATGGCGATGGTGACCGACCTGCCGGTGACCCTGGCGACGAGCGGCGGATGGACCACCGACTCGATGGCCGCCGTCCTGCTGGACGATGCGGCACCGGCCACGTTCGCCCGCCCTGAACCCGCCCAGGCCTTCGCCGTCCTCGCGCTGGCGGTCGCCGTGCCGAAAGACCTGCGAGACGTGCCGATCCGTCGAATCATCAAGGCCCGCCGAAAACTTCAGCCGCAGCTGCTCGCCTACCGCGCCTACCTCGACTCGCTGGCACCCGCCCTCGCCGAGCTGAGCGCGGTGCCGGACCCGGCCGTCCGGGCCGCCCACCTCGAGATGATGGTCGAACGGGAGATCGGCGGCCGGATCAACGCCACCGCCCGGCAGCTGTCGAAGCTCGGCCTGCAGCCGGTCCGCGCCCTGCTCACCACGCAGACGCTGGTCCCGCCGGCGGCCCTCGCCGCACTCGGCAGCGCGTTGGACCTGCCGCCCGTGGTGACCGGATCGGGGGCGGTCGCGGCCACGGTCGTCAGTGCGACGGCCACCATGATGGGCGGTCGGAAGCAGCTCCGGGAGGCCCACCCGACCGGCTACCTGCTGGGGCTGCGCCGGGAGCTCGGGGCCAGCCACACGGTGGCCGCGGTGCGGGCCGCGTACCGCCGGGCGGCGGGGACGGGCCGCCGCGGGTGACGGTCGCGTCGACGCGACCCGACGGTGCCCCGGCCGTCACACCTCGTATCCTGTCCGCCGGAAGGCCCGCGACATGGAAGGGAGTCGGTGTGAGCGACCGGGTCGAGACGTTGGAGTTCCAGGCCGAGGCCCGTCAGCTGCTCCAGCTGATGGTGCACTCGATCTACTCGAACAAGGACGTCTTCCTGCGCGAACTTATCTCGAACGCCTCTGACGCGCTGGACAAGCTGCGGCTGGAGTCGCTGGTCGACAAGGACCTGGCGGTCGACACCGCCGACCTGCACATCGAGCTCGAGGTCGACCGGGAAGCCCGTACGCTGACCGTGCGGGACAACGGCGTCGGCATGTCCCGCGACGAGGTGATCGGGCTGATCGGCACCATCGCCAAGTCCGGCACCGCCGAGCTGCTGCGCAAGCTGCGCGAGTCCCAGGACGCCGCCGCCTCCCAGGAGCTGATCGGCCAGTTCGGGGTCGGCTTCTACGCCACCTTCATGGTGGCCGACAAGGTCACCCTGGTGACCCGGCGGGCCGGACAGAGCGGGGGCACCCGCTGGGAGTCGACCGGCGAGGGCACCTACTCGGTCGAGTCGGTCGACGACGCGCCGCAGGGCACCGAGGTCACGCTGCACCTCAAGCCCGCCGACGCCGAGGACAACCTGCACGACTACACCGCCGAGTGGACCATCCGGGAGATCGTCAAGCGATACTCGGACTTCATCGCCTGGCCGATCCGGATGACCGTCGAGCGGTCGGGTGAGGACGGCGCCACCACCCGCGAGGAGCAGACCCTCAACTCGATGAAGGCGCTCTGGGCCCGCTCCCGGGACGAGGTGGACGAGGCCGAGTACAAGGAGTTCTACCGGCACGTCGCCCACGACTGGGCCGACCCCCTCGAAACCATCCACATGCGCGGCGAGGGCACCTTCGAGTACGAGGCGCTGCTCTTCCTGCCCTCGCACGCCCCGCTCGACCTGTTCTCCCCGCAGGGCCGCCGCGGTGTGCAGCTCTACGTCAAGCGCGTCTTCATCATGGACGACTGCGACGCGCTGATGCCCAACTACCTGCGCTTCGTCAAGGGCGTGGTGGACGCGCACGACCTGTCGCTCAACATCTCTCGGGAGATCCTCCAGCAGGATCGGCAGATCCGGGCCGTCCGCCGCCGCCTGGTCAAGAAGGTCCTCGCCACCCTCAAGGAGCTCTCCGCCGAGTCCTACCGCACCTTCTGGGCCGAGTTCGGCGCGGTGGTCAAGGAGGGGCTGCTCGAGGACCCGGACAACACCGAGGCGCTGCTCGACCTGGTCCGGGCCGCCAGCACCCACGACCCGGCCGAACTGACCACGCTGCGCGACTACGTCGAGCGGATGAAGGACGGCCAGACCGAGATCTACTACGCCACCGGTGAGTCTCGGGTCACCATCGAGAACTCGCCGCACCTGGAGGCGTTCCGCGCCAAGGGCTTCGAGGTGCTGATCCTCACCGACCCGGTCGACGAGGTGTGGGTCGAGCGGGTCGGCCAGTACGACGGGAAAACCCTGCGCTCGGTCGCCAAGGGCCAGGTCGACCTGGAGACCGACGAGGAGAAGGAGAAGGCCGAGGCCGAGCGGCAGGAGTACGCCGACCTGCTCACCTGGATGAGCGGCGCGCTGGCCGATAGCGTCAAGGAGGTCCGGCTCTCCTCGCGGCTGACCACCTCGCCCGCCTGCGTCGTCGGCGACGCCCACGACATGACGCCGACGCTGGAGAAGATGTACCGGGCGATGGGGCAGGAGGTGCCCCGGGTCAAGCGGATCCTGGAGCTCAACCCGACCCATCCGCTGGTCACCGGGCTGCGCAAGGCCCACGAGCAGGGCGGCGACCAGAGCGCCCTGACGGAGACCGCCGAGCTGCTCCACGGGATGGCGCTGCTCGCCGAGGGCGGGGAGCTGGCCGACCCGGCCCGGTTCACCCGGATCCTCGCCGACCGGCTGGCCCGTACCCTTTAGGACCGCCGCCTCCGTCGGCTGCGGCAGCCACGCCGCGGCCGACGGCGGTTACGCCCGGGTGAGCCGTGCCAGGTGCTCCGTCTCCTGCGCCGACGGCTCAACCGGTCGGCTCCCGAGCAGCCGCCAGCGGGACGTCCTCCCGTCCGGGCCGACCAGTTCGCCGCGCGCCAGCGCCCGGTCGATGTCCTGCCGTACCCGCTCCTCGAGATGCGGTTCGGTGGCGAAGAGGATGCGCAGGCGTACCTCGTCGCCGGACCGCTCCGCGCTCGTGTGATGCGGCGCGACCGGGCAGGGCGGCGCGTGGTCCCAGTGACCGCACAGAACGGTGGTGATCGCCGCCCCGGGCGCGCCCGAGTCGTCGTCCGGCGCCATGTCGAGGACGGCCTGATGGGCGAACCCCTGCCGCATGACGCCATTCTGCCTCAGGGCGTCCGGGTCGTCGGCGCCCTTACGGTGTCGGCGTCTGGGTGGCCGCGGTGAGGGCCGCGGCGAGGGCCGCCGCGCGGTCCTTGCCGATCGCGGCCACGATCGCGGCGGCGGCGTCGGCCGGGGCCTGCCCGCCGAGTGCCTGTACGGTCGCCGCCGCGATCGCGGCGGCGGTCGGTGCGGCATGGGTGGTCTGGTAGAGGTCGTTGAGCACGTTGAGCGTCGACATGCCGGCGGGGATGCCGCCGCCGATGTACTGCCAGGGCAGTGCGCGCATCTTCGCGGCGACAGCCGGGTCGGACAGGATCGCGGAGAATTCGGCGGGGGTCATGGTGTCGTCCTTCGTCAACAGGGCCCGCAGCTGGGCGAGCGTGCCACGGTATGCGTTGCAGTCGGTCTGTCCGGACGCGCCGGGGCAGGCGACGTTCGACCCGTACTGCCAGATCGACGGGGTCACCCCGCCGTACGCGGCCCAGCCCGGGCCGCCGTCCCCACCACCTTGCGCGTAGACGGCAGCGGGCACGCCGGTGGGGTTGCTGCCGTAGTCGCTGGCGACCAGGGGTGCGCTGAGCGGCCGGAGGTCGGGCCGGCCGAGGTTCCCGTCCCAGTTCCACTTCGGCAGGTAGATCGCCAGCACCCGCTGATCGACGGCGTGCCAGCGGTCCACGAACCGGCGTACGTCGTCGAAGCGCGGCCACAGTCCGTTGGCGACCAGCTCCGGGTAGCGCTCGACGTCGAGCATCGCCCACACCGCCCCGATCCCGTCGAGGGTGCTGCGCAGATAGTCGACCTGCCGGTTGGTGCTGGCCTGATCGCCTCTGATCAGGTTGTGGTAGCCACCGATCACGTCGAAGCCGGCGCCGGCCGCACCACGCGCCATGTCGGCGACGTGCGGGCTGGGCGGATGGAAGCCCTGCGGATCGCCGTAGCTGGCGCGCAGGCACAGGACGGGAGAGGTGGCTCGGCGAATCGCCGCCCAGTCGAACTCGCCCTTGACGCGGTCCCAGTCGTGGTAAGACAGGTCGGCATAGATCACAGCCATTGCCATCACCTCTGCGGCCCACCGTAGCTCGACCCATCTGACCTGCGCTAACGCGAAAATTGGTCAGTGAGACGGGGGCGGTCGGTGGCCCGAGGAGCGGCCGCCCTGCGGTCAGATCTGGCCGGTGTAGAAGCCGTGGCGGGCCAGCGGCTCGACGATGTTCTGTTCCTCATATGCCAAATGCGACAGCAGGGTGTCGGTGAGGATGTCCACGGCCTGCTGGACCTCGGTGAAGTCCCCCGGATTGCGGATCAGGTCGACCAGGGCCCGGTCCACGCCCTCCACCACGTCGTGGATCACCACGTGCTCCGCTTCCAACCGGTCGAGCACCGGGGCCAGCCCCGGATCGGCACGCCGCAGGTGCGGGAAGATCGAATTGTCCTCTAGCCCGTGGTGCTGGGTGACCACCGTGCAGTACGCGGCGCAGTACGCCCCCAGCGTCCAGTTGTTCTGCCGCATGGTCATCTGGTTGAGCACGGCCCGGGCGGCGCCGGCGGAGACCACCCCTCGTTTGACCTGTTCGAGCAGGTCGCGCACCTGCGCCAGCTCCTGACGCAGGTGGTCGTGCACGTCGACGAGATGCGCGCCGACGGCCTGCGCGTGCGGGGTGTAGACGTGCCCGGCCGGCGCAGGCGGGGCGACCGGGCGGGTGGACTCGTCCCAGAGCTGGTGGTCCGTCAGGCGTACGCCCGGATCGGGGGTGGGGGTGACCGCGAGCGCGGTGGCGCCCCCGGCCTCGACCGCCTCGCGCGCTCCCTCGCCGGCCCTGGGCCGGGTGCCCGGCTCGGCACGTTCGGCGGCGACCAGCTCCCGTACCGCGGGCGCGACCTCCCGCGCGAAGAGCTGGATGGCGGTGGGGTCGTCGGCGCCAAGGATGAAGGTGGCGATGCCGTGGTCCAGCACCAGCCCGGCCAACTCCTCCACCCACTGCTCCGGCGGCCCGCTGAGGAAGCCGGTGGACGACCGGGT
Source organism: Micromonospora sp. NPDC047740 (assembly GCF_043204735.1). Taxonomy (NCBI): domain Bacteria; kingdom Bacillati; phylum Actinomycetota; class Actinomycetes; order Micromonosporales; family Micromonosporaceae; genus Micromonospora; species Micromonospora sp. NPDC047740. The sequence goes on from NZ_JBIDCT010000001.1 coordinate 376,883, forward strand.
GAACTGGCCGCTGATGTTCAACAGCCGCCGCACCGACCGGGGATCCCGACCGGCGGCCTCGGCACCCTCGTCGATCAGCGCGTTCATTCCCGGCAGCTCGTCCGGCCCCTTCGACAGGTACGCCAGCGACGGCAGCCAGCCGTCCGCCGCGCGCCCCACCAGCCGCAGCATCCGGGGCTTGTACGCGCCGACCCAGATCTCCACCGGGTGGGCCGGCGCCGGCCCACGCTTCGCCCCGACCACCCGGTGGTACGTGCCCTCGACCCGGACCATGCCGCGCCGCTCGACGTCCCACACCTCGCGGATCACCTGGATCGCCTCGTCGAGCGCGTCGACCGCCTGCCCGGGGGACAGCCGCCGACCGCCGACCGCCTCGATCGCCTCCCAGAACGCGCCCGCGCCGAGGCCCAGCTCGACCCGGCCGCCGGTGAGCAGGTCCAGGCTGGCCACGCTGCGTGCCAGCACCACCGGTTGGCGCAGCGGCAGGTTGAGCACGTTGCCGGCCAGCCGGATCCGACTGGTCGCGGCCGCGAGATAGGACATCAGCGTCCAGGTGTCCAGGAAACCCGGCTGGTACGGGTGGTCCTGGAAGGTGACCAGGTCCAGGTTGACCTGCTCGCAGAGCTTGGCGAGCGCCACCACCTGCTCGAACTGGCCGGCGGCGGGGGTGAGGAAGCCGCCGAAGGCCAGCTCGTGTCCGTAGTCAGTCATGTTCCTCCGCCTGCGCACCCGGGCCCGGCGACCGTGCCGGACTTCGCCACCGTAGTCGGTGCCGCATCGGCGCGCGCCCGCTCCCGCAACCGCAGCGATAACCAGGCGGACACCCAACTCAACGAGGCGGACCTGCGGGCCGTCCACCTTCGAGCGGCCGTACGCGACCCTGCGCAACGCCGGCGTACCCGTGATCGTGGTGCTGGTGTCCGGCCGGCCGCTGGACGTCGCCGGTGAGTTGCCGAACTGGACCGCGCTGCTCGCCTCCTGGCTGCCCGGCACCGAGGGCGCCGGCATTGCCGACGTCCTCTTCGGCGGGTACGCGCCGACCGGCAAACTGCCGATGACCTGGATGAACTCCGTCGGCCAGCAGCCCATCAACGCCGGCGACGGGCAGGTTCCGCTCTTTCCGCAGGGTTTCGGCCTGACGTACTGAAGGGGGCTTTGTAAGGCACCTGTGGACGGCACGCAACTCGTACGGTGTGGCCTTCGCTCGGCCGGGTGAAGAACTTCACAAGAAGTGGGCGATCATCCGAAACCATCCCTAATGTCGACTGCGTTCGCGATCGCGGACACCCGGGCCGGTAACGCCTAATCCCGCCGCCGGCCCGTCGGTACCTGGACATCAGGCGGGAGCGGGGGACCCACATGTTCCTCGGTGCTCGACACCTCGGGGTGAAGCCGCCCATCCGGCGGCCGGGCTCCTCGGCCCGAACCCGACAGCTCACCTCGTCGGCGTGGAGGAACCCACATGGCAACTGAACACGTCGCACGTCACCGACGCACCACGCAGCGTCGCGTCGCCGTCGGAGCGCTCGTCGTCGGTGCCGCCACCGGCGCCGCCGCCATCCTCGGGCCGGCCGCGCCGGCTAGCGCATCCAGCGTGAACTGGGACGCCATCGCCCAGTGCGAGTCCGGCGGAAACTGGCACATCAACACCGGCAACGGCTACTACGGTGGCCTCCAGTTCTCGAAGAGCACCTGGAACGGCTACGGCGGTAAGAAGTACGCCAGCCGCGCCGACCTGGCCAGCCGCAGCGAGCAGATCGCCGTGGCCGAGAAGGTCCTCGACGGGCAGGGCATCGGCGCCTGGCCGGTCTGCGGCAAGAAGGGCGGCTCGACCAAGCACTACTCCACCAAGGACTCCGGCGCCACGAAGTCGCACAAGAAGGCGACCAAGGACCGGTCGTCCCGCGGCGACCAGCCGGCGACCCGCAGCCACCGGCGTACCGCGCCGGCGTCGAGCGGCGCGACCTACACGGTCCGGTCGGGTGACTCGCTGTCGCTGATCGCAGAGGCGAAGCACCTCGCCGGCGGCTGGCAGGCGCTCTACGAGCGCAACAAGCGCGTGGTCGGCGACAACCCGGGCCTGATCTTCCCAGGCCAGCACCTCCGCCTGCGCTGACGCTACTGGCAGGTGGGGTGCCCCACACTGCGCGCTGATGCACTGAAAAGTGGCCATCCCCGCCCGGGATGGCCACTTTTTTCGTGAACGAGGCCCCGGGTGCTCGCGGTGTCCCGGTCGGGGGCGGTTGCTATCGTCGCGGTGCTCCGGAAAGACGTGAAGAAGGCGCGGATATGACCAACGACTCGTTCTCCGCGGCCGCAAGCCTCGACGAGCTGCTCACCAGGACGCAGCAGGCGCTGTCGGCCATGCGCTCGCGGGCGGCCGAGCACCCCGACGGCGACCCGGGCGAGCTGCTCCGCGCCGAGGGCGCGGCGCCCGACGGCCGGGTCCGGGCAGTGGTGGTCCAGGGTGGCCGGCTGGAGTCCGTGACGGTGGACCCGGAGCTGGCCGGGGACGGGATGGAGGCCGTCTGCGGGCAGGTCGTGTTGGCCGTCAACGCTGCCCTCGCCGCCCTCGACGCCCAGGTCAGCGCCTCGGCCCGGGCCGACGTCGACGCCCTGGCCGCGCGGCTCGGCGGCATCGAGGAGCAGTCGGTACGGCAGATGGAGCTGTTCAGCCGGGCGGTGGACGACGTGATGGCCCGCCTCAGCCGCGGCCCTGACGCGGGGGCGCGGGCGGGCCGCCCGAGCTGAGGCAGGCCGGCCGCGGCCGCGCCGGAGAGCGCGGCGAGGCGGGGTGGGAGCTTCAAGGGGGTTAGCTCCTGTTCCGAGGCGGGCAGCATGGAGCCCGGTAGGGGCACCCGGCGCGGGGTAGCGATGAGGCGGGACGACGGTCGGTCCCTGCCGGCGTGGCCCCGGTTCGACGGATCGACCGTCCGAGCCGCCGGGGGCGGCGGCTCGCTGGAGCACGATCACACGGTCGTGGACGCAGATCAATGGGCGATCGCGGCAACCGGATCGGTCGATCACCGCGCCGGTCCCGGAAATCGGGAAGCTATGCGCTTCTATGGCCCCTGATCAGGGCGAACACCCTCCGGAGTGGGCGGGGCCCGCCTGACTGGCGGGGATTGCCGCTCCATGCGGATGGCGCACGTTCACCCGTCGGTCGACCCGGCGATCGAGCCCCGCCGGAACCCGCCCCGCCGGTGCGCCGTCAGCGCCCCCGTCGCCCTGCGGTGAGGCCCCGGGAGGGGTTGCGGTAGGAATCTACCGACCACTTTCGTTTGTCGTGAAGAAAAGTAGTCCGTGAGCGGACGAAAGCTATGGACAGCCTGAGAGGAAGTTAGTACTGTCTGGCACCATCAATATGTTTCGTCGAGATGAACTACCGGCACAGTAGTTCTCGACCGTGGCCTTCAGGCGGCGCAACCCGTCGGAGGGTCATGACCGGCCAGCGATGGCCACCCCGGGTCAACGCCGCACCACGGCGACCTGGCGCAGGCATGCGCCAAGGATCGACCGACGTCCGTCCGTACCCGACACGACCAGATCAGCTCCGACGCGCGACCCTGCCCGGCGCCGCGTGCGAACCGGCTCGCCGCTGACACCGGGATCAACCAACCATCCACATCGGACGACCGTGGCCGCCGGCCACGGCCGGGGATCCCGCGCGGCCTGGGAGGGGCCGACGGGCTGCGAGCACCCGAAGAAGCACCTCAGACGACACCTGACACCGACGGGCCGACGCACGTTCCGCCCGGTTGTTCCCGGACCGTGAAAGAGGCATCAATGAACCCATCCGCACCGCGGGATCGGCTCTCTGCGAGCCGGCTCCGGAGATCGGTGGCGGTCATCGCGGCGATGTTGTTGCTGCTGACCGCCGCCCTGACCGGCTCCCCGGCGAACGCGCGTCCGACCGACACCGAGCGGTCGGCGACGGCCGGGCCTCAATCCTCGTCGCAACTGCAGGCCCAGGTCCTGACCTGGACCGCCGGCGACAACTTCCTGTCGTACCTGTCGGCGCCGACCACCGCTACGGCCGGGCCGGCCACCCTGGTCTTCGAAAACAGCCGGGCTACCGGCAACACCACCGGAATGCAGCACACCCTCACGTTCGAAACGGGCGACCCGAGGTACAACAGCGACGTCGACGTCAACATCCTGGCGGATCCGACGGACAGCAAGGGGGGCCGGTGGACCGTTGACGTGGTGCTCTCGCCCGGCACCTACCGGTACTTCTGCGCCATCCCGGGCCACGGCGGAATGACCGGCCTGCTGGTGGTCACCGGCGGCGGATCGGACACCACGCCGCCCACGGTCAGCGCCACGGTTTCCGGGGAGAAGGACCCAACCGGGGCGTACGTGGGCAGCGCGACGGTCACCCTGTCGGCGACCGACAGCGGCTCCGGTGTAGAGCGAGTCGAGTACTCCCTGGACGGCGGCCCATATGGCACCTACTCGGCGCCGGTGACGGTGAACCAGCTGGGTCAGCACACGGTGAGTTACCGGGCCACTGACAAGGCGGGCAACACCTCGACGCCGCAGTCGGTGTCGTTCCGGGTCGTCGAACCGCCGCCGACGGACACCACCCCGCCCATCGTGACGGCGGCGGTGACCGGTCAGCGGGACGCCAACGGCGCGTACGTGGGCAGTGCCACGGTGACCCTGTCGGCCACGGACACCGAGTCGGGGGTGGATCGGGTCGAGTACTCCCTCGACGGCGGTGCCTACGCCGGGTACTCCGCGCCGGTGACGGTGAACCAGGTGGGGCAGCACACGGTGACCTATCGGGCCACGGACAAGGCGGGTAACACGTCGTCGCCGCAGTCGGTGGCGTTCACGGTCGTGGAGACGCCTCCGGCGGATACCACTCCGCCGACGGTGACGGCGGCGGTGACGGGGGAGAAGGACCCCAACGGTGCGTACATCGGCGGCGCGACGGTGACGCTGTCCGCCACCGACACCCAGTCGGGCGTGGACCGGGTCGAGTTCTCCCTCGACGGGCAGCCGTACGCCATCTACTCGGCGCCGGTGGCGGTGAACCAGCCGGGGCAGCACACGGTGAGCTATCGGGCCACTGACAAGGCCGGCAACACCTCGACGCCGCAGTCGGTGTCGTTCCGGGTGGTGGAAACGCCGCCAGCGGACACCACGCCACCTACGGTGACGGCTGCGGTGACCGGTCAGCGGGACGCCAACGGCGCCTATGTGGGCAGTGCCACCGTGACGCTCTCCGCCACCGACACCCAGTCGGGTGTCGACCGGGTCGAGTACTCCATCGACGGCGGCGCATATGGCACCTACTCGGCGCCGGTGACAGTGAACCAGGTAGGGCAGCACACGGTGACCTATCGGGCCACGGACAAGGCGGGCAACACGTCGTCGCCGCAGTCGGTGGCGTTCACGGTGGTCGAGACGCCTCCGGCCGACACCACGCCGCCCACCGTGACGGCTGCGGTGACGGGGGAGAAGGACCCCAGCGGGGCATACGTGGGCAGCGCCACGGTGACGCTTTCCGCCACCGACACCCAGTCGGGCGTGGATCGGGTTGAGTTCTCTCTCGACGGGCAGCCGTACGCCATCTACTCGGCGCCGGTGGCGGTGAACCAGCCGGGTCAGCACACGGTGAGCTACCGGGCCACCGACAAGGCCGGTAACACCTCGACGCCGCAGTCGGTGTCGTTCCGGGTGGTGGAAACGCCGCCGACGGACACCACGCCGCCCACGGTGACGGCCGCGGTGACCGGCCAGCGGGACGCCAACGGCGCGTACGTGGGCAGCGCGACGGTGACCCTGTCGGCCACGGACACCGAGTCGGGGGTGGATCGGGTCGAGTACTCCCTCGACGGCGGTGCCTACGCCGGGTACTCCGCGCCGGTGACGGTGAACCAGGTGGGGCAGCACACGGTGACCTATCGGGCCACGGACAAGGCGGGTAACACGTCGTCGCCGCAGTCGGTGGCGTTCACGGTCGTGGAGACGCCTCCGGCGGATACCACTCCGCCGACGGTGACGGCGGCGGTGACGGGGGAGAAGGACGCCAACGGCGCGTACATCGGCGGCGCCACGGTGACTCTCACCGCCACCGACACCCAGTCCGGCGTGGACCGGGTTGAGTTCTCCCTCGACGGGCAGCCCTACGCCGCCTACTCCGCCCCGGTCACGGTCAACCAGCCGGGGCAGCACACGGTGAACTACCGGGCCACCGACAAGGCCGGCAACACCTCGACGCCGCAGTCGGTGTCGTTCCGGGTGGTGGAAACGCCGCCAGCGGACACCACGCCACCTACGGTGACGGCTGCGGTGACCGGTCAGCGGGACGCCAACGGCGCGTACGTGGGCAGTGCCACCGTGACGCTCTCCGCCACCGACACCCAGTCGGGTGTCGACCGGGTCGAGTACTCTCTCGACGGCGGCGCCTACACCGCGTATTCGGCGCCGGTGACGGTGAACCGGCCGGGGCAGCACACGGTGAGCTACCGGGCCACGGACAAGGCGGGCAACACGTCGTCGCCGCAGTCGGTGGCGTTCACGGTGGTCGAGACGCCTCCGGCCGACACCACGCCGCCCACCGTGACGTCCGCGGTGACCGGCCAGCGGGACGCCAACGGCGCGTACGTCGGCGGCGCCACCGTCACCCTCACCGCCACCGACACCCAGTCGGGCGTGGATCGGGTCGAGTTCTCCCTCGACGGGCAGCCCTACGCCGCCTACTCCGCCCCGGTCACGGTCAACCAGGTGGGGCAGCACACGGTGAACTACCGGGCCACCGACAAGGCCGGCAACACCTCGACGCCGCAGTCGGTGTCGTTCACGGTGGTCGACCCGCCGGCCCCGGACACCACCCCGCCGACCGTCACCGCCGCCGTCTCCGGGCAGCTCGACGACAACGGGGCGTACGTGGGCAGCGCCACGGTGATCATCTCCGCGAGCGACAGCGGTTCGGGCGTGGACCGGGTCGAGTACTCCCTCGACGGCGGCGCGTACGCCAGGTACTCCGCGCCGGTCACGGTCAACCAGGCGGGCCAGCACACGGTCAGCTACCGGGCCACCGACAAGGCTGGCAACACCTCCGGTACCGCCTCGGTCACCTTCACGGTGGTCGCCAGCGGGCCGCAGCCGGAGTGCGTGAAGGACACCCGACCCACCGTCTGGCTCGGCACCATCGACAGCGGCGTGCCCAACCGGGTGGTCGCGGGCGACTGCACCATCAACAACGTCATCGAGGACGAGCGCTCCTGGCCGAACCACGGCCAGTTCGTCTCCTACGTGAACTCGGTCGCCGAGCACCTGCACCACCTCGGCGTCATCAGCCACCAGGAGCACGGCAAACTGGCCAGCGCCGCCGGCCGCTCCGGCGTCGGCAAGCCGGACACGAAGAACGGCTACCAGCCGATCCTCGACGACAACGCCGCGTCTTTCGGCAAGTGGCAGCAGGTCGGTGCGGGCGGCTTCACCCGCAACGCCGACGGGTCCATCACCAGCAAGCCGGTGCCCGGGCTCGGCATGCTCTGGTACCCGGTCGCCCAGTACGGCGACTTCTCGCTGAAGTTCCAGTGGCGCGATGACGCGCCGGGCGACGGCCGGGCCAACAGCGGTGTCTTCGTCCGCTTCCCGGACGTGCGCCGCCACCCGGCGGAGTCCCGGCCCGAGTGGGTCGCCATCAAGTACGGCCACGAGCTGCAGATCCTCGACCGGACCGACGGTGACCAGTACAAGAGCGGCTCGGTGTACGGCTTCGACCGGGTCGACCTGGCCGGCGCGGGGGTCACCCCCAAGGGCACCTGGAACGACTACGAGATTCGGGTGGTCGGCCAGCACTACTCCGTGTTCCGCAACGGGAAGCTGATCAACGAGTACGTCAACCGGCCCGATGCCGTGTTCAGCCCGCCCCGAGCGGACGACCCGGGCGGCGCCGGCCGGCAGCACGCCACCGGCTACGTCGGGCTGCAGAACCACGGGACGAACGACGTCATCAGCTTCCGCAACGTCCGGATCGCCCCATTGACCCCGTGCTGCCCGGGCGGCCCGGCGGGCGGCCCGAACTCCTGCTGCTGACCGAACGGAAGGGAACCATCATGGCAAGGAACAGAATCGACAGACGTACCCTGCTGCGGGGCCTCGCCGGCTCCACGGTGGCGGTCAGCGCGGCCAGTCTCGCCGGCGCCGTGCCGGCCGGGGCTGACCAGGGGGGCCAGGGCAAGCTCATCCCGCAAGGGCACCTGGGCATCCAGCTCTACAGCGTCCGCGACAAGGTCGCCCAGGTCGGCTTCGCGGCCGTCTTCGAGGAGCTGTCCCGCATCGGCTACCGGGAGGTGGAGTTCGCCGGCTACACCCAGGGCTCAGTGGGCGCCATCACCCCGGAGCAGATCCGGCAGCTGCTCGATGACAACGGGCTGAAGGCGGCCGGCAGCCACCGCGGGCTGCGAGACTTCCGCACCAACCTGGAGTGGGAGCTGGACGTCGCCGAGATCCTCGGCATGCCGGCGATCGGCACGGCGGAGGCGCCCACCGGCAACCGGACCATCGCCGGCTACCAGGCCGCCGCCGCCGAGTTCAACGCGTGGGGCGAGGCCGCCGCGGCCCGCGGCATCAAGCTCTACCAGCACAACCACACCATCGAGTTCAGCTTCGCGACGGACCGACCCGACGTGCGGCTGTACGACCTCTTCCTGGACCTGACCGACCCCCGGTACGTGTTCCTGGAGATGGACATCCTGTGGGCGTACGGCGGGGCACGGAAGTACCCGGGCTTCCGCCCGGTCGACTACGTCAACGCCCACCCGCACCGCTTCCCGTTGTTCCACGTCAAGGACGGCGTGCCGCTGCCCAACCCGCAGCAGGGCAACTCCTACCTGGACGTGGAGTTCGGGGCCGGGGTCATCCCGTTCCACGAGTTCTTCGGCGAGCTCAAGGGCCGGGGCCGCTTCGAGTTCCTGTGGGAGCAGGACACCGCGCCGAGCGCGCAGCCGAACCCGCCGGGGTCGCTGGGCGCCGCCGAGCGTAGCTACCAGCGCCTGGTCGAGCTGCGGGGTGCCCGATGAGCGCCTGGCGGCTGGTCGAGGACGGCAACCCGGCACCCGAGCCGGAGCCGGCCGCCGATCCGACGAGCGAGGCCACCGGGCCGCTGGGCGGCCGGACCGAGCGCCCGCGTAGCGGGGCCCGGCGGATGCTGGTGGTCGCGGCCGTCGTACTGCTCACCCTCGTCGGCGCCGGCGGGCTGGCCGCGGCCGGCACCGGGATGTTCGCCGAGAAGCCGGAGGGCTGCGGCAAGCCCGACCGCAGCATCCAGCTGTACGCGGTGGAGCTGCCCAAGGACGGCACGCAGATCCGGCTCGGCTACGGGCTCACTCCGCAGACGGCCTCCTACCCGGGCCCGCTCATGGAGATGATGGAGGGGGAGTGCCTTGCCATCACCCTGCACAACCAGGTGTCTGCCGAGACCCTGGCGGCGTTGCGCACCGACCCGGCCCACCCGCTGGGCGTCTCGCTGCACGTGCACGGGGTCAAGTACACCCAGCAGTCCGACGGCACGGTGCAGAGCGCGTCGTACGTCCCGCCGGGTGAATCGCGCACCTACACCTGGTACGCCCAGCCGCGCAACAACCGGACCGGGGCGCAGGGCACGGCCGGCTACTGGTGGTACCACGACCACGTGGTGGGCGGCCCGCACGGCACCCAGGGGCTCTCGTCCGGTCTCTTCGGCGGCCTGGTCGTCCGGCGTCCCGGCGACCCGAAGCCGGACCGGACCTACACGGTGGTCTTCGGTGACCGGCAGAGCATCAACCTACGCCGCGGCGCCGCCACGGACACCTGCACCGAGGTGAACCCGCAGCCGGGCCCGAGCTGCCTGGTCGCCCGCAAGGGCGAGCGGGTGGAGTTCGTCGTGGTCGGCATCGGCAACGACATGCACACCTTCCACCTGCACGGGCACTCCTGGGCGGACACCCGCACCGGGGTGATCAGCAACAACGGGCAGCCGTTCGTCGACTCCATACCGATCATCGACAACAAGACGCTCGGCCCCGGTGACTCCTTCGGCGTCCAGGTGGTGGCCGGCGACTCGGTCGGACCGGGGCACTGGATGCTGCACTGCCACATGCAGTTCCACTCCGACGCCGGCATGTCGACGATGCTGCACGTCCTCGACGAGAACGGGAACATGCCGCCCGGCATGGGCCACCAGCACGGCGCGGCCGGCGCCACCGGCACCAGTGGCGCTGCCGGCGCCACCAGCACCACTGGCGCCGCCGGCGCCGCCGCGGCGCCCGCCGACGGCGGCCAGCACCAGCACAAGTGACGGGTCCGGGGCTGCTGACCGCCGTCGGTCGGCCAGCAGCCCCCGGACCGGCACCACCACCAGCGACCCGCCGCACCGGCCGCCCGATCCGGGTGGCGCCGGCGGTCGCGCACCCAGTGCTCCGGTGAGCGCCTCACCTCACCGGCAGATGGACGACCCGGAAGAACCTGTCCCTCAAACCAGGAGGAGTCGAGATGGCCGACAGACGCCATTTCCGGTTCTCCCGATGGGTCGGACGCTCCCGCGCCGACTCGACGGGATCCACCACCACACCCACACCATTCACCCCGGCTGCAGCACGTCGTACCCGCGGGCGCCGGATCGGCGCCCTGGCGTCGAGCGCCGCCCTGGCGCTCGGTGTGCTGGCCCTGCCCGCCCAGGCGGTCACCCCCGCGGCGGCCGCCGCCGAGGCCGCCGCGGCGGTCAAGGTGCTGGTCTTCCATGGCCCGGTGGACAAGCAGGACGACCCGGTCGCCCGGGCCACCGCCACCATCCGTGAGCTGGGCGAGCAGCAGGGCTTCAGCGTCGACGACTCCGCCGACCCGGCGGTGTTCACCTTCGGCAACCTGGCCCGCTACCGCGCGGTGGTCTTCCTCTCCGCCAACGGCGTCACCCTCAACGAGGCCCAGGAGGCCGCCTTCCAGGCGTACGTGAAGGGCGGCGGCGGTTTCGTCGGCGTCCACGACGCGGCGCGCGCCCAGCCGGAGTCCTCCTGGTTCACCGGCCTGATCGGCACCCGCCCGGCCGCCAGCCTGCCGAACGCCGAGAAGCCCGTCTCGGCCACCGCGAGCGCGGAGAACCCGCCGAACGAGACCGCCGCGAAGGCCATCGACGGCTCGACCGGCACCAAGTGGCTGACGTTCAACCCGACCGGCTGGCTGGCGGCGAAGCTGGCCAAGCCGGTGGTGGTGAGCCGGTACGCGCTCACCTCGGCCAACGACTTCCCCGGCCGCGACCCGAAGAACTGGACCCTGCAGGGCTCGAACGACGGCTCCACCTGGACCGACCTGGACAGCCGCAGCAACGAGACCTTCCCGCAGCGGTTCCAGACCAAGCAGTACAGCTTCACCAACACGACGGCCTACCAGCACTACCGGCTGAACGTCACGGCGAACAGCGGCGAGCCGCTGGTGCAGTTGGCCGAGCTGTGGCTGATCGGGCCGGACGCCGGGCCCGCGCCGGACAGCACGGTGCAGAAGGCCACCATCGACCTCACCGACCGGCAGCACCCGGCCAACAAGGACCTGCCGCTGACCTGGACCCGATCCGACCAGTGGATCAACTGGGACCCCAGCCCGATCGGCAAGGTCCACACCATCGCCCAGGTCGAGGAGAACACCTACAACCCGGGGCTGAGCGGTAACGGCGCCTTCCACCCGATCTCCTGGTGCCAGGACTTCGAGGGTGGCCGGTCGTTCTACACCGGCATGGGCCGGACCGAGGCGAGCTGGACCAGCGACAAGCAGTTCCAGGGCCACCTGGCCGGGGCCATCAAGTGGTCGGCGGGCCTGATCCGGGGCGACTGCCAGGCCACCATCGCCTCGAACTACCGGATCGAGCGGCTCACCACCACCAACCAGTCGGGGCAGCTCGACCAGATCGGTGAGCCGCACGGCCTCACCATCGCCCCCGACGGCAAGGTATTCTACATCGGCAAGGCCGCCTGCCCGAGCGGGCCGATCGTCAGCTGGGACGACCCCAAGGTCGGTCTGGGCTGCGGCACCATCCACCAGTGGGACCCGAAGACCAAGCAGGTCAAGCTGCTGACCACCCTCGCCGTGATGGGCAACCGGGGCAGCGGCAGCGAGCTGGTGAAGAACGAGGAGGGCCTGGTCGGCATCACCCTGGACCCGAAGTTCGCCGAGAACGGCTGGGTCTACGTCTACTGGATGCCGCACGAGTCCATCGACCGGGACAAGCGGATCGGCAAGCGGACCGTCTCCCGGTTCACCTACGACGCCGCAAACCAGACGCTCGACCAGAGCACCCGCAAGGACCTGATCAGCTGGGACACCCAGATCCACAGCTGCTGCCACGCCGGTGGCGGGATGACGTTCGACGAGAGCGGCAACCTCTACATCGGCTCCGGTGACAGCAACTCCTCCGGCGGCTCCAGCGGCTACTCCGGCAACAACTGGACCCAGGACTACAAGGGCACCTCGTTCCAGGACGCCCGGCGTACCTCGGGCAACACCAACGACCTCAACGGCAAGATCATCCGGATCCACCCGGAGCCGGACGGCACCTACACCATCCCCGCCGGGAACCTGTTCACCGGCAAGGAGGAGGGCGGCGGCAAGACCCGCCCGGAGATCTACGTGATGGGCGTGCGCAACATCGCCCGGATCGCCTGGGACCCGGTCAACCACTGGCTGACCGCGGCCTGGGTCGGCCCGGACGCCGGCGCCCCGGACCCGCAGCTCGGCCCGGCGAAGTACGAGACCGCCACGATCATCACCTCGGCGGGCAACCAGGGCTGGCCGTACTGCATGGGTAACCGGCAGCCCTACCGGGACCGCAGCAACAGCGACGCCAACGTGCTGACCGGCTGGTACGACTGCGACAACCTGAAGAACGAGTCGCCGCGCAACACCGGCCTGGTCAACATCCCGCCCGCCCGGGACAACATGATCTGGTACTCGCCGCAGGGCGGTGGCCCGGTCTACCCGAAGCGGACCGACGGCAGCGGGCTGCCCTCGTACGTGGTGGGCGAGGAGACCTTCACCCAGCCGTACCTCAAGGGCGGCGGTCAGGCCATCATGGACGGCCCGACCTACCACCGGTCGAAGGTCGACACCGACAGCGGCGTCGCCTGGCCGGCGTACTGGGACAACAAGTGGTTCATCGGTGACGAGTCCAACGCCAACAACCGGATCGCCGTGACGGTCGACCCGGCCAAGGTCGCCAGCGCCGGTCCGCCGGCGTTCGCCGAGGACCTGCGCCAGATCATCCGTTCCGGCAGCGGCGGCACCCAGCTGCAGTCCTGGATGGACGCCAAGTTCGGCCCGGACGGGGCGCTGTACATGCTCGACTACGCCGGTGGCTTCTTCAGCCTCCACTCCAACCAGAAGCTGATCCGGATCGTGTACACCGGTGGCGAGGCGACGCCGCGGCCGAGCGACGCCACCTGGCGGGCGGTCACGCCGAGCCAGCCGAAGACGATCGCGTTCTCGTCGGCTCGGGCCGGCGGCGTGGCGTGGGAGTGGAACTTCGGTGACGGCAGCGCGCCGTCGCGGGAGGCCAACCCGACCCACACCTACGCGGGTTACGGCACCTACGAGGCCACCCTCAAGGTGACGTACGCCGGCGGCCAGGTGTCCACCGCGAAGATCACCGTCACCACGGGCTGCCCCGCGCCGGACACCCGCAAGACGGTACAGCTGCTGGACACCGACACCGGCGTGGCCAACCACGTGGCCGGCGGCGGCTGCACGATCAACGACCTGATCGACGACGAGCGGAACTGGACGAACCACGGCCAGTTCGTCAGCCACGTCGCCGACGTGGTCAACGACCTGCGGGCCGGCGGCATCGTGGACAACAAGGAGGCGCAGAAGCTGCAGACCTCCGCGGCCCAGTCGAAGATCGGCAAGGTCGCCGGGTACCAGTCGCTCTTCGACGGCACCGCGGCGTCGCTCGCCGACTGGCGGCAGGCGCCCAGCGGGTCGTTCACCCTCCAGCGAGACGGGACCATCCGCAGCTCGGGTGGGCTCGGCATGCTCTGGTACGCCAAGGACGAGTTCGCCGACTTCTCGCTTCGGCTGAAGTTCCGGGACGTGTCCGCCGGCACCACGTACGCCAACAGCGGGGTCTTCACCCGCTTCCCGGACCCGCGGATCCCGCTGGACCAGCGGCCGGCCGGCAGTTGCGGCACGGTCGGCTCGGCCCGGAGCTCGCAGGCCTGGGTGGCGATCTACTGCGGCCATGAGATCCAGATCTACGACGGGCCGACCGGCGAGGTGCAAAAGACCGGGTCGATCTACAACTTCGACCCGCAGGGTCTGGACAAGGCCGGGGCGACCCCGAAGGGCCAGTGGAACGACTACGAGGTCCGGGTGGTCGGGCAGCACTACACGATCATCCGGAACGGCGTGGTGATCAACGAGTTCGACAACACGCCCGGCAAGGCGTCGTCCCGTGCGGGTGACCCGCCGACCGACCTGCGGCAGTTCCTCAGCGGGTTCGTCGGGTTGCAGAACCACGGTACGAACGACCTGATCGAGTTCCGCGACGTGCGAGTCCGCTCGCTGTAGTCCAGTCGGCGCCGGGCACGGGAGTCTCCCGTGCCCGGCGCCCTCGCAGGTCACAGGCCACTTCCCGGAAACGGGAGGTGGCCTTCCTGCTTCTGGGTAGTAGCGCTGTACAGCAGCCAGCGGGCCAAGAGCCGTCGGCCATTGGGCATGATGAGTTCGTGGACGACCTGACGCGAGCAGACTTGGAGATCGTCCTTCCGCGTGAGGGCTTCCTCGCCCGACAGCTACCGGCTGCACGGAGGCAGCGGAGCCAACGAATGCTATGTGCTCGACCTCGGCCCAGCGGGTTGGGAGGTCTACTACTCCGAACGCGGGATGAAGGGCAGCCTCCGAGTCTTCCGGACGATGCTTGCGCCTACTTCCTCGCACTCTTGCGGCGCGACCTCACAACGCGGCGGCAACAGTAGGCCCGCACCTCACGGCGTCCGTCGCGTGTTCGACGTGCCCCGTTCAGTCGGTCAGCAGGGGGCGGTTCGTTCGGGAGGAAGTAGTAAGCCCGTACGCGCCGGCCTGCTGGCGGCCTTCGGCCGGCATCGGCCGACACGGCGGGTCCTTCTCGACCGCATCGGGTGGCTGGCACGATCGGTGTCATGCCAAACGGAAAGCCGGGCGATCACCCGGCCACGGACATCACGGTTCACCATATCGAGGTCTTTGGCACGGCCTGTGACGAGTTGATCCGGGAGATCTGCGAGCGCGGTGGCGCGGCGGCTCTTGAACGCCTGCAGCTGTCGTCGCTTGATCCCCGTTTCGGGGGTCGTCCCGACCTCGCGGCGCTAGAGGCCGTTCTGCGTGAGATACGTGATCGACTGTCGATGGTCTGAAGGCTGGTGACCAGGCCGGCAAAACTGACCCTTCGACGGGTCTGGTCGGCACACCCCGCGCGGCTTTCTTCCGAACACTCGGCTGCGACGATTGCGCGTGGAGGCTGCCGCGCGAGTACCGTCGACTGTGGCGGCCCGTCGGGGTAGCGGCCGGCGGCCCGCTGCCCAGACCGCTACCTGGGAGACGACGATGACCGATCCCGCGACCTTCGGTGCTCGCCTCCGCGCTCACCGCGAACGTGCAGGCAAAACGCGTCCAGTTCTCGGTGGGCTCGTCGGCCGCAGCGCCGAATGGGTCAAAGCCCTGGAGAACGGCCGCCTCCTCCCGCCCCGCCTGCCTATGCTGCTCCGCCTGGCCGAGGTCCTCGACATCTCCGACCTGGCGGACCTGACCGGCGACCAGTCCCTGCCGGTGGCATCGGTGACCCGCGCCGGTCACCCCGACGTCGACGCGGTCGCCGCCGCCATCCGGCGGGGTAACGTGCCGGTCGGCGAGCCGACGTCGGTCGACGCGCTGCGCGGGCTGGTCGATCAGGCGTGGGCGCTGTGGCACCGGTCGACCGTCGAGCGCACGGTGGTCGCCGCGGTGCTCCCCGGCCTGCTGGCGGACGCGCAACGCAGCGCCCGCCGGTTGGACGGCCTGGCCCGCCGACAGGCGTTGACCGAGTTGGCGCGCGTCTACCATCTCGCGCAGTTGTACCTGGCCCACCAGCCGTATCCGGAGTTGGTGTGGCTCGCCGCCGACCGGGCGATGCTCGCCGCCCAGGACGCCGATGACCCCGCGACGATCGCCGTGGCCGCCTGGTACTACGCCCATGTCTACCGGGGCGCGAACCAGGTCGACGCCGCTGAGCAGGTGCTCGTTGACGCCGCCGGCCTGGTCGACCCGGCCGCGGGTGCTGAACAGTTGGCGCGGTGGGGGCAGGCGCAGCTGGGCATCGCGCTCGGACACAGCAAGGCCGGGCATGCCGGAAAGGCATGGCGCGCGTGGGACGCCGCCGAGGACGCCGCGAGCCGGCTCGGCAGTGGGTACGCCCACCCCTGGCTGATGTTCGGGCCAGCCGCCTGCGCGGCGTACGCGGTCACCATCGAGACGGACCTGTGCCGACCTGGTGAGGCCGTCCGGCGGGCCGACACGGCGGACTTCCGCGCGCTGCCGTCGCACACCCGTCGGGCTGCTGCCCTGATCGAGGCCGCTCGGGCGCACATGCTGAACCGAGGCGAGGTCGCGGCCATGCACCTGCTCGGCCGCGCACTGCGCGAGAGCGTAGACACCGTTCGCCACCAACCGTTCGCCCGCACAGTCGCGCTGGAACTGTCGAACCGGCCGGGCACGGTCGGAGAGGACGCCCGGGAGCTGGCGCTCGCGATCGGGATAACGGGGTAGCCCTCCCTCGGGTACAAAGTGTCCCCGCCGCCGCCCGTGACCGCTCGTAGCGTCCAGGTCACCGACGGCGGCGGGAATCTTTACATCAGGGAGCCGATACGGCCTGATGAGACCTCGCCGCCTTCCGACGCTCGACGTGGAGGCGGAACCTGTGGCGATCTGGTCCGAACTGTGCAGGTTGGTGCGGTGGCTGTTTCGGCGGCCGGAGCCGCCGCCACCGCCGGGCACCGGGCAGAGGTACCAGGCAAGCGAGCAGGCGGAGGCGCAGCGGCGGCTGCTCGACCAGGCGGAGCGGTTGCGGGACACGCCCTGGCACCGCGAGTCGACGCAGAGCGTGCCGATCGGGCCACGGAAGCCGGGCCAGCGCACCGGTGACGGGACGAGGGGCCAGCGGTGAGCCGAGCGGGGGCTGGCTCTGCTGGCAGGCAGCGCGTCTCGTACGACGAATATCTGCTCGCGACTGCCCTGACCCTCGGCCGACGGCACCGCCCGGTCTGGTCCTGGCGGGACTGGCGGCGCATCTGCCGATGCGGCGTCGAACTGCCCTGCCATGCCCGGCACCGGATCCCGATCAACCGGGGCCACTGGCCGCACGGAGCAGCCGAGTGAATGACGATCATGAACAGGCGATCCTCGCGGTGCACGTCCGTGGGCTGGACGGGATGTGTGTCGGTTGCCGCGTGTGGTGGTCGCTGCTGGTGCCGTACCCGTGCTGGCAGGTGGATTGGGCGACCAGCCGGCAGGCACGGACGATCACGGCGCGCTACCTGGGGGTGCGGGTGTGAGCACGCACGGGCCGGTGGTGCCGATCTGGAGCTGCGGCGGTTGCGGGGCGCCGTGGCCCTGTGCGACCCGGCGCCGGGAGTTGCAAGCGGAGTTCGTGGACGCACCGATGTCCCTGGCGTTGTACATGGGCTCGCAGTTCGTGCGCGCCGCCGAGGATCTGACCTGGGCGCCCGCCGGCACCCTGCACCGGCGCTTCCTGGGCTGGCTGCGGTGAGCTTCCGCGCCCACCTGCGGAAGCAGGCATTCTCCTGCAGGCCCGCCCGCCGTCGCAAACGGCCGGGTGCCGGGTACGGGGCGTGCGCCGCCGTACCCGGCACCCGGGTCGGTTTCCGTTAGCTGGTGGGCAGCACCGCGCTGCCCTTCAGGAAGTTCTTGCCCGTGCCGTCAGCGCGGTAGTTGTTCTCCACGTTGCCGGCCGCGTCCACCGAGAACCAGTGGATCTTCGTACCGACGGGCAGGGTCAGCGTCTCCCCGCCTTCCCGGATCCCCGCCGACGCGTAGAGCTTGGACGCGTAGGTCGGTGCGCTGCCGTCGACGGTGTAGAACACCGCGGCCGGCTCGCTCACCGTGAACGTCACGTCCACCATGCCGGCCGTGGCGCTGGGCTTCACCGACAGGCCGCTCTTCGGCCGCTGGTAGTCGGTGTCGAAGTCCCGGGCCACCCGCATCAGCTCGACGAGGCCGTTGGAGAACTCCATCGTCTCCTGGTGCGCCTCGTCCCACCCAGGCTGGAACGACGTGCCGACCTCGAAGTTCCAGGCGTAGATGCCGTACTTGTACCAGAGCATGTCGCCGGAGTTGCCGGCCGCCGAGTACAGCACGTCGGAGATCGGGCCCGTCCGGGCCGGCGTCACCGCCATGTTGCGCTGCCGCTTGATCGCGGTGAGGATCCGCGACGAGGCCCCCCAGAAGAACGACTCCTCGGCGAGGGTCGGGCGGGGCGCCGAGATCCGGCCCGGGGTGGCGTACGCCCCCGGCGACCACATGAAGTAGTTGCCGGAGGAGTGCAGGTTCATCGAGAACTTGATGTTCTTGTGCTGGGCCAGCCAGTCGACGTTCTTGTCCTCCGGCTCGGACAGCTCACTCGGGCCGGCGTAGGTGTCGCTGGTGCAACTGCTGGACGCGCCCGAGTAGCCGTCGAAGAGGCTGTACTCGGTGTAGTTGCGGTTGTTGTCCACGCCCCACGAGTTGCGGGCCAGCGCGTCGGCCGACCCGGTCAACGGGCAGTGGTTGGTCATGTTCCGACGCTGCGAGTTGAAGTCGTAGAACGAGTAGTGCCCGCCGTCCGGGTTGACCGACGGGGCGATCCAGATGTCCAGGTTGTTGAGCAGTTGCTTGGTGTGGCCGTCGTGGCCGTAGTTGCGCAGCAGCCGCTCGGCGGTCTCGACGGCGACCAGCGGCGGCACCCACTCGCGGGCGTGCTCCTGGGCGTACGCGAGGACACCGGTCTTGGACCCGTCGCGGACCTTGCCGATCCGGATCGCGTACACCGGGTGAGGATCGCGGGAGACGCTGGCCGGTGCCTTCAGGTTGTCGGTGAGCACCGTCTTGGCGGCGGCCGCGACCACACCGGCACCGGCGTCACCGCGGTAGGTGTACGCCCGGACCAACGACCCGGCGTTGGCGTTCAACGCCGCGGCGACCTGGGTCGCCGTGCTGGTCAGTGCGCCGCTGGCGTTGGTCGCCAGGCTGACCCTGATGTCCTTGCCGGTCACGCTCACCGACAGGGGGCGGCTGGCGGCACCGGGGTTGACCAGTTCGACCGAGATGCCGTTGCCGCCCTCGTGTCCCCAGGCCAGCGAGTCGACCGCCACCCGGTTGGCATTCGTGGTGCCAAGCACCACCTGCGCCTTGCGGCGGTAGCCGTTCGTCTTGTACGGCAGCTCGACGATCTCGGCCAGGTCGGGGAACTCGGCGGCGAGCTGGTGGATCCGTGCGTACAGCTCGGTCGGGGTCAGGTAGCTGGTGACGAAGTCCTTCTGGTAGCCGGGGCCCTCCGGGTTGTCGGCCGGGATGGGCAGCCACTCCTTGACCTGGGCGATGGCGACCCCACCGGTCGGGCTGGTGATCCGGATCCGGTCCGGCCGGGTGGTCACCGTCGATGCGCCCCGGTGGTACAGGTAGACGCCGGCGTCCACGAAGCGGGAGATGGTCTGGCTGCCGCCCGAGCCGAGCTCCGTGCCGGGGCCGCTGTCCCGGACGACCGTGAGCGTGCTGGTCGAGGTCTGGCCCTGAGCCCACTTCGCCTCGACCGACAGGATCTGGTTGGTCCCCGAGGTGTAGTAGTCGGCGCGGATGATCTTGACGTCCGAGGTCTCGGAGGTCTGCAGGGCCGCGGTGAACGCCCGGTTCTCGGCGACGTGCGCGGCGATGGTCGCTTCGCGTTCCTCGACGCGGTCCGCCGAGTCGCTGGGCCGGAGGAGGGTCTCGCCGAGCCGGTAGCCCCGGGCGCGGAGAGCCGCGGCCTCGGTCGACGTGACCACCGCGTGGACGACGATGCCCTGTTCGCTCTGTTCGACGTGGTGGTCGAGGTCGACGCCGGTGGCGACGAGTTCGTCCAGCTCGTCGCGGTCGGCGAGCAGGACCTCCACCACGCTGGCCGCCTCGTCGGGCAGCCGGTTCAGCTCGGTGCTCGCGCCGGCGTCGTCGGCGGGTGCCGTGACGGCCGAGGCCGGGCTGACCAGGAGCACGGCCGAAACGGCCGCGATCGCGACGACCGGTGCTCGCCAGCGGCGGTCACCGGAGTTCGGCATTCGCATAGTTGCCCTTTCTGTCGTGGGTACGGAACTGCGAGCGACGGTCGGTGGAATCGGGGTCCCACGTGCTGCTGCGGAGGTTCGGCACGACCGACGGATGAGGGCCGGCGGAAATCGCCTACCGGCGCCGGTGCGGCAAGGCGGACCAGCGCCGGAAATTGAAACCGGACAGGTGTCCGGGGTGGACGATCGACCGGCGGGTGGGCCAATCCTCAACTCACGTCACGCGCTGTGTCAATGACTGTTCGTCACGAAACGATGAATGCCGGAAGTCGTGCTTCCGCCCTGCGACAGGCGTAGGAGCCGAGGGCGGCCATCTTCCACAGGTGTCCGATGACCTGCGCATGCGGCGATCCGTAGGTTCGGTGCGACCGTCGGGGCGGTGGCGGGTGCCCGCCGAACGGAGGGGTTCAAAGCCGCTGGTCGACGGCACTGTGGGAGGAGGAGCACGGATGCAAAGAGGAAGACGCGCCTGGCGGGTGTCGGTGGTGGCCCTGGCGGTCGTGGCCACCGGCCTGCCGGCGAGCGGCGCACTGGCCCAACCGGGCGCCGACGAGCGCGCTGAGTTGGTGATTTCCAACGGCGTCACCCAACCGGCCTTCGGTTATGCCGACGCCATTCGGGAACGGATTTTCGTCACTTCTGATGTCGACACGGACGGCGACGGCAAGCTCGATGTCGTGGCTATGGACATCATGCGACCGAAGGCCAGTGAGAACGGGCTCAAGGTCCCGGTGGTGATGGACGCCAGCCCGTACTACTCGACGGTCTGCCGGGGCAACGAAAGCGAGTGCAAGGCCGACGTCGACGGGGACGGGCTGAACGACAAATGGCCCCTCTTCTACGACAACTACTTCGTCCCGCGCGGCTACGCGATGGTCCTGCTGGACATGATCGGCACGAACAACTCGACCGGCTGCCCGGTCACCGGTGGTCGGGCCGACAACATCAGCGCGCCGACGGCGATCGACTGGCTCAACGGGCGCCGGCCCGGGTACGACGCCGCCGGGCGGGAGGTCGTCGCCGACTGGCACAACGGCCGGACCGGCATGATCGGCAAGTCGTACGACGGCACCCTGGCCAACGCCGCCGCAGCGAGCGGGGTGGACGGGCTGACCACGATCGTGCCGATCTCGGCCATCTCGAGCTGGTACGACTACTCGCGCAGCAACGGCCTGGTCACCCGGGCGAACAACTACTCGGGCAGCCTCGCCAACACGGTCACCAACCCGGCCCGCCGGGCGTACTGCGCGCCGGTGCGGACGGCCCTCGGCCAGGGCGGCGACGACGTCACCGGGGACTACAGCGACTTCTGGGCGGAGCGCGACTACGTGCCGCACGCCGACCGGGTCAAGGCCAGCGTCTTCGTCGTGCACGGGATCAACGACGACAACGTCCGGCCGGACCACTTCAGCAAGTGGTGGGAGGCGCTCGGCGCGCAGGGCGTGCCGCGCAAGCTCTGGATGACCGGCACCGGCCACGTCGACCCGTTCGACTTCCGCCGGACGCAGTGGGTCGACACCCTGCACCGCTGGTTCGACTTCTGGCTGCAGGGCATCGACAACGGGATCATGCGGGAGCCGGCCGTCGACATCGAGCGGCTGCCGGACGTGTGGGAGACGGCCGCCACCTGGCCGCTGCCGAACACCCAGCCGACCCAGGTGTTCCTGCAGGCGCCGACCGCCGGTAACGCCGGCGGGCTGTCCGTCAAGTCCGGTCCGGGCAACGCGAAGGCGACCTTCCAGGACACGCCCACGATGAGCCAGACCAACGCGATCCGCCACCCGTCGGACCCGGCGGCGAACACCGAGAACCGGCTGGTGTTCCTCTCCGCGCCGCTGAAGGCGCCGCTGCACATCTCGGGCACCCCGATCGTCAAGATCAACGCCACCGTCGACGGCGAGGACACCAGCTTCGCCGGGCTACTCGTCGACTACGGCACCCGCCAGCGCTTCAGCACCGCCGGTGACGGCGTCCGGACGCTGACGGAGGAGGACTGCTGGGGTGAGACGGCGACCTGGGGCGGCTTCGCCGAGGACGCCTGCTACAAGAAGGTGGAGAAGAACATCGCCACCAACCCGCAGGAGCTGGTGACCAAGGGCATCATCGACGGCCTCAACCTCGCCTCGCCGTCGGTGTCGACGCCGCTGGTGCCCGGCCAGAAGACCGAGGTCGACCTGAACCTGCTGCCCGAGGACTACGTCTTCGACGCCGGCCACCAGATCGGGGTGGTCCTGCTCGGGTCATACTCCGGCTACAGCAGCCGGGCCAAGCAGAACCGGGCCCACATCACCGTCCACTTCGACCGCAGTCGGATCACCCTGCCGGTGGTCGGCGGTCGGACGGCGGCGGTGGCCGCCGGCCTGTAAGGATCGCGGGGCGGGGCGGGGCACCGGGCAACCGGCGCCCCGCCCCGACGTCATTCACCCGGCTGGTACTGGCCGGTCAGCCGGCCCAGCTTGAGGGCCAGGTGCAGGCAGAGCCGTTCGTTGCCGTCCTTGAGGTCGGCCTCGGCGAGCAGTTCCACCCGCTGCAGCCGGTAGTAGAGCGTCGTCCGGTGCAGCCGCAGCCGTTCCGCCGTGGCATGCGCGTTGCCGGCCAGGTCGAGGTAGGTCTCCAGGGTCTCCAGCAGCACCTGGTGGGCCTCGTCGCCCAGCAGCCGGCCCAGCCCCGGATGCACTCGCGCGACGTCCAGGTGGCGGGCATCCATGCCGGACAGCAGCCGGTAGATGCCCAGTTCGGGCCACGGCACCACCGGACCCAGGGCCGGCAGCTGGACACCCACCCGGGCCGCCTGGAACGCCTCCTGGTACGACAGCACGCTGTCGTACAGACGCGGTCGGGCGTCGCCGATCCCGAGGACCGTCCGGGCCACCGACGCCAGTCCCCGAATGGCCCCGCGCAACGCCTGGTCCAGGTGCGCCGCGGCATCCTGTGCCGCCAGGCGGCCGGTGTTCCGCCCCCCGCACAGCAGCAGCACTCCGTGGTCGTGCCGGACCAGGTGCAGCGTCTCGCGCGACCCGACCCAGTGCCGGGTGGCGACGAGGGCGTGCTCCAGGGCGATCCGGGCGGTGTCGTCGAGCATCTCGTCCTGGGCCACGACCAGCTGGGCGACCAGTGCGGTGACCTGACCGTCGCTGGTGACCACGCCGTCGGTCAGCAGCGACCGGACGGCCTCCCGCCGGGCCTCCGGGGACTCCACCAGCAGCGTCCGGGTCGCCTCCGCCTCCCGCTGCGAGGCCAGCTCGCCGAGCAGGTTCTCCCGGTAGAGGGCCAGCGACAGGTCCGGCATCGCCTCGGCCACCGCCGAGATGTCCTCGTCGGTCATCCCCGTGTTCTCGTCGATGAACCACACGAAGCCCAGCAGCAGGTCCTGGTGCCGGATCGGCACGCACACCCGGGGCAGGAGATCCAGTTCGGGGCAGGCCGGGGTGCGGACCGGCTCCCGGGCGTCCATGATCCCGATCTCCCGGGCCCAGGCGATCACCTCCGGCGTGGTGTGCCGACGCAGGATCGAACTCCGGCGTACCCCGTCGAGCACCCCGGAGTGCTCGCTGTAGACGACCACCCGC
Source organism: Micromonospora sp. NPDC047740 (assembly GCF_043204735.1). Lineage (NCBI taxonomy): Bacteria > Bacillati > Actinomycetota > Actinomycetes > Micromonosporales > Micromonosporaceae > Micromonospora > Micromonospora sp. NPDC047740. The sequence continues at coordinate 400,758 of NZ_JBIDCT010000001.1, forward strand.
TGACGCCGATCCTCGATCAGAGCCGGCCGCTTGACCCGCGCCGCGACCCGGTCGACGATGCGTTGCAGCTCCATGCGCATGCGCTTCCCCCGGCCAGCCCGAGGCCCGCGGTGTTGCCGCTCGGCTCCGGCTGGCTGTTGTGCTGGTAGGACCGTTGGCCTACCTTCCGATGATGTTGGCCGGCGCGCAATCCCCCGTGCCGGCAGCGCGACACCCGTATCCGGTACCGCCCGAGCAGTTTCGGCATCTGTCGGAAGACCGGCGGCCGGTGATGTACCTAACGTGTGCGTTTGCCGGCCCGACGGGGGCCAGGGCGGGCCGTCCTGCCGACTGGGTACGGCTGCGGAGTGTCCGAGAAGGGAACACCGTCGTGGCCAAGACCAGGCCCTGGCAGGGCGTCATCGTCGCCATTCCCACCCTGTTCCGGGCTGATCTGTCGGTCGACTACGACCGGCTTCAGGAGCACGTGCGGTGGCTCGCCGACGAGGGCTGCCAGGGGGTGACGCCGTGCGGCTCGCTGGGGGAGTACCGGGCTCTGTCCGACGGCGAGCGCACTGACGTGGTCCGCGCCGTCGTCGAGGCGGCACCGGCCGGCTGCGCGGTGGTGCCGGGCGTCGGCGGGTACGGCAGCCGGCAGTCCCGGCGCTGGGCCGAGCAGGCGCGGGCCGCGGGTGCGCAGGCGGTGCTCGCCCCACCACCGGTCGATTACCCGGCCGGTGCCGCCGAGGTCGTCGCCCACTACCGCGAGGTGGCCGCGGTCGGGCTGCCGGTGGTGGTGTCCGACGATCCGGTCGACGCGCGAACGGACCTGACGCCGGAACTGCTGGCCCGCGTCGCCGAGATCGACGGCGTGGTGGCCGTACGGGAGTGCGACGTACGCCGGCTGCACCGCGTCCGTGACCTGTGCCCCCACCTCGACGTGTTGGCCGGCGCGGACGACGTGCTGCTGGAACTGACCGTGTGCGGGGCGACCGGGTGGATCGGGCACTGCGCGAACGCCCTGCCCCGGCTCAGCCGGCGCCTGCACCGGCTGTGCGCCGCCCGCGACCTGGCGGCGGCGCTGCCGCTGTACGCGCAGCTGCACCCCCTGCTCAGCTGGGGCTCCCGGCCGGAGGTGGTCCAGGCCGTGAAGCTGGCGATGCGGCTGGTCGGGCGGTACGGCGGGCCGTGCCGGCCGCCCCGCGGCGGGCTGTCGCCCGAGACCGAGACGCAGCTGTGCCGGGACGTGCGGCGGGCGCTGCGGGTCGATGCCGACGGGTAGCCGCGACGGGCATGCCGCCATGTCGTCCTGCACGTGTCGGAAGTGGTCGGTCCACCTGCCGACATCTGCACGGTGACCGGTGCGCCGGCCGGCTCCTAGATTCGGATCGGGTGTGATCATGCGGGACGGCTACCCCGTCCGTCTCGCGACAACTCCAGCTCGGGCGCGTCTGACGCCGCCCGCGATTCGGAGCCGTCGCCCGATCGCCCCACCGATTGAGCCCTCGACCTGAAAGGTGACCCGATGCACCTTCTACCCCCCAGGCGTGCGGTGTGGCGTTCGGTGCTGGCCGCCGCGGTCGCGTCCGTCGTGGTCGCGTCCGGCGCCACCGGGCCGGCCTCCGCCGCACCGGACGTGTCGCCGGACGGGCCAGGCCCGTTCCAGGCGATCGACGCACAGAACTGGCAGAACCCCGACAAGATGACCTGGGACGACTACGTCCAGGTGCCGAACAAGAACTGGGCCGACCCCACGGTGCGGGGGTCGATCCGCAACTTCAAGATCGCGCTGGTCACGCTCGACTACCCGGACCAGCCGTTCGTCGTCACCCAGGCACCCAACTCCTCGGTCTTCGGCAACCCCCAGGCGACCGCCTCGAACATCCCGCGGGACCAGGTCCCGCAGTTCTACAGCGACTTCCTGAACAAGCCGAACGAGCTGAACCGCGGACACACCCTGCACGAGTACTGGATGCAGGACTCCAACGGCCGCTACGGCGTGGACCTCACCGGGTTCGGGCCGTACAAGATGCCGTCGAAGTCGTACCAGTACGGCATCGACAACGGCTTCAACCCCGGCGCCTGCCCGTCGGGGGACACGTGCGCCAAGAACATCCGCACCGACGGGCTGGGCGCCTGGCGCGCGGCGGTCGGTGACGAGGTGGCCAACAGCTACGAGCTGGTCTTCATCCTCTCCGCCGGTCAGGACGAGTCCTCGACCTGGCAGGAATTCGGCCAGATGATGTTCCAGACCAAGGAGGACGTGCCGGACGCGTGGGGCCCGCCGGACCCCAACCTGCCCAACTACGCCAAGACCCGGTACGTCGACTGGACGTCCTGGAAGGCGGCCGCCACCATCTGGCCGAACGCCGGCGGTGGCTCGTCGACCCAGGCGGAGAGCTCCGGCATGGGTACGTACGCGCACGAGCTGAGCCACCTGCTGAGCATCGGCGACAACTACAACAACCCGTACGGCGTGCCGTTGCGCCGCGCGTACACCGGCATCTGGAGCATGATGTCGCGCGGCTCCTTCAACGGTCCGGGCGGCCCGCACACCCGCTGGCAGATCCCGCCGGTCAACGGCGGCGCGATGGGGTCGCTGCACACGCTGCGGGACAAGCTGAAGATCGGGCTGCTCGGTGAGGAGCACGCGCTGCGGCTGTCCCGGGAGGGGCTCGCCTCCTCCGGCCTGGTCGTCGCCGACGTCACCGCCCGCGCGGTGGACGCTGGCGAGGGCGGCCTGACCGGCATCAACATCGCCATGAACCAGGACCGCTCGCCGGCGTGCAGCACCACGACCGACCCGCTCTGCGACGGCGGCCGCTACAACAACTACACCGTCGAGGTCGTCCAGCGGATGGGTGCGGACTCGTTCACCCCGGACAACGGCGTGCTGATCAGCAAGACCAAGAACACCGACAGCGCGCCGTTCGTGTGGGTCGTCGACGCCAACCCGCAGGACATCGACATGGTGGACTTCTACCAGCCGAACGGCACCCCGCAAAAGATCACCATGGGCGACTACCGGCAGCTGTCCGATGCGCTGTTCCACGCCGGCGCCAACTCCGGCAGCGAGTACGAGTACGTGGACGAGGCCAACCGGCTGCACTTCTACGTGCTCAACCTCCGCCGGGACGCCGACGGGGTGCTGTCGTACACGGTGGCGGTCCAGTCGCTGGACGGCGCCGGCCCGAGCGAGCACGGCGTGGCCCTGTCCAAGGGCTCCCTGATCACCCGGGGCAAGCCGACCGACAAGGGCGCGTTCTGCACGTTCGACCTGACCAACACGGGCAAGTACGTGGCCGGCGAGCAGCAGCACCCGGAGGACGCCAGCAAGTACCTGCAGTCGGACGTGTACCGTCTCTCGGCGAGCGTGCCCGGCAAGGGCTGGCAGGTGGAGCTGCCGAACGAGCTGGCCACGGCCAAGTTCGGCGCCACCACCGGGGTCAACGTCTCGGTCGGCGCCACCGCCGACGCGGCCGCGACCACCCTGGTGACGCTCACCGCGACGTCGGTGAGTGACCCGAGCAAGACCGTGACCAGCCAGTGCCGGGTCGAACGACCCCGGGCGCTGATCAGCTGACCCACGAACGGCCCGGGGCGGTGGGCGTGTCCCGCCGCCCCGGGCCCCCCGACCGTCTGGAGGACAGATGCGGCGCCTGCTGGCAGCGCTGTTGCTGCCGTCGCTGCTCACCGGCGCAGTGGCCGGGTGTGGCGGGGCTGAGGAGGCCCGATCGGCGATGACCGTGCGGGTGCTGGTGCGGGACATCAACATCCGGCCGGTGGGCGTGGAGTGCGCGGGCACCGGCCCCTACACCCACTTCCACAACCGGGCGCCGTTCCAGGTGATCGACGCCGCCGGGCGGACCCTGGCCGAGGGCTCCCTGTCGTCCGGCACGTCCGTGGCCACGTTCGAGGAGGACCTGGAAGTGGAGCGCGTCCCGACGTACTGCGAGTTCTCGGTGCCGGTCAACCTGGCCGCCCGGGACGCCTACCGGCTCGTCGTCGACGGCCGCCCCCCGATCGATCTTACCCGGAACACCAGCGAGGGGCCGGCGCTGGTCGCCGTGGTGCCCTCGTGACCCGCACGTACGCCGTCCGGCTGGCGGCCGTCGCGCTCGCGTTCGGGGTGGTGCTGTCCTCGGCCGCCTGCTCGGGCGGCGACGAGGCGCCGGCGCGCACCGAGCCGGTTGCCGGTGGGGCGGCGGCGCTGCCCGGCCCGGTGCCGGCGGGTCTGGCGCTGCGCCCGGTCCCGTCCGGCGTGCCGGGCGCCCCGGCCGTCACCGGCCGGCTCACCGACGGCAGTCGGCTCGCCTTCGCCGACCTGTGGGCCGACCGCCCGGTCGTGCTGGTCTTCTTCAGCTCGTGGTGCAGCCTCTGCGCACAGCGGCAGGACGCCCTGAGCGAGCTGGCCCGCACCCACCGGGACAAGGTCGTCTTCGTCGGGGTGGCCACCGAGGACAAACCGGAGGACCTGCAGCGCTACCTGCGGGAGCACCGGGTGGAGTATCCGGTCGTGGTCGACGACGACGGTGCGATCTGGCGGTCGTACGCGGTCCGCGAGCCGCCGACCGTGGTGGTGGTCGCGAAGGGCGGTGCGCTGCTGCGGGGCTGGCCGGGCGGCGTGGACGGGCCGGCCCTCGACGGCAAGCTGCGCGAGCTGGTGCTGGCCCCCTGACCCGGGGCCCGTATTCAGGGGCGTCGCGCCGCGAGCTGCGCCACGGCGTCCACCACCTCGGGGAACGCCTCGATGAACAGGTCGACGTGGCGGGGCTCGAAATCCTCGCGCCGCCGTACGCCGCTCTGCAGGCAGCCGACGAAGGACAGCCCCGCCTTCCCGGCGGCCTCGGCGTCACCCGGCGAGTCGCCCACGTACACGCACTCGTGCGGGGCGAGCCCGGTGCGGGCGAGTAACTCGTCGAAAGCCCGAGGATCGGGTTTGCGGTACCGGGTGTTGCCGGCGTGGAAGACGGCACTGACCCGCTCGGCCAGGACGTGGTCCGGCGCGAGCAGGTGCGCCATCTCCGACTCGGTCCGCGAGGTCAGAAGCATCACCGTCCGCCCCGCCGCCACCAGCCGGTCCAACGCGTGCAGGTTCTCCGCCGGGATCACGTCGAGCCGGCCGGCCGCGACGTAGCGGCGCAGCACACCCGCGTACGCCGCCGCGAACTGGTCCAGGTCCACGCCGGGCGAGCGCTGCCGCATCGCCTCCAGCAGCGGCTGCCCCCAGGTCGCCAGGTGCACGGCGCGCGGCATCGGTGCGCGGCCGATGCGGCTCAGCACCTCGTTCTCGAGATCGAAGCACGCCGCCTCGGTGAGGCACAGCGTGTCGTCCACGTCGACCACGACAGCCCGGATCACCCGACCAGGGTAGAGCGGTGGGGTCCGCTATTCGGCGAGTGTCCGGCGCTGCGGGTAGACGGTCTCGCCCCGGGCCAGCATGGCGACGAACTGGGCGATGCGGCGTTCGCGGGTGTCGGCGCGTTTGGCGCCGGTGAGGCGGTGGAGGATGGCGTACCGGTTCTGGGCGGTGAGGATGTCGAACATCGCGCGGGCCCGGGGCTCCGCGGCCAGCGCGGCGGCGAGGTCGGAAGGGACCTCCGCGGTGGCCGGCCCCGGGTACGCGGCGTCCCAGCGGCCGGCGGCCTTGGCCCGATCCACCTCGGCGATCCCGGCCGGGTGCATCCGCCCCTCGGCCAGCAGCCGGGCCACGATGCCGACGTTCCGGGCCGACCATGAGCTACGCGCCCGCCGCGGGGTGAACCGCTGCCGGTAGGTGCTCTCGTCGCGCCCCTTGACTTGGCCGTCGATCCAGCCGTGGCAGAGCGCCTCCTCGAGCGCCTGGTCGTAGCTGAGAGTGGTCGGCCGCTGGCTGCCACGTTTGGCCAGCACCAGCCACACCCCGGCGGGGTCGGCGTGGTGTTCGCCGAGCCACCGCCGCCAGGCGGCGGCATCCGGGACGATCAGCTCCGGCAGCTCACCCGTCACGCGGTACCTCCCGGTTTTCGGCTCTTCGACGGCGACAGGGTGGGCAGCGGGGGCAGCGACGGCGACCCCGTCGGATCCGGTGTCGGCGGCTCGGTCGGGCTGGGGCTGGCGTCCGAGGGCGTCGCGCTCGGCGTCGGGCGCACCGTCGGCCGGGGCGCGGAGGTGGTCGGCGCCGGCTGTGCCGGGCCGGTGGTCGACGGGGCGTCGTCCGGGAACTTCGGGTCCTCGAACCGGTACTTGTCCGGGTCGAGCTTGAGGGACGCGGTTGCCTGTGCCATGAACTGCCGCCAGATCGGCCCGGGGCCGCTGGAGCCGTACACCTCGTAGCTGCCGTCCTTCGTCCGTAGCGGCTTGCCGTCAGTGGTGCCGAGCCAGACGGCGGCCGCGAGGGGCCCGGTCCAGCCGACCATCCAGGTGTGCACGTTCTGCGTGGTGCTCTGCCCGGCCTGCCAGGTGCCGGTCTTGCCGGCGGAGTCCCAACCGTTGTCCAACTTGGCCGCCTTGACCCGGCGCAACGTCCAGTCGAGTTGGTTGAGCGCCTCCTCGTCCAGCCCGAGGTCCGTCGTCCTCAGCTGCTCGCTGTAGATCTTGTCCTCGCCCTTGGTCACCGACCGGACGAAGTGCGCCTCGGCGCGCTTGCCGCGGGCCGCGAAGGTGGCCATCCCGTTGGCGTGGTCCTGCACCGTGATGCCGTACTGGCCGATGCCGACCTCGGTGGAGAAGCGCTTCGCGACCTCGTCGGTCGGCTCGTCGCGCAGGTCCACCCGTTGCGGTTGCGGGTTGCCCTTCACCGTCTCCCACATCGAGTCGACGCCGGCGCGCTTGGCCATGTCCATGACCTTCGCGATGCCCAGCTTCTCGGTCAGCTCGAAGTAGGTGACGTTCAGCGACGCGACGGTGGCCTCCCAGAGGGCGCAGTTCGGCTGGCAGGGCGCGTGCTCGGCGTTGCGGATCGGGCCGGCCGGGCTGTCCTTGGTCCGCCCCGACTCGGGGAACTCCTTGGTGTCCGGCGAGTCGAAGTGCTGCTTCACGGAGATCTTGTTCTCGACGGCGGCAGCCAGGTCGTACACCTTGAACGACGAGCCCGGCGGGTGCTGGCCGAAGCCCCGCGCCTGCCCCTTCTCGTCGTAGTACCAGCCGGCGTAGTCGGCGCCGCCGGAGCCTCCGTTGCCGCCGTAGTAGCCGAGCACCCGGCCGCTGCCCGGCTCCACCGCGACGAGCGCGGCCTGCCAGTTCTTCGGCTGGTCGCGGACCGCCTCCGGGGCGGTGCCGCGGCGGATGTCGGCGGCCGCCTCGGCGGCGTCCTGGACCCGCTTGTCGATGGTGGTGACGATCTTGTAGCCGCCGTCGCGGATGACCTCGTCGGTCTTGCCCCGGAACTGCTCGGTCTGGCGCAACTCGCTGAGCACGTGCTCGACCACCAGGCCGGTCGGCCGGTCCAGCCCGGACTGGCCGGCGTTCGGGTCGATCGGCTTCACGTCGTCCGGGTACGCCAGGTTCGCCGCCTCGTCCCGGGTCAGGTAGCCGAGCTTCACCATGCCGTCGCGGATGTAGCTCCAGCGGTCCATCGAGTTCTGCCGGGCCTTCGCGTTGCGCCGCGGGTCGTAGCCGGGGGAGCCCTCGGGGTCGTTCGGGTCCGCCTCGGGTTGCTTCACCATCGCGCAGAGCACCATCGCCTCCGCCTGGGTGAGCTGCTGGGAGGCCGGCGCGTCGCGGCGCACCGTCTTGCCGAAGTAGGTCTGCGCGGCCGCCTCGATCCCGTACGCGCCCCGGCCGAACGGGACGGTGTTCAGGTAGAAGCCGAGGATTTCCTCCTTGCTGTACTTGTCGTCCAGCTTCCAGGCGATGACCGCCTCGCGCAGCTTCCGCGAGTAGGTGACCCCGCGCAGGTCCGCGGCGACGCGGGCGTACTGCTGGGTGATGGTGGAGGCGCCCTGCCGTTGCCCGCCGGTGAGGTTCGACCAGGCGGCCCGGAGCACGCCGCTGAAGTCGATGCCCTTGTTGGTCCAGAAGCTGCGGTCCTCGGCCGCCACGATGGCCTGCTTGGCCGAGTCGTTCATCTGGTCGTACGGGACGATGGTGCGGTTCTCCTCGCCCAGCTTGGCCATCGGCGTGCGGCCGTCCGCGTAGTAGACGGTGGTCGACTCCGGGAGTTTGAGGTCGGTGGGCGTGGGCACGCTGTCGAAGTAGTAGCCGCCGGCCACCAGGCCGGAGCCGGCCAGCACCGCGAAGAGCGCCAGGAAGACCAGTATCCGCCGGCGTCGACGCGGCCGCCCCGGGCTCGGGGCGGTGGCACCGCCAGTGTTGCCGTTGTCACCGGTTGGAAGCATCCGCACCCGATACCCTCCGACTGCTCGGCCGAATCGTGTCCCTGCCTCGGCCCGCCAGGCTAGCGGACCTGCGCTGACCCCGCCGGCAGTCGCCGTCGCCGGGTGTGACATCAATCGCTGAGGAACGACTCGGCTACCCGGCGTGGCCACGGTGACGGCACCGAACGCCGCCGCGACGGTGACCGGGCCGGAGCGGCATCCCGGTCACCGTCGCGGATCCGGCCCTGCTCAGCGCAGCGTCCACCCGTGCACCGGGCCGTTACGTGGCAGGGCGAGTGGGCGCCGCGCCGACGGGCGGGCGTTGCGGCTGGCCCGGCCGCTCCAGAACGGCGGCAACCGCCACATCGAGTGCATGGTCGTGTGGCCGTCGAGCGGGAAGGCGTCCCGGTGGCGGTATCCGTGCCGCCAGAACAACTCACGGTCGTCGTCGGTGACGACGTCCGCGTACGTCGGCAGGCTCAGCGTGTCCATCCAGCGCTGCGCCGCGCTGAGGACGGCCGCGGCGCGATCCGACTCCGCCGGGCCCGGCGCAGCCAGCAGGGCCAGATGGTTGTGCGGCTCGGTGGGCCGCCGCGCCGCGAGGTTCCGGCCGAGCAGGAGGAAGCGGTCCGCGTGCGCACCGCACGCGTCGGCGAGCCGGTCGGCGTACCGGGCCGGGGGCGGGATCGGCCGGTAGCGGTGGAACCAAACGGTCGCGGCCGTGCCGTCCGGGAGCAGGAACGCGTCGCCGAAGAGCAGCGCGTGTTCGATCCAGATCCGGGCCACGGCGGTGAGGATGGTGGGCCGGCGCTGCTCGTCGGGGACGAGCCAGGCGCCGAGGTTGGTGGGCGCGAGGGCCTCGGTGACGAGATCGGCGATCCGGCCGATGTCGCACCACCGGGCCCGGACGACGGGCATGGTCACGTTCATGGGTAACTCCTGGTCACCATCGTGATCGGGTACGTCGATTGGGAGTGCCGGCGTCGTCGCGGGCCGGCACGGGCCACCAGGGGCCGGCAAGGCATACGGGTACGCGGAGATCGCCGGTGCCGCACGGACGGCACGGAGCGGCCCGCCGGTCAGGCGGGCCGGGTGCCCGGGCGGGGCGAGCGGGAGGGGAGAGCGTCGCCACCGGTCGGGTGGCAGCGGCGCCCGGTCAGGCTGGGCGGGGTCCATACCGACGTGGGGGCGTCGGCCGGGCTGCCGTGGACGGTGCCGGACGAGCCGGATCCGCTGGTGCCGGGGGTGGGCGCGGCTGGCGCGGAGTCCGCGTCCGGTCCGGGCGGGCGCGGCGCGTCCAACCCGGCGAGGCGCGGCAGGGACGAGAGCTGTGTCGTGGTGTGCCGGTCCGTCGGGGCGCTGGTGGGTGCGAGTCCCGAGGCGGGTCTGGCCGGGGCGGCGGACAGCCCGGCGACCGGCCCGACGACCGGCCCGGTAGCCGGCCCGACGCCGCCTGGGCCGGCGCCCGGCATCGGGTCGCCGACCGGGCCGCCCGGCGGCGTCGTCGCGGGTGGTGCCGTTGCTGGCGGATCCACGAGGTCGGTCACCGGTTCAAGGACCTCGAGTACGGGATCCAGTGGCTCGAGTACCGGATGCAGCCCTTGCCAGATGGGCGAGAGAACCGGGGCGAGTGGCTCGGTCACCGGACGGAGGGCGTCGGCCACCGGGGTGAGCACGCCGACCCGCACGGGATCGGTGACCGGCCGTAGCGCGTCGGCCACGGGGGTGAGCGCGCCGGCCCGCACCGGGTCGGTAACCGGCCGTAGCGCGTCGGCCACCGGGGTGAGCACCCCGGTCCGGACCGGGTCGGCGACCTCGCCCAGGGCGTCACCCACGGGTGTCAGCACGTCCTCGCCGAGCAGCCCGGTGGCCGGGCGGGACGCCTCGGCCGGCTTCGGCGTGCCTGCCGGTGCCGGTGGCTCCACCTGCCGGGCCGGCGGGGCGGATACCCGGCCCGGTCGGGCCGCGGCCCCGTCCGGGGCCGGATGGCTGGGCGCCGTCGGGGCCGGCGGCGGCGCCGGGCGGGAGCCGGGTGCCGCCGGCGGGGTGGGTGGGGCCGCGACATCGGTCGGCGCTTCCGGTGCAGGTGCGGGTGTCACCGCCGCGAGGACCGGTCGGAGGACGCCGGTCAGCAGGTCGACGGCGTTGTTCACCGGCGCGGCGTCCACCGGCGCGGCGGGCGGCCGGTCGGCGGCGTAGGCGGCCGCGGTGGTGGCGGCCTCGTGGGCGCCCCAGGCCGCGACGACTCCGCCGAGCAGGAGCCCGAGGCGCAGCGCGACGCACGTCCACCGCCCGCCTCGTCGACTCATCCCAGCGCCCCTCCGACCCCCGGCCATCGCCAGCGATCAACGTCCGTACTCTACCGAACGCGGTCGGCCGATCACAGTCTGCGGCTGATCGGAATCGGGCGCGACGCGGCGCGGTGAGGCGTGGACGATCCGGCCGTTGGGTACCACCGTGGCCATGAGCACGCGCACCGCTGACCGCCCCGGCATCGAACCGGCCACCCAGATGGCCGGCATCGTCGCGGTCGTCGCCCACTGCAAGAAGACCCTCGGCGGCGGCCTGGACGAGCTGCGGACCCGCCTGGTCGCCGCCGGAGTCGGCCGGCTCCTCTGGTACGAGGTGCCGAAGAGCCGCAAGGCGCCGAAGAAGATCCGCAAGGCGCTCGACCAGGGCGCCGAACTGATCCTGGTGTGGGGCGGCGACGGGATGGTGCAGCGCTGCGCCGACACCCTGGCCGGAACGGACGTGCCGATGGGCATCCTGCCGGCCGGCACCGCCAACCTCTTCGCCAGCAATTTGGGCATCCCCACCGACCTGCCCGAGGCGCTCCGAACCGCCCTGCACGGCCCACGACGCAAGCTCGACCTGGGCCGGATCAACGGCGAGCACTTCGCCGTGATGGCCGGAGCGGGCTTCGACGGCGACCTGATCCGTGACGCCGACCGCAAGCTCAAGGGCCGGCTGGGCCGGATCGCCTACGTCTGGACCGGCCTGCGGCACGTGCGCGGCGAGCTGATCCACACCCGGATCCGGGTGGACGGTGCCGACTGGTTCGACGGCGAGGCCAGCTGCGTGCTCTTCGGCAACGTCGGCACCATCACCGGCGGCATCCCCGCCTTCGACGACGCCCGCCCCGACGACGGCGCCCTGGAGATCGGCGTCTCCACCGCCAGCGGCGCCGTCGACTGGGCGCGGACGCTGGGCCGGATGGCCGCCGGCCGTTCCGCCGACTCACCCCTGGTCCGGATCACCCGCGGTCGCCAGGTCCGGGTGCGCTTCGCCGCGCCCAAGACGTACGAGCTGGACGGCGGCGCGCGAGGCACGACGCGGCGGCTGAAGGTGAAGGCGGTGCCCGGGGCGTTGACCGTCTGCTGCCCCGACCCGCCGCGCTGACCCGACCGGCCCACCCCCGAGCGGGCCGGGCAGGATGCGGGCATGGACGACGACGTACGCGGATACCTCGCCGGACTGGTGGACCGGGCCCGGGCGGTGCTCGGCGACAATCTGGTCGGCGCGTACGCGGCCGGCTCGGTCGGGCTGGGTGCGTACCAGCCGGGGCGCAGCGACGTGGACGTGGCGCTGGTGGTGGCCCGCCCGCTCGACGGCGTGACGAAGCGGGCGCTGGTGGACCGGCTGCGACACGAGGCCCTGCCCTGTCCGGCGCGCGGCCTGGAACTGGTCGCCTACCGGCGGGACGTCGCCGCCTCCGGCACCCCCGAGCCAGGGTTCGAGGTCGAACTCAACACCGGCCAGACCATGCCGTTCCGCGCCACGTACGACCCGGCGGACCGGCCCGCCGCGGACGGGCGGTTCTGGTACGCCCTCGACCGCAGCATCCTGCGCCAGTCCGGGCTGAGTCTGGCCGGCCCGCCCGCGGCCGACGTGTTCGCCGATCCCACGCCGCAGGACCTGCGCCGGCTGCTGGTCGCGGCGCTGACCTGGTGGCTGGCGCTGCCGACCCCGCCCGGGGACGGTCCGGCCCCCGGTGCGGAGGATGCCGTGCTCGGGGCCTGCCGCTCCCTGGTCCGCTGCCGCGAGGGCGTCTGGCTCGCCAAGGCGGACGCCGGGCGGCGGCTCGCCGCGGGCCCGGTCCGGCCCGGCCCCGGTCGGGTCGGCCGCGAGGACGCCGACCTGATCGGGCGGTCGATCGAGGCCCGCCGGGGTGGGCCGCCGCCGAGCGGCCCCGAGGCCCGCGCCTTCCAGCGCCGGGTCCTCGACGAGATCGCCGCTACGCATTGACGGAGTTCGACTCCCTATTGTAAACAAGGTGTACCGCTGAGTCGGGGAGGCCGTATGCGACGCTCGGTACCGCTGGCCACGCTCCTGCTCGCGCTCGCCACCGCCACCCCCGCAACCGCCGCGCCGCCACCCCGGCCGGCGCCCGCACCCGCCGCGGCCACCCCGATCCAGGTCTACGGCGCCTGGCACTGCGGCAACGACTACTGCACCTGGGGCACGGCCCGCACCGTGGCCGAGTTCGACAGCCAGAACCACTGGCTGATCGACCGGGGCGACGGCCGACCGTCGGTCAACCTGGTGGTGCTCAGCTTCGTCAACCCGCTCGACCTGTTGCACCAGAGCACCGACGCCACCACCCTCGACGGCGTGCCGCGCGGCATGACCCCCGAGATCGTCGGCTGGTTCACCGCCCACGGCGTGCGGGTGATGCTCTCCGTCGGCGGCATCACCTACACCGACGACTGGAACGCCGCCCTCGCCGAGAACCCCACCCTGCTCGGCCAGCGGGCCGCCGCGGTCGCCGCCCGGCTCGGCGTCGGCATCGAGATCGACTACGAGCAGAACAGCGGCCCCAACCTCGCCGGCCTCCAGTCCTTCATCGACGCCTACCGGGCGGTCCACCCGTACGACGCCAGCGGCGCCCGGCCCGAGGCCCGGCTCACCATCGACGTGGCGGCCGGCGACCGGTGGTTGATCGAACTGAACCGCAAGGCCACCGCCGACTGGCTGCGCACCGACACCCCGGTCCTCGACTACGCCAACGCCATGGTGCCGGCCCGGCCCGCCTCCGCCAGCACCTCGCAGGCGAGTTGGCAGGAGCACGTCGACGGGAAGCCGCAGTACAGCCCACCCGTGCCGCCGCTGGCCCCGGCCAAGTTCACCGGCGGCGTCTACCTCGCCTACGGCGGCAAGCCGCTGCCCGAGTGCGTCGACTACGCCACCTCGGTGCAGCGCGCCGCCGCCCCGTATGTACAGAGCGTCGCCCCGCACGGCGCCGGCGCCACCCCGGGCATGCTCGGCTTCATGTTCTGGGCGGCGGAACGCCCCGCCACCCGGGGCATCGGCACGGTGCCGCCGAACACCTGCGAGCGCGGCGCCAGCGCTGGGGCGACGGCGTTGGCCGTCCCGGTGCCGATGCCGGCCCTGCGGCAGAGCTGACCCGGCGGCGCCCACCGGTCACCGCGACGATCCGACGTTGCCGCAGGTCCCCTGTGGCACCTACGCTGTCCGCGACCAGCAGACACAAAGGAGCGTCGGTGACCGAGAAGCCGCTTACCGCCCCGGCCCGCGCCGACGCGCTGGACACCAGCGTCCCGCACTCGGCCCGCCTGTGGAACTACCTCCTCGGCGGCAAGGACAACTTCGCGGCCGACCGGCAGGCCGCCGAGCAGGTCCTCACGTTCCTGCCGGAGCTCGTCCAGTCGGCCCGGTTCAACCGGGAGTTCCTCGGCCGCGCGGTCCGCCACCTCGCCGGCGAGGCCGGTGTCCGGCAGTTCCTCGACATCGGCACCGGCCTGCCGACGGCCAACAACACCCACGAGGTCGCCCAGGCCACCGCACCGGAGTCGCGCATCGTCTACGTCGACAACGACCCGATGGTGCTGGTGCACGCCCGCGCCCTGCTGACCAGCAGCCCCGAGGGCGCCACCGACTACATCGAGGCGGACCTGCGCGACCCGGAGCTGATCCTGGCCGAGGCCCGCCGGACGCTGGACTTCGACCAGCCGGTCGCCATCATGCTGCTCGGCATCGTCAACTTCATCGTCGACGACGAGGAGGCGATCCGCATCGTCCGGCGGCTGGTGGACGCCGTGCCGGCCGGCAGCTACCTGGTGCTGTCGCACCCGACCCGCGAGGTCAACGGGGAGGCGGTCGACCGGGCGCTCGCGATGTGGAACGACGGCGGCTCCGCCAAGATGGCCGTCCGGACCCCGGCGGCGATCGGGCGGTACTTCGCCGGGCTCGAACTCCTCGAACCCGGTCTGGTCACCTGTTCCCGGTGGCGTCCGGACGGCAACGACACCACTCCCACCTCCGAATACTGCGCGGTGGGCCGCAAGAACGGCTGAGCGCAGCTCCCGGCCCGAACTCGGGGCGGGCGCCGAGCCGGCCGCCCGGGCGCGGTGCCGGGGCGGCCGGGATCCGCGGATCAGTCCCGCACCCAGGTGAAGGTGACCCGAGCACCGGCCGGCAGCCGATCCAGGTCGTTCAGCTCCAGCACGCCGGTGACCGCGCCGAACAGCTTCGCCTTGCGCAGCCGGAGCTGCCCCTCCGGAAGTTGGTAGCGATAGAGCCCGTTGGCGCCGGTGCGCTTGGCGTCCTGCACCGCGATCGTCCAGTCGCCGTCCTTCGCGTGCAGGCCCACCTCCTTGCGCCAGGTCAGGCCGGAGCCCAGGGTCAGCACGAACTCCACCTCGTCGGCCGGCTTCGCGCCGGCCTCGATCCGGTAGTCGACCGCGTCGTGGTCCCGAGTGATCAGCTGACCCGCCGGCAGCTCAGTCCAGGCCGGCACGTGGGAGGTGGGCAGCCGGTCACCCATCGGCAGCTTGGCCAGCGCCCCGTCCGGCACCACCCCGACCCGGTCCCAGCGCAGCCCCAGCGCGGTGAACGTGGTGGGGTCCGGTACGTGGTGCAGCGCCCCGCCGGACACCAGGTAGACGGGATCCTTGTGCTCCTCGCGGAGCACCGTGCCGTCGATCGGCACCGGGGCCAGGGCGCGCAGCGAGTCGCGCGGCACCACCCGGACGTCGGACCAGGTGAAGCCCAGCCGGGTCAGGGTGTCCGGGTCGGGGATGTGGAAGCCGTACCCGCCGTAGGTGACGTACACCTCGGGGCGGTCGATCTCACGGAGCAGCAGCCGGTCACCGGGCCGGTCCGCGACGTACGCCGTAGAACCGTCGGGCAGCTCGACCACCTCGGTCCAGCGCAGGCCCAGCCGGTCGAACTCCTGTGGGCTGGTCACCCAGAACTTCGCCCCGCCGTGCACCACGTAGATCCGCGGGTCCGAACGGTCGCTGAGCAGCTTGCCCCCGGCGAGATACCAGGGCACCCGGGGGGAATAGCGCTCCACGAAGAAGCCCCGCCACTCGTCGCCGTTGCTCTGCCGCACCGCCCGGTCGGCCGGGTCGTACGCGGTCTTGAACTCCAGCACGTCCTCCCGCCGCCGGAAGCGGTTGTCCCAGATGAAGATCCGGGTGCGGGTGGCGTCCTGCTCGTAGCCGTACGCCACCACCTGGTGGTCGTTGCCGAAGCCGGCCGGGTCGCGGGACTGGACCAGCCCGAGCGGCTGCGGCAGTCCCTGGTCGAGCAGTTGCTTGAGCTTGGGGAACTGCTCCTCCCGGGTCATCCGGGCCACGCCGATTCCACGCAGCGTCGTCGGGTGGTCCGGGGTGCTCATGAACTGGGCGTACATCCCCCAGTTGTCCATGATGCTGGTGATCAGCCGGTCGTAGACGTAGTCGGCGACCGGGTTGCCATCGGCCGGCAGCGTGCTGGCGTCGGGCACCGGGAGCCGCCGGTGCCAGTGGTCCAGCGCGGCGAACGCCATGCCGCCGCACCGGCCCTTGGTCTCGGTGATCGGCAGGCCGATGATCTTGATCTGGTTGACGAAGGCGTTGGTGAACGCGAAGCCGTCCCGGGCCGGACGGAAGGACACCCGCATGAGAACTCCCGAACCTGTTCAGTAGGTGACCCGGACGCCCATCTGCGCCCAGGTGAGCCGGCCGACAATGCCGTCGTCGGTGAGCCCGCGCATCCGCTGGTACCAGCGGACGCCCGCGTCGGTGCGCTCGTCGAAGTCGACGCCCGGCGGGCCGCAGCGGCGGGTGCCGATGAAGCGCTTGACGAAGGCGACGTCGTCGCCGGTGCTGCCCCGCCGCACGGTGCGGGAGCCGGGCACGCGCCCGGGCTGCGGCGGGGGCGGCGCGGTGGCCTTGCGCAGGGTGGCGAGGGTGGCCGGACCGACGAGGCCGTCCACCGTGAGCGACCGGGCGCGCTGGAAGCTGCGGACCCAGGCGGTGGTCCGGGCGCCGAACGCCCCGTCGACCGTGAGTCGGGCGCCGAGCCGGTTGGCCAGCGTCTGCAACTCCCGTACGTCGCTGCCCTGGCACCCGGCGCGCAGCACCCGGTCGCCGAGCCGGGTCACCGTCGCGGTGGCGATGCCCCACGGCCGCTGGCTTTCCTCCAGCGCACGTTGGTGGCTGACGCTGACGTGCAGGTGTTTGTTGTGGGGGTTGGTGCCGGTGTAGCGCGCCGGGGCGAAGCTGCGGACGCGGCTCCAGATCACCCGGTTGTAGATCACGTACTGGCAGGACGGGTGGGTGATGCAGTGGCGGACCACGAGCAGCGGGTCGATACCGTCGACGTCCACGTCGATGGCGTTGACCGAGCGGTCGTCACCGTCCGGGTTGTGGTCCGAGCTGCGCGCCTGGTGGGCGGCGTCGCCGATCCAGCCGTCGGAGCTGCGGTCGCGGTGCGGCCACCGGGTGTTGATCTCCTCGCGCAGCACCCGCAGGGTGGGTGCCAGATGAGCGCTCACGTCAGTGCTCCTCGTCCATGGCCAGGTCGTAGTCGACCTCGTCGCCGATCAGGGACTCCGGGTCGTCGTCCTCCTCGAAGACGGTCACCTGGTATTCCGGATCGACCGTGACGCTGTCCATTTCTGTGCCTCCGCTTTCCGTTAGGGCCGGCGCGGGCGGCGTCCACGCCGGCGGGTCGCCGCTGCGCCGCGGACCGTCGGGGCCGGCCGGGCGAGGGCTGTGTCCACTGTCGAAAGACCAGGTCAACGCGACAAGGCATGAGTCGGCTATCGGCGACGCGGCGACCCGAGCGGCGGCCGATCCGCGCCGATCGAGCAGCGTGGCCGCCGACCGGCGGGGCGGCGGCCGGGGATCGGGGGAGCCCCGGACTCCGCCGGGCGGTGGTGCGCGGGCCCGATCGGCGGGGCGGCCCACCGGTTTGGGTGGGCCGCCCGCGCCGCTCGCCGACACGGCCTGCCCCGTCGGCAGTGCGCGGCGCCGGGGGACCTGCTGCACCGGCCGCCGCAGACCGCGCCGTGCGCGCGTCGCACCCGCAGCCTCCGGGCCGCTCGCCCGCGTCGCCACCCAGGCCGCACCAGCCGGTGGGCTTATGCGGGCACCTCCACGGCCAGCGGCTCCAGGTCGGCGCGGACCGCCTTCACCTCCCAGTAGAAGGCGTGCGTGGCGGGCGAGCCGTCGACGGTGCGGACCCGGAACCTGCCGCCGCGGACTCGGCCGGCGGCGAGCGGGGAGACCGGCTCGTCGTCCTCGAAGACCGGGGTGAGGTGGACGGTCCGGCCCTCGGCGCGGGTCAGCGCCTCGAAGTACGCGGGCAGCTCGACCGTGGCCGCGCCGTCGGTGAGCCGACCCTCGCCGCGGTAGTAGACGCCGTTCTCCGGTCCTTCGAGCGCGGCGTGGATGAGCTGGCGGCGCTCGGTGGCGTCCGGCGGGTCCAGCGGGTGGTCGATGGCGAACTGCTTGGACTTGCCCTTGATGATGCCGTTGCCGGCGTTCAGGCTGATGGTGTAGCCGCTGGACTCACTGAGGCCGAGGTAGATGGCGCCGGAGGAGAACAGGTCGAAGGTGCTGATGCCGCCGCCGCTCCACGAGGCCAGCGGCGGCGTTGCCGGACCGACCACCATCTTGCCGGTCACCCGCATGTCGCCGCCGAAGGAGCTGCGGTTCTCCACCCAGAGACAGCCGCTGTCGCTGCCGGCGACCCCACCGAAGCCGACGTACACGCCGGCGGCGTTGAGCAGGTGCAGGCGTTCCGGACCGCCGATGTGCAGCCGGGTGCCGCCGTTGATCCAGCTCCAGTTGGGCAGGGTGAGGTTCCCGTTCACCCACGCGTTGCCCTGGACGGTCAGGTCCCCGTTGCCGGTGCCGTCCCTGAACACGGTGACCCCGCCGCTGGCCCGGACCGCGAGGTTGCCCTCGGCGGTCAGCGACAGGCCGCCCCGCCCGCGCAGGGCGCTCGCGCGCAGCTCCCGCACACCGAGGTCGGCGTACGGCTTGCTGCCCTCGGCGTAGCTGAGGTTCGGCCCGTCGGCGCTGCGGTCGACCAGCTCGAAGCCCTTGCCGGCGCGGAACGACAGCTGGGCGTGCTGTATCCCCGGGCCCCAGAAGCCGAGCGCCGTGACCACCTGCCCGGCGCTCACCAGGCTGCCCTCCATGCTGCCCAGGTGCAGCATCCCGCCGCCGATGCGCAGCCGGTCGGCGCCGTACTGCTGGAACGCGATCAGGTCGTCGGGGTCGTTGTTGTTGGCGATCCGGAGGAGGGTGTTCTCGCCGCTGTACGCCCAGTAGCGGATGAACGCCTCGTCGCCCGAGCCGCCGCCCGGGTCGGTGGGGAAGGTGATGCCGGCCTGGGGCCCGGAGCCGACCGCGGGCACGAGCGCGCCGACCGGCACCCGCAGCCCGGCGACCTGCCGGCCGGTGCCCTGCACGGTCACCGTGCCGCCGGTCCGGGTCACCTTGCCCAGCAGCACCGCGTGCGCGGCGTCGGTCGGGGCGGTGGCGCTGACCTTGACCAGCCCCTCCTCCGTCCACCGGGTCTCCCCGGCGGCCCCGCCCTCGTCGCGCGGGTCGGACAGGAACTCGTGGTACTCCACCCAGACGAAGAAGGTGCCGTCGCCGGGCAGCGTCGTGCGCCGGCTGTCCGGCAGCACGATCACGATGCCGTCGCTGTCGATCGCGACGCCCTGGCCGACGGTCACGTCGCTGCCGGTGGCGGTCAGCTCGAGGCCGCTGACCACCCCCATCGGCCGTAGCAGCCGGGCGGCCAGGTTCTGCCGGGCCAGCAGGTAGTCCAACGCCTGGGTGAGGTCGTCGGCGCGCAGGTACTCGTAGTCGTAGTACCGGGGCCGCGCCATCGGCAGCGGCAGGTCCTTCTTCCAGATGATCGTCATGTGTTTCTCCGCTGTCTGTGTCGGTCGCGGGCGGGTGGGTCAGCGCGGTTGGACGGTGTCGTAGCGCAGGCCGCTGGAGATCTCGCCGGCGCCGACGTGCCGGGCGCGGCCGAGCCAGAGGTGCACCGAGCCGTCGGTCCACCGGGCCAGCTGCCACTGCCGCAGCACCCGGCTGCCGGCGCGCGGCACCTCCTCCTCGGGGAAGGCCAGCTCCACCAGCCGCCCGTCCCGCTCGCGCCAGTCGAGCAGCCGGCTGTAGCCGGTCACCGCGACCGGTGCCCCGTCGCGGTTCGGCTGCTGCAGGGGCACCCGGCGCAGCCGGACCACGTCGGGGCGGTCCTGGGTCGGGCCGGGCAGCAGCGGTACCCAGTTCTCCGGCACGGTGGTGGCGAAGGCGTACGACATGGAGGGCACGTCCGCGTCGGCGTCGACCGGCGGGCGGGGCGGCACGGCGGCCCGGCCGACCTGGGCGGTGCGGTCGATGGGCCGGCCGGTGGCGCCGGTGACAGTGCGTTCGATCGCCCACGCCAGGTTGGCCATCTCGTCCCGGCCGAGGCGGACCTCCTCCACCGGGGTGGAGTCGAGGGTGGCGGCGGCGGTGGCCGGCAGGACCAGCACGTCGGTCGCGCCGCGCCCGTCGGCGGCGGCGGGCCGGAACAGGGCGGTGGACTCCGGGGCGGCGGGCACCAGGGTCTGCCCGCCGAAGGTGTCGGTGACCAGCAGCGAGCGGATCCGGGTGGCCGAGCCGGCCGGCAGTTCCAGTGGCAGCAGGAAGTGGTCGTTGGCGTAGACCAGGCCGTACTCGACCACGAACATCCGGGCCAGGTCGCCGGCCCCGGCGCCGATGCCGGCCAGGTTGACCTGGGCGTCCTCCAGCTCCCAGAACCGGGTCGATGGCATGCCGGCGTACGTGACCGGGCTGGGCAGCAGCACCTTCACCACGTCGTCGACGGCCTTGCGCGCCTCCAGCGTGGTGCCCGGCTCGTGGTCGAAGTGGTACCAGTCCAGCCGGTTCCCGTCGTACTCGTGTGCGGTGAGCACCAGCTCGGCCCGGCCGTCGTGCGCGGCGACGGCCGCCTCGTATTCCATCCGATCCCGGCGCCACGCCGACCCCTCCAGCCCGGGGGCGCTGAACAGCGGGGTGAAGTCGGCCGGCGGCCACGGCGGCTCGGCCGGCCGGGAACTGCCGGGCGCCAGCACGGCGGGCAGTTGCAGCAGGTAGCCGGGGGGTGGCCCGGCGGGCCGGGGCGGTACGCCCAGCCAGGTCAGCCAGTCCGCGACGGCCCGGTTGACGGCGCCGAGCAGGGCGTCGGGCACCTGCGCCTCGCGGACGAAGCGGCCCTCCGCCCAGGCTCGTAACGCCAGCCCCCCGTGCGGCACCCGACCGGCGGCGATACGTAGGTAGCCGACGGTCTCCGGGTCGGCCGCCGAGGCGCCGTCCGGCGGGGTGGCCGGCACTCGGTAGGTGTCGCACAGCCGGGGGGCGAGCTCGCCGGCGTCGGCGGCGGCGAGTAGCCGCAGCAGCTGCTGCCCGCTCTCCACGGCGAACCGCAGGTCCCCGGCGGTCGCGGCGGACTCCCGTTCCACCAGGGCTTCCCACGGCACCCCGGCGGGCAACCCGACCGCCCCGGCGTACGGGCCGGGCCGGTAGCGGGTGAACCGGGCAACCTCGGCGTGCACCCGGGCGGCCACCGGGGAGCCTGCGTCCTCGCCGGTGAACTCGCCGAGCTGCCACTGCCGGGCGAGCAGCCACAACGGGTCGGCGATCCGGGCGTCCACGGCCGGCGCGAGGTCGGCCCGGCGGGTACGCGGCTCCAGCCGGGTCCAGGTGGTGACCGACGGCGCCTCGGTGGCGGCCAGCGGCTGGTCCACGGTGGTCATGAAGCCTCCTTGCCGCCTTGCGGCGTCAGCGTCGCGTCCGGCACGAAGTCGGTGGTGGTCGTGGTCTCGGCGACGTTGGTCGGGAAGTAGAGGGCGGGCAGGAACTGCCCGGCCGCGCCGAGGGAGTCGACGTCCACGGCGCGGGCCAGGGCCAGGTCCAGCGCCTCCTCCAGCACCTGGGCGAGGCTGGCCGGCTGCCAGCTCGTCGCCCCCTGCGGCGCCAGCCCCAGCAGCACCGCCTGCGGGGCGGCGGCGCCGGGTGCGTCGTACTCGAAGGTGAGGCCGGTCTGCACCTTCCCGGCCGGCACCACCTCGGTCCACTCGTCGACCACCAGGCCCTGTACGGGGCGGCTCGGGTCGATGTCGCCGGGGGCGACCACGACCAGGGACAGCGGTTGGGTGTTCGCCTTCGGCGGAGCCTCGCCGACCCAGCGGTCGCCGGGGGCGTACGGCAGCTGGGCCACCCGGACGGTGGCGGGCACCTTCACCACGCCGCCGGCGTCGAGCGCGTCGGCGGTGGTGAGCACCTCCTGCAGCCGGCCCACCGCCGGGCGGACCCGGCCGTAGCGGGACAGCCACCGGCGTACCGGATGGGGTGAGCCGCCCTGCAGCGCATCGCTGGCCCCGAGCGCGGCGGCGAGCAGTGCCGGCTGCGGCGCGGTGGCCTTGGGGAACACCGGCATGTCCGGGCCGAGCAGGGCGCGCAGCCGGGCGATCTGCGCCTCCCGGCGGCGGTCCGGCGGCGCGTCGGGCCGGTCGAAGTCGGTGGTCGGGTTGCAGGTGCAGCCGCCGGGCGGGCACGACGGGCGGTCGTGCAACTCGGCGATCACACGGCAGTGCGCGGCGAGCCGGCGATCCAGTTCGAAGCGGCTGGTGGCGGCGGTGTCGGCGACCGCCCTGGCGCTGCCCGGGCGCTTGGGTGGCGGCACCGCGCCGACCATGCCGAGACCGGCGGCGACGGTGAGCAGGTTCCGGGCGCCGGTCTCGTCCCAGCCGGCGGGCGGCTCGGCGGGCAGCGCGGCCAGCCCGGTGGCGATCCGCCGGGCCGCCTGCCAGGTCTCGTCGGCCTGGGCCTTGGTGCTCTCGTCCACCTGCGGCGGGACCGACGGGTCGGCGCCGAGGTCGGCGGCGACCACCGGCCGGGATCGGCCGTACAGGTCGCGCAGCACGGTGACCGCGTGCAGGAACTCGGCGAGGCTGACCCGGTCCAGCGGCCAGTCGGGCTGCCGCTCGTAGTCCAGTTCGAGCGTCCAGTCGTCGCCGACCTCGGCCGGCCGCAGCGGCCCCCAGGCGTCCAGGGCGATCCGCCGGTCCAGCTCGGCGTCGTCGGGTCGACCGGGGTGCGGCGGCGCGGCCAGCAGGTCCACCGCCGGGGTCTGGATCCGGTCCAGGCTTGCCGGCCGCCAGACGGTGGCGGTGATCCCGTCCGGCGCGTGCCAGCGGAAGCGCCAGAACACCCGGAACGAGGGCGGCAGTAGCACGGAGGTGAGTTCGTCCACGGCGGCCCCGGCGATGCGCGGGTGGTCGCCGCGGGCCGCCGGCCAGTCGTTGCGGAGCCGGGCGAAGCGGGTGTCGTCGTTGATCAGCAGCAGCACCCGGTGGGTGATCGTGGTCCCGGTGACCGGGGTACGGGTGACGTGCAGCTCGGGCGGGTTGGTGGCCGCGCCGGAGGCGGCGTCGACGGCCGCCGCTGCCCGGTTCATGTCGCCGAGGGCAAGCTGGTGCACGCTTTCGGCGAGCAGGGTGTCGGCTACCGCGTCGACCGCGTCGGCCAGCTCGGTGAGGACTTCCGTGACGGCGGCGCGG
This sequence comes from Micromonospora sp. NPDC047740, assembly GCF_043204735.1. NCBI lineage: Bacteria > Bacillati > Actinomycetota > Actinomycetes > Micromonosporales > Micromonosporaceae > Micromonospora > Micromonospora sp. NPDC047740. The sequence continues at coordinate 423,891 of NZ_JBIDCT010000001.1, forward strand.
GCGGTGGCCGGCAGGGCGCGGATCCGGGCGTCGAGGGCACCGGCCTGGTGCAGCCGGTGCAGCTCGAGGCCGTCCACGGTGGCGGCCGACTCGACGGTGGCGGCGATCGTGGTGCGGCCATCGTCGGTCGCGTCGACCCGGTGCGCGCGGACCGGGGCCAGCGCGCGGAACGCCGGCAGGAACTGGTCCCACGGGCCGGTCGGGTGGTCGTGCAGGCCGCGCTCGAAGCGGTAGCCGAGCAGCGCGCCGAGGCTCTGGCCGGCGCGTACCCCGTCGAGGAGTTGCTCGGCGAGGCGGACCCGGCGGGAGGAGAGTTCGACGGCGAGTGCCGGCTCGCCGCCGTGCGTCCGGGAGGCGCTGCGCAGGATCGCGGCGGTCACCGCCTGGGCCGGGGAGGGGGCGTGCACGTGCCCGGCCCCGGCCGGGGCGATGGGCAGCTTCGGCGGTGCCACCGACTCGGGAATGTCGGCCGGGCGGTCCACCAGGGTGGGTGCCCCGGCCGGCGCGAGGTCGACCAGCCAGCCGTAGCCGCCGACGTGTACGCCGGGCGTCGGCCCGCCGGTGAGCTGGGCCAGCCGCCGGGTGGCCAGGGAGGTGATCCAGCCGTCCAGCCGGTGGCTGGCCAGCCCGAGCGTCCCCGCCACGTGCCGGTCCAGGTCGGCGGCGGGCAGCCCGGCGTCGAGGGCGTCGCGCAGCCCGGTCAGCGCGGTGCGGAAGGCCCGCAGGTCGGCGGTGGCGCGGACCTGCCGGGGGTCGTCCCGGACGCCGGCCAGGTGGTCGCCCACCGTGTCCGTGGTGCCCGGCACCGGCACGGCCAGCCGCCGCCGCAGCACCCCGGTACGGTCGCGCGGGCGGACGTCCACCAGCTCCGGCTCGGGGATCTCCGCCGCCGCCGGCAGCGCCGCCTCGGCGGCGAAGGCGTTCGCGGCGGCCGAGTGTTCGGCGATCAGGGCGGCCCGCAGCAGCCGGTGGAACAGCGGCACGGGGCCGTCGCCGGGGCTGACCGGGATCGCGTCGCCGCGCAGCCCGACGGCGGCCAGCGCGTCCAGGTACGCCCGGACCCGGCCGGCGCGGGGTCGCCCAGGCCCGTCGAGCAGCGGGGTGCCCAGCGCGTACGCCTGCTTGGCGAAGACCGCCAGGGACAGCCGGGGGTCGGTGGGGCCGCCCAGCCCGACGGCGGCCAGCAGGTCCCGGGCCGGTTCCACCACCTGCTCCCGCCAGTCCGGCCCGAGGCCGAGCCGGGCGAAGCGCCACAGCCAGCTGACGTATTCGTTGCCGAGCATGCTGCGGGCCCGGACCTCCAGCACCCGGGCGTCGGTGGCGAGGATCTCCAGCAGGGTGCCTTCCGGGTCGGGCAGGCCAGGCACGATCCGCGGGACGGGGGAGGGCAGCCAGACCCGCCGCCACAGGTTGTTCAGCAGCGCCACCGCCTTCGCCTCGCCCGGCCCGGCCGGCTGCCAGTCACGCAGGCTCGCCACCGGCAGCAGCCCGTACGGTTGCCGGCCCACCCGCAGCGTCGGCAGTGGACCCTCGGCGTGCACGTGGTCGACGAAGTGGGCGCGTACCGCGGCCTGCTCGGCCGGGGCGGCCACCGGCAGCAGGTGCCGCAGCAGGCCGCCGAAGCTGGCCGGCCAGAGCAACCGGCGGACCAGCCGGCCGGTGGGGCGGTCGACGGCGGTCGCGCCGCTGCCCCGGGCCAGCGCGGTCGGCGCGCCGGTGCGGGCCGGCCGCCGGCGGGCGGCGGCGAGCGCGTCGGCCGGGGCCGCGGTCAGCGGGACGCCGAGCGCGGTGGCGACCAGGGCGGCGGCGGACTCCGGCGCGGCGGCCTCGGCGGCGCTGTCCGCGGTGCCTACCGCCGCCACGGTCGGGGTGGCCGCCGGGGTGTCCGTGTCGGTGTTGTTGGTGGGGGTGCCCGGGGCGAGGAACGCCAGCCCGTCGGTGGCGGCGTGCGCCTCCAGCAGCCGGCCCAGCGCCGCGGCGGACCCGGCCGGGCCGGTGGTGCTGTCCAGGCCCAAGACCAGCAGCCGCTCCACCGGCTCCGGCTGGCCCTTGGCGTCGACGGGGACGGTGACGGTGAGCGCCATGCCGGCGGCGACGGCGGTGGCGAAGTCGACTGTCCAGCGCATCCCGTCGTCGACCGGGGGCGCCTCGGCGGAGAGCCGGGCGATGCTGCTGTCGCCGGTGAGCACCGGGCTGGGGCCGACCGGGAGGTTGGGGGTGACCGAGCTGGACGTGCCGGTGAACAGCTTGCCGCTGGTGGTGCGGCCGACCGCGTACCACCGGGTGGGCAGCAGCCGGGCCCGGGCCGGTTCGCACCACGGGCCGGGGCGGGTGAGCGGGTCGGGGAAGACGCCGCCGGCCGGTTCCAGCACCCGGGCGATCCACGCCGCGCGAGGCGCGCCGAAGCGGCGCACCAGGTCGCTCCAGGCCGCCTCGTCGGGGGTGTCGGTCAGCCCGCCCGGCCGCCCTTCCCCCCAGTACGCCCGCCCGGCGGCGATCTCTTCGGCGGTCAGCCCGGGCTCGTGGTCGTCGACGTGGATCTGGTCGGGATAGACGCGGATCTTCAGGGTGGCGCCGGCGAACCGGGTCTCCAGGCGTACCGGCAGCATGACCGCCGGGGCGGTGGGGGTCAGCGTCCACGGGGTGCCGGTGAGCGCGCCGGACAGCGGCGGCCGGTCGGCGGCGTACGACGAGGTGCTCATGCCCTCACCTCGCTCCGCTCGGCGCCGGCATGAGGCACCTCCGCGCTGTGCTGATGATTCGGTCGCTGACGCTTGCTCATGGCTGGCTCTCCGGCGTCGGTAGCAGGTCGCTGGCGTGGCGGGCCAGGAGGACGGGGCGTTGCAGGAGCGCGCGGGCGGTGTCGGCGGCGTTGCCGTCCCGCCGGGCGGCGAAGACCACCGCGTCCGGCGGCAGCGGGTCGCCGGCGAGGTCCACCCCGAACCGGGGCGCGGCCGGCTGTTCGCGGAGCACGAAGAAGTGCCCGGCCGGCCCGTCGGCCTGGCGGCCGGCGCCGCGCGCCACCGCGGCGGTGTACGGGAAGCCGAACAGCAGCAGGTCGGGGGAGAGCCAGGCGTTGAAGATGGGCAGTACGTCCGGCCCGGTGGGGGTGCGTTCCTCCGCGCCGGTCCAGCTCGCGGCCCGCATGGTGACGATGGTGGACGGGTAGCGGCGCAGCAGTTCACCGCGGATGACCAGCACCAGCGACTGTTCGCCGGGCGCGCCGACGGCGGTCAGGTGGCTGCCGAGCGGTCCGTTGCGCCAGGCCGGGTCGGTCAGCGGCGGGATGTCGGTGAGCGGCGCGCCCGCCGAGACGGCCCCGCGTACGTCCCAGAACTGCCGGAACCAGGTCTGCTTCGGGTCGGCGGGGAACTCCCGCCACAGCATCTCCCGGCTCATCTCGTGGTTGAGCCCGACCAGGAACGCCTCGATGAACCGGGGGTTGGCGGCCAGCGCGGTCAACGTCTCCGGCGCCACCGCCGGCAGGTTCGGCACCACGTGCTCCTGGGAGAGCCCGCGCAGCAGCTCGTAGGCGGGCACGTCGAAGGTGACCCCGGCGAGCAGCCGGCGCAGCGGGTCGCCGCTGTCGGGCAGGGCGTCGACCAGGTCGCTGTCGCCGAGGGTGAGCCCGGCCAGCACCTCGCCGGCCACTGCGGTCTCCGGGCGTACCGTCTCGCGTACCGCCGCGGCGGCGGTGGCCACGTCCACCGGGGCGGGCCGGTGGTCCCGGGCCAGTGCCTGGGCCGGGGCGAGCCGGCCCTGGTGGCGGGCGGCGGCGGCCATGAAGTCGTCGCCCATCTTGGCCCGGTCGGCGACCAGGTCGGCGCGCAGGTCGGCCAGCGCGACGGTCAGGCCCCGGGCGGCGCCGGTGTCGGCGGCGCCGGTCAGCGTGGCCGCGTCGGTCCAGCTCACCGGTACGCCGTCCGGGTCGAGGTCGAAGGCGGCCCGGTAGGTGACGGTGCCGCCGGTGCGTCGGGCCACCACCAGGTCCGGCCGCCGGGTGCCGGTGATGTCGGCCACCGCCACGCCCGCCGCGTCCGCGGTGGCCGTTGCCACCTCGTCCCGCACCGGCTGGGGTGCGGTCCACCCGCCGACCACCCGGCCGCGCCGGTTGAGCCCCCGCCCGGTGAGGTAGCGGGCCACGCCCGTGCCGCCCACCGTGCCGACGGCGAAGACCAGCAGGTCGGGCACCTGGTCACCGGTCATGTCCACCAGGTCGATGCCGACCGAGGTGATCCGGTCGAGCTGCATCGGGGTGGGCAGCGAGTCCGTCCAGCCGTTGGTGACCGTGCCGGTCTCGTCGAGTCGCCAGCCGATCCGGTAGAGCACCCGGTTGTCGGCGCCGCCGGCCCGGTTCAGCGCGTATCCGACGATCAGTTCGGGGCGGCCGTCGCCGTCCAGGTCGGCCAGGGCCACATCGAGCCCGGCGACCTCCCCGCTGACCGGGTCGGGCAGCTCGTACGGTCCGGTCCAGCCGCCGCTCGCCGTCCCGTTCGCGGTGGCGTCCCGGCCCACCCAGTACGCGATCCGGCAGGTGCCGGTCACGGTTCCGGGCAGCAGCGCGGCGGTGAGGAGGCTGGGCCGGCCGGTCGGCAGGACGGTGCCCAGGGTGGTGGCGGTGGCCCGGGCTACCGCCGGGATCGCCGGCCCGTCCACCGCGGCGGTCAGCGCCGGCTCCCGCACCGTGCCGTCCTCGCCGAGGTTGTGGGCGACCTGGATCCGGGGCCGGCTGCCGGTGCCCTGGGTGACCGTGTGGGTGAGGAGCAGCGAGGTGAGCAGCCCCACCTTCGGCGCGAACCGCACGTCGGCCGGGGCGGGGGCGTCGACCGGTCCGGCGCCGCGCGGGTCGGCCGGGGTGCCGTGGTCGACCCATCGAGCCGAGGCCGAGTAGCCCCAGCGGTACGAGGTGAGCCGGCCGTCGGCGGTGACCGCGAAGAGTTCGCCGTCGCGGTCGTCGCCGAGCACCGGCCCGGGCCGGTGCGCGCCGAGCCCGCCGGCGGGGACCGCGGTGGTGACCGCGTCCCAGCCCCAGAAGTAGCGTTCGTACCCGTCGTGATACCAGACGAAGCGGCGCATCAGGCGTACGTCGGCGGGGTTGGCGGTGCTCGCGGCGAGGACGATGATGGCCGGGCCTTCCTCGTGGCCCAGCGGCGCCGCGTCCTGGGCCAGCGACACCACCCGGCGGCCCTCCGGCACCGGGTCGTGCTGCTGCGTCGTCCCGTCCCCGTACAGCGACACCAGCTGCCCATCCGGGGTGACGTACTGGATGCCGATCCGGGGCGTCGCTCCCGGATGCGAGTGCTGGGCGGCCGGGGAGCCCCAGACGGCCGGCCCGCCGAACGACCGCCACTGCCCGTTGTGCGCGAACAGCCGGTTGCTGCTCGTGGCGACCAGCACGCCGACGAACGACGGCCGGGGGGTGCCCCAGAGGCGTTCGTTGCCGCCGACCGGGGTACCCAGCGAGGTCCAGGAGCGGCCTGTCGGGTCGAAGCGCCAGAGCGCGCCGTCGCCGCCGAGCACGTACAGCAGCGAGCCGCCGACCACCGGCCGGCTGTGCACGCCGCCGGTCGGGGCGCCGCAGTCGGCCCACACCCATCGGTCGCCGTCCCAGCTCCGTTCGAACAGCCGGCTGTTGCGGGTACGCACGTACACCCGGCCGGGCAGGACGGCGGCGGAGGTCGCCGCGGCGGTGCCCGGCGGGCTGCCGTGGTCCCGCCAGACCCAGTTTTCCGGGCCCGAGCCGAGCCGGCGCCGCTCGAACAGCCGGCCGTCGGCCGCCCCAATGAAGAACCGGTCGCCGGTGAGCAGGTCACCGCCGTTGGTGACGACCCGGGTGACCGGGTCGTCGGCGGCCAGCGCGGTGCTGGGGGCCGCCGCGGCGCGCAGCCCGGTGGTCCCGGTGCGCCACCAGCCGTTCGCGGCGGCCTGTTCGATCACCGCGCGGGTCAGGTCGCCCACGCCACGGCCGTCGCTGACCAGGCTGTCCAGGACCGTGCCGCCGGCCGGCACCCGGGCGGGCGGTACCGCGCTGGCGCCACCGGCCAGCCGGGTCAGCGCCGCCGCCGCGGCGTCGGTGGCCACCCGGCGGGCCAGCGGCCCGCGGGAACGCAGCAGCCGGCGGACCGGCGCCGAGGTGGCCGCCTTCGCGCCCGGATTGTCCGCCAACTGCTGGTCGAGCGGGTCGGCGGTGTCGGCGGCGAGGCCGCGGGTCGGCACCTCGACGAGGTCGTGCACCGGCTGGGTCAGGGCCACGAGACGGTCGTCGTCGACCGCCGCGCTGGGGGCGTGGGGGTCGACCCGGCGGGCGAACAGGGCGGTGGCGGTGTCCCGGGCGGCCTGGCCCCGGCGCAGCTGTTCGTTGGCCTCGCGGATCTCGGCGGCCCGCTGCCAGGCTGCCGCCGCCAGGTCCTCCTGGTGCCGCTGCACCACCTGGGTGCCGAGCGCGGCCGCCGTGCGGTAGCGGGGGTCCAGGTTGAGCCCGGCCAGCCAGCGTGGCTCCGCGCCGGGGGCGGGCAGTTGGGTCTCCTGGCTGTGGATGTCGCCGTACAGCGGCGGGGTGAGCCGGTCCGCCGCGTGCCGCAGCAGCCCGGTCAGGGCGGTCTGCCAGGCGGTGCGCACGTCGTCGGCCCAGTTGGTCGGGGTCATGCCGGGCGCGGCGAGGGCGCCCTCGAAGCCCAGCACCGAGCGGCCCTCGACGCCGTTGTCGGGCTGCTGCGGCAGGCCGCCGCCGGGCGCGGCAATGTCCACCGGCTGTCGGCCGACGTCGTCGGGCAGCGGTCGGGCCCGTAGCCGGCGGGCGAGCGACTCGAAGTCGCCGTCGGGTCCGGTGCGGAACGTCCAGTGGTGGTAGACGGGCAGCAGCACCGGGTCGTCGGGTCCGGGGTGCGCCGACCCGGGTCCCCAGGCCGGCGCGAGCGGACCGGCGTCGTTGACCGGCTCGCCGAGGCCGGCGCGGACCCCGGCCTCAAAGGCGGGGACCACGGCGGCCAGGTAGTCGGCGCCGGCGGCGAGCCGGCGCGGGCAGAGCAGTCGGGACAGGGTACGTTCCGGCGCGCCGTGGATCACCGTGGCGATGTCCTCGTCCTCGGTGGTGACCAGCACCTGGGCGTGTGCCCAGGCCCACGAGTCGGCCAGCGCGGGCAGTTGCCGCACGGTGCTGGCGAGCCGGGGCAGCGTCTGGCCCGCCTCGGTGCGCAGCTCGCCGCCGCCGTCGACGGGCACCACGACCAGGACGAGCCAGGGGCGCAGGGCGCCCCGGGCGTCGGGCTTCGCCGGGGTGTACAGCCAGGGCAGGTCGGGCCGGTCGAACTCGACCGCGGCCAGCAGGGACACCTCGACGTTCTCCGCGCCCGGCGCCGGGTAGCTGCGGATGATCTCCTGCGGGTCGAGGCCGACGACGTCGCCGGGGCCGTGCAGCAGCGCGGTCGAGGTGCCGACGATCTCCTGGGTCGTACCGGTCGCGGTCTCGGTGCCCAGGGCGGTGACCTTGAGGCTGACCGTGGCCCGGGCGTGCGGCAGGGCCCCGGCCAGCGGATCGGTGTCGGCGACGACGCGGGTGACCCCGTCGCGTACCCAGGGCAGGAAACGCAGGCCACCCATGTCAGCGGACCTCCAGCTCGGCGGGGACGATCCGGGGCTGCGGCACCCGGACCCGGGGGCGGCGCAGGGTCCCGGCGCGCCGGGACGGGGACCGTTCGGGGGTGTCGGCGCCGCGGCGCGGGCCGGGGATCGGGCCGGCGTCCGTCGCCCGGGCCGCGCGGCGGGGCGCGGGAACCGTCAGGCCGGCGTCGCCGGGGCCGGCGTCGGCCAGGGTGAACGCCGGGCCGGTGAAGCGGGCCGGCCCGGCGCGGCGGCTGCCGGCGAACGCGGCCGGCGAGGTGGCCGCGAACCGGGCCAGCAGGTCGCCGCCGTCGGCCGCCGCCGGGCGGCGTGTTACGGGCAGCGGGCGGCCGGCCGCGTCCGGGTCGTCGATGATGATCCGGTCGTACGCCGAGTCGTCGCTGAGCGCGGCGAAGGTGGTCTGCGCGGTCGGGGGCAGTGCGGTGCCGTCGGGCAGCGCCACGGTGCGGCCGGCCGCGAGGCGGACGAAGCCGGGGGTGGTGAGCTGCTCCACGGGCGACAGGTCGCGGAACTGGCCGGGGGCGAAATCGTCCTCGACCGGCTCGCCGAGCTGGCCGGTGAGCTCGTCGTCGCCGGCGCCCACGCTTACCCCGGTGAGGGTGAACCGGTTCGCACCTTTGATCTTGGAGGTGCCCATCCGGGACAGGTCGGTGTCCAGCGGCAGCACGTTCTCCCGCACCGCGAGCAGGGCGCCCGGTTGCAGCAGCACCGGTCCGGTCCAGCCGGTCAGGTCGCGCAGGGTCACCGGTTCCCCGGCGGTGAGGGCGGGCCGGACCTCCCAGGCGTCGGGGGCGCTCAGGGCGTTGTGCAGCGCCTCGGCCGCGTCGACGTACGTGGGCTCGTCGGTGGCCGCGGTGTCCCCGTCGGTCCAGGAGAACTTCGCCGACACCTCCCAGAACAGGAACTTGATCCGGGCCTCGCCCCAGGCCCGCCACGGTTTCGGCCCGCTGACCCCGACCAGCAGGTTGACCGCCAGCAGCTCGGTGTCCTTGTACTTCAGCGACACCGTCGCGCCGATCTCGGCGGTGAACCAGAACGGCTTGAACTGGAACATCACGTCCAGCCAGGCTCGGCCGTCGATGACGAAACCGCCGCCCTCGAAGTGCAGCTTCAGCTCGGCCCCGAATTGGGCGGTGTTGCTGGTGACGGCGAGGTACGCGGTCAGGTCCAGGCCCTTGCCGGACTTCGACAGGGCGATGCTGAACCGCTTGACCGGCGGGAACCCTGGTGGGGCGGTGAACTTGGGGTGGAAGCCGCCGATCGACAGGGCGAACGCCTTGCCCGCGCCCCATCGGGCGCGCAGCGCCATCTCTCCGGAGACGGGCCGGCCGAACAGCTTGGAGTCGATGAGGGCGGCGTCGACGCTGATCTCACGGCGGGCGAAGTCCACGATGCCCGCCGAGTCGAGCCGGAACTTTCCGGCCTCCTTGAAGTCGATGACCAGCTTGCCGAGCAGCAGGATGCGGACCGGGTCGGGGAACTCGACCAGCACGGCCAGGTCGGCGGTGACCTGCCCGTTGAGGAAGTTCAGCCGCACCATCGCGCCGAGCACGGTGCCGGTGGTGTCGACCGGGAAGATCCGGCTGAGGGTGGCGATGACGGCGGGCGCGTTGCCGACCGGGTCCTGGGGGAAGAGCAGCGCGTCCAGGGTGCCCGTGCGGGCGGCGTTGCGTACCTCCTCCGGGTTGGTCCGCCGGTTCCAGCCGACGACGAGGCCCAGCCCGGTGATGGAGATGCCCCAGAACAGCATCAGTCCGGGGAACCACTCGTAGGTGCCGGCGAGCAGCAGCGAGAAGGTGTGCCCGCCGTCGGCCTCGGTGAGCCGGGTGCCGTCCGGGTTGCGGGTGTTGAGGATGGCGGTGGCCTGGAGCCGGAACCCCTTCATCGGGGCGAGCGGGGTGGTGGAGGTCATACCGAGCTGCAGCACCCCGGCGTACATGCCGCGGGCCTCGTCGACGAACAGGTAGCCGCCGCCGGAGACGATGCCGTTGTCCATTCGCAGCGCGACGCCGTCCGGTCCCTTGAACCGGGGGCGCAGGTCGGCCGCGCCGAGGTTGCCGGCGGTGGCCTGGTCACCGGAGCCGGCCGGCAGCGCCGGCGGGAAGGTCAGGTCGGCGCGGACGCCGATGTTCTGCACCACCGCGTGCAGCGGGCCCAGCGCGGCCCGGACCGTGGTGGTGAGGGTCAGGCTCAGCGCCCGGGTGGCGGTGTCCGCCTCCAGCGCGACGCGCAGCCCTTCCAGGCCGAGGCCGTGCCAGGACAGGTGCAGCGGGTACTCGGCGGCGAGCGCGGCCGCCCCGGACAGGTGCAGCCCGCCCCGCAGCGACCAGGCCAGCCCGAGGTCGAGCCCGACCCGCAGCCCGTCGGCGGGGAGCAGCTTGGCCAGCAGCCCGTCACCGTCGCCGGGGCGGACCACGAGTTCCGCCCGGCCGGCCCGGATGCTCAGCTCGACGTCGTCGCGGCCGGCGCCGAGGCTGGCCTTGCCGCCGATGACGAGCTGCCCGATGGCGAGGTGGGTGCCGCCGGGGGCGCCGAGGATCCAGCCGGGCTGCCCGGCCGGGGCGATCCGGGCGACCTCGGCGGCCCACTTCACCACCGCGCTGTCGCCGCTGAACGTCACCCCCTGGCTGTTGATCGCGAGCGCCGGCCCGGCGCCACTGAGGTCGGTGGCGACGTTCCACGCCCCGATCGAGCCCTCCAGGTGCGCCTCGCCGGTGGGCGCGAGGATCACCGTGAGCCGGCCGTCCCAACTGGCCAGGCCGGCGGTGACCCCGATGCCGAAGGTGGGGCTCCACGGGGCCAGTCCCGCGCCGGGCGGTGGTGCGCCGTCGGGCGTACGCCGGCCGCTGAAGCGCAGCCGCAGCAGGCTGTCGGCCAGCCGCCGGCCGACCTCGCCCTGGTCCGGCCCGAGGTCGGGGCGGACGCCCTGGTCGGCGTCGAGGCCGAACGCCCGCAGCGCCCGGGCCAGCCGGGGCAGCAGCCGCGCGGACAGTTCGGCCACCCCCGCCGGGGTGTCCCAGCCGTCCGGGGCGTACAACGTGCGGAAGTAGCCGCCGGGGTCACGGATCAGGTCGACGACCCGGTCCAGGTGCAGCTCATCGCGGCGCTTGGGTAGCCGGATCGGCGAGTCGTTCGGCGGCATCGGCAGGCTGGGCGGGTTGGCGGCGGCCGGATCGACGAGGCCGAGCAGGTCGAGCACCGGCACCGACCAGGGCACCCGACGCAGCAGGTAGGTCAGCACCAGCAGGTCGACCAGGTCGTCGGCGAGTTCGGCGGGCAGCCCGGGCACGTCGGGCAGGCCGCCCTTCACGGTCGGCAGCTCGCCGATCTTCCCGAAGGCCTTCCCGGCCGCCTCAGCCACCTTGCCGAGCCCGGCCAGGGTGTCGAGCTTGTTGTCGTTGCGGACCACCGACAGCGCGGCCAGGGCCTCCTCGACCGTGGCGGCCCACTCCTCGAAGTGGGCGGCGTCGAAGCCGCTGACCGCCTCCAGGTCCCAGCCGAGCGCGCGCATCAGCCGGGCCCGCCGCCACGGGTCGTACGCGGACAGCACCGGCTCGGCCAGCAACCGGACCTCGTCCCAGAGCAGGGCGAGGGCGTTCTTCGGCTCGGTCATCGCAGCTCACGTCCTTCCGTGCCACCGGTCATGCCGTCACCCTCGGCAGGTCGCTCAGGTCGAGCCGCAGCGAACCGCGGGCGGGGGAGAGGGTCCGCTCGGCCGCGGGCAGCACCGCGACGGGCAGCGTGTAGCGGTGCCCGGTCGGCCAGCCGGGCCAGCCGACGAGCGTGGTCAGCGCGGCGGCCACCGGCGCGTCGGCGGCGACGACCTGCCCGACTGCGGTGATCAGCGCGGTCTCGTGCAGGTCGGTCCAGCCGGTGGGCGGGCCGCTGAAGTCCGGGCCGAGCGCCTTCGCCCGGGCCAGCACGGTGTGCAGTTCGCTGGCCGCCCGGGCCCGGGTGCGGAACTCGGCCTTCTCCGCGCGGGAGGCCGGCGGCCCGACCGCGACGAGCTGGTGTGCCCGGTACTGCTGCCAGCAGGCCAGTAGCGCCACGGACCGCTCGGAGGTGAAGACGTCGCCGATGCGGGCCCGGCGCGGATTGCCGTCGGCGCCGGTCACGTCCGGCACGGTCGGGGTCACCGCCGGGTCCGGCGAGTCCCAGTCGGTGACCAGCAGGTCGTGCAGCCGCTGCCGGGCGACGGTCCACAGGCCCCGGCGCACTCCGTCGTGGGTCCGCAGGGCCAGCGCGTACCGGTGCATCCAGTGCCAGGAACGCAGTCCGAGCAGTTCCAGCGTGGTGCCCACCGCCTCGCGGGCCGCGCCGGTCGAGTCGGTCTCCGCGGGCCGGGCCCGCAGCACCCGCAGCTCGGGGTAGAGCAGCCCGCCGCCGTCCTTTCCCCAGCCGGGCACGGCGTTGACTCCGCCCTGCCCGCCGAGCGTGTCGTACGCGTCCCGGTCGGTGGCCCGCAGAAAGGCCAGGTACGCCCACATCTCGCCCGGCTCGGCATTGATGTCCAGCGCCGGCGGCGGCGCGGTGGGCGCCGTCTGCGGCCCGTGCGCCCGCCAGCCGAACGGCCCGAACCGGAGCACCGCGGGGTCGTCCGCGGTCACCCGGTCCAGCCAGCCGCCGGCCGCGTCGGGCACCTGGTTCTCGGCGACGGCGCGCAGCACCTTGAAGGTGGACAGCTGGCGGGCGGCCCGGGTACCGGCGTCGCCGCCGGTGCCGATCGTGGCGACCAGGTCGGTCAGGGCGGGACCGGTGCCGTGTCCCGGCGGAACGGGCAGGACGGACTCCGGCAGCAGCTCCGACTCGCCGTCGAGGACCGGCCCGCTCCACTGCGCGTCGGTCGGGTGCGCGCGGTACCCACCCAGCCGGATCAGCTCCGGGTGCCCGGGCGGCGCGCCGCCGGCACCCGCCGGCCGGCCGGTGACCACCCGGGAGTAGAGCCGCCGGTCGGTGGCGGTGACGTCGTCGAAGAGCCAGACGTTCGGCTGGTCGAGGCGCTGCGGGGTGTCCCCGGAGACCTGCCAGGATTCGACCACGACGGGGCAGCGCCACCGCTTGTCCAGCCAGTGCTGGATCGCCACCTGGGTGGCCAGGTCCGCCACCCCGCTGATCGGCCCGAGGTAGCGGTCGGCCTCCGGCACGTCGACCGGTTGCAGCCGGTCGGACCAGCGGGGCGCGGTCGCGCCGGTCGGCTCGATCGCCGCCCGCTCCCGCCGGGCGTACGCCTGGAACTCCCGGACCGCCCAGTAGGTGACGATGCCGTACGTCCCGTCGGTCTCGCCCGGGGTGCGGAAGCCCAGGGTGGCCAGGTCGTGCTGGAGGCGGCTCACCCAGCGGTCCGTGACCAGTTCCGCCGGCCGCTCCACCCCGTCGTAGCAGGCCTTCGCGCTGGTGGTGGCGTCGTGGTCGTCGGGCCGCAGCACGAACCCGCCGTAGGGCGGCGGCTTGGTCAGCGAGCAGCCGAGCGAGAGGTCCACGGTGTAGGTGGTCAACGCGGCGGCCCGGTCCTCCCCGGGCAGGTGCCACCAGAGCCGTTGGGTGGCCGACTTGCACTCGCCGGGCGGCCAGCTGAAGGTGATCTCGCCGAGGTTGTTCCGCCCGACGATCTCCTTGCCGTTGCCCCAGGACCCCTTGTAGTGGTCGAGGTTGCGGGCGGCTGCCAGGTACTGGGAGAGGGCCTGGTCGCGGGGCAGCCCGGCCGGGTCCACCACCGGCTCCGGTACGCCGTCGCGGTGTACCGTCGGGTCGGCCTCGTCGTGCCGGAGGAACTGCACGTACACGTTCCAGTCGGGTTGCCGGCCGAGCAGCTTGAGCGCGTCGAGGTCGCTGACGGCCGGCCGGCCGGACACCCACCAGCCGGTGGTGGCGTCGGCGCCGACGGTCACCTGTACGCCGGCCCGCATCCGCTGCCCCTCCTTGCCGGGCAGCTCGTTGGCCCAGCCGACCAGGTCGATCCGGCCGGTCACGTCGAGCAGCGGCACGTACCCGACGTCGTGCAGGATCCGGGTCATCGAGTCCTCGTTGCGGAAGGCGCTGGCGACGAAGCCGGCGAGCACGCCCTCGGTGCGGTTGATCCCCTCGTACGGCTTGGCCGGGTCGGGGCCGCAGGCGTAGGGGAGGGTCGCCGAGTAGCGGATCCGCTCGGCGGAGCCGAAGTGGATGTCCCCGCCGAGCAGCACCAGCCGCCGGCGGCGGATCCCGTCCGGTCCCGGCGGCGCGGCGGCGAAGAGCCGGGCCAGGATCTTGTGCACGGCGGCGTCGCTGGCCACCCAGGCGTCCTCCGCGTCGGCGGTCCACCGGCCGGCGGTGGCCTTGGCCAGCGGCTGGGCGACCTGCTCGAGGATGGGTACGCCGAACAGCGCGACCGGCTGGGCCACCACGGTCACCGCGTCGTCGCCGAGCACCCCGCCGCCGGTGAGCATGTCGTTGAGCGGGTGGTCGTCCAGCAGCAGCCCGCCGGGGTTGCCGTTGCCGCCCGGATACTGCCGCCAGGTGCGGGTGTCCAGGGCGATCAGCTGGTAGCGGGGCCAGGTGACCGTGTAGTGGTAGGTCAGCGCGCCGGCCGGCCGAACCAGCCTGCCCTCCGGGGTGACTCCGGTGGGCAGGCCGAGCCGGGTGCGCAGTATGACGTCGTTGTTCTCGTCGTCGGGCGTGGTGCACCAGCCCCGCAGCGCGGTCAGGGCGGCGCGTCCGGGCTCCCCGGCGTCGCCGGTCTCGGCGAACCGCTCGGGGGTGTTGCCCCAGGCCTGGAAGACCACGAAGGCGGCCATCCCGTTGCGCACGATGCGCCGGCCCAGCGCCGAGTTGACCACCGCGTCGTTGACCCAGGACCGGGTCATGTTCCAGTCGTCGGTGACCTCGTGGTCGTCGGCGACCATGTACGTCGCCACGTTGGCGAGCTGCCGGCGCACCGCGGTCAGGCCGGTCCGGAAGGTGGCCAGGGCGATGGCCTGCTGCTGCCAGCGCTCCCAGCGTTCGATGATCTCCTTCTGCTGCGCGCTCGGGGAGTACGCCCGGCCGGCGCGCATCAGGTCGTACACCGTCTCGCCGGGCCGGCGGCCCTGTGGGTCCTTCAGGATGCGGGTGTCGGCGGGCAGCACGTGCTCGAACGTCGGCCAGCTCGCGGGCCACAGCACGTCCGACCAGGCCAGCAGGTACATGCTCAGGAACTCGCGCAGCGACATGAGGTGGCTGTGGGCGGCGCCGGAGGTGAACTTGGCGTCCCGCTCGATGGGGGTGGCCCGCTTACCCGGCAGGTAGGTCAGGTCGGTCGGCGGTGAGCTGGTGCCCACCGGCATCGCCTCCGGCACCAGCCCGAGCCGTGCCGCGACGCCCTGATACGCGGGCACCGCCGGGTCGCTGCCGCTGGCCGGGAGGGCGTCGTGGCCATGGATGATGGCCAGCAGCGGGTCGGCCACGTCGTCGGCGTAGATCTGGTCGCCGCCGAGGATGAGCTGGTGCGGGCGCAGTGCCGGGTCGGCGCCGGCGGCGGCGATGATCGGGTCGAGGACGGGGAAGGCGTCCTGGCCCTCGCCGTGCGGCTTGCGGCACGAGCCGTGGAAGATCCGCAGCTGGTTCGGGTCGGTCGGCGGCGTGACGAAGGTGGGCACGGCCGGCATCGCGGCCGACGCCTGCGGGTGGCCCTGGTAGGTCAGCGCCGCCCGAGCGCTCGCCGCGCTGGCGGCCACCACGTCGGCGTCGAACAGGCTGCCCGCGCTGAAGCCGCCGGAGAACGCCAGGTCGTAGCCGTAGAGGGTGCCCGGCTGCAGGGTGACCCCGGCGACGGTGACCGCCACGACGTGCAGCCGGTCGGCGAGCCGTACCGTGGCCCGGCTGCCGGTGCCCACGGTGGCGCCACGGGCGTACCCGGGGCCGGGGCCGAGCGGGAAGACGGTCAGCGTCACCGTGCACTCGGCGCGCAGGGCGACGAACACGGTGACGCTGGTCGGGTCGACGCGGCGCACGATCGGGCCGCAGAGTACGAGCGGCAGGCCGGTCGGAGCGGTCATGCGGGGTCCCTTTCGCCCTCGGCCGTGAAGTGTCGACCTCGATTGAAGTCACCGTGGTTGCCCGCGCCTACGGCGCAACAGCGCGAAGGTTCCGGCTGGCCGGACGACAACCATGGGTCCGACGACGGGCGCCCCGACCCGTCCGGGGTGGTTGAACGTCTACTCAGGTCTTTCCGCTGACGGGGACCCGACGGTCGCTTGCCGGGGCCGACGGGCGGGGGCTAGTGCGCCATCCACCAACGTTCGCCGGGTTGGCCGCCGACTGCGGGCCTCTCGTTGGCCGCTGGCGTTGACACCTACGGCGGTCAGCGCGTGGACGTTGACCGGCGTCCGGGCTCGCGGACCTTCAATCCGGGTGCTCGACGCGCCCCGACAGCAACCGCTACGAAATCTATGGTCATAAATTACACAAGGGATGCGCGGTGTCGGCATACATGCCTAGAGTCTGCGGTCAAGGTCATCCATAACATCTATGAAACACAATGGACATGATTGTCCATTCGGCCTCGCCTCGCCATGATTGCGCCGGCCGAGTGAACGGTGGACAACGACCGAACGTCGCATGGAAACGGGGTGATCGCCCAGGATCTTAATTGCCGGAGCTGTTGTTCCGTCCTGGCGAGGCATCGCACTCGCCAGGTGGCCGACCATTGGTCGACTGGCCAATGGCGTCGGTTCCTCGCGGAATCCGAGGCAAGCTGTGTCAGATTTCTCCGGAAAGTGAGTTGAGATCCCATCATGAACAGACTCTCACGGGGCGTGAGCGTCCTCGGTCTGGTTTCCGTCCTCGCAGTCAGTGGCGCAACCGTCGTGCAGGCGACTGGTAACGACTCCTCGGCAGGGCTGGTCTCCTGGGGCGTTCCGCATCTGCCGACGAACATCCCACTCACCGAGGAGGAGAAGGCGAGGGGGCGTGAGCACGGCCGTGCCCTGCCGCAACCGGAGTTGCTCCAGCCGTCCCTTGACCCCGCCCTACCCACCTTCCAGCCCGCGTACCAGCGCAACGAACTCAGGGGTGACCTGAAATGCGCCTCGTCTGACGTCCTGCCCGGCCTCGCGAAGGCGTGGATCGCCAAGCTGAAGGAGTACTACCCGAAGGTCAACATCTCGGTCGACCCGCCCTACGCCGGCAGCCTGGGTGCCCTGGAGTTGATCGAGGGCAATCTGGACTGCGTCTTCGTGTCCCGGGAGCTCAAGCCCACGGACGTCTCCGGCTTCCGTGAGGCCTTCGGCTACGACCCGTTCAGCGTGCCGATTTCAGGTGGCAGCTACCGGCATTATGGATTTCTGGACGCCATCGGATTTGCGGTGCACAAGGACAATCCGATCGGAAGGCTGTCATTCGACCAGCTCGACGCCATCCTGTCGACCACGCGTCACCGCGGCGGTGCGCCCATCCGGACCTGGGGCGATCTGGGGCTCACCGGCGAGTGGGCGGACAAGCCGATCCACATCTATGGCATTGCGCCGTGGAACGGCTTCGAGGAATTCACCCGCCAGCGGGTGCTGAACTACAACGGTAACCGCGGTGAATGGCGTTCCGGCGTTGCCGCCCCGGGTGTCCCGAAGGATCCGGACGTCACCTGGGAGAGCACCGTCTTCAAGGTTGCCGAGCACATCGCCAACGACAGGTACGCCCTTGGCTACACCGGTTTGGCGTACGTGGATCAGCCGGTGAAGATGCTGGCCCTGTCCGATCACAACAACAGTCCGGTATACGCGCCGACCTATGAGAATGTCGCCACTGCAGAATACCCGCTGAGCCGGCTGATCTATCTGAACTTCAACCGTGACCCGCAGCGACCGGTGAACGCAATCTTCGCAGAGCTCCTCCGCCTGATCCTCAGCGAACAGGGCCAGCAGATCGTCAGAGCACAGGGGATTTACCTGCCGCTCCGGTCCGAGCAGGCAGTCCGAAGCAGAGAGATGCTCCGGTAATCGATCAACAATGGCCTTCCCGGCGTGCGGCAGCCGGGAAGGCCATTGTCGGGCGGTTGTCAGTAGACGGTCACGCCGTAGGCGCTGGCCGCCTCCGGGACGGGCTGGTAGAAGGTGGTGCCGCCGGACCGGCAGTCACCGCTGCCGCCGGAGGTGATGCCCAGCGCCTTGGTGCCGTCGTAGAGCGGGCCGCCGGAGTCGCCCGGCTCGGCGCAGACGGTGGTCTGGATCATGCCCTTCACGGTGCCGCTGCCGACGTAGCGGACCGTGACGTTCAGGGCGGTCACCGTGCCGCTGTGCGTGCCGGTGGTCGAGCCGGTGCGCTTGACCGCCTCACCGACGAACGCGTTCGCGGCCGTGTAGCCGCCCGGGTGGGTCAGCGACGTGTTGTCGTAGCGGACCAGGGCGTAGTCGTTGCCCGGGAAGCTGGAGCCGACGGTCGCGCCGATGAGTGTGGTCTGGCTCGAGTTGGTGTACCAGGTGTTGGCCACGTTGCCACAGTGCCCGGCGGTGAGGAAGTAGTAGGTGCTCCCCTTGACCACGTTGAAGCCGAGCGAGCAACGGTAGCCGCCGCCGTAGATGGCGTTGCCGGCCGACAGCAGCGGGCGGAAGGTGCCCCGGGCCCGGTCGACCCGGATCGCGCCCGCCTGGGCGCCGGCGCTCTTCTTGACCGTGGCGAGTTCGGCGGCGGAGACGCTCTCGTCGGCGGTCACCACGACCCGGCCGGACGCCTTGTCCACATGCCAGGCGATGCCCTCCACTCCGGAGGCGCCGACGGCGGCCTCGACCCGGGCGAGCTGGTCGGCGGTGTAGGTCTGCGGGGCGGCGGAGGCGGCGCCCGGCACGGTGAACGCGCCGGCGGCCACCAGACCGACGGCCGCGGCGAGCAGTGGGGTGAGTCGGCGGATTCTCACGGTCTCCTCCTAGGAGGGTGCTGGCCGCCGGTTGCGTCGGCGCCCGGGGACGTCGCCGGGGAGCGCGTCGGGGCTGACCTCGGCGAACGCTTCAGCCGCGAGTATCCATCCATGTCGATGCAAATTGCAAGGGGTCGATCGCCGCCGGATCACCGCTGGTTAGGGTGGAACCGGGGAGGTGGGCGATGACGCCGGAGATGACTGGGACGCTGCTGGCCGGGCTGGAGGCGGCGGTCCCCGGCGGGGTGCGGACCCGGGCCGCCGACCGGCTCCGGCTGGCCCACGACGCCTCCCACTACCTGCTGCACCCCCGCGCGGTGGTCACCCCGACCGACGCCGACCAGGTCGCCGCGCTGCTGCGACACAGCCGGCAGACCGGCACGCCGCTGACCTTCCGCTCCGGCGGCACCAGCCTCAGCGGGCAGGCGGTCAGCGACCAGCTCCTCGTCGACACCCGCCGGCACTTCCGCGGGCTGGCGGTGCTCGACGACGGCCGCCGGGTCCGGGTGCAGCCCGGGGTGGTCCTGCGGCAGGTGAACAACCGGCTCGCCCCGTACGGCCGGCGGCTCGGGCCGGATCCGGCCAGCGAGTCCGCCTGCACGGTCGGCGGTGTGGTCGCCAACAACTCCAGCGGGATGACCTGCGGCATCGAGTTCAACACCTACCGGACGCTGGAGTCGCTGCTGCTGGTGCTGCCCAGCGGCACGGTGCTGGACACCGGCGCCCCGGACGCCGACGCCCGGCTCCGGGCCACCGAGCCGGAGCTGCACGCCGGCCTGCTGCGGCTGCGCGACCGGGTCCGCGGCAACCCCGACTCGGTGCGGCGCATCCGCGCCCAGTACGCCATGAAGAACACCATGGGGTACGGGGTGAACGCCTTCCTCGACCACGACTCACCCGCGGATCTGCTCACCCGCCTGGTGGTCGGCAGCGAGGGCACCCTCGCGTTCGTCGCGGCGGCCACCTTCCGCACGGTACCGGCGCACCGGCACGCCGCGACCGGCCTGCTGGTCTTCGACACCCTGGCCGCAGCGATGGCGGCGATGCCGGCGCTGGTGGCCGCCGGGCCGGCGGCGATCGAGCTGCTCGACGCCGCCGCGCTTCGGGTCGCCCAGCGCGACCCGAAGGCGGACGCCGCGCTGCGCGGCCTCGCGGTCCGCGACCACGCGGCGCTGCTGGTCGAGTGGCAGGAGTCCGACCCGGACGCCCTCGCCGAGCGGGTGGCGGCGGCCGGACCGGTGCTGGCCGAGCTGCCGCTGACCACCCCGGCCCGGCTCAGCGGCGAGGCGGCCGCCCGCGCCGCGCTCTGGCACATCCGCAAGGGCCTGTACGCGGCCGTCGCCGGCGCCCGCCCCTCGGGCACCACCGCCCTGTTGGAGGACATCGCCGTCCCGGTGGCGGCGCTCGCCGACACCTGCGCCGCGCTCGCCGACCTCTTCGACCGGCACCGGTACTCCGAGAGCGTGATCTTCGGCCACGCCAAGGACGGCAACCTGCATTTCATGCTCAACGAGCGGTTCGCGCACGGCGAGGCCCCGGCCCGGTACGCCGACTTCACCGAGGAGATGGTGGATCTGGTCCTCGGCCACGGCGGCACGCTCAAGGCCGAACACGGCACCGGCCGGGTGATGGCCCCGTACGTGCGGCGCCAGTTCGGCGACGAGTTGTACGCGGTGATGCGCGAGGTGAAGACGCTCTGCGACCCCGACGGGGTGCTCAACCCGGGGGTGCTGCTCAGCGACGACCCCGACGTCCACCTGCGGCACCTGAAGACCGTGCCCACGGTCGAACCCGAGGTGGACCGCTGCGTCGAGTGCGGCTACTGCGAGCCGGTCTGCCCCAGCCGCGACCTGACCACCACCCCACGACAGCGGATCGTGCTGCGCCGGGAGATCGCCGCAGCCCGCGCCGACGGCGACCTCGCGCTGGCCCGGGAGCTGGCGGACGCCTACGACTACGACGCGGTCGACACCTGCGCGGTCGACGGCATGTGCGCGACCGCCTGCCCGGTCCTCATCAACACCGGCGACCTGGTGAAACGGCTGCGCAGCGACCGCACCGGCAGCGTGGCGCAGGCCGGTTGGCGCGGGGCGGCCGACCGGTGGGGCGCGGCCACCCGGGGCATGGCCCGCGGCCTGGACCTGGCCGGCGCGCTGCCGCCCGCGCTCCCCGAGGCGGCCACCCGCGCCGCCCGCGCCGTGCTCGGCGCCGACCGGGTCCCGCAGTGGCGACGCGACCTGCCCCGCGGTGGCGAGGTCCGCCGGCCGCGCCCGGTCGACGAGCCGGACGCGGTCTTCGTCCCGTCCTGCCTGGGCACGCTCTTCGCACCCGCCGAGGGCGGGCCGGGTGTCGCCGCCGCCGTGCTCACCCTGGCCGAGCGGGCCGGGGTGCGCCTGCTCGTGCCGGACGGGGTGGCCGCCATGTGCTGTGGCACACCCTGGTCGTCCAAGGGCCTCACCGCCGGCTACCAGCGCGTCCATGACCGGGTGCCGCCGGCGCTGCGGGCGGCCAGCCGCGACGGGGCGCTGCCCGTGGTCAGCGACGCGGCCTCCTGCACCGAGGGCTTCGCCAAGCTGCTCGCCGACGCCGGCCCGCTGCGAGTGGTCGACGCCGTCGCGTACGCCGCCACGGAGCTGCTGCCCCGGCTCACCGTACGGCGCCGGCTCGGCGCCCTCGCCTTGCACCCGACCTGCTCGTCGACCCGGCTGGGGCTGGACGAGGCGCTGCTCACCGTGGCCCGGGCGATCGCCGACGAGGTCGTGGTTCCGGACGGCTGGCAGTGCTGCGGCTTCGCCGGGGACCGCGGGCTGCTGCACCCGGAGCTGACCACCGCGGCCACCCGCGAGGAGGCGGCGGCCGTGTCCGCCCGGCCCTTCGCCGGGTACGCCTCGGTCAACCGGACCTGTGAGATCGGGATGGCCCGGGCGACCGGGCAACCGTACCGCCACCTGCTCGAACTCCTGGCTGATGCGACGGCCTGAGAGTTCCGCCCGGCCGCCGGGATCGGGGCGCGAGGGGCGACCGGCGGTGGCGGGTAGCATTCCGCGGCGTGCTGCGGAGTTGGTGGATGGCCAGCGTGATGCTGGCGTGCGGGGTGCTCGTCGCGGTCACCCAGGACACGCCCGGGCTCGCGGTGGCCCAGTTCCTGATCTTCCTGGTGCTGGCGGCCCTGTTCTCCCCGCTGGTCTTCCCGCGGTCGCTGCCGGCCGGGCAGGCGCAGCAGCGCAGCGCCCGGGACGGCCGGCCGGTCGTCTACTGGCGGCCCGGCTGCCGGTACTGCCTGCGGCTGCGGCTCCGGCTCGGCCCCCGGGCGGGCGGGGCGTACTGGGTGAACATCTGGCGTGACCCGGCCGGCGCCGCGGCGGTCCGGGCGGTCACCGGCGGGGACGAGACGGTCCCGACGGTCGTGGTGCGTGGCGAGGCGGTGGTGAACCCGGAGCCGGCCTGGTTGCTGCGGCGGCTGACGCCGTAGCGGATCGTGGCAGCACCGGGTCAGGTCCGGCCGCCACCCGCCGGGCGCAGATTGACGCGGTGTCGGACGGGGCCGGTCAGGAGCCAGCCGGCGAGGACGGCGGCGGCGATTCCGGAGACCAGGAGGGGGAGGGTGCCTGAGCTACTTGCCGTGCGCCTGTTCGCATTGACCGTTCGAAATAGGGTTGAGGCCCGTCTTCTGGAGGAGGGTGTCGATGGGTCGAGCGCTGCGGGTGGGTCTGCCGGTTCTGCTGCTGGGCGCCGTCGGCTGGTACGCCTCGTACGCCACCACCATTCTCGTGTGGGAGCTGCGCAAACTCGTGCCCTGGCTGATCGCGCCAGCCCTGGTGGCCCTGCTCGCCGGGGCGCCGGCCCTGCTGCGACTGCTCACCCACCGGCTCGGCGGGCGCAAGACCAGGTTCGCCGCAACCGGCGGGATCGTCGTCCTCGGCTGGCTGGGCGCCGCCGTCGGACTGGCCCTGGGGGTGTGCTGGCTGGTCTACGGCGAATACCTCCAGGACCGGGGGTACGTGACCACCATGCGGGTGGTGACCGATCCGGTCCCGGAGTTGACCGCACGCGCGCCGTACCTGGTCGGCAAGGCGCAGGCCGCGCCCAACCTGGGCGACGTCACCGGCGAGATCACCGACATCAGCTACCTGCCCGACTCCGACCGGTTCGGCGTCCTGGTCGAGCGGCGCGGCTGGTTGACCGGCTACGAGGTCGGCCTGGTGCAGGAGGTGCCGCTCGGCGGCAACAGCCGGGCGCAGCAGCGGTGCCGGTTCGACGCGTCGACCGCCGATGCGCGGATCGGCGGCTGGTTCACCCACAACCTGGCCCGGAAGATCTCCGCCGAGCGGCGCTGGGTCCGGTTCTCCGCCGACGACGCGTACGTCTACTGCCAGGGGGAGACCCCCGTCGTGGTGGTGCCGCTGAAGCGACAGACCGGAATCCTGGTGGTGACCGAACGGCCGGCCGGTGTGGCGCTGTACGACGGCCAGACCGGGAAGGTCACGATCACCGACGACTCGACGAAGGTGCCCGGACCGTCTTATCCGATCAGTCTGGCCGCCCGCCAGCGGGAGGGCACCGCCGCCGTCGGCGGTTTTGCCGACTGGTGGTTCGAGCGCAGCGGCTGGGACGCCTCCGAGGACGGCGCCAACGACGGCAACGAGTCGGAGTTCGCCCTGCGCTACCGCGACGGCAGTGGGCGCAGCGCGTACGTCACCCCGCTCACCCCGCAGGGCGAGGCCAGTTCGGTGGTGGCGGTGTCGACGGTCCCGACCCGGCACCCCGGCGGTCGTCTCGCTCCGCTGACCGTGCACCGGCTCAGCCCGACCTGGTCGTCGCCGCAGGCGATCGTCGCCCTGATCAAGTCGGAGTACCGGGATGTCTGCTGCTGGAACGACGACCAGGTGTTCGAGGTGGTGCCGACCGGCGGCAGCACGTGGACCGCCACGCTCGGCAGTGAGCAGAGCATCCGGTACCGGGTGGAGGGCCGGGGCCAGATCAACGGCCGGGAGGCGACCTGCCTGAAGAACGCCGACGGCACCCTGGTCCGCTGCGCGTACGCCGCCCCCGGCTCACCTGAGGAGCAGGAGTTGCAACGCCGGGAGCAGCAGAAGCAGCAGGAGCAGGCGGCGAACGGCGGCACGGACCCGGGCGACCTGACCAGGTACACCGACGAGCAGTTGGCCGACCTGAACCGGCGGGTCGCCGAGGAGGTCAACCGCCGCCTCAAGGAGCAGTAGCGGTCGGTGGCCGGGGCACGGTGGGCGGCAGCGGTCGGCATCTCTCCCCCTACCTCCGGCGCAACCTCAGGTTGCCGAGATGTCGGATGGGGCCGGTGAGGAGCCAGCCGGCGAGGACGGCGGCGGCGATTCCGGAGACCAGGAGGGGGAGGGTGCCGTCGTGACCCCAGGCGAATCCGGCCCAGAGGCCGGCGACCAGGATCGCCAGGCCGCTCAGTCCCTGGAACAGGCCCTGGCCGGTGCCCTGTTCGTGACGGGCCAGGAGTCCGGAGATCCAGGCTTTCCCGACGCCGTCGGTGAAGGCGGTGAATCCGCCGTAGGCGGCCAGGAGCACCCACGCGGCGGTGTGGGAGTGGGTCAGACCGAGCCCGGTGTAGGCGAGGGCGAAGAGAATCAGGCCGGCGCCGAAGACCGTGCGGGGTGACAGCCGATCGGCGACGACCCCGGCCGGGTAGCTGAGCACGGCGTAGACCGCGTTGTAGGTGACGTAGGCGCCGATGACCGCGGGGACGGAGAAACCGATCTCGTGCAGGCGGAGGAGCAGGAGTGCGTCGGGAAAGTTGACCAGGCTGAACAGCGCCAGTACGCCGACCACCCGCCAGTAGCGGCTGGGCAGGTGCCGCGGGTGCCAGCCGGCGGTGCGGTGGCGGCGGCGGGGTGGCTCGCGGACCGCGACGACGAGGATGGCGCTGGCCACCGCGGGCACCACGGCGATGACGAGCAGCGGCCGGATGTGGTGGTGCAGCAGTTCGTAGCCGGCGAGACCGATGAGCGGTCCGATCACCGCGCCGGCGGTGTCCATCGCCCGGTGGAAACCGAAGGCCCGCCCTTTTGCGGTCTCCGGCACACCGGTCGCGATCAACGCGTCCCGGGGTGCGCCCCTGATGCCCTTGCCCAACCGGTCGACGCTGCGACCGGCGAGGACGATCGGCCAGACGGTGGCGGCGGCGATGGCGACCTTGCCGAGCGCGGCGAGCCCGTACCCGAGGCCGATCATCGGGCGAGCCCGGAACCGGTCGGCGACCCGGCCGCTGACGACCTTGCTCAACGCGGCCGTGCCCTCGGCGATACCCTCCACCGCGCCCACCACGGCAGCGGGCGCCCCCAGCACAGTGGTCAGGAAGATCGGCAGGATCGGGTACAGCAACTCCGACGCGGCGTCCTGCAGCAGCGACACCCCGGACAGGACCTTCAGGTTGCGGGTCAACCAGGAACCAGCGGGCTGACCAGGGGCGTTGGGCTCAACGGGCGGCTGATCAGTCACCCTGTCACCCCCGACCCGCGCGGACTCTGCCGTCAACGGTGGCAGACCGGGGACCGCGGCGGGGCCGATCCGGCACCCCGGCTCACCGCGTTCGCCGTGCCGGCCCTCGTCGTCGCGGCCGACGGTCAGCGCCCGGGGCGGGCTGGGCCCCGCGACCGACCGGTCGCGGGGCCCGCCGGCGTCACCAGCTGGTGGGCTTGCCCTTCTGGTAGAGCCACACGTCGAAGAAGGCGTCGAGATCCTGCCCGGACTCCTTCTCGGCCAGCGCGATGAAGTCGGCCGTGGTGGCGTGGCTGTAGCGGTTGCTCGCCGCCCACTCGCGCAGGATGCGGAAGAAGGTGTCGTCGCCGACCTTGCCGCGCAGCGCGTGCAGGGTCATCGCACCCCGGTTGTACGGGATGCTGCTGAACATGTCCACGGGGCCCGGGTCGGCGAGGACGGTCTGCCAGAACGACGACGAGGCGGCCCGCCCGTAGTTGCTGCTGCTGTTGAAGGTTTGGCTCACCGACGCGCCGCCGTTGTACTCGGTGTACATCCACTGCGCGTAGGTGGCGAAGCCCTCGTTGAGCCAGATGTCCGACCAGCGCTCCGGGGAGACGCTGTCGCCGTACCACTGGTGGGCCAGCTCGTGGGCCATGGTGCCGACGCTCGCCGTGCTGGAGAAGATCGGCTTGGTCTGGGTCTCCAGGGCGTAGCCCACGTTCGGGGCCCGGTCGATGATCGCCCCGGTCGAGGCGAACGGGTACGGGCCGAACTTCGAGGCGAAGAAGTCGATCATCTTGGGGATCTGCGCCACCGCGGGTGCCGAGCCGGCGACCAGGCGCGGGTCGACCGCGACGTACACCGGGATGCCGCTCGGCGTGGTCGACTCGGTGACCACGAAGTTGCCGATGGTGATGGTCGCCAGGTAGGTGGCCATCGGCTCGGTCGAGTCCCAGACGAAGGTGGTCCAGCCGTCCTTGGTCTCCTGGGAGAGGAGCTGGCCGTTGCCGACGGCGGTGAGGCCCTCCGGCACCTTCGCGGTGAAGCGGAAGGTGGCCTTGTCGGTCGGGTGGTCGTTGGTGGGCAGCCAGGCCGGCGCGCCCTGCGGCTCCCCGGCCACGAAGACGCCGTCGTCGGTCGGCACCCAGCCCTCGATCGACCCGTCCGGGTCGGTGATCGGGCCCGGTACGCCGGCGTACTTCACCACCACGGTGAACGTCTGCCCGGCCTTGAGCTTCGGGCGCGGGGTGACGATCAGCTCCTGGCCCTCGCGGGTGAACTCGTGCGCATGCCCGTTGACCGTCACCGAGGTGACGTCCGGACCGCGGAAGTCGAGGTTGAATCGGTCGAGGTCCTGGGTGGCGACCGCGGTGATCGTGGCGGTGGCGTCCATGAACCGGGTCGCCGGGTCGTAGGCGAAGTTGAGGTCGTAGTGCTGGACGTCGTACCCGCCGTTGCCCTGGTCAGGGAAGTACGGGTCGTGGACGCTCGCCGCACCGGCAGAGTAGCGCGGGGCACCGGGGTTGCCGGGCGCCGCGCCGGCCGCGTCCGGTGCCACCGCCGACCCGGCAGCCACCAGGGCGACCGTGGCCAGCGCGGCGCCGCGCAGGCGTGGGATTGTCATGGGGATCCTCTCTCCGGGAAAGCCAGGGCAGCGCTGGCCTTCAGTTGAGTAGGCCCTATCCATCCGCACCGACGCGAAGTCGTCAAGATCTACAGGCCAGCCTCGCCTTTCCGGCCCACCCGGTCTCGCCCGCCAGGAGGGCCCTTGGGACCGGGCGGGCCGGGATCTCTGGCGGAACCGGGGCTGTCGTCGCCCGCAGTCAGCCCTGGTCGCGGCGCCGCCGCAGGCCGCGCCGACGCCGCCAAGGCGGCGGCCAGGCGACGCCGGCGGCGGGAGCCGGTGCTGATCGGCCCCGCAGCCCGGATCCATCGGGGATGGGTGGATGCCGGCCCGCCCGGTCAGCCGGGGACGCTGGCCAGGTAACGCTCGGCGGCGTCCGGTGTCATGAACCAGTCCCGGAAGTCGTTCGGGTCGCTGAAGCCGTTGGCGAAGCGGCGGGCGACCACCGGGTTCCCCGCGGCGGCGCCCAGGATCTGCTGCACGTGCGGCGGCAACGGTTGCAGCATCGCGTTGGTCCAGCCGGTGACCGCCTCGCCGGCGGCCGTCCAGAACCGTTCGAAGGTCTGCGTCATCCACTCCCGGTCGAACGGCCGGTCGCCGCGCTCCATGATCGACCCCAGGTACGAGTACGCGCACTTGGCCGCGGTGTTGCTGCCCTGACCGGTGATCGGGTCGTTGGCGACCACCACGTCGGCCATGCCGAGCACGAGCCCACCCGAGGGCAGTTCGGCGACCGGGCGGCGGACCGTCGGGGTGTACCGGCCGGAGAGGGTGGCCCGGCCGTCGGTCAGCTCCACGTCGCTGCACCGCTCGTAGACCCACGGGGTGTAGCGGCGGGTCAGGTCGAGGGTGAGCTTGAGGTGCTCGGCCGGGTCGCGCCGCTCGGTCCACAGGTCCAGCGGGCCGCCGGGAACCGCCTCCCAGAAGAGGATCTCGCAGGGGCCGGAGTGGGTCAGCGCCGGGATGACGAACAGCTCACCCAGCCCCGGAACGGCGTTGAAGCCGACGTGCGGCGTCGGCAGCAGCGGGTCCGGGGCCATCCCGTGCACGTACGCCACGGCCAGCCCCCGCTGCGGCGTGTCGTAGACCGAGCGCTGCGGGTCCCGGTCGAAGACGGCCACCAGGTCGCCCTTGCCGGCGGCCACGACGGTCAGGTCGTAACGGCCGAGCCGGGTCAGCCCGTCCAGGTCGGCGGTGGTCACCGTCTGGTAGAGCACTGTTCCGCCGCGCTGCTCGAACAGCTCCAGCCAGGCGGCCATCTTGATCCGCTGGTCGGTGCTCTGCGCCGGTTCGTCGATCGGGCACGGGATCCGCAGCGCCCGCTCGCCGGGCGGGGCGGACAGCGAGACCTGCAGCCCCTCGATCCGGGGGGCCAGGTCCTGCCACAGGTCCAGCCCGTACCGGCGTTCGGTGGCCAGCGCGGTGCCGAACATCGCCTGGGTGCTCATCACCCAGCCGCGGCGGATCTCGTCCGGCGTACGGGCGGACATGACGGTCACGTCGTAGCCCTCGGCGAGCAGGCTCAGGGCGAGCTGGAGCCCGGACTGTCCGGCCCCGACGATCAGGATTTTGCGCATCGTTCCTCCAGGTTGAGCTACCGGCCGGCGAGCGCGCCCGCGGTGGGCCGGGCGGTGCGGGACATGGTGTGTTCCACGACCGTCAGCAGCGCCCGCGCCACCGACGACGGGTCACGGGCGTCACAGGCGGTCAGCGGTACGCCCGCGGGCAGCGCGAGCGCCTCCCGTGTCTCCTCGAGCGGGTGGTGCAGCACCCCGTCGAAGAGGTTCACGCAGACCACGAACGGCAGGTCGCTGTCCTGCTCGAAGTAGTTGACCGCCGGGAACGCGGCGGCCAGGTTCCGGGTGTCGGCGAGCACCAGCGCGCCAACCGCGCCCCGGCACAGGTCGTCCCACATCGGCCAGAACCGGGGCTGGCCCGGCGTACCGAACAGGTACAGCACCAGGTCGGGGCCGATGGTCAGCCGGCCGAAGTCCATCGCCACCGTCGTGGTCTTCTTGTCGATCCCCGGGTCCATCCGGTCGACGGTCTCGCTGGCCGCGGTCATCCACGCCTCGGTGTTGATCGGCGGAATCTCCGAGATGGACGCGACGCAGGTGGTCTTGCCGACCCCGAAGCCGCCGGCGATGACGATCTTCGCCGAGGTCAGCAGGGGGGCGTCAGGCAAGCTTGCGGAGGCCATCGCGCAGTCTCTCCAGGAGGCGGAAGTCGACGTTGTGGTGGTCGGTGTGGATCAGCAGCCGGTCGGTGGCAGCCAGGTCGTCGACAACCACCCGGGTCACCCCCAGCGACATCCCGCAGACCGCCGAGAGTTCGGCCACGGAGCGGGCCGCCCGCCGGGCATGCTCGTACAGCGTCCGGGCCTCGGGCAGCAGCGCGGAGGCGAAGACGGCGTCGTAGTGCGGCACCGACACCAGGGTGTGCACCAGCAGCGGCTGCCGGGTGCGGGTCCGCCCGGCGGTCAGCACGTACGGCCGCACCTTCCAGTAGGTCATCGACATGATCTCCTTCGCCCCGGTCAGCCGGGCTGACTGGCGGTCATGCGGTGCAACTCGTGGCGGACCTGTGGGGTGAGGGCGTGCCACACCGCGCTGACGAACTGGGTCATCCGGTAGGAGACGACCCGCAGGTCGCAGCCGGGGGCGGCGGCGACCGCCAGGCCCGCCGATTCACCGACCCGCATGAACAGCAGGTGCCCGCGGGGCAGCCGGACGGTCAGGTACTCGGAGGCGCCGAGGTCCAGCAGGGACGCGCTGCGGTCGGCCATGCTCAGCAGGCCCGCGGCCAGCGCGGAGAGCTGATCCCCGAGGTCGCGGTTGACGCTGCGAGAGGCGGCGAGCTGGAGGCCGTCCAGGGACACCAGCATCGCGTGGGTGACCCCGGGTACGTCCTCGGCGAACTGACGGATCAGCCAGGCGCAGTCGGGCAGCCCCTGGCCGGTGGCCGCCGGGCCGGTGCGGCGGTGTGCGTGGGTCATCGCTGCTGTCCTTCGTCGCTGGTGGTTCGGGCGTCGCTGACGCCGGCGGCGAAGGCCGCCGTCTCGTCCGGCCACGCCTCGGGTGGGGATCCGGCGCCGGGGTCGGCCGGGGGCGGGGGCGCCGCCGCGGGGTCGTCCCGGACGCTCGCCGGTACCCGCCGGGGCAGGCCGCCGGACGGCTGCGGTTCGGCGGCCTGGCCACCCAGCGTGGCCAGGCGCACGGTCGGCGCGTGGGTGCTGTCCGGGGGCGTGGCCATCGGCGTACTCCAGGCTTCGGTGCCGCGTCCGGCAGGCGGGGGTGGCCAGGCCGGCGGCGGGGGGATGGGCACGCCGGCCTGGCCGGGTACCGGTCCGGGCGGGGGCGGCCAGACCGGCGACGGGGTGGCGGGGTCCGGGCCCGCCGGGGTGGGGATCTCGCAGAGCAGTGCGCCGGGGACCAGCACGGTCGCGGTGGTCCCGCCCGAGGGCCGGTTCGTCAGGGTGACCCGCAGCCGGTGGCTGCCGGCCAGGTGGGCGACGACGGCGAGCCCGAGGTGGGCCGCGGGGTCGAGGGTGGCCGGGCTGAGCGGCCGGCCGCCGAGCAACGCGTTGAGCTGGGCGACATGATCGGGGTGGAGGCCCACCCCGGCGTCCTCGATGCGCAGCAGGACGCTGCCGTCCTCGGTGATGAACGCCGACACGATCACCGGGGAGGTGGGCGGGGAGAACCGGGTGGCGTTGTCCAGCAGTTCGGTGAGCACGCGGATCACGTCGTCGGCGGCGAACTCGACCACCGCCAGGTCCAGCACGTGACCCATCCGGATGCGGGGGTAGTGCTCGACCGCCGAGCTGGCCGCCCGGACGACGTCGACCAGGGGGACGGTCTGCGGGTTGGCGTCCTCGACCCGGCGGCCCAGCAGGACCTGGAGGTTCTCCGCGTGCCGCCGGATCCGGGTGTTCGCGTGGTCGATCCGGTAGAGCCGCTCCAGCCGGTCGGGGTCCTGCTCGTCGGTCTCCATCGCCTCCAGGTGGGAGCCCATCTGGTACGCCGACGCCATGATCCGCATCGCGAACTGCTCGCAGATCGCCGGCCAGGGACTGGGTGGCGGTTCGTCCGGGGGCGGTGGGGGCGGCTCGGGCGTCTCCTGTGGTGCGACGTCCCACTGCGCGACGGTCGGATCCAACCAGCGCGCCGCTCGTTGTCGCCAGGTGACCCGGCGTCGACCAACTGTGGACACTGGGGTGATGTCGGCGCTTCTCACGAAATTACCGGCCTGTCCGTGGTCGTCGGCTCTGGCATGGTGCAGCAGTCAACCACCGTTTGTGTGTCGATTGCAACGGTCAAGGTCAACTTAGGGGGATTTTCCCGCCCGCCCCGCCGCGCTGCCACGAATGCTTGATCGGGTTCGAGGGCCGGAACGCAACAGCCGGATGGTGGATTTTCCCTCCCGTCTCGGCCGGAAGTCAGCCGTCGTACGGCTGCGGCATGATCATGGGCGGATCGTCGAGCGGGAGGAGACGGGTGGATGACGGTGGCGGTGCCGCCCAACGGGCGGGTGCTCTTCATCGGCGACAGCATCACCGACGCCGGACGGGACCGGTCCTGCGGTGAGGACCTCGGCACCGGGTACGCGATGATGGCCGCGGCCTGGTTCACCGCCCGGCACCCCGGGCACCGGGTCAGCTTCCGCAACCGGGGGATCAGCGGCGACCGGGTACGCGACCTGCGCGTCCGCTGGGAGACCGACTGCCTGGCCCTCGCCCCGCAGGTGGTGTCGGTGCTGATCGGGGTCAACGACACCTGGCGGCGGTACGACCGGGACGACCCGACCAGCGTCGCCGAGTTCGCCCGCGACTACCGGCACATCCTCCAGGAGACCCGCCGGCTGGGCGCCCGCATCATCCTCGTCGAGCCCTTCGTCATCCCGCTCGACGACGCCCAGCGCACCTGGCGGGAGGACCTCGACCCGAAGGTCGACGTGGTCCGCCGCCTCGCCGCCGAGTTCGACGCGACGCTGGTCGCCGTGGACGAGCTGTTCCAGGCCGCCGACGTCGACGACCGGGTGTGGACCCGCGACGGCGTGCACCCGACCCCGTTCGGCCACGCCCTGATCGCCCAGGCCTGGCTACGGGCGATCACGCCGACGGCCTGAGGGCCGGGCGCGCCCGGCCCTCGCCTCAGCTCGCCAGGTCCAGTTGGACGGTGGCGATCTCCCACGCCCGCAGCGGCAGTCGGACGAGGCCGTCCCCGTCGACCGGCAGGGCCTCGCCCGGCCGGCCGCGCAGGTCGGCCCGCCACGCGCCGCGTACGCGGCGGCCGGCTCCGATGACGGCGGCGGTGTCGCGGGTCGCCACCACCCGCAGCTCGACCCGGCCGTCCCGGTCCCGGACGCTGGTCAGCGTGACGCCGTCCCCGTCGACCGTCAGCCCGGTCACCGGCGCCGGCAGTCCGG
The DNA here is from genome assembly GCF_043204735.1 of Micromonospora sp. NPDC047740. NCBI lineage: Bacteria > Bacillati > Actinomycetota > Actinomycetes > Micromonosporales > Micromonosporaceae > Micromonospora > Micromonospora sp. NPDC047740. Next base: position 455,894 of record NZ_JBIDCT010000001.1, read on the forward strand.
CCGACGGGTCACCGGCGCCCGGGAACGCCAGCAGTTCGTGCCGGTACGCCTCGGCCGCCGCCGGCACCCGGGCGGAGTCCCAGTCGCCCCGGAACGGCAGCACCGCCAGCTCGACGCTGCGCTCGCCCCGGCACTGGGCCTGCGGCGTGGGCAGCTGCGGGCCGGCAGGTTCGTCCCGTAGCGCGTGCCGGTTGCGGGACAGCATCCCGATCGCCCGCAGCACGGTGATCGCCAACTCCCGGCCGGACTCGGTCAGCTCGTACTCGGTGGGCTGGGTCAGCAGCACCGCGAGCGAGCCGTCCGCACCCCCGGCCGCGACGAACCCGGAGGCGGGGAAGGTTGGCAGCGGGACCTCGCCGCCGCCGCCCTCGGCGGTCAACCCACGCTCGACGACCGCGAACTGGCCTTCGGCGTACGAGGTGCGGGCCGGCGTCGGCAGCGGCAGGTGCAGCCGGACCCGGTGGTCGTCGCAACGGTTGTCGAAGGCGAGCCGCAGCCGGGCGAACGGCTCGCCGGCGCGGACCTCCACGCGGGTGGTCACCGTGACCGTCTCCCGCTCCACCCGGCGCGAGCCGGCGTCCACGTCCGCGCCGACCGGCCACCGGTACTCCCGGATCACGTCGAGCACGGCGACCACCGGGCCGTCGTGCACGACGACGGTACGCACCGCCCGGGGCTTGTCGACCAGTTCGTCGGCGGCGGGTGGGGCGTAGTTGTAGCTGTCGCCCACGTCGCCGCCGTCGACGAGCCGGCCGACCCCGTTGACGCTCAGTCCGTCCGGGGTGGACAGTCGCAGCGTGCCGTCCTCGGCGACCTCCACCCGCAGCAGACCGTTGTCGACCGTCTGGCCGGCCACCGTGACCGGCGTGCTGCCATCCGGCGCCGAGCCCGCCGGGACCGCTGCGGCGGCCCGGGTGCCCGGCGGCAGGGCGACCGGGCGGACCGCGGCGTGTCCCAGCGCGGGGACGTCCACCAGCGCGGCGACGGTCATCCGCGGGGCGGCGACGATGCGTACCCGCCACCGGTCCGGGCCGGTGGCCGCGGCCAGCGCGAGCCGGACGTCCTCGACGTCGAAGGCGGGGTCACCGTGCCGGGCCACCTGGAAGGTCAGGGTGGCGTCGGCGGGGGACACCGACCAGGCGGTGATCTCCTGTCCGTACAGCTCGGTGCCGTGCACCCGGGTGAGGATCGCGGGCAGGTCGGCGGCCGGCACCACGTCGTCGGCGAGCAGCGTCCGTGCCTGGTCGAGGACCTGGGCCGGCGCGACCCTGCCGTCCGCGCCGGCCAGCCCGACCGGCCCGTCCGCCGGGACCTCGACGTCCAGCCGGACCAGCGCCGTCCGGGCCGCCGGGGTCGGGTTGAACAGCAGGTACCCGTCGCGGGGCACCGCGCCGGCCAGGCGCGCCCCCACCAGGTCGCAGACCGCCCGCCCGAGATGGTCCGCCTCGGCGAGCCGGGCCGCCACCTGCTCGGCGGTCTCGTCGCAGCCGCAGCCGGTCACCGAGTCGTGGCAGCTCGCGTCGATCAGCCGGGTCCAGGCCATGTCCAGGAACCGCTGCACGGACGGGTCGTGGTAAAGCGCGGCGAGCGGTTCGGCGTACCGCTCGACGCGCCGCTCGGCCCGGCCCATCGCCTGCTTGAGGTGGGCGCGTACCGAGATCACGCCGGGCAGGATGTTGGCCCGGGCGTGCGAACGCAGTTCGCCGGCCACCGTGGGCAGCCCGTCCACCGTGGTCGGCTGGGTGGCGAAGTACTCGGCGAGGGTGCCGAGCCGCAGTCGCACCCCGTCGACGGCTGCGGCGGCCAGCCGGTCCGGGGCGTCCGGGGCCGGCGCGGCGTGGTCGGTGCCGTACATCGCCAGGATCGGCGTGTCGTCGCCGGTGGACCGCCAGCCGCGCAGCCGCTCGGCCAGGTCGGTGGCCCGGCGGGTGACCAGCCGCGGGTCGTCCATCAGCCCGGCGGCGTTGCCGTAGCCGCCAGGCAGGTACTCGGTGCGGATCGTGGTGCCGTCCGGGGCCTGCCAGGCGAACGCGTGCGACCGGACCCGGTCCGGTACGCCCCGGAACACGCAGGCGTGGGCCAGCCCGGCGCCGGCGAGCAGCTGTGGCATCTGCGCGATGTGCCCGAACATGTCGGGCAGGTAGCCGACCGGCATGGCCCCGCCCAGCGCCCCGCTGCGGGCCAGTCCGCGCTCCAGGTTGCGGACGGTGTTCTCCCCAGAGCAGAGGAACTCGTCGAGCAGGATCTGCCACGGCCCGACGGCCAGTCGGCCCGCCCGGACCAGCGCGATCACCTGCTCCCGGCGCTCCGGGCGTACCTCCAGGTAGTCGTCGACCGCGGCGAGTTGGCCGTCCAGGGTGAACCGCTGGCGTTCGTCGGTCGCCATCCGCTCGAACACGTCGTCGAGCAGCGCCACCAGCCGCAGCCGGAATCGCTGGAACGGCTCGTACCACTCCCGGTCCCAGTGGGTGTGCGGCACCACGATGATCTCGGTCGGCTTGTCCATCAGCTCGCCGCCTCTCCGCCGATCGCTGCCCCGGTCAGCTCGCCGTAGCGGCGTACCACCTGTTGGCTGGTGCGTAGGTCGGCCGCGCCCCCGGCGACGCCGGTCAGCGGGCGCGTACCCCCGGTCACCATCGCGTGGAAGGCGACCAGTTCCTGCTCGAACGCCTCGGTCACCGACCGGAACTGCGCTCGCCGCTCGCCGCCGGAGTGCCGGTCCACCGCGGTCAGCGTGGTCGGTGCGTTGAGCAGGTACGGCGACGGGAAGACCAGCTCCAGGGTGCCCCGGGCGTGGTGCAGGGTGACCGTCTCCCGGTAGGCCGGGCAGTCTGGCAGGTTGAGCCACCGGATGCCGTACCGGCCGCCGGCGGGCAGCCGGCCGGAGATCTCCACCGACGGCTCGGCCGGCCCGTCGGGCGTCAGCGGCCAGGTCGCCACGTGGTCCACCGTGGCCGGCGGCCCGGTGAACAACCGCAGCAGGGACAGGTCGTGCGAGATGCTGTTGATCAGGATCTGGTAGAGGGTGCGCGCCCCGGCGTCCCCGCCCACCGCGGCGTCGAGCAGCCGCGCGTCGGCCTCCCGCAGCCGCGCCTCCGCCGCGGCCGGCACGTCCCGCGGTGGCGGGGGCAGGTGGGCGAAGGCGAGCTGCTGCTCCCCGGCGGCGTGCAGAACGGTCACCTCGACCGCGTGCACCGCCGCCGCACCGCCGATCCCGTCCAGCAGACGGACGGCCTCGGCCACCGCCGGGTCGTACTGCTTCATGTAGCCCACCATCAGCGCCGCCCCGGTCAGCCGGTCAGTTTCGGCGAGGGCGTAGGCGAGCGGCTTCTCGCAGAGCACGGGCAGTCCCCGGTCCAGCGCCGCGGCGGCGAGTTCGCCGTGCGACCCGGAGGTCGCCAGCAGCACCGCGTCGCAGCCGCCGCCGTCCAGCAGGTCGGCCGCGTCCGCATACCTTCGGGCCGGTTCGACGCCGTACCGGTCGCCGAGTTCGGCCAGCCGCGCGGGGGACAGGTCGCTGAGCGCGATGACGTCGAACAGGTCGGCGCGGCGCTGTAGCAGGGGCAGGTGCACCGTACGGGCGATGACGCCCAGCCCGGCCACCGCGATCCGGATCCGCTTGCCCGGTTCGGTCATCGCCGCACCTCCGCCAACGAGCGCAGGTTGGCCCGCTGGTCGGCGCGGATCCGGTCCAGGTTCCGGCCCCGCTCGGGCGCGTCCTGCTCGATCACCAGCCAGCCGGTGTAGCCGGTCTCGTCCAGCCCGCGCAGCACCCCGGCGAGGTCGACGTCGCCGGCGCCCAGGGCGCAGAACCCGCCCGCGGCGACCACCTCGGCCAGGCCGCCGCCGGCGTCGCGGACCCGGCGGTGCGCGGCCAGGTCGGCGTCCTTGAGGTGTACCTGGCCGGTCCGGCCGGCCCAGCGGTGGACCGCCGCGACCGGGTCGCCGCCGGCCAGGGTCAGGTGCCCGGTGTCGAGGCAGATCGCCACGTCGGTCAGTTCCAGCAGCCGGTCGGCCTCCGCCTCGGTTTCCACGTCGGTGCCCAGATGGTAGTGGAACACCGGCTCCAAACCGCGGTCCCGGCACCGGTCGACGGCCTGCTGCACCCGGGCGGCGAAGCCCGGCCAGGCGGCGGCGGGCAGCGCCGAGGCCAGGTCCGGCGGGGTGCCGGGCCGGGCCATCCGGGCCGGGTTGGCGGAGCAGGCCAGGGTGGGCCGGGGCGCGAAGCGCGGGTCGTCGACCGGCGCGGCGGTGAACACATCCAGGGCCGCGTCGAGCTGGGCCAGGTCCGCGGTGAACCCGTCCGGGTCGGCGAAGCGCAGGTCGACCCAGCCGCCGGCGAGCCCGACGCCGGCCGCGGCCAGCCGGCGGGTGAGCACCTCGCCGGTCCCGAGGTAGCCGATCGGCCCGGAGTCCACGCCGGTGTAGCCGTCGGCGGCCAGCGACGCGAGCAGGTCCTCCGGACCGACGTCCGGGTCGGTCGCCTGGTAGATGCCGTAGTTGACCGGGGCTCCGGCCACTCTGGTGCGTCCGGTCAGCTGCACAGTGCGATCACCTCCATGCGGTGGGATTCCAGGACGTGCAGCCCGTCGGCGGCCGGCAGCAGGCACCGGTCGCCGCGGACGACCCGGTGCCGGCCGTCCGGGTAGCCGAGCAGCGCGCCGTCCGCGTCGAGCGCCAGCAGTTCGTCGCCGAGGCGCAGCAGCCGGGGCGCGTCGGGCCCGGCGGAGACGGCGGTGCGGCCGGCGGCCAGCGCGGCGCGGACGGCCGCCTCGTCGGCGGGGTCGCCGTCGACGAGCACCCAGGTGGTCGGCGCGCCGGGCAGCGCGTCCGCGCCGGGCCGATGGAAGTCGCTGCCTCCGATGGGTACGACGTCCGGCCGCCACGCCTGCGCCCAGGCGAGCGGGGCGCCCCAGGTGCGGTCCCACCAGCCGGAGTGCCACACCTCGGCGAGCCGGGTCCGGGTGGTGAGCGGCTGCCGCCAGGCGCAGTCGCCGCCGAGCGGGTGGTTGACCGACATCAGCCCGCCGGCCCGCTCCGCGGTGGCCAGCCACTCGTCCGGCGGCTGCCGAAAGTCGACCCAGCCGACCGGGCCGAAGACGTTGGCGTGCCCCCGGTCGGTGGTCACCTCCTGCCCCGGCACGAGCGTGATGCCGTAGCGGGCCGAGGCGGCGGGTAGCCAGGGGTGGTGGCTGACGGTGTTGTGGTCGGTGACGGCGAGGAAGTCCAGGCCCCGCGCGGTGGCGAGGGCGGCCAGTTCGTCGACGGTGTACGCGCCGTCGCTGTGCACGGTGTGCGCGTGCAGGTCACCGGCGAGCCACCGCCGCCCGTCCACCTCGGGCAGCGCGGCGCGGGGCGGGCGTTCCGGCCGGGGCGGCGGCGCGGGCGCGGCCGGCGGGGATGGGGAGCGGGTGCTGGTGGTGGCGGTGACCTCGTAGGGCAGCCCGTCGGGCGGGATGCGGTGCAGCCGGAGCAGCACCTGCCATTCGCCGGGCTCCAGCTCGCCGGGCAGATAGCCGGGGGTGGCCCAGTCGGCGGTGATGGTCCAGCCGTCGCGGGCGCCGCCCGACCAGCCGCGGAAGCCGGCCGGCCCGAGGCAGCCGAGGTCCAGCACGCCCGCGTCGCGGGGGTGGTCGAGGCGTACGGTGAGCGCGGCGGTGCCCGGGGCCACGGTGACCGGAAGGGCGCGCATGATGCTCTCGGCGCGGTCCCGCAGCGTCCACCTGCCCCGGTGCGTCACCATGTCAGGCGTCCGCCGCGACGCCGGTACGCGGCACCGGCACCGGCGCCGCCGCGCCGGTGACCAGCTCGCCGTCCCGGTAGACCAGGGTGCGCCCGGGGCGCGGCACCACCCAGCCGGTGTCGCCGGGCGCCGGTTCCCGCCCCTCCGGCACCACGACCTGCACGCTGGTCGCCCCGTCGTCCCCGGCCGGCACGTCCAGCGACACCAGGGAGAAGCTGCCCAGGTTCTCCACCACCACGACCTGGCCGGTGAGGGCGTCGGGTACGGGCTCGGGGGAGTGGTCGAGGTATTCGGGGCGGACCCCGTAGACCACCTGTTCGCCGTCGGTCAGCCGGCCGCGGACGTCCTCGGGGACCGGCAGCCGCACCCCGGCGACGGCCAGCTCGTCGCCGTGCACCCGGGCCGGGACCAGGTTCATCGGGGTGGAGCCGATGAACCCGGCGACGAAGGTGTTGGCCGGCCGGCGGAACACCTCGGTCGGAGTGCCGACCTGCCGGATCCGGCCGCCTTCCATCACCGCGATCCGGTCCGCGAGGGCGAGGGCCTCGGCCTGGTCGTGGGTGACGAAGACGGTGGTGACGCCGAGTTCCCGTTGCAGCCGCTTGAGGAATGTCCGCGCCTCCAGCCGCAGCCGCGCGTCCAGGTTGGACAGCGGCTCGTCGAGCAGGAACACCTGCGGGTGGCAGGCCATCGCCCGGGCCAGCGCTACCCGCTGCTGCTGGCCGCCGGAGAGCTGCCCGGGCCGGCGGTCGAGCAGCGCCGACAGGCCCAGTTCCTCGGCGGTGCCCGCCGCCTTGTCGTGCCGGGCGGCCCGGCCGACCTTCTTGATCCGCAGCGGGTACGCGATGTTGTCCCGCACGGTCATGTGCGGGAAGAGCGCGTAGTCCTGGAAGACCATCGCCACGTCCCGCTGCCCCGGAGGCAGGTTGGTCACCGTCCGGTCGCCGATGCGTACGCTGCCGGCGGAGGCGAGCTCCAGGCCGGCGATGGTGCGCAGCAGGGTGGTCTTTCCGCAGCCGGACGGGCCGAGCAGGGCGAAGAACTCGCCGTCGGCGATCTCCAGGTCGAGGGCGTCCAGGGCGCGTACCCCGTTGGGGTAGACCTTGGTCAGCTCGCGCAGGGTGATGGCGGACATCAGCGCTTGATCCCTCCGTGGAAGCGGAACCCGTACCTGCTGCTCACGAAGACGAACATCAGCGCCACCGGCAGCGAGTAGAGCAGCGAGAAGGTGGAGAGCAGCCGCAGGTCGGCCTGCCCGCCCTCGGTGTAGAGGGTGTACATGATCACTGCGGCGGGGGCCTTGTCCGGGCCGCGCAGCAGCAGGAACGGCACGAGGAAGTTGCCCCACACGTTCGCCACCGCCCATACGCCGACGGTGGCCAGCCCGGGGCGGACGACCGGCACCACGATGTGCCGCATGATCTGCAGGGCGCTGGCGCCGAAGACCCGCGCCGACTCCTCGTACGACGTCGGCGTGGCGTCCATGAAGTCCTTGAGGATGAAGATCGCCGCGGGCAGCAGGCCGCCGGTGAGGACCAGGATCACCCCGAGCCGGGAGTCGATCAGGTTGAGCCGGAACGCCAGCTCGAACAGCGGCACCATGGTGGCCGTGCCGGTCACGATGGACGACAGCAGCAGCAGGCCGTAGAGCAGCGCGTCGCGCCCCGGCACCCGGACCCGGCTGAGCGCGTACGCGGCCAGCGCGGCGAAGACCACCACCAGCACGGCGGTGCCGCCGGCCAGCCACACCGAGTTGACCAGCGAGGTCAGCGCGTACGGGTTGTCCAGCAGGGTGCGGAAGTTGTCGAGGGTGAACCGCGGCAGCGAGGTGCCGATGGTCGGGGTGTCGTCGAACGGGGCGGTGGCCAGCCAGAGCAGCGGCAGGGCGAAGAAGGCGAGCACGAGGCAGAGGAAGACGTAGCGCCCGACGCGGGCCACCACGTGCCGCACCGCCGCCCGCGCCGCGAGGTCGGTCCGGGCCTCCTGCGCCAGGTCCGCGCTCACAGCAGCACCTTCGTTCGCGACTGCGGGGCTCGCAGAACCGGCTCACTCCTCGCGCTCACGCCCGCTCCCTTCGCCGGCCCAGCATGCGCAGGTAGATCAGCGCGATGACCAGGTTGATCAGCAGCATGATGAACGAGATCGCGGCGCCGAAGCCCAGCTCGCCGCCGGAGAGCGCCACCTTGTAGACGTAGACCGCCAGGATCTCGGAGCGCTGCTCGGGCCCGCCGGCGGTGATCAGGAACGGGGTGAAGTCGTTGAACGTCCAGAGGCTGATCAGCAGCAGGTTGGTCAGCACGTGGCCGCGGATGCGCGGGAACACCACGTCGCGCAGCTGCTGCCAGGTGGACGCGCCGGCCAGCCGGGCGGTCTCCAGGTGCGAGCGGGGCACGTTCTCCAGCGCGGCGGCGTAGAGCATCATCGAGAACGCGGTACCGCGCCAGGTGTTGAAGATGATGATCGACAGCATCGGGTGGTCGAGCAACCAGGCCATGCCGGGCGTGCCCAACAGGGCGTTGAGGGTGCCGGCGTCCCGGTCGAGCAGGGCGATCCAGAGGAACGCGACGACCGAGCTGGGCAGGATCCAGGACAGCAGGATGAACGCCTCGACCACCCGACGCAGTGGACCGCGCCGGTCGCGCAGCGCGAAGGCGATCGCGAAGCCGAGGCCGGCCTGACCGAGCACCGCCGAGCCGAGCACGAACTGCAGGGTCAGCAACAGCGACGTGCGGAAGCGCTCGTCGGTCAGCGCCTTGGTGTAGTTGTCCAGACCGACGACCTCCGGATGGGCCGCGGCCAACCCGGTGAGCCGGTAGTTGGTGACGCCGAGGTAGATCGTCCAGGCTGCCGGCACCACGAGGAAGAGCAGGATCAGCACCATGCTCGGGACGAGGAACCCGGCGGCGCGGGCCCGGCCCAGCCCGGCGGCGTCGGGGGCGGGGGAGGCGTCCGTCGCCGGGCGCGCTCCCCCGACCGTCTCGTCAGGACGAGACGTTACCCGGACCACCGACGATCCCCTCGACCTTCTTTCGGTACGCCGAGGCCGCCTCGTCGGCGCTCTTGCCCGACGCCGCAGCCGCGGTCGCCTCCTGCAGCGCGACCGACACCTGGGGGTAGACCGCCAGCGGCGGCCGGTACGCGGTCAACGGCAGCACCTTCTCGGCGACGAAGTTGAGCATCGGGTCGCCGGCCAGCACCTCCTTGTTGACGTCGGCCCGGGAGGTGATCCGCGCCGCGCCGGCGAGCTGGGCCTTGGTGGCCTCGGCCGAGTGCATGAACGCGAGCAGCTCGAACGCCTGCGACGGGTACTTCGAGTTCGGGTTGAGCACGTCGACGCCGCCGCCGGACATGCTGACGAAGTCCTGCCCCCGGATGCCCGCGCCGGGCTGCTTCGCCGGGATCATCGCGTACCCGACCGTGCTGTCCCGGTCGGGCATCTTCGCGGTGCCATCCTTCGGGTTGATGACGCTGCGCCAGAAGTAGTCGCCCTCGGCCAGGATGCCGATCTTTCCGGCGGCGAACTCCTCGAAGGACTTGTCCCGCCCCTTGGCCTCCTGCTGGAGCTTCGGGTCGCCGAGACCGCCACCGTAGACCTTGGTGTAGAAGTCGAGCATGTCCTTGACCGGCTGGTTGGCGCCGGCCCACTTGCCGTCCTTCCAGATCTCCCCGCCGGCGCCGACCAGCAGCGGCAGCGCGCCCTGCATGGTGGTCGCCTCGCCCATCGCCGTGCCGGCGTTGATCTGGATCGGGGTCACGCCGGGCAGCGCCTTGAGCTTGGTGCCGGCGTCGAGGATCTCCTGCCAGCTCTTCGGCTGCCAGTCGGCGGGCAGGCCGGCCTGGGCGAACAGCTTCTTGTTGAAGTAGAGCACCCGGCCGTCGGTGCCCTGCGGGATGCCGTAGCGCTTGTCCTCGAACGTGCCGAGGCCCTGCACGCTCTCCGGGATCTGCGACCAGCCGTCCCACGAGTCGGCCTGGCCACCGGCCACCTCGGACAGCGGCTTCAGGTAGCCGGCCTGCACGAACTCGCCGACCCAGATGCCGTCGACCGAGATGACGTCGGCACCGCCCTTGGACCGCAGGTCCAGGGCCAGTTTGGTCTTATACTGCTCGTCATCGACGCCGCTGGGCACGAACGACACCTTGGCGGTGACGCCCTTGGCTTTCTGGGCCTCGATGAACCGGGGGATGACCCACTTCTCGATCCACTCCGCACCAGTGGCGTTCTTGCCGCCGGCGATGGCGTTGGCGGCGATGGTGAGGGTGATGTTCTTGGCGTCCTTGCCGGCGGGCTCCGAGCCGCCACCGCAGGCCGTGGCGGCGAGGGTGATCGCGGTGAGCGTGGCGAGCACGGCCGGGACGCGTCTCGGCGTGACTGACATGGGCTGTTCCCTTCGCAAGAAGTGACTTCGAAGAGACTCGCGGGTCGCCCCGCCGGCCGCAGGTCCATGCCGGCGGTGCATGTCGGCCACAATGTCATGACAGCCTGACGACGTAAATACCTATCACTGGAAATGAGCGAGAAACCCGGGGTTCACCGCTCGGTGACAGCCACCTCCAGCGCATACCGGGAAGCCCGGTAGAGGTGCTCGCCGTACTCGACGTGCCGGCCCTGGTCGTCGTACGCGGTGCGGGTCATGGTCAGCAGCGGAGCGCCCCGCCGCTCGCCGAGCATCTGCGCCTCCGCGGCGGTCGCCGCCCGGGCCCCGATCCGCTGCTGGGCACTGCGGATCCGCACCCCGGCCGCGCGCAGGATGGCGTACAGGCCCCGGGCCTGCAGGACGTCCAGAGTGAGCCGGACCGGGTCGAGCGGAAGCCAGTTCTCCATCACCGCCAGGGGTTCCCCGTCGGCGAAGCGGAGCCGGCGCAGGTGCTGCACCGGGCTGTCGGCGTCCACCCCGAGCGCCGCCGCCACCTTGGCCGGGCAGCCCACAGTCGCCAGTTCCAACACCGACGTGGACGGTTGCCGTCCGGCCCGGGCGAGGTCGTCGTGCAGGCTGGTCAGCTCCACCGCCCGGCGGACCTCGCCCCGGACGACCTGGGTGCCCACGCCCCGCCGGCGCACGATCAACCCCTTGTCCACCAGGTGCTGGATGGCTTGCCGGACGGTGGGCCGGGACAGTCCCAGCCGGTCGGCGAGCTGCAACTCGCTGTCCAGCCGGTCGCCCGGTGCCAGGTCACCACGCTGAATCGCGGCGGCGAACTGCTCGGCGACCTGGAAGTAGAGCGGGATCGGGCTGCTCCGGTCGACGACGATCTCGGGGCTGGTCACGGGGGACCTCCTCGTCACGGCTGTCCAGGGGTCCGGGGATGGGCGCCACTGTACCGAAGCGGTCACCCGGTGAAGCCGGCGGATGTCAGGACAATACATTGACACGACTCGCGGTCACGGTTACCAGTCAACGGCCAGCAGCGAGCCCACGATCGCTGACCCCGTCCCCGTCACAGGTCTGGGTAAGGTCGTCCGCATGGCTGACGCTGTCGTGATTCCCGGCGGTATGTTCGGACCGGGCGCACCCCTGCTCATGTATGCCGGCGACGTGGCGGAGCAGCGGGGCGCAACGGTGCACCGGTACTCGTGGTCTCAGGAGTTTCCGAGGCCTGACGAGCCAGCAATCGAGGGGTGGGTCAGCGGCGAGGTCGCCCCGCTGATCGACACTGTTGGCGGTCGCCCACTGCTGGTCGCCAAGTCCCTCGGCACGAATGCGGCAGCGATTGCCGCCGAGAGATCCCTGCCCGCCGTGTGGCTCACGCCATTGCTCACCCTGCCGTGGGTGGCTGACGCGTTGGGCCGTGCGACCGCACCGTTCCTCCTCGTGGGTGGCACCGCCGACAAGGTGTGGGACGGTGACCTCGCCCGCCGGCTGTCACCCCACGTGCTGGAGGTGGCAGGAGCGGATCACGGGATGTACGTGCCCGGCCCGCTCACGGAATCCATCGCGGTGCTCAGCCGAGTCGTGGTCGCCGTGGAAGAGTTCCTCGACGCGATCGGCTGGCCAGACTGACCAACTGGATTAAGCACCCCCGGGTGTGCCGGGTCAGGCGGCGGACGTGATCGCCAACGGCGACTGGTCGGGAAGCGGCTGCCACGGCGGACGCGGGGACGACTCGGCGGACCGTCCAGCCGGCGTCTCCGGTCCGTCCTGGTGGGCGGCCGGCTCGGCAGTGCCGGTACGAGGTGCGGCCTGCGCCGCGCGCAGACCCATCTGCGCGTTGTGCCACGGGGCGCAGGGCCAGGCCGCGCCGAAGCAGCTGCCGTTGTCGCAGGCGCCGTTCTCATCCGGCTGGTGGGTGTCGGCCACCGCGGCGGCGAGCCGCCACAGCAGCGGGTCGGTCACCTCGGCCGGACGGTCGTCGCGGTCTGTGCTGGCATCGGACATGGTCGGATCCCCCTCTTCGAGCGGGCCTCATCCTTTCCGGTCCGATCCTCCGCCAAACCTGCGAGCTGCAAATTTGTGCCGCGCCCCACCCCGCGCGGGTCCGCGCGGCGAGGCATAGGCTGGGCGCCGTGGCAAGGTACTACGACCTGCACCCGGACAATCCGCAGCCGCGGACCCTGCGGCAGGTGGTCGACCTGATCCGGGACGACGGGCTGATCGCCTACCCCACCGACTCCTGCTACGCCTTCGGCTGCCGGATCGGCAACCGAGGCGGCCTGGACCGGATCCGGGAGATCCGCCGGCTCGACGACCGGCACCACTTCACCCTGGTCTGCCGCGACTTCGCGCAGCTCGGCCAGTTCGTCAAGGTCAGCAACTCGGTCTTCCGCCTGGTGAAGGCCGCCATCCCGGGCAGCTACACGTTCATCCTGCCGGCCACCCACGAGGTGCCGCGCCGGCTCCAGGAACCGCGCAAGCGCACCGTCGGGGTGCGGGTACCGAAGCACACGGTCACCCAGGCGCTGCTGGCCGAGCTGGGCGAGCCGCTGCTGTCCAGCACGCTGCTGCTCCCCGACGAGGACGAACCGCTGACCCAGGGCTGGGAGATCAAGGAACGGCTCGACCACCAGCTCGACGCCGTCGTCGACGCGGGGGAGTGCGGGACCGAGCCGACCACCGTGGTCGACCTGTCCGGGCCCGAACCGGAGATCCTGCGCCGCGGCGCCGGGGATCCGTCACGGTTCGAGTAGCCGCCGCCCAAATTAGCCGATTTGTCCGCACGTCCTCGGTCGGCCGTACCACCATGTTGGGGCGGCGGCGTGCCCGCGATCCGCCCGCCGCCGCACCACGCCGATCGGGTGACGGGGGTACGACGTGGAACCGCTCGTGCTGATCGCGGTACTGGGCGCGACGGTGCTGATCGGCACCACGATCGGCGGCCGCTACAGTGTCGCGCCCCCGGTCCTGCTCATCGGCATGGGCGCGCTGCTCGGGCTGCTCCCGCCGTTCTCGCACGTGGTGCTCCCACCCGAGGTGGTGCTGGTGCTCTTCCTCCCGGCGATCCTCTACCGGGAGAGCCTCGTGATCAGCATCCGCGAGGTCCGGGCCAACCTCGCGGTGATCGCCCTGCTGGCCGTGGCGCTGGTGCTCCTCACGACGGTCGCGGTCGCGTACGCCGCAAAGGCCCTCGGCGTCGAGTCGCCGGCGGCCTGGGTACTCGGCGCGGTACTCGCGCCGACTGACGCCGCCGCCGTCGCTGGCCTGGCCAAACGGATGCCGCGCGGCATCCTCACCACCCTGCGCGCGGAGAGCCTGATCAACGACGGTACGGCGCTGGTGATCTTCGCCGTCGCGGTCGGGGTGATCGCCGGGGGAGCACTCCCTGGGCCAGCCGGACTGCTCGGGCGGTTCGTCGGCTCGGCCGCCGCCGGAGTTGCCGCCGGCCTGCTGGTCGGCGGGGTCGCCGTCCTGATCCGTAGCCACGTCGACGACCCGCTGCGCGAGGGCGGGATCAGCATCCTCACCCCGTTCGTGGCGTTCCTGCTCGCGGACGTCGTGCACGCCAGTGGCGTCCTCGCGGTGGTGGTCGCCGGGCTGCTCATCTCCTGGGCCGCGCCCCGGATCATCCGGGCCCGCTCGCGGATCACCGCGTTCGCGTTCTGGGACCTGTCCACCTTCATGGTCAACGGCAGCCTGTTCGTGCTGCTCGGCATGCAGGTCCCGCGATCCCTACGCGGCATCACCAGCCACTCGCCGGCGCAGTCGCTGGGCATCGCGGTGGTGGTGACCGTCGTCGTCGTGGTGACCCGGATGGCCTGGGTGCACCTGGGCGTGTCCACGCTGCAGAACCTCGACCGGCGTGAGTCCCGGCGCGGCCGCGGGTTCGACTGGCGGGTCCGCACCGCGGCCGGCTGGGCCGGGTTCCGGGGCGCGGTCTCGCTGGCCGCCGCCCTCGCCGTGCCGGTCGCGACCAGCGCCGGCACGCCCGTCCACGAACGGGACCTGATCATCTTCGTGACCGTCACGGTCATCGTGCTGACCATGCTGGTCCAGGGCACCACGCTGCCGGCCGTGGTGAGCTGGGCCGGTCTCAGCGGCGACCAGGAACGGGAGGACGAGGTCCGCTGGGCGCGCATCCGGGCCACCGAGGCCGCCCTCGACGCCCTGCCCCAGGTGGCCGCCGACGTGGGCGCAGCGCCGGACGCCGTCGAGCGGCTCCGCTCCGACTACCAGGAGCACCTCGACGACATCCGGTGCCCGGGGGACGAGCAGGCCGAGGAGGAGCGGGAACTCGCCCGGCGGCTGCGGCTGGGCGTCCTCGACCGCAAGCGGCAGGAGCTCACCCGGCTGCGGCGGACCAACCAGATCGACGACGCCGTGCTGCGCGAGGTGCAGGCGGCCCTGGACATCGAGGAGATCCGGCTGCTCGGCCCGACCGTCGAGGACTGACCGTCGACTACCTGCCCTCGGGGACGGCCATCTCACCGAGCAGCGACCAGTCCTGCTGCGGGACGGTCACGTTGACGATCCGGGGCGTCTCGACCAGGTGCGGCGGCAGCGTCCGCTGCGCCGTGCGGAAGTGCTCCGACTGCACGTGCGCGGCGCCGGCCTCGTCGTCGCGGAACGCCTCGACCAGCACGTACTCCGTCGGGTCGGCCACGCTGCGCGACCAGTCGAACCACAGGCAGCCCGGCTCGGCGCGGGTGGCCTCGGTGAACTCCGCGACGATCTGCGGCCAGCGGTCGGCGTCCTCCGGCCTCACCCGGAACTTTGCGGTAATGAAGATCATGGCGACCAGGCTATCCGGCCGGGCGCGCGAGGACACCGACGGTCCCGAGCGAGGGACGGCGCGCTCAGATCCAGGGCAGCGGGTCCACGGCCCGGCCACCGAGACGCACCTCGAAGTGCAGGTGTGGTCCGGTGGAGGCGCCGGTCGAGCCGACGAGGCCGATCACCTGGCCGGCGCGGACCCGCTGTCCGGGCGACACCAGCAGGCGGGACTGGTGGCCGTAGCAGGTGGACAGCCGCTGCCCGGACACCCGGCCGTGATCGACGCAGGTGTAGTTGCCGTATCCGCCGTACCATCCGGCGCGGGTGACCCGTCCGTCGGCGGCCGCCCTGATCTGGGTGCCGATCGGGGCGGCGAGATCGATCCCGGGATGCCGCTGCCAGACGTGGTAGTACGGGTCGAAGCGGACGCCGAACTCGCTGGTGAGCCGGCCCGCCAGCGGCCGGCCCAGCCGGCTCCCGCCGGGCGCGGCGACCCGGGTGGTCGGTGCCGCCGCGGCGGCGGTCACGGCGGCGGCGCGGGCCCGCCGGTCGATCTCCCGCCGGAGCGCGGCCTCCTCCCGCTGCCGGCCGGTGAGTTCGGCCTGGCCGGAGGTGATCGCGGCGGACAGGGCGGCGGCGCGGCCGGTGGGCGTGTCGAGCAGGTCCGCGGCGTCGACCACGGCCAGCGGCGGCGCCGGGTCACCCGCCGGCGCGGGGCCGCCGGTCCAGGCGGTCAGCAGTTGCAGCACCGGATCGGGTTGGCGCTGCACCGTGGCCAGGTCGTCGCGGGTGCGGGCCAGAATGTTGTGCAGGTACTGGATCCGGCGCTCGACGTCGGTGAGCGCGGCGACCTGACGGGCGTCGGGCGTGGTGGCGGCGTCCGTCGGTGGCTGCGGGTACAGGTCGGCGCCGGGGTCGGCGGCGATGAGTGCCGGGGCGGACTCGGGGTCGGCCATCGGCGGGGCCGTGGCCGGGGCGGCCGGTCCGCCGGCTCGCGACGGCGCGGTCGGCGAGGCCGGCGCCAGCCCGGGGGTGTGCCCGGTTGACGGGCCGGCCGACGAGGAGGCCGTCGGTCGGACGCTGGGCGGCTTCGGCGACGGCGGCGTGAGCGGGGGCAGTGTCACCGACGGCAGCGGCAGGGGCGGCAGCGACACGGAGGGCAGCGGCACGGGCAGGGAAAGGGTCGGCAGGGGCAGCGGCCCCTGCGCCGCCGCGGTGCCGGTCCCGGCGTCCAGCCAGGTGGACGTCGTGACCACAGTCGCCGTCCCGGCGACCGCCGCCAGCGTTGCCCGCCGCCACCACCGTCGGTTCATGCCGTTCTCCTGACGCCGCCTGCCTCCGCCTGCTACATCGGATCCGGCCGTCCGGTCGTAACACCTTCCGCGCGACGCTGCCGCAACCGTCGACGGGTTACCAGCGCCCCGGCCGCGGCCAAGCCCGCCACCACCACCGCCAGCACGGTGGGCACCCGCATCGACCGGGCCGGCGTCGGGTCGACCGTCGCCGCCTGCGGCTCGACTGGCGGATCAGTGGGCGTCGCGGTCGAGCCGGGCACCAGGTAGGCGTTGCTGGCGATCTGGGCCTCGTTCTCCGGCACCTGCTCGGAGGTGAGGCTGACCCGGTTACGGACCACGGTGCCGGGCGCCGCGCCCGGCCGGACCCGCCCCGTGATCGTGATCCGCGGCGCCGGCGAGCCGCTGGCCAGCCGTACGTCACCAAGGTCGCAGACCACCTCGCGGGCGGTCACCGCGCACCAACCCGGCTGGGCGCGCGCCGTGACCGTCTCCAGATCCGCGGTGGTGGTGAAGGTGATCCGCGCGGCGACGAGCGTCGCCGTACCGGCGATCGTGACGGTGTGGGTGACCTGCTGCCCGGGCAGCGCACCGAACGGGGTCGAGGTCAGCACGGGCGTCGCGTCCACCCGCAGGCTGGGCGTCGGTGTCGGCGTCGGGACGCCACCCATCACGGCAGCCATGATGGCCACCGCGGACGCGGCAACCGCTTCCCCCATCCCCACACTCTAAGCCCGCCGGTGCCCGTCCGCCCGCTGAACCGGACCCACGTCCCGATGGGTTCGTCAACGATGCGGGGGATCCCGCCTGGCCGTCAACGGATCCGTCGGCACCTTCGACGCGGTGCTGGGCTGCCGCAGGATCTCCGTTTCCCGTACGCGCCACCGCCGCGTCTACCACAGTGGTGGCGTGGTCGAGGGGGTGGCATGAGCGGACTGCGGACCGACCTGTACGAGCTGCGGATGGCGGCCAGCTACCTGCGCCGCGGCATGACCGAGCCGGCCACCTTCAGCCTCTTCGTCCGCCGCCTGCCGCACCGGCGCGGTTTCCTGGTCGCGGCCGGCCTGGCCGAGGCGCTGGACTTCCTAAAGAGTTTCACCTTCGACGACGACGAGCTGGGCTACCTGCGCGAGGTGGCCGGGCTCGACCCGGCGACCCTGGCGGCGCTCGCCGGGCTGCGGTTCACCGGCGACGTCTGGGCCGTACCCGAGGGTCGCGTGGTCTTCGCCGACGAGCCGCTGCTGGAGGTGACCGCGCCGATCGCGGAGGCGCAACTGGTGGAGACCGGGGTGCTGAACCTGATCACCTTCCACACCACGGTGGCCACCAAGGCGGCCCGCTGCCGGCTGGCCGCCGGCGACGCCCAGCTGATCGATTTCGCGTTCCGGCGCACGCACGGCATCGAGGCCGGGGCGGGCGTGGCACGGGCGTCGGCCATCGCCGGCTTCACCGCGACCAGCCATGTCGAGGCCGCCCGGCGCTACGGGCTCACCCCGTCCGGGACGATGGCCCACTCCTACGTCGAGGCGTTCCCCGACGAGCGGGCGGCGTTCCGCGCGTTCGCCGCCGACTTCCCGACGAACCCGATCTTCCTCGTGGACACCTACGACACGCCCGCCGGCGTCCGGGCCGCCGTGGACGTCGTCACCGAACTCGGGCTGACCGGCCCGATGGCCGTGCGGCTCGACTCCGGCGACCTGGCGGCGCTGGCCCGGCAGGCCCGCGCGATCCTGGACGAGGCCGGGCTGCGGCAGGCCCGGATCGTGGCCAGCGGCAGCCTGGACGAGGACGTCATCGCGGCGCTCGTCGCCCAGGGCGCCCCGATCGACGGGTACGGCGTTGGCACGAAGATGGGCGTCTCCTACGACGCGCCGTCGCTGGACAGCGCCTACAAACTGGTCGCCTACGGCGACCGGCCGGTGCTCAAGCTGTCGCCCGGCAAGGCCACGCTGCCCGGCCCCAAGCAGGTGTTCCGCGATCCCACCGGCGCCGACGGGGATCTGGTCGGGCTGCGCGACGAGCCGTCCCCGGCGGATCGCGAGCCGCTGCTGGCGCCGGTCATGCGTGATGGCCGGCGCCTCGAGAATGCCGACCCCGCCGCCGAGGTGCGAGCCGCCCGCCGCCGGTTCGACGCCGACCTCGCCTGGCTGCCGGCGGGGGCCCGGCGGTTGGCCGATCCCACGCCGCTCGCCGTCGCGGTCAGCCCGGCGCTGACCGCGCTGCGGGAGCGGGTCACCGCGCAGCTGGGCCGAGGTGGCAGCTATTGACGCTCGCCGCCGCTGTGTACCATCTGGTACATGAACTACGCGGAGACGATCACCACGGCGGCGGCTCCCGAGCACGCCTGGGCCGCGCTGGCGAACGTGACGAGCTATCCCCGGTGGACGGCGTCCATGTCGGCGGTGGAGCCGCTCGACGGCCCCGCCCTGGCGGTGGGCAACCGGTTCCGCATCCGGCAGCCCGGCCTGCCACCGACGGTGTGGCGGGTCGACGAGCTACGGCCGGGCGCCTCGTTCGCCTGGGATTCACACGTCCCCGGGGTGCACACCGTCGCCTACCACCGGGTGGAGACCGAGCCGGACGGGATGAGCCGGATCGACATCGGCATCCGGCAGACCGGCGCCCTCGCCTGGCTGGTCGCGTTGCTGACCGCGGCGCGGACGCGGCGGTACCTGCGGATGGAGGCGGCCGGGCTCCGAGCCGCCGCCGAGGCCGCAGCCACGGCGGCGCCGTCCGCCGGTGCGACGGACGACGGCGCGGCGTCCACCGGTGGCCGGTGACGCCCGCGAGGCGCTGCTCGACCGGTGCGTCAACTTCCTGAAGGAGGGCGGGTTCAGCCAGCTCAGCCTCCGCGAGATCGCCGCCGGTACGGGCACCAGCCACCGCATGCTGATCTACCACTTCGGCAGCCGGGAGGGCCTGCTCACGGAGGTCGTCCGGCGGGTCGAGGCCGAGCAGCGGGTCGCGCTCGCCACCCTCGCCACGGAGACCGATGATCCGGTCGAGGTGAGCCGCCGCTTCTGGCGGCGCCTCGCCGACCCGACGCTGGCCCCGGCGGAACGGCTGTTCTTCGAGATCTACGCGCACGCGCTGTACGGCCGATCCTGGACCGAGCCGTTCCGGGCCTCGGTCATCGCCGCCTGGGCGGCCCCCGTCGAGGAGCTGTTCGTCCAGCTCGGATACGACCGCGCGGAGGCCCGCCGCCGGGCCCGGCTGAGCCTCGCCGCGACCCGCGGCCTGCTGCTGGACCTGCTGATCACCGGTGACCGGGACGTTCTGGACGCCGCCGCCGACCTGTTCGCGCAGCTCGTTACCGCCCCGGCGCCGTCAGCGGCGTGAACTGCTGGAGGCGCCTCGATATCGTCATGCCCAGAGGGGCGGTCCCGCGATCCGAGCCAGGGGGTGCCGATGGACTCCGTCGAGGTGCTGGTGGTCGGGGCGGGCCCCACCGGGCTCGCCATGGCCGGGCAGCTGGCCATGTTCGGCGTGCGGGTACGCGTCGTCGACCGGGCGCTCGACCGGGTGCACGAGTCCCGGGCACTGGGCATCCAGCCCCGCACCCTGGAGGTCCTCGCCGGGCTCGGCGTGACCGACGAGCTGGTCTCTCTGGGCAACCGGGCGGTGCGCCTGTGCCTGCACGTACCCGGTCGGCAGCGGATGGTGCCGCTGTTCGACCTCGGTCTGCACGACACCGCGTACCCCTATCTGTTGTTCCTGTCGCAGGCCGAGACCGAGCGGATCCTGGGCGAACACCTGACGGCGGCGGGGATCGCCGTCGAGCGAGGGGTCGAGCTGGTCGGGCTGGACCGTACCGGGGACGACGCCGTGGCGACGCTGCGGCACCGGGACGGCCCTGCCGAACAGGTGTCCGCCCGGTACGTGGTGGGCTGCGACGGCGCGCACAGCACCGTCCGTCACCTGGCCGGGATCGGGTTCGAGGGCGCCGCGTACCCGCAGACGTTCGTCCTGGCCGACCTCGAGGCCGACGGCGTGGCCGCCGGCCCGGCGCACGCCTTCCTCGCCGAGCGGGGGCTGTTCCTCCTCTTTCCGCTCGGCCACCCGGCCACCTGGCGGCTGCTGGCCATCCGCCCACCCGGCGACCGGACACCGCCGGACGCCCCGGTCACCCTCGCCGAGGTGCAGGCCCTCGCCGACACCTACACCGGCGGGGCGGTACGGCTGCGCGACCCGGTCTGGATGACCAACTTCCGGCTGCACCACCGCGCCGCCACCCGCTACCGATCCGGGCCGTTCTTCCTGGCCGGCGACGCCGCGCACATCCACAGCCCGGCCGGAGGCCAGGGCATGAACACCGGCATCCAGGACGCGGTCAACCTTGGATGGAAGCTCGCCCACGCGCTGCAGAGCAGCCCGGACCCGGCGCTGCTGGACAGCTACGAGGCGGAGCGGGCGCCGGTCGGCCGGCTGGTGCTGCGCCTCACCGACCGGGCGTTCACCGCCGTCACCGCCACCAGCCCGCTGGCCCGCTTCGCCCGGACCCGGATCGCGCCCGCCGTGCTGCCTGCCGTGCTCGCCGCCCGGGGCGTGCGCGCCACCGCCTTCCGCACGGTGGCGGAGCTGAACATCCGCTACCGGCGCAGCCCGCTGTCCGTGCAGGGCCCGGGCGCACCGCGCCGAGGTCCGCGAGCCGGGGACCGGCTGCCCGACGCCCCGGTCGACGGCACCACGCTGCACCGGCTCACCGCCCCGCCCGGCTGGCACCTGCTGCTGGGCGGTCCGCCAGCGGCCTGGCCGGAGGAGGTCGTCGCGCCGCTGCGCCGGGCCGGTCAGGTCACCGTGCACCGGCTGACGAGCGCCGCCGACGACCGGGTGGCGCTGCGCCGGCTCGGCCTCGCCCCGGGCGTGGCCGGCCTGCTGCTGGTACGCCCCGACGGGCACCTCGGCTACCGCTCCGGCGGGGGTGACCTGACCGGGCTGGCGGCGTACCTGCGCCGCTGGCTCCGCTGACCGCCGCCGACGGTCCCGGCTCAGCCCGTGCCGGCCCCCAGCAGGCCGGCCACCGCTGCGGTCGACTCCGGGTGCTGGCTGAGCAGCGCCGCCACCTCGGTGTGCGCGGGCGCGTCGGGCCGCCGCCACTCGCCGGGGCAGCCGAGCAGCCCGGCGACCGCGTCGACGGCCTCGGGATGGTCTGCCAGCAAGCTGACCACCGGCCCCGCCGCCGCGACGGGCAGCGCCGCCGCCGAGACGGGGGCGGCTGCCGCCCAGGGTGGCACCCAGGCGTCCAGCGCGGCCAGGTTGTCGGGGAAGGTACGGCCCGCCTCGCGGATCAGCAACGGCACCAGCTCCGGCCCGTGCTCGCGCAGGGTGGTGATGAGGGAGGGCAGCCAGGGCAGCAGGATCGGGTCGGGCAGCTGGCCGAACGCCGCGGACATCAGCTCCACCACGAACGGCGCCAGCCCGGGCACCGGCTCCAGGGCCTGCACGAAGCCGGAAAGGTACTGCGGGAAGGTCGGCACCACCAGCGGGTTGGCCAGCAGGTCGGCGCAGCGAGCCCGCAGCTCGGCGAGGGGCAGCAGGCCCAACTGGTGGCGGGCCGCCCAGAGTAGCGCGGCCTTGGCGGGCGCCTCCGGGTGAGCCTGCGCGACGGCGAGTTCGAGCTGCGTGCGGTCGCAGCCGAGGGACAGCGCCAGGCTCTCCATGCTGAACAGGAAACCGAGCATGGCGCCGACCTGTCGGACGCCGGTCTGCTCGTCGACGACGGCGGTCGGCAGCAAGGTGCAGTAGTGCGCGTAGCCGGTGGTCACGAAGGCCGCGCACCAGGCCGGCAGGGCTGCAGCGCCGGCCCGGTGGTGGGCCAGCAGCCGGCGGATCCGGCGCAGCACCTCCGGCGCGTCGTCGACGGTGCGCTCGGCGGCGAGCAGCTCCACCGCCCGGGCGCCGAGCTCGTCGACCAGACGCGGGCTGTCGAGCAGCCGGATGGCCTCCTCGACGGCCGCCAGGGCGCCGGCCGCGGTGGCCTCCGAGCCCCGGACCGCCCGGCGCAGCCGCTGCTCCAGCACCTGCTCCACGGTGACGCCCTCGTAGCCCAGCTCGATCAACGCCCGCTGGTTGCGGCCGAGTGCGAGGTCCCAGCTCTCCTGGATGGATCGGTGTCCCAGCCGCCGTTCGCCCATGATGGGCCGGACCGCGTCGGGCGGGAGCAGGTAGCGCAGCATCCACAGCAGATCCGAGCACGGCGCCAGGTGCGGGTCGGCCCGCAGGTCCAGCAGGGCGCGCTGGACCGTACGCTTCTCCGGGTCCAGGCCAAGCGGTCGGAGCCGGTCGAGGACGTCGCGGGCCAGCGGCGGGAGGGCTTCGTAGCCCACCTGACCGACCCGGTCCCCGCCGAGGAGGATCTGGCAGAGCCGGCGCACGTCGCGCCGGCCGGGCACGACGTCCTTCTCGATGCAGGTGACCGCCGCGTCGGCGAAGTCGTACGGGGTGGGGCGGGCCCGGTTGCGCAGCCCGGCGAGGAGGATCGCGGTCTCGAAGACGGCGATGGCGTCGGCTGTGCTCGCCAGGTAGCCGTTGCGGCGGGCGAGCCGGACGATGTCGACGCACCAGCCGCGCAGCTCCGCCTCGTCGAGACCACCCGGCTCGGGTGGTGCCGCGAGGAACCCGGAGAGCCGGTCGGTGACCCCGGTGTCGGGGGCCGTGCCGGCAGCCGCCCGGCGGCGGCCCTTGGCGCTGGTGCGGCCGCCGTGCTGCCCGTCCAGCCGGTAGCCAGTGAGGCCGGCACGGGTCAGCGCCTTGCTCCACGTCGCCGCGGCGATGGAGACCGAGCCTGGGGCGAGGCCGAACTGCGCCTCGATGGCCGAGTGGCTGGACGGGATCAGCCCGTAGTGCCAGCGGGTGCCGGTGCGCGGGCTGATCTCGTACGTGGGCGCGCCGGCGGCGAGGCCGAACTGCTCGACGTGGCTGGCGGCGTGGAAGGCGCCGCAGACGTAGAGGCAGTCGGTGGGGTCGACGCCGGAGGCGGCGAGGTGTTCGCGCATCCGCGTCCACATGTAGCGTTCGCGGTCCTCGTCGCGGTCCAGGCGCGCGGAGCGGGCCGGGCGCAGCCGGCGGAACAGGCTGCCGATGAGCACCATCACCTGGCGGTAGGTGTCGTGATCGGCGTCGGCGAGCGGCTGCTCGACGTACTGGTCCCACCACTCCGACCAGTGCCGCACCTTGCCGTGGTGCAGCAGGTGCGCCTCCAGCTCGGCGAAGCCGGGGCGCAGGTCGCCGATCTCCACGCCGACCGCGTCGCCGTGCAGGGCGCCCTCGTCGCCGGGTCGCCCGCCGTCCTCGCCCGCGTCGCCGTCCCCGCCGCCTGGGCGGGTCGGCTCCGGTCGGTCGCGGGGCAGCCACTGGAAGACGTGGTCGGTGGAGCGGTCGACCAGCACCAGCTCCACGCCCGGCGTCTCCAGCGCGTACGCGATGGCCTGGTATTCGGCGGAGGCCTCGGTGATCGGCGCGACCACGCTGAGCGGGCCCCACTCGGCCGGGTGGCCGTCCAGCTCGGCGGCGAACGCCTGCACGGCCACCGGGAGGCGGCAGTTGCGCAGCTCGCCCAGGAGCGGTTGCAGATCCTCGCAGAGCTCCAGGTAGATCACCCGGGGCTGCTTCGCGCGCAGCCGGCGCAGCATCGCCAGCGCCGAGGCCGGCGAGTGGTGGCACACCGGGAAGATCTCCAGCGGCACGGCGAGGGCGCGGTCGACGTCGTCGACCATGCCGGCGAGGATGCCGGCGAGCGCGTCGGGGGAGTCGGCGAAGGCAACGGCGGCGTCGGTGAGCTGCTGGCGCAGGGCACCGAACGGGCCGGCGACGGCGGCGGTCATGAGAGGGCGGCGATGGCCTGGCGTCCGCCGTCGAGGAAGCCCTCCCAGCCGCCGCCGTCCTGCTTGGCCCGGGGTTCCACCACCCCGTGCAGGTACTTGTTGAGGATCGCGAGGTCCTCCGGGCTGCGCCGGGCCAGCGACCCCATCAGCGAGCCGGCCAACGTCTCGGCGCGCAGCATCCGGTCGCCGAAGAACTGGCTGTGCAGGATGGCGTCCTCCAGGACACCGATCTGCTCGGCGGTGGACAGCGCCGATTCGAGCTTCTCGTCGTCGCTGGTCGCCGCCGCGGCGGCGGTGCGCAGGTCGGCGAAGCTCTGCAGCAGGATGTCCAGCAGGGTGGGCGGGACCTCGAGTTCGATGCGGTGCCGGCGCAGCAGCTCCTCGGTGCGGAACCGGACGATCTCGGCCTCGCTGCGCTTGTTGGTCACCACCGGGATCCGGACGAAGTTGAATCGCCGTTTGAGCGCGGAGGAGAGGTCGTTGACGCCCCGGTCGCGGCTGTTCGCGGTGGCGATGACGGAGAAGCCGGGCTTGGCGAAGACGATGTTGTCGTCGTTCAGCTCGGGGATCGAGACGTACTTCTCCGACAGGATGGAGATGAGCGCGTCCTGCACGTCGCTGGTGGAGCGGGTCAGCTCCTCGAAGCGGCCGATCACGCCCTGCTCCATCGCGGTCATGATCGGCGACGGGATCATCGACTCGCGGGACTGCCCGCGGGCGATGACCATGGACACGTTCCACGAGTACTTGATGTGGTCCTCGGTGGTGCCGGCGGTGCCCTGCACGACGAGAGTGGAGTTGCGGCAGATCGCGGCGGCGAGCAGCTCGGCCAGCCAGCTCTTGCCGGTGCCCGGGTCACCGATCAGCAGCAGACCCCGGTCGGAGGCGAGCGTCACGATGCTGCGTTCGACGAAGGTGCGGTCGCCGAACCACTTCTGCGGGATCTCCCGGTCCAGGCCGTCGGCCCGTTCGGAACCGAGGACGAACAGCCGGACCATGCGCGGGCTGAGCCGCCAGGAGAACGGCTTCGGGTCGTTGTCGACCGACTCCAGGTAGTCGAGTTCGTCGGCGTACTTAACCTCGGCGGGGGCACGCAGCATCTCGGACATGAAGGGTGGACTCCTAGGTGAGGAAGCTCTTGAGCTCGAAGACGAGTTTGCGGATGTGACCGGAGATCACCGGGGTGCCCAGGTCCTTGAACCGTTGCCGGAACCAGGGGTTGACGCTCTGCTGGCCGGAGCTGTTGACCGAGCCGACCGGGATGAACCGCACGCCGGAGCGGTGCACGGCCTCGATGCCGTCGAACAACGGCTGCGAGCGGTCGAACTCGTAGAAGTCCGAGATCCAGACCAGCACCGTGTTGCGCGGTTCGGTGATCTTGGGACGGGCCATCGCCATGGCGACCGGTCCGTCGTTGCCGCCGCCCAGGTTGGTGCGCAGCAGCACCTCGAACGGGTCGTGCACCCACGGCGTTAGGTCCAACGCCCGGGTGTCGTACGCGATCAGGTGCACGTCCACCTTGGGCAGGCCGGCGAAGATCGACGCCAGGATGGTGCAGTTGACCATCGAGTCGACCATCGACCCGGACTGGTCCACCACCACGATCAGCCGCGCCGGAGTGGTCCGTCGGGCGGTCTGCCGGTAGTAGAGCCGGTCCACGTAGAGCCGCTGGTCCTCCGGGCTCCAGTTGGTCAGGTTCTGCCAGATGGTGCGGTCGAGGTCGAGGTTGCGGAACACCCGCTTCGGCGGCACCGACCGGTCGATGGTCCCGACGCTGGTCTGCTCCACCTGCGTACGCAGCACCTCGGCGACCTCGTCGACGAAACGGCGGATCAGCGCCTTGGCGTTGGCCAGGGCCACCCCGGACAGGTTGGCCTTGTCCCGCAGCAACTGCTCGATCAGCGACATGCTCGGCGTGAGCCGGCTGGCCAGCGCCGGGTCGGCGAGCACCTCGCGCAGGTGCATCCGGCGCACCAGGTCGCCTTCCAGCGCGGCGAGCGTGCCGCCGAGCCCGGTGCCGCCCTGCCGGCGCAGTTCGCCCGCCTCGGCGCCGAGCGCCTGCTCGAACCAGCCGGCGTCGGACTGCCACCGGGCCAACTGGCCGGCGCTGACCGGTCCGGCGCCGGTCGCGAACACGTTGAGCAGCACCTTCGACACCAGTGCTGCGCGGCGTACCTCGGCCGGCCCCGGCCGCCCGGTGGTGTCGTCGGACGTCGCCGCGTCCTCGGCAGTGGTCAGCAGGCCACGCAACTCGGCGGCGAGGGCTGGGAAACGCTGCACCACGGTGTCGACCGAGACCGCCGGGTCGAGCAGCGAGGCCGGCAGGCCCAGCTCCTCGACGACGGCCATGCTCGCCGATTCGAGGGTGGGCTGCTCGGTGGGGTCGAAGAGTCGGGCCAGCAGCCGCCAGTAGAGCACCTGCCGCCGGTTCTCGTCAGCGCGGTCGTGGATCTGCTCGGTCATCGGCGCAGCAACCGTCCCGCGCGTTCGCGCAGCACCGCCACGGCGTCGCCCGCCTTCGCCTCGGCCTTCGCGACCTTCGCGTCGCTGACGCCGCACGCCCAGTCCCCGGTGTGCACGTCGACCACCTTGCGCTTGACGTCGGCCCGCACCGCCAACGGTTGCAGCAGCCAGCGGCCGTCGTCCCAACGCAGCAGGCCGAGGCAGGCCGACGACGCGGCGACCAGTTCCGGGGTGAGCGGGCCGCAGGAGGGCAGCCGGTCGACCGCCACGGCGAGCGGGCGACCGTCCAGCTCCACCGCGAGGCCGCCGTCGTGGTCGCGGACGGCGTACCCCTCGAGCAGGACGGGTTCGGCGATCGCGGCCGGGTGCCGGTCCAGCGGCGCGATGGCCGCCGCCTGGGCACCGGGCAGCAGGACCCGCGCTGCGGCGAACGGATCGACCGGCTCGTCGAGCTGCGCCCGGTCGTCGTGCCAGTGCAGGTCCGCACCTCGCGCCGGCAGGTCGGTGACCGTCACGCCGCGCCGCTGCGCCAGCGCGGTCAGCAAGGTGGGATGGGTCTGCAGCAGGCGCCACAACGCCGGACCGACGATGGTGTCCACCTTCGCGGCGCCCACCGCGGTGCGTACCAGCCGGGGCGGCCCGCCGGCGGCCGGCTCGAAGAGCCCGTGCACCTGGATCTGCATCGCGGTGTCGTGTTCGTGCACGTCCACCCCGAGCGGCAGCAGCCGCCCGGCGACCCGGTCGACGACGTCGGCCGTGGGGTCGACGGCGGCGGCGTCCTGGGCGAGCAGCACTCCACGGGCCCACAGGTCGGCCCAGCGGCGTGCCGGCAGCTGCGGCATCGTGGCGACCGGCACACAGGCCCGCAGCTCGGCGGCGAGGCCGTCGAGCAGCACGGCGAGCCGGCGTGACTCCGGTGCGGCCAGGGCGGCCTCGACCGGCGTCCCGGCCGCGGCCACAAGCTCGTGGTCGACGCCGCGCCACCCGGTCACGGCCACCTCGTGCAACCAGGCCCGCACGGAGGCCAGCACGGGCGAGGGCCCGGCGGGTGGGGCCGGCGCCGCCGACCACGGGTCGCGGCCGCGGCCCAGCGCGGCGTCGAGCTGCCCGAGCAGCGCGTCGTGCGCGGCGCCGAGCAGCGCCGACCGGGCACCGGCGAGCGCGGCGAGATGCTCCGTCGTCACCGAGCCGGCGCAGATCTTGTCGATCGCCTCGGCGACCAGATCGGCCAGCGGGGTGGCCGCCAGCGCGCCGGCCAGGCCGGCGAGCGCCGTCGCGTCCGCCTCGCCGACCCGGGCCAGCCCGCGGGTCAGGGCGGCGTCGACGCCCGCCACCAGGTCGAGGGCGTAGGTCAGCGCGGCCGGGTGCCCGTCGGTCAGGGCGGTGAGCTGCGTGCCGAGCATCAGCGACCTGCCCCGGTGGCGGGGAACCAGTGCAGCTCGGGCAGCGGCGTGCTGCTGCCCGGCGCCTCCAGGTAGGACAGGTGGCGCAGGAACCGGCTGAACACCACCGCCGCCGGGGTCGGCTCGTGCCGCGCGTCCAGGCGGCTCAGCAGCTCCGCGCCGGTGGTCACCCCGTCGCCGGCGTCGGCCCGCAGGTAGCGGGCGACCCGGTCGAGGCCGTACTGCAGGACCGCCTCGTCGGCCAGGGCCGCCAGGTGCTTGCACGGGGTGCCGCGCAGGCCGCCGCAGGGCCGGTTGTTGTTAGTGCTGCAGTGGTAGGCGTGGGTGCCGGAGGTGAGCGACGAGACGTACACCCGCTCGATGTCCGACCCGCTGGACACCACGCCCTGCAGCCGTCCGTCGGCCAACTCCACGAAAGGCACCTTGGCCAGCTTCCGGGGCCGGGCGGGCGGCACCACCCGCACGCTGCTTCGCCGCGCCCATCCGGCGTCGTCCACGTCCGCCACCCTTCCGACCTCCCCGCCCGCCGCGACCCGGCGTCGCCCATGACGATGTCGACGCCGGAACGAGCCAGCGTCGCCGTGACGACAAGGATCATGGGCTACGGGTACGACAGGATCCGCGGGGCGGTCAGCGGCGGTCCGGGCCGGTACGGCGGGCCAGGTAGACCACGTCCGGTTCGCCGCGCGGCACCTCGACCAGGTGCGTGGTGACCGGACCGATCACCTCCGCCAGCCGGTCGGCGTACGCCGGTGCGGCCGAGGCGCTCCAGACGGCCAGTACGCCGTCGGCGGCGAGCCGGTCGCGCAGCAGTGCCGTGCCGTCCGCGTCGTACAGGGTGGCGTTGCCGGGGAACACGGTCCAGTCCGGGCCGTTGTCGATGTCGAGGCAGATGGCGTCGAAGGCCTCGTCGTTGCTCCGCAGCCAGGCCAGCATGTCCCGGTTCACGATCCGCACCCGGGGGTCGTGCAGGGCGTGCCCGCTGTGGGCGGCCAGCCGGTCGCGGTGCCACCCGATGAGCGTCTCCTCGATCTCCAGGACCACGATCTCCGCCGGCACGGCCGAGGCGGCCGCCTCGGCCAGCGAGAACCCCACCCCGAGCCCGCCGATCAGCACCCGCGCCCCCGGCCGTACCAGCTCGAGTGCCTTCCGGACGAGCAGCCGCTCCGACGCGCCGGCCCGGGTGTCCATCAGGAACACCCCGTTGCTGACGATCTCGAAGTGCCCGCCGCACTGCCGCAGGACGAGCTCGCCCCGCTCGGTCACCACCCGATCAACCACCGCAACCGCTTGATTCACCCGGCCAACCTATGCCGGCGCAATGTGCCTCTGCGCCCGATTTACCGGCGTCCGGGAGTTTGCCGCGCGGGAAACGGGGAAACGGCACCGCGCCGTGGAAGGGGAGTGCGGGGTGCCGGCGAACGTGGACCCTGGGTGTGAGCTGTGCAGCCGGCCTCCGCCGGCCGGCTGGGTGTTGGCGTACCAGGACGGTGCGGCACCGGCCGAGGAAGGCACCCGGGAGACGATGCTGACCCTCGGCAACGGCTACCTGGCCACCCGCGGGGCGGCCCCGGAGGCCTCCGCCGACGGCGTCCACTATCCCGGCACCTACCTCGCCGGTTTCCACAACCGGCTGTACGGGGCCGATCGGCCGGACAGCGACGAGGGCATCGTGAACCTGCCGAACTGGCTCCCGTTGACGTTCCGTCCCGCCGGCGGGGACTGGTTCGCGCCAGGGCAGGGGCGGCGGGAGCACGTGCACCAGATGCTGGATCTGCGGCGCGGGGTGTACCTGCGGGAGTTGCTGGTGGTCGACCGGGACGAGCGGCGTACCCGGGTCCGGCAGCGACGGCTGGTGTCGCTGGCGAGTCCCCACCTGGCGGCGCTGGAGACGAGCATCGTCGCGGAGAACTGGTCCGGCCGGTTGGAGATCAGGTCGGGCCTCGACGGTGGGGTGGTCAACGCGAACGCGCCGGCGGAGGCGGGTAGCTGCGGTCGGCATCTCACGGACGTGGCAACCGGCGGGGACGACGCCGAGACCGTCTGGCTGACGGCGGTGACGACCACGTCCCGACACCAGGTGGCCGTGGCGGCGCGTACCAGGGTCAGCGGCGCCGGCGTCGCCCACCTCAGGCTGGCGGCGGCCCACGGACCGAACGACGTGAGCCAGGTGATCGGCGTCGACGTGACTCCCGGAGACCGGGTGGTCGTGGAGAAGACCGTGACGATCTTCTCCAACCGCGACCGGGTGGTCTCGGAGCCGTTGACGGCCGCCCGCCGGGAACTGCGGCACGCGGGGACCTTCGACATGGTGCTGGCCGACCACGACACGGCGTGGACCCAGCTGTGGGAGCGGTTCCGGCTGGATGTCGGAGAGGAGCATGCCTGGCAGGTGCCGATCCGGGTGCAGACGTTCCATCTGCTGCAGACGCTGTCACCGCACGTGATCGACCTGGACGCCGGGGTGCCCGCCCGGGGACTGCACGGCGAGGGCTACCACGGGCACATCTTCTGGGATGAGCTGTTCGTCTACCCGTACCTGAATCTGCGGATGCCGGAGCTGACCCGGGCGCTGCTGGCCTATCGGTACCGGCGGTTGCCGGCGGCCCGGCGGCAGGCGGCCGCGGCGGGCATGGCCGGCGCGCTGTTTCCCTGGCAGAGCGGCGACAGCGGTCGGGACGACAGTCCGTCCCGGTCGCGTTCGCCGGTGACCGGGGAGTGGGTGGCGGACCACAGCGGCCGGCAGCAGCATGTCAACCTGGCCGTGGCCTACTGCGTGTGGCGGTACTGGGAGACGACGGGCGACCTGCCGTTCCTCGCCCACTCCGGGCTGGAGATGCTGGTCGAGACGGCACGGTTCTGGGCCGGCCTGGCCACCTACGACCCGGCCGACGACCGGTACGACATCCGCGGGGTGATGGGTCCGGACGAGTTCCACGACGGCTACCCGGGTCGGCCGGGGCAGGGGCTGGACAACTCCGCGTACGTCAACGTGATGGTCGCCTGGGTGCTCGGCCGCGCCGAGGAGGCCTGCGCGATCCTCAGCCGGCATCCGGGGGTGGCGCCGTGGCGGAAGGTCGCCCCGGCGGACGACGAGCGGCGCCGGTGGGCGCACATCCGGGGCCGGCTACGGCTGGCCTTCCTCGACGATGGCATCCTCGCCCAGTTCGAGGGCTACGGCGACCTGGCGGAGCTGGACTGGGACCGGTACCGGCGGCGGTACGGCGACCTGCGGCAGCTGGGTTCGCTGCTGCAGGCCGAGGGCGACGACGCGAACCGCTACAAGATCTCCAAGCAGGCCGACGTGCTGATGCTGCTGTACCTGTTCAGCGCCGAGGAGCTCACCGGGCTGGTGCGCGGCCTGGGGTACGAGTTCGCCCCGACCCGGATCCCCGCCGTCGTCGACTACTACCTGTCCCGCACCACCCACGGTTCCACGCTCAGCCGGGTCGCCCACGCGTGGGTGCTGGCCCGGACGGACCGTCGCCGCTCGTATGAGATGTTGACCACCGCCCTCGGTACCGACCTCACCGATCCGCAGCACAGCTCGACCCGCAACGGCATCCACCTCGGCGCCGCCGCCGGCACGCTGGACATCCTGCAACGGTGCTACACCGGCCTGGAGGTCCGCGGCGACGTCCTGCGGCTCAACCCGCTGCTGCCCGACGGGCTCGACGAACTCGACTGCGTGATCAGGTACCGCAACCAGTTGATCTTCCTGCACGTGGACCACGAGGGGCTGCGGATCTCCGCCGCCCCGGGGGCGGGCCAGCCCGTTCCGGTGGCCGTACGGGGGGAGTCCTTCCCGCTGCCGCCCGGGACGACCGTGGAGGTCGCGCTGCACGACGCCGCGACGCCTACCAACGCGCGTTCGTGGTAGTCAGCCACGACCAACGGGTCACGACCTGAGGAGAGCAGCATGACCGTCACGGTTCCCGAGGTGATCGTCCGCTACTACCAGCTGAGCGCCGAACCCGACATCGACGCCTTCGTCTCCTGCTTCACCGACGACGCAATCGTGGCCGACGAGGACCGGACCTACCAGGGCCCGGCGGCGATCCGGGCCTGGCGCGAGCGGACCGCGGCCGAGTTCGACTACAAGGCGATTCCCGAGGCGGTCGAGGAGGAGGCCGGTGGCAACGTGGTGGTCAG
This sequence comes from Micromonospora sp. NPDC047740, assembly GCF_043204735.1. NCBI lineage: Bacteria > Bacillati > Actinomycetota > Actinomycetes > Micromonosporales > Micromonosporaceae > Micromonospora > Micromonospora sp. NPDC047740. The sequence goes on from NZ_JBIDCT010000001.1 coordinate 487,916, forward strand.
GACCCTGGTCTCGGGGACGTTCCCGGGCAGCCCGGTCCGGCTGCGGCACCGCTTCACGCTGCGGGACGGTCTGATCGGCGCCCTGGACATCCGGCCGTGAGCAGCGCCGGTCAGTGGTCGGCGAGGGGCAGAATGGTGCGGCTCTTTCCCGGGCGGGGGTAGGCCTCAGCCGCCGCGGCCAGCCGGCCGGCGGCCGCGCCGGCTCACCGGAGCCGGTGCCGGACCCAGACGTTGGGCTCGACGTAGACGGCGTGGTCGTGCGTCACGTCGCAGTGCACCGGCACGAGCGCGCCCGGCACGTGCACCGGGCCGCTGGTGTCGAACGGCAGGCCCGTCCAGGAGCGCCAGTCGGCGAGCGTCCCGCTGATCATCATGGACCGGGTGGCGACCCGCTCGATGCGCCCGCCGGCCCGGACGTGCACCCGCAGCCACGGGTCGACCGGCAGGCCGTCGGCGCGGACCTGCGCCGCGTAGTCGGTCATCGGCAGGTCGGGGTGGGTGTGCTTACCGCTGGGGCGGACCGGGGCGACCAGCGTGTCGTAGCCGAGCTTCGCGACGGCCTCCCGCATGGCGGTGAGCATCAGCGCGGACAGGCCGCGTCCGCGCTGGTCCGGCCGGATGCAGATCTCCAGGGCCGAGACGATGTTCGGGGTGGCCCCGGTGAGGCGGGTGATGGTGGCCCGCTGGATGACCCGGTCCCAGCCGCCGTCGGGCAGCTCCGCCTCCGTCCAGCGCAGCGGCACGGCGTACGCCCGGGCGACAGCGCGCCCCGGCTCGGCGGAGTCGACGGCGGCGAAGACGAACTCCGGGTAGAGGTCGTGGGCGACGCTGTAGTACACGGAAGCCATCGGGTCCCAGAGCATGAACTGGGGCCACGCCCCGTCGAAGTCCTCGTCCAGCAGCGGGGCGAGGTCGGGCCGTTCGGCGAGGCTCACGATGTCGAGGGTCACGGCGGAAACCTAGAGCGCCGGGCCGCGCCCGGGCACCTCAATTTCGCGCCCCGGCTCGGCCCGCCGCCGGCCGTCGGCTACTCCTTGTCCACGTGGGGGGCCCGCCGGGCGAGCAGGAACACGGCGCCGGCCAGCACGGCCAGGGCCAGGATCTCCCCGATCAGGTCCCCCGGTCCCGCCTGGATCCGCTCGTCCAGCCAGAGCAGGCCGACGGCGAGCGACACCAGTGGGTCGGCCACGATGATCGTGGCCAGGGCCGGCGCGCCCAGCGGACCGGCCTGGTAGGCGTTCTGGCTCAGCAGCACGCCGAACGGACCCAGGATCATGAGCCCGTACGTCTGCCAGTGCCCGAACACGCTCAGCGGGCTGCCGTTGTAGTGGAATGCGAGGCTGCTGATCAGGCCTGCGGTGACGCCGTAGCAGACGCCGGCGGCCAGGGCCAGCGGCAGCGGGCGCCACTTGCGGCCCAGCCCGACGGCGGCCACCAGGCACAACGCGACCGCCCCGACCACCGCGACGCCCAGCAGCAGGGCCGACGAGAGCGTTCCCAGCCCCTTGCCCTGTCCGGCGGTCGGCCGGGCGATCAGCAGGAACGCCGAGAGCGCGACCAGGCAGAGCACCGCTTCCAGCATGATCCTGAGGTCCGGGCGCCTGCGCTCGGTGAGCGAGTGCAGCAGGATGTACCAGACCAGCCCGGTGATCAGCAGCGGCTGCACCAGGATCAGCGGCATCAGGCTGAGTGCGCCGACCTGCAGGCCGAAGGCACCGGCGGCGAGCACCACCGACCAGCGCCATTCGGGTTGGCGGATCAGGTGCAGCAGCAGGGTGGGCCGCCCGGCCGGACTCTCGGGAGCGCGGTGCGAGGCGCGGAACTGCAGCACCGAGGACGCCCCGAACGCCGCGGCGGCGCCGAGGGCGAGTGGGGTTCCGGCCAGCACGTCGGCGGTCAGCATGGGCGTTCCGGCCCGATCATGCGGACCTGCGCCCAACGGTGGTGCGAGCCCGGCGGCCCTTCCCGGTACGCGTGCGAGTAGACCTGGTGGTCGCTGGGGGGTGGCCGGTCGAGTCGGCGGGGCAGGCGGAGGGTCCGCCACGGCACCCGCAGCAGGAACCGGATGATCAGCAGCCCGAGCAGGTAGCCGCCGATGCTGTCGGTGAGCCAGTGGTAGCCGAGGTAGGTGGTGCCGATGGCCACCAGCACACCGGGCAGCCACTGCAGCACGCGCCGGACCGGCACCGCCAGGTACGGCGCGAGCAGCATGGCCAGCACCCCGTAGTAGACGATGCCGTTGCTCACGTGCCCGGACGGGTAGAACTCCTCCCATCCCTGGCTGAACAACCCCACCGAACCGTGGTGCGGGGCGCCACGCGAGGTCCACTTCTTCAGGCCCACGATCAGGATGGTGCTCACGATCGGGGCCAGGCCGGCCGGGATGACCGGCCGGATCGTCCGGTGCCGCCAGGCGAGCCAGAACGACACCGCCACGGTCAGGGTGGTCAGCGGACCGCCCTGGCCCAGGTAGTCGAAGGCCAGCATCAGCTTGGCGACCGGTGGTGGCCGGTGCTGGTCGCACCAGTCCCGTATGGCGATGTCGACGTCGAGCAGCGGCGACCACCACACCAGCGCGGCGGTGAGCGCGGCGAGCGCGGCGACCAGCAGGCCGTCGAGCCACCAGCCGGCCGGTACCGGAGCCAGGGCGGGTTCACCGAGCGGGCGAGGCGGACGAACGTCGGGCTTCCGGGCGGACCTTCCCGCTGTCATCCGCCTCCTCCCTCGTCTGGTCGAACCGGCACTGGTGCTGCCGAGAGCCTGAAAGTACCTTATATGGGGAGAAATCCGCCGGTAAGCTGCTATTCATCCCGAGGGGCGGCGGCTGGTGGCGCGCTCCGCCTTTCGTCGCTGGAGGCGTACGACATGTCAACGACCGCGACCCGGTGCCCGGCGCCCACGGTCCGCCGGTCTGTGGGTCCCCACCCGGTGCGGCTGGGCGTGCCGGGCGAGCGCGACCGCGCCGCTCACGGCGAGCAGGAAGCCCAGCACCGCCACCGGCTCGGCGCCGGGCCGCACCCGGTCGCCGAGCACCAGCCAGCCGGCCACCGCCGGGGCCACGGTCTGGCCGAGGATGGTGGAGGCGGAAGCGACCGTGACAGAGCCGCGCTGCAGGGCGGTGGCGTAGAGCAGCACGCCGGTCATCCCGGCCAGCACCAGCGTGTAGCTGACCGGGCTGGCCAGCACCATGCCCGGACTGCTGGCCCGGCCGAGCAACCGGGCGCCGACCGCCGCGGCGCCGAAGGAGAGCCCGGCCAGCACGCCGGGCAGGGCCGGGCCCCGCATCCGGGGGCTGCCCAGGTAGGCGCCGACGGCCAGCGCGAGCACCGCGCCGAGCAGCCACCAGCCGTCGTTCGGCGAGGCCTCGGCCGGCGGGCTGGTGCCGGCCGAGAAAACCAGCAGCAGCAGGCCGGCGACCACACCACCGATGGCCACCCAGTCCCGGAGGGCCAGCCGGACGCGCAGCACCAGCATGGCGATCAGCGCCACCAGGCTGAGGTTGGCCGCCCCGACCGCCTGCACCGCGAACAGCGGCACGGTACGCAGCGCGGTGAAGGTGAACCCGGAGGACGCGCCGTCCAGGGCCAGGCCGGCCGCGTACGGCCCGGTGCGCACCAGCCGCCACAGCAGCCTCGGGTCGAGGTGTGCCATGGCCGCCACCCGGCGCGCTCCGATCGACTGCAGGATCGCCGCGGTGGCGCTGCACAGTGCGGCGAGGAGCGCCAGCAGAAAACCGAAGGCCATGGAGAAGTCCCGAGATCGTCGGCGCCGGATCGGCCGGTCGATGCCCGCCTGGCATACCCACCAGCGCGCGGGTCTCGCACCCGGTGCCGCCCGAATCCGGCGGGCCTCCGGTGATCGCGCCCGACAACGGGCCGGGTCACCCGATCCGGCCGCCCGCCGAGTCGATCGCGCGGCGCGTGCTGATCGTCTCCGCCGACATCGGCGGCGGGCACGACGCCACCGGCCGGGCGCTCGAGGAACGCGTCCACGCGCTCTGGCCGGGCAGCCGGGTGGGCTGGGTGGACACCCTCGACGCGATGGGTCCGGGGGTCGGCCCGACCTTTCGTCGCACCTACCTCACCAATGTCGGGGCGACGCCCTGGTTGTACGAGTTCTTCTGGTCCTCGCTGTGGCGGCACCGGTGGTTCGCCGACGCCTCGAAGTGGTTCACCGGCTCCTGGGCCGGGCGGCGGCTCGCCCCGGTCATCGAGGCGTTCGACCCGGACGTGATCCTCTCCACCTACCCGCTGGGCAGTGCCGGGCTGGCCTGGCTACGCCAGCACCGCGGTCTCGGCGTACCGGTCGGGGCCTGGGTGTCCGATTTCGCCCCGCACCCGTTCTGGGTGTATTCCCAGCTGGATCTGGGGATGGTGGTGCACCCGGCGGCGCTGCCGGTGGCGGCGGTCGCCGCCCCGGGCGCGGCGCTCGGGGTCTGCGCGCCCCCGGTGCTCGAGCGGTTCCGGCCGGGTGACCGGGCCGAGGCCGCCCGGCGCTGCGGTCTCGACCCGGACCGGAAGGCGGTGGTGGTCGCCTGCGGCTCCTACAGCCTGGGCTCGGTCGAGGAGGCGATCGCCCCGCTGGTCGGCATCGGCGACGCGGTGCAGGTCGTCGCGGTCTGCGGACGCAACCAGCAGTTGGCCGACCGGCTGGCGCGCCTGGCCACCCCCGACGGGCGGCTGCTGGTGCGCGCCTGGGTCGACGACATGCCCACGCTGCTGCGGGCCGCGCACGTGCTGGTCACCAACGCCGGCGGAGCGACCGCACTCGAGGCGTGGGCCACCGGCACGCCGGTGGTGATGTACCGGCCGATCGCCGCGCATGGCGCGGCCAATGCGGCGTTGATGACCGCCGCGGGGCTGGCCGAGACGGTCCGCGAACCGGCCGCGCTGGTCGCGCTCGTCCGCTCCCGGCTGGTCGGGCCGCACCCACCTCACCCGGTGCAGGCGTCGGCCCACCCGCACCTGCCGGATCTCGGGCTGCCGGCCGTCGCCGGTGCGCGCTCTCCGGTCGAGGCACCGTCACCGGACGGGGCGCGCCCGACCGACCCGGCCCGCTGGGGGTCTCCCGCCGGGCCGGCCGGCGAACAGCCGGCCAGCTGGCCGCTACGCCCGCAGGACGCGTTCTTCCGGTACGTGCAGTCGGCCACGGTGGCGCAACAGATCGGTGTGGTGCTGGAGCTCGGGCCCCGACCCGACGGCACCGCCCTCACCCGCGAGGATCTGGCCGCGCTGCTGGCGCGGCGGCTACCCGCGATCACCACCCTGCGTCGCCGGCTGGTCAGCCGGGGGCAGGCGCGCCGGCCCGGCTGGGTGGTTGACCGGTACGTCGACCCCGCCGCCCACCTGACCGAGGTGCGGCTCGCGCCGGGCGACGACGGCAGCGCCGCGGTGGACCGGTTCTGGTCCCAGCCGCTGGCCCTGGACCGGCCACCGTGGCAGATTCTGCTGCTCGGCGGGCTCCCCGACGGGCGTACCCGGGTCGCGGTCAAACTGCACCACTGCCTCGGCGACGGTCTGTCGGCGATCGGCGTCCTGCAACGGCTGCTCGACCCGGCCACCACTCGGCCGGCGAAGCCGGCAGGGCAGGCGCCCGCCCGGCCAGGGCGGGACACCGTGGGGCTGGGCGGCCGGGTCCGGGACGCCGCCCGCCAGGTCGCGCTCACCGCACGCGGGCTGGCCCGCCTGGCCGCCCAGGGGCCGGCGCCGGCCACCGTGCTCAATCGTCCGCTCGGCTCACCGCGCCGGGTCCTGGTCACCGCCACGCTGCCCGCCGCCGAGGTGTTCCGCGCGGCCCGTGCCTGCGGGGCGCACGCCAGCGAACTCATGCTGGCGTTGACCGCCGGGGCGCTGGGTCGGGTCCATCCCGCGCCGGCACCGCCCCGATTGCGGGCCATGTTCGCGGTCTCCCGCGACCCCCGGCGGCGGGCGCCGACGCAGGGAAACTGGACCGGTGCGGTCAACCTCGACCTCCCGGTGCGGCGCATCCCGCCCCGGTTCCGGGTCGCCCTGGTCCGGCAGTCGCTGCGGACCGCGCTGCGGAGCGGGGAACCCGAAGCGGCCGGCCTGGTCATGCGGGCGATGGGCAACCTGCCCGCGCCGGTGCACGCCGCCCTGGCGCGACGGTTCTACAGCAGCCGGCACCTCAACGTGATCGTCTCCTACGTCCCGGCGCCGTTGCGTCCGCAGGCGCTGGCCGGCGCGCCGCTCAGGACGGCCACCCCGGTGGTCGCGCTCGCCGCGGGGGTGCCCGTCGGGGTCGGCGTGCTGCGCTGCGGCGACACCTTCGAGGTCGGTGCGCTGCTGGACGGGTCGCTGGCCGACGTCGGCCCCGCCTTCGTCGCCGCCCTGCACGCCGAACTGGCCCACCTGCTCGCCGAGGCCGACCGCGCGCCGGTCGCCGACGACCGGCCGGCCGAGGCGCCCGCGGCGTCCGGCCCGCCCCGGCGGGGTTCGGCGCCGCCGGAGCTGCCGCGGTGCGGCTGACCGGCGCGGTGGTGCTGGTCACCGGTGCCTCGTCGGGCATCGGCGCCGCCCTCGTCCGGCGGCTGGCCGGGGCCGGAAGTCAGGTCGTCGCCGCCGGCCGGGACGCCGACCGGCTGGCCCGGCTCGCCGCTGAGACCGGCGCCACCACACTGCTGGCCGACCTGACCCGGCCCGGCGCCGGCCGGGAGTTGGCCGAGCGGGCGCTGGCCCACCACGCCCGGGTGGACGTGCTGGTCAACAACGCCGGCACCGGCTGGGCCGGCCCGTTCGCCGGGATGGCCGACGCGCGCGCCGAGGAGCTGCTCGCGGTGAACCTGCGCGCCCCGATCGAGCTGACCCGGGCGCTGCTGCCCGGCATGTGCCACCACGGCGGCCATCTGGTCTTCGTCGGCTCGATCGCTGGGCGGCTCGGGGTGGGCGGGGAAGCCGTCTACGCGGCCAGCAAGGCCGGGCTGGACGCCTTCGCCGAGAGCCTGCGCCTGGAGCTGGCCGGGCGCGGCGTGACCGTCAGCACGATCGTGCCCGGGGTGGTGGACACCCCGTTCTTCGTCCGTCGGGGCCAGCCGTACCACCGTCGCCGTCCCCGCCCGCTGCCACCGGAGCGGGTGGCCGACGCGTTGGCCGCCGCGATCGTCCGGAACCGGGCCGAGGTGTACGTCCCGGGCTGGTTGCGCCTGCCGGTGGCGGTACGCGGGCTGCTGCCCGCGGTGTACCGCCGGCTGGCCAGCCGGTTCGGGTGAACCGGGGCCGGCGCCGGGCCTCAGCGGCCGCGTACCGCGCGCAGCGACTGCCGCAGCGAGGACATCGTGGCCAGCACGGCGGTCGGTTCGTGGCCGCAGTGCGCCATGCAGTTCGCGCAGCGGTCGTCGCGTCCCCGGCCGTAGCTGTCCCAGTCGGTGGAGTCGAGCAGCTCGCGGTAGCTGGCGGCGTACCCGTCGGCCATCAGGTAACAGGGTCGCTGCCAGCCGAGCAGCGAGTACGACGGGATGGCCCACGCGGTGCAGGGGAAGTCCACCCGGCCTTCGAGGAAGTCCAGGAACAGCGGCGAGTGGTTGAGCCGCCAGCGGGCCCGCCGGCCCCCGGCGAAGGCCTTGCGGAACAGCTCCCTGGTCTCCGTGACGCCCAGGAAGTGGTCCTGGTCCGGCGCCTTCTCGTAGGCGTACGCGGGCGAGAGCATCATCTCGTCCACCCGCAGGTCGTCGTTGAGGTAGTCGAGCACCTCGATCACGGTCTGCGGGGTGTCGGTGTTGAAGAACGTGGTGTTGGTGGTGACCCGGAAGCCGCGCTGCTGGGCGTCCCGCACGGCCGCCACGGCGGCGTCGAAGACCCCGTCCTTGCACACCGACGCGTCGTGCCGCTCGCGCAGCCCGTCGATGTGCACGGTGAAGGCGAAGTACGGCGACGGCCGGAACTTGTCGATCTTCTTGGGCAGCAGGACCGCGTTGGTGCAGAGGAAGACGTACTTCTTCCGGCGCACCAGTTCGGCGACCAGGGTGTCGATCTCGGGGTGCATCAGGGGCTCGCCGCCGGCGATGGAGATCATCGGTGCGCCGCACTCCTCCACGGCGGCCAGTGCCTGGTCCACCGGCATCCGGCGCTTCAGCAGGTGCGCCGGCTGTTGGATCTTGCCGCACCCGGCGCACTTGAGATTGCAGGCGAACAACGGCTCCAGTTCCAGCAACAGCGGGAACCGCTGCCGTCGGCGCAGTTTCTGTTCGACCAGGTACCTGGCGATCCGCAGGCTCTGGCGCATCGGCATGCTCACGGCTGACGTACCTCCTTGGGAAGGGTGAAGCTGACGTCCTCGACGGCTGCGGTGTGCTCGCTCACCTCCCTGGCACCGAGCGCGGTGAGTGCCGCGACGAGTTCGTCGACCAGGCCGGGCGGCGCCGACGCGCCGGCGGTCACCCCGACCGTCGTGGCGCCGGCCAGCCAGCGCGGGTCCACGCCGCCCACGTCGTCGACCAGGTGGGCCCGCGCGCCGGCCCGCTCGGCCACCTCGACCAGCCGGCGGGAGTTGGAGGAGTTGGTCGACCCGACCACCAGCACGACGTCGGCCCGTTCGGCGACGGCCGTGATCGCCCGCTGCCGGTTGGTGGTGGCGTAGCAGATGTCGTCGGAGCCGGGGCCGGTCAGCGCCGGGAATCGCCGGCGCAGCGCGTCGACGACGCCCGCCGCCTCGTCCACCGCCAGCGTGGTCTGCACCAGGTAGGACAGCCGGGACGGGTCGGTCACCTGCACCGTCTCGGCGGCGGCCGCGTCGGGCACCAGCCGGATCCGCTCGGGGGCCTCGCCGAGGGTGCCCTCGGTCTCCTCGTGGCCGGCGTGCCCGATCAGCAGCACCGTGTCGCCCCGGCCGGCGAACCGGCGCGCCTCGGCGTGCACCTTCGTCACCAGGGGGCAGGTGGCGTCGATGACCGGCAGTTGCCGGTCGGCGGCCTCCTGGCGTACCGCGGGCGACACCCCGTGCGCGGAGAAGATAGTGAGCGCGCCGTCGGGGACCTCGTCGAGTTCGTCCACGAAGACCGCGCCGCGGGAGCGCAGGTCGGCCACGACCCGGGCGTTGTGCACGATCTGCTTGCGGACGTAGACGGGCGGGCCGTGCCGGCGCAGCGCCTGCTCCACCACCGCGATCGCCCGTTCCACCCCGGCGCAGAACGAGCGGGGCGAGGCCAGCAGGACCTGCTGGACGCTGCCGGCGGCCGCCGCCCACTCGGCCAGCGCCGCCGCCACCGCGGGCAGCACCCGCAGCGCGGTGCGGATCCGGCGGAGCGTGGCCGGTCGGTACAGCGGTCCGGTCGCGGTGTCGGCGACCACCCGGACGCAGGCGGTCGGACGGTCGGCGCAGCCGGCCAGCAGCCACGCCGACTCCAGATCGGCGACCAGCGCTCCGGTCGCGGCCAGCCGGGCCCGGGTCGCGCCGTCGACCAGCCGGGTCGTGGTCACCACCGGTCCGAGGTGTACCCGCAGCCCACGGCGACGCAGTGCGGCGGCGAGCAGGGCGGCGGACGGCATCGGCACGACCTCCGGTCCCGGCTGCCCGGCCCACGGGTCGGTGCGTACCTCGGTGGCCACCACGACGTCGCCCGGGGCCAGCCCGGGAGCCAGCCCGCCGCCGATCCCGGCGACCGCCACCGGGGTCGTCCCGGTCGGCCGGCCGGCGGCGACCGACCGGGCGCGCCGGGATCCTGCGCCGGTACGCCGCAGCGCCGGCCGCCGGCCCGGATCGAGACCGGTCAGCCCCCGCCGCAGCGCCGCCGCCTCCGGCCGCATCGGCGCGCACAGGGTCCACGCCGCAACGGCGGGCGCTGCTGACTCGGTCACGGCACCACCTCGGCGGTCAGGCCGCCCCGCGCGTTCAGGATCCGGCCGAGCGCGCTGATCGGGAAGACCAGCCGGTACATGCCGTAGTTGATGTAGAAGTCGCCGGGGAAGCCGGTCCCGGTGTAGTGCGGCTCGTCCCAGCCGCCGTCCGGCCGCTGGGTGTCGACCAGCCAGCGCACCCCGCGTTGGGCCGGCTCACCGGCGCCATGGCCGGCGGCGTGCAGCGCGAGCAGCGCCCAGGCGGTCTGCGACGCGGTGGACTCGCCCCGCCCGATCCAGGACGGGTCCCGGTAGGAGCGCATGTCCTCGCCCCATCCGCCGTCCGGGTTCTGGTGCGCGTGCAGCCAGTCGACGGCCGCCCGGATCGCCGGGTGGCCGGGCTTGACCCCGGCGGCGACCAGGGCGGGCACCACCGCCCCGGTGCCGTAGACGTGGTTGGCGCCCCAGCGGCCGAACCAGGAACCGTCCGGCTCCTGGGCCCGCAGCAGCCAGTGCACGCCGCGGCGGACCGGCGCGGTGCCGGCGAAGTTCTCCGCCGCCAGCGCCTCGACAATGTGCGCGGTCACGTCCGCGCTGGGCGGGTCGGTGACCTCGCCGAAGTCGCAGAACGGCAGGTCGCCGACGATCGCCCGGGTGTTGTCGGCGTCGAAGGCGCCCCAGCCGCCGTCGCGGCACTGCATGCCGAGCAGCCAGCGGGTGCCCCGCAGCACGGCGGCCTCCGCCGGTACGCCGGTCCGCCGCAACGCCATGATCACTTCGGCGGTGTCGTCGGTGTCGGCGTACCCGTCGTTCTCGAACTCGAAGGCCCAGCCGCCCACCGGGGTCTTCGGCCGGCGGACGGCCCAGTCACCGCGCACCCGGATCTCCTCCTTGAGCAGCCAGTTCCCGGCGCGTTCCAGGGCGGCATGCCCGGCCGGCAGCCCGGCGTCCGACAGCGCGGTGACCGCGAGCGCGGTGTCCCACACCGGCGACTGGCACGCCTCCAGCCACCGGACCGGGCCGTCCTCGGTCTGCTCACGCACCGTGAACCGCTCCAGCCCGTCCAGCCCGGCGCGGAGCACCGGGTGGTCCAGCGGGTAGCCGAGCAGGTGCAGCGCCATCAGCGAGTAGACCCACGGTGGCTGGATCCCGCCCCAGGAACCGTCGGCCTCCTGGCGGGCCACGATCCACTCGGCGGCCCGGCGCAGCGCGTGCCGGCGCACCGGTCCCCGGGCGATCCGCTCGTAGCCGCTGGCGACCCGGTCCAGCCGGTGCAGCACCCCGGCCCGCGACCGCAGCCGCGGCGGCCGCGGCGCCGCCGTCGGGATGCGCAGTTCGTCGACGCCGAAGCCGAGCTCCCGCACCGGGCGCAGCGCCCGGACGATGGACAGCGGAACGATGGTCTGCCGGGCCCAGCACGCGAAGTCGTAGACGTTGAACGGCATCCAGTGCGGCAGCAGCACCAGCTCGGGCGGGACCGCCGGCAGCTGTGACCAGGGCCAGTGGCCGAACAGGGCCAGCCAGAACCGGGTGAACACCCGGCTCGCCGCCAGCCCGCCGTGCGCGCGGACGAACCGGGCGGCGGCGGCGAGCTGCGGGGCGTCCGGCGTGTCGCCGGCCAGCCGCAGGGCCAGGTACGCCTCGATGGTGGTGGAGAGGTCGCCCGGCCCGCCGTGGAAGGTCGCCCACGAGCCGTCCGGGCGTTGCTGGGAGCGGATCCACCGCGCCGACTCGGCGGTTTGCTCGGCGGTCCGGATGCCGAGGAACTGCCGCAACAGCAGGTCCTCGGCGTCCATGGTGACGTTCGTGGCCAGGTTTCCCTTCCACCAGCCCGCGTCGTCCTGCAGCCCGAGCAGGTGGTCCCGGGCCCGGCGTAGCGCCGCCCAGGCCGGGTCGGTCGCGGTCCCACCGGCCTTGGTCGCCGGGCTGGTGGTGGGCTTCGGCTTCGAAGACAGCAGCTCAGTCATCAGTGGTCCCGTCCGGTGGTGAAGGTGGCGATATCGGCGAACTCATCACGTACGTCGTCGGGCAGGTCGAGCGCGTCCAGTTCCGCCCGCGCCCGCTCGGCCTCCTCCCACGCCCGCTGCGCGGTCCAGTCCCGGGCGCCGGTCGCCTCGATCAGCGCGCTCGCCCGGGTCACGTCCTCGTCGGTCAGTGGCTGCGGCGACCGGTACCGCTCGGCGAGCGCCCGGCCGGCCGCCTGACCGCTGGTCACCGCCCGTACGACCGGGATGCTCCGCTTGCGGGCCCGCAGGTCCGAACCGACCGGCTTGCCGGTCCGTCGCGGGTCCCCCCAGATGCCCAGCAGGTCGTCGACGAGCTGGAAGGCCAGTCCGAGGTGGCGGCCGAACCGGGACAGCCCGTCGACCAGGCCCGGCGGGCCGCCGCAGAGGATCGCGCCGAGGGCGCACGAGCCGGCGAGCAGCGCGGCGGTCTTCTGCTCCGCCATCCGCAGGCACTCGTCGAGGGTGACGTCGTCGCGCCGCTCGAAGTCCAGATCGGCTGCCTGCCCGGCGACCAGCGCGCGGATGTCCACGGCGAGCCGGCGGGCGGCCGGGCAGCCCCCGGGCGTCTCGACGAGCGCCTCGTACGCCAACCCGACCAGGGCGTCTCCGGCCAGGATGGCCGGGCCGACACCGAACACGGTCCACGCGGTCGGCCGGTGGCGGCGCTCGGTGTCGCCGTCCATCACGTCGTCGTGCAGCAGGGAGAAGTTGTGCGCCAGTTCCACCGCGGCGGCGGCCGGCACCCCGGCGTTCGGCTCGGCGCCGGTGGCCCGGGCCGACAGCAGCGCCAGCGCGGGGCGCAGTCCCTTGCCCTGTGAGGCGGCGGGTGACCCGTCGGCGTCCCAGTAGCCGAGCTGGTAGCCCCCGACCAGACGGTTGCCCGGGTCCAACCGGTCCAGCAGGGCACGGATCGCCGGCTCGACGTAGGTCTGGATCTGGTCCGTGCTGCGGCTGCGTGCGACGGTCATGATGCGGCCTCCGAGTGATGTCGGGGCCGGGACAGGAGTTGGCGGGCGACGATGTCGGCGGCGTCCTCGCCGCTGCGCACCGCGCCCTCCATCGTGTCCGGCCAGCCGGTGTCGGTCCATGCGCCGGCCAGTACCAGCCCCGGTAGGCGGGTGGCCGGAACCGGCCGGTACGCCCGCGTGCCGGGCGCCTGCCGGAAGGTGGCTTTCGGCTCCCGGGTCACGAACGCGTCGCGTACCGGGGTGTGCCGCGCGGCCGGGAACAGGTCGGCGAGAGCCTGCCGTTGTGCCGTCACCAGCTCCGCCGCCGGCCGCTCGAGTTCCGCGTCGGCGGCCGACAGCGACACCACCAGATGCTGCTCGCCGGCCATGCCCGGCACTGACCGATCGAAGATCCACTGTGCCGGGGATTCCACGGCGGCGGCCATGCCGAGGTCGGTGATCCGGGCGGCGTAGCGCAGGTGCACGTTGACGATCGGCGCCGCGCCCAGCCGTTGCCACTGCCCGGCGGCGGGCGCGGCGGCGGGCGGCACCAGCGACGCGGCGGCCTGGTGCGGCACGGCCAGCACCACGCCGTCGGCGTCCAGCTCGCTGTCGCCCACACCGATCCGGAATCCGGTCGGCTCCGGTCGGATCCACCGCACCTTCGCCCGGGTGTGGACCTTGGCACCGAGCCGGTCCAGCAGCCGACGGGCGGGCACGCCGTGCAGGTCGGTCAGCGGGACCAGGGGCCGGCCGATGTCACCGGCGTCCGCGGCCTCCAGCAGCCCGGTGCGGAACACCCGCGCCGCCAGCGCCAGCGACGCGTGGGTGCTGGGCAGGTTCAGCGCCGCCACGGTGATCAGGTCCCAGAGTCGCCGGACCGCCCGGCGGCTCTGGCCGTGCGCGGCGAGCCAGTCGCCGAAACTGCGCCCGTCGGTGGCGGGCAGGTCCGGGTCGACGTGCCGCAGCGCGGCGCAGGCCCGGACGGCGGCGACCCGCTCGGCCGGGCTGAGCAGCCGGTAGCCGGCCAGGGCCGGCAGCAGGTGCGCCGGGGCCGGCAGCCGGCGGCGGGCCAGCACGTGCGGCCGCTGACCCGGCAGCAGCACCGGCACCGTGAACCGCGGCTGCAGGTCGGTGCCGCCGGCCGTGCCGAGCCGGTCCAGCAGCCGCCGGTAGGTGTGGTAACAGCGCAGGAAGACGTGCTGGCCGGTGTCCACGCTGAGGCCGTCGCGGCGGAAGGAGTACGTCGCGCCACCCAGCTCCGGCCGGGTCTCCAGCAGCGTCACGGACAGGCCGAGATCGGCGAGCCGGACCGCCGCGGCGATCCCGGCCAACCCGCCGCCGATCACGCACACCGTGCCGGATCCGCCTCCCGGCTGCGCGGCCGGCCCGGTCATGCGGAACGGCCGACGAGAGCGCGCGCCGCGACCCAGGCCTTCTCCCGGCCCGGCAACGACACGCGACTGCGGGTGACCGCCAGCGGATCGGCCGCGATCCGGGTGAGCAGGCGGCGGTAGATGCCGGCCATCGCGGCCGTGCAGGCCGCGCTGCGCCGGTCCAGCAGCGGCAGCAGCCGCAGGCCGACGTCGTACCAGCGTGCGGCGCGCGCGGCCTCGAAGCGCACCAGCTCCACCAGCCGCTCGGGTGGATCGGCGAAACCGGCCCCGTCCAGGCGGAGGGTGCAGCCGAACCGGTCCAGGTCCTCGGCCGGCAGGTAGACGCGGCCGCCGACCCGGTCCTCGACCAGGTCGCGCAGGATGTTGGTCAGCTGCAGGGCCACGCCCAGCGCGTCGGCCAGTGGCGCGGCCCGGCCCGGCTGGGTGGCCCCGAACACGCCGAGGGAGAGCCGGCCGATCGACCCGGCCACGCAGCGGCAGTACCAGAGCAGGTCGTCGAAGCTGTCGTACCGCCGGCCGGTCACGTCGGCGGCGCACCCGTCGATGAGCTCGTCGAAGGCGGCCAGCGGGATCGGCATCCGCGCCGCGGCGTCGCCGAGGGCGGCGAGCACCGGGTCGGCGCCGCTGTCGCCGGGCAGCCGGTGCAGGGCCGCCCGGGTCCGGGCCAGCGCGTCCAACTTCTCGTCGGGAGGCAGCGTGCCGTCGCCGATGTCGTCGATGCGGCGGGCGGCCGCGTAGATGGCCGACAGCGCCCGCCGTTTCGGCGCCGGCAGCAGCCGGATACCGTACGCGAAGTTGGCCGCCTGGCTACGGGTGATCTGCTCGCAGTGCCGGTAGGCGGCCTCGGTCCGGGTGGTGGTCGTGGTCATCCGGCACTCCGGACGGTGGCGGCCAGCCAACTGCCGAGAATGTGCCGGCGGCGGGGCCGGGCGGTGACCGCCAGCGGGTCGTGGTCGGCGGCGGCCAGCGCGTCGAGCGTCGCCCGGCCGCCGGCCAGGTAGCCGCCGACCGCGAGCCGGCCCCACCCGTGCAGGGCCGACACCAGCGGGGCGCCCGCGTCGAGCCAGGCACGGGCCCGCGCCGCCTCGAACCCGATCAGCTCCCGCAGCTGGCGACTCGCGGTGCTGCGGGCGAGGTCCGCCTCGGTGACCTCGAACCGTTCCATGTCGGCCGCCGGCAGGTAGACCCGGCCGCGGCGGTGGTCCTCGGCCACGTCCTGCAGGTGCTCGACGAGTTGCAGGGCGGTGCAGATCCGATCGGACAACGCGACGGTCGCCGGATCGGCCTGCCCGAAGACGTGCAGGACGAGTTCGCCGACCGGGTTGGCGGACAGGGTGCAGTAGCCGACGAGCTGCTCGAAGGTGGCGTAGCGGGTGACGTGCTGGTCGACCCGGTTCGCCTCGATCAGCCGGACGAGCGCGTCCAGGGGCAGCCGGCACTCGGCCACGGTGGGCGCGAGGGCGCGCAGCACCGGGTTCGGCACGTCGGCGCCCGCGTGGAGGGCGCGCAGTTCGGCCTCGACGTCGTCCAGGGTGGCGAGCCGGTCGAGCCCGTCGGCCAGCGGTTCGTCGCCCAGGTCGTCGACGTGGCGGGCGTAGCCGTACACCGCGAGGAGGTGCCGGCGGTACCGCGCGGGTAGCACCCGGAGGGCGACCGGGAAGTTCTCCTGCGCCCGGGCCTGCTCCACCCGACGTATGTCAGGGGCGATGGCTGGTGGACTCATCCCTGGTTCTCTCCTTTCTCTGGGCACGGGCGGCGGCGGCTCAACCGGCGAGCGGGGTCAGCCGGCTGCGGACGCTCGCCCACACCCGCCGCGACGCGTCCCGGCTCCCGGTGCCGACCCACGACAACCGGCGCAGCACGTCCGCGCAGATGCCGTGGGCGTCCAGGCCGTACTCGGCGAGCAGGTCGGGCCGGTCGCCGTGCGGTACGAACGTCGTCGGCAGGCCGAGGGCACAGACCGGCGTGGCGACGGCGGCGTCGGCGAGGCTCTGGGCGACGGCGGCGCCCACGCCACCGTCGCGGACCCCGTCCTCGACGGTGACGACGAGGGCGTGGTCGGCGGCCAGCACGGCGAGCTCCGGGTTGACCGGGCGCACCCACCGGGGGTCCACCACGGTGCACTCGACGCCGCCCGCCGCCAGCAGTTCCGCCGCCCGCAGGGTCGGCCCGGCCATCGCCCCGACCGCCACCAGGAGCACCTGCGCAGCCGCCGCCCGACGCAGGACGTCGATCCCGGCGATCCGTTCCACCGCAGGGATGTCGCTGTCGACGCGGGCCTTGGGAAACCGCAGCACCGTGGGTCCCCGCCGCTCGTCGACCGCCTCCCGCAGTTCCTCGCGGAGCGATGCCGCGTCGCGCGGGGCGGCCACCCGCAGGCCGGGCACCGTGCCGAGCATGGCCAGGTCCCACATGCCGTGATGGCTCGGCCCGTCCGGGCCGGTGATCCCGGCCCGGTCGAGCACCAGGGTGACCGGCAGCCGGTGCAGCGCCACGTCGAGCAGGACCTGGTCGAACGCCCGGTTCAGGAAGGTGGCGTAGACCGCCACCACCGGGTGTTTGCCGCCGAACGCGAGCCCGGCCGCCGAGGTGACGGCGTGCTGTTCGGCGATGCCCACATCGACGGTCCGCTCGGGGTAGCGCGCCGCGAAGTCGGCGAGTCCGGTCGGGCCCAGCATCGCCGCGGAGACCGCCACGAGGTCCGGGCGGTGTCCGCCGATGGCGACGAGTTCCTCGGCGAAGACGTCCGTCCAGGTCCGGCCGGGGGACCCGACCGGCTGCCCGGTGCCCGGGTCGACCACGCCCACCGTGTGCAGCCGGTCGGCGTCGTCGGCCTCGGCCGGCGGGTGGCCGTGACCCTTCTGGGTGACACAGTGCACCACGACCGACTGGTCCGACGCCCGGGCCTGCTGCAGCGCCGCTTCGAGCTGGCCCACGTCGTGCCCGTCGACGGGGCCGAGGTAGCGCAGGCCCAGCGCCTGGAAGAAGTCCGAACCCGTCGCCTCTCCGGACCGCCCGCGCGGTGACCCGGCCGTGGCCCGTAGCGACGCGAGATGCGCGGCCAGGCCGCCCACGGTCGGCGCGTACGAGCGGCCGTTGTCGTTGAGCACGACCACCACCCGGCCGGGGGACCCGGCCAGGCTGTTCAGCGCCTCCCAGGCCAGGCCGCCGGTGAGGGCGCCGTCACCGATCACCGCGACCACGGCGCGGTCGGGGCCGTCGAGGGCGTACGCCCGGCACAGCCCGGTGGCGTAGGACAGGGCGGTGGAGGCGTGCGAGTTCTCCACCAGGTCGTGCGGCGACTCGGCTCGTCGGGGGTAGCCGGACAGGCCGCCCGACCCGCGGAGCTGGGCGAACCCGGCCCGGCGGCCGGTGAGCAGCTTGTGGACGTACGCCTGGTGCCCGGTGTCGAAGATGATCCGGTCATGCGGGGACCGGAACACCCGGTGCAGCGCGATGGTCAGCTCGACCATGCCGAGGTTCGGGCCGAGGTGCCCACCACGCCGGCAGATCGCCTCGACCAGGAACGCCCGGATCTCCCCGGCGAGCAGCCGCAGTTGCTCGTGGGTGAGCCGCCTGACGTCGTCGGGCTGGTTGACGGTGTCGAGCAGGGACATCATCTCTCCGTCCGGCCGGTCGTGCGCGAACCCAGCGGCCACAACCCCGTCCGCGGCGGCGGGCCGGGCGTCGATCGCCCCACGGCAGCGGGGCGACGCACAGCCTGCTGCGGATGCGGTGATCCGGCCGTGGGTGGTGCGGGTAGCGCCGTGGGCGATGGAGTCACCTGGAACATGTGCAAAACGAGCATAACCATGCTGATCACCCCTACCGCTTGAAATCGCTTCTAATGCCTCGCCCAGAGCGCGATGGCGCCGCCCGCCGAGCCTCCGGTCAGCCGTTCGACGCCCGGTCCGACTCCGTCGCGGTGGCCACGTCGATCGGATAGCTACGCCGCGCGGCGATCATGATCAGGCCGTTGGCCGCCAACGGCACCAGCATGATCAGGAAGGCATTGCGCAGGCCGACGCCGCTGGACCGTCCCGTCGCGCCGCCGAGCTGGTCGGCCAGCCAGCCGAAAATGGCCGGGGCGACCGCCTCGGCGGCGAGTCGCAGCACCGTCCGCAGGCTCTCCGCCCGCCCCCACAGCCGACCGGGAACGATGTCCAGCCGGGCGGCGTCCAGGGGCGGGTTGGCCACCGCGAGCGCGCCCGCGCCGAGCGCGATCAACGGCAGCGCCAACGCCACCGACGTGAACCACACTCCGGGTACGAACAGCACCGCGGCGGCGACGAAACCGACGGCCGGCACCACGATGCGGACGCTGGTGTGTCCGCGGCTCAGCGCCCGGTCGGTGAGCCGGCCGGCGAGCACCGTGCCGGCCAGCGCCACCACCCCGATGACCGGCACGAGAGCACCCAGCGCCGTCTGCGGGATGCCGAAATGACGCACGGCGAAGACGACGATGAACGTGCGCATCCCGGCGAAGAAGAAGTAGCCCATCGCCGAGGCCACGATCAGCAACCGGTTCGTGGGGATCGCGAGCAGGTAGACCGCCGCACGGCCCAGCGACCACCCCGCCGGATCAGCGGTCAGCACCCGGTCGCTCGCCGGCGCGACCCCGCGTGCGGCCACCACCGCCTGCGCCCGGCCGGTCGGCTGCTGCCCGGAATCCGGTCCGGGCTCGAACGCGCCCCAGCCGGCGCCACCCCGGGCGGGCTCGGGCAGCAGCCGCCACAGCGCCACCGACAGGACCGCGCTCGCCGCCGCGAGCAGGAAGAACGCGTACCGCCAGGAGTACGCCGCCGCGATCTCGCCACCGGCCAGCAGGCCGGCGCCGGCACCGATGAGCTCGCCGGCGAGGATCCAGCCCAGCACCCCCGCGCGCTCGGCGGGTGGGATGTAGTCGCCGGTCAGCGACACCACCACGGGGCCGGCTGCGGCCAGGGCGGCGCCGAGCAGCAGCCGGGACAGCAGCAGCCACTCGTAGCTGGGCGCGAGGCCGCCGACGGCCATGGCAGCGGCCCACAGCGCGGTGGTGATCACCAGCAGGCGTACCCGGTTGGTCCGGTCGGCGAGCACGCCCAGCGGCACCGAGGCGATGGCGCCGACCCCCGACGACGCCGTGGCCAGCAGGCCGAGCTGGGCGTGGCTGATGCCGAGATCCGCCTCCAACTGGTTCGCGGCCGCGCCGAGGGTGCCGGTGTCCGCACTGTTCAGCGCGAGCGCCCCGCCCAGCAGCAACACGACCCGGGCCCGGCCGGGCCCGCCGAGCAGCCGGGCCGCCTCCCGCGCGACCACCTGCCCCGGCCCGCCGCGCAGGCGCCTGCCGTGGCTGCCCTCAGCCGGTCTCGCCATGATCGCTCGATCCGCCCCCGCCCGGCACCCGGTCGGTGCCCACTCCGACTCTGGCCGACCAGCGGGCCGTCCGCGTCCGCATCACACGAACAGGCGGGGCGTGCCGCCGGCCGCACGCCGGATCTTCCGGCCCAGCGACGGTGCCGTTCGTCCGCGCAGCGGGTGGCGGCTACAGGCCGGCGCAGCCGGTCTCGTCGGGCAGCAGCGGGCGCGGTACCACCTGCCACACCTGACCGGCACTGCGCCAGCGGGTGTCGGCGCCGGCGGTGGCCGCCTCCCGGCGGACGGTGTCCAGGTCAGCGCCTCGCAGCACCAGGCAGGTGGCGCCGGCCGCCGTGCCGCCCAGGGGTTCGCCGGCCAACGCCGGCAGCGGCCAGGGCCGGGCCGGCTCGGCGGGATCGGCGGGCATGGCGACGATCGCCACGGCCGCCGGCTGGTACGGCACCGGCGAGCCGGCGGCATGACCGGCGAGTGCCGCCCGCAGTCGGGCGGCTGCCGGGTTGGCCCGGGGGAGGGTCACGGTGCGCGGCCCGCCGGGCGCGCCGACGACGATCCGGACGACCGGCTCGTCCGGTCCGCCGGCCGCCGCCTGGTCCGACAGCGCGGCCGCGTCACGGAACAATTCGCGTACCTCGTCCGGTGGGATCCGGTCCTCGCGTAGTTGCGGCCAGCCGGCGGAGGGTTGGGCCGGGACGCTGATCAGCCGGCCGTCACCGAACAGCGAGAAGCCCGGGAGCACGGCAGCGGTGCCGCCAGGTGGCAGCATGCCGGGCAGCTCGCTCAGCCGCAGCACCAAGGCCCCGCCACCGGTTGGCGGCTCCGGATCGGTGCCGCCCCGGCCGACGCAGCCGGTGCTTGTCGCCGCTGTGGCGAGCAGCGCTGGCACGGCGAGCAGCGCCAGGGCTCTGCCTCGGTGCATGGCGGCCTCCCGGGTCGCGGTGGTGCCGGTCGGACGCCGCAACGGCGCCGCCGGTTCCGTGCGGCGTTCGGGCCGGACCTTGGCCCGGTACGGACGGTGGTCCAGGGACGCCGTGGTCGGCGCCCCCGGACCGGTTCTCCAGGCAGTCGTCCGGACGGTCAGGACCGGGTGAGGGTGTAATTCCCCGAGCCCGCCTTGTTGATCACGACGACCCCGTACCAGGCGCTGCGGGCGGGGGTGAAGGTGATCGTCTCGGTCGCGCCGGCCCCGCCGCTCGTGGCGGCCGCCACCGCGGCGGACCGAGAGCGGATCCAGGTGCCGGCGTTGGCCGGGTCGCTGTCCAGAACGAACAGCTCCGCGTCCTGGCCGATGTTGGTGGTCGCCACCGAGATGGTGACCGGCACCCCGGCGGTCAGGTAGGTGTCCCGCACCGTGACCACGTTGTTCGTGCCCATGGCGATCGTGCTGCTGCCGGCGTTCAGGACCACGGCGCCCTGGGCGAGTTCGATCCGGTAGCCACCACCGCCGGAGTAGTTGACCACCCGCGGGTAGTAGTCACCCAGCGCACGGCGGTTGGAGTCCACCGCGACGAAGTCGACGTTGGTGCCGCCCTGGGCGCTGCCGGCCAGGTAGGCGCCCTGCCCCCGGTCGTCCCAGAGCTGCAGGTCGAGGTCGCCCGAGTTGGGCTTGAGCGCGACCACCGACCAGTAGGGCGACGAGGTCGAGTAGCCGAAGTTGTGCGGCGGAATCGGCGTCGGGCGGGTCAGCGGGGCGTAGTTGCCCAGCGGGTCCCGGAACTGGTAGTCGATCGTGTTCTGGTAAACCGACGCGAGGGCGCCGGAGTCGGCCACGTTGAACCCGTCGGCGGCGCGCTGGGCCCAGAAGTCCGCGAAGTTGACGGAGTTGTGCCGCCGGGAGGTGGTCCAGATGTTGAGCGGACCCTCCCCGTGCCGGTCCCAGGTCCCCTCGTTGGCGTAGTCGGTGATGTCGATCAGGGCGCCGGCGATCCGGCCCTCGGTCGTGTCACCCTCGCCCCAGCCGTTGCCCCAGCTCGGGTTCTCCAGGTTCAGCGAGGCACCGTTCGGCCAGCGGTAGAAAGGGTCGTTGTAGACCGTGGCCGGGAACCACTCGGCCCAACCCTCGGTCCAGGCGCAGCCCGCGGAGCTGGCGCCCGTGATGCTGTGCGGGCTGCAGTTGGGCGCGGACGGGAAGTTGTCGTTGTACAGGTCGTCCATCACCGCGTGGCCGATCTCGTGCACGACCGTTACCGGCGCGTTCGGGTCGTCGGCGGCCAGGTGGACCTGGTTGTCGCCGGTGCTGTAGTAGGTGCCGTCGGTCGAGTCCGGGGCCCAGTTGATGACCACCTGCCGGCAGCTCGTGTCGTCCTGGTCCCAGCAGAGGTTGTTCGGCTTCGGGATCCACAGCCAGGCGTCGTTCGCGGCGTCGAACGCGTGCAGGCCGCGCTGCAGCGCGCCGTCGCCGGCGGTGAGCGAACCGAGGTTCAGCGTGCTGCCGGTGGGCACGTCGTTGGTCGTGCCGGTCTGGAAGGACAGCGGGTTGCCGCCGCGCTGCACCCGCCACAGCGAGTTCGAGCTGATGAAGCGGAGGTAGATGTCCGCGGTGCCGCTGTCCGGCCAGCCCTCGACCTGCGAGTCGAAGCAGATGTTGTAGTTGCCGTTGGCGTCGGTCACGCCGGTGGCGAGCAGCGAGTCGCCGAAGGTGTCGTCGTCCCAGACCTGCACCTGGAAGTTCATCTGGTTGTGCCAGCTGCCGTTCTGGTCCTGGTAGCTCCAGTTCCCGGCGACCCGGGTGTCGCACGCCGCCAGCGGGCTGATCGAGGACAGGCCCTTGGCCGCGGCCTCCGCCCGCGCCTCGCCGGCCACCCGGTCCACGCCGACGCTGCGCGGCTTCTGCCCCGCCAACCGGGGCGCGCGTGCCGCGGTGGGCACCGGCTTGGTGGCGTTGTCGCCGGCCGGCGTGGCATGGCCGAGCCGAGACAGCCCGGGCTTCTCCCCGATGGTCAGGAAGACGTCGTCCTGACCGGCCTGGACGTCCTTGCCATGCGGCGCGGTGGCCCGCACCTGGATCTGCACCGGGCCCGCCTTGACCGCACGGACCACACCGCTGAACGCGAAGCGGTCACCGGCCCGCAGCGTGCGGGTGGTCCGGGCGACGGAGACCGTTCCGGACCGTTCGGGCAGGATGCTCTTGCGATCCTGGACGCCCAGCTCCGCCGGCGTCTGCACCCACTCCAGCTCGGCGGGAAGGGTCACGCTGATCTCGCTCGGTCCGATCTTGCCCTGACCGCGCACGGTGACCCGCAGGGTCGCCGTCTCGCCCACGGCGGGGGTGCGGTCCAGCTTGGCCTCGACGCCAAGGCAGCTCAGCGTTTCGTCCTTCAGGCTCTTGCTTGCCGACGGACGCAGCCCACACGTCTCGCCTCGCGCCAACTGGTAGGCGGGTGTGGCACGGGCCTTCGCGGCGTCGTTCGGGTCCGCGGCGTACGCGGGACCACTGCCGGCCGCGAGTGCCACCATCGCGCCCGACACGATCACGGCGAGCGCCGCTCGTGCGGGCCTGGTGGCCTTCGTGCTCAACATTCGTCTTCCTCTCCCTGATGCCGGGCCGTTGTCCGGCCCCACGTCGACGGGCCATTGTTTGGCCCCGAGTGAGCATCGATATCTCCGTGCCTTTCGGTAAAGCCTTTGACCGGTTGGTGACACGGTGACGGAAGACAATGGACAGAGCTGGTTTACAAACACGACGCATTCGACCAACCGGCGGCCGGGCTCCGTCCGAACGTCTGACTCGGTGGCGCGTACAAGGGACGTCCGGCGTCGTTTGTCATGTCCGGACAGTGGTGCGTCGACTCATAGCAGGCCGGCCCGACCTCGGCAGCCGCGCGGCCGGCCGTGGCGGTGTCGCTCATCGGACGGCGCTGTTCGCATCGGCGGGAAATGCGTGGTCGCAATTCGAGGGAGCTGCCGCCGAAAGGACTTCCGAACGGAAAGGCGGGCGTGGCGCCCGTCACATTCACGTGGGCTTCCGGAAGGTGTGGGGCAGTCGGGCGAGAAGCAGCACCGCCGTACAGGTTCGGACTATCAAACAGATAGATGGAAATCTAAGCCCATGTGGTCCGTCGGTCAGAGATGCGGCCCGCCCGACCGTTGGGCTGAGCAGCGATTGGTGCCAGCTGGCCACCGGGTGGGGTCGAGCGCGGTTGCTGGCGCGAATTCATGGACAAGAGAGTGCCTCGCAGTAACTGAGCGAACACACTCAGCTACTTTTCAGGTGGCGCTGCTACCTTCCTCGGCCAACGGCATCCATTATGGACGTCGGTGATCTTGTTGCGACACAAGGGTTCGGATGTGAGCACTTCACGTCCGGGTCGTGTCGTCCGCTGCCTGATGAGGGAGACGTAGTGGTGTTCAAGAAGATGCTGGGCGCGTTCGGGGTGGGCGGACCCAGCGTCGACACGGTCCTGTCCAATCCCAACACCCGCCCGGGACTGACGCTGGGCGGGCAGGTGAACCTCGTCGGCGGCAGCCATGACGTGCAGATCGACCAGGTCACCGTCGGGTTGGTCACCCGGGTGGAGATGCAGGGCGCGGGGGAGGAGTACGACGCGTTCGTCGAGTTCCATCGGGTTGGTGTCGCCGGCGGGCTGCTGCTGCGTGAGGGGCAGCACCTGTCGCTGCCGTTCCAGCTGGCGATGCCCTGGGAGACGCCGGTGACCAGCCTGTACGGGCAGCAGCTGCACGGCATGACCATGGGCCTGCGCACCGAGGTGGCCATCCGCGGCGCGGTGGACAAGGGCGACCTCGACCCGGTGTACGTACACCCGCTGCCGGTCCAGGAGCGCATCCTCGAGGCATTCGGTCGGCTCGGGTTCCAGTTCAAGGGCGCCGACCTGGAACGCGGCCACATCTATGGCCTGCACCAGAGCCTGCCCTTCTACCAGGAGATCGAGTACTTCCCGGCCCCGCAGTACGCGCAGGGCGTCAACGAGGTCGAGCTGACCTTCGTCACCAACGAACACGACGTCGACGTCGTGCTGGAGTTCGACAAGCGCGGTGGCCTGTTCAGCGGCGGACACGACTCCTACGGCCGCTACCAGGTCGCCCACGCCGACGCCGACCGCGTCGACTGGACTGCCCAGGTCGACGGGTGGGTCCGCCAGGCCCAGGACCAGTACCGCAGCCTGCACGCCGGCCACGGATACGGCCAG
The DNA here is from genome assembly GCF_043204735.1 of Micromonospora sp. NPDC047740. Taxonomy (NCBI): domain Bacteria; kingdom Bacillati; phylum Actinomycetota; class Actinomycetes; order Micromonosporales; family Micromonosporaceae; genus Micromonospora; species Micromonospora sp. NPDC047740. The sequence goes on from NZ_JBIDCT010000001.1 coordinate 512,556, forward strand.
CCCGCGCACGGGTACGGCATGCCCGGCGGCTACCCGCCGCCCCCGCCGCCGCCCGGCTACGGGCAGCCCACCTACGGCGCGCCCGGCTACGGCCACCCCGGCGGCCACTACAAGGAGGAGTACCACCATGAGCGGCACGGCTCCGGCATGGGCGGCATGGTCGCGGGCGTGGTCGGCGGCGCGGCGCTCGGCTTCGCTGGCGGCATGATCGCCGACGAGGTCTTCGACTCGTTCGGCGACGACGAGGAAGGCGGCGACGAGGGCTGACCCCGGTGGTGCCCCGAACCGGTCGCCGGGTCGGGGCACCCGTCGGCGTCCTCCGACGGCCCGCCGGTGAGGCCACTTGACTGCCCCGGCGATGATCGAGGGCAGCGACAATCCGTCGGAAGGCAGGGCACTCGTGGAAGTCACCGGCATCCTCTCCGCGATCGTCATCGGTCTGATCATCGGCGCGCTGGGTCGGCTGGTCGTACCCGGCCGGCAGAGCATCCCGATCTGGCTCACGGTGCTCATCGGCGTGGTCGCCGCGGTCCTCGGCACCTTCGTTGCCACGGTGTTCGGCGTGGCGGAGACCCGGGGCATAGACTGGATCGAGTTGGCCCTGCAGGTCGTCTTCGCGGCGATCGGCGTCTCGATCGCGTCCAACGCCTACGGCCGCCGCCGCTAAATCACCCCACCCCGACGCGCGCTTACGGGTCTTCCACGGGACCGGCGACGGGCGCGCTGCTGATCTCTGGTAGCCCGTCGGTCGCCCACCTAGTCGCCGACGAATCGGAGCCGTAGCTTGGGATCGGCGAAACATTGTTCGGCGAGCCCTCGAACGGCGTCGAGGACCTGGCGCTCGCCGAGGTCCGTGACGATCGCGGCGAGAACGTCCAACTCGCCAAGGAACTGGGCCATCTCGGCGGGCGTGAGTTCTAGTGACCCGTAGGGGTCGATCCGGTCCAGCATCGGTGTCCGGCCAGCGTGTTGGACGTGCTGAAGAAGAGCGGCGAACTGGAAACCCGGGTCGCCGACCACGGCCACTTCGCGTTCCCGTCGGCGGCGTGGGCTCGTGCCCATCTGCTCGACCCTGACCAGTTCGACGTCCACGCCCATCGTGGCGAGCTTAGCAACGCCGGCATCGCGGCCCGCAAAACGGGTCAGCGGCCGGAGCCTGGCAGGCTCCGGCCGCTGACCGGGGATCACATCCGGACTACAGTCGCGCGCACTGGCCCGTGGCCGAGCCCTTGATCACGTTCGGCCGGCTGTCGTTCACCGGGGCCGGGGTGTTGCCCGAGCAGCCCAGCGACCCGCTGATGGTGTTCGCGGCGACCACCACCGGCTGGCTGCCGGTGTTGCTGTTGACGGTGACCGGACCGCTGACCGTGACCGTGTCGATCCGTACCCCACCGGTGCTGCCGGTGACCGACACCGGGCCGTTCACCTTGCCCTTGCTGATGCTCAGCCCGCCGGTCGCGCCGGACACCGTCACCGGGCCGGACACGGTGGCGCCGGAGAGGTCGAACAGCACCGGGCGGGTGGCGTACACCGGTCCGCTGATGGTGCCGCCGGTGACCACCAGCGAGGCACCCGGGTTGACCGTGACGGAGCCGGAGATCGTGGCGTTCTCCAGGCAGGTCAGGCCGGCGGTGACCACCAGCGCCTTGCTGTACTTGCCGGTGATCGTCGTGGTGCACTGCGGACCGGCCTGCCCGATCGCCGAGCGCGGCTGGGTGTCCGCGGTGACCGGCGAGTTGGCGGCGAAGTAGCTCACCAGCATGGTGAGGTCGTTGTCGCCGGTGGTGGCCCGGCTGGTGCCCTGGCCGAGGGTGGTGAAGTTGTCACCGCCGGCGGCGAGGAACGAGTTCACCGTGACCCGGTACGTGCCCGACGGGTCGAGCGGCGTGCCGTTGAGCTTGATCGAGGTGATCCGCGAGCCCTTGGGCGCGTCGGGGTTGTAGGTGTAGCTGAACCCCTTCGAGACACCCAGCCACAGCACCGGGCGGGACGCGCCGTCCGGCTGCCACTGCTCCTCCAGCACCTGCTTGATCTGGGCGCCGGTGTAGCTCTTGGTGACCACGTCGTTGGCGAACGGCTGGACGGCGAAGGCGTCGGCGTAGGTCACCGTGCCGTCGGTCCGGTACAGCAGGTCGGCCCGCAGGCCGCCCGGGTTCATGAACGCGATCTGCGCCCCGCCCCGGCCGGCGTCCTTGGTGCCGGCGAGCTGCACGTCGGCGATGAGGTTGCCCAGCGCCGACTCCTTGCCCCGGTCCTCGTTGCCGTTGGTGTAGGCCCGCTTGACGTCCGCGGTGATCGAACCGAGCTGCTGCTTGCCCAGCTCGGTGGCCTTGGCCTTGGCGGCGGCCACGATGTCGGCCACCGCCGCGTCCTGCGGCGCGCCGACCACGTCGACCAGCTGCGCGGCGGCGTCGGTCACCGAACCTGTGTTCGGGTCGAAGGTGAGCGTCACCTTGCCCAGTCGCTTGCCGTAGTCCTCGGCCTGCACCACCGGGCGCAGCTTGTCCGACCCCGGCACCGGGACCTTGAACGCGTACGGCTGGTGGGTGTGGCCGCTGAAGATCGCGTCGATGGTGGCGTTGACCCGGGTGAACTTGCCGAAGACCGGGTCGTTGGCCAGCGCGTCGGCGGAGTTGATGTTCTCCGTCGCCGCGCCCTCGTGCGCGAGCAGCACCACCACGTCGGCCTCGCCGTTGTCCGGGTTGCCGTCCTTGAGCTGCCCGGCGACCAGGTTGGCCTCGGCGACGGGGTCGCGGAAGGTCAGGCCGGCGATGCCGTCCGGGCTGACCAGCGACGCGGTCTGCTCGGTGACGACGCCGACGAAGCCGACCCGGACCCCACCCACGGTGCTGACCGAGTACGCCGGCAGCGCCCGGGTGTCGCCGCGGTAGACGTTGGCGCCGAGGTACGGGAAGTCGGCCCGATCGGACACCCGGCCGGTGAGGTCGGCGATGCCCTTGTCGAACTCGTGGTTACCGACCGCCGAGGCGGCCAGCCCGGCGGCGTTCAGCGCGTCGATCGTCGGGGTGTCCCCGTCGATCGCCGAGATAAACGTGGACGCGCCGATGTTGTCACCCGCGGAGACGAACGCCGTGTTCGGGTTCTGCGCCCGCAGCTGACCCACCAGGCCGGCGAGCTGAGCGGCGCCGCCGACCGGCTGACCACCGACGGTGGCCGGAGACTCCAGCCGGCCGTGGAAGTCGTTGATGCTCAGCAGCTGCAGGTTGACCGGCTTCGCGCTGGTGCTGATGCCCACCACGACCGGGTTGTGGTCGCTGGCCCGGTAGGGGTTCGCCTCGTAGAAGGCGGCCAGCCCGTCGTACTGGAAGGCGAACGACTCGACCGCGTTGATCTGCCACACGTCAACCCCGGTGACCCGCGACGCCAGCGACGGCGAGGCGAGGGCGTGGTCGAGCGAGCCGGACTCGCCACCGAAGACGTAGGTGGACTTGCCGGTGTCGTTCAGGTCCTTGTACTTGGCCTGGTAGAGGACCTGCATCGGGTCCTCCTGGGTGTAGGCGTTGAAGTCACCCAGCAGCAGCACGTCGTCGCTGCCGCTGTCGGCCTTGATCCGGTCCACGAAGGCGGTCAGCGCCGTGGCCTGCCGGACCCGGTCGCCGTTCCAGCTGCCCTGACCGTCACCGGAGTCGGCGTTGTCGCCGGTCCCGGTGCCGCTCTTGGACTTGAGGTGGTTGACGACCACGGTGAAGGAGATCTTCCCCGCGGTGAACGTCTGCGCGATCGGCTCGCGGGCGTTGAACCACACGCTCTCGTCGTTGACCGAGCGCGACGGCCCCTTCGGCTGGACCTTCGCCGGCTTGAAGATGATCGCCGTGGTGATGAAGTCCTGCTGGGTCGGGGCGGGCAGCTCGGCCGGGCTGCGGACGTAGTCCCAGGTGCCCGCGCCGTCCTTGGCGTTGAGCGCGTTGACCAGGCGCTTCAGCGCCTGCTGCGGGTCGCCTGCGTTGAACCGGACCGAGTTCTCGATCTCCTCGAGCCCCACCACGTCGGCACCCAGGGCGCTGATCGCCGCAACGATCTTCGCCTCCTGCTTGGCCAGCGCGGCCTCGTTCGCCGCGCCACGGGCGTCCCCGCCGAAGTGGACGAAGTAGTTGAGGACGTTGAAGCTGGCCACCCGCACGTCCCCGCCGACGTTCGCCGGGCCCGTGGTACGCGGGTTGGTGGCCTTGAAGGTGGTCCGGCCGACCGACGGAGTGTCCGAGCTGACCGGGGTGGTCGGCTGTAGCCGCCACTCGTTGAAGCCGTACGACAGCACCGACGGCCCGAACGCCTCGACCGAGTCGCCGACCCGCAGCGGGTTCTCCTTCGACAGGTACGGCGGCAGCTGCCCGGCGGTGGCCAGGTTGGTGGTCTTGCCGTCGTCGAGCAGGACCCGGCGGAGCTTGTTGTCGGCGATCACCTGCTTGGCGGCGTCCGAGCCCGGGCGGGCGACATCGGTCGCGTTCCGGGCCGGGCGGTCACCGGCGGCGAGCACGACCTCGCCGTACCGGTTGGTGTTGTACACCTCGGAGACGGTGTACTGGCCGACCGGCGCCACCAGCATCGACTCGACCGACTCGCGGGCGTCGTCGGCCAGCGGCAGGCTGACCGGCACCGGGGCCGGCAGGGTGGCGCCGTGCGCGCAGATCTGCACGTCGCTCTTGGCGGCGATGCTCAGCTGGGTGAGGCCGTTGAACTCGCTCGGGGTGCCGCTGACCCGCACCCGGTCGCCGATCGCGACCGACGGGTGGTTGGCGGTGTTGGTCGTCAGGTAGACGAAGATGCCGTCGGAGGCGGTGCCGGCGGCGACCGCACGGTCTCCGCCGCTGCCGGCGGTCTGGACGTACATGCCGTTGTAGCCACCGGTGCGGTGGTCGGCGGTCACCACGCCCTCGACGGTGACCCGGGTGCCCGCCAGCGGCGTGGCGGTGCCGGTGCCCTGGACCTCCGCGATGGTGCGGTCGACGGCGACGGTGCAGCCGATACCCGGGTCCGGGTCCGGGCCCGGGTCGGGGTCGCCGCCGCCGTTGCGGACACCGAAGGTGTTCGGCGCCTCGGCGTTCCAGGTTCCGTTGATCTTCTGCAGCGAGTGGCCGACGGGGGTGTTCGTGGTCTCCGCGACCCCGATGTCGGTCCCGGTCATCCCGTTGGCGGGGCCGCCGACCGCGGTGAACGTGCCCTCGTAGGTGAGGAACTCGGCCACCGTGCCGGTGGGGGAGACCAGCGCGACGCCGTCGGGGGAGCCGTTCTGGATGCCGTCGGTCGGGTAGTTGGCGACGACCACGCCGGCCGCCGGCACTGCCCCGCTCAGCGTGCGGGTGTTGTACGCCGCACTGTTCGCTCCGTTGTAGAGGACGATCTGCCAGCCGGTCAGGTCGAAGCCGGCCGGCGCCTCGATCTCGATGGCCTCGCCGGTGTCGGTACCGACGTTGTCGTAGTGGATTTCGCTGATGAAGGGGGTCGCCGCTTCGGCGGCGAGGACTGGAGCGCTGCTGGTCAGGGCCAGCGCACCGCTTGTGACGACTACGCCGAGCACACTGAGTGATCTGCGTTGGCTACGGAGCTTCAAAGCTGGGGCCTTCGATAGGGGGATGGACTGGTGCAACCTAACGGCAATCGGTGTCCGCGCAGGAGCCACCAGATGTACGGAGCACGTTAGCCTGTCGGCCGGAATGTCACGAAGATCGGACAAGAGTGTGCTAAGCGCCAAAGCGGGTGAACTGGGCGCCGGGCTGAGCCGGCCCCGCCCGGACGACGCAGGTCACGGCCTTCACCAGCCGCTGCGCCAGCGCTCGGGTCCGCCAGTTGCCCCGGCTGGAACCTCGATGCGCTGGTCGACTGCCTGTGCGGCGGGTGGGGTGCCGCACCGCCGCTCCGCCTGGTCTGGCACGACTCCGCAGTGGCGCGCGCGCCTGGTCGCCGGCTACGACCGGCGCAGCTGGGCACCGGCGGTCACCCTGGACGACCTTCTCGCGCTGTTGGCCGCCGGCGGCGTCGAGGTGGAGCTGCGCTGAGGGAGGACCTACGTCCGGTCGAGCCCGTCGTGAGCCTCGTCCAACCGGTACTCCCAGCCCTCCCGCCAGGCGAAATCGGCGTCGATCAGGTCCTCCAGCCGGACCCCGCCGATCCAGTGGTCGAGGCCCCACCGGGTGGCGACGTGCCCGATCACCAGGACCCGCCGGCCGGCCCACTGGAGGGGCAGGTCATCGAGGAAACGCCGAACCCGGTGTACGGCCTGCCGCCAGCTCTCGCCGCCGGGGTAGGGCTCGTCGAGGTACCGCCCACGGTGCTCGTGCAGCTCGGCGGCCGGCATGCCGTTGCGCTCCCCGTAGTCGCATTCCCGCAGGCGCCAGTCATGCAGCACCGGTATCGGGGTGCCCGAGAAGGCGATGGCGGCCGTCTCCGCAGCCCGATGCAGGTCCGAGGCGAAGACCGCGTCGATGCGGTCGTCCCGCCTGCGCCGGCCGAGTTCGGCCGCCAGTGCTCGTCCCTTGCCGGACAGCCGGCCGGGCAGCCAGCCCGTGGCAAGTCCCCGGTCGTTGTCCTCACTCCAGGAGTGCGTCTCGAAGACGATCTCGGTGGGCATGGGGCGAGGCTACCGGCGCGACGGGACCTGCGCGGGGCAGCCGCAACCGCGCGGAGCACTAACCTGCTGGGGTCCCGTCGTCCGTCCCACCGGAGGCCACCGTGACCGTGCCGACCCGCTCGCCCGGCTCCTTCGGTGGCCTGCAGTTGATTTCCGAAGAGGCTGTTGCGGAGACCTCGGTCCGGGTCGCGGTGGACGCCCTGGAGGCCGCGCTTCGCGCCGGGCTCGATCCGGAACGGGAGACACCCCGCTCGCGGGTGGCCACGCAGGCCGGCGAACTGCTGGTCATGCCCGCCACGCGAGGGGAGTACACCGGCTGCAAGCTGCTCACCAGCACCCCGGACAACGCTCGCCGGGGCCTGCCGCTGATCCAGGGCGCGTTCGTCCTCTTCGAGGGCCCGGGACAGCGGCCGGCGGCCCTCATCGACGGCACCGCGCTGACGAACCTGCGTACCCCCGCGGTGTCCGCGCTCGCGGTGCGGCACCTGCTGCCCGGGGCGCCTGGGGCCCCGCTGCGGCTGACGGTCTTCGGCACCGGTCCTCAGGCGCGTGCCCACGTCGAAGCGATGCTCGCGTTGTACGAGATCAGCGAGGTCGCGATCGTGGGCCGGGACGGCCCGCGGCGCGAACGGCTCGCGGCGCGGCTGGACGGCAGGGGGGTTCCGGTGCGGGCGTTCGATCCCGGCTCGTGCGCGGAGGCGGTGACGGGGGCGGACGTCATCTGCTGCTGTACCAGTGCGGCGGCGCCGCTTTTCGACGGCGCGCTGGTCAAGGGCGATGCCGTCGTCGTCGCGATCGGCTCGCACTCGCCGCACAGCCGGGAGGTGGACGACACGCTCGTCGCCCGCTCCCGGGTGGTCGTCGAGTCGCTCGCCAGCACCCGGCTCGAGGCGGGTGACATCGTCATACCGCTCTCCGCCGGCGTGGTCCGGGCGGAGGACCTGTATCCGCTGCGCGACGTGGTGACCGGCCGCGCGCGGCTGCCCGCCGGCGGGCAGCGGCTGTTCAAGGGGACCGGCATGCCGTGGCAGGACCTCGTCGTCGCCGTCGAGATCTACCGCACCCACCTCGCTGGGCGGTCCCCGATGCGGCCCGCCGACCCGGCCCCCGGCGTGGCCTAGGCGGATCGCCCGTCCGAACCAGGCGGGATCACCGGGCCCTGGTGATCCCGCCTGGTTCACGAGTTGGCCGCGCTGACCGCCTCCTAGGCTGGGACGACGGCGAGCCGGGGGCCGGCGGGCCGCGGCGTGCCGGCGAGGCTCAGCAGGGTCTGCCCGGTGGCGTCGTCCACCACGGCGACCCGTACCGCGTCCGGCTCCGGGTCCGCCAGTGGCACGGCGAACACCGCCGTCACCGGACGACCCTGGTAGAGCGCGGCGTGCCCGACGAAGCGCCAGTCGCCGTCGTCCCAGTGTTCCCGGACGTCGGAGCGGAGCAGCGGCGCTACCCGCCGGTAGGATTCGCTGAGCTGAAGCTGCTGCACGGTGGCGAGCAGCGGTACGCCGGAGCCGCCCCGCAGTGGGTGGGTGAGCTGGGCGCGCAGCCGGCGCAGCGGCAGCAGCCAGGCCGCGTCCAGCTCCGGCGAGAGCGCCACCACCGCCGCGAGTTCGGCGAGCAGCACGGCGGCGCCGGCCAGCGGCCGTGCGGCGAGCGCCGTCCACCAGCCGCCGGCGGCCAGCCCGGCGAGGGCGCCCGCCGCCACCAGGAGGCCGGCCCGGGCCAGGCTGCGGCCGGAGACGGGGGTCGATTGCGCGCTCAGGCAGCCGCAGGAGGAGGTCGGTGCCACGCGGCGGGCGTAGGTCAGGTAGGTGAGGAAGCCGACGGCCAGTCCGGTCGCGGCGATCGCCTCCAGCCGCAGCGCGGGTGGTAGTAGGAGCAGCGCGCCGAGGGTCAGTTCGATGCCGCCGAGCGCCCGGTACGCGGGCAGCGCCCGGCGTTGCCCGATCAGGCGGACGAGCGCCGACCGGTTGGCGATCGCGGCGGCGTGCCGGCTGAACAGCTTGATGCGCGCGGACCAGATCAGCACCGCACCGATGACCAGCGGTTGCAGCGCCGCGAGCACTTCGATCATGGGTTCCTCCATCGGGGTTGGCCGGCGGGCGGTGCCCGGGCGGTGCGCGGCGGCGCACCGCCCGGGGTTGCCGGTCAGGCGGCGGCGTAGACGGTGGCGATGTCGATCTCGTTGGTGTCCGGGTGCCAGGCGCCGAGCACCTGGACGTGCCGGCCGACCCGCAGCAGCGACATGTCGCTGATCGCGGGGGTGCCGTTGTAGACCGCGGCGGAGCGACCCGGCACGACGTGCCCCACGATCCGGTGGCCCTTGTGGTCGAGGTGCAGCATGTTGCGGCCGACCGACGCGATGTGTGCGTGCAGGTTGACGATGTTGACCCAGACGGAGTCCGCGGCGAGGGTGCCGTCGGGCAGGCGCAGGCCGCGGGCGTAGAGCCCGTCGCCGACGGCCATCTGGTCGAACGTGGTCGGGTGCAGTTTCCAGATGCTCGTGCCGTCGGTGATCCGGATCGAGTGCAGGACGGTGTCCGAGCCGGTTACCAGCAGCATGCTGCCGGAGATCTTGCTGATCCGGCCCTCCGCGAAGTTCGGATCCGGAGCGCCGGGCTCGACGGTCACGGCCTCGGCGGCGAAGGCTGCCTCGGGGGCGAGCGAGCCGAGGCCGGTGGCGCCGACCAGGCCACCGAGCGCGGCGGTGGCGAGCAGTCGGCGGCGGTCCAGGGTCTGCTTCATCGTGTTGCCCTCCCGTTCAGACCGTGTCGACCGAGCAGGGCCGCAGCCCGGTGGAGAGACTGGCGATCGCGCTGTACGCCGCGGGCGTCAGGTCGATGATCCGGTTGGTGCCGCAGGACGCGCCGCAGCAGCTGCGCTCGCCGCACCACAGGTCGGTCTGCGGGCCGCAGTCGGCGATCGTGGTGCCGACCCGCTTACCGCTGCACGGGTTGGTGGTGTAGTGCCGGAAGCCGCAGGTGCGGCGGGACATGCTGACGCCGCAGGCGTCCGGGCGGGTGATGGAGAAGCACGCGTCCGAGGCGTTGGGCCAGGCGTGCTGGTAGTTGCCGGATTTGCAGGTGCCGCAGGCGCCGCCGCCCGCGGTGCCGCAGGGACCCCAGGCGCTGCCGCAGCAGAACCACGACATCTCACCTACCAGAGCTGCCATGGAACCTCCTTCCCAAGTGGCCGATCGACAGCGATAGCTATCGATATTGATGGCGATTGTTGTGTTGAAAACCACCGAAGTCAACGGCCTAGGGGAAGATTTCCTACGGGCGCGGCAACGTCCTACCGCGGCTCCGGCTGGGAAAGCTGCTCGTGCTCGCTGCCGTCCCGCTGGCGAGGCGGTTGCTCATCACGCTGCCGGGGCGGACGGGGCGGCTGGCTCAGCACCGCGAGCCGCTCCGGGCTGCCCACCCGGACCGACTGCTCGGACGCCGCCAGCGCGGTCAGGCGCCGGCCAAGAACGGGCGCGCCGAGCAGGTCCAGCAGGCTGCGTACCGCCTGCCGCCGCGAAGGCATGAACCACAGGAAGAACCCGGCCCGCATCAACCAGCCCAGCCAGCCGGTGACCTGCACCCCGTACAGTTCGACGGCGCCCTTGCCGACGCCCAGGCTCGCCGCCTGCCCGAGCCCGCGGTAGGTGAACCGGCGCGGTGTCCGGCCGCGCAGCGTAGCCGCGATGTTCGCCCCGATCCATCCGCCGTGCTTGATCGCCCACAATGCGTTGGCCGGGCAGGGCTCCCCCTTGACCGGGTGCACCATGTGGGCATGGTCGCCACCGGACCAGACCCGCCCGCCGTCGCCGCGTACCCGCAGGTATTCGTCGGTGACCAGGCGGCCGTCGCGCGACTCCAGCGACTCCGTGCCCGGCACCGGGGCCACGGCCTGGCCCAACGTGGACACCACCAGGCGGCTGGCGAGCACCGACCCGTCATCGAGGTACGCGCCGTCCTCGTCGACCCGGGCCACCCGGGTGCCCAGGTGCACCCGCACGCCAGCCCGCACAAGCTGGCGGTGCGCGTAGCCGGTCAGCCGGCCGAACCGGGGACGCAGCTGCGGCAGCAGATCGGGACCGCCGTGCACGAGGTGCACCTGCGGCTCGACCTCGCGCAGCACCCGGTAGCGAGGGCGCAGACTGCGGAAGATCTCGGCGATCGTGGCCGACATCTCCACGCCGGTGAAGCCGCCCCCGACCACGACCACGCTGAGCAGGCCCCGCCGGGTCTGCTCGTCCGGGCTCGCGTCGGCCAGCTCCACCTGCGTCAGCAACCGCTCCCGCACGGCAGCGGACCCGCCCGGGTTCTTCAGCGACCAGCCGTGCTCGGCGAGCCCCGCCGCCCGAGCCAGGTCGTCGTGGCTGCCACAGCCGACGACCAGGTGGTCGTAACGCAGGGTCAGCGTCTCTCCCGCGGTGCCGGTCAGCGCCACGTCGACCTCGCGGCGGGCCAGGTCGACGTGCTGCGCGGTGCCCCGGACCAGCCGCGCCCGCGGGCAGGTCGTCCGCAGCGGGCTCCGTTCATGCCCCTCGGCGATGATGCCGCCGAGCACCTCGGCGGTGAAACCGTGGTACGAGTGATAGCCGAGCGGGTCCACGAAGACGATCTCCACCGCGCCCCGGCGCAACTGCCGGCCCAACCGCCGCCGCAGCGACTTGTACGCCCACACCGACGTGTAACCGGCGCCGAGCAGGACGATCCGGACCGGCTCAGCCGGCTGCGGTGCGGCGCCCGGCGCGGAGCGGGCGGGCGCCGCCCGGTGCCGCCCCGGCTGCCGGCGGCGCTGGACGTTGTCCAGGTACCAGCGGGCGTAGGCGGTGACCTCGTCGTCGGGGAACGGCATCGTCCCCGCGTCGGGCCGGCCCAGCGCCCGGTCGCTGTTGACCCGGTCGAAGAGCTTCTCGCCGACCAGGTACGAGCGGTAGAACTCGATGCCGCTGGCGAACGCCCGGTCCGTGTCGTCGAGCTCGGACTGGTCGGTGACGTACTCCGGCTCGGGCAGCCCAGCCAGCGCGAAGATCCGCCGCAGCACCTCGCCGGCGGCCGGCGGGGTCGAGTTGGTGAGGTGGAAGATCCGTTCCGGACTGCCCGAGGCGGCGATGCCGATCATCTGCTCGACCAACGCGTCGACGGGAATGAAGTTCAGCGGCGTGCCCGGGTCCACCAGCATCCGCACGGGCCGGCGCAGGCGCTGCGGCGCGCGCGTCGACAGACTCTGCGCGAACACGGCGAGCCGGCGCTGGAAGCCGTACATCCCGGTGTAGCTGCCGACGACCGCTCGCGTGCCACGGTGGCCGACCACGATGCTGGGCCGCAGGATGCGGGTCGCGGTGCCGGCGTGGCCGTGGACCAGTGCCTCGGCGGTGGCCTTGCTGCGCTCGTACGCGTTGTTGTTGCCGTCGGGCGCGATGAGGCGCTCGGTGATCACCCCGTCGCGGGTGCCCGCGACGTAGGCCGTGCTGACGTAGTTGAACGAGGCGGCGCCGAGCCGGTCGGCGAGGGCGAGCGCATGCCGGGTGCCGTCGACATTGGTGGCGAAGATCTCCGCCGCGGCGGACTCCTCGTAGCGCAGCGAGGCGGCACTGTGCCAGAAGTCCGTGATCGGGCCGCGGACCGGCTCGACCAGGCCGCAGTCCGGCCGGGTGATGTCGCCGGCGACGGTACGCACCCGGCCGTCGAGGTCGACGCGCTGGCCGTAGGCGTGCGCCGCCGCGGTCAACAGGCTGCGCAGCCGCACGTCCGGGTCCTGTGCACCGGGCCGCACCAGGCACGCCACGTCGTCGTCGGTACGCCGCAGCAACTCCAGGACGAGCGCCAGCCCGACGAACCCGGTGGCGCCGGTGACGATATGTGTTCTGTTCAAGATGAATCCCCCCACCCACCGCAACAGTCTGTGATTACCGGCGAAGCTAGGTGCGGCTGCGGGGCGAGTCGCGCTCTTGTCGGACAGCTGCCAGTCGTCCTGGCCGAACGGCTCGCCCGCGGTCTCCCCGAACGGGCTCGGCGGTTCGACCGAGCCGGGCCGGACGCTGGCCCCAACGGGTGAGCTGACCACCGGGCGGGCGGGGTCCGAGTTGACCAGAGGCGTAGACAGGCGTCGATAGAGTGGCTAGCCTCCCTCCCACCCCTTGGTGAAGGAGGACCCATGCCCCATCTCCGGATCGCGCTCGGTGTCGCCGCCGCGTCACTGCTCGGCGCGACCTTGCTCACCACCAGTCCCACCGCCGCCCAGGCGGCCCCGTCGACCGACGTGACCACCGCCGTCACCGCGAAGCTGCTCCAGCAGGCCAGCCTGAAGACGGAGCCGGCGCTGCGTGCCGCCGACGCGTCCGACACCCGGGTGCACATCACCCGCCGAGCCGGCCAGCACTGGGCCTTCGGCACCGCCGTCGTCGTCGCGCCGCAGCAGGAGGACGCCTACCCGGCCGGCTGGCTGTTCGTGGCTCGGGCACAGGACCGCGGCTGGCAGATCGCGTTCGACGGCGAACCGGCCTTCGCCGACCTGGCCGCGGCGGCACCCGCGGCGGTGGTCTCCGACCGCGAGAAGCAGGTGTTCACCGCGGTGACGCCGATGTACGCCGGTGGCGACTACCGCACCGGCATGCGACTGCCGTACGGAATCGGCCAGTCCTGGTATCTCACCGGCGGACCCCACGGCTGGGGCGGCAGCGAGAGCCCGTGGAGCGCGATCGACCTGGCCGGCGGCGACCAGCGGGTGCTGGCGGCCCGCGGCGGCACCGCGTACACCATGTGCCGGGGCTGGATCCGGGTGATCCACGACCGCGGCTACGCCACCGACTACTACCACCTTTGGAACAGCATTAACGTCAACGGCGCGGGTGTCGGCGAGGGGGCCTACCTCGGGGACACCGGCACGGACGTGACCTGCGGCGGCGCCGCGAGCGGCCGGCACGTGCACTTCGCGCTGCGGCAGAACAACGCGTACGTGCCGATGCACGGCCACAACCTCGGCAAGTGGGTGATCATTCCGGGCGGCGCCACCTACCAGGGGTACGCGCTGCACGGCTCGGCCCAGGTGAACGTGGGCGGGGCGCTCTACAACTACGGCGCGCTCGGCTTCACCCAGGGTGTGGTGGACGCCAACGGAGGCGGCTCGGTCAACCGGCGCACCGGTCCCGGCACCGGCTACGGGATCGCCGGATCCGTCGCCGACGGTGCGACCGTGAGCATCGCCTGCTCGGCGAACGGCACCACACACAGCGGCCGATGGGGCACCACGGCACTGTGGAACAGGCTCACCGACGGCACCTGGGTGTCCGACGCCTACCTCTGGACCGGTAGCAGCGGCGCCGTCAACGGGTACTGCTGACCGTCGCTCCGCAGCCGCCGGCCGTCGCCTGGGCGACCGTGCCGGCTTCGCGAGAGGTCGGACCGGCGCAGGCGCGAGCCGACCCGACGGTGTGGGGCACCCCGCCCGCACCGTCGGGTCGCCGGCGCAGGGCGCCCTGGCCTGGCTGTGGGGAGTGGGCGCGCAGCCCGCGCACGTAGGAGGCAGTTACCGAACTCTTCACAACGCAATAGGGCCGAGAATCCTCCATCTCTCACGCAGCACGCGTATCCCACGCAAATGTCCGCGGCCGGGCGCTCGTCCGGGATCGACGCCGGCTCGATGCTGGCGGCAGCGCGGCTGAACCATCCCGGCGCGCGATGCGGGCGGGGCGTCGGCGATGCTGTGGGCGTGGAGTACGTGTCCAGAGTGCCGCGACCGCCGCTGGACGGGCTGATCGACGACCTTTACTACCTGGAGGGTGCGCCGCCGTACGCCCGGCTGACGCTGCCGCCGATGCCGGCGGCGTTGCTCATCGTCAACCTCGGGGCGCCGTTCCGCATTCGCGCCGGCACCGACATCGAGACGGCCGAGTACGCCGACGGCTGCGTGGTCACCATGCCCACCCGCGCGTTGGAGTTCGGCTACCCACTCCGGACCCGGTCCGTCGGCGTGCACTTCAAGCCGTGGGGGCTGGCGCCGTTCCTGCCGATGCCCGCGGCCGAGCTGTGTGACCGGCCGGTGACGGTGGAGCAGGTTTGGGGCCGGCCCGCCATTGCTGAGCTGCGAGACCGGCTGGCCACGGCGGACGGACCGTACGAGATGCTGACGCTGCTCGAGGAGGAGCTAATGCGACGGCTGGGCGAGACCGCCGGCCTGGGGCTGGTCCGCCATACGAGCAGCGTCATCGCGGCGACCAGCGGGTCGGTGGCGATCGGCGACCTGAGGGTGGCAGCCGGGGTCAGCAGCACTCATCTGGCACAGCGGTTCAAGGAGCTCATCGGCGTCACGCCGAAGCGGCTGGCCCGCACCCACCGCTTCGCCGCCACCGTGTTCGCGATCAACCCCGCCGGGCCGATCGACTGGGGCGAACTCGCCGGTGGCGCAGGCTACTTCGACCAGGCCCACTTCGGCCACGAGTTCCGGGCGTTCACCGGGCTCACGCCGACCCGGTACGTCGAAGTCCGGCGGCGGTTCCTGCGCGAACATCCCGGCCACGTGCTGGACAGCTGGCCGCTGCCGGCCGATTGATTTCTTACAAGAGCGACAGCTCACGACACGCTAATTTGGGGGCACGCCAAAGCAGAGGAGAGCCCCGTGGGCAAGGTGGTCATGTACAGCTCGGTGTCGGTGGACGGCTTCGTCGCGGACGAGAATGACCAGCCCGGACCGCTGTTCGACTGGTTGTCCAGCGGTGACGTCCCGTTGGACGAGAGCGGCGAGGTGAAGGTGTCGCAGACGTCCTACGAATACACCCGGCCGTACTGGGACCAGATCGGAGTCACGATCGTCGGCCGCCACGTCTTCGACATGACGGACGGCTGGGACGGGAAGCCTCCGGGCGGGATCGACCACGTGGTCGTCGTGACGCACCGGCCGGAGCCCGAGGGCTGGGACCCCGAGGCGCCGTTTCACTTCGTCGACGGCGTCGAGGCAGCCGTGGCCAAGGCGCAGGACCTTGCGGGTGACCGCATGGTCGAGGTCGCCGCTGGCGACGTCGGTGGCCAGGTGCTTGCCGCGGGCCTGGTCGACGAGGTGCGCATGGACGTCGTACCCGTCGTGTTCGGGTCCGGCAAGCGCTACTTCGGGTCGGTCGTCGCGCAGCACCTTTTGGAGGATCCTGACGTGGTGATTCAGGGCAACCGGGTGCTTCACCTGCGCTATCGGGTGCGCCGTTGACCGATCTGAGCGGTTACGCGAAGAATCAGCTTGACCATCAGCTCGCGGCCCGCGGCTGGGTCCGGGGTGCCGGTAGGCGGCGATCATCCGCTGGGTAGATGCCCCAGGTGGCCTCGACCTCGACGTGCTCATCGATGGCGAACAGGGCCGTGAGTCGGGCGGCCTGCTTGTCGGTGAGCGGGTCGGCACCGGTGTGCAGGGTTCGCCGGGCACGGTAGAGCGGGTCGTTCTTACGGCCGCGGCGGCCGCGGGTGGTCTGCTGCGACTACACCCTCAACTGTGAAGAGCCCAGTTACCTTCCTGACACACCCTGTCCCTTCCCGACGCCCGCCCCATAGGGTTCTGTAGCGGACTGATTACGGGGAGGCGTACGTCGATGGGTGCAATGCTGGAGCCGAGCCTGCTGCCGGACACTCACCACGCTGTCACCAGCCCTGACCGCCAGCCGGACCGGACCAACTGGAAGGGTTTCCTCCGACTCGCCCGGCTCCGCTTCCTGCTCTACAACCTCCTGCCGGTGGGCCTCGCCGTGGCGGTCTCGGTGCACCAGGGCCACCCGCTCGACGTCACCTGGTACGCGGTCGCCCAGCTGTTCGCGTGGACCGTCCACGTGATGACCCACTACTGCAACGAGTACTTCGACCTGGAGGCCGACCGCGCGAACGTCTACTTCACTCCGTGGACGGGCGGCAGCCGGGCACTGGTGGACGGGTCGGTCGCGCCCGTGGTGTCGCTCGGCGTCGCGTTCGTACTGTTCAGCGTGTCCACCCTGATGGTGGCGGTCATGCCGTCCTGGCCGGCACGCCTGCTCGCCACCGCGGCCGTGGTGCTGGCCTGGTTCTACACCGCACCGCCGGTACGGCTGAACTATCGAGGCGCGGGCGAGCTCACGGTCGCCGTGATCCTCAACGGACTCTGGCCCGCGGTCGCCGTGGTGCTCCAGACCGGCACCATACCGATGCTGCTGGTGGCCGTGCTGGCACCCACGGCGATGCTGCAGGTGGCGCGGATGATGGTGATGAACCTGGGCGACCGCCGATCGGACGCCGCAGTCGGCAAGCGCACCCTGCCGGTCATCGTCGGCTACCAGCCGGCGGTGCGCCTGATCGTCGCCGCGCAGCCCATCGCGTACGCGATGCTCACCGCCTTCGCGCTGCTCGGTTGGGTGCCGTGGCTGGTCTGGGCCGTCATGGCCGCCACCGCGCCACTGTCGGTCTGGCTCGTCCGGCAGCTGCGCCGTGGCGCGATGCGCGACCTCGACCCCGGGCGCATGACGCCGGTGGTCTTCTGGGCCTCCAACCACGTGTCCCTGATCGTCGCGGCGGCGATGCTCGGCGTGATCCTGGACGCGGCACGGCGGTCCGCCGACACCGGCGCACTGGCCGTGCTCGGCGCGGTCCTCGCCGGCTACGTCGCCCTGTTCGCCCACCGCCTGTGGTTGGCGCGCCGCGCCTCGGCCTGAGATGGAAAAGGATCCGGTTACGACTGACTTCAGCGGCCCGGGCCGGCGGCGGGCGAGTGCGACCTGACGTCAGCCGGCGAGCACACCCGGCCGTCCCGCATCGCCACGGTCCGGTCGGCCAGGTGCAGGTACTGCAGGTCGTGGGTGACCAGGACGGTGGCCACCTGCTGCTCGCGGGTGATGTCGCGCAGCAGCCGCACCACGACCGCGCCGCGATCGTGATCGAGCGCGGAGGTGGGTTCGTCGACCAGCAGCAGGGCGGGGGCACCCATCAACGCGCGGGCGACCCCGACGCGCTGACGTTCCCCGCCGGACAGCTGGTGCGGGCGCTTGTGCGCCTTGCCGCCGAGACCTACCCGGTCGAGCAACGCGCGGGCGCGGGCCTCGGCCGAGCGCCGGGATCCGCCGGACAGGTGCGCGACGAGCAGGAGCTGGTCGAGGGCGGTGAGCGAGGCCAGCAGGTTGGCCTGCTGGAAGACGAATCCGATGCGTTCGCGCCGGAGCCGGTCGCAGCCCTGCTGATCGAGGGAGGTGACGTCGATGTCCTCGATCCGTACCGTGCCGGAGTCCGGGCTGGTCAGCGCGCCGGCGACCGCTAGCAGGCTGGACTTGCCGGAGCCGGACGGCCCGGTCACCGCCACCAGTTCACCCGCGGCGATCCGCAGGTCGACCGCGTCGAGTGCGATCAGGCGGCGGTCCCCGTCGGGGTAGGTGAGGCGGACATCAGTCAGGGTGAGAGTCATCGGGCTGCCCCCAGGGCGGTGAGCGGGTCCACGGTGCTGACCCGGCGGACGGAGAAGGCGGCGCCGAGCGCGCCGACGGCGAGCATCGCCGCGAGCGGGACGGCAACCGTGGTGGCGTCCAGGACGAACGGCACCACCCGGGCGGCCACCGCACCCAGGCCGGCGGCGGCGCCGGCACCGACGGCGGCACCCACCAGCAGGACGATCCCGGCCTGGGCGAGGGCGTCGCGCAGCAGGTAGGCGCGGCTACCGCCGAGCGCGCGGACCACCGCCAGGTCGGTGCCGCGTTGCATGGTCCAGACGGTGAAGAAGGCGCCGACAACCAGGGCGGAGACCGCCAGCAGCAGGCCCCGCATCAGGTTGAGCGAGCCCTGCTCGGAGGCGTAGCCGCCGACCGCGGTGAACGCCTCGTCGCGGCTGGCGGTCGTGACGCCGGCGGCGCCAGCCGCATCGCCGCCGGTCGAGGCGACGGCGGTGATGCTGTCCGTCCGGGCCAGGTCCTGCCAGGTGCTGATCGGGGCATACACGACGGGCAGATGGTTGAACGAGGTGGTGGCCACGACCGCGGCCACCGTGACCCGCTGCCCGGCGACGGCGACGAGGTCGCCGACCGACACCGACTGCGCCTCGGCCAGATCGGCGGTGAGGGCCACCTCGGCGCCGCTCGGTGCCCGGCCCTGCCGCACTGCCGGATACAGCTCAGGATCGCCGCCAATCAGGGTCACCGTCGTGGCCCCGCCGTCGGCTTGCAGGCGGGTGGTCGACACACCGAGTGGCCACGCGGCGGTGACCCCCGGCTGCGCCGCCACGGTGACTGCCGAGTCCGCCGGTAGGGTGCTGGTGGCGAAGGACACCTGTTGGCCGTCGGTCGGCTGCTGGAACGAGACGTGGTCGACGGGGAGCGCCGCCACCGCCGACACGCTGGCCGCCCCCAGTCCCGCGGTCAGCCCGGTCAGCAGCACCACCAGCAACGTCATCAACGCGATGACGGTGCCCAGGAGGGCGAACCGGCCCCGGGCGAATCGAAGATCACGTACTGCGATGAACATGCCACAAGCCTTCCCGCCAGCACCGACGGTGCCATCGGACCGGGGCTGGGACGTGCGGAGACGAAAGAGGCATGGGTGAACCCATCAAAAGTTGGGGGTCGGGCCGGGCACCGGCCGTTACCGTCGACAGGGCCATGGATCACCAGCAGCCGCGTGTCGCGGCGGTCACGCTGACCCTGCTCCGTCGGGCCGAGCACGTCCTGTTCGTCGCACTGCTGCTGGTGGGCGCCCTACGCGCCGCAGGGTCCGGCCGTCCACCGGTCGGCGTGCTGGTCACCGCGGCGGCGGTGGTGGCCCTGTGGTACCTGCTGGGCGTCGTACTCGCCCGGCGCGCTCGACGACCGGTGGTGGCCGGGCTGTGGTTCGCCGGGCTCGCCGCCGGCTGGATCGGGCTGGCCGCGTTGTCGGTGGACTTCGTGTGGCTGGCGTTCGCCCTGTTCCTGCTGGCCATGCAGCTACTCCCGCGGATGCTCGGGCCGTTGGTCGTCGCGGGGTTGGCGGCGGTGGCCGTCGCCGCGTTCTCGGCACATCAGGGCCGGCTGAGTCTTCCCGCGGTGCTCGGCCCGGTCATCGGCGCTGGTGTGGCCATCGTGATCATGACCGTCTACCGGGATCTCCGACAGCAGAACGAGCTGACCGCGCGGCTGCTGGCCGACCTCACCGCCGCGCAGGGCCAACTCGCCGCCGCACAGCGCCACGCCGGCATGCTCGCCGAGCGCGAACGGCTCGCCGGCGAGATCCACGACACCGTCGCCCAGAGCCTGTCCACGATCGTCCTGCTGGTGAAGTCGACCGCCGGTCGCTGGCCGGACGCTCCGGCGGCCGCCCACCGCCAACTGGACGCCGCCGTCGAGGCCGCGCAGTCGGCGTTGGAGGACACGCGGCGCCTTATCCGCGCCCTCACCCCCGCCCCGCTGGCCGGCCGCCCGCTCACCGAGGCGCTCGGCCACCTGGTCGACGACAGCCGCCGCCTCGGCCTCGACGCCCGGATCACCGTCGACGGCCTTCCCTACGCACTGCCCACCCCGGTGGAGGTCGCCCTGCTCCGGGTCGGACAGGAGGCCACCGCCAACGTCCGCGCGCACGCCGCGGCCGACCGGGTGAACCTCACCCTGACCTTCCTGCCCGGGACGGTCAGCCTCGACGTCGTCGACAACGGGCGGGGGTTCGACCCCGACCAGCCGTTCAACCCCACGACCGGCACCGGTCTGGGCCTGGCCACCATGCGCCGCCGACTCGCCGCCGTCGGTGGCACGCTCGTCGTCGAATCCGCTCCCGGACAGGGCACCGCGATCAGCGCTGCCATCCCTACCGAAGGGGAACCGTCGTGACCCGCGCGCCCCGTCCTGCCGAACCGATCCGCGTCTTCATCGTCGACGATCACCCCATCGTCCGACGCGGACTGCGGGCGGCGCTGGATGCCGATCCGGGCATCACGGTCGTCGGGGAGGCCGCCACCGGGATCGACGCGATCGCACAGGTCGAAGCCAGCGCTCCTGACGTGGTCCTCATGGACCTGCACCTGGGGCCAGGGATCAACGGCGCGGAGGTCACCCGGCGGATCCTGGCCCACCCCCGACCACCACGGGTGCTGGTCCTGACCACCTACGACAGCGACGCCGACATCCTGCCCGCCATCACCGCCGGCGCCACGGGATACCTGCTCAAGGACACCGAACCTGACGACCTGCTGACCGCCATCCGCTCCGCCGCCGCGGGCGAAACCGTGCTCGCCCCCGCCATCGCCACCCGCCTGATCACCCGGGTACGCGCTCCCGGGCGGGCGCTGACCCCACGCGAGCTCGAGATCCTGCAGATGGTCGCCGAGGGCCACAGCAACCACGCCATCGCCCGGGCCACGTTCATCACCGAGGCCACCGTCAAGTCCCATCTCGTCCAGGTGTTCAGCAAGCTCAATGTCGACAACCGCACCGCCGCGGTCGCCGAAGGCCGCCGCCGCGGGCTCATTCCCTAGTCGGCACGTGGCCGGCTCCAGTTCCGCTCTGCGGTGAACCATCAGGTTCCTCCGGCCGGGTCATTGGGGCCCGACGTGGCTTCTCGTCCGGCCGGCCGGCCGCGCGGCGGGAGCGAAACGTCGTGCGGTACACCTGGGGCGATACTCCGAGTTCCCGGCGGAAGCTGTACCGCAGGTTGCCCGCCGAGCCGATGCCGGTACGTGCGGCGATCTGCTCGACCGACTCGTCGCTGGCCTCGAGCAGCCGCTGCGCGGCGAGGATCCGCTCCCGCATGAGCCACTGGTGCGGGCTCATGCCGGTGAGCCGGTGAAAGCGCCGGGTCAGCGTCCGCGGGCTCATGTGCACCTGGGCGCCCAGCGCGCGCAGCGACCACCGCTGGTCCAGATGCCGACGCATCCAGTC
The DNA here is from genome assembly GCF_043204735.1 of Micromonospora sp. NPDC047740. Classification (NCBI taxonomy): domain Bacteria; kingdom Bacillati; phylum Actinomycetota; class Actinomycetes; order Micromonosporales; family Micromonosporaceae; genus Micromonospora; species Micromonospora sp. NPDC047740. Next base: position 533,963 of record NZ_JBIDCT010000001.1, read on the forward strand.
GAGCAGGTCCGGCAGCGGATCGCCGGGGTCGGGACTCAGCGGTGAGTCGACGAACTGGGCCTGGCCGCCGCTGCGGTAACCGGCCAGCACCAGCCGCTGAGCCAGGGTGGCGGCGGCATCCGCGCCGAAATCGCCGCGTACGACGTGCAGCGCGAGGTCCATTCCAGCCGACATGCCCGCGGCGGTGAGGATCCGGCGATCGTCGACGAACAGGGCGCGCGGGTCCACGGTGGCGGACGGGAAGAGCGAGGCGAGCAGCGGGGCCATCGCCCAGTGCGTGGTGGCCCGCCGCTGATCGAGGAGACCGGCGTGGCCGAGCACGAACGCGCCGGTGCAGATCGACATGATGCGCGCGCCCCGCCGGTACGCGCGGCGCAGGGTCGCCAGCAACGCCTGCGGGGGGACCTCGTGTTCTCTCGTCCAGCCGGGAACGATCAGCAGGTCGGCCCGTTCCGCCTCGTCGAGTCCGTACGGGGCCTGGACGGTGACCCCGCCGTCGAGCTCGACCGGCCCCGGTGCCACCCCGCACGTCCTGCTCCGATACCACGATCCGAACCGGCCGGAGTAGTCCACGCCGAAGATCTCATTGACGGTCACGTAGTCGAAGCTGCCCGCGCCGGTGTAGGCCAACAGGGCCACCCCGGGTCCGTCGAGCGGCATCGGCGGCCTCCCACCACTCACACCACCTCCGCCCGGCTGGCGGGAGGCGGATCGAGGCACATCCTAGAAACCCGACGGGTGGGCGCGGCGGTGATGCCCGGTCAGGTATCGACAGGATCAGGTCAGCCGCCGGCCAGGTTGTTACGGGCGGGTCAGTCCCGGTCCTAGCGTTCGTCCCTGACGCCGGGCGGGTCGAGGCCCCCGGCCCACACGAGAGGCAACTGCCGTGAGTGAGACTCTCCCCCAGTTCGGGCGAAGGACGTTCCTGCTCGCCGCCACGGCCGTGACGGTCGCCGGCTCCACGGGCGTGGCTGAGCTGGCGAGCGCGGCCCCGGCGAGCAGGACAGGGCGAGGGACCCTGGCGTCCCGGTCGGTCGGTGCGTTCGAGGTGATCCCGCTGCTGGACGCGGCCGGGCCGTTCTTCCTCGACCGGCAGGTCGCGTTTTCCGACGCGACGCCCCACGACTGGGACCTCGCCCGGGCCGTCGACCCGGCCGCCTTCGGCCCCGGGGAATCCTGGCAGCTCGACTTCCGCTGCTTCGCGATCCGCGGGCCGCGAGGCCGGCTGATGCTGGTCGACACCGGAGTAGGACCCGACGGCAGTCCCGCCGCGGCCTGGGCGCCGACGCCGGGCCGGCTTCCGTCCGAGCTCGAGCGCGCCGGCATCGACCCGGCGGAGGTCGACACGGTGGTGTTGACCCACCTGCACGAGGACCACTTCGGCTGGTCCGTCGGGCTGGACGCAACACCGATGTTCCCCAACGCCAGGTACGTCGTGCAACAGCGCGAGGTGGCTGGCCTGCCAGACGGCGACGCCGCCCGGTCATACATCGTCGACCCGCTGCGGGCGACCGGCCTGCTGGACGAGGTGGACGGTGCCACCCGGCTCGCGTCGGCCCCTGGCCGGTCGGGTGGGTCGATCCGCGTCGTACCAACTCCGGGACACACTCCGGGTCACCAGTCGGTCGTCGTCGACGCCGGCCGCGAGCAGGTGATCGTGACCGGTGATGTGCTGGTCCACGCCGTCCAACTCGTCGACCCCGCGGTGGCCTACCGGTACGAAGCGGACCCCGACGTCGCGCGTCGGACCCGTCAGCGGCTCCTCGACGAGGCGCGCGCCAGCCGCGCCGTGCTGGCCACCGCACACCTGAACCACCCCTGGACCGAACTGGCGTGAGTCACCCAGGCTGATAAGTCACAGTCGCCGTGCTGACCCGGGCGTCAACGGGCGGGGGTGCTACCCGACGGTCTGGAAGGAGCGCTTGGAGAAGCCCATCATGTAGCCGTCGATGGCGGTGAGGACCGGTCGGTCGGGTTGGTCGGCAGCCCCGAGGGTGATGAACAGCGGTATGTAGTGGTCGGCGGTGGGATGCGCGTAGGGCATGCCGGGGGCGCGGGTCTGGTAGGCGGCGAGTTCGTCAAGGTCGCCGCGGGCGAGGGCGTCGGCGGCCCAGGCGTCGAAGTCGGACGACCAGGCGGGGACGGTGCCGCGGGTGAACATCTCCCGGGTGACGAACGGCAGGCCGTGTGTCATGAAGCCGGAGCCGATGACGAGGACGCCTTCCTCGCGCAGCGGGCGTAGGCGGGCACCCAACTGGAGCAGGCGGGCCGGATTCTGGGTCGGCATGCTGAGCTGGAGCACCGGGACATCGGCCAGCGGATACATGGCCATCAGCGGCACCCAGGCCCCGTGGTCGAGACCGCGGCTGGGGTGCTGGTGGAGTGGTTCGCCGGCCGGCATGGCCCCGGCCACTCGCTTGGCGAGGGAGCCGGCGTCGGGTGTGTCGTACCGCAGCGTGTAGTAGCGCGGGTGGAAGCCGCCGAAGTCGTAGACCAGCGGGGTGTGCGCGGCCGACGCGGACAGGCTCAGCGGGGCGCTCTCCCAGTGCGCCGAGATGATCAGGATGCTGCGGGGCTTCGGCAGCGATTGGGCCCAGTCGAACAGCTGCCGGATCCAGGGTCCGTCGTCGAACAGCGGCGGTGCGCCGTGGCTGAGGTAGAGGGCGGGCAGCGGCCCGTCCGCGGGGGCCCACTCCCGCTGGGCCCGGGCGCGGGGGAGGGCCTCGGTGAGGAACCGGTCGTACGCGCCGGCGGGCACGGCCGGGTTGAGGATGGAGGTCATGTCGGCACCTCTCGTGCGGGTGTGGGGGGCGGTCAACCGGGGCAGCTGCCGTCCGGGTCGACGACACGCATGATGCGGTGGCCGATGTCGCGCAGCTGTCGCTGCTGCGCCTTGGTGAGCGGGTCGAAGACGAGGGTGCGTACCGCCTCGACATGGCCGGGCGCGGTCTCGACGACCTTGGCCCAGCCCTGCTCGGTGAGGATCGCCAGGGTGTAGCGGCCGTCGGTGGGATCCGGAGTGCGGCGTACCCAGCCGCGCTTTTCCAGCCGGCCGACCACCTGTGAGAGGCGTGAGAGTGACCCTTCGGCCAGCACGGCCAGCTCGCTCATGCGCAGTGTGCGGTCGGGCGCCTCGGACAGCCCGGCCAGCACCTGGTACTCGAAGTGGCTGATCCCGGCATCTCGCTGCAACTGGGCGTCCAGCGCCGACGGCAGCCTGATCAGCACGCTGACCAGGGCGAGCCAGGTCTGCCTCTCCTCGGCGTCCAGCCAGCGCGGCTCCTGCGGCGTCTCCATGCCTCCAGCATAACTTCACGCCTGAAGTGATCCAGGTCACCCGTCACTTGTAGCTTGAAGTGATCCGCTCTACGGTTCGCTCAGCGCTTGAAGTCATGAGAGGTCCGGGAGGGCCGTGATGAACATCGTTCTGTGGATCATCGCCAGTCTGCTGGCCGTCGCGTTCCTCGCCGCCGGGGCGATGAAGCTGGTCCAGTCGAAGGAGAAGCTGGCCGCCTCCGGCATGGGCTGGACGGAGAACGCCAGCGCCAGCACGATCAAACTCATCGGCGCGCTGGAGTTGCTCGCCGCGGTCGGGCTGATCCTGCCCGCCGCGCTCGACATCGCCCCCGTGCTGGTGCCGCTGGCCGCGCTGGGGCTCGTCCTCGTCATGCTCGGCGCGATCGTCGTGCACGCCCGCCGCAAGGAGTCCCAGAGCATCGTCGTCAACGTGGTGCTGCTGGTGCTGGCCGCCGTGGTGGCCTGGAGCCGGTTCGGCCCCTGGTCGTTCACCTCCTGACCGCGCCGGCCGGCTCAGCCGCCGTTGGGTGCTGAGCCGGCACCGCCCGGTCGAGGGTGCCGGAGCGGGCGACGATCACCGCCGGTCGCGCAGGGACCGATCGGTACGCAGGTAGGTGAGGACCGCCAGCACCCGCCGGTTGGTGTCGTCGCTGGGCGGCAGGTCGAGCTTGGTCAGGATGTTTCCCACGTGCTTGCCGATCGCCGCCTCGGTGACGTGGAGCCTCGCCGCGATCGCCGCGTTGGAATGGCCCTCGGCGAGCCGTGCGAGCACCTCGCGTTCGCGGGCGGACAGGGCGGCCAGCGGATCGCGGGGGCGGTGCAGCAGCTGCCGGACGACGTCCGGGTCGATGGCCGCGCCGCCGTCCACGACTCGGCGCAGAGTGTCGGCGAACTCGGCGACGTCGGCCACCCGGTCCTTGAGCAGGTAGCCGACGTGTCGGCCGTCGCCGCTGTCGAGCAGCGCGGAGGCGTACTCGGTCTGCACGTACTGGCTCAGCACCACGACGGCCAGGTGCGGCCGCTCCTCACGGAGGGCGACGGCCGCCCGCAGGCCGTCGTCGCGATGGTGCGGCGGCATGCGGATGTCGGTCACGAGCAGGTCCGGCTCGTGCGCGCGGACCGCGTCCAGCAGGTCCGGCGCCGACCCGACTGCGGCGACCACCTCGAAGTCGAACCGGGTCAGCAGGCCGACGAGACCCTCGCGCAGGAGGACCTCGTCTTCGGCGAGCACGACACGGGTCATCGGCGGCACGGCAGCTCCACCCGGACGAGGGTAGGGCCGCCGGCGGGGCTCGCGAGCAGCAACCGCCCGTTGACCGCGGCGACCCGGTCGGCGAGGCCGGTCAGGCCGGTGCCCCGGGCCGGGTCCGCGCCGCCCCGGCCGTCGTCCTCGACCTCCACGACGAGGTGGCGATCGGTCTGGGTCAGCCGCACCTCGGCCCGGGTCGCGTGGGCGTGCCGGGCGACGTTGCCCAGGGACTCCGACACCACGAAGTAGGCGGTGGTCTCCACCAGTTCCGGCACCGGCTGGGTGAGGTCGGCGCGTACGCCGACGGGGATGGTGGCCTCGCCGGCCAGTTCCCGGACGGCGCCGGCCAGGCCGAGCTCGGTGAGGTTCTGCGGGCGGATGCCCTGCACGATCTGCCGGAGCGTGACCATCAGGTCCTTGGCCTGTTCGTGCGCGACGGCCAGCGGCCGGGCGGCGGGTGAGTCCTCGGGCACGTCGAGCCGGGCCAGCCCCAGTTGCAGGGTCAGGCTGGTGAGCCGCGGCTGCGCGCCGTCGTGCACGTCGCGCTCGATGCGGCGACGTTCCGCCTCGTAAGCGTCGACCAGGCGGGCTCGGGAGCGGGTGACCTCCCGCAGCGCCGCCCGGTCGTCGGGCGGCGCGCCGAGCAGCCACCGGGCCAGCGCCGCCTGGACGGCGACGAGCAACCCGGCCAGATACCACAGCATCGGGACGAAGAGGACGCCCACGACGGCGTACGGGATCGCCTGGCGGGCGGTGTCGACAGTGCTCCAGACCACGACGACCTGGTCGGCGTCGCCGGCCAGCCAGGGGCTGGCGATCAGCGTGAGGTCCAGCAGGGCGAGCAGCGTGAGCAGCCAGTACGCGATCGGCACGACGCCGCCCAGGAAGAAGGCGTAGGCGACCTCCCGCCAGGCCGTGGCGCTGGTGTAGCGCGCCGCCAGGCCCCGGAAGCTGTGCTCGGGCAGTGGGCGCGGGTCGACGATGCCGAGCCGCCGCCGTTCGAGCATGGTCACCGGGATGCTCACGATTGGGGCGAGCGCCAGCACGACGAGGCCGGCGACGGTCAGGAACAGGACGATGGGCAGCTCGACGGGGCGGTCTTGCGGTGCCGCGTTGACCATCGCCAGCAACGGCGCCCCGACGACGAGCAGCCCGACCGCCAGCACGCCGGCGACCGGCACGGTGGTGACGGCGTACGCCAGTGCGCGCCAGGGCCATGCGGAGATCAGATAGCCGCGTCGGCGAAGTGCCTCCGCCAGGTGAAGGGGTCTGCCCAAGGTCATGCGAAAGACGCTAGCCAGGCGCAACCGGCGGGCCCAGCCGGCTGAATCCACTCTTCGGGTATGCCCAGCCCTACCTGACATTGACGCACTGGGCCCAGTGCGGCGCCCAGCGCGGGACGGTGGACTTTGCCCATGCGTATCCATCGCCTGGGCTCGTACAGCTGGCTGCTGGCCACACCGCTGTTCCTGGTCGCGAACGTGATCACCGGGCTGGCGTGGCGGCAGCCGCGCTTCAGCTGGGCCACCCACAACATCAGCGACCTGGGCAATGTGACCTGCGGGGTGTGGGACAGCACCCGGCCGCGCGAGGTCTGCTCACCATGGCATGCGGCGATGAACGGGGCCATGATCGTCACCGGTCTGCTGCTCGCGCTCGGGGTGCTGCTCACCTGGTCGGCGCTCGGCCGTGGGCTCGCCACCCGGGCGGCACAGGTGCTGACGCTCGCCGGTGCGGGCGGATACGTCCTGGCCGGGGCGTATCCGGCGGACGTGCACGAGAACAACCACTTCCTGGCGGCACTGCTGATCTTCGTACTGGGCAACGTCGGGATGCTGGTGGCGTCGCTGGCCCGGCGGTCGCCGATCCTTGGCGCGATGCGCGAGGACAGCCTTGCGCTGGGCCTGACCGGCCTGGCCGGCACGGCCCTGTTCCTGGCCCAGGTCGACCTTGGCTTCGGCGTCGGCGGCATGGAACGGGTGGCCGTGTTCCCCCTGATGGCCTGGACCGTCGCGCTCGCGGTGCGGCTCACGCGTACGCCGCCGGTCGCTGACCGACTCCTATGCTGACCGGATGGACCTGGAGTTCAGCGGCGAGCTGTGGTTCTGGCGGGGACCCGCGCCGTTCCACTTCGTCACCGTCCCGGACGAGCAGTGCGGTGCGCTGGAAGCGGCTTCCGCAGCCGTGACCTACGGCTGGGGGATGATCCCTGTCGCGGCGCGCATCGGGAGCACCAACTGGCGGACGTCTCTCTTTCCGAAGGACGGGCGGTACATCGTGCCGGTGAAGGCGTCGGTGCGGAAGGCGGAAGGGCTCGAGGTGGGCGAGGTGGTGACGGTCCGGCTCACCCTGGACGTGTGAACAGCGACGAGTGCGGGGTGCTCGGCACGCCCGCGCTCCGCCGCGTCGCGACTCCTCGACCGGTCAGCTCCACCGGCCCCGGTGCACGACCTCGTCGACCGGGCGGCGCCGGTTGCGGAGGTCGCGGGGCGGCTCGTCGCTGTAGCCGATCGAGATCGCGCCGATCGGGGTGAACTGCGGCGGCACGCCGAACGCCTCGCGGAACGCGTCGATCCGGTCCACCGGCATGCCGAAGAAACACGCGCCCAGTCCGGCGTCGACCGCGGTCAGCAGCATCAGCAGCGACGCCATCCCCGTGTCGATGTCCCAGTACGGGGCGGGCCACCAGGCGTCCGACCGGTCGACGAACCCCTTGTCGGGCTGGGCGTAGCGGTCCAGGTAGGCGTCCTTGTTCGAGTGGGGAACGATCAGCAGCGGGGACTCGACCCGCGCCGCGAACCAGTTCTCGGGCCCCTCCTCGGGCCGTACGGCGTCCCGGAACCGCGCGATGTCGGCCGGGTTGTCGAGCACCAGGAAGCCCCAGCCCTGGGAGAAACCTGCCGACGGCGCCCGCAGCCCGTTGTGGACGATGCGCTCGACGACGTCGGGGGGTACCGGCCGGTCCGGGTCGTAGCTGCGCACCATCCGTCGCCGCCGGACAACATCCTGAAAATCCATGACCGGAACTTAGTTGCTCGGCCGGCCCGACGTGGCCCCACGCCGTCCGGGCCGGCGGCTGCTCGGGTCGCGCCACCTCATGACCGAGGCACTGCTGGCGCTGACCGGTCCATGCGGGTTCAGCCTGCTCTCAGCATGGGCGTGGGAGTTTGCCGGCATGACCCTTACCAAATCAGCCCAAACGCGACAGATGCTCAACAAGGTCCCTGAGGTCACCGTCTACTTCTGGATCATCAAGGTCCTCTCGACCACGGTGGGTGAGACGGCGGCGGACTTTCTCAACGTCAACCTTCACTTCGGCCTGACCGGCACCACGCTGGTCATGGCCGTCGCGCTGGCCGCGGTGCTCGTCTGGCAGTTCCGGGCCCGGCGGTACGTGGCGGGGATCTACTGGCTGGCGGTGGTGCTGGTCAGCATCGTCGGCACGCTGATCACGGACAATCTGACCGACAGCCTTGGCGTCCCACTCGAGGTGAGCACGGCGGTGTTCGCCGTGGCCCTCGCCGCCACCTTCGCCATCTGGTACCGCAGTGAGGGCACTCTGTCGATCCACTCGATTGTCACCGCCCGCCGGGAGGGCTTCTACTGGGCGGCGATCCTGTTCACCTTCGCGCTCGGCACGGCGGCCGGCGATCTGTTGTCCGAGGGGTTCGACCTGGGCTACTGGCGCTCCGGGTTGATCTTCGCCGCGCTGATCGCCGTGGTCGGGGCGGCGTACGCTGGGTCGTGGCTGAACCCGATCCTGGCGTTCTGGATCGCCTACGTGCTGACTCGCCCGCTCGGCGCGTCGCTCGGTGATTACCTCTCGCAGGGGCGTGACGAAGGTGGCCTCGGTGTCGGCCCGGTGATCACCAGCGGTCTGTTCCTGGCGACGATCGTTGTCCTGGTCGGCTACCTGGGCGTGACGAGGCGCGATGCGTCGCTCCCGCTCGTCAACCGCGACGAGAGGGATCTGGCGGCGCGGCGGTGACTGCGGCGCCGCTGCCCACCATGCCCGGGGTTGGCGTCGCCCGGTGGTGCCGCCGGGCGGGAAGGCGACGTCGGCCCGAGAGGAGCCGCGGGTCTGGAGACAGGATGGGAGCGGAACTGGTGCGAGTGCTTGTCGTCGAGGACGAGACCGCTCTGGCGGAGGTGATCCGCGCGGGTCTGGTCGAGGAGGGGCTCGCCGTCGACGTGCAGCACACCGGCCCGGACGGGCTCTGGGCGGCCAGCGAGAACGCCTACGACGTGGTCGTGCTCGACATCATGCTGCCCGGCCTCAGCGGCTACGAGGTGTGCCGCCAGTTGCGTTCGCGCGGCGTGTGGACGCCGGTGCTGATGCTGACCGCCAAGGAGGGCGAGTACGACCAGGCCGACGCCCTCGATCTCGGCGCCGACGACTACCTGACCAAACCGTTCTCCTTCGTGGTGCTGGTGGCCCGGCTCCGCGCCCTGGTCCGCCGGGGTGCCCCCGCACGCCCGGTGGTGCTGGCCGCCGGTGACCTGACGCTGGATCCCGCGCGGCGGCTGGTCGCCCGGGCCGGGCAGCCGGTCCGGGTCACCGCGCGCGAGTTCGCCTTGCTGGAGTTCCTGATGCGCCATCGCGGGGACGTGGTGTCCAAGACCCAGATCATCGAGAACGTCTGGGATGCCCACTTCGACGGCGATCCCAACATCGTCGAGGTGTACATCGGCTACCTGCGTCGCAAGATCGACCAGCCGTTCGGCCGGTCGGCCATCCAGACGGAGCGGGGGATGGGGTACCGGTTGGCGGCCGATGGCGGCTGACGGAAAACGCACTGTTCGCCTCTCCGTGCCTTCTCCGGCCGGCGGTGCCTACGCTGCGGAGATGGCGGGCAGGCGCGGGTCGTTCAGCGACCTGGTCCGGTGGGTGCGCAGGCGCCTGGGGGTGCGCCTGCGTTCGGCGTTGGCCGCCGCGGTGGTGGTGGCGTTTGCCTTTGCCGTCGGCGCGGCGGCCTTCGTCTGCCTGGCTCGGATGGACCTGGTCGGCAACGTTGACGCCACGGCCCGGCAGCGGGCGGCCGAGGTGGCCTCGGCGGTGGCGGCCGGCGACCCGGCGGCGATCGCCCAGACGTTGAAGCCCAGCCCGGGGGAGCAGACGCTGGTGCAGGTTCTCGACCCCTCCGGTCGGGTTGAGGCCGCCTCGGCTGCGCTCTCCGGCGCCGCGCCGCTGTCCCCGCTGCGTCCCCGCCCCGGCGAGGTGCTGCACGAGCAGCGGCTGCTGCCGTTCGCCGACGAGGACCCGTACCGGGTGGTCGCCGAAGGGGTCGCCGTCGGCTCGGGCACCACGACCGTGTTGGTGGCGCAGTCGCTGCGGCCGGTGAACGAGAGCACGGAGGCGGTCGCCGCCATCCTGATCGCCGGACTGCCACCGATGCTGCTCGTGGTCGGCGCTGCGGTGTTCCTGTTCGTCGGGCGGTCGCTGCACGCGGTCGAGGCGATCCGTCGCCGGGTCGCCGGCATCACCGCTCGTGACCTGCATGCCCGGGTCCCGGTACCGACCGCCCACGACGAAGTGGCGGCGCTCGCGGAGACGATGAACAGCATGCTCGACCGGCTGGACACGGCGGCGGCGAGCCAGCGGCGGTTCGTGGCCGACGCCAGCCACGAACTGCGTAGCCCGCTGGCCACCCTGCAGGCCGGGCTGGACCGGCTGGCGCTGAGCCCGCGGACCGCCGCCTCCGAGGAATTGGTCGGGCTGCTGCGCGTCGAGTCGGAGCGCCTCGGCCGCCTCGTGTCCGATCTCCTGCTGCTCGCGCGCATCGACGAGCTGGGTGCCACGGGGGGCCATGACGACGTCGATCTGGACGACCTGGCCTATACCGAGCGGAGGCGGATCGCCGCCCGCCGGCCCGATCTGACCGTCCGTGCCCACCTCGCTCCGGTACGGGTCAGTGGCGACGCGCACGACCTCAGCCGGGCGCTGCGAAACCTGACCGACAACGCCGCCCGGCACGCGCGCTCCGAGGTGGCGCTGCACGTTTCGGTACGGGAGGGGTGGGGTTGCGTCGAGGTCGGCGACGACGGGCCGGGTGTCCCCGAAGACCAGTGGGAGCGCATCTTCGACCGGTTCGTCCGGTTGGACGACAGCCGGGCCCGCGCCGACGGCGGGAGCGGCCTCGGGCTGCCGATCACCCGGGAGATCATCGCCGCGCATGGCGGCACTGTGCAGGTCGTGCCCGGACCGGGCCTGAGGGTCCGCATCCTTCTGCCGCTCAGCTGCGGCACCCGGTCGCACTGACGCTGCCTTCGTCCGTTTCAGGCTCCTCTCAGGTGCTGGCGTGCAGGCTGGCGGCAGCCGGCCGTACGGGGGGGAGCCGGGTCGACCAGGAAGCGTGGTACGGGATGAACTACCACCTGTTCGAGCTGATCAACGCCGCAGCCGGGCGCAGCGACCCGATCGATGACATCTTCGAGTGGTCGGCGGTGTGGCTGATCTTTGTCCTCGGCGTCGTGGCGGCGGTCCCCGTGCTGCGTAGCGTGCGGGCGCGACCAGCCGCCGTCGTGCGGGTCGCGGCGGTGCTCGCGGTGGCGTTCGTGGTCGGGCAGGTCGTCGCCGCCGTCAGCACCGAGGTGCGACCGTTCCAGACCCATTCGGTGCATCAGTTGATTCCGCATGCCGCGGGGCCGTCGCTGCCCAGCGACCACGCGACGGCGGCCTTCGCGGTGGCGTTCGCGGTGGGGGCGTTTCTGTCCCGGCGGTGGGGGGTAGCGCTGACGGTGTTGGCCACCATCATCGGATTCGCCCGGATCTGGGCGGGGGTGCACTACCCGGCGGACATCCTCGCCGGCGTGTTCATTGCTGCCGCCGCCGTCGCCGTCGTCCACGCCGGTGGGCGGGCGTACGACCGGTGGGCACAGCAGCGGAGCCCGCGCCCGACCGTCGGTCGGTAGCCCCACGTCCCCCGCCGTCCTGGAGGTGCTCGTGCCATCGCCCCAGCCGTTGCTCGCTGCGGGTCCAAGTGTCCTCAACCCGGAGTGGCTGATCTCCACTTTCGGACTGATCGGCATCCTGGCCATCGTGTTCGCCGAGTCCGGGCTGCTGATCGGGTTCTTCCTGCCGGGCGATTCGCTGCTGTTCACCGCCGGGCTGCTCGTCGCCGACGGCCGGTACCTGCACCAGCCGCTGTGGTTGCTCTGCCTGCTGGTGGCCGTGGCCGCCATCGCCGGTGACCAGGTGGGTTACCTGTTCGGCAAGCGGGTCGGCCCGAGCCTGTTCCGCCGCCCCAACTCGCGACTGTTCAAGCAGGAGAACGTGCAGCGGGCCAACGAGTTCTTCGCCCGCTACGGGGCCCGATCGATCGTGCTGGCCCGGTTCGTGCCCATCGTGCGTACCTTCACCCCGATCATCGCCGGTGTCTCCCGCATGCACTACCGCACGTTCCTGATCTTCAACGTCATCGGCGGGACGCTGTGGGGAGTGGGCGTCACCGTCCTCGGCTACTTCCTCGGCCAGATCGCCTTCGTCAGGTCCAACATCGAGATCATCCTCATCGGCATCGTCGTGGTCTCGGTCCTGCCCATCGGCATCCAACTGCTGCGGTCCCACCGCCGGGCCGCCCAGGTTGATCCTGTGGAGCCGGCGAGGGTCCCGAAGGCCTGATCAAGGCCAGGGTCGCCACGCGTTGGTCCAGAACCCGGGCCGCCCACCTCCGGCGGTAACGGAGCTAGCCATTGATCCGTTCGCTAAACCGGTCTAGCATCTCCCAAACCGGTTTAGCGGCCGAGTGGTCGCTCCTGGCGGTACGGGAGGGAGGCCGAGTTGGTGGCCCAACGTCGACCGACGATCACCGACGTCGCCCGTGCCGCGGGTGTCTCCAAGGGCGCGGTCTCCTTCGCCCTCAACGGCCGGCCGGGGGTGGCCGAGGAGACCCGCCAGCGCATTCTGGCGGTGGCGAAGGAGCTGGGCTGGACGCCGAGCCACCGCGCCCGAGCCCTGTCCACCTCCCGGGCGTTCGCGGTCGGCCTGGTGCTCGCCCGCCCGCCGGAGCTGCTCGGCGCCGATCCGTTCTTCCCCGCCTTCATCGCCGGCGTGGAACGCGTCCTCGCCGAGCGGAACCAGGCGCTGGTCCTCCAGGTCGTCACCAGCCAGCGAGCGGAGGAGGACGGCTACCGGCGGCTGGCCGCCGACGGGCGGGTGGACGGGGTGTTCCTGCTGGACCTGCGGATCGCCGATCCGCGGATCGCCCTGCTGAAGGAGCTGCGGCTGCCCGCCGTCACCCTCGGCCGTCCCGACGTGGCCAGCCCGTTCCCGGCGGTGCTCGTCGACGACCGGCCGGGGATCGCCGCCGCCGTACGGCATCTGGTCGAGTTGGGGCACCGGCACGTCGCCCACGTCGCCGGTCCGGAACACTTCCTGCACGGTTCCGCACGGCGGGACGCCTGGGAGGACGCGCTCCGGGATGCCGGGTTGCCCCCCGGCCCCTGTGTGCCCTCCGACTTCTCGGCCGCCGGTGGGGCCCGGGCCACCCACCACCTGCTCGACCTGACCGACCCGCCGAGCGCGATCATCTACGCCAACGACGTGATGGCGATGGCCGGCATGGCGGTGGCCCGGGAACGCGGGCTCGACGTCCCCGGCCAGCTCTCCGTCACCGGCTTCGACGACACGGAACTGGCCGCCCACATCAGCCCGGCCCTGACCAGTGTCCGGACCGATCCGTCCGGCTGGGGCGGCGTCGCCGCCCGTACCTTGCTCGATCTCATCGCCGGCACCGGCGGCCCGGACGTCGAGATGCCTCCCGCGCAGCTCGTCGTTCGCGCCTCCACCGCTGCACCACCACCCACACCACACCAAGCGCCGTGACCACGCCGCCTGGGCATCGCCTCGGCCTGGTCAGCCCCGCGTCACGGCAGTCGAGATCGGAGACCGACATGAGACGTACCGTCCCCGCCGCATTCCTCGTCCTCTCCCTCGGCCTCACCGCAGCCTGCGGTGACGGCGGCTCCGGCACCAAGGCCGACTCCTCGGCCAAGGGGCCCATCACCATCTGGCTGTCGAACAACAAGGAGGAGCTGGCCTGGGGTAAGGCCATGGTCGAGGCGTGGAACGGCCAGCACGCCGACCAGAAGATCACCGCCCAGGAGATCCCCGCCGGCAAGTCCTCCGAGGAGGTCATCGGCGCCGCGATCACCGCCGGCAACGCGCCGTGCCTGATCTTCAACACCGCCCCGGCCGCCGTGCCGCAGTTCCAGAAGCAGGGCGGGCTCGTGGCGCTCGACAGCTTCGACGGCGCCGCCGACTACATCAAGCAGCGCACGGGTGCCGCCGCCGACCAGTACAAGTCCGCCGACGGCAAGTTCTACCAGATGCCCTGGAAGTCCAACCCCGTGATGATCTTCTACAACAAGGAGATCCTCGCGAAGGCCGGCGTCGACCAGGACAACCCCCCGCTCGCCACGTACGACGACTTCCTCGCCACCGCCCGCAAGATCAAGTCGTCCGGCGCCGCGCCGGCCGCGATCTACCCGGCCCCGAGCAGCGAGTTCTTCCAGTCGTGGTTCGACTACTACCCGCTGTTCGCCGCGGAGACCGGCGGCAAGCAGCTGGTCGAGAACGGCAAGGCCCAGTTCGACTCGCCCGAAGGGCTGCGGGTCGCGGAGTTCTGGAAGAAGCTCTACGACGAGGGTCTCGCGCCGAAGGAGAAGTACAACGGCGACTCGTTCGCCGACGGCAAGGCCGCGATGGCCATCGTCGGCCCGTGGGCGATCGCGGTGTACGGCGAGAAGGTGAAGTGGGGGGCGGCCCCGGTGCCGACCTCCACCGGCAAGCCCGCGGCCGAGGTCAAGACCTTCAGCGACGCCAAGAACGTCGCGATGTACTCGGCGTGCAAGAACCGCGGCACCGCGTGGGAGGTGCTGAAGTTCGCCACCAGCAAGGAGCAGGATGGCGCCCTGCTGGAGGCCACCGGCCAGATGCCGCTGCGGGCGGACCTGCCGTCGACCTACCCGGACTACTTCACGAAGAACCCGGCCTACAAGAGCTTCGCCGAGCAGGCCGGGCGCACCGTCGAGGTGCCGAACGTGGCCAACTCCATCACAATCTGGCAGACCTTCCGCGACGCGTACTCCGAGTCGGTCATCTTCGGCAAGCGGCCGCTGCCGGATGCGTTCTCCGAGGCCGCGAAGAAGGCCACCGGGCTGGCCGGGCAGTCCTGATGTCCGGGCCGCTCAGTCGGGATGTCTCCCGGCGCGGCCCGCGGCGCTGGGTGGCGGCCGTTCTCGGTCGCCACCCGGTCGGCGCGGTTCTCGTCGCGCCGTATGCGGTGTTCCTCGCGCTGGTGTTCGCCTACCCGTTCGGGTTCGCGGTGTGGATCAGCTTCCACGACTATTTCTTCACCGCACCGGGCGTGCCGGTCGACCGCCCGTTCGTCGGGCTGGCGAACTACACCGCCGTCCTCGGTGATCCGGCCGTCCGGCAGGCGTTCGGGAACATCATCGTGTTCCTCCTGATCAACGTGCCGCTCACCACCGTCCTGGCGCTGCTGCTGGCGAACGCGCTCAACGGCGCCATCCGCGGACGCACCTTCCTCCGGGTGGCCTACTACGTGCCGTACGTGACCGCGAGCGTCGCGGTGGTGGGCGTGTGGCTGTTCCTGTTCAACTCTGGCGGCCTGGTCAACAAGCTCCTCGGTCCGCTGGCGCCGGACCCGTCCTGGCTGGTCAGCGAGCACCTGGCGATGCCGACCGTCGCGGTTTACGTCGCCTGGAAGCAGCTCGGCTTCTTCATTCTGCTCTACCTGGCCGCGTTGCAGAACGTGCCGAACGAGCTGTACGAATCAGCGGCGGTGGACGGGGCCAGCCGATGGCAACGGTTCCGTTCGGTGACCGTGCCGGCGGTCCGCCCCGCCACCACGCTCGTCGTGATCGTGGCGACCATCACCGGCGCGAACCTGTTCACCGAGCCGTACCTGCTCACCGGCGGCGGCGGGCCGAACGGCGCGTCCACGTCGCCGGTGCTGCTGATGTACCAGCGCGGCATCGAACAGGCGCAGCCGGACGTCGCGGCTGCCATCGGCGTGCTGCTCGTGATCGGGGTCGTCGTCGTCTCGCTGATCAACCGGCGGATCCTGGAGAGGCCCTGATGACACGCGTCGTGCCAGACATCGCGCCGCGTCCCGTCCAGAGGCGTGGCAAACCCCAGACGGGCGGACGGGGTTCCGGCCGCGGCTGGACCGTGCTGCGGTCGATCCTGCTCGCCGCCGGCGCGGTGGCGTTCCTCTTCCCCTTCTACTACATGCTCATCGGTTCGCTGCAGGCCGAGCCGGACACCTCGCCGGCCGGCGCCCTCCCGTCGGCGAACCTCACCCTCGGCAACTACCGCGACATCAACGAGCGGATCGACCTGCTCCGGTCGCTGATCAACTCCGGCATCTTCACCGGCGGCGTCATCCTCGCCACGGTGATCTTCGGCGTGCTTGCCGGCTACGCCCTGGCCCGGCTCAGCTTCCGCGGACGGGGCGCGCTGTTCGGCTTGGTGCTGCTGGTCCAGGTGGTGCCCTTCCAACTGCTGCTGATCCCGCTCTATGTGCTCATCGTGCGCAGCTACGGCCTGGCCGACTCGTATCTCGGCATGATCCTGCCGTACGCCATCAACACCACGGCGGTCTTCGTCTTCCGGCAGTTCTTCCTGCAGCTGCCCGACGACCTGTTCGCCGCCGCCCGGACCGACGGCGCGGGTGAGGTCCGCATCCTGTGGTCGATCGCTCTGCCGCTGGTACGCCCGGCACTGCTGACCGCCGTGCTCCTGACGTTCATCGGGCCGTGGAACGAGTTCCTCTGGCCGTTCCTGATCACCAAGCAGGCCGACATGCAACCGCTGGCCGTGTCGCTCGCCAACTACATGACCAACGTCGCCGCGCGGACCGCCAACCCGTACGGGGCGATCCTGGCCGGCGCCTGCGTCCTCGCCGCCCCGGCGGTGGCGCTGTTCGTCGCCTTCCAACGGCACTTCACCTCGACCAACATCGGATCTGGCGTAAAGGGTTGAATCGTTGACTGTCTCCACCGCCGTCCCGTACACCCTCACCCGGCTGGGCGTCGTCATGGCGCCCGAACCGGGGGAGCCGCTGGAAGCCGAGGGGGTGCTCAACCCGGCCAGCGGACGTACCCCGGACGGGAAGCTTCACCTGCTGCCGCGGCTGGTCGCCGAGGGGAACGTCTCCCGGGTCGGGCTCGCCGAGGTCGAGTTCCGCGACGGCGTACCGGCCGGGGTGCTCCGGCGTGGCGTGGTCCTCGCCCCCGACGAGGGCTGGGAGCGCGGGTTGAACAACGCCGGCGTCGAGGATCCGCGCACCACCTGGGTGCCGGGCCTCGGCCGCCACCTGATGACCTACGTCGCCTACGGTCCGCTGGGCCCGCGCCTGGCCCTGGCGGTCTCCACCGACCTGCGGACCTGGCGCCGGCTCGGTCCGGTGCAGTTCACCTACCAGCCGGGCCTGGACACCGACCTGAACCTGTTTCCGAACAAGGACGCGGTCTTCTTCCCCGAGCCGGTGCCCGGACCGGACGGCCGCCCCTGCTATGCGATGCTGCACCGGCCGATGTGGGACCTGGGCTGGTTCCGGCCCGGTGAGGGGGTGCACCTGCCGGCCGGGATCACCGACGAGCGGCCCGGCATCTGGATCTCCTACGTGCCCGCCGAGGAGGTGCACGCCGACATCAGGGCGCTGGTGCGGCTCCGCGACCACCGCTGCGTCGCCCTGTCCGAGTTCCCCTACGAGGAGCTGAAGATCGGCGCCGGCCCGCCGCCGGTGCGGGTCGAGGAGGGCTGGCTGCTCATCCACCACGGGGTGACCGGCCACATCCCCGACACCTTCGACCCCAGCACCCAGCAGGTCGAGTACGCGGCCGGCGCGATGCTGCTCGACCCGACCGACCCGGGCCGGGTGCTGGCCCGGACCGCCGAGCCGATCCTGGTGCCCGAGACCGAGGACGAACGCTCCGGCACCGTCCCGAACGTGGTCTTCCCGACCGCGATCGAGGAGGTGGACGGGGTCCCGTACGTCTTCTACGGCATGGCCGACGCCAAGATCGGCGTCGCCCGGCTCGACCGTGTCCGGTGAGCGGGTTGGTGGCGCCGGTGGGGCGGGGCCGGTGACCGGCGCGGCTGCGCTGCGCCTCGGCGTCGTCGGGGCCGGCGGCTTCGCCACCTTCCTCACCGGCGCCCTGCGGGACCTGCCGGACGTGACGGTGACCGTGGTCGCGGACCCGGACACCGACCGGGCCGGGCGGCTGGCCGCGAACCTGGCCGCCCGGCCCGTGCCGGACTGGCGGGCGCTGGTCACCGCCGACGACGTGGACGTCGTGGTGGTGGCCACCCCGCCGGCCGGGCACGCGGAGACCACGCTCGCGGCGCTGCGTGCCGGCCGGCACGTCTTCTCCGAGAAACCCCTGGCCACCAGCGAGGACGAGGCCGCCGCCATCCGGGAGGCGGTCGCCGCCACCGGCCGTGTCCTGGTCGTCGACCACGTGCTGCGCTACAACCCCGTGCTGCGGGCGCTGGCCCGGCTGCGCGACCCCCGGTTCGCCGCGACGCCCGGCAACCGGTCCGACCCGCTGCTCGGCCCGGTCCGGCGGCTCGCCTTCGAGAACGACGCCAGCGACGAGGACCTCGGCCCGGAGCACTGGTTCTGGGACGAGCGGGTCAGCGGCGGGATCTTCGTCGAACACGGGGTGCACTTCTTCGACGCCGCCGACGCCCTCGTCGGCGCGACTCCCGAGTCGGTGCAGGGCATGCTCGGCCAGCGCCCCGGCACCGACCTGGTCGACCTGGCGGTCGCCACCACCCGCTATCCGGACGGCGCGGTGGCGACCTTCGCGCACGGCTTCAGCCACGCCCACCGCTGCGAGCGGCAACTGATGCGGATCGACTTCGGTGCCGCCGAAGCCCGGGTGACCGGCTGGATCCCCGTTCACGCCGCCATCGACCTCTGGACCGACGACGCCGGAGCCGCGCTGGTCGAGCACCTGCCGGCCCGGGCCGAGGAACTGCTCGCCGTCGACGGCCACCGGTTGCGGGACCCGGCCGTGACGGTGTCGGTGCACCGGCACGCCGGCCCGGCGAACGCCCGGGAACGGGGCCGGCAGCGGCAGTTGCCGCACCACTGCCGGATCACCCTCGACCTCGGCGGCGAGGCCGCCAAAGCGTACGTCTACGCCGAGAGCGTGCGCGCCGCCATGCACGACCTGGTGCGCTGCGTCCGCACCGGAGACCGGCCCGCCGCCGGAATCACGGAAGGCACCACGGCGGTCACCGTCGCCGCCGCGGCCGCCCGCTCCGCCCGCGAGGACCGCACCGTCCATCTCCGACGATCACACCCCACCACCGCCTGCCCGTCCTGACCGAGGAGGTCGATGTGAAACGCCGATCGCTGCTGCTGGGCGGCCTCGCCGCTACCCCACTGCTGGGCGCCAACCCGGCCGGCGCCGCCCGCCCCGCCGGCGCGCCGAGCACGAGCCCGTTGACCAACCTCGCCCACCTGGACTTCCTCCGGCAGGACGTCACGCCGCCGCAGCAGCCCGGGCACACCACCTACCGGCTCGCCGACACCCCCGCGGTCGGGGCGCTGTGGACCTACGCCGAACCCGGGCCGGACGGCGCCTTCCGCCGGGTCGGCGGGGGCGCGTACGACCCGGACACCGACACCTGGGGGCAGGGGGCGTACAACGCCGACGACATCTCCCGAGCCGCCGTGGTCTACCTGCGGCACTGGCGGCTGACCGGGGCCGCCGCCAGCCGGGCCGCCGCCTACCAGCTGCTGCGTGGCCTGACCTACCTGCAGACCGCCGACGGCCCGTACGCCGGCAACGTGGTGCTGTGGATGCAGCCGGACGGCACGCTCAACCCGAGCGCCGAGCCGAAGGAACTGCCCGACCCGTCCGACAGCGACGCGTCGTACTGGCTGGCCCGGACCGTCTGGGCGCTCGGCGAGGGGTACGCGGCGTTCCGCGACACCGACCCGGACTTTGCCGGTTTCCTGCGGACCCGCCTCGACCTGGCCGTCGCCGCCGTGCAGCGCCAGGTGCTCGTCCGCTACCGGCAGTGGCAGGTCATCGACGGGGAACGTACCCCGGCCTGGCTGATCGTCGACGGTGCGGACGCCACCGCCGAAGCGGTCCTCGGACTGGCCGCCTACGTCGAAGCCGGCGGTGGCGCCGCCGCCCGCCGGGCGCTGCGCCAACTCGCCGAGGGCATCGCCGCGCTCGCCGACGGTGACGTGCGGGAATGGCCGTTCGGCGCGGTGCGTCCCTGGGCGTTGTCCCGCTCGGTCTGGCACGGCTGGGGTGCGCAGATGCCCGCCGCGCTCGCCCGGGCCGCGCAGGCCCTCGGTGACCGGGCCCTGCTCGGCCCCGCCGTCACCGACGCCGCCGTGTTCACGCCGTGGCTGCTGACCTCCGGCGGTCCGGACAACGGCCGGCTGCCCACCCGCACCGACCGCACCCAGATCGCCTACGGCGTCGACTCGCGGGTGCAGTCGCTGCTCGCCGTCGCCGACGCCACCGGGCGGTCCGGCTTCGCCCAGCTCGCCGCCCTGATCGCCGCCTGGTGGTTCGGCGCCAACCCGGCCGGGACGCCCGGCTACGACCCGCACACCGGCCGGGCGATCGACGGCATCAACGGCGACGGGCAGGTCAACCGGAACTCCGGTGCCGAGTCCACCATCCACACCCTGCTCAGCATGCTCGCCCTGGACGCCCGGCCGGAACTGGCCGCCCTCGCCCGCCGCACCGAGATCGTCGAACGGGTCGGCACGCTGACCCTTGAGGCCGAGGACGCCGCTCGCCAGGGCGGCGCGACCGTGGTCAGCCCGCCGTCGGCGTGGACCGGGGAATCGCTGATCAGCGGCAGCTACGTCGAGCTGCCTGCCGGGGCTGGGCTGCGCTGGCAGCTCCCTCCGGCAGACCAGCCCCGGCTGGTGTTGCCGGTGGTGGACCTGCGCCCCGGCGTGCCGGCCCGGACCGTCTGGGGTAGCGACGCCGGACCGCTCGGCGAGGTCGACCACGCCCGGGTCGGCGCCCAGGGGGCCTCCCCGGCACCGGGCGCGCTGCTGCCGGTCACCCTGCCCCGCGAACTGGCCGCCGCCGCCACCGAACTGACCGCGCAGGCCACCGCCGCAGGCCCGGCCACCGTCGACGCGGTCCTGCTGGAACCGCTGGTCTCCCGGCTCACCCTGGCCGGCGACGGGCACCGCACGACGCTGCTGCGCAGCGCCGCCCGGACCGCCCGGACCGTGGAGGTCACCGCCGGCGGCACCGCAGCGGCCACTGTGGAGGTGTACGACGCGGCCGGCGAACTCCGCTCGCGGCACACCAGCTCCGCAACCCAGTTGCGGGTCACGGTCCTGTCCGGTGGTTTCACCCTGGTCCGTCGGTGATCCGGTCCACGCCGGGGCGGCCGTGGTGGCGCGGCGGTGTCTGCTACCAGGTGTACGTCCGCAGCTTCGCCGACTCGGACGGAGACGGGACCGGTGACCTGCCTGGGGTGACCGCCCGCCTGCCCCACCTGGCCTCCCTCGGCGTGGACGCTGTCTGGCTCACCCCGTTCTACCCGTCACCCATGGTCGACGGCGGGTACGACGTCGTGGACCATCGCGACGTCGACCCACTCTTCGGCAGCCTCGCCGACCTCGACGCGCTCGTGGCCGAGGCGCACCGGCTCGGCCTGCGGGTCGTCTGCGACCTGGTACCCAACCACACCTCGGACCGGCATCCCTGGTTCCGGGCGGCGCTCGCCGCACCGCCGGGCAGCGCCGCCCGCCGCCGGTACGTCTTCCACCCAATGGACAAGGACCACCCGGACCGGCCACCCAACGACTGGCGGTCGGCGTTCGGCGGGAGCGCCTGGCGGCGGGTGCCGAGCCCGGAGGGCGGGCCCGACGAGTGGTACCTGCACCTGTTCAGCCCCGAGCAACCCGACCTGAACTGGGACGACCCGCCGGTGTCGGCGGAGTATGCGGACATCGTCCGGTGGTGGCTCGACCGGGGCGTGGACGGGCTGCGCATCGACATGGCACACGCCCTGTTCAAGCACCCGGATCTGGTCGACGCCGGCGCCGGTCAGCACACCGAGTTCCGCCGCAACCACCTGATGCCCTTCTTCGACCAGGCGCCACTGCACACGTTGTACCGGCAGTGGCGGGCCATGGTCGACGCCATGCCGGGGGAGCGGGCACTGATCGGCGAGGTGTGCCTCTTCGACGCCGACCGGCAGGCCCGCTACGTCCGCCCGGACGAGCTGCACCAGGCGTTCACCTTCGAGTTGCTGGAGTGCGCCTGGTCGGCCCCGGCGCTGCGGGACACGATCGGGCGCACGCTCGAGGCGTACCGTCGGGTCGGTGCCCTCCCGGCCTGGGTGCTGAACAGCCACGACGCGGTCCGGACGGTCACCCGCTACGGCGGGGGAGAGCGGGGGCTGCGGCGGGCCCGGGCCGCCGCGCTGCTGATGCTGGCGTTGCCCGGCGCCGTCTACGTCTACCAGGGCGAGGAGTTGGGGTTGCCGCAGGTGGATCTGCCCGACGAGGCGCTGCGCGACCCGCTGTGGGAACGCTCCGGGCGGACCGTACGCGGGCGGGACGGCTCGCGGGTGCCGATCCCGTGGACGGTCGACGGCGGCACGTACGGCTTCTCGCCCGACGGCGCCGACCCGCCGTGGCTGCCGCAGCCGGACGGCTGGGGTGCCTTGAGCGTGCAGCGGCAGACCGCCGACCCTGGGTCCACGCTGGCGCTCTACCGGTCGGCGATCCGGTTGCGCCGGGAGTTGAGCGACGGTGCGGCCGACGAGCTGACCTGGTGGGACACCGGGTCGGACGTGGTGGCGTTCCGGCGCGGCGACGGGTTCGGCTGCGCGGTCAACGTCGGCGACCAGGCGGCGCCGCTGACCGGGGTCGACCGGGTGCTGCTGGCGAGCGCGCCGGTCCCACCGGCCGGCCGGTCCCTCCTGCTGCCGCCGGACGCTGCGGTCTGGTTCGTCCCCGCTTGACCCGCGCCGCCCTGCCGGCGACGAGCCCGCCACGACTTCCGCCATGATGACGGGCGACGGGTTGCCGTGGCAGTCGGGCGGAGGTGTGACCGGACCGCGCCGGCAGGGTGTGGGGCGGCGCCGACCCGGCATGACCGCCTACCGGCCGGCGGCGGCGCGTCGGACCAGACGGCGGGCCTCGTCCTGAGGGACGCCGGTGGCGCGGAGCAGGTCGTTGGCGGCGGTACGCAGCTGAGAGACGACGACCGTCCCGGAGAAGCCGATGTCCTGCCGGCAGGCGGCGCCGCCGTGCCGGACCGCCGCCAGCACCCGCTCCCGGGCCTGCACGGGTTCCCCGGCGTCGAGGAATTCCCGGTGCAGCAGCCGGACGGCCTCCCCGAAGCGTTCCACGGCGGCTGGTAGGTCGGGTGGCACGGGTTCCCCGCTGCGCAGCGTGGTGCCGATCCGGCGGACCATGGTGCGGCTGTTGCGGAAGGCGCGGTCCATGTGTTCGGCGCCGCGCTGGTAGGCGCCGAGGGTCCGGCGGCGGCGCCAGCGGACGGGGGAGAGTCGGACCACCTCGTGGGCGGCGCTGATCGCCTCGTCGAGCCGGGCCAGCTCCGACTCGGCGTCGCGCATCCGGTCCAGCACCTCCTCGGCGCGGGGGGCGTCGCCGCGGGCGAGTGCTTCGGCGGCGGCGGTGATCTGCCGGGCGAAGAGGTCGAGCGTCGGGTCCGCCACTCGGCGGACGGTGCGCAGCGGGTTGAGCGGGGCCAGCACCAGCACCACGAACATGCCCACGAGGCCGCCGACAAGCGCGTTGATCGTCCGGGGCAGCTCCAGGTCCGGGGTGGCGGGGGTCAGCGTGGCGATCAGGACGGCGGTACCGCCGGCCTGGGTCATCAGCGCGCCGCTGCCGCGGACCACCGCCGCGGTGCTGACGGCCAGGAAGACGATCGCCGCGGTCTGCCAGGGGCCGGTGCCGACCAGGAGGATGAGCAGGTCACCGACGAGGATGCCGAGCACCACCCCGGCGACCAGCTCGATCGTCCGGCGGGCCCGGCCGCCGAGCGCCGCGGCGATCACACCGACGGCGGCGGCGGGGGCGAACGTGGGCTCCGGGTTGCCCAGCACCTGCCGGGCCACCACCCAGGACAGCGCCGCCGCGAGCCCGGCCTGCACGGCGACGATCAGGTAGGTGCGCAGCCGCCGCCAGCTGTCCCGGCCGACGCCGGCGGCGCGGCCGCGTACCGGGTCGGCTGCCGATCGCAGGCTGGCGGAGGACGGCATGGGCGCGGGTACCCGCGCGGGACGGGCCCGAACCTATCCGGGTGGCGGCCCCGGATAGGCCATGGTGCCGGTGAGCGCAACCAGGCCCGGCAGCCGGGTGTCCTGGCGGAGGAACTGCGCGACCACCGGCACCGTGGAGCGCAGCAGGCAGCCGTACGGCCTGTCGAGCTGGACGGCCTCCGGGTCGATCAGGTCGTTGATCCGGACGTGCCGGATCCGCCGGGCGCCGACCATGATCCGGTACGGCCCGACCGGATCGGTGTCCTCGTAGTAGAGGTCGAGGGTGAGCTCGGCCTCGGTGTCCGTGATGTTGAGTACGCAGAGCTGGTCGAAGCTGGTGAAGTCGGGCTCTCGCCCGTGGCTGGGGAACGGGATGTGCCCGCCGGGGACGACCCACACGTACGCGCCGATCTCCGGCATCACTCCTCCTCCAGCAGGCGGGCCAGATCGGGGGCGAGGAACACGCCGTCCGGGTCGAGGCGTCGCCGTACGGCTTGGAAGTCGTCCCACCGGGGGTAGAGCGGTCGCAGGTCCCGGGCAGTCAGCCAGTGCTTCTTGCCCCAGTGTGGCCGGCCGCCGTACTGCCGGAAGACCGCCTCCATGTCCCGGAAGTACTCCTCGTGCGGCAGACCGGTGTTCTGCAGGCAGGCGATGGTGGCGGTCGGGCGTCCGAAGGCGTTGCTCAGCCAGATGTCGTCGGCCGCGATGCTGCGCACCAGCACCCGCCAGCCGGCGACCCGGCGGTGCCGCTGCGTGATCCGGCGGCGCACCTCCGCGAAGCAGGCGGGGAAGGCCTCCGTGGGGAGCATGTACTCGATCTCCTCGAAGCGCAGCTGCCGAGCCTGGGGGATGGTGCGGTGGGTGGGGCCGACCTGGATCTCGCGCGGCGCCTCCCATGGCGTGGACGAGGGCACCCGCCGGGCGGCCCAGGCCCGCTCGTCCGGCGCCTCGTCAGTGCGGTTCATGGTCCGGATCTGGGTCAGGTCGCTGCGCGGGTACCAGTAGAAGTCCATGTTGCGGTTGGTGTGCTGCAGCTCGGCCAGGTGGTCCAGGGTCCAGTCGACGTGTGCGCACCACGCCCGGCGGCGCAGTTGGTAGCGGGGCTGCACGTCGAGGGTGACCCGGGTGACCACGCCGAGCGCGCCGAGTGAGAGCCGCGCCGCCGGCAGCAGTTCCGCGTTCCGCTCGGGTGAGACGTCGAGCACCTCGCCGGTGCCGGTGAGCAGGCGTACGCCGGCGACCTGGGTGCACAGGTTGCCGAAGCCGAGGCCGGTGCCGTGGGTCCCGGTGGCGGTGGCGCCGGCGATCGACTGGTAGTCGACGTCGCCGAGGTTGTCCATGGCCAGTCCCGCGTCGTACAGGCCCTCGCCCAGCGCCGCCAGCTTGGTGCCCGCCCAGACCGTGGCCTGTCCTCCATCGTCGGCGATCACGCCGGCCATCCGGTCGAGGCTGAGCAGCGTCCCGTCGGTGCGCACCAGCGGGCTCGACGAGTGGCCCGACCCGACCGGACGGAGGGTGGTGCCGGATTCCCGCGCACGCAGGATCAGCTGGCGTACCGCGTCCTCGTCGTCCGGTTCGGCGTGTTCCGCCGGCGTGAAGGAGAGGCTGCCGGACCAGTTGACGAACGGTTTCGTCACCACGCGTCCTCCTTCCGCCGGTCCGGCCGACTACCCGCCGGCATGCCGGGTAGTCGTCGGTCCCGGGACTCCGCCGGCCAGGAGGAAGCGCACATGCCCGCCTTCGGTTTTCACGCCTCGCACGAGCAGTTCCCCCCGAGTGTCCTGCTCCGCCTGGTCTCGGCGGCCGAGAACGTGGGCTTCTCGCGGGCGATGTGCTCGGACCACTTCGCGCCGTTCGGGGTCGAGCAGGGCGAGTCAGGTTTCGCCTGGTCCTGGCTGGGCGCGGCGCTCGCCCGTACCGACCTGCCGCTCGGGGTCGTCAACGCGCCCGGACAGCGGTACCACCCGGCGATCGTGGCGCAGGCCGCGGCGACGCTGGCCGAGATGTTCCCGGGCCGGTTCTGGCTGGCGGTGGGCAGCGGGCAGGCAATCAACGAGCACATCACTGGCGATCGGTGGCCCAGCAAACCGGAGCGCAATGCCCGGCTGTGCGAGTGCGTCGAGGTGATCCGGGCGCTCTTCGCCGGTGAGTGCGTCGACCACCGGGGCCTGGTCACTGTCGACCAGGCGGTGCTCTGGTCCCGTCCGGAGCAGCCGCCGCCGGTCTACGCCGCCGCCGTCACACCGGAGACCGCCCGCTGGGCGGCGGGCTGGGCGGACGGCCTGATCACCATCAACCAGGAGGTGACCGCGGTGCGGCAAGTGATCGAGGCGTACCGGGAGGGCGGCGGGGCCGGACCGGTGCTGCTTCAGGTACACCTGTCCTGGGCGGCCGACGAGGCCACCGCGCTGCGCAACGCGCACGAGCAGTGGCGGACCGCCATCCTCGGCAGCGACCTCGGCTGGGACCTGGCCACGCCGGCCGAATTCGCCCAGGCCACCGCGTACGTACGGCCGGAGGACATGCGCGCGCACGTGCTGGTCTCCAGCGAGCCCGGCACGCACGCGAACTGGTTGCGGGCGTACGCCGACCTGGGCGTCGACGAGATCTACCTGCACCAGGTCGGGCTCGACCAGGACGCGTTCCTCGACGTGTTCAGCGCCCGGGTGCTGCCGGAGCTGGTATGACCTTCCCGCCCATCGACTCGTACGCCTTCCTCTCCGACACTCACACGACGGCGCTGGTCGGGCCGGACGGTGCGGTCGACTGGTTCTGCCTGCCGCACGCCGAGGGCGACGCGGTGTGCGCGCGGCTGCTCGATCGGCACCGGGGCGGAGCGTTCGCGCACTCCGTCGCCGGTTGCTCGGAGCCGGACCGCCGCTACCTGCCCGACACGCTGGTGCTGGAGAGCCGGTACGTGGCGCCCAGCGGCACGGCCGTCGGGCAGGACTTCCTCGCGATCCGGCCCGGCGACCCCGCGCAGCCGATCCGTGCCGAGAAGCTACTGGTCCGGCGGGTGACGGCTGAGCGGGGCACGGTACGGCTGGCGGTCCGGTTGCAGCCGCGACCCGACTACGGCGCGGCCGCCGTCGAGTGGGCGGCCGCCGACGGCCGCTGGCAGGCGCGAGGCGTCCCGCTCGCCGTGCGGGCCACCCTGCCCCTCGCCGTCGATGGTGGCACCCTGCACGGCGAGATCGAGCTGTCCGAGGGGGCGACGGCCACCGTGCTGATCGGCTACGGCGAGCGGCCCGGCACGGCCGCGCCGGAGGAGCTGCTCGACCAGACCTGCCGCACCTGGCGGGACTGGTCGGTGCGCAGCGACTACGCCGGCTTCGGCGCCGACGTGGTGCGGCACAGCGCGCTGGTACTGCGGGGTCTGTCCTTCGACGAGACCGGCGCGCTGCTCGCCGCGCCGACCACCTCGCTGCCCGAGGAGATCGGCGGGGTACGAAACTGGGACTATCGCTACACCTGGCACCGGGACGCCGCGTTGCTGCTGCTGGCGCTGTTCAGGCTGGGCCACGCCGAGGAGGGGCGGCGCTACCTCCGCTTCCTGCTCGACGTGTGTTCCGGCGCCGGGAACACCCTGGCACCGCTGGTCGGTATCCGTGGCGTGATCACCGACGAGCAGGTGCTGCCGCACCTGTCCGGGTACGCCGGGTCGGCCCCGGTGCGGATCGGCAACGAGGCCGCCGAGCAGGTGCAGTTCGACACGTACGGGCACGTTCTGGACGCCGCGCTGGCGTACCAGCGGCTCACCGGCGAGCTGACCGCGGACCAGTGGCGGCTGCTGCGCCGGCACGTTGACGCCATGGCGGACCGGTGGCGGGAGCCGGACCACGGGATCTGGGAGATCCGGGGGCCGCGCCGGCACTACGTCAACGCCAAGGTGATGACCTGGGTCTGTCTCGACCGGGGCAGCCGCCTCGCGGAGCTCGTCGGCGACCGCGGCGCGCCGGTACGGCGGTGGCGGACGGCGCGCGACGCGCTGCACGCCGAGGTCTGCGACCGCGGCTACGACCGCGAGCTGGGCAGCTTCGTCATGGCGTACGGGTCGCGCGAGCTGGATGCCGCGCTGCTGCGCATCCCGGTGGTCGGATTCCTGCCCGGCGACGATCCTCGGGTGACCGGTACGGTCGACCGGATCCGCGAGCGCCTCGCCGTCGGGCCCGGTCTGGTCCGCCGGTACGCGGTGGACGACGGGCTGCCGGGCGAGGAGGGCGCGTTCCTGCTCTGCTGCTTCGAGCTGGTTTCGGCACTGGTGCTCGCCGGCCGGCGGGACGAGGCCAGGCGGGTCTTCGACCGGCTGCGCGGGCACGCCGGACCGCTCGGCCTCTACGCCGAGCAACTCGCGGTCGACGGCACGGCGCTCGGCAACTACCCACAGGCGTTCACCCACCTTGCGCTGATCGAGGCGGCCCTCAACCTGGACGGCGCGTCCGATCGGGACGCCCTGCACGCCTGGGCCGACCGCGGCCGGCCGTAGCCTTCGCGGCAGCGATATTCCAACGGTTTCGACCACCCTGCTGCGCTGTCGACAATCCGACAGCCGTCGGGGTGAGCGCTGCGGTGATCGTTCTGCCCGCGTGGACCGTCGATGTGCCCCTGACCTGGGCATATGTTTGATTGTGTGGCACGGAGCGGCAGTCCGGTGGAGGGCCTCTGCCGCCATGCGCGACAGCGGACGGTGTCGCTTCCATGCCCGCACCGTGGCCGTCGGTACGCCCTCGGCGGCATCCCAGCCCTCGTGTTTCTCATGCCGACGACGTCGTGGGGACGGGCCGGATTCGACGTTCATCGGCTGTCCGTCGCGTCGCGACGGACGCGCTGGCGGGATAGGAGCGCATCGTGGGGAGCATCCATGAACGGACCAGCCAGCGGGTCTACGAGCTCGCCGTCCTGGTCACCGCGCCGGTTTGTGGCGTCCTGTTGGTCGTGCTGCGCGTCCGGCCGCAGTCGGTGGAGGTGGCGATGCCCGACGTGATCAAAGTCTGCTGGGAGTTCGGCCTGATCGTGGTCGGCGTCGCGGGGCTGCTCGGCATGTTCTGGCCGGGGCAGCTCGGCACCGGGCTCGGCATCGAGCTCGCCGCGGTGCTGATGCTGGGCGCGATCGCCGCGATGTACGTCGTCTCCGTCCTGGTGGTCGCCGGCGCGCAGGCGGTGGTGGCGGCCTCGTTCGTCGGCGCGGTGGCGATCGGCTCGTGGCTGCGCTCGATGGAGATCGTGCGGTCGCTGCGCTGGATCATCCGCATGCACCAAGCCGGCATCGATCCGTGGCCGGAGGCGAAGACATGATCTTCGCGCAGACGCCCGGCTCTCCCTACTGGGCGCAGGTGCTGATCTCGACGCTCGGACTGTTCGGTGGCGCCAGCGGCCTCGGGGTGCTCGCCACGATCGCCGTGCAACGTCGGAAGTTGAAGGCCGACACGGCGGGGGCGCTGACCGACGCGGCTCTGGCCCTGGTACAGCCGTTGCGGACCCGGGTCACCGAACTGGAGAACGAGGCGCTGGCCGTCCGGGAGGAGCTGGCGACATCCCAACGGGAGCTGCAGGAGCTGCGAGCGACGGTGTGGGACCTGACCAGGACGCTGGACCGGTGGCGGGAGGCGATCCTGGCGCCGGACGCGACCATGCGCCGAATCCAGGCGCTCGTGACGGAGGAGGAGCGCCGGGTCCGCAACCAGCGCCGCCGCAACCCCTGACGATGCACCGTTCGCGTGCCCACTGAGGAGGCAGCCGGTCTTCACGGAGCGGGGTGAGCCGATATTTGTTAGGTAGCTTGCCTTATTAATAGATGGCGGCTACCTTGACTGCTAGCGACGAAGGTCGATGTGCGGTGAGCGTCGCGCGCGCTTTCTGCGGCATCGCTGGGCTCCGGAGGCAGTCATGACCATCGGCGGCGTACGTCTGCTCACCACCGTCATCCTCGCCCTGGTCGGCAGCGCGGTCGCTCCGGCCGCCCCCGCGACTCCCGCCGCAGCCGCCGTCTCGTTGGCCTCCGTCGTGCCGGCGCCGGTCACCGCCACCCCGGCCACCGGCGTCACCTACCGGGTCACCGCGGCCACGGCGATCTACACCGAACCCGATTCACCGGCGGTCGCGGACGTCGCCGGCCAACTCGCCGCCATCCTGCGCCGCTCCACCGGATATCCGATGCCGGTCGTCGACGCATCGAGCCCCACCCCGGCGGACGGCATCGCGCTGCTGCTGTCCGGGGCACCGGCGAGCGCCGGCAACGAGGGCTACCAGCTGGACGTCACGACGGCGTCGATCGCGGTACGCGCCAACCAGCCGGCGGGTCTGTTCGCCGGCGTCCAGACCCTGCGTCAGCTGCTGCCCCCGGCCGTCGAGAGCGCGACGGTGCAGCCCGGGCCGTGGGAGGTGGCCGGCGGGCGCATCATCGACCATCCGCGCTTCGCCCACCGCGGCGCGATGCTCGACGTCGCACGGCACTTCCTCCCGGTCGCCGTGGTCAAGCGGTACATCGACGAGATCGCCCTCTACAAGGTGAACCGGCTGCACCTGCACCTCTCCGACGACCAGGGCTGGCGCATCGCCGTCAACAGCTGGCCCAACCTCGCCGTCTATGGCGGGAGCACCCAGGTCGACGGCGGCACCGGCGGGTACTACACCCAGGACGAATACCGGCAGATCGTCGCGTACGCCGCCGCCCGGTACGTCATGGTCGTCCCCGAGATCGACATGCCGGGTCACACCAACGCGGCGCTCGCCTCGTACGCGGAACTGAACTGTGACGGCGTGGCGCCGAAGCTCTACACCGGCACCAGGGTCGGCTTCAGCTCGCTCTGCGTGAGCAAGGAGCTCACCTACACGTTCATCGATCAGGTTCTGGGCGAGCTCGCCACGCTGACTCCCGGGCCCTACCTGCACATCGGCGGCGACGAGGCCAGCTCCACCACCGCCGCCGACTACGCCACCTTCATGAACCGGGCACAGCCGATCGTCGCCGCACACGGCAAGACCGTCGTCGGCTGGCACGACATCGTCAACGCCCCGATCCTGCCGTCCACCGTCGCCCAGTACTGGGGGACCACGACCTCCCACGCCGCGGTGGCGACCGCCGCCGGGAACGGCACCAAGATCATCATGTCGCCGGCCAACCGCAGCTACCTCGACATGAAGTACAACTCCCGCACCCGGCTGGGCCAGCGCTGGGCCGGCTTCATCGACGTGCAGGACGCGTACGGCTGGGACCCGGGCACCTATCTCTCCGGAGTCGGAGAGACGTCGGTGCTCGGGGTCGAGGCGCCGCTGTGGACGGAGACGATCGAGACGCTCGCCGACGCCGAGTACATGGCCTTCCCGCGCCTGCCGGCGATCGCCGAGCTGGGCTGGTCACCGGCCAGCACCCACGACTGGACGTCCTTCCAGCAGCGGCTCGGCGCACAGGGCCCGCGCTGGCGCGTCATGGGCATCAACTACTACCACTCCGCCCAGGTGTCCTGGCCCACCGGCTCCTAGCCGCCGCGCACCGCACGGCACACCGCCTTGATCAGATCGAGGAGGCCACCACCCATGTCATCGCGCCTCATCATCGACCGACCTCGCCTGCTGAACCGCCGACTGCTCGGCACGCTGCTCGCGGCCCTGGCCCTCGTGGCAAGCGTCGGGCTCGTGCACGTGCCGAGCGCGAGCGCCGCCACCGTGGGCTCGACCGAACTGTCGACGGGCTGGGCGTTGCGGTCAGCCACCAACGTCACCGACCCGGGGGCGACCATCTCCCAGGTCGGCTACAGCACCGCGGGCTGGAGCCCGGTCTCGCTCCCGTCGACCGTCCTGGCCGGGCTGGTCGCCAACAACGTCTACCAGAACATCTACTTCGGTAGGAACCTGCAGTCGGTGCCCGACCTGACCGGCCAGAACTGGTGGTTCCGGGGGCAGTTCACCGCCTCGGCCGCGACCCCGGACCAGGCGTACTGGCTGCGCTTCAAGGGGATCAGCTACCGGGCCCAGATCTGGCTCAACGGCACCCAGCTCGACGCCAACGCGGTCGGCACCATGGTCGCGCACGAGTACAACGTGACGAACCTGATCCGGCACGGCGCGTCCAACGCGCTGGCGATCCTGGTCACCCCGCCGGCCCACGACTGCAAGGACCTGTCCTTCTGCACCGTGGACTGGAACCCGGAGGCGCCCGACATGAACGCCGGGCTCTGGGGCAGGACGCTGCTGGACACCACCGGGCCGGTGGCGTTGCGGGACCCGTACGTCCGGACGGTGCTGCCTCTGCCCGCAACCAACGCCGCCGACCTCACCGTCTACGTCGACGCCCTCAACGCGACCAACGCCCCGGTCACCGCGACGGTCAGCGCCACGATCACCAAGGCCGGCTATCCCACCATCTCGGCCAGCCAGGCCGTCACGCTGGCCGCCAACGAGCGCCGCGAGGTCACCTTCGACCCGGCGAGCTATCCGCAGCTGCACGTGGCCAACCCCGCCCTGTGGTGGCCCTACCAGTACGGCAGCCCGGAGCTCTACCAGCTCGCCACGTCGGCAACGGTCGCCGGTGCCACGTCGGACACCAAGTCGATCAACTTCGGCGTCCGCCAGTTCACCGACTACCGGACCACCGTCAACGGCACCTCGTTCGTCGGCTACCAGGTCAACGGGCAGAAAATCTTCTTCCGCGGCGGCGGCTACATGTGGGACATGCTGCAGCGGTGGGACACCAGCACCAACGCCACGCACGTCCAGTACGTCAAGGACATGGGCCTCAACACCATCCGCCTGGAGGGCACGCTCGGCAACGAGGAACTCTACGACCTGGCCGACCAGGCCGGCGTCATGATCATGCCGGGTTTCGTCTGCTGCAGCGCCTGGGAGAACGACAGCACCTGGACCGCCGAGCAGGAGCAGGTGGCCAACGCGTCGCTGGAGAGCCAACTGCGGGCGTTGCGCGCCCACGCCAGCCCGTTCATGTGGAACTACGGCAGCGACCAGCCGCCGACCGCCGCCCACCTGACCACGTACAAGAACACGGCGGCCCGGCTGCACTGGCAGAACCCCACGGTGGACAACGTGGCGACCTGGTCGAACGCCAACGCCGGCATGAAGATGGACGGCCCGTACAAGTGGGAGCCGCCGGTGCTGTGGTGGGACAGCCCCGCCCAGTCCGGCAGCGCGTTCGGCACCAACGCCGAGCAGGGCACTGAGGCGCCGCCGCCGCTGGAGAGCCTGCAGAAGTTCATCCCCGCCGCGGAGCTGTGGCCGATCGGGACCACCTGGAACTACCACGCCGGCAAACCCAGGAGCGTCTTCGACAACATCCAGGTCTTCACCGACGGCGTGAACAGGCGGTACGGCAGCACCACCAGCGCCGAGGACTACTCCCGCAAGTCGGAGCTGCAGAACTACGAGAACACGAGGTCGTTCTTCGAGGCGTGGAACTCGCACGAGTACAGCCAGTCGTTCGGGGTCATCTTCTGGATGCTCAACAACGCCTGGCCGGCGGTGCACTGGAACCTGTACGACTACTACTTCAAGCCCGGTGGCGGCTACTTCGGCAGCAAGAAGGCCAACGAGCCGGTCCACATCGCCTACGACTACAAGACCCGCAACGTGTACGCGGTCAACTCCACCCTGAGCGCACGCAGCGGGCTGACCGCCACGGCCAGCGTGTACAACATCCCGAACCTGATGCAGGCGTACACGACGACGGTGCCGGTCACCGCGGCGGCGAACGCGTCCACCCAGGTGCTTACCCTCCCGGCGCTGACCGGCCTGTCCGCGACCTACTTCATCCGGCTGCAGCTGAAGGACTCCGCCGGTGCGGTGGTCAGCAACAACCTCTACTGGTACTCCACCCAGGCCGACGCGCTGGGCAACAAGAAGAACTGGTACATGACCTCGGTCAAGACGTACGCCAACCTCACCGGGCTCAACAGCCTGCCGTCGAACCCCAACCTGGCGGCCAGCGTGACCCGGACCGCCTCCGGCGGGCAGGAGACCGCCACCATCCGACTGACCAACAACAGCCCGACGAACATCGCGTTCTTCCTGCGGCCGGAGATCACGGCCGGCAACGGGGGCAACGAGGTGCTGCCGGTGAACTACACCGACAACTACGTGTCCCTGTGGCCCGGGGAGTCGGCCACCGTCACTGCGAGCTACCAGACCAGCGACCTCGGCGGGCAGGCGCCCTACCTGCGCGTTCGGGGCTACAACATCCCCACGTCGTCGATTCCGGTGCCGTAACGACGGGCGGGAGCGGGGCACCGCCCCGCTCCCGTTCAGCCAGAGGGAAGCTTCGTGTCGGCCGGCACGTGCCGCAGCTCGGCCGGCCGGCCGGCCCGCTGCGCCAGGACGTGCGCGGCGAGCTGCACCGGCAGGATGTCGAGTACGCAGCCGCCGAGACCGGCCAGCCGCGGCAGCCGCACCACCAGCAGGCCGTCCTGCGCGGGCAGGTCGACGTCGACGGTGGCGCTGGCGCCCATCCCGAAGGCCACCAGGTTGCCCCACCGGGACGCCGCGGCGGCCTGGGCGCCCGCCGGGCCGGCCAGCGCCGCCCGCACCGCCGCCGCCGGCCGTCGTAGGTTCTCCGGCTGCGCCCGCACGCCGTCGAGGTAGTGGAGGTTCAACCCTTCACCGCCCCGGAGGCGAGGCCACCGATGAGGTAACGCTGGAACACCACCGCCAGCACCACCGGCGGCAACGCAGCGAGTACGCCGCCGGCGGCGATGAGGCCGAAGTCCACGGCGTTGCGCCCGGTGAACTCGGCGATCGCCACCGGGACCGTCTTGGCCTGGCTGGTCGAGGTGAAGATCAGCGAGTAGAGGAACTCGTCCCAGCACAACAGGAACGCGTACAGGGCGGTCGCCAGGATGCCGGGCTTGGACAGCGGCAGCATCACCCGGACGAGGGCGCCGAGGCGGCTGCACCCGTCGACCCGGGCCGCCTCCTCGAGCTCCACCGGCAGCGAACCGAAGAAGGTGCTCATGTTCCACAGGGCGAACGGGGTGGCCAGGGAGCAGTAGACGACGATCAGCCCGGTGCGCGTGTCGAGCAGCCCGAAGCGCGACATGAGCAGGTACAGCGGGATGATCAGCGCGATCGGCGGCAGCATGTAGGTGACCAGGAACGACAGCAGCGTCGCGCGGCGCAGCGGGAACCGCAGCCGGGCCAGGGCGTAGCCGCCCAGCACTCCGACGGCGAGCGAGATGACGACCGTGCCACCCGCCACCAGGAAGCTGTTGACCATCGCGCTGCGGAACGCCGCGCCGGCGCCGGTGCCGCCACCGGCGAAGATCTCCCGGTAGCGGTCGAGGGTGACGTGCTCGGGCAGCCAGCGCATCGGCCGGGAGACCACGTCGGTCTGGCCGACGAGCGAGGAGTAGAGCAGCCAGACGAACGGCGCGAGGATCACCACGGAAGTGGCGAGCGCGGCCAGGTGGACGAAGACGCGGTAGCGCAGGCTCGCTCTCACGGTGACCTCAGCTCGCTCTGGCGTAGCAGCCGCAGGTAGAGCAGGGCCAGCAGGAGAATCGCGACGACGGTCAGGTACGCCAGCGACGCGCCCGAGCTGAACCGCTGCGCGGAGAACGCCTGAAGGTAGGTGAAGAACGTGATCGTCTGCGTGCCGCTCGCGGGCCCGCCGCCGGTCATCACGTAGACGATGTCGAAGACCTTGAACGCCTCGATGGTGCGCAGCACCAGCACCAGGGCGATGTTCGGCACCAGCAGTGGCAGCGTGATCCGGAAGAAGGCGCGGATCGGGCCGGCGCCGTCGACCCGCGCCGCCTCGTAGAGCCCGCGGGGGATCGTCTGCAACCCGGCCAGCAGGAAGAACGCCACCAGGGAGGTGTTCTTCCAGACGTCGGCCACGACCACCATGTTGAGGGCGAGGAACGGGTCGTTGCCGAGCCACGACCGGTAGTCGTCCTGCAGGTTCAGCTGGGTGAGCAGGGCGTTGGCCACGCCGTACTGGGCGTTGAGGATCCACCGCCACATCGCGCCGTTGACGATGGTCGGCAGCGCCCAGGGCAGGATCACGATCGCGCGGAACAGCCAGCGCAGCCGGATCGGCGCGGCGAGCAGGTGGGCCAGCCCGAGCCCGAGGGCCAGCTCGAGCGCGGTGGAGACGAGGGTGAAGTAGGTGGTGTGTCCGACCGCCGCCCACAGGCGGTCGTCGGCCAGGATCTCGGTGTAGTTGCGTAGGCCGACGAACGGATACCGGCCGGGGAATGGGCTGTCGACGTCGTAGAAAGAGATGACCAGGGCGCGTCCGGCCGGGTACAGGACCACGCCGAAGACGACGAGCGCCGCGGGCAGGAGCAGGAGCAGCGCCAGTCGGGTCTGGCCGCCGCCAGCGCGCCGCGCGAACGGCCTCCGGCGCGCCGGCCGGGCTGGCCGGGTGGCCGGTGGCGTGGGTGCCGGGCGCGCCGGTGGCGCGGCGCTCATGAAAGCAAAGTACGGACTTGTTCGGCGGCGTCGTCCAGGGCCTTCTTCGGCGGTTTCCGGTTCAGCAGGGCGTTCTGCAGCTCGGCCTGCAGGATCTGGCTGATCTCGTTGTAGCGGGGCACCTGCGGTCGGGCGATGAGGTTGGCGAGCTGTTTCTTGGCCACCGGCACGACCTGCGGCAGGGTGGACGCCACGGCCGGGTCGTCGTACGACTTCGTCCAGCAGGGCAGTGAGCTCTTGGCGTACTTGTCCTGCACACCGGCGCTGGTGATGTAGCTGATGTACGTCCAGGCCGCCTTCTGGTTCCTGCTGCCGGAGCAGACCGACAGGGCCATCGAGCCGTTGACGCCCGGGGCGCTGGCCGGACCCGACGGGGTGGTCGCCACGCCGACCTTGCCGGCGATTTTCGACTGCTGGGGGTCGTTGGCGGCGTTGAACATGTAGGTCCAGTTGAGCGCCATCGCCGCCTGGCCGTCGGAGAAGATCTTACGGACGTCCTCTTCCAGCGACTCGACCGAGTTGGGGTTGGTGAGCTTCGTGTCGAGGGTCCGCTTCATGAACTCCAGCGCCTGCAGGCCGCCGCCGGTGTTGAAGGCGATCGACTTTCCGTCGTCGGACAGGAACTTGCCGCCGAAGGCGCCCACGAGCTGGGTGTAGTCGCAGACCAGCGCCTCGGCCTGCTTCCAGCTCCAGATCAGCGGATGCTCGACGATCTTCTTGGCTTTGAGGGTCTGGGCGGCGGTGAGGACGCCGTCCCAGGTGGACAGGCTGGCCGGGTCGACGCCGGCCTTGCTGATCATGTCGGTGTTGTAGAAGAGGTACTTCGTGTCGAGGATCCACGGCACGCCGTAGTAGCGGTCGCGGTAGGCGGCGGTGGCGAGGGCGCCGCCGAGCATGTCGCTCTTCCACTCCGCCGGGAACTGGTCGGTCACGTCGGTGACGATGCGTTTGCTGCCGAACTCGGCCGGCCAGATCACGTCGATCAGCACCACGTCGAAGGTGCTGGCGGGGGCCGCCGCGACGATCTTGTCGTGCAGCGCCTCGTAGGCGACGAAGGACGGCTCGACCTTGATCTTCGGATACTTCTTCTGGAACTCGTCGGTCATCGCACGGATGTCGTCTTCGGAGTAGCCGGCCTGCTTCATGAACAGGGCCTTGATCTGGCCTTCGCCGTTGCCTGCCGCGCCGCTGTCAGCGCCGCTGCCGGTGTCGCTGCCTCCGCCCACGTCGCAGGCGGCGAGAAGGAGGCCCGCGCCGGTGACAGCCGTCAGTTGGAGAAGTCTTCGCCTGGACAGCTCGCTCATGTTCTCCGACATGATCGCCCTCCTGGGGCATTAGGTAGGCTGCTTAACAAAAACTTGTACTCGGTTCGCGATCACCGGTCAAGACCGTCGTCGCAGCATCCGGGTCAACCGGCGAAGGGGTGGTTTCCCGTTGGTCTCCGTCGACCCGTCCGGCCGGGCGGTACTGGCCGCGCTGCTCGACAGTGTGCCGATGACCCGGCCGGAACTCGCCCGCCTGACCAGCCTGTCCCGGCCCACCATCTCCGAGGTGGTCCGTCGGCTGGTCGACAGTGGCCTGATCGTCGACGCCGGCGTGCGGCGCGGCCGACCCGGCCGGGTGCCGACCTACTACCGGCTGGCGCCGACCGCCGGATACGTGGTGGCAGTCGACGTCGGTGGGGACAACCTCCGCGTCGCGGCGGCGGACATGAGCGGGGCGCTCTGCTACGAACAGCGGCAGCCGACCCGAGCCACCGGGGCGAGCCGGGTCGCCGCGAAGGTGGCCCGGATGATCGGATCCGCGACGGAGGCGGTGGGCGACCAGCTCGGGCCGCTTCGCCGGGTCGGGGTGTCGGCACCGGGGGTCATCCACGCCGACGGCCGCACCATGTCGGTCGCCCGCAACCTCGGTGAGGAGGGTTCCTTCGACCTGATCACGCCGATCGAGGCGCGCGTCGACGCGCCCGTCGTCCTGGAGAACAACGTCAACCTCGCGGCGCTCGGCGAGCGCTGGCGAGGGCACGCCCGCGACGTCGCCACTTTCGCGTTCCTGGCCGTCGGTGCCGGCATCGGCATGGGGCTGGTTCACAACGGTGAGCTGGTCCGCGGGGCGCACGGCGCCGCCGGTGAGGTGGCCTACCTGCCGCTGCCGGGCTCCGTCCCACCCGAGCAGCGGGGCGGGCGGGGCAGAGAGCAGTTGGCGGACGAGGCGGGGGCCTACGGCGTACTCGCGGCACTGAAGGCCCGCCCGACCTGGCCGGGAACCCGTCCGTCGTCGGTGGAGGAGCTGTTCGCCCAGGCCGCCACGGGAGTGCCCGCCGCGCGGGACCTGGTGGAGGCGGAGGCGCGGCAACTCGGCCTCACGATCGCCAGCGCCTGCGCGGTCTTCGACCCCGAACTCGTCGTACTCGGTGGGGGTGTGGGCCGCAACCCGCTGCTGCTGCCGACGGTCCGGGAGACGGTCAACGCGTACGCGCCGTTCCCGCCGCGGATCGAGACCAGCGCGCTGGGCGAGGCGGCATCGCTCACGGGGGCGCTGTTCGTCGCACTGGAGGCCGCGCGTGCCGAACTGCTGCGCAGCGTCAGCGGCGCCGACGGTGGCTGACCGGGGGCCGGTCGGCGTATCCGGTGGCGGGACCGGCCACCGGATACGCCGGGATCAGGGAGACGCTGTGCCGCGACGCCCGCGCGGCACGGCCTAACCGCAGGTGCCGCCGACGACGAACCAGCAGGCCGTGTGGGGTGAGGTCTTGAAGAAGCGCAGCAAGAGGCTCGCCACCTTCTGCCGCCCCGAGTTGGACGGATGCGTACCGTCCGAGCCGAAGTCCGACCGGTCCCAGACGAGCCCGTCGGAGCGGGGCTGCAGGCCGTTGGCCCAGAGGTAGGGGCCCCAGGCCGCCCACGCGGTGGTGTTGTTGTAGTCCAGGTTGCCGGCCCGAGGATCGGTGCCACCGCCCGACATCTGGGTGATCTGCGCCTGGATCACCCACTTGACGCCGAAGCCCGTCTCGTAGGCGTACGGCTCGGGGTTCAGGCTGGTGGTGGCGTACCCGGCGTAGATCCGGCTGGAGAAGAAGACCTGCTGCAGGTTGGGATAGCGCTTCTTCAACGCCCGGAGGATGTTGCCCTGCTGGGTCACGAGTTGGTAGGCGTCGGCGTTGGTCGCGGGCAGGGACACCGACGGATTGGCGTTGGCGACCTTGACCCAGGCGACTTGGACCTGCCGTTCGGTCAGGCCGAGAGGCGCCAGTCTGGTGTCCCGGACCCGGTCGTAGTTGGCGTCGGTCGGCGCGTCCCAGGTGCCGGCGGTCTGGCCGCCCGCGGCGCCGTCGACAATGACCAGCTTGTCGTGGTTGACCTGCGGGTCTGCGGCGGCCTGACCGATGAGGGAGAACGGCGCGCACTTTCCGCTGGCATCTCCCGAGCAGAACTCCTGGGTGGTGTTGGACATGCCGATGGAGAGCAGGACGTACTTGCCGTTGGCGCTCGGCGCGCCGGTGGTGTCGAGCGGGCGTACGCGCAGGGCTCTGGTGACTCCGGCCGTGCGATGAGCGTCCGGCATGGTGTTCCGGCCCGCCGGATACAGGCCGCCTTGGAAGCCGAGGTAGCTGCCGGTGCCGAGGTCGTTGATGGGCTGGACGGCGGCGGCGACCGCATCGGGCATGCCGACGACAGTGGCCATCACGAAGGCGGCCAGCATCGCCAGAAGTCGCCGAACATTGATAATCATGACGATCAACCTAGGAAATAAAGCGATGATCGTCAATTCCGACCGCGTCGGCTTTTCCTGGACCGACGGCTCCCTGATCGGCTTCTCAAAATCCGGTGTGGATTCTCAAGGACGAACCACGCCACGGCATCCCTGCCGAGCGCCGGGGCAGCTACGGCTGGGCTCAGTAGCGGGTCTCCGCGCCCCGGGTGGCGCCGCCGTCAGAGGCGACGCCATCCGGAGGGCCTGCCGAGGGCGGATCGCCACCAGGTGGGAGCGGTTTGCGGGCCCGGATGGTGAGCCCTGCGGCGACGAGGCCGAGGACGATGGTCGCCACGGCGCACACGAGCAGTGCCTGCCGGGCTCCGACGGCGGTCGTCAGCGGGCCGCCGAGCATGGTGCCCAGCGGCACCGCCAGGACGGTGACGGCGCCGTTGGCCGCCAGGACCTGCGGGAGTGTGGTCGTGGTGGTGCTGCGTTGGAACAGCGCCATCGACGTGGACCGGTACGGAGCCCAGATGAGGCCGGCGAGGGCGAAGGCCGGTAGCGACAGGCCGATCGGTGCGTTCAGGCCGAGGGGCAGCATGGCGGCGCCGAAGCCGATGACGATGCCGACTGTGGTGGGCCACAACGACCAGCGGTGCAGGTATCCGGTGGCGAGCCCGCCGACGAGGGCGCCGACTCCGAACGCGGTGTAGTAGATCCCGAGCGTCGGGGCGGCGGCGTGCAGATCCTCCACGACATGGATCGGCATGGCCACGTAGAACGGCCCGAAGAGGAAGAAGAACCCGAAGGTCAGGGCCAGCAGGCCGAGCAGCGCCCGGTCGTGGCGGATGACGGCGAACCCGGCGGTGCGGGAGGAGCCACGGTCTTCCGGAGCTGCCCGGCCGGTGGGCGAAATCGCGAGGCGGTACGTGAGGGCCAGGACGGCGAAGCTCACCGCGTCGATGGCGATGACCCACACCGGACCGGCCCAGCTGATGAGGATGGCCGCCAGTGGCGGTCCGGCGATGGTCGCGACCTGGCCGATGATCGAGAGCACCGCGTTGGCGGGCAGGTGGTGCCGTCGGGGGAGCAGTTCGGCGATCAGGGTGAAGCGCCCGGCGGAGCCCCACGAGTGCAGCAGCGACGACGCGGCGAGCAGCATCACGTACCACCCGATGCTGAGCACCCCGAACAGGTGGGCGGCGGGGATGGCCGCGAGTGCGGCGGCGCGCAGGATCGCGTCCCAGCCGGCGAGCTGGGCGCCGTTTCGGCCGCTCAGCAGCTGGCCGAAGATCACGGTTCCGGCCGCGCTGGGCAGGGTGTAGGCCGCCACCGCG
This sequence comes from Micromonospora sp. NPDC047740, assembly GCF_043204735.1. Classification (NCBI taxonomy): domain Bacteria; kingdom Bacillati; phylum Actinomycetota; class Actinomycetes; order Micromonosporales; family Micromonosporaceae; genus Micromonospora; species Micromonospora sp. NPDC047740. The sequence goes on from NZ_JBIDCT010000001.1 coordinate 575,226, forward strand.
ACCGCAACCCAGGTCCCGCGCTGCCCGTGCGGCGCGAGCTGGATCGCCAACCAGGTCACCGCGATCAACGACATGCCGTCGCCGAGGGCGGACACCGCCAGCCCGGGCAGGACGCGTCGCAGCAGGGGATGGCTGAGCACCGGCCAGTACGGCGACGACCGGAGAAGCCGGGGCGGCACGGTGTGGGGCGGCATGCTGCTACCTGACCCGGTGCAGGGCGCTCGTGCCAAGGAAATCGGCTGTGGGCAGAAGGCCGGGTGCCCCGGAGGCTGGCGGGATCAGTCGGCCATCGGGCATGCTGCCCAGCGCATGATGCAGGCCGTCACCGGGGTGACGTTGTTGTGCCTCGGGGTGGCCGTCGCAGCCAGTGCCTGACCCGCCAACCGGACGGTGCCGGCGCGGGTCTGGTTCCATAACGCGCGGATAGGACCCAGAGGGTATGTCGCGGCTCATCCATTGATCTCAATATGATGTCCGCAATCTCGAATCAGGTGCGCTCACGAGGCGTGCCAGTCCTGATGCGGAGGAACACATGGTTCGCTGGCGCACCCTCACCGGCCTGCTGGCCGCCGCGCTCGCCGCGGTGACCGCAGGCAGCCTCACTCTCGCGGCACCCGCCGCGGCCGACCGCACCGTCTCGCCGTACGTCGTCGGCGGCACCCGGGCCGCCCAGGGCGAGTTCCCGTTCATGGTGCGGCTCTCGATGGGCTGCGGCGGCGCCCTCTACAGCCCGCGGCTGGTGCTCACCGCCGCGCACTGCGTCGGTGCTACGGGCACCAACACCAGCATCACCGCGACCCTCGGCGTGGTCGATCTCCAGTCACCGAGCCGGATCACCGTGAAGTCGAACTACGTCTACCGCGCCCCGGGATACAACGGCAACGGTAAGGACTGGGCCCTGATCCGACTGGCCACGCCGGTCACCGGGCTGAGCACGCTGAAGATCGCCAACACCACCGCGTACGACAACGGCACCTTCACGGTAGCCGGCTGGGGCGCCCCGTACGAGGGCGGCCCGCAGCAGCGGTACCTGCTCAAGGCGACCGTGCCGTTCGTCAGCGACTCCACCTGCAACTCCTACTACGGCGGCCAGATCATCGCCGCCGAGGAGATCTGCGCCGGCTACGCCAGCGGCGGCGTGGACACCTGTCAAGGCGACTCGGGCGGCCCGATGTTCCGTCGCGACGCCAGCAACGCCTGGATCCAGGTCGGCATCGTCAGCTGGGGCAACGGCTGCGCCCGGCCCAACTACCCGGGCGTCTACACCCAGGTGAGCTACTTCGCCTCGGCGATCGCCTCGGCCGCCGCGAGCCTCGGCGGCTAACTGTACGACCCGATCGGGCGGCCCGGCTGGTGACCAGCCGGGCCGCCGTCTTTTCGGCGCGTGGCGGCGACCAGGGGCGGCCGGCGGATGCCCGCCAGCCAGGTCGCAGGGATATCAACCCATCTTGGCCAACATCTCCTGCATTCGCTGGATCTCGATGCTCTGGTCGGCGTTGACCTCACGGGCGAACTGGTCGCTCGCCGGTTCGAGCCCGCCGCCGGTCGCGTAGAGCTCCTCCACCATCGCCAACGCGCCCTGATGGTGGCGGATCATGAAGGTGAGGAAGAGACGGTCGAACTCCGCGCCGCGCGCCTGCTTGAGCTGGTCGAGCTGCTCGGCGGTGAGCATCCCCGGCATGAGCTTGTCGTGCCCGGCGTGGCCTCCGTTCGGCCCCGTGCTCGGCACGTTCCGCTCCGTGAGCCACCGCTGCATCCGCGCGATCTCGTCCGTCTGCGACACGTCGATCCGCTTGGCGAGCAGGGTCACGTCCGGGTTGGTGGTGCGTCCCTGCAGGAGGGCGGTCATCTCCAGGGCCTGTGCGTGGTGCGGGATCATCCCCTGGATGAAGAGGCTGTCCGCCGCGGTGAATCCCGGCGGCGAGACCTGCGACAGGTCGGTCCCGGACAGCGACTTGCCCGGTTGGCCCGGTGCCCCCGGCTGCACCACGTGCGCGCTCGGCGGACGGTACCCCGGATCATCGCCATTCGCCCAGAGGGCGGCACCCACCCCCGAGCCGACGACGACCGTGGCGATCACGGCGGAGATGACCACGCGACGAGAGAGGTGCATGATTCACGTACCAATCCGGGCTTGAGCTGCGCATAAGTGAAGGCCATGGTGCCTCATGTCGGTCGCCCTCACCAGATCACGAAACGGCTACCGGTACCAAGGGCCGATCATTACGAGTGACGTTGGGAGGCGCTTTCCACGGCCGAGGGTGGGTCGAGACATCGGAGCTGGGATGGCTGGTGTGCGCCTCCAGCGTGTCGTCGATGCACGACTGGTGAAGGGCACCTCGGCTCGAAGGCTTCGAGCCGAGGTGCCCTTCGGTCAGGGACCGGTCAGAGCGAGCCCGCCAGGTCCAGGATCGCCTGCTTCAGCTTCTGCTGGTCCGAAGCGGTCAGCTTGCCGGCGATCTCCTGCAGCTGGGACACCGCGGCGTCCCGCTGGCCGTTGGCGGAGAACCGCTCGGCCCGCTGGAGGAACATGTCGACCTGGGACTTCAGCGGGTGACCGAGGGCCTCGGCACGGACGAGCTGGTCGTAGTGCGCGCGGGCGACCGCGAAGCTCGGCGTCCAGCTGACCTTCGGCTGACCCTGGGCGTTGAACTGGCCGAGCCGCACCTCGGAGGCCGCCTGGATCTCCGCCTTCGACAGGTGCTGGCTGGGGGTCAGCTTGAACGCGTCGAAGCCACGGGCGATCTCGTTGCCGTAGAGGCTGCCGTTGTACCAGTACGCCGACCAGAACCCACCGAGCACGAGCGAGTTCGGGTTGACCGGACCCCGGTCGAAGAACGCGATCTCGTGCGGGTTCTTCGAGTCGGTGAAGTCGAACACCGAGATGCCGCCCTGGTACCAGGCCTGCATCATGATGTCGCGGCCCGGCACCGGGATCAGCGACCCGTTGTGCGCGACGCAGTTCTCCTGCAGCGTCTGCGGAACCGGCAGCTTGTAGTAGCTGGCGAACTTCATCTTCTTGTCGACGATGTCGAAGATGGCGTTGGCGCCCCACTCCGGCAGGTCGGTGTCGCGGCAGCGGGCACCGCTACCGCCACCCCACTCGTCGGTGAAGATCACCTTGGTGCCGTCGTTGTTGAACGTCGCCGAGTGCCAGTACGCGAAGTTCGGGTCGGACACCTCATCGATCCGGCGGGGGTTCGCCGGGTCCGAGATGTCGATCAGGATGCCGTTGCCCTGGCAGGCGCCGGCGGCCAGCCCGATCTCCGGGTACGCGGTGATGTCGTGGCAGGCGTTGGTGTTCGGCGACGGCGACCAGGTGCTGCCGGACGGGTGCCGAGGCGTCTGCGGACCGTTCTGCAGGCCGTCGATCCGGCCCGTCTGCGGGTCCTGGAACAGCCGCGGCTGGTTCACGACGGCGGCCTGCTGAGGCGCCGCGAGCGGCACCTTGATGACGTCGATCCGCCACCGCGACGGGTTCTCACCGTCCGCGGCGTTGTTGTTGCACCCCTCCATCGTCGTAGCCGGCCGCACCGAGGTGGTGCCGGAGACGTAGATGTAGATGTTGTTGGGGTCCTTGGGGTCGGTCACCACGGTGTGCGTGTGCGAGCCGCGGCAGAGCTGAACGCCCGCGACCTGCACCGGGTTGCGCACGTCGCTGATGTCGAAGATCCGGACGCCCTGGAACCGGGTGCCGACGCTGGCGTTGGTGCCACAGTCGACCCGCCCGCGCGACTCCTCCACCGACATGAAGACCAGGTTGCCGTAGGCGGACAGGTCGCCCTGCCCGCCGGGGCACACCACGCTGGTGACCACAGTCGGGTCGGTGGGCTTGGAGACGTCGATGATGTTGAACCCGTTGTAGTTGCCCGACAACGCGTACTTGCCGCTGAAGGCGAGGTCCGAGTTGTAGAACCCGCCGTTACCCGGGTTCGCCGGGTCGACGAAGCCCGCCGGCTTGTCGCGGTGCGCGACGTGCTCCAGGTTGCTGATCGCCGACTGCGCGTCGAGCCAGCCGGCGCCGAGGCCGACGCGCGGATCGGGCTCCGCTGCCGACGCCGTGCCGGGCACCGAGGCGGCCATGAGCAGCCCCGCGGCCATGAGGCCGAGCGCCTGCCGGCCTCTGCGTGATCTAGTGGTTGGTTGGTGGGTCATGTGCCGCCTTCCGATCGAAGGACCTGACGCGCGACGTCCAAATGCTGGGAGGACGCGTCGTGTGAGTAAGGACCGTACCGTCGATCAGTCGTTGGTCAAGGAGCCCGCGCGAGGTATGGGCATATTTGCGCCCACGACTTTGAGTCTTTACCTTCGCGTGATCCTGCAGGTCACGACAGGCGTAGGACCTGCCGCTCCAATATTTCGCCACTCGTCGGATGATCGGCTGGTAAAGGGCACCGTAGCGTCGATGCAATTCACCTCGCACGGGTCTGGTTACTGAACGTGAAGGCCGGGCGAGCGCCGCGGATGGGCGTGGCGGGCCGCCCGGTGGCGGTGGTGGATCGGCGCTCCGTGCTGTCTTTTCCAACCCCCGAAAGGAGCAGCGGTGCCTCTGCATTGGCGTCCGTCCCGTGGTCGTCGCAACGCCGCGTTGTTGCTGTCCACGACCCTGGTCGCGGCTACGACGTCGTTGACCGCGGGACCGGCTTGGGCTGAGCCTGATGGGCCTGGTCCGAAGAATCCGATTTTCCTGACCGGCCCGAACGAAGGCGCGGCGAAGGACATCGCCATGGCCTATCTGCGGGCTCATCCCGACGACTTCAAGGTCGCCGCCGGTGACCTGTCCGACCTCGTGGTGGCGTCGAGCTCCACCAGCCGCCACAACGGGGTCACCCACGTCAACCTGGCTCAGCGGTACAAGGACCTCGACGTGTTCGGGGCCGTGACGACGGTGAGCATCGCCCGGGACGGCAGTGTCGTCTTCGTCGGTGGCGCTGGCACTCTGGTGTCCGGCCTGTCGGAAAAGGCCTCCGGCGCCGTCTCCCTGGACGCGGTCGAGGCCGTGCAGGCCGCGGCCGACGGCCTCGATCTCGCGGATCCGGCCAACCCGAAGGTGATGAGCAGCAGCGGCGGCGCGGCGCAGCGGACGGTGGTGTCCGGCAGCGGCATCTCCGACCAGCCGATCCCGGCCAAGCTCGGTTGGCAGCCGACCGACGAGGGGTTGCGCCTGGCCTGGCAGCTGGTCATCGACGACTCCTCCGACACCCACCTGTGGAACGCCAGCGTCGACGCCCAGACCGGCAAACTGCTCGACGCCGAGGACTGGACCACCCACGAGGACACGGCGGAGATCGCCAACAACCTGGGCCGCACCGCGACGTCGGCGCCGCCGCTCAGCGCCGCGAACCCCAGCTCGCCGAACCCCGTCCAGGACGGGTCGAGCTACCGGGTGTTCAACGCCCCGAAGGAGAGCCCGAACGACGGCCCGCGGACCCTGGTGACCAACCCGGCGGACGGCGACGCGTCCCCGCACGGCTGGCACGACACCAACGGCGCCGCCGGCGCCGAGCACACCACCACCCAGGGCAACAACGTCCACGCCTACCAGGACCAGGACAACAACAACGCGCCGGACGCCGGCAGCAGCCCGGACGGCGGGGCGAACCTGACCTTCGACTTCCCGCTGGACCTGGGCGAGCACGCGCAGAACTACCGGGAGGCGGCGACCGCCAACCTCTTCTACTGGAACAACATCGTCCACGACATCTCCCACCGCTACGGCTTCGACGAGGCGTCGGGGAACTTCCAGGCCAACAACTACGGCCGGGGCGGCACGGGCGGCGACTACGTCCGCGCCGAGGCGGCCGACGGCGGCGGCACCAACAACGCCAACTTCTCCACCCCGGCCATGGACGGCGGCACCCCCCGGATGCAGATGTACCTGTGGCCGGGCACCCAGTTCGGCAGCCCGAACCAGGTCGTCGTGGACGGTGTGGGCTCGTTCGACGCGTCGTGGTCGCGGTTCACGCCGGCGCCCACCAAGGCTGGCCTGGCCGGGCACCAGCTCGTCTACGCCGGCACCGGCTGCACCGCCGCGGCGTACCCCGCCACGCTGCCTTCCGGCGGCTGGATCAGCGTGGTCGACGGCGGCACCACCGCCTGCACCTACCTCCAGCGCGCCCAGGTCGCCCAGGCCGCCGGAGCCAAGGCGCTCGTCGTCGCCCACAACGCGACGGGTACCGCGCCGGTGCTCACCGGCGCCATGACGACCGCGCCGGTCACCATCCCGGCGGTCGCCGTGACCCAGGCCGACGGCGCCACCATCAAGGCCGCCATCGCCGCCGGCACCGCCACCGGTTCGGTGCGTATGCACCCGAACCACCCGGGCATCCGGGACGGCGACCTCGACGCCGGGGTCATCATCCACGAGTACACCCACGGCATCTCCAACCGGCTCACCGGTGGCCCGACGGTCAACTGCCTGACCGGCAACGAGCAGATGGGCGAGGGCTGGAGCGACTACGTCGCGCTCACCATGCTGCTCGACCCGAAGTTCGACACGGCCGACGGGCAGCGCGGCATGGGCCCGTACGTGCTGTTCCAGGACGACCGGCACGGCGGCGGCATCCGGCCGCGGCCGTACTCGCGGAACATGGACATCCAGCCGTTCACCTACGACAGCATCAAGACCGGCGGCTGGCTCAACGGCACCTCGCTGGCCGCGCCGCACGGCATCGGCCACGGCTGGACCTCCGTCCTGTGGGACATGACCTGGAACCTGATCGACCGCCACGGCTTCAACCCGAACATCTACGACGGGTGGAACACCGGCGGTAACAACCTGGCGCTGCAGCTGGTCATCGACGGGCTGAAGCTCCAGGGTTGCGGCCCGGGCTTCGTGACCGGCCGCAACGCGATCATCGCCGCCGACGCCGCCCTCACCGGCGGGGAGAACGCCTGCATCCTCTGGGGCTCCTTCGCCCGCCGTGGCCTGGGCTACAGCGCGGTGCAGGGCACCACCGCCCGGGACGACAACAGCGAGGCGTTCGACACCCACCCGTCCTGCCGCGGTGACTTCGTCGGCCGCTCGGCGCAGCCGGCGCTGAACACCGTCGTCGCCGGCGACGCGGCACCGATGAAGTTCAAGCTCGCCGCCGACCGGGGCCTGAACATCCTCGCCAGCGGCTCGCCGTACTCGCGGCTGGTCGACTGCGACACCCTCAAGACCGTCAACCCGAGCGGGGCGACCACCCCGCGGCCGACCCCGGTCGCGGCCCGCAACCCCGGCGGATCCTCGCTGTCGGTCAGCACGCCCGGTCAGTACAACTACCCGTGGAAGACCGACCCGTCCTGGGCCGGCACCTGCCGCGAGTTCGTCCTGACCCTCGACAACGGATTCCAGTACCGCGCCTACTTCAAGTTCATCAGCTAGCCGGTAACACCCGCTGAAACCGGAGGGAGCGTTCCGATCGGAACGCTCCCTCCGGCCGTTGCAGGCCGACCGACCTCAGTGCTGAGGGGCGTGGGTCAGCACGCCGCGCCCCGTCTCCAGCGCGGCGAGCAGCATCGGGAGCGACCGGTGCAGCTCCCGCTGCCAGTACGGCCAGCTGTGGCTGCCGGGACCGTAGAAGTCGGTCGTGACGGAGACACCCTGCTCGCGTAGCTGCTCGACGAAGTCGACGTTCTCCTGGTGGATCAGCGCCTCCAGGCCGTCGGTCCGCTCCGGCGCGTCGAACGGCCCGCCCGCGGTGCCGTCGCCGGTGGCCACGAAGAGCGCCGTGTGCCGCAGCCGCTTGGCCAGGTAGTACGGGTCGTGGTCCTGCCAGATGTCCAGCTGCGCCACCGGGTCGCCCCAGAGCGCGTACGGGTCCAGCCCGGTGCGCGCGAAGAACGGCAGCCAGGACGACACGTCGCGCAACGGGTGCACGACGCCGCTGAAGGACGCCGCCGCCCGGAACATGCCCGGGTTGCGGGCGGCGTAGGACATCGCCCCGAAGCCGCCCATCGACAGGCCCGCCACCACCCGCTTCGGGCCCGCCCCGTAGCCGCGCTCGATGATCTGGCGCACCTCGCTCAGGTGGAACGTCTCCCACGCCGGGGAGCCGCCGCGGCCTCCGTTCCACCAGTCGCTGTACCAGCCGGCGGCACCGGCTTCCGGCATGACGACCAGGACGTCCCTGAGCTCGGGGATGCTGGCGACATCCGTGGAGCGGGTCCAGCTGACGTACGAGTCGCAGCAGCCGTGCAAGAGGTAGAGCACGGGCCAGTGGTCCCCGCGCGCCCGTTGCTCCCAGCCGTCGGGCGTCAGCAGGCGCACGGTGGCGGCCCGGCCGAGCGCCGGCGACTGGATCGTGAGATCGACCAGGCGCGGGCCGACGACCATCTCCTGCGCCACGTACGCGCCGTCGGAGGCCTGGGCAGGGGCGGCGACGGCGGGTGTCGCCGCCGCGACCGCCGGGTTTGCCGGCACGGACAGCCCGGCGAGCGCGAGCCCGACCGCGACGGCGATGCCGAGAGCCGATGATCTCTTCATTGGTTGTCCTCCTGACCGTGACAGGTCCGCGAACGTTCCTGCTCGACGCGGAACGATCCTGATCGTTGCCTGTCGATGGCGTGGGGCGAAGGACTTCACCGCGGACGAGCGGTCAGGGCGCAGGCGCGAGCGGTGACCGGCCGATCTCGCGCGACGAGTGGCCCTGGAGAACCGGGGGAGACCCGCCCGGGCGTACCCCGGGATGGGTGATCGCCGGGCGCCTCGGTCAGCCGCGAGCGGGTCGGCCGGGAGCCGGCTGTTCGGCCGGAGCGGCCACCTGGGCCACCAGTTTCTTGGGCGCCAGCAGGCAGTAGCTCTCGGTGAGCAACTCGCCGACCTCGTCCCAGTCGGTCGCCTCCTCGACGACCATGCCGAGGACGTCGGCGCCCCAGTCGGGCTTGAAGAACGGGTCGCCGTGGGCGACGAGGGCGTGCACCTCGTCGACCGGCGACCGGAAGGTCAGGACGCAGACGGGCTCGTCGGTGCCCGCCGCTCGGGCGTAGGCCATCTGGTGGTCGGGGTCGACGGTGAGCACGTGGGCGAAGGTGCGCTGGCGGATGCGCCAGCGCACGCCCACCCAGGCCGGCTCCTCGTAGGCCTGCGGCAGCGCGAGACAGATGGGCCGCAGCCGGTCGAGGAGTTCGGACGGTACGTCGCCAGGGCTGGTCACGGGAGAAACGGTAGCGGCGCCCTCCGACATTTCCCGCCGCGAGCGTCGCTAGCCGGTCGCCGGGCGATTGTCCAGCTCGGCGAGCAGTCGCTTGGGCGCTGTCGCCCGGTACGCCTCCTCGCAGGCCTCCGCCACCTCGGCCCAGTCCACGTCCTGGTCCAGCCGCACCCCGATCCAGCCGCGGTGCCCCACGTAGGGCGGCCGGAAGTAGACCTGCGGGTTGGCGGCCATGAGTTCCTGTTGGGCGCCGGGCGGCGCGGCGCACCACAGGTGGGGGAAGACGTTGTGGTGATGCCCGTCCGCCCACAGCATGACGAAGGACGTCTTGTCGCGGATGAACCAGGTCGGCGCGCCGTGGCTGGGGCGCTCGGTCACGCTCGGGAAGGCCGCGCAGATCCGGCGGATCTCATCGAGCAGGCTTTCCTCGTCGATGGCCACGATGCCTCCGGAGCGGTCGGATGGGGTGGCTTCAGCTTACGAGAGCACGGCCGGGCGGCGGGGGATGCGGGATCCGGTGGTGCGTCGGCGGTGCGGGCTCGCGGATACGGGGAGCTGCCCGGCTGAGGCGGGGCTCAGTGGCGGGGCCGGTTACCTGGAGTTTCCCGCGTCTCAGGATGCGAGCAGGACTTGTTTCCTACTAACCCTATGGGATAACTTCCTGACCGTGATCCGTAGCAGCCACCAGGTGACCGGGAAGCACACCGTGACTTCCCTGGTCGCGCGGCGCTACGTCGACCATCAGCGCACCTGCAGCGCGCTGTGTCCGCGCTGATCGCCTAGCCAGCAAGCCGCTCGCGCAGTCGGTCCCGCCGGTCCCTGCATGAGCGGCAGTCGCCGCGCCCGTCGCCCGGCGGCTGCCAGCTCCTGGTCTCTGCCGGCTTTCCCCCAGGGCACACCACACCGGGCGGCCCCGGTGCGAGCCGTTGCCCAGCGTCTGAATCCGCCATCCCGCTCCGCGCATCCTCTCTGCCTGCACGAAAGGCCATTACGCATGTCACGATCCAGGTTCCGGTCCGTCACGGCGGCCGGGGCTGCCGCCCTCGCCGTGGCCGGGCTGCTCACCGCCTGCTCCGACCGGGGCCCGCTCGGCGATGTGAATGCCGCCGGCGACCCCGTCCACGGTGGCACGCTCGTCTACCTCGAACACCAGCCGCCGAGTTGCCTCTACCTGCCGGCCGCGGGCTTCTACCCGAACGGGGGCGTGCTCAATCAGCTCACCGACAAACTCACCTGGCAGGACCCGAAGACGCTCAAGATCGAGCCGTGGATCGCGAAGTCGTGGGAGATCAACACCGACGCGACCGAATACACCTTCCACCTGCGTGAGGGGGTGACCTTCAGCGACGGCAGCCCGCTGGACGCGGAGACCGTGGCGGCGAACTACGACGTCTACGGCCTCGGTGACCAGGAACGGAAGCTTCCAGTGGCCGAGTTCGTCAACAACTACGAGCGCAGCGAGGTCGTCGACAAGGGCACGGTGAAGTTCCACTTCAACAAGCCGTCGCCCGGATTCCTGCAGGGCACCTCGGTGATCGGCGCGGGCCTGGTGTCGAAGAAGACCATCTCACTGCCGTACGAGGAGCAGTGCCAGCTCAAGAACGTCATCGGCTCGGGACCGTTCACCGTGGCGAACCAGGTCATCGACAAGGAGATCGACCTGGTCGCCCGCCCGGACTACAACTGGGCGCCCCCGTCCTTCCCGCATCAGGGCCGCGCCTACCTCGACCGGATCAAGATCGTCGTGACGCCGGAGGACAACGTCCGGGTGGGGGCGCTGACCTCGGGGCAGGCCGACTACGTGCGCTACGTGCAGGCGTACGACGAGGCGACGGTGAAGGCCGCCGGCTACCGCATCTACGCCGAACCGACCCGTGGCGTCAACAACGGGCTCTACCTGCGGCCGGCCAACAGCATCTTGCAGGACGTCAACGTCCGTAAGGCGCTGCAGGCGGGCACCAGCGCCAAGGAGGTCGTCGAGACGCTGTTCACCGACAGCTACCCGGTGGCGACCTCCGTGCTCAGCCACCTCGCCGCGGGGTACGTGGACCTGTCCGCGCAGCTCGCCTACGACCCTGCCAAGGCCAACGCGCTGCTCGACCAGGCGGGCTGGGTCCGGGGCGGCGACGGCGTCCGCGCGAAGAACGGCCGCAAGCTCGAGCTGAGCGTCTTCGTCTCCGGCCCGCAGCCGCTGTCGAAGCAGACCCTCGAACTGGTCGCCCAGCAGTGGACCCGGATCGGGGTGAAGCTCGACGTCCGACCGGCGGACTCCGGCACCCAGGCGGCGGAGCTCAAGAACGCCGAGAAGACCCCGATCACCCACTCGATGGTGGGCCGGGCGGACCAGGACGTCATCAAGAGCCACTTCCACACCAAGAACCGGGACGTGCTGCTGTCCAACGACGCGAAGCTCGACCGGCTGCTGGAGGAGGAGTCCGCCCTCGTCGACGAGAACGCGCGCAACGCGAAGGTCGCCGAGATCCAGCGGTACGTGGTGGAGCAGGGCTACGCGATCCCGCTGTTCGAGGAGCCGCAGGTGTACGGTGCCGCGCCGTACGTGCACGGCGTCAGCTTCGAGGCGGTCGCGCGGCCCAGCTTCTACAACGTGTGGCTGTCGAAGAAGGACAAGTAGGGCGGACGGCGGCTCATGACCAAGTATCTCGCCCTCCGGGTCGGGCAGGCGGTGCTCGTGCTGTGGGCCGCCTTCACCGCGGGCTTCGTGCTGCTGCAACTACTGCCGGGCGACGCGATCCTGATCAAGTTCCAGAACCCCGAACTGGGGCTCTCGCCCGAGCAGATCGCGCAGATCCGCCAGCTGTACGGCAGCGACGAGCCGGCCCTCGCCCGGTACCTGCACACGCTGCACGGCTTCCTGCACGCTGACTTCGGCTTCTCGATCGACATCGGCACCCCGGTGCTCGACCGACTGGCCGAGGGCCTGCCGGCGACGGCCAAGCTCGCCACTCTCGGCTTCGCCGTCGCCGTGCTGCTCGCCGTCACGGTCGCCTTCGTGTCGAGCCACAGCCGGCTCGCCTGGATCCGTGGCGCGCTGCTGGCGCTGCCGCCCCTGTTCATCTCGATCCCCACCTTCTGGCTGGGCATCGTGCTGATCCAGGTGTTCTCGTTCCAGCTCAAACTCGTGCCCGTCATCGGCGGCACCGAGTTCGAGCAGCTGATCCTGCCCGTGCTGACCCTCGCCGTACCGATCTCGGCGCCGCTGGCCCAGGTGCTGGCCCGCAGCCTCGATCAGGTGCAGGCGCAGCCGTTCGTCGCGGTGGTGGCCGCCAAGGGCGCATCGCGGCGGTGGATCCTCTGGCGGCACGTCGCCCGCCACGCGCTGCTGCCCACGCTCACCATCGCCGGGGTCACCTTCGGCGAACTCATCGCCGGGTCGGTCGTGACCGAGACCGTCTTCGGCCGCAACGGCATCGGCCGCCTCACCGAGCAGGCGGTCGCCGCCCAGGACACTCCGGTGATGCTGGCCGTCGTGGTGCTCTCGGCGACCGTATTCGTGCTGGTCAACCTCGTGGTCGACCTGCTGTACCCGGTCCTGGACCCGCGGCTGACGGCGAAGGTCGGGGTCACCGGATGACCGCCGAACCCGCCGTTCTCCGGCCCGCCGCAGCCCGTGCCCGCCGGACTGTGCCGCTGCCTCCCGCGGGGCTGGCGCTCGCCTGGCTCGCCATCGCCGTCGTCGTGCTGTGGGCGATCGTGCCGGACCTGTTCACCGGGCACGACCCGATCAACGGGGTACCGGTGGAGAAGCTGCAGGCGCCGAGCGCGGCGCACCTGTTCGGCACCGACGCGCTGGGCCGGGACCTGTTCGCCCGCGTCGTGCACGGCTCCGCCCGCTCCCTGTCCGGCGGGTTCGTCGCCGTCGCGGTGGGGCTCGTGGTGGGCACGCTGCTCGGTCTGCTCGCAGGCTCGGTCGGCGGCCTCCTCGACGAGCTGGTGATGCGGGTGGTCGACGTGCTGCTCGCGGTCCCGGGGCTGCTGCTCGCGTTGACGGCCATCATCCTGCTCGGCTCCGGCACCATCAACGTGGCGATCGCCGTCGGTATCGGCTCGGTGGCGGCCTTCGCCCGGCTGGCCCGAGCAGAGGTGGTACGGGTCCGGCGCACCGACTACGTCGAGGCCGCCTTCGGCAGCGGCGGCCGCTTCTCCAGCGTCCTGTGGCGGCACGTGCTCCCCAACTCGCTCGGTCCCGTCGTGGCGCTCGCCGCGGTGCAGTTCGGCTCCGCGATCCTGGCCATCTCCACGTTCAGCTTCCTCGGCTACGGCGCGAAGCCACCGGACCCGGAGTGGGGACTGCTCATCTCGGAGGGCCGCAACTACCTGGCCACCTCGTGGTGGCTGACCACCCTGCCGGGCGTGGTCGTCGTCCTGGTCGTGCTCGCCGCCGGCCGGATCAGCCGCTCGATCGGCCGGGAGGACAGATGAGTCTGCTTGAGGTACGCGGCCTGACCGTCTCCTACCGGACCCACAACCAGGTCCACCGGGCGGTCAACGGCATCTCCCTCACTGTCGAGCCGGGCCAGGTGCTCGCGATCGTCGGCGAGTCCGGGTCCGGCAAGTCGACCACCGCACACGCGATCATCGGGCTGCTGCCGGCGAACGGGTCCGTCGACACCGGCCAGATCCTGCTCAACGGCACCGACATCGCCGGCTGGTCGTCGAAGCGTCTGGAGTCGGTCCGCGGCGCTCAGGTCGGCCTGATCCCGCAGGATCCGACGAGTTCGCTGAACCCGGTCAAGACGATCGGCGCGCAGGTCGGCGAGGTGCTGCGCATCCACCGGCACGGCGACCGGCGCACGATCTCGCGGCGGGTCGTCGAACTGCTCACCCGGGTCGGGCTGCCCGATCCCGAGCTACGCGCCCGGCAGTATCCGCACGAGCTGTCCGGAGGGATGCGCCAGCGGGTGCTCATCGCCATCGCCGTCGCCAGGCAACCGCAGCTGATCATCGCGGACGAGCCGACCAGCGCGCTCGACGTCACCGTGCAGCGGCGCATCCTCGACCTCATCGACGACCTTCGGGCGGAGTTCGGCACCGCCTTGCTCCTCGTGACCCACGACCTCGGTGTCGCCGCCGAGCGGTCGAACCGGCTCGTCGTCATGCGCGGCGGGCGCATCGAGGAGCAGGGCGAGACCCGCGCCGTGCTGGCCCACCCCGAAGCCGAATACACCCGGCAGCTGCTCCGGGACGCCCCGTCGCTGACGCCCCGGCCCTTCCGTTCGCCGGCCCGGGCCGCCGACGCCGGCAGCTCCACCGCCACGTCGTACGCCATCATCGTCCGGGACCTCGTCAAGGAGTTCCAGATCGGACGCACACCGTTCCGGGCCGTCGACGGGGTGTCGTTCGAGGTACAGCGGGGGAGCACGCACGCCCTGGTCGGCGAGTCGGGGTCCGGGAAGACGACGACGGCGCGCATGGTCGCCCGCTTCGCCACGCCGACCTCCGGGTCGGTGACCATCGACGGCACCGACGTGGCGCGGCCGCGCGGCGAGGAACTCCGCCAGCTGCGCCGCCGCGTGCAGCTGGTGTACCAGAACCCGGCCGGCTCGCTCGATCCCCGGCAGTCGATCGAGGACATCGTGGCCGAGCCGCTGCGCAACTTCCGGCTCACCGACCGGGCCGGCCGCGGCAGACGGGTACGCGACCTCATCGACCGGGTGGCCCTGCCGCAGACGGTGCTCGACCGCAAGCCTCGTGAGCTGTCCGGCGGTCAACGCCAACGCGTCGCGATCGCCCGGGCGCTGGCCGTGGACCCGCAGGTGCTGGTGCTCGACGAGGCGGTGTCCGCGCTCGACGTGACCGTGCAGGCGCAGATCCTCGACCTGCTCGACGGGCTGCAGCGCGAACTCGGGCTGACCTACCTGTTCATCTCGCACGACCTCTCGGTGGTGCGGCAGGTCTCCGACACCGTGTCGGTCATGAGGAAAGGGCACATCGTGGAAACCGGAACCACCCAGCAGGTCTTCCAGACCCCGCGGCACGACTACACCCGCGAACTGCTGGCCGCCGTACCCGGCATCGTCGCGGACCTCGTGGCATGAGCCGGCCCCGACTCGGGTTTTTCACCCGGCTGCTCGACGACGCTCCCGCGGACGCGCGCTACCGGCTGGCCGCCGAGCAGATCAGGCACGCCGAGGCGTACGGATTCGACTCGGCCTGGGTGGCCCAGCACCACTTCGACGAGGCCGAAGGTGGGCTGCCGGCGCCGCTGGTGTTCCTCAGCCACATCGCCGCACAGACCCACCGGATCCGCCTCGGCACCGGCATCATCACCCTGCCGCTGGAGAACCCGGTACGCGTCGCCGAGGACGCCGCGGTGCTCGACCTGCTCAGCGGCGGCCGGCTCGAAGTCGGCGTCGGCAACGGCGGCACCCCGTCGTCGTTCAGCGCCTTCGGACAGGACAGCGCCAACCGCTCCGCCGTCTACGCCGAGCACCTCGGGGTGCTCGTCGACGCCTGGTCGGGGCGCCCCCTCAGCGACGGAGCCAACCACCTCTACCCGGCGGCGCCGCGCCTGCTCGGCGCCATCTGGGAAGCGACCTTCTCGGTGAGTGGAGGAGCGCGCGCCGGGAAGGCCGGCAACGGGCTCATGCTCTCGCGGACCCAGCCACGGACCGAGGACGCCCCGCACGCGACGCTCGCGGAGATCCAGCGCCCGATCGTCGACGCCTACCACGAAAACCTGCCCCCGGGCGTGCTGCCACGGATCATGGCGTCGCGTACGGCGTTCGTCGCCGACAGCCGCGCCGAGGCGCTGCGCCTGGCCGAGGCCGGACTCGGCCGCGCCGCTCGGCAGTTCAAGGCGAAGGGCCACCCGGTACCCGACGGAGGCGTCGAGCAGCTCATCGCCGCGTTCGACGTGCACGTCGGCACCCCGGACGACGTTCTCGCCAGCCTGCAGGCCGACCCGACCCTCCAACGGGCGACCGACCTGGTCTTCCAGGTGCACTCAGTCGACCCGCCGCACCCATTCGTCCTCCGCTCCATCGAGCTGCTCGCGACCGAGGTCGCGCCCGCACTCGGCTGGGCACCATCCATCCCGGACCCGTCAACAGAACTGAGCAGAACATGAGCCCTACCGACGTCATCGACCACCTCGCCGGCATCGAGCCCGGATCCCACCTCGACCAGATACGCCACCAGCGGCCCGAAGCCCGCACGAACGCGCAGGCGAGCTACGAGGCACTCTTCTCGCCGCGCCTGCCCGGCGACGTCAGCACCACCGAACGGCTCGCCGTCGCCGCGTTCGTCACCGGCCTGCACCAGGACGCCCCGACCGCCGACTTCTACGCCACCAGACTCGCGGAGCACACCCCGAGCCTGGCCGCGGTGATCGCCAACGAGATCGACGCCGCCCGCACCAGCGGCCCGTACGGCGCCTATCCCGCGCCAGGTCCGCACGCCGCGGAGAGCGTGGCAGGGCCCGTCTACCAAGCGGTGGACCGCGAGGGACTCGACGCGCGCCTCGCCGCCGCGCTGGAACACGCCCACCTGCTCGTGTTCCGACCACGCGAGGCGAGCCGCGAGGCATTGCAGGCACTCCTCGACGCCGGCTGGAGCACCACCGACGTGGTGACGTTGTAGCAGCTC
Source organism: Micromonospora sp. NPDC047740 (assembly GCF_043204735.1). NCBI lineage: Bacteria > Bacillati > Actinomycetota > Actinomycetes > Micromonosporales > Micromonosporaceae > Micromonospora > Micromonospora sp. NPDC047740. The sequence continues at coordinate 591,968 of NZ_JBIDCT010000001.1, forward strand.
ATCGCCTTCCTCAGCTTCCAGGTACGCGTGGTCACCGGCCTCCGGCTGCTGGCCGCGCCCGGGAAAGGACCCCAATCGTGACCGACACCGTGCTCGACCGTCCCACCACCGAGCAGCCACTCGCCTTCACCCAGGACCAGCTCGGCTGGACCCCGTGGCTCGCCCCGCTCACCGAAGCCGAGCTCACCGACGTCCACCGGGCGGCCCTGGTCGACAAGGCCCGTGCCCGCTCGCCGTACTTCCTGCTGCTCGCCCGGGACCCGGAGATCCTGCAGGCCCGGACGAAGACCGACCAGGACATCTTCTACAACGCCAGCGGCGGACTGCCGCGGGCGGAGCGGGAACTCGCCGCGACGGCCACCTCGCGCCGCAACGGCTGCGTCTTCTGCGCCTCCGTGCACGCCCGGTTCGCCTCCCACTACTCGCACCGCCCGCAGGACGTGCAGCGCCTGCTCGACCAGGGCGTCGACGCACCCCAGGACGAGCGCTGGCGGGCACTCGTCGATGCCGCGGCGGCGCTCACGGCCACACCGAGCGCGCTGGGTGTCGAGCACATCGAGGCGCTGCGCGCGGTCGGCCTCGACGACCTGGCGATCAGCGATCTGCTGCACGCGGCCGCCTTCTTCAACTGGGCCAACCGGCTCATGCTCTCCCTCGGGGAGCCCACTCCACCGCCGACCGCGTGACAGCGACCTGAGAGGCAACGACATGACCGAACCCCTGCTCGACCATCTCGTCTACGCGGTGCCCGACCTCGCCGCCGGCGTCGCCCAGTTCACGGCACGCACCGGAATCTCCCCGGTGCCTGGCGGCCGGCACCCCAGCGGCACCGCCAACTACCTCGTCGGGTTCGGACCGACCTCGTACCTCGAGATCATCGGCCCGGACCCGGACGCCGACCCTGCCGAACCGCCCCGATCCTTCGGCTTGGACCGGCTGACCGAGCCGCGTCTCGTGACCTGGGCGGTGCACCCGGACGACCTCGACAAGACCGTCACCGAGGCCCGCGAACGGGGGTACGACCCGGGGGAGATCCACCCGCTGTCGCGCCGCCGGCCCGACGGGGTCCTGCTGTCCTGGCGGCTCACCCGGCAGGCGGCCCCAGCCGCGGACGGGCTGGTGCCGTTCCTGATCGACTGGACCGGCACCGAGCACCCCGCCCGGGCCGCGCTGCCGCAACTGCGCCTCACCTCATTCACCGCCACCCATCCGGACCCACCGGCCGTCCAGCGTGACCTCGCCGCCCTCAGCGTCACCCTCGAGGTGACCGCCGGGCCCGAGAACGGGCTGCGGGCCCTGCTGGACACACCGCGCGGTCCCGTGACACTGCGCTGACAAGAAAGCAGACCATGAGCAACCTGCGTGAGTACCTGTCCCAGAAGCGGGCGGCGTTGACCGCCCGACGCGAGTCCGCGAACACCGGCCCGGTCCCACTGCGGGCGCGAGTCACCGCCGAAGGACGCAGCGGCGTGCGCCGCATCCGGATCCGTGACTTCCAGATCATCAGCGACAGTCGCCCCGACCTCGCCGGATACGACCTCGGCCCCGGCTCGCCGGAACTGCAGGCCGGCGTGCTCGGCAGCTGCGTCACCCACATCTTCCTCATCAAGGCGGCCGAGCTGAAGATCCCCCTCGACTCGCTCGCCGTCGACGTGCAGGCCGAGTACGACCCACGTGGCCAGGCGCCCGACAACGTCGACGCGCCCGTCTATCCCTACAACTTCCGCTACCAGGTGCAGGTCGCCTCGCCCGCCACGGACGAGGACCTGGCCCGGCTGCACGCCGAGGTGCAACGGGTGTGCCCGATTCTCAACCTGCTCCGCAACCCGCAGGAGATCAACGGCTCGGTGGCCCGGGTGAGTCCGGCCGCCGAGGAACTCGCCGCCTGAGCTAGGGATAGCTTCACGAGCACCGCGGGGTCAGCCGACCGTGCCCGGCCTTGGACATCCCCGGGGCCGGGCACATCCGTCGTCGTCAACTCGGGCAACTCACCTGCTATGCCTGCCCAGCTAAGGTTGGCGGCATGATCCTCCGCCATGTGACCGTCGACTGTGCCGAGCCGTATGGCCTCGCGACGTTCTGGAGCGACGTCACCGGGTGGCCGGTGTCGGACCTGGACGAGCCGGGTGACGCCGAGGTCCTCATCGAGGCGCCCTCACCCGTTCCCGGCCTCCTGTTCATCCAGGTGCCCGAGGGCAAGACAGCGAAGAATCGGATCCACTTCGACTGGATGCCGACCGAGCGGACCCGCGACGACGAGGTGGAGCGCATCGTCGCCCTCGGGGCGAAGATCTACGAGGACCACCGCACCGCTGATGGACGCGGCTGGGTCACTCTGCTCGACCCTGAGGGCAACGAGTTCTGCATCGAACGGGGCGAGGCCGAGCGCGGCACCTAGCTGACCGGCCGCACCATGCCGGATGCCGAACGCCCTCCGGCGGCGGCTTTCGCCGGACCATTCAACCGGCAGCTTTCTCGGGCCAGCTCACGGCCTCCCCGCCCACCGTTTCCCGTTGCCCCGCAACCGCCACCTCAGTCATGACGCGGGACGGTAGTAGCCGCACGGCCACTACCGCGCTGACGGCGAGAACGACGATGACCAGCCAGACCGCCAGGGTGAGGGGTAGCTGTTGCCCGGCCACACTGCCGATCGCGCCGCCGGCCACCGTCGCGGCCATCTCCGCCGCGGAGAAGGCCGAACTGACCCGGCCGAGCTGCCGGTCTGGTGTCTGCCGTTGCACCTGCACCTGAGCCAGCATCAGCAGTGCACCACCGGGCACACCGGCCAGCGCGATGAACACCACCGCGGCAGCGAAGTGGGGGACGAGGAACAGCCCGGCGAAGCAGCCGGCGATCGCCAGCAGGCACCCCGTGACCGATGCCCGGAGCCGCCCGCTGCGCGACAGGACGTTCCCGGCGTACGCACTGGCCAGGAAGCCCGCACCCAGCGCGGCCATGAGGACACCGACATCACCGGCGTCGCCGCCGAGCACGCTGATGACGTACGGCACGAGGAGCACATTCAGAGCGGCGTTGGCCAGCAGGAACAGGCTGGAGACGACCAGCGTCCCGCGAAGCACACGGTGTCCGAGGAGAAAGGCCAGACCGTCCCGGACCTGGCCCCGGAACGTAACCAGCCAGGACGAGACCGCCTTCTGCTCGTGGTCTCGCTCGTCCGCCCGCAGGCGACCCATGCCGAAGATCAACACGGCGGAGACCACGTACGTCGCGGAGTCGATCAGCACCAGCCCGTCGAAGCCCACGATCGCGTAGAGCGCGCCGCCGACAGGCGCGCCGGCGAGGCGGACGATCCCACCCGCGACGGTGTTCCAGGCGTTTGCCGCCTCGAGGTCCCGGCCCCGGCCCACGATGGTGGGGACGACGGCCCGGGCTGCGGGCTGGAAGAAGTGCCCGACGGCGCTCTCAGCGAACATCGCCGCGTAGAGCAGCCAGAGCATGCCGGGATCGTCGACCAGGAGCAGCGCCAGGACGATGACCATGCGCAGCAGGTCCGCGCCGACCATGACGAAGCGACGGTCCCACCGGTCGACCAGCACCCCGGCCAGCGGGGCGAAGGCGACCGCGGGCAGCGTCTGGGCAACGAAGGCCAGGCCGCTGCTCATCGTCGAGCCGGTCATCGTGTATGCGTAGACCGGCACCGCGACGACCATCAGCCAGTTACCCAGGTTGGACAGCAGAGTGCTGCACCACAGCAGGCCGAACCGACGATTCCTGGCAACGATCATCCGCCTCGCCCCTCACCCCTCGTGCCACGGCGCTTGCTGGATCACACCACCCCGACCGGGCGCTGGTGGGCCCCGGTGATGTCGGTGCCGGCGAGGTAGGGCGTGGACCCGGTAACGAAGAGCCGGTATGCGTCGTGGTAGCCGAGGTAGGAGCCGCGCGGCCAGTGGTGCTGGCACCACCAGTGCTGAGGTGCTGACACTCCTGAGCGGCCGGCCGGCGCCGGGTTGGATCGACGGTATGACGAACATGATCCACTCGCCTGAGCCGGTTTGGGTGCGACGTCGGTCATCGCGGCTGGCGCGCGGCGCGCTGATCGCGGTCACCGCTCTCAGCGCACTGGCCGCCGCTGCCATCGCGCTCGCGCCGCCTTCGACCGCAGGCCCCACGACGGGCAGCGGCGCCTCCGCCGTCGTCGTGACAGACAGCGGCCCGATCAGGGGCGTGGTCACCGGCGGTTACCGGTCTTTCCAGGGGATTCCGTACGCGGCGGCGCCGGTCGGCGAGCTGCGTTGGGCCTCACCGCAGCCTCCCACGCCGTGGACGGAGGTGCGCGACGCCACGAATCCGGGCAACGCGTGCGCCCAGCCCGCCGGCATACCGATGGGCCGGCCGAGCACCACAGAGGACTGCCTGTTCCTGAACGTGACCACACCACGTGGCGGTGGCGCCCGGCTGCGGCCGGTGATGGTGTGGCTGCACGGCGGCAGCCTCACCTACGGAGCAGGCGACATCTACACCCCGACGGCTCTGGTGACCCGCGGCGATGTCGTCGTCGTGACCGTCAACTACCGGCTCGGCGCACTCGGTTTCCTCGCCCATCAGGCCTTCGACGCCGGCGCGGCCAGATCGGGCAACTTCGGCCTGGAGGACCAGCAGGCCGCCCTTCGCTGGGTGCGCCACAACGCCGCGGCCTTCGGTGGCGACCCGCGCAACGTGACCCTGTTCGGGCAGTCCGCTGGCAGCTTCAGCAGCTGCGCGCACCTGGCCTCACCGGCGTCGGCGGGACTGTTCGACAAGGTGATCATGCAGAGCGGGCCGTGCACCGCAGGGTGGACCCCGGCCACCACGTCATCGCCGCGACCGCGGGCGGTGGCACAGCAGGAAGGGCTGGCACTGGCAAGGTCGCTCGGCTGCTCAGACGTGGCCACCGCCGCGGCGTGCCTGCGGGCAACGCCGGTCGACGAGCTGCTGACGGCGACGGCGTCGCTACCCGACCTCGGACCCGTGCTGGGCGGCCCGATCCTGCCGACCGACCCGGCCGAGGCGCTGGCCACGGGCCGGTTCCACCGGGTACCCGTGATCCACGGCTACAACCGGGACGAGGAGCGGCTACGCGTGTGGGGCCTGGAGGTGTCCGGGGCGAGCTGCGGCCCGGGGGTGCCGACCCTGCCCGGCCGGCCGCAGGAGTGCCCGCTGACCGACACCCAGTACCTCGACCAGCTCCGTCAGGAGTGGCACCGCAATGCGGGAAAGGTCGCGGCCCGCTATCCGAGCGGCAGGTACCCGTCACCGAGGGAGGCTCTGGGCGCCGCGCTCACCGATGCCGTCTGGGTCCGGTCCACCCTGGACACCGCTGCCGCGTTGGCCCGTCATACCCCGACATACGTGTACGAGTTCGGCGACGGGCACGCGCCGTTCTTCGTCGGTGCGAACCCGCCCAGCTTTCCGCTCGGCGCCTTCCACACCGCGGAACTGCCGTACCTGTTCACCGTCGGCTACGCCCAGCCGCTGTCCGTCGCCCAGCAGGCGCTGGCCGAGCAGATGATCGCCTACTGGACGCGATTCGCGTACACCGGCGACCCGACGACTCCGGGCGCACCGATCTGGGCTCGGTATGACGGGCGGCATGTGCTGTCCCTGAGCCCGGATGCCGTCCGGCCCATCGACGCCAAAGGCACCCACCACTACGACTTCTGGCAGTCGCTGTACGGCTGAGGATCTGGAAGCGCGGGGTTGGCGCAGATCTCGCCGACCCCGCGCCACCCGCGCCCGCCAGCGGTTGCGCCAGGTCATTGCGCGCGACATCCACGGCGATTGCCCTGCTGCCGGGTGGAGACCTGTCTCCCGTCGATCAATCGGGGCGACGATCGTGACTGGCTCGATCAGTAGAGCAGGTAGGGCCGGCGCTGCCGGTCGAAGGCGGCCAGCTCGTCGGCCCACGCGCCCACCACGTCGTCCACGTCAGCACCCGCGTCGATCATCGTGCGCAGCCGGGGCGATCCGGTGAGCTTGTCGATCCAGTACGGCCGTTGTGCGTCCCACGCGTCCTGCCGCCAGGCGAAGGCCGGATACTTCCGCGCCTCGACCAGCAGCGCCACCCCGGTGCGAATCGGGTCGTAGGCGGCCCGGTCCACGACCTTCACCTCAACGCCGGCGCAGAGCTTGTTGAGCAGCGCCGGCTTCTGGCCGGCGGCCGTCGGCGAGAAGTACGCCTCCCGGAACTCGACTCCGGGCAGGTCACGAGCGTTGAGGCGGTCACTCCAGTGGTAGTCGAAGTCGGTGGCGAGCCCGCCGATCAGCTCGAACGGCCGGCAGGTGCCCCGGCCTTCGGTGATCGACGCGACGCCCTCGAAGAGGCAGGTGCCCGGGTAGACGAGCGCCGTGTCCGTGGTGGGCATGTTGGGGCTGGGCATGACCCAGGGCAGGTCGGTGTCGGCCGCCAGCATGCTCCGCTTCCAGTGCCGGCACTGCACCACGTGCAGGTCGACCTGCCGTCCCACCTCGGCGGGCAGGAACTCGGCGTTGAAGAAGCGGGCCAGTTCGCCGACGGTCATGCCGTGCTGCTGAACGATTTCCTTCAGCCCCACACCAGAGGTGTAGCTGGGGGTCATCATCGGGCCGTACGCCCGGCCGCCGATCGGGTTGGGCCGGTCGAGCACGACGTACCGCTTGCCGACGCGAGCCGCGGCGAGCATGGAGGTGTACATGGTCCAGATGTAGGTGTAGAAACGCGCGCCGACATCCTGGATGTCGAACACCACGGTGTCCATCCCGGACTGGGTGAACATGGCCTCCCACTTGGCCTGCGAGGCGCCGTACGCGTCATAGACAGTGATGCCGGTCCGCGCGTCGGTGCCGGTGCCCTCACTACCGCCTGCCTGGGCCGAGCCCCGAAAGCCGTGCTCCGGGCCGAACGCCGCGACCACGTCGACCTGGCCCGAGCCGTGCATCAGGTCGACGAGGTGACGGTAGGCGGAGTCGACGCCCGTCGGGTTGGAGATCACTCCCACCTGCTGCCCGCGCAGCTCCGCAAAGCCGGAGCGCACCAGCACGTCCAGGCCCGTCTCGATCCGGCGGATCCCCGGGTCGGCGCTGCCGGGTGCGCTGGCCAAGGTCCCGGCGAGGGCGCCACCGGCGACCGCCCCGGCTCCGGTGAGGAAGGTCCTGCGCTCCATAGGGTGCCTCCAAGCAGCTCAGTTCATCGAAACTTAGCTACAGCACCACGGTCAGTCAAGGAAGGATACCTACAATCCTGCGCCGCGGTGGTGTAGCCGGATGTGCACCCGCCACCAGCCGCAGCGGATCGACGACCTAACATGCGCGGCAATGATGTTCATGTTTCGCGCCCTGCGGCTACGCCGCGCCGCCCGCAGGCACTTCGGCTGGCAGAAGCTACGCCCGGCGCAGCTACGCGCGATGCGGGCGCTGCTGGCGGGCCGCGACGCGCTCGTCGTCCTGCCCACCGGCGGCGGAAAGTCGGCCATCTACCAAGTTCCGGCGACGCTGCTGCGCGGTCCCACCGTGGTGATCTCACCGCTGCTGGCGCTGCAACAGGACCAGATCGGCAACCTCAACGAGCGCGACGATCCGGCGTTGCGCGCGGTTCGAATCAGCTCCGCGGAGAGCCCCGGCAAACAGGCCGCCGCCCTGGCGGAGCTGCGCTCGGGTGCCGCGACCTTCCTGTTCATCACCCCGGAGCAGCTCAGCTCGCCGGAGCGGCTGGCCGAGGTCCGCGCGCTGCGTCCGGCACTGGTGGCGGTGGACGAGGCGCACTGCATCTCGTCGTGGGGGCACGACTTCCGCCCCGACTACCTGAGCATCGGCCACCTCATCCGCGAGCTGGGGCGACCGCCGGTCGTGGCGTTGACCGCCACCGCGTCGCCGCCGGTACGCGACGACATCACCGCGCGCCTCGGCATGCGCAAGCCGCGAGTTGTTCTCGGCGGGCTGGACCGGCCGAACCTTTTCGTGACCGCCACGCACTGCCCCAGCGAGGACTACCGCTGGCGCAGGCTTCTCGCCTTCCTCAAGGAGACCGACCCGCCGGGCATCGTGTACGTGCCGACCCGGCGCGCCGCCGAGGAACTCGCCGAGCGGCTCTCCGACGCGGGTTTCCCCGCCGAGGCGTACCACGGGGGGATGGCGGCGGGAGTGCGTCACCGCCGCCACGAGGACTTCCTCGCCGACCGGGTGCCGATCATGGTCGCCACGTCGGCGTTCGGTATGGGCATCGACAAGCAGAACATCCGTTGGGTGGCGCACGTGGCGCTGCCCGACTCACCCGACAGCTACCTGCAGGAGATCGGCCGGGCAGGGCGGGACGGCGAAGCAGCCCGGGCGCTGCTGCTCTACCGGCCACCTGAGGACGTCGCCCTGCAGCGCTTCTTCACCGGCGGCGCACCCGACCTGCCCGAGCTACGAGCGGTCGCAGCAGCCCTGCACGGCGGCCCGATGACGCGCACCGCGCTGGCGGCGGCAACCGGCCTGGGCGCCCGCAAGCTCGCCAGCCACCTCAGTCTGCTGGAGCAGGTCGGCGCGGTGGCGACCGGCCTCAGGGGACAGCTCACCGTCCCTCGGTACGCGCCCCTGCCCGATGAGGCGGCGCGGCAGGCGGTGGCCGAATACGCCCGCTATCAGGTCGGGCAGCGTTCCCGCACCGACATGATGCGCCGCTTCGCGGAGATTCCCGGCTGCCGGATGCAATCGCTGCTGGGCTACTTCGGGGAGCAGTTGAGCCTGCCCTGCGGGCATTGCGACAACTGTGCCGGCGGCACGTCCGAGGTGATCCCGGACGACGGCCCGTACCCGCTGCACAGCACGGTGCGGCACGCCAAGTGGGGACCCGGCGTGGTGCTCGGGTACGAGAAGGACCGCATGACCGTGCTCTTCGACGATGTCGGCTACAAGACTCTGTCGGTGTCGGTCGTGCAGACCCAGGGCCTGCTCGAGCTCGAGGTGAGCCGCCGCTGAGTCCACTGGCTGTTCGCCGCGGCGAACCGGGTTGACCGTTGGGTGGACCCGCCTCAGCGCGGCCTGACGGACGGCGCCAGAATCCCACGACGACCCCTCGCTCGGATGATCAACACAGTGGCTACCGCCGCCGATGCCCAAACGGTCAGCCGCACCGGCTGAGCCATCAAGCTCTCCGGCGGAGGCGGCAGTATCACCATCTGCAGAGCGGCGCCGGCCGGCGCCAGTAGGGCGGCGAGCGTCCCGGCCGGACCGGGTCGCCCGATCAACGCGCCGGCAACCCCGAGCGCAGGGCCGAGCACCACCCTGCTGATCAGCCAGTACCGGGTCGCCATGCCCCACCAGGGGTCGCCGTCGAAGAGCACGTCCATGCCGTAGTAAGCGGTGGTGGCGAACGCCAACGTGAGGCCCCCGGCTACCGCCCCACGCAGCAACCCCGCAACGGGTCGGGTGTGCCCGCTCACCAACCAGCCCACCAGCACCGCCGTCGCGGCCCACGCCCATCCGGCGTCGAGAACGAGACTCGCGAACTCTGCGGTCTGCGACCAGCCACCACGCTCGGCGCGCGCAGTGCCGACTTCGCCAAGCCAGATCGGCACATGGTTCACCACCGAGTCGACGGCACCCAACGCCATCCCGACGACCGGTCCAGCCGCCACCCACCACACGCGATCATGCCCCCGCACCATGGCAAGCATTGTGCGCGATGCCAGTCGATCAACCCGGCTGCCTGGTCGGCGGATCGGAGCCACGACGAGACCGCTCGGTCTTCCCCGGCGTGCGAGCGCTTGCCGCGGTGGTGCCCAGTTCAGGGCAACTACCGAGGACTATCGATGGCCAGTGGGGTGCGTGGGAACACCCGATTGACGGCGATGCGAGCGAGCCAACCGAGAGCGGCGGTGAAGAGCGGCGGCCACACGATCGGCCCGAAGGTGTAGGCGACCAGCACCACGAGCGGAATCCACACCCGGTGCACGGCCTGGTAGAGCAGCCCGGGCGCACGAAGGCCGGCGAGCCGCGCCAGGTCGGGCAGCGCGAAGAACGCCAGGGCAGCGGCTGTGGTCGCCAGGCCGTACTTGAGGCTTTCGAAGATTGCGAACGCGACGAGGAACACCGCGAGCGCCGCCCAGCCAACCCGTCTCGGTCCACTGCGGGCTCTGGGGAGGGACTGCGAAACCGGACGGCGAGTTCCCTCAGTAGTCACCTGCGAAGCGTAGCTTCGGAATTATCACTGGCCCCTTACGCCGGTACCGCGGTCCGGAGGATCGTCCACTGGCCTGCGGACACTCGGTAGCGTGGCGTCGGCCCAGTCGTCATGATCGGGTCCGTGCTTGCTGACCTGTGGCCCCAGTACGGCCTGACCATCTACACGCCACGACTCGAACTCCGCCTGCCCCATGAGGAGGAACTCGCGGCACTCGCTCGGCTGGCAGCCGACGGCGTGCACCGGGCCGACGAGCGTCCGTTCCTGACCCCGTGGACCGACGGCAGTCCCGAGGATCGGGCGCGGTTCGTGCTGCAGGGACATTGGGACCAGCTCGCCGGGTGGAGCGTGGCAGCGTGGCGCCTCGGGCTCGCCGTCTTTCACGACGGGAACCCGCTCGGCGTGGTCACCCTTCGAGCACGCGATTTCGTGGTTGTTCGGGAGGTCACCACGTCCTCGTGGCTGGGGATCGAACACCAGGGCAAGGGTTACGGAACCGAGGCTCGGGTCGGTCTGCTTACGCTGGCCTTCGATCACCTCGACGCACGTGCGGCGCTGACCGAGGTGTTCCAGGACAACCACGCCTCACAACGAGTGTCCCGCAAGCTCGGCTACGAGGCCGACGGCATCTCGGTCGACGCCCGCGGCGGCGAGGCCGTCGTGTCGGACCGCCTACGGCTCACCAGGCAGAGGTGGCTTCAGCAGGAGCGGCCCGAGGTAAGAGTTGACGGCATGGCAGCTTGTCGCCCCATGTTCGGCCTTTGATGGCATCCGCTCAGAGCCGCCGCCCGCGTGCTCGACGTCGGTCGGCCGGACGAAGGCCTGGATTGTCGGACGACCTGTCGGACAAGCACTGCCGCGAACGGCCGGCGGCGGCCCGTGCGAGCCGGGACCGGGGGAGCAGGGTTGGGATCGGCGCTGTCGCCGTCGCGGCGGTGCTCGCGCTGTCGGTAATCTGACCGATTCCCGTGGACCGGCAATCGGATTCCTAGTCGGATGTCGCCCCCCGGTGGGTGATGTCGTCCGTCCACTTGCCAGTCGGTACCACCTTCGATACACAATGGGCGGTGGGCTGAGCGCGCCGGGGCGACGACCAGAGTGATCCGCCGACACCGATGGAGGCATATCCATGGCGTTGACGCCGGCAGTTGGCAGTGGCTGCGGCGCGTCGTCAACCCCACCGCCACCAACCCAGTCCGAGCGGCCGGCCAATTCCGAGGTCGAGTGGGACAGCTTCGATTCCCACGCCTATCTTCGGCACAACTATTCGGCGCTGCGCGCCGATGACCGCGAAATTCTCTGCCGTACCAGAGATTTCTTTGCCGATGCGGAACTCTCCGACGTGCGCTGCGTGGATGTGGGGTCGGGGGCCAATCTCTACCCGGCGCTGTCGCTTCTGCCGTTCGCGCGTGTCATGGACCTGTGTGAATGGTCGGCGTCGAACGTGGGCTGGCTGCGCACGCAGATCGACGGCTACGACGAGCTGTGGGATCCGTACTGGCAGGTCTGCGCGGAGCACCCGACGTATTCCGCGCTGGCCGACCCGCGGGGCCGCCTGGCGCAGGTGGGCCGGGTACGGAAAACGAGCGTCTTCGACCTGCCGAGGCGCACCTGGGACGCGGGCACCATGTTCTTCGTGGCCTGCTCGATATCGGCCGACCGGGCGGAATTCCAGCACGCCGTGGGCCGATTTCTCAGTGCCCTGCAGCCCGGCTCGCCGTTCGCCGTGGCGTTCATGCTCGGCTCCCGCGGCTACCACGTCGGCCAACGCTGGTTCCCGGCCGTGGAACTGCAGCGCGTCGACGTGGTGGCGAGCATCGCCGCCGGCGCGTACGACCTGAACGTCCACGAGGTGCCGCCCACGCCGCCGCTGCGGGACGGGTACCTGAGCATGCTGCTGGCCACGGGTCGTACCCGCGGCTGAAGCAGTGCGGAGCTTCGGATGAGGTAGCGCGTGGGCCGCGGCGACCGTCACGCCGTCCGCAGCCAGCCGAGGGTCTTCATCGTGGAGATGTCGGTGGCCTTGAGGCCGGCGTCGGAGACGGTCCAGAGCGCTCCGTCGACCATCAGTGACCGACGGATCGGCATCAGATCCTCGGGGCGCCCCGTGCCCAGCGGGTGGTCGACCGTGCCGACCTCGGTGAATCCGCCGTCGCCGACCCGCAGCGCCAGCGCCACGTTGGTCGGCGGACCCGGCCTTCCGGCGGCACTCTGGCCGTTGGCCGTGCCAGGCCGCACGGCGCCTCCGTAGACGGTCAGTGGGACCACGACCAGGCGTTCGGGCGGCCAGTAGAGGAACGCGTGCGGGTCGAACTCCGCCTCGGAGTTCCCCTGCTTGACGTGGTACTGGGCGGTTCGGGTCGGCTTGGCCGGATCGGAGACGTCGAAGAGTGACAGCTGGGTGCCCTGGACCCGGCCCTGGTCCGTCGCCTCCTGCCCGACGCCGAGGAGTTGCCCTTCGCCGGCCGGGTGCAGGTACGCCGAATACCCGTTAATCTTCAGTTCGCCGCTCACCTTCGGCGCTGTCGGATCCCGCAGGTCGACGGTGTAGAGCGGGTCGGTCTGCCGGAAGGTGACGACGTACCCGGCGTCGCCGACGAACCTCACCGCGTGGATACGTTCGCCCTTGCCCAGTCCGGTGACCTTGCCGACCTGGGTCAACGTCGTGCCGTCCGTGCGCAGGACGTACACGCTGGAGGTCGAGTCTGGCTTGTCGCCCCAGGTGCGGCCGTTGGTGGTGGCCACCCGCAGGTGCCCGTCCCACTCCGACATGGCGTACTGGTTGATCAGCCAGCCTGGCACGGTCGCGGCGGCGAGGTACCGCGGGGCGCCCTCGCCCGAGGTGTCGAACTGGTAGATCTCGGTGGTCTCGTCCTTGGGATCGGGGGCGGTGTTCCGCCTGGTCAGCATCGGCAGCACGCGCCAGCGCTGATCGTTGGCGACGTACAGCCGCTGCTCGTTGCTGTAGACGGTGTCGCCATCGGCCAGCACGGTGACCGGGTCGCCGGCGCCGAGCGTGGCCGCACCCAGGTCGAAGCTGAGCACGGTCACCAGCGACGTGCCGGAGTAGCTGGCCGGCCGGCTCACCCGATCGCAGCCGACCCGCCCGGTGCTGGTCCGCCCGCCGGCGGTGATCTCGTACCGGGGCAGCCAGTCGTCGGCGGTGGCGTTGTCGATGGTCTCTCGGTTGGCGGCGGTGCGCTGCGCGTCGGTGACCTTTTCGCGGTACGGGAAGGCCAGCCGAGGCGCGGAGCGGACCACGACACGAACCGTCGTGCCCACCTGGCGGGCGTCCACCAGGCTCCCGTCGATCCGGTATTCGCCGATGATCTTCGGCGCGCCGGAGAGGTCAACCATGATCAGCCGTGGGCCGACGAGGTCCTCCGACGTCGGGACGGGACGCCCGTCCGCTGGCGCCGTGCGGCCGCCCGCAGCGGCGGCGGGTTTCGCCGTCCAGGCCCACCCCTCGCGGAGCAGTACCAGCGCCCGGTCGCCCTGGAGCAGCAGGCTGTCCTCGGCGCCACCGAACCCGTCGGCGCCGGGCACCAGTTCCAGTTCGCCGGTCAGCCGGCGGGCGGCCGGATCGATCACGTACAGCTTGCCCCGGTTGACGGTGACGATCCGCTTGCCGTCGGTCTTGACCAGGTCCGGCTCGTCGACTCCGGCCTCGTGGGTGTTGGTGCCCGAGTAGCCGGGGGCGCCAGCCCCGGGCGCCGGGTTCGCCTGCTTCGCTGTGGCGGGCGCCCCGGCCCGTTCCGCACCGTTCGCGGCACGCAGGTCCCCGTTCGGGCCGAACCCCCAGGGCCCGACGTACGCCTTGGCAGCTGTCTTGAGCTGCCGCAGCGCCTCCGCGCAGGAGTCGAAGGCAACGAGCCGGAAACCGCCGGCCGGCACTGCCCGGTCACGTGGTGGCGCGGCGGCCGGTTCCGCCGTGCAGCCGGCGACCAGGGACAGGCTGACGACCAGGATCGCTCGCATGGCCCGGGCTTGAGCCATGCCTCGGAGGACGCCGGTGGCGGCGGTTCGATGGGGGACGTGGACGCTGCTACCCGTCATGTGGCCTATGACGTGTCCGCCCCGGGCCGGGTTCCTAGCGAACCGCCCGCGCGTGGAGGTTTACCCGATCGATGACGCCGGGGAGCCTCGACTCACCGTCGGGCCGCGCGGGACTTGAGGTCGATCAGGGCGGCTCGGCTAGGGGCGGCCCGGCTGAGCTCGACGGCCATGCGTCAGCCCCGTGACCTTCAGGGCGCCCGTCTGACCAAGGCCGCCCCTCGATGTCCACTCCGACGGCTCGGCGTTCGGTCGGTGGTTCGGGGCGGCGCCGGTGGGTCCTGCGCCGCCCCGAGCCGAGGCGGGACTGTTTTCCGTTTAGCGTGTGGCGAGGAATTCGTTGATGGCGATGGTGACCTGCTGGCCGGTGGTGTGGCTGCGCACGATCGACATCACGTGGTCGTGTAGGTCGGTGGTGCCGGTGCGGTCGTAGGTGTCGGAGATGACCAGGTCGAGCCAGGGTCGTTTGATCGGTTCCGGTTTGCCTTGGATGGGTGTGGCGAAGAAGTCGGCGAGGGCGTCGGCGAGGCGGCGTTTCGCTGTGGCGAGTTGCTGTGGCAGGTCGCCCTGCCGGTCGGTGGGTATCTGTTCCAGGGTCGCGGTGGCGTCGGTGAGATCGGTGACGGCGGCGTCGAGTTGTGCGGGGGTGGTGAGTTCGGTTGCGGCGATGCGGTTGAGCAGGTCGCGGGTGTGGACGAGGTGTTTCACGACGGTCAGTCGTTGGTTCAGGGCGGTGACCTGGGTGGCGTCGGTGACCTTGGCGATGGCCGTTTCGGCGGTCGTGATCGTGTCCGCCGACGGGTTGGTCTCGGCGGCGGCGACCGCGTCCTGCGCCGCCTTCAGCAACTGGGCCGCGACCCCCGGGTCGTCGGCGAAGATCCGCCACTCGGTGATCGCCACCGCGGAGTAGGTGGTGCCGTTGCCGTTGGCCTGGACCGTGGCCCGTACCCGGGGCGTGGTGACGGGGTCGAAGGTGACGGTGTTGAACGCGGTGGTGCTGGTGCCGTAGGCGGCAGCGCCGGTCACGTCGCGCCAGGCGGAGGCCGCCTCGTCCCAGTATTGCAGCACCCACCCGTCGGGCTGGGCCACCCCGTCGCCGGTGCCGCGGTTGGAGTCCCGCCAGAACTTCAGCTCCGTGCCGACGAGCCGTACCGGGCGAGACCAGTCGTACTGGACCCACTGGGTGGCCGGGCGGGTGCCGGACCAGGTGCCCCAGATCTGCGCCTGGCTCGGGCTGGGCGGATCGGCGTTGTCATTGAGCGCGGTGAGGCTGTTCCAGCTCGCGGTGTAGGAGGCGGACGGGGTCGCGATCGGTCCGATGTTGTCGGTGAGCGGCCCGTACAGGTCCGCCGGGATGGTGACCGTCTTGGCGGTCTCCAGGTTCCCGGCCAGGTCGATCGCGCGGAACGACACGGTGTGCTTGTTCGCGTCGGGTGCCGCGATCGCGTCGCTGTAGGTGGTCCACGCCCCGGTGTCGATGGCGTACTCGATGCGGGCGACTCCGGAGGTCGTGTCCCTCGCGGTCACCGTGACCCCTCGGGTGGTGCCGTCCACGGTGGCGGCGCTGACCGGTGCTGTCGCGTCGATGCGTACGGCGAGGCTCGCGGGTGCCGATGCGTTGCCCGCCCGGTCGGTCGCGGTCGCCGTGACGGTGTGCTGCCCGTCCCCGGAGACGTTGACGTCCACGTGCCGTACGTCGGTGGCGACCACCGGCTGGCCGGCGTTCACCCGCGACTCGATGGTGAGCCGGCCGCCGCGGTCGTCGACACCGGCGACACGCACCCGCACGGCGGACCGGAACCAGCCGGCGGCGCCGGCGCTGCCGCTGGGCGTGAGCGTCACGGTCGGCGGGGTCACATCGCCCTCGGTGTCGTCGGGTGAAATGACGTTGACCTGCGCGGAGACCCGGCCGCCGGCGTAGCCGAGCACGGTGCCCTGGATCGTGACCGTGCCCGGCTTGGTGACCTGCTCCGGCGTGAGTGGGTCCCAGAAGACCGGAATCTGCAGCGTTTCGTCGCCGAACGCCACGGGGAGGGTGTCGGGCAGCTCGACCTCACCCACTTCGACCGTCATGGACGGCGCGGTGACGGATGCCGGCTGCGCGGCGAGGATCTTCCACTCCTCGACCGCCACCGCCGAGTAGGTGCTGCCGTTGGTCGACGCGTCGAACAGCGCGCGGACCTGGGTGGTGGTCACCGGGTCGAACGTGGTGTTCTGGAAGCCCTGCGTGCCGGTTGGGTAACCGCTCGGGTTCGGCACGTCCGTCCATTGGCCGGTGGCGAGGTTCCAGTACTGGATGCGCCAGCGGGCAGGCGCGGCGACGCCGACGCCGGTGCCCTGCGGCTGGTCGTTCCAGAAGTCGATCTGCGAACCGGAGATCCGCATCGGCTGGTTCCACGTGTACTGCACCCACTGCTGGGGCGGGTTGTTGCCGGTCCAGGTGCCCCACATGTCCGGGGGCAGGGGGTTCGACCGGACGATCTCGTCGTTGAGCGCCTTGACCCAGTACTGCGTGGGCACCGGCTCGTTGGAGACGGTCACCTTCGCCTCCTGGGCGATGTTCGCCCGGGGCGTGAGGTCGCGTCCCTTGACCGGGGTCGGCGTGACCGTCTTCATCCGTGGCGGGGTCTGGGTGTCGTCCCACTCGACCCGGTCGAGCGCCACGGAACGGCGGAAGTGCCCGCCGCCTACGGCGTCGGCGGTGTGGTACGCGATGTACCACTGGCCGTTGAACTCCAGGATGCCCGGGTGGCTCGTGGTCGATGACACCGGCGGGAGCACCGTGCCCCGGTAGGTCCACGGTCCGGTGGGCGACGACGCGGTCGCGTAGGCGATGCAGGCGTGGTAGTTCGCCGGGGTGCACGACGAGGTCGGGCCGGCGTTGTTCCCGGCGTACGCCAGGTAGTAGGTGCTGTTGCGCTTGAAGATCCAAGGTGCCTCGAAGTAGCCGGTCAGGCCGGTGATGGTGCGCTGGGTGCCGACGGGCGTTTTCATGTCCTGCTGGTACTCGAGCATCCGCAGCTGGCCGAACGTGCCCCAGTAGACGTACACCCGCTGGTTGGGGGCTTCGCCGTCGATGAGGATCGTCGGGTCGATGTTCTGGATGGTGTTCGTCGTGGGCACCCGCTGGGAGATCAGCGGTCCGCCCACGTAGTCGCTCCACGGCCCGGTCGGCGTGTCGGAGACGGCCAACCCGATGGCGAACTTGTCCGACGCCGTGCTGTTCCGCTCGGAGACCGGAACGTACCAGTAGTAGCGGCCGTCCACGCCCTGGATCATCTGGCCCGCGTACGCGCGTCCTGGCGTCGCCCAGGCGAAGACCGTCTCCGGGCGCATCAGCGACGGGTAGTGGGTCCACTGCCCCGACGCGACGTCGGTGGTCCGGAACGCGCCCCACTCGTTCATGATGAAGTCGTTGGTGGACGGCCCGGCCTGATCGCGGCCGGTGTAGATGTAGAGCTGGTCCCGGCCGCTGTCGTTGCCGGGGGCGCCGGCCGGCACGACGACCGGCGCCGGGTCGGCCGAGTAGTAGCTGCCGTCGCCGAGGATGGGATTGCGGGTGTTGGTGAAGGTGTACGAGTCGGCGGCGTAGGCGGGTGCGGCGACCCCGACCAGGCCGCCGGCGACGAGCCCGGCGACCGCCACCGCGGCGGCCGCCCGACGGAACCGCCGCAACGGCCGGCGGGTTGGTGGCGCGGCACCGCGCCCCAGCATGGTGTTCACGGTTCGGATCTCCTCACTGTTGGTGTGGGGGAGCGGTGTCGGCGCCGATGGGGCTAGGGCCGCCGGACCGAGCGGACGAATCGTGGCGTCAGGAGCGCACCCCACTCGCCGGTCGCTCGGCGGCCCGGATCGCAAAGGGTTTCGGAGGGGCCTGTCACGCCGGCTCCTAGCCCACGATCAAGGGAGGCGCCGATGTTAGCGCTAACATTCGAGGCCCCGCCGATGGAAGTTATGGATCTTCACGTGCTCTCCCTGGAGCTGGTAAGACCGGCGGACCAGCGCGCCGACGCCGTGAGTAGCGCGTCGGGACGCGGGTCGCGGTCGCTTCCTTGGCGCGTGGGGTGGCTGACTTTGCGGTGTAATGTTCAGCGCGACCGACGCTGGCGGAGGTCGCCGGGCTGTGCTCGTGCCGAAACATTGACGAAAAGGTTTAAGGAATGTACTGCCGCCCGGAAGTGGCCGTCAAGGCACCTTCGGCGGTCCGTCATGGTGCGGCGCGCAGGTGCCGATCGCGCGGAGGGAGCGTGAGATGACCACTGAGCGCGAGGCCCTCGCCAACCGCGCGCCGACGCTGACCGATGTCGCCAAGCTCGCCGGGGTGTCGGTCGCCACCGCGTCCAAGGCGATCAACGGGCGAGGCGAGGTGAAGGCGGCCACGAGGGCGCGTGTGCTGGAGGCCGCGGAGGTGCTGTCCTTCGCGCCGAACGCCCTCGCCCGTGGACTGCTCAGTGGTCGGACCGGCACCGTCGGACTGCTGACCAGCGACCTGGAGGGTCGCTTCTCGATTCCCATTCTGATGGGAGCGGAGGACGCCTTCGGCGCGGGGCAGGTCTCGGTCTTCCTGTGTGACGCGCGCGGCGACGCGATCCGGGAGCTGCACCACGTCCGGGCGCTGCTGTCTCGGCGCGTGGACGGCCTGATCGTGGTGGGATCCCGCACCGATCCCCGCCCCCCGCTGACCGGCAACATCCCGGTCCCGGTCGTCTACGTCTACGCCCCCTCCGCGAACCCGGACGACATCTCGATCACCGTCGACAACGTGGGTGGTGGGCGGCTCGCCGTCGACCACCTGCTGTCCTGCGGCCGGCGCAACATCGCCCAGATCACGGGTGAAGCCAGCTTCCAGGCGGCCCGGGACCGTGCCGAGGGCGCCGTCGCGGCGCTCGCCGCCGCCGGCCTGGCCCTGGTCGGCGACCGGCCGTACTTCGGGTCGTGGGATGAGTCCTGGGGGCGCGCCGCGGCACGCCTGGTCGTCGGGCAGCACCCCGAGGTCGACGCGATATTCTGCGGCAGCGATCAGATCGCGCGCGGTGTCCTGGACACCCTGCGCGACCTCGGTCGCGACGTGCCGGGCAGCATCTCGGTGATCGGCTTTGACAACTGGGAAGCCATCGCCGCGCACTCCCGCCCCCGCCTGACCAGCATCGACATGAATCTCCAACGCCTCGGTGCGGTCGCCGGCCAGCGGCTCTTCGCGGCCATCGACGGCGTCGCCATGGCCAGCTCGGAGGAATTCCCCGGCCGCGTCGTGTTGCGCGAGTCGACCGTGCCCTTCGGCTGAGGCGCACGGGCGGGTCGGGCGCGACGCCGCCGTGCGGGCACCGGAGCGGGGTTGCGGAGTGTCACTGGACGAGGCAACATTTCGGTCCTCCGCCAAAATGTTACCGTTAACGTTCCGCGTCGGGGAGGGGTTCCATGGCCGACTCGACCATGAAGGTGGCCAGGCTGCACGGGCCGGGTGAGGTCCGGCTGCATGATGAGGTCCTGCCGGGCGTGGTGGGGGTCGACGACTCGTTGGTCAAGTTGACCGCTGCGTCCGATCGAGCTGGCCACCCGCGGGAAGGCTTCCCTGGCGCCGCTCGGAAATCGAGGATGATGAGCCTCAAATGGTGAAGGAACCATCAGAAGTGAATGCGCCGAGGGGCCGCCGGTTGCCGGTCATGGGGGACGTCGCGCGCCTGGCAGGCGTGTCGCACATGACCGTGTCCCGCGTCCTCAACGAGCCCGAGTCGGTGCGCCCGAAGACCCGCGAGCGGGTTCTGCTGGCCATCGAGCAGCTCGGCTACCGACGCAACAGCGCCGCGCGGAGCCTGGTCACCCGGCGTTCGCAGACGCTCGGCGTCGTCTGCTTCGACACCACGCTCTATGGTCCGGCTTCGATGCTCAACGGCATCGAGCATGCCGCCGAGGACGCGGGATACGCGGTGAGCGTGGCGAGCCTGCGCCGGCCCACTGCTGAGGCGGCGACCCAGGCCGTCCAGCGTCTCGTGGGCCAGTCGGTGGACGGGCTCGTCCTGATCGCTCCGCAGGCTGCCGAGGCGATGGCGTTCGTCCGCGCGTTGCCGACTGACGTTCCGGTCGTGGCGGTGGAGAACGCGTTGCCGAACGTCACCAGTGTCTCGGTCGACCAGGTCCTGGGTGCCCGCATGCTCACCGAGCACCTGCTGTCCCTGGGCCATGAGACCGTTCACCACGTGCGGGGGCCGTCGGACTGGAGCGAGGCGAACGGGCGTGTCGACGGCTGGTTGGCCGCGCTCGAGGAGAACGGGCGAACGGTGCCGCGAGAGCTCGTTGGCGACTGGAGCGCCAAGTCCGGGTACGTTGCCGGCCAGAAGTTGGCCCGGGATCGTCGGGCCACCGCGGTGTTCGCGGCCAACGACTCGATGGCCCTGGGCGTGCTGCGGGGGCTGCACGAGGCAGGGGTGCGGGTGCCGGAGGACGTCAGCGTGGTGGGGTTTGACGACATCCCCGAAGCCGCGTTCATGACGCCGCCGCTGACCACGGTCAGCCAGCCGTTCCGGGATGTCGGGCGGCGCAGCATCGAGATCCTGTTGAGCGAGATCGAGGGGGGCGAGGAGCCTGGGGCTTCGTCGCTCATCCCACCTGAGCTCGTGGTTCGCAACAGCACGTCGCACCGTCGCCGGTAGGGCGCCCTCGACGACCGCGCGCAACCTGCTCGAAACAATCTCTTCTTCGAGTCTTGACGCCGCCGAAGTTAACGCTAACATCTCGGGTGACTCCGCTCACACGCCTACGCCGCGATTGCGCACGTACCTGGTTGGAGGAACCCGATGTTGCCGCGCTCCGTTATCGCTCACGCCTCCGGGTACGTGGTGGGTGTCGACTTTGGCACGTTGTCCGGCCGGGCAGTGGTGGTCCGCGTCCGCGACGGCGCGGTGGTCGGCTCCGCGGTCCACGAGTACGCGCACGGCGTCATGGACGAGTTCCTGGCTGCCAGCGGTGAGCGGCTGCCGCCCGACTGGGCGCTCCAGGTCCCCGCGGACTACCTCGACGTGCTGCGCCACGCGGTGCCCGAGGCGGTCAACGCAGCCGGCATCGCCGCCGACGAGGTCATCGGCATCGGCACCGACTTCACGTCCTGCACCGTGCTGCCCACCCTCGCGGACGGCACACCGCTGTGCGAGCTGCCCGAGCTGACGGGCCGGCCGCACGCGTACGTCAAGCTCTGGAAGCACCACGCGGCCCAGCGCCACGCCGACCGGATCAACCAGTTGGCCCACGAGCGCGGTGAGCCCTGGATCAGTCGCTACGGCGGTCGGATCTCCTCGGAGTGGGAGTTCGCCAAGGGCCTTCAGCTCCTCGCGGAGGACCCCGAGGTCTATGCCCGGACCGACCGCTGGGTCGAGGCCGCCGACTGGATCGTCTGGCAGCTGACCGGCACCTACGTCCGCAACGCCTGCGCGACCGGCTACAAGGCGATCTACCAGGACGGCCGCTACCCCGCCGAGGACTTCCTCGCGGCGCTGCACCCGGGCTTCACCGACTTCGTCAGCCGCAAGCTCGCCGGCCCGATCGCGGCGCTCGGCACCCGAGCCGGCAGCCTGACGCCCGCGGCCGCGGCGCTGACCGGTCTCCCGGCGGGAATCGCCGTCTGCACCGGCAACGTCGACGCCCACGTGACCGCGCCCGCGGCCGGGGCCGTCGAGCCCGGCCAGCTCGTCGCCATCATGGGCACCTCGACCTGCCACGTGGTCAGTGCCGAGGTGCTGACCGAGGTGCCCGGCATCTGCGGGGTGGTCCATGGCGGAATCGTCGCGGGGCTCTGGGGGTACGAGGCCGGCCAGAGCGGCGTCGGGGACATCTTCGCCTGGTTCACCGAGCGGAACACCCCTCCGGCTTACGTCGACGAGGCACGCGCCCGAGGCATCTCGGTGCACGACCTGCTCACCGAGAAGGCAGCCCTGCAACCGGTCGGCGCGCACGGCCTGGTCGCGCTCGACTGGCACAGCGGGAACCGGTCCGTCCTGGTCGACCATGAACTCTCCGGTCTCGTCGTCGGGCTGACCCTGGCGACCCGGCCCGAGGACATCTACCGGGCGCTGCTGGAGGCGACCGCGTTCGGCACCCGCGCCATCGTCGACGCCCTGCGCGCGGGACGCGTGCCGGTCACCGAACTCGTCGTCGCGGGAGGCCTGGTCAAGAACCGGTTCCTGATGCAGCTCTACAGCGATGTGACCAGGCTGCCCATCAGCATCGTGGGTTCCGTGCACGCACCCGCGGTCGGCTCGGCGATCCACGCCGCGGTCGCCGCCGGCGCGTACCCGAGCGTGCCGGACGCGGCGGCGGCCATGGGCCGGCGCGACGTCGCGGTCTACCAGCCGGACGAGAAGCGCGCCGCGGCCTACGACGCGCTCTACGCGCAGTACCTGAGGCTGCATGACTACTTCGGCCGCGGCGGCAACGACGTGATGCACGAGCTGCGCCGGATCCGGCGGGAGGCGGAGACCCGATGACGATGTACGAGACGACGCTCACCGAAGCGGTGCGAACGATCCGGGAGGCGGTTGCGGCGCTTCATGCGCAGCTGACCGCGTACCGCCTCGTGGCCTGGACGGCGGGCAACGTGTCCGGCCGGGTGCCGGGTCGCGATCTGATGGTCATCAAGCCGAGCGGGGTGGACTACGCCGACCTGACGGCGGACTCGATCGTCGTCTGCGACCTGGACGGCAACCTGGTCGAGGGTGACCTCAACCCGTCGAGCGACACCGCGGCCCACGCGTACGTCTACCGGCACCGGCCCGACGTCGGCGGTGTCGTCCACACCCACTCGACGTACGCCTCGGCGTGGGCAGCTCGCGGCGAGCCCATCCCGTGCGTGCTCACCGCGATGGCCGACGAGTTCGGCGGCGAGATCCCGGTCGGACCGTTCGCCATGATCGGCGATGACTCCATCGGCCGGGGCATTGTGGAGACGCTCTCCGGGCACCGATCGCCCGCCGTGCTCATGCGCAACCACGGCGTGTTCACGATCGGGTCGACGCCCCGCGACGCGGTGAAGGCGGCGGTCATGTGCGAGGACGTCGCGCGGACCGTCCACCTCGCACGGCAGCTCGGCACACCGCGGGCGATCGATCCGGTCGACGTGGACCGGCTCTACGCGCGCTACCAGAACGTGTACGGCCAGCCCGGCCGGTCCGATGGAACGGAGTGACACTCGTGCCGACAGTAGATGAACCCGGTGAGATCTGGTTCCTGACGGGAAGCCAGGCACTGTACGGCGAGAGCGTGCTCGAACAGGTCGCGGCGCAGTCCCGCGAGGTGTGCCAGGCGCTCGCCGGCGGCCTGCGCGTTAACGCTCGCCTGGTGTGGAAGCCCGTGCTGACGACCGCCGACGCGATCCGCCGCACCTGCCTGGACGCCACAGCCGACGATGCCGTGGTCGGCGTCATCGCCTGGATGCACACGTTCTCACCGGCGAAGGCCTGGATCGCCGGCCTGTCCGCGCTGGGCAAGCCGCTGCTGCACCTGCACACCCAGGCCAACCGGTCGCTGCCGTGGGCCGAGCTGGACATGGACTTCATGAACCTCAACCAGGCCGCACACGGCGACCGCGAGTTTGGGTACGTGCAGTCGCGGCTGGGGGTGGCCCGCAAGACCGTCGCGGGCTATGCCGGCGATCCGGGCGTCGCGGACCGGGTCAGCGCGTGGGCCCGCGCGGCGACCGGCTGGCGGGCGGCTCGGTCGCTGCGGATGGCCCGCTTCGGCGACAACATGCGCGACGTCGCCGTCACCGAAGGCGACAAGGTCGGGGCGCAGGCGACCCTGGGTGTCTCGGTCAACGCCTACGGGGTGAACGCGCTCGTCGCGGCCGTCGACGAGGCGGGTGACGCTGACGTCGACAAGCTCGTCGTCGAGTACGAGGAGCGCTACGACGTGGCACTTGAGCTGCGTCGCGGCGGCGAGCGGCACGAGTCCCTGCGCTACGGCGCCCGGATCGAACTCGGCCTCCGCCAGTTCCTCGAGGCCGGTGGCTTTGACGCCTTCACGACGAACTTCGAGGACCTTGGCGGTCTGCGGCAACTCCCCGGTCTCGCCGTGCAGCGCCTGATGGCCGACGGCTACGGGTTCGGCGGTGAGGGGGACTGGAAGACGGCGGCGCTGCTGCGCATCCTGAAGGTGGTGGCCGGAGACGAGCCCGGCGGCACCTCGTTCATGGAGGACTACACGTACCACTGGGGGCCGGGCGAGCCGAAGATCCTGGGCGCGCACATGCTTGAGGTCTGCCCGAGCATCGCCGACGGCCGGCCGAGCCTGCAGATCCACCCGTTGTCGATCGGAGATCGCGAGGACCCGGTTCGCCTGGTCTTCACCGCCGCGCCCGGCCCCGGTCTCGTGGTCGGCCTGGCCGATCTGGGTGGCCGGCTCCGACTGACCGCCAACGAGATCGACCTGGTGGAGCCGGATGAGCCGCTGCCGCGGCTGCCGGTCGCCCGTGCGGTATGGAAACCACACCCCGATCTCGCCACGTCGGCCGAGTGCTGGCTGCTCGCGGGGGGTCCGCACCACACCGTGCTCAGCACCGCGGTCGGCCGGGAAGCCCTTGCCGATTTCGCCGACATGGCCGGTGTCGAGCTGCTCATGATCGACGCCGCGACCGACCCCCGGTCGTTCGCCGATCGAATCCGCTGGAACAGCACGTACCACCGCCTGGCCCAGCGACCGTAATCCCGCCTGCCGGCCGGCCGGGCGGACCGGGCCCGTGGGATCTCCGACGCCAACGGAGTCCTGCGGGCGTGCGGACCGACGCACCACACGTAGAAATTTCCAGCCTCGCCGGGACCGCGGCGCGGATCGAACGATGAGCCTAGGAGAAGGATATGAGACGAACCTCGCGCGGGCGAGTTGGCCTGCGCTCGCTGGCAGGAGTCCTCGTGGCGGCGCTGGCCCTCGGCGCGGCCGCGTGCGGCAAGGACGACTCGAAGGGGTCGGCAGCGGTGCAGGCCGGGCCCGATGGCACCGATGACGGCAGTGAGCTGACCCTCTGGACCCGCGCACCGCTGGAGAAGCAGGCGAAGCTCCTCGTCGAGGCGTACAACTCCAGCCACAAGAACAAGGTCAAGCTGACCGTCGTCCCGAACGACGACTACGTGGCGAAGGTGGGTGCGGCGGCCGGCTCGGGCGGGCTTCCCGACCTGTTCGCCGCGGACATCGTCTACGTGCCGAACTGGGTGCAGCAGGGGCTGTTCAAGGACCTCAGCTCGAACATCAACGGCCTCGGCTTCAAGGACTCCATCAACAAGGGGCACCTCGCGGCCGGCACGCGCGAGGGCAAGTCGTACGTGCTGCCCTTCGTGCTGGACCTGTCGATGATGTTCTGGAACAAGCAGCTGTTCAAGGACGCCGGCCTGGACCCGGAGAAGGCCCCGGCGACGCTGGAGGAGTACGCCGCCGCCGCCAAGGCGATCCAGGCGTTGAAGAAGGATGGCGTCTACGGCACGGCAACCGGTCTGAACTGCGGCGGGTGCCTGGTCTTCACCTGGTTCCCCACCATCTGGGCCAGCGGCGGTGAGGTGCTCAGCGAGGACGGCGCCAAGTCCAAGCTCGCGGACGACACCGCCCAGAAGGTCTACAGCACCTGGCGGGACCTGTGGAAGTCCGGTGCCGTGCTCCCGTCGTCGAAGGACGAGGCGGGCCCGACCTGGACGGCCGGGTTCACCCAGGGCAAGGTGGGCCTGATGTTCTACCCGGCGACGCTGCTCTCCTCGACGCCGTTCGATGTCGGGGTCGCCGGCATCCCCGGCCCGAACGGTGGCGCCTCCACCTTCGTCGGTGGCGACGGCATCGGTGTCTCCAAAGACTCGAAGAAGGCCGCGCAGGCCTGGAACTTCCTGAACTGGATGATGTCCGAGGAGGCCCAGGTCGAGGTCCTGGCCAAGAACAAGGACGTGGTGTCGCGCTCCGACCTGGCGAACAACAAGTACGCCGCCCAGGACCCGCGGCTGGTCACCATCAACGAGGTGGCCGGCAAGGGTGACACGCCGGTCGCGTTGAACTTCCAGCAGGCGTTCAACGCGCCGAACAGCCCGTGGCTGACCCTCGTGCGCAACCAGGTGCTGGGTGAGGGCGGCAATCTCCAGAAGGACAACGACGAGATCTCTGCCGTGCTAGGGCAGTAGCCGTTCGCCGTGGGCGTGTGCCGGGCCGCCGGTCCGGCACACCCTCGCGGCACGACACCGACCCGGCACGCGGCAGCTGCCCGCCGGCCAATGAACGAGAGGTTTCCATGAGAGTCAACGCACCTCCATCCGGTGCGGCGATTCGACGCGTCGCCCGTCGCAGCAGCCGTCGAGCCCTGCTCGGCTGGCTCTACGCCACACCGACCGCGGTCTTCGTGGCGGCGCTGTTCGCTGTTCCGCTGCTGCTTGTGATCCGGATGTCGGCGTCGAGATGGCCGCTGCTGGCCGGCGACCAGGGAATCAACTTCCCCGACAACTTCGTGAAGGCGGTGAACCACCGGTTCTTCACCTCATCGGTGGTGTTCACCATCAAGTACACGGTGCTCGCGACCGTGTTGCTGCTGCTGCTCGGGCTGGGCCTAGCCCTGCTCGTGCAGGAGTCGAGCCGATGGAACAACCTGGTCCGCGCCTCGTTCCTGGTGCCCAGCGCGCTCGGGCTGGCCTCCGCATCGCTGCTGTTCTACGTGCTCTACTCGCCGTACGCCAGCCCGGTGGCACCCCTGATGGAGCGCTGGGGCTTCACCTTCCTCGGTTCACCGAACGCGGCGCTCTTCTCCACGATCTTCCTCATCGTCTGGCGCTACGCCGGCTTCTACATGGTGCTCATGCTCGTCGGCTTGCAGGGCATCTCGGCGGACGTGTACGAAGCTGCGCGGATGGACGGCGCCAGCCGTTGGCAGACGTTCTGGAAGGTCACCCTGCCGCTGCTGCGTCCGACACTGGCGCTGACCACCGTGCTCTGCGTGACCGGCTCCCTGCTCGCCTTCGAGCAGTTCTACATCCTCACCAAGGGCGGCCCGGACAACAGCACGATCTCCGTGGTTCAGCTCATCTACTCGGTGGCGTTCCAGGGCCAGAACGACCTCGGGGTGGCGGCGGCCCTCTCCATCATCGCGCTGGTGGCCCTGGTCATCATCAACGCGCTGCAGATGCGCGCCTTCCGGTCCGAGGAGAGCTGACGCGATGCCCACCGGTTCCCCGTCCACCGCCACCGCGATCAGCGAACGGCCGTCGACGCCTACGACGGCCCCGGCCGCACCAGGCAGTTCGGGTGGTACCACCACCCTCGCCGGCGTCGCACTGCGGACGCCCTACTGGGTACTGACCGGGGCGTTGGCCCTGATCTTCCTGTTTCCGCTCGTCTGGACGGCCGTCGCCTCCGTCGCGCCGCAGGCCGGCACGAACCAGACGCACGGCTGGGGGTTCGGCAACTACGAGACGTTGACCAACTACCAGGCCGGCATCTGGCGCTACCTCGCGAACTCGGCGTTCGTGTCCGCGCTGACGGTCGCCCTGACCCTGCTGATCTCCCTGCTCGGCGGGTACGCGTTCGCGCGGTTCCGGTTCCCCGGCAAGAACGTGCTGTTCCTGATCACGCTGGCCATCCTCATGGTCCCGTACGCGACGTTGCTCATCCCGCTGTACGTGCTGCTCAACGAGGTGGGACTGCAGAACTCCCTGGTCGGCGTGGCCCTCGTGCTCACGGTGTTCCAGCTGCCGTTCTCCACCTTCCTGATGCGCATCTCTTTCGAGGCGGTGCCGCGGGAGCTCGACGAGGCCGCACTGGTCGACGGATGCTCGTCCTTCGGCGCGCTCTGGCGCGTACTCGTGCCCGCGGTGAAGCCGGGCATGATCACTGTCGCGCTCTTCGCGTTCCTCGCCGCGTGGAACGACTTCATGGCGCCGCTGATCCTCATCAACGACTCCGAGCGGATGACCCTGCCCCTCGCCGTGTCCAACCTTCGTGGCCAGGTCCAGGGCGTCGTCGACTACGGCGCGACCGAGGCGGGCGTGGTCGTCCTCGCGCTTCCGTGCATGGTCCTGTTCCTGCTGCTTCAACGACACTACGTGCGCGGCTTCATGTCCGGCGCCCTGAAAGGATGACCATGATCGGCACCGCACCCACGGCCGCACCTGTCATGGCGAGCCGCGGCCGGCTCCGGCCGCTCGGACTGGGCGACGTCCGGATCACGGGCGGATTCTGGGCCGAGCGCCAATCGGTCAACGCTGCGGCGACCCTCGAGCACATCCAGCACTGGCTCGAGCGGGAAGGCTGGATCCGAAACTTCGACCTCGCCGCCGAGAAGGGCGACCTGGCTCGCGAGCGGCGCGGACGTGAGTTCTCCGACTCTGAGGTCTACAAGTTCCTCGAAGCGATGGCGTGGGAGATCGGCCGGACGGGCGACGCGGGCCTGGAGTCGCGGTTCCGCGCCGTCGTTCGGCGGGTGGCCGAGGCGCAGGAGCCGGACGGGTACCTCAACACCAAGTTCGGCCGGCCGGGCCAGGCGCCCCGCTGGTCCGACCTGGAGTGGGGGCATGAGCTCTACTGCACCGGTCACCTCCTGCAGGCGGCGGTCGCCCGCGCGCGGACCCGTCCGGACGCCGACGACGGGCTGCTCGCGGTCGCTCGCCGTGCCGCCGACAACGTCTGCGAAACGTTCGGACCGGACGGCATCGACGGCGTCTGCGGCCACCCGGAGATCGAGACGGCGCTGGTCGAGTTCGCCCGGGTCACCGGCGATGACCGTTACCTCGCCCAGGCCGCTCTCTTCGTCGAACGGAGGGGCCACGGCCGGCTCCGCGACGTGGAATGGGGCCGGGAGTACTTCCAGGACGAGATCCCGGTGCGCCAGGCGACAGTGCTGCGCGGGCACGCGGTGCGGGCGAACTACCTCTCCGCCGGCGCCGTCGACGTCGCGGTCGAGACGGACGACGCGAGCCTGCTGGCGGCGGTGCGTCGGCAGTGGCAGAACACGGTAGCGCGGCGCACGTACCTCACGGGCGGGCAGGGCTCCCGCCACCAGGATGAGGCGTTCGGCGACGACTGGGTGCTGCCGCCCGACCGCGCGTACTCCGAGACCTGCGCCGGCGTCGGCTCGGTGATGCTCGCCTGGCGGCTGCTGCTCGCCTCCGGCGACCCCCGGTACGCCGACCTCATCGAACGGACGCTGTTCAACGTGGTGTCGACGTCGCCGTCGGCCGACGGCCGGAGCTTCTTCTACACCAACACCCTGCACCGCCGGGAACTCGGCACCGTCCCGGACACCGACCGGCCCAGCCTTCGGGCCGCCGCCTCGCTGCGCGCGCCCTGGTTCGAGGTGTCCTGCTGCCCGACCAACGTGGCACGGACCATGGCCAGCCTGGCGGCGTACGTCGCCACTGCGGACGACGAGGGTCTGCAGCTCCACCAGTACCTGCCCGGCACCGTCACGCACCGCCTGGCCGACGGGCGTGACCTGTGCGTCACCGTCGCGACCGACTACCCCCACGACGGCCATGTCCGGGTGCGGGTCGACAGCGACGACGACCGCCCCTGGTCGCTGTCGTTGCGCGTTCCTAGCTGGGCCGTCGAGGGCGCGACGCTGACCGTTGACGGAACCACCCTCCCGGTCGGCCCGGGCGTCTTCACCGAGCGACGGACGTGGCGACGCGGCGACAAGGTCGTCCTGTACCTGCCGATGGCACCCCGCTTCACGTACCCGGATGCCCGCATCGACGCGGTCCGCGGCTGTGTCGCGGTGGAGCGCGGCCCGCTCGTGCTGGCCCTGGAATCCGTCGACGTGACCGGCGTCGAGACCGTTGACGAGCTGCGCGTCGACCCGAGCGAGCCGCCTCGCCTGGTCGACGGCAGGGTCGTCGTGCGCTGCCGGCGCGTGCGCCCGCAGGACCACGACTGGCCCTACCGGAGCGCCGGGGCCGAGTCGGCACCCGGAGCGGGGGAGGAGTTCGCCGAGGTGGCCCTGGTGGAGTACCACGCCTGGGCCAACCGGGGGCCCTCCACGATGCGCGTCTGGCTTCCCACGGGCTGACGGTCGGCGGTGCCCGAGATGGACCGGAGGAGACCAGCGGGTCGGCCCCGGCGTGTCTGCTCGTGCGACGGGCGGCCGCCGGGTCGGCTCGTCCCCGGATCCGATCCAGCTCGGGCCGCCGCTTCAGCGCGAGCCTCGGCCCTGGCCGGTGACCAGCCCTCAGCCCGGCCCGCCGAAGTGAGCGCTAACGCTGTGCCCCGCCGGTGTGGACTTCGAGAAAGAAAAGCCAGGTCGAGGATTGACGGCACTAATGTTAGCGCTCACACTCGGGTCTCATGTGGCCTCGCTCACAGGAGCGCACCTCGGGCGGCCGCGACGGGCGACCGCCCCAGCGCTGCCGTTCATTCGCGACGAGGCCGGTGTCGAGGCCCGAAAG
The DNA here is from genome assembly GCF_043204735.1 of Micromonospora sp. NPDC047740. Taxonomy (NCBI): domain Bacteria; kingdom Bacillati; phylum Actinomycetota; class Actinomycetes; order Micromonosporales; family Micromonosporaceae; genus Micromonospora; species Micromonospora sp. NPDC047740. The sequence continues at coordinate 622,547 of NZ_JBIDCT010000001.1, forward strand.
GCCACCGCGGGTTCGGGATACCCGGCAGCCGCACGCAATGCCCCGAAACACCACCACCACCACCACCAAGGTGCGGACCTGGTAGCGCCCCCGATGGCCAGCCGCACCGATATCAAGGAGGAAACGCACGATGACTAGACGCGTGAGGAGGACGCCCCTCTGGGCGGCGCTGGCCGCGCTGGTCGTGGGCGGGGTCGTCGGCCTGCCGTCCCCGGCCCACGCCGCCAGCCCGATCCTGCCCGGCAACGAGGGCGACGTGGGGGTCTACACCAACGGGCAGAATCACGTCATGGAGATCGGGGACCCGGTCTACAACAACGTCGCCGAGGTCGCCGCGCAGCTCAAGCCCGGCGTGCCCTTCACCGCCTCGAACATGCACCAGTCGATCTTCGACAAGGACCTCGCCGCCGGCGGCACGGACTACTACCTCGACCGCGTGCTGGGCGTCCGTGGGACGCTCGGGTCCGCGGTGCTGATGACCAGGGGCCGCTCCCTCTACATGCGCGGCGCGAGCACCAACAACTTCACCACCATGGGCTTTGCCGGCAGCACCTACGTCGGCGGTCCCAACAACCTCGGCAACCTCTACACCGTCACCGTGCCCGGGCAGACCGTCACCGAGGTCAGCGCGAACCGGTTCAACGCGCCGAGCCACGCCAAGGGCCGCTACACGATCGGCACCACCGGCGTCACCGCCGACCTGACCAAGTTCATCACCTACGACAACGTCGCCGTCACGGCCATCGACTTCACCAACCCCGGCGGCTCGCCGGCGACTTTCACCGTCCGCGCCGCCTCGCCGCTGGCCACCCAGGCCGGCAAGAGCGCCGCCGAGCTCACCGGCACCCGCACCATCACCAGCGGCGCCAACAACGGGCTCGTCGACACCCCGTGGAACACCGTCACGATCGACCTCACCGGTGCCGGCTTCACCCGTAGCGGCACCAACCTCGACCGGCAGATCACCGTGCCCGCCGGCGGCGCGGTGTCGCTGTCGGTCGTCGGCGCCGTCTCCTCGGCCACGCTGCCAAAGACGGTGGAGAGCTACCAGGAGTACGCCGCGATGGCACCGGCCCAGGCCGTGCGCACCGGCATCACCGAGTTCAACCGCCGCTGGGCCCAGGACGTCCCCTACATCAACGTCCCCGACCCCGCCCTCGAAAAGGCCATCGTCTACCGCTGGTGGGGCGAGCGCTACAACAGCCTCGACGCCAACGCGCCCGGCTACGCCTACCAGTACCCCACCACGGTCGAGGGGTCGAACCTCTACCAGAACGCCATCGCGCTGACCCAGCCGATGCACCTGCAGGACACCAAGTGGCTGCGTACGCCCTACCTGCCGTACGGCCAGATCCTCAACATCGGCGAGCTGTCCGGCTCCTCCGCCTTCCTGGACAGCCCCGGTCACACCAGCTGGAACAACCACTACTCGCAGTACATCGGCACGGCCGGCCTCGAGGCGTACAACGTGCACGGCGGCGGCAAGGACATCGCACGCAAGTTCGCCCAGTACTTCGAGGGCGACGGCGTCGGCCAGCTCGAGCACTACGACGGCAACAAGAACAAGCTCATCGCCTACGACACCAACTACATGCCGGGCAACGACGCCGACGCCATCTCCTTCGGCTTCCCGAAGTCCAACGCCGGCGCTCCCGGCGCGCGCACGATCGAACGCCCCGAATCGGCGTACGTGTGGGGCGCCCTCGACGCCGCCAGGCAGCTCTACCAGATCTCCGGCGCCGACCAGGCCAAGGTCAACGAGATGGCAACCGCCGCCAACGGCACCCGCGACGCGATCCTCAGCCAGCTGTGGAGCCCCGACATGCGGATGTTCCTGGCCCGCACGTCGTACGGAGCCACCAGCGCGGCCAGCTCCAACGGCAAGGCCAACCCGCTGCCCGCGTCCGCCCGTGCCCTGATCCCGGCCAAGGAGTCGAACCTCTACGACGTCTACGCCGAGAACCTCATCCCGTTCGACCAGTGGCAGAACTACGTCGACGGGTACCGCTTCCTGACCTACGGCGACAACTTCCCGATCTTCCCGTTCTACACCGCCAACCAGTACGACCGGGCGGCCTACGGGATCGGCGGCTCGAACAACTTCTCCAACATCAACTTCACCGTGCAGTACCGCGGTGTCCGCTCGGCGCTGCGCCACTACGACCCGCAGCAGAAGTACGTCACCCCCGAGTACGCCAAGCGGCTGCTGGACTGGATGGCCTGGAGCATCTACCCGGGTGCGGACGTGCGGGCCCCGAACCAGGCGGAGTACTACTCCAACTGGAACGCGACCGCGAAGACCTACAACCGCAACAACCCGAACCACGTGATGCTCGGGAACATGAACTACATCTTCGTCGAGGACATGGCGGGCCTCCAGCCACGGTCCGACGACAAGATCGAGCTGTGGCCGATCAAGTTCGGCTACGACCACTTCATGGCCAACAACCTGCGCTACCACGGGCACGACGTGACGATCGTCTGGGACCCCGACGGCAGCAAGTACGGCCTGGGCGCCGGCTACAGCCTGTTCCTGGACGGCGAGAAGAAGGTCAGCACCGACAAGCTCGGCAAGCTCACTTACGACCCGAACACCAACCAGGTCCAGGCCGAGGACGGCGTGACGGTCACCTTCACCGCGGGGAGCCGGAGTAACTTCCCGAGCGCGGTGAACACCACGATCAAGGACGACCGCGTCGTCGAGTACCTCAAGACGGCCGGCATCGACCTCAGCCAGAACGCGCCGAACCTGGCGACGGGCGCCGCGCTGAGCTCGTCGTACACCCAGCAGGGCGCGCGGCCGACGCCGTGGCGGCAGTTCCACACGCCGGGCTGGAGCACCACCTCGATGAACTACACGCCCGGGGCGATCGCGGAGCCCGAGCGGCCGGTGTCGCTGGCCGCCGTGACCGACGGCGTCACCGCGAACGAGCCGTTCTGGGGCAACTACGGCACCACCGAGAAGAACGGCTACGTCGAGCTCGACCTGGGGTCGGCCAAGTCCTTCGACAACGTGAAGGTGACCTTCGTCAGCGACCGGCAGGCCGGCGGCTACCACGAGCCCGCGCGCTGGTGGGTCCAGGTGCCCAACGACAGCGGCGGCTGGAAGGAGGTGTCGGACCAGTTCAAGAACCCGACGGTCCCGGCGGCCAAGTTCAACGAGGCGCTCTTCAAGACCGTCACGTCGAACAAGGTGCGCATCGCGTTCACGAACAGCCCGACCTACTACACGGCGATCGCCGAGGTCCAGGTGTTCAACTCCGGGCGCGACGTGCCCGCCGTCTCCAACCAGGCGCCCGTCGTCACCGCCACGCGCGACGGCTCGGCGGACGGCAACCTGTCCACCAAACTGGTCGGCACGGCGTCCGACGACGGCATCCCGTACGACAACGAGCTCAGCTTCGGCTGGGAGACCGTCTCCGCGCCGCAGGGTGCGGGCGTCATCTTCGCCGACCCAAAGGCGCTGGCGACTCGGGTGACCGGCACGATCGCCGGTGACTACGTGTTCCGGTTCGTCGCCGACGACGGCGCCAAGCAGTCCGAGGCAACCGTTGCGGTGACCCTCGCCAAGCGGGCGGTGACCGCGGAGTTCGGCTCCTCGGCGACGGTCACCACCAGCGGTACGGCGTCGTGGGAGAACCACCAGCGGGTCAACGAAGCCAGCAACCCGAGCAGCTCGAACCCGGGCGCCGGCAACGGCTGGGGCAACTGGGGCCAGACACAGAACGGCACCAGCACCGCCCGGGAGGCGTGGATCCAGTACAGCTGGACCTCGCCGGTGCGGCTGTCGTCGACCGACATCTACTGGTACGACGACAATGGCGGCACCCGCCGGCCCAACGGCACGACCTACGCCATCGAGACCTCCTCGGACGGCACCACGTGGACGCCCGTCACCCTCACCAAGGGGTCGACGTACGCCAACGGGGTGGCCATCAACGCCTACAACCACTTCGACTTCGAACCGATCACGACGAGCCGGTTGCGCATCCGCATCTGGGGCGTTCAGGGCAGCGGCGCGGGCACAGGCGTGCTGCGCTGGCGCGCCAACGGCGAGACGGTCGACTCGGTGCGTTCGCCGGTGCTGATCCGGACCGGCGTGGGCGAGGTGCCCATCCTGCCGAGTGAGCTCGACGGGATCTACGCCAGCGGCGCCCGCGGCAAGGTCGGATTCAAGTGGCAGGAGATCACGCCGGCGATGGTCGCGGAGCCCAACGTCGACCCGTTCGTGGTCTACGGCACGAACGACGCCTACGGCCTGATCGCTGAGGCCCGCATCTACGTGCGGCCCGAGATGTCCCAGGGCGGCATCTCGATCCAGGGTGCCGAGACGTTCGAACAGACCGTGGACGTGGGTGAGCAGCCCTACCTGCCCAACAAGGTGGAGGTGTCCTACAACGACGGATCCCGGGACAACCAGGCCATCGGCGTCGACTGGCGCTTTGACGGGAACATCGTCAACACCCCGGGCCGGTACGTGGTCATCGGCGATCTGATCCTGCCCGACTACGTCAGCCAGGCCGGTGCCACGCAGACCACGCTGACCCTCACCGTCGGCACGGACACGGTGGCCCCGACGACGACGCTGACCTGGTCGCCGGCGGAGCCGAACGGCGACAACGGGTGGTACAAGGCGGTCCCGTCCTTCACGCTTCAGGCGAAGGACGCGTTCGCCGTGGCCAGTACGCAGTACCGGCTCGACGGCGGGGACTGGACGGCCTACGGGGACGGACCGGTCCTCGTCGACCAGCAGGGGACCCACCGGGTGGAGTTCCGTTCGACCGACACCAGCGGCAACGTCGAGGAATTGAAGGCGGCCACGGTCAAGGTCGACACGGTCGCGCCGAGGGCGGAGTTCTCCGCCACGGTCGGCATCGTGTACTTCGGCGCGGTGCCGGCCGCCCCCGCGTGCACCGCGAGCGACGCCACCTCTGGTCCGGCGGGTTGCGTCGTCAGTGGCTACCGCACCGATGTGGGCACGCACACCCTCACCGCGACGGCGACCGACGCCGCGGGCAACGTGGGTACCGCCACCCAGACGTACACCGTGCTGCCGTGGACGGTGAAGGGCTTCTCCAGCCCGGTCGACATGGGCGGGGTGCTCAACACCGTCAAGGGTGGCAGCACCGTGCCCATGAAGTTCCAGGTCTTCTCGGGTGACACCGAGTTGACCGACACCGCACTGGTCACGATGGACGCCAAGCAGGTCACCTGCGCGGCTGGCGCCCCGACGGCCGACATCGAGGTGCTCGGCAGTGGTGCCACCTCGTTGAAGTACGCGGACGGCCAGTTCCAGTACAACTGGAAGACGCCGGCCACCCCCGGCGCCTGCTACGCGGTCACCGCGACGACCCGTGACGGGTCGAGCCTGACCGCGCTGTTCAAGCTCCGATGACGGGGAACTGAGGTACGCGGAGGGGCTGCTGTCAGGCAGCCCCTCCGCTGCTTTATCGGCAGTGGGCGTGTCGGCCGGAAACGGTGGGCGGGTCGCGCCGGACTGCGCAGCTCCATTGACAACGCTGATGTGAGCGGTAACACTTGAACCGCCTTAACCTGCGCGGTTACCTGCAGGTTGTACTCAGGCAACGGCCTTGAGCGCGCTCACATGCCCGGCTCGCCCGCGACGGTGGACGACCACGTGCCGAGGCCACCACCTCCGGACACCCGCCTGCGCCTGTCCTGCGATGGCGGCTTCCGGTGAATCCCTCGTCAGCGGGCCCCGACCACGGGCCAAACCAAGGGAGTGAGAAGTGGGCAAGCAGTTCTCCCGCCGAAATCTGCTCCGGGTGGGCGTGTTGGCCTCCGCCGCCCCCGCCGCGATGACCATCGCGTCGGCCACGGGAGTCTCGGCGGCCAGCGCCAACGGCGGCGGCGCCGGAACCGGGAATACTCCCGTGCAGCTCGGCCGCACCACAGCCAAGCCGTTCGACCTCGGCCAGGTGGCCCTACACGAGGGGATCTTCCAGCAGAAGCGCGACCGGATGCTCAACTACGCCAGGAACTACCCGGGCACGGCCAACATCCTTGACGGACCGGACCGGATGCTGCACCTGTTCCGGGCCAACGCCGGCCTGCCTGCCCCCGGCACCTGGCCGGGCGGCTGGGACACGCCGAACCACCTGCTACGCGGGCACTTCACCGGGCACTACATGACGCTCCTGTCCCAGGCCTACGCCGCCACCGGCGAGGAGGTCTTCCTCGACAAGCTCGACTACCTGGTCGAGGAGCTGGGCAAGTGCCAGCGCGCGCTGGACGGGCGGGAGGTCGGCCGGGTCGCCGGCCGGTCCGGCAGGGCGGTACGGCTCAGCGACCCGCACCCGAACCAGTACGTCCTGCTGCCCGCGGGGCTTCTCGCCGGCGTCAGCGACGTGACGATCGCGGTCTGGATCAAGCTCGCCACCACCCAGACCAACGCCAAGATCTTCACCTTCGGCGCCAGTTCGAGCACCTACATGACGCTGTCGCCGTGGGTCTCGGCCAACCTGGGCCCGCGGTTCGCGATCACCACCAGCGGCAGCGGCAACGAGCAGCGTATCGACGGCGCGAGCAACTCGGTCCCGGTCGGCGAGTGGGCCCACGTGGCGGTGACGATCTCCACCGCGGACGCCACTGGCCGGCTCTACGTCAACGGGATCGAGGTCGGGGCGAACACGATCCGACTGACCCCGGCCAACCTGGGCTCGACCACCAACAACTGGATCGGGCGGTCGCAGAGCGCCAACGACCCCTATCTCAACGCGACGGTGGACGACTTCCGGGTCTACGGCCGCGCCCTGACCTCAGCCGAGGTGCAGGCACTCGCCAATGACCCGGCGCCGGAGTCGCCGGACCGCACCGGCATGGTGGCCTGGTACCGCTTCGAGGAGGAGGGAGAGACCGCCGTCGACCACTCGGGCAACGGCCGCGACGCCACCATCATCGGCACGAGCTATCCCGGCTTCCTCGCCGCCTTCCCCGAGGGGCAGTTCAGCCGGCTCGAACCACCGACACTCCAGCCGAACAGCGGCGCCAACGCGGTCTGGGCGCCGTGGTACACCTGCCACAAGATCATGAGGGGGCTGCTCAACGCCTACCACCTGACCGGAAACGAGGAGGCGCTGGACATCGCCTTCCGCATGGGGGACTGGGCCTACCACCGGCTCAGCCGGTACAGCCAGGCCGAGCTGGATCGGATGTGGAACATCTACAGCGCTGGCGAGGCCGGCTCGATGAACGAGGTCATGGCCGAACTCTCGGCGCTCGCCCCGGACGCCGAAGCGTCGGCTCGGTACCTTCAAGCCGCCAAGGCGTTCACCTTCACCACGCTGTTCGACGCCTCGCTCGCCGAGCGCGACGAGTTGAACGGGCGGCACGCCAACCAGTACATGGCCCCGAACATCGGCTACCTGCGGATCTTCGAGCAGACCGGCGTCGAGGAGTACCACACCGCCGCCAGGAACTTCTGGGCGATGGTCGTCCCACACCGCACCTTCAGCAACGGCGGCGCCGGCCGCAGCGAGCACTTCGGGGTACGCGGGATCATCACCTCCGGATTCACCTCGTCCTCGGACCCGCGGCACGCCGAAACCTGCTGCGCCTACAACATGCTCCGGCTGACGCGGAATCTGTTCTTCCACGATCAGAATCCGGCCTACATGGACTTCTACGAGAAGGCGCTGCACAACCAGATCCTCAGCTCACGCCGGGACGTTGACAGCGTCACCGCCACCGAGGTGACCTACCACCAGAACATGTGGCCCGGCCGCTCGCGGAGGATCGGCAGCACCATCGAATACAGCCGGTACGGCGGAAACGGTAGCTGTTGCAACGGCACCGGCCTAGAGAGCCACACCAAGTACCAGGAGTCGATCTACTTCCAGTCGGCGGACGAGTCGACGCTTTACGTCAACCTCTTCATCGCCTCGACGTTGACCTGGCCCGGCCGCGGGTTCGTCATCACCCAGGAGACGCAGTACCCGACCGAAGGGGCCAGCCGGCTACGGATCGACCAGGGCAGCGGCCGGCTGAAGATCAGCCTCCGGGTGCCGTCGTGGGCCGTGAAGGGCTACACGGTCCGGATCAACGGCCTTCGCCAGCAGTTGACCGCGGCACCCGGCAGCTACGTGACCCTCGACCGGCACTGGTCCCGCGGCGACACGATCGACATCTCGATGCCGTTCAGCTTCCGCGTGGAAAAGGCGCTCGACAACAAGTCGATCCAGTCCATTCTCTACGGCCCCACCCTCATGGTCGTCCGCGACGACACGCCCAGCTACCGGGAGTTCACCTTCTTCAAGGACCTGAAGCTGGACGGCGACCTGGCCGGTGCCATCCAGCCGACGAATGTCCCGATGCATTTCACGACGCACGGATACACCCTGGCGCCGTACTACATCTCCGACCCGGTGCCTGGGCAGTTCAATGCCTACCATCCGTATGTCAAGCGGGTCGAACCCGAGGTCGTCTTCGGGTCGGCCGCCACCGGCGTACCGAACGACGGCATTCGGGACGAGGGCGGCGAGACGTTCCTCGACCGGGTCTGGGAGACGGCGCCCTTCCGCAACCACGGACAGTTCCTTCAGCGGGTGATGGTGGTCTCGGACGAATGGGTCACCGCCGGGCGGCACACCGAATCGCAGCGGCAGGCCATCTTCCTCGCGGCCGCCAAGTCCGAGCGGGATCTGGCCCCGTGACCGTTCCTGTCTGCCGGGGGTCGATCGGGGCCGGGCCGCGCCGGGCCATGGATGGCTGGCGAGCCCTCCGGTAGGTGGCTCAAGCGGCGTGTGGAACGGACGGCCCGGCGGAGAACGATTCCGCCGGGCCGTTCGGGGTCTTTGCTCAGGACTTCCGGCTGCCGCTGCTGTCCCGGACCACGAGCGTGGGTGCCACCGGGGGTGGGTTCGCCTGTCCGAGGGACGGGTCGGCGGTCATCAGCTCCAGCAGTGCGGCGACGCACCGGCGGCCGACTTCGTCGAAGTCCTGGCGGATGGTGGTCAGCGGCGGGGAGAAGTACGCGGCCTCCGGAATGTCGTCGAATCCGACCACGCTGACGTCGTCCGGAACCCGCACGCCCCGCTGGTGCAGGGCGCGGAGCAGGCCGAGCGCCTGGTGGTCGTTGGCGCAGAAGATCGCGGTGATGTCCGGGCGGTCGACCAGGGTCTGGCCGATCTCGTAGCCGGACCGCGGGCTCCAGTCTCCGGCGATGACGGGCGGGACGCGGCGGCCGGCCGTCTCCAGGGCAAGCCGCCACCCGTCGGTGCGGTCGCGGGCCTCCAGCCAGTCGCGCGGCCCGGCGATGTGCCACACGGTCTCGTGCCCGAGCTCGAGGAGGTGCTCGACGGCGAGGCGGGCGCCGGCAACCTGGTCGACCGCGACGTTGGGCAACTCGCCGTCGCCGCCGGGCTCGACCACCACCGCGGGTACGCCGGTGGGCAGGCCGTGCACCGCGGCACTGACCATCGGGGCGATGAGCACGACCCCGGCCACGGACTGCTCGGCCAGGGCGTCGATCGCGGAGGTCACCCCGGACCGGTCGAGCCGTTCCAGGGTGACGATGCTGATGCCGTAGCCGGCGGCGCGGGCTGCGCGCTCGATGCCGAGCAGGGTGGCGGCCGGGCCGTAGAGGATCGTGTCGAAGCTGACCACGCCGATGACGTGGGAGCGCCGTGAGGCCAGCCCGCGGGCCAGGGCGTTGGGTCGGTAGTTGAGCTGATGCACGGCCCGGAGCACCCGTTCCCGGGTTTCCTGCCGGACGCTCGGATGATTGTTCAGCACTCGGGAGACGGTTTGATGGGAGACGCCGGCAAGACGTGCGACATCGCTCATGACTGCGGCGCGCACGGCCGGCTGTTGAATCATGGCACCTCCCTGTCGAGGTCATCGTAGTCCTGCCGCTTTCGGCGGGGAGAGGCGCACGCCCTCCCCGGCGATAGCGGTGGGGAGGGCCGTGCGGCGCTCGGTTGCGGATGGGCGTGCCGGTGCGTTTCCGGCACCGGGTCGCGTCGATTGTTAGTCGATTCTCGCCAATTGTGATTCCGGCTCAGAATCCTCTGGCCAGTCGGAAATAGGCCTGATTCGAGCGGATCTCGTGGGCGAACCGCCGAGGGGTGGTTTCGGCGTCGATGACGACAAGTTCGGTGCCGGTCATTTCGGCGAGGTCGTGCAGTTCCTCGGTCCCGACGGCCTGGGACAGGACCGTGTGGTGCGGTGCGCCCGCGGTGAGCCAGGCCTCCGCGGAGGCGGCGAGGTTCGGGCGGGGCCGCCACACCGCCCGGGCGACCGGCAGCTTGGGCAGCGGCTGCGGTGGGGCGACCACGTCGATCTCGTTGGCCACCAGCCGGAACCGCTCGCCGATGTCCGCCAGCCCCAGGACCACCGCCGGACCGGGCCGGGCGTCGAAAACCAACCGCACGGGGTCCTCGCGCCCGCCGATGCTCAACGGGTGGATCTCCACGGTCGGCGTCGCGTCGGCGATGCTCGGGCAGACCTCCAGCATGTGCGCGCCGAGGACGAGTTCCCGCCCAGGGGTGAGGTCGTAGGTGTAGTCCTCCATGAAGGACGTGCCGCCGCCGCTCCCCACCGACATGGCCTTGAGCGTGCGCACCAGTACGGAGGTCTTCCAGTCGCCTTCCCCGCCGAAGCCGTAGCCGTCGGCCATCAGCCGCTGCACGGCGATGCCGGGCAGTTGCCGCAGCCCGCCGAGGTCCTCGAAATTCGTGGTGAAGGCGCCGAACCCGCCGGCCTCGAGGAAGTCCCGCAACCCGGCCTCGATACGGGCGGCGTAGCGCAGGGAGTCGTGGCGCTCACCGTCGGGGCGCAGCGTCGGGTCCAGCCGGTAGCTGTCGTCGTACTCCTTGACCAGCTCGTCGATCCGTGAGTCGGCGACGGCGTCGACGGACTGGACCAGGTCGTTCACCCCGTAGGTGTTGACGGAGACCCCGAACCTCAGCTCAGCCTCGACCTTGTCGCCCTCGGTGACGGCCACGTCGCGCATGTTGTCGCCGAAGCGGACCAGCCGCAGCGACCGCATCTCCGAGTAGCCGATCGCGGCTTGGGTCCACGCCGCGATTCGGGCGGTGACCTGCGGGTTGCTGACGTGCCCGGCGACCGTCTTGCGGGCGACGCCGAGGCGGGTCTGCGCGTATCCGAACTCCCGGTCGCCGTGGGCGGCCTGGTTGAGGTTCATGAAGTCCATGTCGATCTCGGACCACGGCAGCGCCACGTTCGCCTGGGTGTGCAGGTGCAGCAGCGGGGTACGCAACGCGTCCAGGCCGGAGATCCACATCTTCGCCGGGGAGAAGGTGTGCATCCACGCGATGATCCCCACGACCCCCTGTACGGCGGCGTCGCGGCAGACGGCCAGGATCTCGGAGCTGGAGGTGAGTACGGGCTTCCAGACCACCCGGGCGGGGATGGCGGGATCGGCATCGAGTCGCGCGGCGATCTGCTGGGACTGATCGGCCACCTGACGCAGGGTCTCGGGGCCGTAGAGGCCCTGGCTGCCGGTGAGGAACCAGACCTCGGCGGCCGGGGATGGGCTAGTCATGGGGGGTTGCCTTCCGATGTGCGGGTCGTGGGTTACTTCTTGCCGATGGCGATGAGGCGTTGGAGCAGGATGAACGCGAACAGCAGCCCGCCGATTACGATCTTGGTCCACCAGGAGTTGAGCGTGCCGTCGAAGGTGATCAGTGTCTGGATGACGCCGAGCACGAGCACACCCAGCACGGTGCCCAGGATGTAGCCGGCTCCGCCGGTGAGCAGGGTGCCGCCGATGACCACTGCGGCGATCGCGTCCAGCTCCATGCCCACGGCGATCAGTGGGGCGCCCGACAGGGTGTAGAAGGACAGCAGAATGCCCCCGATCGCCGAGCAGAGACCGCTGATCGTGTAGACGGCGATCCGGGTGCGGCCGACCGGCAGGCCCATCAACAGCGCCGACTGCGGGTTGCCGCCGATGGCGTACACGTCGCGGCCCAGTCGGGTGTAGGCCAGCGTGTACGCGGCCAGGCCGACCACCACGACCGTGACGAGGACGCTGACGGTCACGAAGTTGTCGCCGATCCTGATCCGCTCCTGTGCCGCAGCGGTCCAGAAGCCGTCGGAGATGGGAACGGATACCGAACTGATCCAGGTGCACAGGCCGCGGGCGAAGAACATTCCGGCCAGGGTGACGATGAACGGCTGGATGTCGAAGAAATGGATGATGCAGCCCATCACGAACCCGAGCGTGGGGCCGATCAACAGCGCGATCAGCAGCACCAGCGCGGACGGCAGGCCCTCACGCAGCAGTGCGGCCGACACCATCGCGGTCATCGCGACCACCGAGCCGACCGACAGGTCGATGCCGCCGGTGAGGATCACGAAGGTCATCCCGACTGCGACGACGAGCAGGAACCCGTTGTCGATGAAGACGTTGAAGATGACCTGGATGTTGGAGAAGGCACGGTACTGCGAGACGCCGATGCCGTACATGACGAGCAGCAGACCGAGGCTGACCAGTACCGGGACCTGCCGCCGGGGCAGGCGCCACCACGTCGGTCGGCCCAGCCGCGCGGTCAATTGCGTGGTGCTCATCAGGCTGCCACCTGCTCCTTCTTCTGCTCGACCGGGACCGACGGTGGCGCCCCGGCCACTCGCCGCCGGCGGAACCTGGCGCGGAACGCCGGTGCCTGGATGAGGCAGACCGCGATCACCACCATCGCCTTGAACAGCAGGGAGGTCTGCGGGTCGATGTTCATGGCGTACACGGAAGTGGTCAGGGTCTGGATGATCAGCGCGCCGACGACGGTGCCGCTGAGGTAGAAACGGCCGCCGGTCAGCGCCGTGCCGCCGATGACCACGGCGAGAATCGCGTCGAGTTCCACCCACAGGCCGGCGGAGTTGCCGTCGGCGCTGGACACGTTCGCGGTCATCATGAACCCGGCCACGGCGGCGCAGGCAGCGCTGACGATGTAGACGAGGAGCTTGATGCGTCGCGCACGGATGCCCGCCAGCCGGCTGGCCTCGGCGTTGCCGCCGACCGCCTCGATGATCATCCCGAGTGCGGTGCGGCGGGTGAGTACCGCCACGATCAGGGTCACGGCCAGGGCGATGATGATCGCGAACGGCAGGGTGAGGAGGTGTCCGACCCCGATCATCCGGTAGGGACTGCTGTTGATGGTGATGATCTGGCCGGAGGTGATCAACTGGGCCAGGCCGCGTCCGGCGACCATCAGGATCAGGGTGGCGATGATCGGCTGGATGCCGATCACGGCGACCAGCACCCCGTTCCAGGCGCCGAGGAGCAGCGCGACCCCGCACGCGATGAGCAGGGCGGCCAGTACGGTGCCGACGCTGCTCTGGTCCGGCTGGCGACTGATGTAGAGGCAGGCCACGGCGCCGCTGACGGCTACCACGGACCCCACGGAGAGGTCGATCCCACCGGTGGCGATCACGAGGGTCATGCCCAGGGCGACCAGGATCAGCGGGGCGCTGAGCCGGACGATGTCGATCAGGCTGCCGTACAGGTGCCCGTCCTTGACCTCGACGGCCAGGAAACTCGGCCGATAGACGGCGTTCGCCGCCAGCAACGCCACGAGCACCACGACCGGCCAGAACAGCCGGTGACCGGTGGCACCCGACAGGCGTGTCTTCCAGGTGGTCATGCGGCGTCCTGCCCTTTCTGCTGCTCGGCTCCGCTGGCGATGACGCGCATGACGCGTTCGGCATCGAGGCTGTCGTCGTTGGCCAGCTGGGTGACCAGCTGCCGGTCGCGCATCACGGCGACCTTGTGGCTGAGCCGCAGCACCTCCTCCAGTTCGGCGGAGATGAACAGCACCGCCATCCCGCCGTCGGAGAGTTGCACCACGAGGCGCTGGATCTCGGTCTTCGCGCCGATGTCGATTCCGCGGGTCGGCTCGTCGAGGATCAGCAGCCGCGGCTCGGTGATCAGCCAGCGGGCGAGCAGGACCTTCTGCTGGTTGCCCCCGGAAAGGTTGCGCACCGGCATGTCCGGGTCGGCCGGGCGGATGCTCAGCGTCTCGATGTAGCGGCGGACCAGCTCGTCCTGGCGGCGTCGGGGCACCTGCCGCAGCCAGCCGCGGGCCGCCTGCATGGCCAGGATGATGTTCTCCCGCACCGACAGGTCGCCCACCAGGCCCTCGGTGCGGCGGTTTTCGGAACAGAACGCGATGTTCTGTTCGATGGCGGCGACCGGTCCCCGGATGGTGACGGGGCGGCCGTCCATGGCGAGCTGGCCCCGGTCGGCCCGATCGGCTCCGAAGAACAGCCGGGCGACCTCGGTGCGGCCCGATCCGAGCAGGCCTGCCATGCCGACCACCTCACCCTGGTGGATGGTGAGGCTGAACGGGGCCACGGAGCCGGTTCGGGCAAGCCCGGTCGCCTCGACGACCGGGGTGCCCGTCTCGACGGCCGCCAGGTCGCGCCCGGCCTGCTCGTCGAGCCGCTCCAGGGTGTCGAGTTCCTTGCCGATCATCTTTTCCACCAGGGCGAACTGCGGTAGCTCCGGGGTCGGGTACTCGCCGACGAGGCGGCCGTTTCGCAGGACGGTGATGCGGTCGGCGATCTCGTAGACCTGGTCGAGGAAGTGCGTGACGAAGAGGATCGCGATGCCCTCGTCACGCAGCTGGCGCATGATGCGCATCAGCTGCGTCACCTCGTCGGCGTCGAGACTGGATGTGGGTTCGTCGAGGATCAGGACCCGGGCGCGTACGTCGACGGCGCGGGCGATCGCCACCATCTGCTGTACGGCCAGGGAGTAGCTGCCCAGCAGCTCGCTGACGTCGATGTCCAGGTCGAGGCGGGCCAGCAGAGCCGTCGCGCGGCGGCGCATCTCGCGCCAGTTCACGGTCCCGAACCGCCGCGGCTGGCGCCCGATGAAGATGTTCTCCGCCACGGACAGGTTCGGGCAGAGGTTCACCTCCTGGTAGACGGTGCTCACCCCGGCTGCCGTGGCCTGCCTGGGGCCGGTGAAGGCGACCGGGGCGCCGTCGAGCGTGATGGTTCCGGCGTCGCTGGCGTACACCCCGGTCAACACCTTGATCAAGGTGGACTTGCCGGCGCCGTTCTCGCCCATCAGGGCGTGCACCTCGCCAGGGAACATCCGGAAGTCGACGCCGTCGAGGGCGCGGACTCCGGGGAAGAACTTGCTGATCGCGGTCATCGTCAGGACCGGATGCCTATCCGACATCCCACCAGACCTTTCGTGATTGTCGTCAGGTGCCCTGCCGCCGCGACCGTGCACGGCGGTCCCGGCCCGTCGGCTCACGGTGCGGGAGAGTGGTCGGGGCCGGCGGTGTGGTCCACCGCCGGCCCGTTCGGTGCGCCGACGGGCATCGCGGCGCAGGCGCTGTGCCGGTGCCCCGGCCCGTCAGTACTTGCGGTTCGGCAGGGCCTCCTTGGCCTGCTCCTGGGTGAAGGTGGTCTCCTCGGTCTCGATCCGGGTCGGCACCGTCTCGCCGGCGTGGACCTTCTTCGCCAGGTCCATCAGCTGGGGACCGAGCAGCGGGCTGCACTCGGCGATGAAGTTGAACTTCCCGTCGGCCAAGGCCTGCATGCCGTCCTTGACCGCGTCGACGGTGATGATGGTGATGTCCTTGCCCGGCACCTTGCCCGCGGCGGTGATGGCTTCCAGCGCGCCCAGGCCCATGTCGTCGTTGTGCGCGAACAGCACGTCGATCTTCGGGTTGGCCTTGAGGAACTGCTCCATGACCTGCTTGCCGCCGGCGCGGGTGAAGTCACCGCTCTGCGACGCGATGATCTTCAGGTTGGGGTTGGAGGCGATCGCCTCCGCGAAGCCCTTCTTGCGGTCGTTGGCGGGTGCCGATCCGGTGGTGCCCTGCAGCTCCACGATGTTCACCGGTCCGGTCGCGGACTTGGTCTGCTCGACCAGCCACTCGCCGGAGAGTCGGCCCTCCTTGACGAAGTCGGAGCCGAGGAAGGTCTTGTAGAGCGACTTGTCGGCCGAGTCGACGGCCCGGTCGGTCAGGATCACCGGGATCCCGGCGTCCTTGGCCTCCTTGAGCACGGTGTCCCAGCCCGACTCCACGACCGGCGAGAAGGCGATGACGTCGACCTTCTGCTGGATGTAGTTGCGGATCGCCTTGATCTGGTTCTCCTGCTTCTGCTGGGCGTCGTCGAACTTCAGCTCGATGCCCGCGGCGCCGGCGGCCTCCTTGATGGAGTTGGTGTTCGCGGTACGCCAGCCGCTCTCGGCACCGACCTGCGAGAACCCGAGCACGATCTTGCCGTCGGCCTTCTTGCCGCCGTCGCCACCGGTGTCGCTGTTGGAGCAGGCGGTCAGCCCGGTGGCGAGCAGCCCGGCCGCCAGCATGGTGGCGAACCCGCGGCGGCTGATCGAATTGCCGGTGTTCATGTGATGACTCCTTACGGGGTGTGGTGGGGTACCTGGCTTTGCCTGGCCGCGCCGGAAGGCCTGGCCATGGACGATGCGCGCTGTTCAGGTTGGCGAGTTCAGTCGTGAGATGCCGGCAGGCACCGGCTTGCGCTACCGGTTGGTGGACGGAACCGGGGCCTGCCCGTAGACGTTCTGGTAGCGCTCGTAGAGCGAGTCGATGTCCTCGGCGGCGATGGGTACCGGCTGGCCGAGCGCCCTGGCCAGGTGTGCGGTGCGGGCCACGTCCTCGCACATCACCGCGGCCTTGACCGCCGCCCTCGCGTCCGGGCCGATGGTGAAGACCCCGTGGTTGGCCATCAGCACCGCGGGGGAGCGGTGCCCGGAGAGGGTGGCGACGATGCCCTTGCCGATGTCGTCACCGCCGATGCGGGCGAACGGGCCGACCGGGATCTCACCGCCGAACTCGTCGGCCTGTGCGGTGAGGTGGCAGGGGATGGGCTCGCCCCGCGCGGCCCACGCCGTCGCGTAGCTGCTGTGGGTGTGCACGACGCCACCGACGTCGGGCATCGACCGGTAGACGTAGGCGTGCGCGGCGGTGTCGCTCGACGGCGAGAGGTCACCCTCCACCACGATCCCGTCGAGGTCACAGACGACCATGTTGTCGGGCCGCAGGTCGTCGTAGGACACCCCGCTCGGTTTGATCACCATCAGGTTCCGTCCCGGCACCCTGGCCGAGACGTTGCCGGCGGTCCAGGCCACCAGGCCGTACCGGACGAGTTCGGCGTGCAGGGCGGCCACCGTCTCGCACAGCTGTGCCACCTCGGCGCCTGTGCTGAACTGCTTGCTCATGCCATGACCTTCGCGGGGAGCGGGGCCTCGTCGGCCCGCGTGTGGTTGACCGCCGACCGGGCAGCGTTACGAATGGCGCGTAGGCGCAGCAGCACGTCGTCGCCGCCGCGGCCGAAGTGATCGTGTAGCCGCCGGTACTCGGCGTACAGCGCGTCGTAGGCACGGGCCCGTCCGGGATCGGGCAGATAGGCGTCGCGGTCGACCCGGCCCATCGCCGTGGCGGCCGCGAACACGTCGGGGTAGGCGCCCGCCGCGACCGCCGCGTGGATCGCCGAGCCCAGCGCTGGCCCTTGGGCCGAGCCGATGATGCCCAGCGGCCGGTTGGTGACGTCGGCGTAGATCTGCATCAGCAGCGGGTTGCTGGTCAGTCCACCGGCGACGATCAGCTCGTTCACCGGCACCCGCGCATCGGCGAACGCCTCGATGATCATGCGGGTCCCGTACGCGGTGGATTCCAGCAGCGCGCGGTAGATGTCGGCCGGCCGGGTGGCCAGGGTCAGCCCGACGATCACCCCGCTCAGGTCGTGGTTGACCAGCAGCGACCGGTTGCCGTTCCACCAGTCCAGCGCCACCAGCCCGTGGGCGCCCACGGGCTGGGCGGCCGCCTGTTCGGTCAGCAGCTCGTGGGAGGCGAACCCGTCGGGCGCGGCGTGCTCGACGTACCAGCCGAAGATGTCGCCGACCCCGCTCTGGCCGGCTTCGTACCCCCAGAGGCCGGCGCTGATGCCCCCGTCGACCACGCCGCACATGCCAGCCACCTCGGCCAACTCCGTGCCGTTGACGACGTGGCAGGTGGAGGTGCCCATGATGGCGACCAGCCGGCCCGGTTCGAGGGCCTGCGCGGCGGCGGCGGTGACATGGGCGTCCACGTTGCCGACCGCCACGGCGATGCCCGCGGGCAGGCCGGTCCACGCCGCGGCCTGGGCGGTCAGTCCGCCGGCGCGCGCACCCAGGGCGGCCAGCGGGCCGTCGATCTTCTCGACGAAGTCGGCGAACCCCGGGTTCAGCGCGGCCAGGTAGTCCCGGGACGGGTAGCGGCCGTCCTGGCGGATGCCCTTGTACCCGGCGGTGCACACGTTGCGGGTTTCGGCGCCGCACAACTGCCAGACGATCCAGTCGGCGGCCTCGATCCACCGCTCGGCCCGGGCGTAGATCTCGGGGTCTTCCTCCAGCAGTTGCAGGGCCTTGGCGTACTGCCACTCGGCGGAGATCTTGCCGCCGTAGCGGCCGATCCAGGCCTCCCCGCGCTCGTGGGCCAGGGCGTTGATGCGGTCGGCCTGCTGCTGGGCGGCGTGGTGCTTCCACAGCTTCACGTAGGCGTGCGGGCGGGTACGCAGGTCGGGCAGCTCGCACAGCGGGGTGCCGTCGGCCAGGGTGGGCAGCACGGTGCAGGCCGTGAAGTCGATGCCGATACCGATGACCTGCTGCGCGGCGACACCGCTCGCGGCGAGTGCGGCGGGCACCGCGTGTCGCAGCACGTCCCGGTAGTCGTCGGGGTCCTGTAGGGCCCAGTCGGCCGGCAGCGGCTGCCCGTCGGCGGCCAGCACGGAGTCCATGACGCCGTGCCGGTAGGCGTGGACGGCCGTGCCCAGTTCGGCGCCGTCGCGAACCCGTACCACCAGTGCCCGCCCGGACAACGTGCCGAAGTCGACGCCGACGACGACCTGGTCGCCGGGCCCAGCCGAAGCAGTCATGACATCCTCCCCGTTCACCTTCTCGCCACAGTGTTAGCGCTCACATTGGATCCGTCAAGAGCTCTCCGGAAACCTGCTCGCAATGCTGTTCCCGCGCCTGTGGGGCTTCGGACCTTCATCGGATGCGTGCCCGCTGGACCCGCATGGGAGTGCCGCCCTGTGCACGCTCACATTCACGGTGGTGGCACGTCGTGTCGTCCGCCGCCTCCGTGGCACCGGCCCTTCGGCAAGGAGCCGGCCGATGCGTGGTTCGGCGGACCAGATCGGCAGCGACACGCGTTTCCTGCTCAGCTGACGGTCGGCGCACCCATCGGAACCGCCGCGGCCCGGTCGACTCAACTCGGCCGGGCCGCGGCCGTTCACTCGGTGGGCGGACAGCCGCCGGCGTCACCTACGGGGCGAGTTCGTTCTTCGCGTGGGCCGCGCTCGAGACGACGAGGTCCTTCTCCGCTTGGGTGAAGATGCCGGCCGCGAGGAACGCGTCGGCGGTACGGGCGACCGCCGACTGGAAGCCGCCGTGGTTGGTGAAGGGCGCCTGGTCCCACACCAGGTCGAGGAACGTCAGGCCGTCGGTGCCCGGTGAGGGGATGCCCGTCACCGGAACGTCGTAGTTCGGCAGGCCGTCGTTGCGCTTGTAGTTGGGCACACCGGTGTCGATGGACCCGAACACGATCGTCGGCTCGACCCGACGGAAGTACGACGAGGCGGCCTGCGAGTCGCTGATGTAGTACGGCCGCAGGGTGAAGCCGTGGGTGGTGAAGAGCATGTCACCCGCCGCGGTGGTGCTCGCGTGGGTGATGGCCGAGCGGGCGTAGTCACCGTCCCGCTTCAGGTGGCGGTAGAGGGACAACTCGCGGTAGGTGCCACCGCCCGGGTTGCCGAGGATCTGCATGAGCAGGGGACCCCAGAAGATCGCCTGGGTGTCGGGGCGGTCCAGCGCCCGCTCGATCCGGATGCTGAACGGCATCCTGATCTCGATGGTGTCGCCCGGCTGCCAGGTCCGGCTCAGCGTGACGTAGGTCCCCGGCTTGGCGTTGACCTGGGCGTCGGCTCCGTTGATCGTGACGAAGAAGCCCCGCTGCACCCAGCCCGGTACCCGCAGCTTGATGTCGAGCTGGCCGCTGCCGTCGACGACCAGCTTCGTCCGGTCGTCGCGGGGGTAGCTCGTCTCCTGGGTGATGGTGAAGCCCTTCTCGGCCCAGGTCAGCGTGGACGGTACGAACAGGTTGACCCACAGCGTGCTGCCGTCGGCCGACTTGAAGTAGATCGTCTCCTGGTACTTGGTGTGGTTCTCCACTCCCGTCCCGCCGCAGCAGGTGCCGGTGTTGCCGTAGCTGCGGCTGGTGCCCGGGGTCAACGGCTGGAAGTAGGTGACCTGCGGGTTGCTGACGCTCGTGCTGTCGGCGCGCGAGCCGACGATCATGTTGAGCAGGCCCCGCTCGTAGTAGTCCAGGTACGCCGGGTCGTGCTCGTGCAGGAACAGGTTCCGGGCCAGCTTGATCATGTTGTAGGTGGTGCATGTCTCCGCGCCGCCCTGGGCGATCGCGTTCGCGATGTTGTCCCGGTTCTGGAACATCTCGATGTTGTTGTTGGAACCGGGGTAGTTGCCGCCCGTCCCGCCGTGGGCGAACATGCGGTGCGGGACGACCATGCCGAAGAAGTTCTTCGCGGCCTGGAAGTACTCCCGGTCGCCGCTGTGCTCGTAGACGCGCAGGTACCCGACGAACTGCGGCACGTGCGAGTTGGCGTGCAGCCGGTCCGGGCGGCGCCGGCCGGGCCGGTTCTGCGGCGTCACCACGAGGATGTCCCGGTTCTCGACGCAGGCGTCGAACAACGACTCGCGGTTGTCGAAGAACTTGGCGGTCTCCAGGTGCTTTCCGTCGCCGGTCAGCGCGTAGATCTCGGGGAAGACCTCGCCTGCCCCGCCCGTCTCGCCGGCGATGTAGAGGTCCCACATGTAGTTCAGGTTGTCCCGCGTGATGGGGCCCGTGTAGTTGGGGTGGTTCTTGTCCCCGACGGTCAGCGCGAGGTGCGCCCAGTTCGCCATCTTGACGACGACGTCGCGCGCCTGCTCGTTGTCGGTGTGGTAGTAGGCGTCGAGCAGGCCGCGCATGATCTTGTGCTGGGTGTACCAGGGAGCCCAGGTGTTGGTGTTCGCGTTGCCGCCGTAGACGGCCCAGCGCGGCGGCCCGAGCCGGAGCACCGCGTCCTCCGGGATCGCGCCGAGGTAGCCGGGGTGGGTCGGGGTCCACAGGGTGCTGCCGCTGTCCTGGGCCGGCACGATGCCGGCGTCGCGGCCGTTGGGCGAGGCGTCCTTGAGGGTGGTGCCGCCGTCCTCGTCGAACCGGTACCAGGCGATGGTCCCGCCGTTGGTGCTCCCGGCCGGCGAGTCGAGCAGGGACTGGACCTCCTGCTGGCTCAGGGCGCGGTCGAAGATGTGGAACTCGTCGATGGTCGCGTCGAGGAATGGGTCGCCGTACTGCGATCGCCCGATCCACCGGTTCCCGGGGTTTCCGAGGTTGGCCGGGCTGAGGGTCATGTTCGTGTTCTGGCCGGCCTGCTGACCGTTCACGTACAGCGTGCCGGTGTTCTGCGACAGCGTGACGGCCAGGTGCACCCACTGGTTGGTCGGCAGCGCCGCGTTGCCGTTGATCTGCTGTTCCTGTCCCGAACCGCCGACCGTGATGGCGAATCTCGGCGCGTTGCCGGTGACGCCGGCGCGCGGGGTGAGGAACATGTTGACCGTGGTGTTCTGACCGAAGTCGAACAGCCGGCTCCAGTTCTGGGTGGAGGCGAGGTTCACCCAGGTGGCGATGGTGAAGCTGGTGAGCTGACTGATGGCTTCCTGAGGAAGGGTGATGTGCTGCGCCTTGCTCGGTCCATTCAGGCGCAGCCCGTTGCCGAAGCGGCCGGACACCCGGCCGATCTGCGGTTGCTGCGGATCCCCGCCGCCGGGGCCGCCGGTGCCCATCCGCGCGGTGATCGCTGCCTGGCACGCCGCGAGCTCGTTGACCATCCAGTCGAGCTTGCTCTTGAAGATCGGCTCGCCCTGGTCGGCGTAGCTCTGCGCGAGAGCCGTCATGAAGTGGCCGGCCCAGTGGCCGCTGAGCAGTCCGCCGTCCTCCCAGCCGCCGGGGACCGAGACGCCCGCCGGGTTCGGCCGACCGGCCTGGTTGTTGAACAGGACGAGGAAGCGCCGCTCGTCGAACTGGCGAAGGTAGTTCTTCGTGCGGTCGCGCTTCTCCTGCAACAGGCCGTTGCCCAGCTTCACCTCCCGCAGCTGGAAGGGCCTGACCGGCGCGGTCCCGCCGGGACCGAGGTCCGGTGGGGTCGAGCCGAGCGCGGTCGGGCCGGTTACCGGCTCGGTGGTTGTCGCCGCCGCGGCAGCGGTCGCCGGGAGAACGCTGGCGCCGGCGACCGCAGCCACACCGATGGCTGATGCCTGAAGAATCTGACGTCGATTGACGGAGGGCTTGTCGGATTGAGTCACTGAGGATCGTCCTTCCATGTGGGTGTGGGCTGACCGCACGGCCAGGCTCCTGCTCGCTGTATCTGGATCGAGAACCGCTGGATGGAATCGCCCCGGCCAGGTGGACGCTGCTCCTCCCGTACCGCCCGTGACCAGCAGAGACCGGGCACGCCGGACGCCGCCCCGTCCGCAGGCGGGGATGACCGGCGTTCGGACGGCGACGGGTGCGTCCGTCGGCGCCACGGCATGCCACCGCGCCGGCAGGTGCACGGAGCGGTTCGCTGTCCCGTGAGGTGCGCGGTCCAGTGCGTGCCGGTTGCCCTCAGGCCGGGACGAGGCTCATCGTCAGGTCGGACCTAATTCATCGATCGTCCTCCATTGCGCCGGACCGCGGGAGTCGGTGTCCGTGGCCGCCACGAAAGGGGGCTGGGGCATCGGCTGCGGAGCCCCTGATGACAGGCAGTGTGAGCGCTAACTCACGGCGTCGTCAATCCCTACGTACCAGTAAACCCAACGATTGACACCTGCCGGAAACCTATCTATGTTAGCGCTCAACTTGAATTGGCCCGGCACCGGCAGCCGTGCCGCAGCGGGGCTCACGACGTGGCGGCCAGGTGGGCGTCGGCGGGGTGCGCAGGGGCGACGGCAGCGCACAGTGGACTTCCTGCTCGAGGAGGCAGCGTGGCCGCCGAGTTCGGCATCTCGGAGCTGTGGGATCCGGCGGTTCGCCGTGACCCGCACCGGTTCTACGACCGGGTACGCGACAGTGGTGGGCCGGTGCTGCAGGTCGATCCCGCGGGCAACCGCTTCTGGGTGATCGCCGGACACGCCGACGTGCTGGCGGGGCTGCGTCACCCGGCGATCGGACACGAGGTTCACCGGCTGTGCCCCGGCATGCAGCAGCCAGCCCCACGACAACTGTCGGAGGCGGCGAGAATCGAGGCTCGCCAGCTCATCAACCTCGACCCGCCCGACCACACCCGCCTGCGAGGGCTGGTCAGCGGCGGCTTCACGGCGCGAGCGGTGGCCCGGTTGGAGCCCTGGATCACCGACCTCGCGGATCAGCTGGTCGCGCGGGCACGCGAGCGGGGACACATCGACGGGGTGAGCGACCTCGCTGACCCGGTGCCGGTCAACGTCATCGCGGAGCTGGTCGGCATCCCCGAGCCGGACCGACCACGGTTCCGGGCCTGGTCGGCCGCGATCGTGTCAGCCAGCATCGACGGCCCGGCGGCGACGGTCGAATTCGCGGCCTACCTCGACAAGCTGGCGGCCCAGCGCCGGGCGGCTCCGGCCGACGACCTGATGTCGCAGCTGGTGGCGGAGCGAGGTGAACCACTCGACCGCGATGAGCTGGTGGCGCTGGTGCAGCTGCTGCTCGTCGCCGGTCAGGAGACCACGGTCGACCTGATCGTCAACGGCATTCGTCTCCTGCTCACCCACCCCGAACAGTGGCAGGCGCTACGAGACGACCCGTCGCTGGCGGCGGCGGTGGTCGAGGAGACCCTCAGGTACCGGGGCCCGGTCGAGATCGTGCCACCCCGATTCGCCCTCCAGGAGCTGGAGATAGCCGGTGGTCGGATCCCCGCGTTCGATCGGGTGGCGATGTCGTTGTGGGGAGCCAACCGTGACCCCGCGGTGTTCGACCGGCCGCACGTGTTCGACATCCACCGACCCGACGTTCGCAAGCACATCGCCTTCGGGCACGGGATCCACTTCTGTCTCGGCGCTCACCTGGCCCGGCTGGAGAGCCGAATCATGTTCGAACGGATCGCGCAACAGCTTCCCGGCCTCCGCCTCGCGGTCGATCCTGCCGACCTCGACGGTTTCCGTCTTCATCAGGACGGACTGCCGCTGCAGGTTTGACGGGGGCGTTCAATCTGGCCGGACGCCAGATGGGGCAACGGCACAGCCCCGACAGCCGACACCAATATGCGTGCCAAGCCCTGGTCGCACCATGCCAGAAATCGTTTTGCGAGACAGCGGAGAACGGTTCGTTGCGACATCGGTTCGATCCACAGTCGAGAACACGCGACGATTGTAGATAGTTACCGCAGTGAATGAGCAAATACAGTTCTGGACAAGATTCCTGTCGCGGTGGCGGCCGTCATGCGGCGGGCACCATCGCAGGTCTACAGCGTCCAGAAACGGAGGAAGTCGCTATGGTCAGGCGTTTCTCGGCCGCCATCGCGCTCGGTGCACTCGTCGTGCCCGGCGCCTTGGCCGTCGAGCCAGCGTACGCGAACGAGTCGGTAGCAGGGCGGGTCGACCTCGCCGTCGGGCTGTCCGACCACATCAATTTGGCCGGAACCGGGTTGGTGCCGGCGATCGTGCGGAGTACCCCAACTTTCGACGCCACCGCCGTCGACGCCGACAGCGTCCTGCTCGGTGCGCCCGGGGTCAGTGGTGCATCGCCCGCGAAATGGGCGGACGGTGCGGCGATGGCGACGAAAAGAGATGCCGACGGCGACGGCCGTACGGATCTCGTGCTGCATTTCGACAAGGCGGACCTCACCAGCTCCGGCGGGCTCGGCCCGGACAGTACCGAATTGAACTTGTCCGGTCGAATGTCCGACGGCCGCGAGATCACCGGGACCGACCAGGTCGACACCGAGTTCGCATTCGAGATCAAGTTTGCCGAGTCGCTGGCGATCCGCGGTGCGAACGCCGGCCTGCACAGCGCACGCGGCCAGAGCCTGAGGCGGGTCGAGAGCGTGCTCGACCGGCACGGCCAAGTCCGGGACCTCGTGCCCATGCTGCAGAGCGTCTCGTCCGCCGAGCTGACCGAACTCGCCGGTGAGGCGGAGGAGCGCACCGGCGGGGAGGTGCCCGACATGTCGTCGTGGTACCGCCTCACCATGCCGTCCGGGGTGAACGCCGAGGCCGTCATGGCCGAGCTCGCGGCGCTGCCAGAGGTCGCGCACGTCTATCCGGTACCGGAGCCGGTGCCACCGCCGTCGACCACGCCGGACTTCACCGGCCGGCAGGGATACCTCCGCCCGGCACCGACCGGGATCGACGCCGACTTCAGCCGGCGAGACCCGCGACTGCGCGGCGCGGGGATCAAGGTCGCCGACCTTGAGTACGACTGGAACCCGTTCCACGAGGATCTGCAGTTGGACTGGTCGAGCGACCTGGGCGGCGACGCCTTCCCGCGCTACACGGGCTTCGCCGACCAGCACGGCACGGCCGTTTTCGGCATCATGGCCGGTCGTGACAACGAGTACGGGGTCACCGGTGGGGTTCCCGACGCCCAGTTCTACGGCATCTCGCCGAACGAGCGGCTGCCCTCCGGTCGCACCTCGTGGAACCCCGGGCCGGCGCTGGTCTACCTGGCCGCCAACGGCGGCCTGCGACCCGGCGATGTCGTGCTGCTGGAGCAGCAGACCTCCAGCCCACTCGGCGGCACCCGGTACGCACCGCTGGAATGGATCCCGGCGGTGTTCGACGCGATCAAGCTGCTGACCGCGCTGGGCGTCACCGTGGTCTCGACCGGCGGTAACGGCAACACCAACTCCGACGACCCGATGTACACCCGCAACGGCATCCGCTGGTTCGACCCGGCCGTGCAGCACTCCGGCTCGATCATGGTCGGCGCGGGTAGCAGCACCGACCACGAGCGGCTCAGCTTCTCCAACTACGGCACCCGGTTCGACCTGCAGGGCTGGGGGCAGAACATCACCACCACGGGGAGTAACGGAAACCTGCAGGGTGGCACGAACCCCGCCAACCTCAACGTCCGCTACACGCAGTCGTTCGGCGGCACGTCGGGCGCCGGGCCGATCGTGACGAACGCCGTCGTGGCCATCCAGTCGTACCTCAAGGCCACCGGCCAGAAGCCCTGGACCGCCCAGCAGATCGTCGAGGTCCTGAGGGCCACCGGCACGCCGCAGGGTGCGAACACGGCGGGTCAGCAGATCGGGCCGCTGCCCAACCTGGAGGCCGCCCTCAAGATGATCGAGGTCGACGCGCCGGTTTCGACCATCGCCCTGAGCCATCACGCCAACAGCGACGTGGACCCGGTGGCCAACCCGCTGGTGACCCTGAGGGCCGACGACGGTTGGGGCGTCGGTGTCGCTCGCATCGAGTACCGCATCGACGGCGGGCCGTGGACGGCGTACCAGGCGCCGTTCCGGGTGAAGGGACCGGGCCAACGCACGATCGAGTACCGGGCAACCGACACCAAGGGCAACGTCGAGAAGGCCAACACGCTGACCTTCAACAACCCGCAGGTGCCGGTGCAACAGTAGTCACCTCCCGGCCCACCTCGGTCAGCTTGCCGAGGTGGGCCCGGCTGCTGACCGCATCCATCGCGCTGCCCGCCGGCCATTATGGACGCGATTCGAGGGTCTGGGGAGTTAAGTTCTTGACCACCTCGCCCTGCTGCGGTGTGATAGTGCAATAGCACTCTGCTTGCTTGCTCGGGTCCCACAACGTCCACAGGTCGTCGTGGCCCGGCTCTCGGGTGCCCGACCGGGTTGTACCTCCGGCGCAATGATCCGAAGTTCTCCCGGATGTCACGCACGAGCGTCACACAGAAAGGGGACGTTGTGACAGAACAGCTCATCCCAAGACGAACGCCCTGGCGGCGGAAATGGCGGCACCTGGTCGCCGCGGCGGGTGCCGTCGTCCTCCTGCTCGCCACCCCGATCCAGCCCGGGTACGCCGCACCCACCGCGGACGGCTCGGGCAAACTCCAGCCCGTCGACCCGCAGAACTGGAAAAACCAGTACGACATGACGTGGGCGGACTGGAAGGACATCCCGAACACGAAGTGGAACGACCCGAACGTCAAGCCGTCCGTGCGGGGACTGAAGATCGCCCTGGTCGCGGTCGACTTCCCCGACCAACCCTTCGTGATCACCCAGCCGAAGAAGAGCGACCTGTTCGGCAACCCCCAGATCGACCCGATCAGCCGCGATGAGGTCCCCGAGTTCTACCGCCAGTACTACATGGAGCCCAACGAGCTCAATCACGGGCGCACCATTCACGAGTACTGGATGGAGCAGAGCCGTGGTCAGTTCGGGGTCGCCCAGCTCGACGCGTTCGGCCCCTACAAGATGCCGCGCAACCTCTTCGAGTACGGGCTGAACGAGTTCAACCAGCAGCCCGCCTGCCCGAAGGGCTACACGTGTAACGGCAACCTCAACAACGACGCGGCCAACGCGTGGCGGACCGCGCGCGGCTGCACGGGCAACTGCGGGTACGACGTGATCCTGCGCGTCTACGCCGGTTACGACGAGACCAGCATCTGGCAGGAATTCGGCGAGATGATGTTCCAGAACAAGGAGGACATCCCCGACGAGTGGGGCCCGCCGGCCGAGTTCAACAAGGACGGCAGCCTCCCGAACTGGGCGCCGACCCGCTACGTCGAATGGACCTCGTGGAAGGCGGCGGCCCAGCAGTGGGGCCAGTCGTCGATCCGCCAGGGCGAGAGCTCCGGCACCATCACCCACGAAATGGGCCACTTCTTCTTCAGCATCGGCGACAACAACAACAACCCGTTCTCCCACCGGGAGAACCCCCCGTCGCCCTTCCACCGGGTCGGCTCAGCCCCGTGGGACATGATGGACCGCGGCTCGTTCAACGGCCCCGGCGGCCATCACATGCGCTGGGTCGTACCGCCGAACCAGGGCGGCTGGAGCCCGGCCGGCCTCATGCTGCGGAACAAGATAGCGATGAACATCGTGCCGGCGGACAACGTGCTCCGGATCAGCCGGCAGGCACTGGCGGACTCCGGCGTCGTCGTCGCCAAGGTGACCGCGCGGGCGGTCGATCCGGGGGCGCAGGGCATCTCGGGCATCCGGGTCGCGCTGGACGGTCCGGGGCGTCCTGACCGGACCCCTGACTGCAGCATCAACACGGATCCGTTCTGCCACGGCAACACCGGCTGGGACGATTACACCGTCGAGGTCGTGGACCGGATGGGCTTCGACTCGTTCACGCCGGACAACGGGGTGCTGATCGCGAAGAACAAGACCCGTGAGGGCAACACCTGCGGCTACAACTGTTTCGACTGGGTGATCGACGCCAACCCGCAGGACATCGAAATGGTCGACTACTACTCGCCGGACGGCACTCCGGTGATGGCCACCATCGCCGATCACCGGCAGCTCAACGATGCCCTGTTCCACGCGGGGACCGACTCGGGTTCCAAGTACGAGTACGTCGACCAGGCCAACCGGCTGCACATCTACGTGCTGGACGTGCAGCGCGACGCCGAGGGCATCCTGTCGTACACGGTGGCCATCCGGTCGCTGGACGGGTCCGGGCCCAACGCCCGCGGTGTGGCGCTGGGACAGCCGGTGAAGCAGGGTGTCGAGCCGTCGCGGACCGCGCAGTGCACGTTCCCGCTGAGCAACACCGGCGCGGCGGGCGTCACGGCGGGCCACCCGCGTGACGTGACGACGTTCGTCGGCTCCGACGTCTACCGTCTCTCGGCGGACTCCGCAGGCGCGGGCTGGACGACCTGGATGCCGTACGAGGTCGTCGCGGCGAACGCGGGCGGCACGGTCGAGGTGCCGGTCTACGCGTCCCGCACGCCGGGATCGGCCAACCAGGCCACGGTCACCCTCACCGCGACCTCGGAGAGCGACCCGAGCAAGTCGACGAGCGTGACCTGCCAGGTCCACGTCAAGGACACCACCCCCGGCGCCGGCCAGGGCGAGGGACGATGATCTAGAGGTAGCTCGCTAGACGCGACCGGCGGCAGCCCGAACGGGCTGCCGCCGGTCGCGTTACCAGAATCGTGGCGGGTGCGTCGGGAACCGCCAGGGAGATCTCGGCACCTGCGGGGACGGGCTACCTGGCCACGAGGTCGTTGATCTGCGCGCCCAGCGTGTCGGTTCCGCCGGGCCAGCCGCGCAGCAGCTTGCCTCCCTTGCTCACCAGCGCGACCAGCGGTGGCTCTTCCACCCGGTACGTCCGCCAGACCTGTCCGGTTCGATCGATGCCCACCGGATGTTTGATCTTGTTGTCGCGGACGTACTGGCTCATGCGCTCGACGGTCGAGTCGGTGCCTACGCCGACGAAGAGGACCACGTCCCGGTACTCCTCAGCGAGCCGGTTGATCTCCTTCTGCTGGTCGGCGCAGAGCGTGCACCAGGGTTCGAGGAAGACCAGGACGACCGGCCGGCGGTCCCACTGTTCGGCCATGTTCAGGACCGTGCCGTCGAGCAGTTCCACGGTGAACCCGGGTGCCCGCGGGGCGTTGGTCGGCGGGGCGACGAAGGTGACGCCCTTGGGTACCGGGCCGGGGAGGGCCGCCGGCGGGGGCTGGTCGGCCTGGTCCGTCGAGCCGGTGCAGCCGGCGAGGGCCATGGCGAGGACGAGCAACGCCGGAAGACAATTGCGGAGCCTCATGACACCACCACCTCGCCCGCGATGTCCGCGGCGTCGCTCTTCTTGATGGGTACGCCCGGGCGATCCTCGAGGACCAGGACGTGTCCCTCGACTTGTTCCTTCGCCTCGACCTTGAGCAGCATCACGCAGAGCGTCGGCTCGCGCTTGACCTTGCTGAAGTCGACGTCCATCGCCTTTTCGGAAGTCCCAGTGGGGAGCTTGCCCCGCGCGACCTCGCGGCCGTTGCCGTCCTTGATGACGAACGGCGCCTCGGCGTGGGCGAAGCGGTAGGGCCCGGCCCCGGCGCAACTGGTGCCGGGCGGGCGCAGGTTCCAGTCGGGCACGGTCAGGCGGATGACCTGGGTCTTGACGGACGCGGCGGGCGGGTCGGAGCAACCGCCGGCGAATGTTGCGGTCAGTATGGCGGTGCCGAGCAGGAGCGCTCGTGGTGGGTTCATCGGTTCCCTCTCAGTGCCGGGGCCGGCCGACGGGTGGGTGGCAGGCCCGCCACCCACCCGTCAGCTTCCGGCGGTCAGGCGTGGCGGCCGGTGTCCGCGGGGGTGACTGTGCAGGTGCTGGTCGACCGAGCGGTCGGATCGCTTTCGGATACGGCGCTCAGTGTCACGGTGGTGTTGTTCGCCGCCCCCGGGACGCGGGTGACGTAGACCGGCACGGTCACGCTCTGCCCGAACTGCGCGGTGGCGAGTTCGTTGTAGAGTTCCGCGCGCCAGCCTGACGCGGACGACTCGACCGACAGCCGGTAGACGTCGCCGCGCACCTTGTCGCTGACGTCGCTGGGGTGCACCGTGCGGTCGATGTCGGCTGCCTGGCCGGTGTTGTTCAGCTGGAAGGTGCAGGTGGCGGCCTTTCCGGGGGTGTGCCGTCCGGCCTCGCCGGCGTCGATTCGGACGCCTCGCTGGTGCGGCCCGGCGCCGTCGAGGGAGCGTATGCCCACGGTGTAGGTCCGGATGCCGTCGGCGTCGACCGAGAGGTCGATGATGTAGAAGTGCAGCCGGTTGTCCCGGTCGACCCACTCGTACTCGGTTCCGGAGTTGGTTCCCGCGTTGAAGGTGGCGTCGTTGAGCTGTCGCGGGTCACCCGGCACCACCATGCGTGGCGTGCCGTCCGGTTGATAGAAGTCCACCATGTTGATGTCCTCGGGCCTGGGGTCGACGGTCCAGGCGAAGCACGTGGCGGTGCCGCAGCTGGTGGCCTGCGGCTTCGTCTTGTTGATGATCACCCCGTTGCCGGGGATGAAGGAGTCGACGCCGATCTGCTGCACCGTCTCGATGGTGTAGGCGGTGTAGTCGCTGTTTCCTGCGCAGTTCAGCCCGCCCGTGGACGGGTGACATGAGGGTGTCCGGTCGACCGGACGCGCACCGTCGAGCGTGATCCGTACGCCGAGTAGTTCGTCGGCCAGTGGGCCGACGGCCCGGGCCCTGACCTTGGCGATCACGACTCCCGACTTCGCCAGTCCGTCCCGGCTGAGGTCGACGATGTCCTTCGTGGTGATCATGCCAAGTTGCAGCTTGTTGCGGAGGTTGTGGTGGGGGCCGACGGTTGATCCTCCGTCGGCGGGCACCTTCCAGCGGGTGTGCATGCCGGTGGGGCCGTTCCAGGACCCCTGGCTCATCATGTCCCATTGTCCCGTGAAGGTCCGCTGCGCGGGTACCGCGAACGCGCCGTTGTAGTTGTCGCCGATGCCGAGCAGGTGGCTGAACTCGTGCGCGTAACCGGCGGTGCCGGACGACTCCGCCATGTTGGCGGACCGGTTGCCGGCGCTGGCCCAGGTGAACGAGCCGGCCGCCCAGGAGGTCCACGGGATGTACCGGGTCGGCATCCAGTTCTTCATGGTGCCGTCCGGGTCGAACTCCCGCGGTGGCCCGAACTCGTCCGGCACGTCCTCGGGGGACTGGAACATCATTTCGCCGAACACCTGCCAGGCGGTCGACTCGTCGAGGCCGGCACCCATGTAGAAGACCTGGTCGTAGGAGTTGGCGACGGCCCGGCCGACGTCGGCGATCCAGGCGTTGCGGGCGTCCTGGGTGAAGTTTCCGTTGCAGGTGAACTTGGGCGGGCAGCTGCTCGCGTTGCCGTACGGGGAGTTGCCGTACTCGAAGTGGTTGCGGGGCAGCCGGTAGGAGCCGAAGGCGTCGAGGTCGATGCCGTACTTGCCGTACGAGACTTCCATCCAGTAGGAGTTCAGCGTCTGCCCGTGGTTCAGTGGTCCGGGCTTGTTGAGCAGGTCGCGGTAGAACTCCGCGACGTCGTCGCGTGGCACGTTGCCGACGCCGATCGGGTTGCCGAAGACCGTCGAGCCCGGTGCCTGGCTGATCTGGAACGGCATGTTGGGGTAGTCGAGGACGACGAGTGCGGCCTTCCACCTCTTTACCGAGGGCTGGCGGGCGGGATCGCTCCAGTCCGTCCCGGGGACGGGGACGAAGTCGTCCCAGGTGAGGTCGTACTGGTTGTCCCAGTTCTGCGGGTCGAGCGGAACGATCGCCGGCGCGCCGGCTGCAGCCGGTGGTGGCGTGGCGCCGGCCGTCTGCGGCGCGACAAGGGTGCCGGCAGTGAGTGCGGCCAGGACGATAGTCGTCCAGCGCCGTCGGGTTGGTCGTGGTCTCCAGGACACGGCGGTCCTCCCTGCGGTGGCTCGGT
Organism: Micromonospora sp. NPDC047740; assembly: GCF_043204735.1. Lineage (NCBI taxonomy): Bacteria > Bacillati > Actinomycetota > Actinomycetes > Micromonosporales > Micromonosporaceae > Micromonospora > Micromonospora sp. NPDC047740. The sequence continues at coordinate 654,891 of NZ_JBIDCT010000001.1, forward strand.
GGGTCCCGGCGCACCAGCGTTGGCGGCCGGGGTCGCTCATGGACGGGAGTGGTCGCACGGGGGGCTTGTCGCTTGTGGCGATCGACGGGGGTGCGACCCCGGAGTTCGGGGTCACGATTGAGAAACGAGGTTGCAATTGTACATTGCACCAGCCGGATTCGGTGACTAGTCTCCGTGGCAAAGCTCAGCCCCAGAAGGTGCTCCGCACCCTCGACATGTTCGCGGTGACCACCCGTCCGCCACGCCTCACGCCCGCCCGGACCTCGGGATCCCGCGTCGGGCGACAACCGTCCCGGCACGAGCGCTCTCTGCTGTTCCACAGGGGAGGTCCGAGCGTGCCCAGCGGCCCGCGCGACGGACAGCCAAGGAGGAGATAATGCGTGTGTACGGCAAGGTCGGGCGGATAGTCGCCCTGTCGGCAAGCGTGGGGCTGCTCGCCGCAGTCACCGCGTGCAATGGGGCCAAATCGACCGGGGACGGAGCTCGCAAGACCTTCGTCTTCGGCGCTTCCGAGGACCCCAAGACCCTGGACGCGGCGTACGTGTCCGACGGCGAGTCCTTCCGCGTCATCTTCCAGGTCTACGAGACGCTGGTGGCTCTGAAGCCGGGCACGACCGAGGTCGTCCCGTCGCTGGCCACCGACTGGAAGGTCAGCGACGACGGGTTGAGCTACACCTTCAACCTGGCCAAGGGCGTCACGTTCCACGATGGTGAGCCGTTCAACGCCAAGGCGGTCTGTTACAACTTCGACCGCTGGTACCACTTCAAGGGCGCCCAGCAGAACGGCGACATCTCGTACTACTGGCAGACGATCTTCGGCGGCTTCGCCACCCAGGACAACGAAGCCGCGCCGAAGACCAGCCGCTACGGCTCCTGCGAGGCCACCGAGGACTCGGTGGCGACGCTGCGCCTGAAGGAGCCGTCCTCGGCACTGCTGTCCGGCCTGGTGCTGCCGGCCTTCTCCATCGCCAGCCCCAAGGCGATCGAGCAGGGCGGGACCGACCTCGCCGTCAGCGGTGACTCGATCGCCTACACCGGCGGCTTCGGCACCAAGGTGGTCGCCGGTACCGGACCGTTCAAGTTCGTGAGCTGGGACCGTGGCGAGCGGCTGGTCCTGGCGGCCAACGAGAACTACCGCGAGGGCAAGCCGGCGCTGGACGAGATCATCTTCCGGCCGATCGCCGACGCCACCGCGCGGATGCAGGCGCTGCAGGCTGGCGAGATCGACGCCTACGAGGGCGTCGCGGCGGCCGACATCCAGGCGGTCAAGGACGTCGGCCAGGTGGTCGAGCGCCCGGCCTTCAACGTCGGGTACATCGGCATGAGCCAAAAGGTGCCGCTGCTGAAGAACCACAAAATCCGCGAGGCGATCGCGCACGCCGTGAACCGCCAGGGACTGCTGTCCGCGGCGTACCCCGAGGGCGCCGAGGTGGCCAACCAGTTCCTGCCGCCGTCGCAGTGGGGCTACAACAAGAGCATCAAGGGCTACGAGTACGACCCGGACAAGGCCAAGCAGCTCATCGCCGAGTCGGGGGAGAAGGACCTGAAGCTGGAGTTCTGGTACCCGGCCAACGTGTCGCGTCCGTACATGCCGAACCCGCAGGCGGTCTACGAGTCATTCGCCGCGGACCTGGAGAAGGTCGGCTTCACGATCGTCCCGAAGACGGTCCCGTGGACGCCGGACTACCTGCAGAACATTCAGGCGGACGGGAAGGGGCAGCTCTTCCTGCTCGGTTGGAGCGGCGACTACGCCGACCCGGACAACTTTGTGGGCACCTTCTTCCGCGAGACCACCCCGCAGTTCAACCTGACCGAGCCCAACATCCAGGGGCTGCTCAAGAAGGCGTTGACGGAGACCGACCAGGCCGCTCGCCAGAAGCTGTACGAGGAGGCCAACCAGCTCATCTTCGACTACATCCCCGGTGTGCCGTTCGTGCACAACCGGCCGCTGCTGGCCCTGGGCAAGAACGTGACCGGCTACCAGCCGTCACCGGTGAGCCTCGAGTACTTCAAGCTCGTGAAGATCGAAGGCTGATGATCTCGTGCTTCGCTTTGTCGTTCGACGGCTGCTTCAGCTGATCCCGATCCTGCTGGGGTTGTCGATCCTGCTGTTCGCCTGGGTCCGCGCGCTCCCGGGTGGGCCTGCCCAGGCCCTGCTCGGGGAGAAGGCGACACCGGCGGCCATCGAACAGATCGAGGCGCAGCTCGGCCTGGACCGCCCGCTCTGGGAACAGTACCTCCAGTTCCTCGGGCGGGCGGTCCGGCTGGACTTCGGCGCGTCCCTGCAGACCGGGCGGCCGGTCATCGAGGAGATGGCGCGCCGATTCCCGGCCACGATCGAGCTCGCCGTCGCCGCGCTCGTCATCGCCGTCGCGGTGGGCATTCCGCTGGGCTACATGGCCGCTCGCCGGTACGGGACCTGGCTGGACAACGTGCTGGTCTCGGGGTCGCTGCTCGGGGTGACCGTCCCGATTTTCTTCCTGGCGTACCTGCTCAAGCTCGTCTTCGCCGTCCAGCTCGGCTGGCTGCCGACGGCGGGCCGGGCGGATCCGCGCGCCAGCGCTGATCATCCCACCGGCTTCTACGTCCTTGACGGCATCCTCACCGGCAACCTGCCGGCGAGCGGGGATGCCCTGATCCACCTGATCCTGCCAGCGATCGCGTTGGCCTCGATCCCGCTCGCCGTGATCGTCCGGATGACCCGCGCCTCGGTGGTCAACGTCCTGCACGAGGACTACGTGCGCACGGCCGAGGCGAAGGGCCTGCTGCCCGGCACGGTGACCCGCCGGCACGTCCTGCGGAACTCGATGCTGCCGGTGACCACCGTCATCGGCCTGCAGATGGGTGTCCTGCTCGCCGGAGCCGTCCTCACCGAGACGGTGTTCGCCTTCTCCGGCGTCGGGAAGTTCATGGCTGACGGCATCGTCGCACGCGATTTCCCGACCATTCAGGGTTTCATCTTGGTGATTGCCGTGAGTTACGTACTCATCAACATGATCGTTGATCTTGTTTACGGACTGCTCGATCCGCGGGTGAGGGTGTCGTGAGCGTCGTGGAGCAAGCTCGCCCCGGGGATCCGGCCGGGCCGGCGGGCGTGGACGCGGTGGTCGGCGAGCCCACCCCGGCGCGTGGCCTGCGCGGTGAGGCCCTGCGCCGGCTGGTGCGGAATCCGATGGCGATGGTCGGGTTCGCGCTGATCCTGGTGTTTGTCGCGGTCGCCGTCTTCGCGCCGTGGATCGCGCCGTACTCGCCGAAGGACAACTCGTGGCTGTCCCAGGTCCGGCCCGGCGCATACCCCGGGCCCTCGGCCGAGCACTGGCTGGGCATCGACCCGCTGGGCCGGGACGTCTTCTCCCGGCTCGTCCACGGGGCTCGACAGTCGCTGCTGATCGGCGTGGTGTCACTGGCGATCGGCGCCACCGTCGGGGTGTTCCTGGGGCTGCTCGCGGGCGCCTTCGGCGGCTGGGTCGACGTGCTGGTCATGCGGCTGGTCGACATCATGCTCTCCGTACCGGGCCTGCTCTTCGCCATCGCGGTCGCCGCGCTGCTCGGGCAGAGCCTGACCTCGGTGATGATCGCCATCGCGGTGGTCAACGTGCCGATCTTCGCGCGGCTGCTGCGCGGTGAGATGCTCGGGCAACGCGCCGCCGACTACGTGCTGGCGGCGCGCTCACTCGGCATCTCCCGGGCCGGCATCGTCTTCCGCCACGTGCTGCCGAACTCGTTCACCCCGGTGATCGTCCAGGGCACCCTGACCCTCGCGTTGGCCATCGTCGAGGCAGCGGGCCTGGCCTTCCTCGGTCTGTCCGGCAGCGACCCGTCGGCGCCGGAATGGGGACGCATGTTGACCGACGCCCAGGTCGCGCTGACCTCCGCCCCGCAACTGGCGCTGTACCCGGGGCTGGCGATCGTATTCGCCGCGCTCGGCTTCACTCTCGTCGGCGAGTCGCTGCGCGAAGCACTCGACCCCAAGCTACGGCGGTGAACAGGATGAGCTTCCTGCGCGTACGGGACCTCACGGTCACCTTCACCCGGCCCGGACATCCGCCGGTGCGGGCCGTCGACGGCGTGACCTTCGACGTCGAGGCGGGGCAGTCGGTGGGGATCGTCGGCGAGTCCGGCTCCGGCAAGTCCGTCACGTCACTGGCCATCATGCGGTTGCTGCCGGCGCGGAACGTGCGGGTGACCGGCAGCATCATGCTCGGTGACCAGGACCTGCTGTCCCTGTCCGCCTGGCAGATGCGCGACGTCCGGGGCCGGGACGTGGCCATGATCTTCCAGGACCCGATGACGTCGCTCAACCCGGTGGTCACCGTGGGGCGGCAACTCGTCGAGGTGATCGTCCGGCACGGTGACAGGTCGGCCGCCGAGGCCAGAGAAGATGCCCAGGCCCTGTTCGACCGGGTCGGCATCCCGGACCCGGCGCGCCGGCTTCGGGAGTACCCACACCAACTGTCCGGCGGGATGCGGCAGCGGGTCATGATCGCTATGGCGATCGCCTGCCGACCTCGGCTGCTCATCGCCGACGAGCCCACCACGGCGCTCGACGTGACCATCCAGGCGCAGATCCTCGACCTGCTGCGTGACCTCGTCGAGGAGAGCGGCTCGGCGCTGGTGATGATCACGCATGACCTGGGGGTCGTGGCCGGACTGTGCGAGCGGGTGCACGTGATGTACTCGGGCCGGATCGTGGAATCCGCCCCGGCCGGCGGCCTGTTCGGGCAGCCCGCCCACCCGTACACCGACGGTCTGCTGCGCTCGATACCCCGGATGGACGGCGAGCGGGGCGGCCTGTTGCACACCATCCGCGGCTCGGTGCGGGACGTCGTGCCCTGGGATCGCGGTTGCGCGTTCCAACCCCGCTGCGACCATGCCGTCGACGCGTGCCTGGGCGCGGCACCGCCGGTGCAGGAGCTCAGCCTCTTCCCGCCGCGCGAGGTCCGCTGTCCACGCCCGCTGCAGCCGGCGGCACACCCCGCCGCCGCGGGACGTCACGAGGGAGGCGCCGAATGAGCCTGCTTCAGGTACGCGATCTCAAGGTCCACTTCCCGATCCGCGGCGGAACACTTTTCCGCCGCCAGCACGGCTCCGTGAAGGCCGTGGACGGCGTGGACCTGGACGTAGCGGCCGGGACCACGTTCGGCCTGGTGGGAGAGTCCGGCTGCGGCAAGTCCACCCTCGCACGCGCCGTCACCCGGCTCATCGAACCGACCAGCGGCACCGTCACCCTCGACGGCGAGGACCTCCTCGGGCTCAGCGAACGGCGGCTGCGCTCGTCACGGCGGAACTTCCAGCTGGTCTTCCAGGATCCGATGGCCAGTCTGGACCCTCGGCAGAGCGTCGAGTCACTGCTCACCGAGCCGCTGCGCGCCCACAAGATCCCAGGCGGATCAACGGAACACGCGCGACGCATCCGGCACCTGCTGGACGTGGTGGGACTGCCGGCGACCGCACTCAACCGCTACCCGCACGAGTTCTCCGGCGGTCAGCGCCAGCGGATCGGGATCGCCCGGGCCCTGGCGCTGAACCCCAAGCTGGTCGTCGCCGACGAGCCGGTGTCCGCGCTGGACGTCTCCGTCCAGGCACAGGTGATCAACCTGCTCAAGCAACTGCAGGAGACGTTCTCGCTGACCTATCTGGTCATCGCCCACGACCTCGCAGTGGTCAGGCACATCAGCGACACGGTGGCGGTGATGTACCTGGGATCGATCATCGAGCAAGCGCCGTCCGAGGCGCTCTACCGGAAGCCGACCCACCCCTACACCAAGGCCCTCATGGGCGCGGTGCCGGTGCCGGACCCAGCGGTCGAAGTGGCCCGCACCCGGATCCTGCTGCGGGGCGACCTGCCGTCGCCGGCCAATCCGCCCGCCGGGTGCCGATTTCACACCCGCTGCCCGTGGCGCCAGCCCACTCGCTGCGCCGACGAGCGGCCGGCCCTGCACATGGTCGCGCCGGGGCATCAGGTTGCCTGCCACTACGCGAAGGACATCGAGGCCGGCCGGATCCAGCCGGCGGCGACCGCCACGCCGAGGTCCGGGGCGACAGCCCCGAAACAGCCGCAGCCCGCTGCGGCGCGCACCGCGGAGCTCCTGACTGGCCGGCAGTCCCATGGGCGGTGACCTCAAGCCGGAGGTCGTGCACCTGCGCGGCGGCGCCGTCAGCATTGTCATCGACGCCAGCGGACCGGGGCTGCCGGTGCTGCGGTACTGGGGTCCGGAGCTGAGCGAGGCGGACGCGCGCAGCCTCGGTCTCGGCTTCGGCGAGGCACTGCCGGTGAACTCGCCCGACCCGGTGGTGCCGCTGGCGATGCTGCCCGAGGCGGCCACCGGACACATGGGTCGCCCCGGTCTGCGCGGGCACCGCACGGGAACATGCTGGTCGTCGGCCTTCGCACTGACCGACGTTGCGGTCACCGGCGGTACGAGCCGGTTCACCGCAGTCGATCACCGCGCCGACCTGGAGCTGGTGACCGAGGTGGAGTTGGCGCCGTCGGGGTTGGCGCGGGTGCGTCACGAGCTGACCAACCGCGGCACCACGGCGTACGTGTTGGAGGGGCTGGAGGTTGCCCTTCCGGTGCCGCCGCACGCCGACGAGCTGCTCGACTTCACCGGCCGGTGGGCACGCGAACGCCACCCGCAGCGTCGGGCGTTCGACCGGGGTGCGTGGGTTCGGGAGAGCCGACACGGCCGTACCGGCCACGACGCGACCATCGGCCTGGTGGCCGGCACCCGAGGCTTCGGGTTCCGCAGCGGCGAGGTGTGGGGCATCCATGTTGCGTGGAGCGGCAACCATCTCACCTACGCACAGCGTCTGCCCGACGGCCGATCCACGCTCGGCGGCGGTGAGTTGCTGCTCAGCGGCGAGGTGATCCTGGCCGCGGGGGAGGCGTACCGGTCACCCTGGATCTACGCCGCCTACAGCCCCTCCGGTCTCGACGGCCTGAGCGCGGTGTTTCATCGGTGGCTACGGTCGCGGCCGCAGCACCCGGTGCCGGACCGGCCGCGACCGGTCGTGCTGAACACCTGGGAGGCCGTCTACTTCGATCATGACCACGCCCGGCTGCGCGCGCTGGCGGAGGCGGCCGCCGACGTCGGCGTGGAACGGTTCGTCCTCGACGACGGCTGGTTCGCCGGGCGCCGGCACAGCAGCGCCGGCCTGGGGGACTGGTTCGTCGATCCGGACGTCTGGCCCGACGGCCTGGGGCCGTTGATCGACCACGTCGAGGCGTTGGGCATGGAGTTCGGGCTCTGGGTCGAACCGGAGATGATCAACCCGGACTCCGACCTGTTCCGGTCGCACCCGGACTGGGTCCTCGGCCCGGCGCCGGGCGTGCTGCCGGTCACGATTCGCCGACAGCAGGTCCTCAACCTGGCGCATCCGGCGGCGTACCGGTACATCCTCGACCGGCTCGACAGCTTGTTGCGGGACCACAACATCAGGTATCTCAAATGGGATCACAACCGCGACCTGGTCGACGCCGGCCAGGACGGCCTGGCATCGGTACACGACCAGACGCTCGCCGTGTACCGGTTGCTCGCCGAGTTGCGCCGGCGACACCCCGGGGTGGAGATAGAGAGTTGCTCCTCGGGCGGGGCACGGATCGACCTGCAGATGCTGGAGTACACCGACCGGGTGTGGGCGAGCGACTGCAACGACGCGCTGGAGCGCCAGGCGATCCAGCGTTGGACGGGGCTGTTCCTGCCCCCGGAACTGATCGGTTCGCACGTCGGACCGTCGCGTTCACACACCACCTCGCGTACCCACGACCTGTCCTTCCGCCTGGCGACCGCGATCTTCGGCCATCTCGGCCTGGAATGGGACGTCTCCACCGCCACCGACGAGGAGCGACGGCAGTTGCGCCGGGCGATCGTCACCTATCGGGGGCTCCGCCCGCTGCTGCACGGGGGAACCGTCGTCCGCGTCGACCACCCGGACCCGTCAGCCTGGGTGCACGGGGTGGTGTCGGCGGACCGCTCGGCCGCGGTGTTCGCCTACGTGCAGCTGGCCACGTCCGTGGACGCCGTGCCCGCCCCTTGGCGGATGCCGGACCTTGATCCGGACCGCTCGTACCGGGTCACCCTCCTCGATCAGATCGGCCCGCCCGCCACGGCTGGTCGATCCGACCCTGCCTGGTTCGAATCGGGTTCGGTCGACGTGGGCGGTCGGGTGCTCGGGGTGCTGGGGCTGCCGCCACCACTGCTGGCACCCGAGCAGGCCGTGCTGGTGCGGCTCGACGCCGTCGGGGAGCCGCACCGCCAACGGTGAAGCGCCGGCGCGACGTGGGGCGGGCGTACGCGAACCGGCCACGATCGTGGGCGCCCGGGCACGACGGACGGCGCGCTGGTCGTCCACCACGCGGCCGAACGTCGTGTCGTCGCGCGGCTGGTCGGCCAGGACGCGCCGCTGCTGATCGGACAGCAGCGCGAGGTCGTTCCGGGCCGGGCCCCTCGGGTCGGAGACGAGGAGGTTCTCGCTGCCGGCTCCGATGGGCCCGCCGGTGATCGGAGATCGGTCCAGGCCGGTGACCGGCAAACCGGTTCGGGTGGCGTCATCGGCGTTGGCGGTGTCTGCGATTCGCGCTCTTGATGACGACCAGGTCGGGGTGGCGGCGTTGGTCGTGCGGCGGTCGGGTCCGGTCACGAGGCGGCTGCCGGTGCTCCGCCGGCGCGGCAGCGTACCGTCACGCCGCCGGGTGCGGGGAGGCGGTCGGGCAGGTGCACCTTATGCGACGTTACGGCTGGAGTCTTTCTTCTGCGCTGTTGTACTGTGACATTGTACGCTCCTCCGTTGTGGTGGTGCCTTCAGCGACGGCGACGGGATCCAGGCCGGGTTCGGTCGGACGGATGCGACACAAGACAGGGAGTACGGGATGCACGCGCGATTGAAGCCATGGCACGGGGTGCTGGTCGCCACGGCGCTGCCCTTCGACGACCGGCTGCAGGTCGATCTCGATCGGTTCGCGGAGCACGTCCGGTGGCTGGCCGCCGAGGGCTGCGACGGCGTGACCCCGAACGGGTCGCTGGGGGAGTACCAGACGTTGACCGAGCAGGAGCGACGCGCCGTGGTGCGTACGGCGGTCGACGCCGCTCCGGACGGCTTCACCGTGATGCCCGGCATCGCCGCGTACGGTGCGTTGGAGGCGCGCAGATGGGCCGAGGACGCCGCTGAGGCCGGTTGCGCGGCGGTCATGCTGCTGCCCCCGAACGCCTACCGGGCCGACGAGCAGGCCGTCGTCGAGCACTACCGCGAGGTGGCGAAGGTCGGCATACCTGTGGTGGCGTACAACAATCCGATCGACACCAAGGTCAATCTCACCCCGGCCCTGCTCGCCCAACTGTGCGGCGAGGGCCTGATCGTGGGCGTCAAGGAGTTCTCCGGCGACGTCCGGCGCAGCTACGAGATCGCCGAGCTGGCCCCGGACCTCGACGTGTTGGTCGGCGCTGACGATGTGGCATTGGAGATGTGCCTCGCCGGAGCGCGGGGCTGGGTCGCGGGCTACGTCAACGCGCTGCCGCGGGCGAGTGTGCAGCTGTTCAACGCCGCCGCCAACGGCGACCTGGCCACCGCCCTGCCGCTCTATCGGATGCTGCATCAGCTGCTGCGCTGGGATTCCAAGACGGAGTTCGTCCAGGCGATCAAGCTGTCGATGGACGTCGTCGGGCGGTATGGCGGGCCGTGCCGGCCGCCGCGGGTTCCGCTCACCGCCGAGCAGCAGCGCGCCGTGCGGGAGGCCACCGAGAAGTCGACCGCCGCCGGGTGCCGGTAGCGGAAGGGCGGTAGAGACGTGCGCGGCAAGCGGCTGTTCCACGCGATCTGCTCACACACCGGGGGCATGCCGAACGACGTCCTCCCGCTCGGTGGACAGCGGGCTTCCCGCATCGGCCACCGGGAGCAGGGGCGGGCCGCGCCGGGGTTCTACACTGCGCTGCACCCGGTCCCCATGGCGGTCGCACCGAGATGGGGATGCGACACGATCCGGGTGGTGCGAGGCGGTGGATCCGGTCCAACTATCCTCCAAGCGGAGGGGGTGCAGTAATGGCGCAGTCGTTACATTTGCCGATGCTCGAGGCGCGGCGCAGCGTGCGGGGCCAGGTCGCCCACGCCCTGCGTGCGGCCCTCGTGGCCGGTGAAATGCGCCCCGGGGAGATCTACTCCGCGCCCGCCCTCGCCGCGCAGTTCGGCGTGTCGCCCACGCCGGTGCGGGAGGCGATGCTGGACCTGGTCAAGGAGGGCCTGGTCGAGACGGTGCCCAACAAGGGTTTCCGGCCGACCGAACTCTCCGACGAGGAACTGGACAACATCACCGAGATCCGGCAGCTTCTCGAGGTTCCGATGACCATCCGGGCGGCTGGCGTCGCAGGCGCCGATGACCTGGCCCGCCTGCGGCCGATCGCGCAACGGATCGTCGAGGCGGCGCAGGAGAAAGATCTGATCGCGTACATCGAGCAGGATCGGGTGTTCCACCTGGAGCTGCTCGCACTGGCGGGCAACGCGAACCTGGTCTCGCTCGTCGGCGAGTTGCGCTCCCGGACGAGGTTGTACGGCCTCACCCGGCTCGCCGCCAACGGCGAGTTGGCCTCGTCGGCCGCGGAACACCTCCAGATGCTCGATCTCATCGCCGCGAACGACCGGCGTGGCCTCGAGCGCCTGATCAAGGCGCACATCGGCCACGTGCGCGGCAGTTGGGCCGGCCGGGAGGAACGCCCGCGCAGGCAGCGGTCACGAGCTGCGGCAGCCGAGAAGAACGGGCACTGATCTCGGCCGGGCTGGCCGAGGGCTTGATCCACGTCCGCGGCGGCGTGATCGTTGCGGTGCCGCGTGGCTGGGTCGATGCGCTGCGTTGCGCCGTTCAGGGCCACTTCCGATGAAGACGGCTCGCTTTCATCTCGGGTCCAACGGGGATGGCGCCGAAAGTGGACTCACATCTTGCCGTGGACTGTTCCGCCGGATCAGGGCGCGAGTCGCACCTGGACGACCGGTTCCCGTTGCCGACACGCGGCCATCGAAGCCGCTCTAGCGGTACTCGACGCGACCGATACGATGTGGTGGCACACACCATCGTGGATCTTCGTGCGCACGGCAACACCAGCAGTTTCGAGTCGACGACTACAGCAGACGGCGGTGGATCATGCGGATACAGCCGCGCCAGGAGATCCTCGACATCTGGCGGGCCACGGTACGCAGTTGCTGGCAGGACGGTGAATGGCACTGGGGTGGCCGCAGCGGCAGCAACTCCATCAGCGACGCGGAGCAACTGCTGACTCTGCTGCTCCCGGCGGCCAAGGTCCCGGTGCTGTCGCTGGACGACCCGGACCGCACCGACGAAGAGGTCATCGAGGCACTCGGCCCGATCGGCGGTGCGATCGAGATTCCCCGTCGGCTGGTCGGCGTGATGATCGACTACTACACCCGGTACACCGACGACACCGGGACCCCGCTGTTCGATGGTGGCAGCTACCTCAACCCGTTGGAGGGTGGCCCGGACCTCACCGACGAGCAGCGCTCCCAGGACATCGTCGACTCGTTCGCGGTGTCTGTCACGCTCACCCTGGCGACGATCGGTTTCGTCAAGGTCTACCGGGGCTCCACCCAGCGGCGCGACCTGCTGGCGCAACTGGACAACCTCGAGGCGATGGCCAGCGCACGCCTCACGGCGGCCATGGTGGGGCTGCTGCGCAGCTTCAGTACCTTCGTCTTCACCGCCACCGACGAGTACGGCGTTCGGCTGTGCGACATGGTCAACCAGGACGAGCTGCCCCGCCGCGAACTCGTGGCGGCGCTGCGCGAGCAGCTGCGGGACACCATGGCCAGCCTGCGCAGCGTGGTGATCGGGTCCGGTCGGGTGACCGAGGACCTGGACAACAGCGAGATGCTGTTCGAGTGCGGCTGGTCGTGGGGGACCATCGCCGGTGCCGAGGAGGTCCCGACCACCGAACCGATCGGCCAGCAGCGCGAGGGTTCGGCGGAGAACGCTCCCTACCTCTACTTCACGGTCATCGCGATGGACGCCATCGAAGACCTGAACTCCGAGCGCACCCGCCTGCTCGGGTTGCTCAACGAGGAGCAGCAGCGGCTGTCCCGGGCACTGCAACTGCGCTGGGAGCTGACCCGCACCTACTGGGCGACGGTGGCGACCTTCGGCAACCGGCGGCGGTGGCCCATCGAGGACATCCCGTGGCGGACGACTGACGGTGACCGCACCGACTACTACACCCTGCAGGCCACGTCGCTGGCGGTGAAGGGACTGCTCGCCGGTGGGCGCGGCGCCGACGAGGAGCTCGGGCGGATCGCCGCGGTGCTCGTGGAGCTGGCGCAGCGGTCGCGGATCACCCGGCGTGCCTCGCCCGACGAGCCGGCGTTGATCGTGCATGCGCCGGGCAAGCGGGTGACGCTGAACGACGACACGTCGAAGCCGATCATGACGTGGAACGTCAACGAGTTCTCCACGGTGCTGCTGCAGCGGGCGGCCACCGTCGCCGGTCTGCTGAGCAACGCCCGGCAGCGCAGCGAGCTGCTCGAACTTGCCGACGAGGTGTGGGAGCACCTGCTGCTGCGGCGTATCCCGGACGGCCGTCACCGCGGGCTGTGGGACCACGCCGGCGGTGCCTTCCCCGGGCTGGCGCCGAAGCCGGACGCACCCTCCTGGTATCTGACCGAGCGGGTGGTGCAGGCCCTGGTCAGCGCCGGTCAGCTGCTCTGGGAGCGGCCGTTCCCACGAGCCGGCCGGCTCGCCGCGTACGCGCAGGATCTCATCGACGAGGCCGAGTACCTGTTCGACCGCGAGTTGATGCGCGGCACGTTCGCCGGTGAGGCGATGCAGCGCAGCATGCGCAGCATCCGGGCCAGCCTGCGCCGGGCGCAGACGCTGGTGGACGAACGGCCCGGCACGGCGGCCGCTCTGGCGAACACCCTGCTGCTGCTGCTCAACGACATCACCACCGGGCAGCAGAAAGCCAGCGAGGGGATCTGAATGCTGGTCTTCGTCACGTCGCACAAGGGCGGCACCGGGCGTTCGGTGACCGCGGCGAACATCGCCTACCGCAGTGCGTTGTCCGGCCGCCCCACCTGCTACCTGGACTACGACTTCGGTTCGCCGACGGCCGGCATCACGTTCCAGATCCCGCAGGCGGTCAACGGGGTGGAGGGCGCCGGGCCGAACGGCGGCGGCCTGCATCGGTACCTGCGCGGGGAGATCCCGTCGCCGGAGCAGCTGGACGTGTGGGGCACCTCGGAGCGGGCCAGCCTGCGGCAGCGGCCCATCGGGTCCGGTCCGCTGGTGCTGCTGCCCGGACAGCGCAACGGCAGCGAGTTCGGCTTCACCAACGACATCGCCAAGCGCTGCGCCGAGCTCTTCCTCCGGTTGGAGGAGGAGTTCGACCTGACGCTGGTGGACCTCAGCGCCGGCCGGTCCTACGCCAGCCAGATCGCGCTGGCGGCCACCGCCACGCCCACCCTGCGGAAGGTGACCGTTCGTTGGTTGGTCTTCCACCGGTGGACCCCCCAGCACGTCACGGCGGCCGCGGACCTGGCCTTCGAGGCCGGCGGGATCCTGGCCATGGGCAAGGAGTACGGCCACGAGCCGGAGCGGCTGCGTGAGTCGTTGCGGTTCATCCGCACCGCGGTGATCGATTCGCGCGGTCCCGAGGTCGGGCACCTCGACCTCGCGCAGCAGGCCTTTCTGCGCAAGTGCGACGCGGAACTGTCGGAGCTGGCCCGACGGCGGGGCGTCGGGCGCACCACACTGCTCGGTGCGGTGCCGCTGGATCCCCTGCTGCAGTGGCGTGAGCAGCTCATCTCGGACCACGACGTGCAGACCAAGATCGCGAACGCCAAGACCGTGGACGCCTTCGTGGATCTGACCGAGAAGCTCTTCGACGAAACGGCATGGGAGACCGCGTGATCGGCGTGGATGTCAGGTTCCAGGAGGCGGCTGCGGTGCGTCGTACGGAGAGCGTGGCGTACTCGCATCTGTCGGTGGAGTTGGGGCACTTCTACGCGGAGGACTTCGGCGACGGGTGCCACGAGCTGCGGCGCAAGTTCGAGCGGATCGCGGACTGGGCGGGGGCGATCCCGGCGCTGGCCCGACGAGGACTGCCGCCGAACCGGCAGCCCCGGATCAGCACCTGCTTCCTGGTGGACGACTACTTCCACCGGTTCGGCACCCCGCGCGAGGTGATCCCGCAGGTGCAGAGCGCCGCGGCGGAGCACGGCCTGACGGTGGACTACGTGGCCCGGGAGTCCAGCTTCGCCCGGCACGACGGAGTCGAGCTGGCCCAACTGGTGGTCGACACCCTGGTGGTGGAGCCGCCCCGGCACACCAACGGGAGCCGCCCGCCGCTGAGCGAGTCGGGCTGGCTGTCCAACGGTAAGCGCTCGCCCGGGCACGTCGACGCGCCGGCGATGACCCTGCCACTGCCGTGGTCCCCGCCGGTGCAGTCCGGCGACCCCCAGCACTCCATCTTCGTCGACGTCGAGCTGTGGTCCGACGAGCCGAACACGCGGGTGTGGGCCTGCGCGCTGCTCGCCTCGGTCTGGCAGATGACTCGGCTGGGCGTGCTACGGCACCGGGGTGAGACGATCACGCAGCCGTGCCGGCTTGCCGGCGAACTGCCCACCGACTGGGACGAGCTGCCGTCGGTCGTCCAGCTGAACCCGGTCGCCGCGCCGTTCTGCGCGTATCGCACGCTGACCCTGATGGACACCCGGTACCTGCCGGTGGAGCTCGCCGTGCGGACCATCCTCGGTCAGGTCGCGGTGCCCCCGCCGGTCGCCCGGCAGATCGCCAAGCGGGCCGGCGGGGAGGGCCTGCAGCTGCCCAGCGAGCTGGTCGACCGGTTGAGCTACGTGTTCATCGGCGAGTGAGCGCCGTCAGCGTGGGCACGGCTGGTTGACCGCCACCCGGCCGGCCAGGTCGCGCAGCAGGGCCTGGTTGCTCACGCTGATCTGATCCCGGATCCAGTTGACCGACGACTTCCACTGCCGGCTGAACCCGGGCACCTGCTCCAGCCGGTCCCAGATCGGCCGTAGCCGCGGGTCCACCCGTGCGCCGGGCAGCCACAGGTGCAGCAGGTGCTCCAGCACCGGCCGCAGCCGCTCGATGTGCTCCTGCCCGGAGACCGATCGGGTCACCGCGGCCTCCACGACGGCGGACAGCATGGTGAGCAGCCAGTCGTGCAGGGCGAGATCCTCGCAGAGGCCGGCCACGGCGGCCGGCACATCCTGCGGGCCGACCACGAGTTCGACCGTGCGCAGCGTCGGGGAGTCCACGGTGACCACCGCCGAGGAGACCTGGTCCGGTCGTTCGGCGACCCGCGCGGTCCAGCGCAGCCGGGTGCGCGCCGCGCGCAGGGGCGGGCGCCGGTCCAGCAGGTCGGACATCTGTACGCCGTCGAGCACCCGGCCGGTGATCGCCTCCAGGTTCAGCACGTCGGCGGCGTTGCCGTGCAGGAAGCCCGCCGCCAGGTCCGCGGCGTCCAGCTTCCCGACCGTCTCCAGGACGCCGGGACTGGCCAGGTAGTGCGACCACGGTTGGCGGCGCTCCCCGGGGACGACCTGGATGACCGAGGACGCCTGCCCGATCCGGCCGCCGGTGATGATGGCCCGGGTGACCACCGCGCCCACGCCGCGTAGCTGGCGCTTCTTGGCGCTGGGCAGCCAACAGTCCACGCCGGTGCGCACGTCGGGCGACACCGCGTAGAGCGACGGGCGCCGCGACGTCAGCACGGCCTCGCCCTCGACCAGGCTGAGCACCTCGGCGCTCTGCTCCTGTGCCAGCGCAGTGCTGTGCTGCAGCAGGCTGGTGTGCACCTCACCCACCGTGAGCATGGCTTCCTCCGCATCGCCGCCACCGGTCCGCGGTCGCCCGCGGAATGCGGTCCCATGGTGATTGACGTACGCCGCCGTGACCCGCACCGACACGGACCCGTGCGGGAAATGCCGAAACACCCGTGGGCACGGGATTCCGCCCGTTCCGGGCCCGTATCTGTCCAGTGGCCATCATAAGCCCCCCGCTGGCGGGAATCCCATGTGTGGCGGGGGTTGCCGGGCGTTCGCGGGTCGGAGGGATGTGACGTCGGCTGATATTTTCAATGGTGCGGTCCCCAGCCACCCCCTGGAGTTTGCCGTTCATGAAGGTTTACATTTCGGCCACCCAAAAGGACCTGCTGGAATATCGCGCTGCCGTGCACGCCGTGGCACGTCGCCTCGAGATCGAGGACGTGGCCATGGAGGCGTACGGCGCCGACATCAGGCCACCCCTGGAACGCTGCCTGGCCGACGTACGCCGCTGCGACCTCTACGTGGGGCTGTTCGCCTGGCGGTACGGGTTCCGGCCGCCCGGCCAGGAATCCTCCATCACCGAACTGGAATACCGCGAGGCCCTCGCGGCCGGGAAACCCTGCCTGATCTTCCTGCTCGCCGAGGACACGCCGTGGCCGGTGGACATGATCGACCGGGACGCCGACTGGCAGCAGGTCGTCGCGCTGCGCCGGGAACTCAAGGAACGCCACCTGTGCGCCTTCTTCTCCAGTGTGGACGACCTGTCCGCCAAGGTCACCGTGGCGCTGGCCGACGTGCGCAGCGGCCGCTCCCCGGCCCGCGAACCCGCCGACCCCGACACCCACCTGCCAGAGGCCGTACGCAACCACTACTACAAGCAGTTGGCGTTGCGCTACCAGGCGGTGCCCCTGGACGGGGTGTCGCCACGACCCACCATCGGATACCTCACGGTCGGCCTGCCGAAGGTGTTCGTGGAACCGCGGGTACACGAGGACGCCCGACCGGAAATGCCTCTCGCGTGGTGGCGCTGGGCCGGCTCCACACCGGACGGTGACCCGGGCGGCCTGCCTGGCGTGGTGGACCCGGAGGAAGTGGAGCGGCTCTGGGAGGAGTACGCGGCCAAGGACGCACTCGCCCTGTTTGACGTGGTGTGCGATCCGAGCCGGCGGGCCATCGTGCTGCTCGGCGACCCCGGCTCCGGCAAGTCAGCGACCGCACGCTATCTGGCGCTGGCACTGGCCGGCGCTTGCGTCGAGCCCCGACTGGCCGCGCTGGACCGCTACCTGCCAGTCCTGATCGAGCTGCGCTCGTACGCCGTGCACTGCGGGGACGGCCGGTGCGACGGCCTGCTCGACTACGTCGGCCACCGCCACCAGCAGGGACTCGCCGGGATCGACCAGGACGTGCTGGAGTCGTACCTGCGCCAGGGCGGCCAGGCACTGTTCCTGTTCGACGGCCTCGACGAGGTGTTCGACCCGGCCCAGCGCGAGGAGGTCGCCGCACAGATCGCCACGTTCGCCAACGAATACCCCGGCGTCCGGACGGTGGTCACCTCACGGGCAGCCGGATACCTGCGACACACCTTCGCCAACGCCGGCTTCGACCACTTCACCCTTGAGGACCTCGACGACGAACGGATCGCCCGCTTCCTCGGCAACTGGTACCGCTACGTCATGCCCACCCCGCCGGCCGAGGCGGACCGGCAGCGGCGGCAGATCCTCGACGTGGTGCGCAGATCCCGAGCCATGCACGAGATCGCCGGCAACCCGCTGTTGCTGATGCTCATGGCGATCGTCGGCCGGGGCCACCCACTGCCACGCAACCGGCGCCGGCTCTACGCCCACGTCACCGACGTGCTGATCTCCGAATGGGACGTGACCAAACAACTGCGGGAAAGCCACGGCGACGTACCGCCGCTGGACCCGCAGGCGAAGCGGCGGCTGCTGCGCCACCTGGCGTTCCGGATGCAGTTCCGGGAGTCCGGACCGGCAGGAAACTACATCGAATCCGACGAACTGGCGCGCATCTTCCGGGACCACCTGGTCGACTTCTACGGATTCGAGAACGAGCGGGCGCTCGCCATGGCCTACTCGATGATCGACAAGTTGCGCCAGCGAAGCTTCATCCTGGAACGGTACGGCCTGCGACTTTTCGGGTTCGTGCACCGCACGTTCCTGGAGTTCTTCTGTGCCGAGGAGATCGTGGACAGGTTCGAGCACGATCCGGACGCCTGGGGCCTCGACCAGCTGCGCGCGCTGTTCCGCGAGCACTGGGCCGACCCGTCCTGGCGGGAGGTGCTCCGACTGGTCGCCAGCGCGCTGCCCGCCCCGACCGCCAACGAGCTGGTCACCCTCCTCGCCACCGAGGTCAACCAACCCTGGCCGCCGCTGAACCTCACCGGCCCACCATGGAACCTGGTGCTGGCCGCGCAGTGCGTGGCGGAAGCGCCACAGCCGGCCGAGCTGGCCGGCGCGGGTGACGCCGTGCTGGGCCAGATCGTGCTGCTGGTCGAACACGGCATCTCCGCCGACGACCCCAACCTGGTGGAACTCACCGAACAGGAACTGCTGTCCTCCATCCGGGCGCTCGGCCCGCACTGGCCCGGCCGGGCTGCCTTCCTGCACTGGTACCGCCGCCGCGGAGTGCGCACCAGCTGGCGCTCCGGCTCCGCGTTCGCGACCCGGATCGCCGCGGTGCTGTCCACCGCCGAGGAACAGCTGGAGGAACTGCTGGTCCGGGAACTCGGGCAGGGCCGCGAACGGCAGGCCCACCTCACCATGGTCGCCGGGCTGGCCGAGGCCGCCGGCCGGCTGGACACCACCAGCCCCAGCCGCCGCCGCTGCCGGGACCTGCTCCTCGCCCAGGCACAGGCGGAAGTGTCGACCGCCGTACGGCAGGCCGCCGTCCGGGCTCTGGTCGCACACTTCAGCGCCGACCCCGAGCTCGTCGACGTGCTGCGCGACCTCACCGAATCACCCGACCCCGCGGTACGCGCGCTCGCCGTGCAGTCCCTCGGCGGCCGGGCCGAGCTGTCCGAGGACGTCCGCCAGATGCTGGCGAGGACCACCGAAGACCCCGCCACCACCGTGCGGCGCGCCGCCGTGGGAGTCCTCGCCGCCCGCTGCGCCGACCTGCCCGACGTACCCGCGACGCTGCAGCGACTACTGGACACCGACACCGACCCCGCAGTGGTCCAGTCCGCGCTGGAAGGCCTGCTCGCACTGCCCGAGCACGCCGACACGGCCCGCACACGGGCGCTGGAGCGGGTCGCCAGCGACGCCCCGGACGAGGTGCGGCGCAGCCTGGTCACCGAACTGCTGCCCGGCGGGCCCAGCCCCGACGGCACCGAACTGCTGCTGAAACTGGCCTGCTCGGCCTCCTCCGCACGGCTGCGCGCGGTTGCCGTGCAGCGACTGGCGCTCGTACCCGATCCGGAGGGGCGCTGCCGAGCCCGGCTGGTCGACCAGATCGAGCAGGACGAGGACGCGTCCGTGCGGGCCGCAGCGGTCACCGCACTGCTCGACCAGGACCGCGCGGACGACACCGGATGGACCGTAGCGGCGTACGCCGCGCGCGCCGACGACGACGCGACCGTGCGCCTCGCCGCGGTGCGTGCCCTGGCCGAGGCCTACCCGGACCACCGCACCGGGGAACTGCTGCTGGAACGAGCCCGCCGGGACCCGACCGCGAGCGTCCGGCTCGCCGCGGTCGACCTGCTCACCGGCCGGCCGCTGTTCGGCCACGCCACTCGCGACCTGCTCATCAGCCGGGCCTCCCAGGAGCGGGACCCGATCGTCCGGCTGCGGGTCACCCGCAGCCTGACCCACCTCGGCGAGCCACCGGACCCCGAGGTGCGCGAATGCCTCGCCGAGCAGGTCAGCCGCGACCCCGACCCGAACGTGCTGCGCGCCGCCGCGCAGGCACTCGCCCGTCACGGCCAAGCCGACGGCCTGCTGGAGACGCTGTGCCGGCGGGCCCGCCGAGACAGCTACGCCGGCATCCGGCTGGCCGCCGTGCAGGCCCTGTGCGCGTACGGCAGCCCCGACGTGGTGACCGACGTGCTGCTGGAATGCGTCGAGTCGGACACCGACCCGGCCGTGTTCGACGCGGCGGTGCGCTGCCTGACCGAACGGGGCTCGGCGTCCATGGCGGTGACGCTGCGGCTGATGCGCCGCCTGGCCGACCAGGACCCGGCGATCCGCGCCCGCATCGCCGCTGCGCTCGGCGAGCACTTCGGGGCCGATCCGGAGGTCCGGGTACTGCTGGTGGGGCTGGTCCGCGACGACCCGGACCTGGAGGTCCGGCGCCGGGCCGTGGAACAGCTGGGAGCCACGCTGGCCGACCGGATGGGGGTACGGGAACTGCTGCTGCGGCTGGCGGACGACGACGACTGGGAGATCCGCCGCACCGCGCTGCTCGCGTTGACCCGTCACTACCGGGGGGACAGCCGGACCCGGGAGGTGCTCGTCCGGCTCGCCCACCAGGAGGACGACGGCACGGTGCGGCGGCTGGCCGCCCAGCTGCTGGCTTCGCTGCCGGACACCAAGCCCGACGACTTCCCGTGACTCGCGGCTGGACTGGGCCCCGCCCGGTGCCCAATGGCCGGCGGAAGCCTCGTACCTGACCCGGCAGGGCGGCGGTGACCGGCAAGGTTCCGGTGCGCGCCAGGGCACTCCTTGGTCGTAGGTGGCGGGGTGGTGATGTCCGGGCGCACGTGGCAGCCGAACGTTAGGCGAAGCACTCCCGCACCATCGTCGCAGAGCCAGTCCCATCCGCCAATCCGTTGACGCCGATGCGTTTGGCCGGTAGGAAAAGCTTTACCTACCGGTTCCGGCCAGACCAGGAGAGCTTTCATGACGACCGAGCACAGCAGACGTGACTTCCTCCGATGGGCCGGGGTGACCGCCTCCGCCGCAGCCTTCGCGCCGCTGGTCGCCGGCCGGGCAAGCGCCGATCCCACGCCTCCCGGCAACCCCTGGGCCCGCGCCGAGTACATCAGCGCGAAGGTACGCCGCCCGCACTTCCCCAACCGCTGGTTCGACATCCGGCAGTACGGCGCCGTCGGTGACGGCGCTACCGACTGCACGGAGGCGATCAGGCAGGCGATCGCCGCCTGTCACGTCGCCGGGGGAGGGCACGTGCTGGTTCCGGCCGGCCGGTTCCTCACCGGGCCGATCCACCTGCTCAGCAACGTCGACCTGCACGTCACCGCCGAGGCGGTGGTGCTGTTCAGCCAACGCCCCGCCGACTACCTGCCAGCCGTGCTGACCCGGTTCGAGGGCGTCGAGCTTTACAACTATTCACCGCTGATCTACGCCTTCGAGCAGGAGAACATCGGGATCACCGGTGCAGGGGTGCTCGACGGTCAGGCGGACAACGAGCACTGGTGGCCGTGGAAGGGCAAGGCCGAGTACGGCTGGAAGAAGGGCGACCCGAAGCAGGATGCCGCCCGGGCCCGGCTGTTCG
Organism: Micromonospora sp. NPDC047740; assembly: GCF_043204735.1. Taxonomy (NCBI): domain Bacteria; kingdom Bacillati; phylum Actinomycetota; class Actinomycetes; order Micromonosporales; family Micromonosporaceae; genus Micromonospora; species Micromonospora sp. NPDC047740. The sequence continues at coordinate 676,134 of NZ_JBIDCT010000001.1, forward strand.
CCATGGCCGAGCAGGGCGTGCCGGTCGAGCAGCGGGTGTTCGGCGAGGGCGACTGTCTGCGCTCGTCCTTCATCGAACCCTACCGTTGCCGCAATGTGCTCATCGAGGGGGTCACGATCGTCCGCTCCCCGATGTGGGAGATCCACCCGACCCTGTCCGAGAACGTGCTGGTGCAGAACGTCACCGTCAACTCCCACGGCCCGAACAACGACGGCTGCGACCCCGAATCCAGCCGCATGGTCGTCATCCGCGGCTGCACCTTTGACACCGGCGACGACTGCATCGCGATCAAGGCCGGGCGAAACGCCGACGGGCGCCGGGTCAACGTCCCGAGCGAGGACATCCTCATCGAGGACTGCCTGATGCGCGACGGCCACGGCGGAGTGACCATCGGCAGCGAGATGTCCGGCGGGGTGCGCAACGTCTTCGCCCGCAACTGCGAAATGTCCAGCCCCAACCTGGACATCGCCCTGCGGTTCAAGACGAACTCCGTCCGCGGCGGGTTCATCACCGACGTCTACGCGCGCGACATCCGCATCGGCGAGGTCGCCGGCGCCGTCATCGACGTCAACTTCTACTACGAGGAGGGCCCCGGCTACGGGTTCAACCCGGTGGTGCGCAACATCGACGTGCGGGACCTGACCGTCGGCCAGGCCGGGCGCGCCCTCAACCTTCGCGGCTACGCCGACGACCACATCACCGACGTGACCCTCACGAACGTGGACTTCGGCACCACGGGTAAGCCGGGCGTCGTGGAGTACGTCGACAACCTCGTGCTACGCAACGTCGTCGAGAACGGGCAACCGCTCGTGCTCGCCACGGCCTGAGTGTCCGAAGCCCCGGCGGCCGCATGGTCAAATGTGGCGGTGCAGCGAACGCCCCGCAGCTCACCGACCCGGTCGACCATCCACGACGTGGCCCGACTCGCGCAGGTGTCCACCGCGACCGTCTCCCGGGTGCTGACCGGCGCCAAGCCGGTCTCGGCCGACCTGGCCCAACGGGTACGCGACGCCGCGGCGCACCTGGACTACCGGCCAAACCCCGCGGCGCAGGTATTGCTCAGCGGACGCTCGCACACCGTCGGCGTCGTCGTCCCGGACCTCGCGAATCCCTACTTCGCCGAGGTCCTCAAGGGCGCGACGCCGGCGGCCGCCGAGCGCGGCTGGCGCACTCTGGTCGCCGACACCGACGAGGATCCCGAGGTCGAATACCGGGCCGCCGCCGAACTGGGCCGCTGGGTGGACGGCGTCATGCTGTGCTCACCCCGCATGAGCACGCTCCGACTCCGGGAGCTGGCCACCAAGCTCCCAGCCCTCGTCCTGGTCAACCGACTGGTACGACACCCGTCGGTGGCGGCGGTGCTGGTGGACTACCACCAGGGGATGACACAGCTGTGCGCCCACCTCGCGTCGCTCGGGCACCGCCGTCTCGTCTACCTGCAGGGGCCGCCCCACGCCTGGTCCGACGGGCAGCGCCGGCGCGCCCTGCGCACCGCCGCCGGCCGAGGACTCGACGTCGTGCAGATCCCGTGCGGCTCGACGGCGCCGGACGGCCACCGGGCGGCCGAGGAGGCACTGGGACACAAGCCGACCGCGATCGTCGCCTTCAACGACTACGTCGCGCTGGGCGTCCTGAGCCGGCTCACCGAACTCGGCGTCGCGGTGCCGGGCGACGTCTCGGTGACCGGTTTCGACGACATCCCGCTCAGCGCCCTCACCCCGCCCGGGCTCACTACGGTAGCCGTGCCCAAGCGGGCGGTCGGCCGGCTGGCCTGGCAGCGGCTCGCCACCGAGGGAACCGGACCGTCGCTGACAGCGACCAGGGTGCCGGTCGAGCTCGCCGTCCGCGGCTCCACCGCCCCACCCCGTCAGGAGCGTAGCTAGGGCATGTCCTGCCGATCTTCTAGTGGTTGATCGTTGACGATGTGCCAGAGGTACGTCGTGGTGGGTTGACCGATGAGGCGCGGGCGGTGATCGCGTTGCTGCTGCCCGAGCGGGCAGTGCGCGGGGGCGGTGGCGGGATCACCGCCAGGTCATCAACGGGATCCTGTGGAAGCTGCGCACGGGTGCGCCGGTACTCATCGCCGCCATCATCTGGCTTCCATGATCGACAGAAAACCTAGTTGCTGCGTTTGTGGGCGTCGAGGGCGGCCTGCTCCACTCGCTGGCGGTAGTCCAGCCACCATGACTCGTCGGCGGCGGGCTGGTTGTCGTTGCTGGGCAGCAGCCCGGCCGCGCCGTCGATGAGTTCGCGCACGATGTCAACGTGGCCGGCGTGCCGTTGCGTTTCCGCGATGACGTGGACCAGGACGTGGTGCAACGTGACCGCTGCATCGCCCCACCACGGCACACGGCCGACCTCATCCAGTGCAAGGGCTTCAATGGTGGTGTCGGCGTGGGCGATCGCGCGACGGTAAAGAGCGACGATCTCCTCGCGGGTCTCATCGGCAGTCGCCCACATGTCGGCATTGGTCTCCGCTCCGTCGCCGACGTACGGCAGCTCCTGCTCGAACGGTCGGCCGAACACGACGCCGAAGTAGAGGATCTCCATGGCCGCCGAGTGCTTCACCAGACCGAGCAAGTTGGTGGCGGTCCGGGTCAACGGACGTCGAATATCGTATTCGCTGAGCCCGTCGAGCTTCCACAGCAGCGCGTCACGGCCGCCCTTCAAGTAGCTGTATAGGTCTGCCTTCATGGCGGCACTATGGCATCCGGTTGGGTGTCGGCGCTGCCCCGGACGACCCACGGAGCCCATGATCGGCAGGACACGCCCTGGTCTCAGGCGGGATCGGCCTCGCCGTTCTCCAAGGGGCGCCCGGTGCTGGCGCGGACGATCAGCGTCGGGGTGAGCATGACCGGCTGTGGCCACTGGTCACCGGCCAGGCGCGCCGACAGGTGATCCCAGGCCAGCCGGCCGAGCTGTGCGCGCTGGTTGCGCAGCGAGGTCAGCGGCGGTCGCGCGTACGCCGCGATGGGGATGTCGTCGTACGAGGTCACCGACACCGCGCCGGGCACCTCGACGCCGGTGTCGTGCAACCAGCTCAGCAGCCCGATCGCGACCAGGTCGTTGAAGGTGATCACCGCCGTGGCGCCGATGCCCAGCACCTCCGGCCCGGCGTCGTACCCGTGGTCGCCGGACCAGCCCCCGGTGATCTCCGCCAGTTGCATGCCCATCTTCCGGGTCAGGGTGCGCAACGTGCGGCGACGCTGCCCGTCCGACCAGGAAGCAGGTGGCCCACCCACGTACGCGATCCGCCGGTGGCCGAGGTTCGCGAGGTGGTCCAGCAGTTGCCGGCTGCCGGAGCGGTAATCGACGCAGACCACCCCCGCCTGTTTCGCCGTTCGGTTGACGCAGACGACCGGGATCGGCCCGTCGAGGATCCTGGCGAGGTGTTTTGGTCGCAGCCGCGAGCTGCACAGCACCAGGGCACTCGCGTGGCTGGTCAACTCCTCCGCCAGCCGCAGTTCCTCGTCAGGGTCCTCCCCACTCTCGCTGATCAGCAGTCGGTGGCCCGCCGCGCGCGCCCCGGCGCCGAGGCCCTTGAGCACCTCGGGAAAGAACGGGTTGGCCAGATCGGGCACAGTCACCCCGATGGTGCGGACCTGGCCGAGCTTGAGCTCCTTCGCCGCGCCGTCGGCCCGGTAACCCAGTCGCGCGGCGACCGAGCGGACGTGGTTGCTCACCTCGAACGAGATCTGCTCCGAGCCGTTGAGGACCCGGGAGACTGTCGACACCGACGTGCCCGCTTCGCGTGCGACGTCGACGAGACGAACCCGCCTTCCGCCCGTCACACCGCACCTCCTGATCCGATTGCTGGTCGCCACTGTACGACCGGGGCGATCGATGCGCGGACCACCTCAGCCGCCATTCGGTGCAAACGTTTGATCGGAGCAGCTCGGGCGTCCGACGCGGGTCTGGAGCGTCGCATGCCTCAGCACCGGGGCGGTCGACCCTGATCTGCGCTTACCGGCGGATCTGTTGCCTCAGGGCCGTTGACAAGGAGCGGTGATGGTCGAAATAATCCATGCAAACGTTTGCATGGCTGATCGTCGGTGGACGGTCACCTCCGGGCTTCCGACGCCCCACAATGCGCAGACCCCGACCGGGTTTCTGCGGGGGACCGACGCCGTACGAGCCAACGCACCACCGTCACCACCTGTCCGTTCCCCCGAACCGAAAGGGAATGCCGTGACGACGCAACTGCCGGAACCGAAGCGAGCATCACGAGGCCGACGCCGTCCCCGTGCCGTCCTCGTCCTGCTGGCCCTGGCTCTCGCTTCGACAGTCACCGCGGCCGCCGGAGCCGACGCGAGCCCCAGAGCCAGCGCCAACGCCGACTCGGCGATGATCCAGCGGATCGTCGACAAGATCGAGACGCCCGCCATCCCGAAGCGGGACTATGTGGTCACCGACTTTGGTGCCGTGGGCGACGGCAGCGCCGACGCGCGTCCGGCCATCATGGCCGCCATCAAGCGCGCCTCCCAGGATGGTGGTGGGCGGGTGATCCTGCCCGCCGGCCGCTGGTTCAGCAAGGGGCCGATCCATCTGGCCAGCCGAATCGACCTGCACGTGTCCGAGGGAGCCACGCTGCTGTTCAGTCCGGCCGCCAAGGACTACCTGCCCGTCGTGCGCACCCGCTGGGAGGGCACCGAGCTGTTCGGCTACTCACCGCTGATTTACGCCAATGACGTGCACGACGTGGCAATCACCGGCAAGGGCGTCATCGACGGCAACGAGCAGCACGAGTTCCACAGCTGGACGGGAAAGCAGCAGGGCGACCAGCTGCGGCTGCGTCAGATGGGTTTCACCGGCGTGCCGGTCGAGCAGCGGATCTTTGGAGCCGGCACCTACCTGCGGCCCAGCGCTGTCCAGTTCTTCCACGCCACGCGGGTGCTCCTGCAGGACTACACGATCCACAACTCCCCGTTCTGGATCAACCACCTCGTCTACACGGACGACGCCATCGTGCGCAACCTCGTGGTGGACAGCCACCGGGCGAACAACGACGGCGTGGACGTCGACTCGAGCACCCACGTGCTCATCGAGAAGAACACCTTCCGCACCGGCGACGACTCCGTGGTGGTGAAGTCGGGCCGAGACCTCGACGGGCGGACCATCGGCCGGCCGAGTGAATACATCGTCGTGCGCAACAACGACATGGGTGGCGAGGACGGCATCGCCCTCGGCAGTGAGATGTCGGGCGACATCCGCCACGTCTACTTCACCGACAACGTGCTGCGCACCGGCGCCTCCGCCATCCGGTTCAAGGGCAACCTCGACCGGGGCGGCACGGTCGAGCATATCCGCGTGCGGAACATGACAGTCGAGTCCTTCGACACCTTCATCTGGTTCCAGCTGAACTACCCCGGTGAACTGGGCGGCAACTTCCCGCCGGTGTATCGCGACATCGTGTTCTCCGACATCACCGTCGAGGCCGCCGGTCAGGTGCTCGAAGTCCACGGTTCGCAGGCCGCGCCGCTGCGGGACGTCCTGCTCAAGGACATCGTGGTGAAGAAGGCGGACAAGCCGTTCGTCCTCGAGAACGTCGAGCGACTCCGCTTCGACAACCTCATGATCAACGGCGACCGGGTCGACGGCGATCTCGACTGGAAGTAGGCGCCGCACTTTGCTCACCACCTCCGCCGTCGGGACCTGCTGGCCGTGACCGGCCTCGCCCTGACGGCAGGCACACCCATGGAGGGGTAGGTCTCGGTCAGCAGGTGGCGGAGCGTCCGCGAGCGAACGCCTACGCGGAAAGGTTGGTCCGCACCGTCGTCCTGGGCCACGTGTTCGTCGGCCCGGCGATGGCGGTGGCGGCCATGGCTATCTGGTGGCAGCTACGGCGGCGTTCGCCGCGCGGGCAATGAGTTCGTGGCCCACCGCGTTGGGGTGATCGCCGTCGTCAGCGAGCAGGTCGGTGGGGTCCTGGTCGCCGGCGACGCCCTTGAACGCCGGGTAGGTGGGCACGTAGAGTGCGGCCGTCTCAGCGGCCGCGTCGTGCAGAGCCTGGTTGACGTACCGGGTGGCGGTAGCCGACTGCGCCATGCCGGCATCACCGTACTCGACAAGCCCCACGGAGCCGTCCTTGACGACGTTCCAGTAGCCGAGCACGAGCACCGTGACGGGACCGTCGTGCAACTCGCGGATCCGGACAATCGTGGCGGCCACGTTGGCGCCGACTCGCGCCGCGACTCGCCGATAGGTTGCGTCGTCGCCGTCGGCGTCGAACGCGGCGGCCAGATCGTTCGCGCCAACCATGATCATGATGACGCCAGCCTCGCGCAGGTCCTCGTCCGTATCAGGGGACTCGAGCTGCGCCCACACATCGTCGGAGCTGAAGCCGCCGCGCGCGAGGTTGACGGAGGGGACGGCGGGCACCTGCATGCGGGCGTACAGGTCCGGGAAGGGCACGCAGTCGCAGGCCGACCCGGCCGGCACGGAGTCGCCGAGCGCGACCACCGCACCCGCGGCGGGCCCGGCTGCGGGCGGCGGCGGTTCGCCGCCGCTGATCGCAGTCGACAGGAGCATGGCGATCGCAGCGGCGCGTCGCAGGGCGGTGCGTCGCCGCGCCCCTTCTGCCATCACCTCACCCCGAGCGGTTCGAGGGATGGCGCGCAGGCGTCGCCGTCTGCGCGCCGCGCCCGGCGCCACCCGGTCGGCAGGAACGCCTCCGCCTTCAGTACGGCCATGGCGATCCGGGGCAGGTCGCGGGCAGTGGGGAAGCACAGGTAACGCGGCTGCCACGCCGGCTGGTACTTGGCGTTCGCCCGGTACAGCGACTCGATCTGCCAGAACCGGGAGGCCAGCCGCAGTAGCCGGTGCCAGATCCGCAGGATCGGCCCGGCCCCCAGCCCCTCGGCGCGGGCGAAGACCGAGCGCAGCACGGCGAAGTTCAGCGAGAGCCGTCCCACGCCCAGGCCGGGCGCTGCTTCGATCGCGCTGACCACCATGAGTTCCATCACGCCGTTGACCGCCGAGCGGTCGCCACGCATGAGGTCCAGCGACAGCCCGTCGTTTCCCCATGGTACGAACTGCAGCACGCCACGCAGCCGAGCGGTGCCGTCGCGGCAGAGCACGAGCACGCAGTCGCCGTCCTGCGGTTCGCCGAGGCGGGACAGTGCCATCGAAAAGCCGCGCTCCACCGGTCCGTCCCGGAACTGGCTGGCCGCACGTACCGCCTCCGCCAGTGCGGCCGGCGACAGGTCGCGCTGGCGGATCACCTCGCTGGTGTACCCGGCGCGCTTCGCGCGAGCAACCGCCTGGCGCACGGCGCGCATCGGCCGGCCCTCGAGGCTGAATCCGGCTGCGTCCACCACGGCCTCGTCGCCGAGCTCCACCACGTCCAGGCCGCTGCGGCGGTACGACCGTCCGCCGGACGGGCCGCAGCCGAGCACCGCCGGGGTCCACCCATGCCGGGCGCTGTCGGCCAGCCACGCGTCGATCGCCTGCGACCACGCATCCTGGTCCCCGATCGGGTCACCGGTGGCGAGGCTGACCCCGTCGATGACGCGATACGGCACGGCAGCTTTCCCGATGGCGCCCACATCAGCAGCTTGTCCCGACGCAGGGCGAAGTAGCCCAGCGAGTCGGCCGCGCTGTACCCGCGCAGCAGCTCGCGTAGCCGGTGGTCCTGTTCCGCGGTCCGCTCGTCGGCATCGCGCCGGGCGTGGCGCAGCAGCAGCACCGTGGCGGCGCCGACCGCGAGCAGCCCGAACGCGCCGGTGGTGAGACTGACCGCCTCGGCGCCCAGCGGGTGCCGGAATCGCAGCGGGCCGGGTGCGCCGACCAGACCGAGCGCGGCGTGCTCCGCCCACAGCCGCACGCCCGGCGTGCCGACCAGGCGGTTCGGCCGTAGGGCTATCTCCAGCATGCCGAGCGTGAAGCCGGCGCCCGCAAAGCCGGCGAACGCCGCCAGCGCGCGCCACGGACTGCGCGGATCGGCGACCACCCGGAACTGGCCGTGCACCGCGACCAGCATGGCCAGCAGTGCGCCCGAGACCGCCGCCGCGTCAAAATCGAGCCCCTTGGCGATGTGCAGGACCATGCCGACGCTGGCCAGGAAGACGGCCAACCGCCAGGCGCTGCGCTTGCCTCGCCGCAGCCCCGCACCCAGGTAGACCAGCAGCACCCCGCTGACCGCCGTGGCTGCGCGGGCGGTGAGGACGCCGGTCATCGGCAGGTACTCCGCCAGGACCTCCAGCCCGCCACGACGCGGCGGCAGGAGCCAGGTGAGGATGGTGAACACGCCGGCCACCTGCACAAGCCGGGCCACGCCGGCCCGCGTCAGCGGCGGGCGTGGCCGCCAGGGCTCGCCGACGAATGCTGTGCCTCCTTGCGGCGCCATGCGGGTCATCATCGGCCGCCTCGCTGAGCCCCATCAGCGTGCGCGCTGTGAGTGAGCTGAGCAGCCCACACCGCCGCGTTCAGCGATCCTCCAGCAAATGTTGCAGCCTCTCTCAGCGACCGGGTGGACCATCAGCCCTACCGGCACGGTTCAGGGCGTGGAGGTGCACATGGCACTGACCGGCATTTCGTTGCTCGTCCTGGCGGGGCTGGCTGCCGTAGGGGCGGCCGCCGCAACCGTTGTCGGCTGGCGGCGGTTCGGCCGGCTCCGCATCCCGGTACGGGTGGTGGGCGTGCTGCTGACCCAGGCCCTGGTGCTGTTGGCCGTGGGGCTGGCGGTGAACCGTTCCGCGCAGTTCTACACGAACTGGGACGACCTGCTGACTCAGGCCATCGCTGGCGGCCGTCACAATGCCAGCACGCCGGGCCAGCTGGACCAGTGGGTGCGCCAGCACGACCACAGCGACTCCGCGCAGCCGTTCGCCTTCGAGTGGCGACCGGACGGGTGGGCGGACTGGCACCTGGCCGCCCCACCGACCGTCACCGTACCCGCCGACTACCTGCGCAACCCCGGCTGGCGATACCCGGCGGTGCTGGTCCTCAGCAGCGCGGGGGACGGGTGGGGCAATGCGGCCGCGACTGGTTTGGCCCGCTCGGCGCAGACGGCGGCAGGACCGGCCGTGCTGATCTTCGCCCACACCACCCCGGCAGCGTCGGTACCGGCGCTGGCCATGACGTTGCCCGCCCAACTGAGCCGGGACCTGCGCGTCACCGGGCACAGCTGGGCCCTGGTGTCGTCAGCGGGGCAGGAGCCGCTGGCCCGCCAGGTGGTGCTGGCCGCGCCCGGCCGCTATCCGGCGCTGGCGGTGGTTCCCGTCGGGGCGGGGCGCGGCCGGCCCGCTGGCGCGGCCGCACCGAAAGGGCTGCCGGTGGGCGTGACGGTGGCCGTGCTGGGCACTCCGGCGCGTACCGCCACCGGCGGCCCGGCCGTAGTGCCCCATGCCGGCTCCACCCGGCCGTCCAGCTTGGACGCGCTGCGGGCGGCGCTGATCTGGGCGATCCGGCAGCTGCCCGCCCCGCTGCCCGAGCCCGCGCCACTGGTGCGGCAGGTGCGTACCCCGCACGGCCAGCCCAGCCTGGTGCCGCCGCGCCGCATCGCCCCGGTGCAGCCGCCCGTCGGCACTGCCAACACGTCCGCTTAGGAGGGGAAGATGGCGCCGGACAGCCTCGCGCTCCTGTTGCTCGCCGTCGCGGCGGCCGTCGTCGCCGCCGTCGCGTTGGCGCTGGCCTGGGAGCGTGGCAGCGGATGGTGGCGGGTGGCGCTGCGGGCCGGCAGCGCCAGCCTCTGCGTGGCGACCGCCCTCGCCGCCGCCCTGGTATGGGTCAACCGTCAGGTCGAGACCTACACCTCGTGGTCCGATCTGACGGGCGCACCACCGGCCGCAGCTGCGCTTTCGGATCCGCCGCCGCCCGGCAGCGGATCCGGCGGACGCCTGGTCAACCTCACCGTCCCCGGTAAGGCCAGCGGCCTCTCGCTGCCGATGATGGCGTACCTGCCGGCCGCCTACGACGCGCGCCCCGCCGCCCGCTTCCCGGTCATCGAGGCCCTGCACGGCTACCCGTCGTCACCGATGGGATGGACAAAAACCCTGCACGCGCCCGAGTACCTGGACCGGGAGATTGCCGCCGGTCGGATGGCACCGACCGTGGTGCTGTTCCCGTACATAACGCCGGACCGGCTGCTAGACACCGAGTGCACCAACCTCAGCCACGGACCGCAGGCCGAGACGTACCTGACCGTCGACGTGCCGGCGGCCGTCAAGAGCCAACTGCGCGTACGGACCGACCGGGCCGGCTGGGGACTGATCGGCTATTCGGCCGGCGCCTTCTGTGCGGCCAACCTGGCCCTGCGCCACCCGACCGGATACGCAGCCGCAGCCAGCCTCTCCGGCTACACCACCCCAGGCATCACCGTCGGGGACGGCTCCGAGAACACGCTGAACAACGATGCCTGGCGCTTGCAGCACCTACCGCCACCCGCCATCGCTCTTTATCTTGGCTCCGCCCGCGCGGACCACTCGTCGCTGCGCAGCACCACCACCCTGGCCCGGCTGGCCCGCGCGCCGATGAGCGTCACCACCGCGTACATCAACGGCGGCGGCCACAACGCCGGTACCTGGCTGGCGATGGAGCCAACCGCGTTCGACTGGCTCTCCAGTTGGCTGGCCCGACCACTGGCGGCGGGCTGACGCCACGTGCCCACCCGCCGGGGTGTTGCAGCGGCCGCTGCGCACGTCGATCGGGATCGACGCCCTGACCACCGGGGAGCGGCGGTCAGCCGATTCTGACCCGGACCGGTTCGCCATCCGTGGCCCGGACGGTCAGGGTGGTTCGACCCTCGGCGACGGTCACCTCGCCCCGGTCGGCGTGTACCGGCCGGTCGGTGGCGAAGACCGCGACATCCTCGGTCTGGGTCGGCCGGAGCAGTACCTCCGAGCCGTTGCGGGCCACCAGTTCGCAACTGCTCTCCAGCAGAGTGGCCGGTCCGACGCGGACCCCGGCGGGCAGCATCAGCCCGGCGCGGGCGCCGATCCGCAGCCGCCGGCCGGACAGTACCGGCTCGTCCCGGTGCCACAGGCTGAACTCGATCGCCGACGGCGCGACGTTGATCAGGTGACGCAGCCGCTGGCCGGATCGGTCCACGGTCGAGGTGAGGAGCAGCCCGGGTTCGCCCGCGTCGTGCCGGAGCCGGGGCCGCACCCCGAGCCGGTCCAGCGCTGACCGCCAGAAGTCCAGGTGGCACGGGTAGTCGGTGGCGATCAGCACGGCCCGGCCGGCGCCCACGGTAACCTCGACGCCGCACGCCCGGCCGGAGCCGACCTCGGTGAGCAGCCGGTCACCCGACCCGGTGAGCAGTTGGGCGTAGCCGACCCGGACCTCGGCGGGGCGGGCCGCCCAGGCGTGGCCCACCACCGATGGGAAGTAGTGTGGGCCGCCCTCCAGCCAGCCGTCCGTCCGCACCCCGAGCGCGTCGGCCAGCAGGGTGCACGGCGCGCCGTCGTGGTCGCGGGTGGGCAGGGGTCCGTGCAGCAACAGCCGGCCGCCGGCCCGCAGATGGTCGACCAGCCGCTGCTGGACGTCCGAGCCGAGGGTGGGGGCGGTGGCCAGCACCAGCACGGGCGGTGTGCCGCCCGGGCCCTGTGCTGCGCCGCCCGCCGGAGCCTGCAGGTTCACTGCGGGGAACGAGTAGCCGGCGAGCAGCAGCGCCCGCGCCAATACGTCCCGCGCGCCCATGCCGCGGAACCGTTCCAGCTCGGCGACCTGCTCGGACCGGTTGGTGGACGCCGGGTGGTGGTACTCGGTCAGGTAGTGGTCGGGTACGAAACCGAGGGCGAGTTCGTCGTGTTCCTCGTCGCCGTCGGCGAGCAGGTCGGCCACCCCGCGTACGGCGTGCAGCGCCCGCCGGGCCGCGGGATACGTCGGGTTTAGCTGCCCCTCCGGGCCGACCGGGGCGGCGAAGCCGTGCCGCTCGCCGGTGAACGCGATCCGGTCGTTGCCGTCGCCGACCGGTTCGGCCAGCGGCGGGTTGTGGCCGCCGGCGAACAGGTAGAGGTTGAGCAGCCGGTTGCCTTGCGCCACGCAGATGCGGGTCTTCAGGTCGATCGCCTCGGGCGGGTAACGCGTCGACAGGTCCTCGCCGTAGTCGCCGTTGCCGGCCTCGAACTCCAGGCAGGTCAGTGGCTGGTCGCTGTCGTGCGCGGCGGCCAGGAAGGCGTTGGACACGTACAGGTCGGCGACGTTGGTGACGGTGAGGTCGCCGAGGTAGTAGTCCGAGCCGGAGGTGAGCTGCGGCTGCCCGCGGTACGACTCCATGAGCTGGCTGATCCCGATCGGGAAGGTGCGTCCCCTCCCGCCGCCGGTGCCGTGCACGTTGACCAGGAACGGCACCCCGGTCACTCCGTATCGCTCGGCGCTGGCTCGCAGCGCCGCCACGTACCGGCGGTAGCGGTCCCGCATGTAGCGCCCGAGGTCGTCGTGCAGTGCCAGGGAGCGTTCCTCGACCGGGGTGCGCAGGGTGGCCGCCCATGCCGGCGGGTCGGCCGGGTCGGCGCCGGTGCGCGCCGCGGCGGTGTCCTTGCCGTACCGTTCGACGGCCCAGCGTGCCAGGTCGGCGCAGAGGGCGTCGGTGAGGTCGGGGGAGTTGGTCACCCAGGACAGCATCCCGATCTCGTTGTCGAGTTGGACCGCCACCACGGGGCCGCCGCGCGGCGCGAGGCGCTCCGCGATCAGTGGCATCACCTGGGCGTACCAGCCGTCGGCCGCGGCGAGGAACTCCGGCGCCAGGTAGTCGATGGTGCGGGTGCTGATCGGCGCGCCGTCCCAGGTGGTGGGCAGCAGGTGCGGGTGTTCGTCGTACACCCGGTAGGGGATGCCCTCGTTCTTGACCTCGGCCATGATGAACGGGCCGGGGCGGACCACGGCCCGCAGCCCATGCTGGTGTGCGAGGTCGAGGAAGCCGGCCAGGTCGCGTTGCTCGTGGGTACGTCCGGTCAGGTCGACCGAGCCGTCGGGGAGTTCGTGCCACAGCCACGGCACGTAGGTGGCGACGGTGTCGGCGCCGCAGTCGCGGAGCAGGTCGAGCCGGTCCGCCCAGTCGACCCGGGCGAGGCGGAAGTAGTGCACCTCACCGGCGAGCAGCAGCTCGGGCCGGCCGTTGATGAGGATCCTGCGATCCCGGAGCAGCACTTCTGTCATATGGGGCAGAGCTCCTCACACGGGAGATTGTGGATCAGAGACTTGTGAACTTCGTCTCGGCTGCCTATGGTCGGCTGAAACCGGTTTCTGTTAACCGCACGTTACGGATCGAGGGAGCGATGAGCAACAGCCGCATGACGGTTCGCGAGATCGCAAAGCTCGTCGGCGTCTCCGTGGCCACCGTCTCCCGGGTCTCCAACGGCACCGGCCAGGTCTCCGAGGAGATGCGCCGCCGGGTGCTGGACGCGATCGAGAAGCACGGATATCGCCCCGACCACCTCGGTCGGGCCCTGGCCGCGGGCCGGCACGGCGCCCTCGGCCTGGTCTTCCCCGGCCTGTCCGGCCCCTACTTCACCGAACTGATCCAAGGCTTCGAGTCCGAGGCGGTGCCGTCCCGGGCCAGCGTCCACATCCTCTGCACGCACCTGCGCTCCGACTCCGACGACCAGGTGCTGGAGATGGGCCGCCGGGTGGACGGTGTCGCCGTCATGGGCGGCACCATCTCCGACGAGGCGCTGCTCCGGCTCGCCAAGATGGTCCCCGTGGTGGTGGTCGCCGGCGAGGGTCCCGGCGACATTCCCTCGGTACGCGCCGACAACGCCGGCAGCATGCTGGCGCTCACCCGACACCTGCTCGCCGACCACGACCTGCGCGATCTGGTCTTCGTCGGCAACCCGGCGGGCTCGCCCGACGTCAGTGAACGCTGGGCCGCCTTCCGGCAGGCGCACCACGACCTCGGCATCGAGCCGCCCGCCGAGCCGGTCGCGGTCAGTATGCAGCAGGCCGACGGGGTGCTCGCCGCCGACCAGTTGCTGGGCGGCGAAACACCCCGGCCCGCCGGGGTGGTCTGCGCCAACGACGAGACCGCCCTCGGCGTGCTGGTCGGCGCCCTCGGCCGGGGCCTGCGGGTGCCGCAGGACCTGATCATCACCGGCTTCGACGACATGCCGGCCGCCGCTCTCGTCACCCCCGCCCTGACCACCGTCCGGCAACCCGTCCGCGAGCTCACCGCCGAAGCGGCCCGGCTGATCCTGCGTGCCGCCGGCCAGCCCGGCGACGCCCCTGCGGGCGGTCTCGTGCTGCCCACCGAACTCGTCCTGCGCCGCAGTTGCGGCTGCCCGGCGCCCCCGACCGGAGGCACCGGCAGGTGAACAGCTCACCCCCTGGAAACCACCAACCCCCTGGAGGTACGACATGAGAAGTAGGCGGTTAGCCGCCGCGGCTGGGGTCGTCTTGGCCGCGTCGGTCGCGTTGGCCGGTTGTGGCCGTGACTCGGGCGGCGGCCAGGAAGAGGCGAAGTCGGTCGGCGCGGGCAAGGCGAGCGGGGACATCACCGTCTGGGCGATGGGCACCGAAGGCGAGAAGCTTGCCGAGTTCGCGAAGGAGTTCTCCACCGAGAACCCCGACGCCAAGGTCTCCGTGACGGCGGTGCCCTGGGACGCGGCGCACCAGAAGATCGCGAGCGCCATCGCCGCGAAGCAGACGCCGGACGTGTCGATGATCGGTACCACCTGGCAGGGCGAGTTCGCCAAGACCGGCGCGCTCGACCCGACCCCGTCGGATCTGATCAAGAAAGACGACTTCTTCCCCGGCGCCTGGGACACCACGATCGTCGACAGCACCTCGTACGGCGTCCCGTGGTACGTCGAGACCCGGCTGATCTACTACCGCAAGGACCTGGCCGCCAAGGCCGGGTTCCCGGACGGCCCGAAGACGTGGGACGACCTCAAGGCCATGGCCAAGGGCATGAAGGAGAAGTCCGGCGCCAAGTGGGGCCTCAACCTCCAGCCCGGCAAGACCGGCAGTTGGCAGTCGGTCCTGCCGTTCGCCTGGTCCAACGGCGCCGACGTGGCCAGCGCGGACAAGCTGAGCTTCGACACCCCGGAGATGACCGAGGCGCTTGCCTACTACCAGTCCTTCTTCAAGGAGGGCCTGTCCCCGACCGCGCTGCCGGAGGGCTCGCTCGAGCCCGGCTTCGTCAAGGGTGAGATCGGCGCGTTCATCTCCGGCCCGTGGCACATGGGCATCGTCGAGGAGCAGGGCGGCGCCGGCTTCAAGGACAAGTACGCGGTCGCGCAGATGCCGACGAAGAAGTCGTCGACCTCGTTCATCGGCGGCAGCAACCTCGCGGTCTTCAAGGACGCCAAGAACCGTGACGGTGGCTGGAAGTTCGTGCAGTGGCTGAGCAAGCCCGAGGTGCAGGTCAAGTGGTACCAGGCGGTCAAGGACCTGCCCGCCGTGCAGTCGGCCTGGAACGATTCGGCACTTACCGGCGACACGTTCCTGACCGCGTTCGGCCAGCAGCTCAAGAGTGCCAAGGCGCCGCCGGCGATCACGACCTGGGAGCAGATCGCGGCCGCGTTCGACCTCGAGGTCGAGAAGCTGTGCAAGCAGAACGTCGACCCGGCCGCGACGGCGAAGGCGATCCAGCAGCAGGCGAGCGCCATCGGGACCGGGAGCTGACATGACCGGCGCCTCCGCGGCGACGGCACCGGCGCGACCGGCCGGGGCGACCAGCCCCGACCGGCCCGCCGGGTCGGTCCGGCGGCGTCAACGCCTGCGGCGGGCGCTGACCGGCTGGGCCTTCTCCGCGCCCTTCACCGTGTTGTTCCTCGTGTTCATGGCGCTGCCGGTGGTGGCGTCGCTGGTCATGAGCTTCACCGATCTGCGCTCCACCGATCTGCGCAACCCGCTCGCCGTCAACGCCGTCGGCATCGACAACTACACCCGCCTGTTCTCCGACGACCTGTTCCTGCGGTCGTCGGTCAACACGCTGGCCTTCGTCGTCGTCGGGGTGCCGCTGACCATGGTGCTGGCACTGGCCGCGGCGACGGCGCTCAACTCCGGGCTCGTACGCTTCCGCGCGCTGTTCCGGGTCGGTTTCTACCTGCCGGTCGTAACCAGCATCGTGGCGATCGCGGTGGTCTGGCGCTTCCTGCTCGACCCCGAGATCGGGCTGGTCAACAACCTGCTGCGACTGGTCGGGGTCGACGGGCCGAGCTGGCTGTTCGACACCAGGCTCGCGCTGCCGTCACTGATCGTCATGGCGGCGTGGCGCAACTTCGGCTTCCTGATGGTGATCTTCCTGGCCGGGCTCCAAGCGGTGCCGGCCGACCTCTACGAGGCGGCGACGCTCGACGGCGCGACGCGGTGGCAGCAGTTCCGCAACGTCACCCTGCCGATGCTGCGGCCGACGCTGCTCTTCGGCGGGGTGATCACCGGCATCGGCTACCTCCAGCTCTTCGAGGAGCCGTTCGTCATGACGCAGGGCGGTCCGCTCTCCTCGACATTGTCGGTGTCGTTCCACATCTACAACCAGTTCGGCTTCGGCAACTACGGCTACGCGGCCGCCGCCAGCTACGTGCTCTTCCTGGCGATCGTGGCGCTGTCGGTCGTGCAGTTCCGCCTGCTGGGGGAGAGGAACTGACGATGGTCGCAAAGGACACCGCCTTGCGTACCCGTGACCGGGTCGCCAAGACCGTGCTCTACGTCGTCCTGGTCCTCGGGCTGCTTGCCGTGGCCGGACCGTTCGTCTGGATGGCGCTCTCGTCGGTCAAGCCGGAACGGGAGATCCGCCAGGTGCCGCCGACCTGGTGGCCCGAGACGTTCACGCTCGACAACTTCCGCGAGCTGTTCTCCCGGCTGGACTTCCCGCTCTACTTCTTCAACTCGGCCCTGGTCGCGGCGCTGGTCACGGTCGGTAACCTGCTGTTCTGCTCGCTCGTCGGGTACGCGCTGGCGAAGCTGCGGTATCCCGGTAAGCGAGTGCTCTTCCTGGCCGTGCTCGGCATGCTCATGGTGCCTGGCATGGTGACCTTCGTCCCGCAGTTCGTGCTGGTCAGCAACATGGGCCTGACCAACACGTACGCCGGCCTGATCCTGCCGTTCCTCGTCGGACCGTTCGGCGTGTTCCTCATGCGGCAGTTTCTCCAGTCGATCCCCGACGACCTCATCGAGGCGGCCCGGGTCGACGGTGCCGGCGAGTTCCGGATCTTCTGGCGGGTGGTGCTTCCGCTGTGCCGGCCGGCACTGGCCACCCTCGGGATCCTGACGTTCCTCGGTTCCTGGAACAACTTCCTGTGGCCCCTCGTGGTCGCCACCACGGAGGACAAGTACACGTTGCCGGTCGCCCTCGCGCTCTACAGCGTCGGCCAGAACCGCACCGACTACGGTCTGCTTCTCTCGGGAGCGGTCGTCGTCGTGCTTCCGGTGCTCATCGTGTTCCTGCTCCTCCAGCGGCATTTCCTGCGCGGCATCGCGACCACTGGAATCAAATAGTCCATCCCCGGAACGAGACAAGGAGACCCATGCGACGTCTTTTCGCACCGCTCCTCGCGCTGGCGCTCGTGCTGGCAGGCGGCTCGGCCGCCGTCGCGGCGCCCGACGAGCGCGGCGCCGACCGGGCCCTGCTCGGCTATGCCAAGGACACATGGCGGTCGATGGTCGCCATGACCGATCCCGGCACCGGCCTGGTCGCCGACAACATCACCGGTGACCTGGCCGCCGGCGGCCGCTCCACCTACACGTCCCCCACCAACATCGGCGGCTACATGTGGTCCGCGGTGGTCGCCCGCGAGCTCGGCATCATCTCCAAGGCGGAAGCCCGCGACCGGATCGCCAAGACCCTCGACACGCTCGCCCGGCTCAAGCACCACACCGCGTCGGGCATGTACTACAACTGGTACGACCCGCGGGACGGCTCGGTCGTCACGGTCTGGCCCGACAACGGCAGCACCGTCTACCCGTTCCTGTCCAGCGTGGACAACGGCTGGCTCGCGGCCGCGCTCAACGTGGTCAAGGGCGCCGTGCCGGAGCTGCGCGGCAAGGCCGACGCGATCCTGCGGAAGATGAACTTCGGCTTCTACTACAACCCGGCGGCGGCGACCCCGTTCGGGGCCAGCGGCCTGATCGCCGGCGGCTTCTGGGACGCGCCGCCCCCGGGATGCTCACGGCAGCGCGACGGCGTCTGGTTCACCTGCAACCACTACGACATCACGGTCACCGAACCGCGCATCGCGACGTACCTCGGCATCGCGATGGGCCAGATCCCGCCAAAGGCCTACTACAACACGATGCGCACCCTGCCGGCCACCTGCGACTGGAGCTGGCACGAGATGCAGCCGGTCGGCTTCAACACCACCTACGAGGGCGTTCCGGTGTACGAGGGCGCGTACCAGTACCGCGGCATCCAGTTCGTACCCAGCTGGGGCGGCGACATGTTCGAGGCGCTGATGCCCGACCTGTTCGTGCCCGAAGCACGGTGGGCACCCAACAGCTGGGGCCGCAACCACCCCGCGACGGTCGCCGGCCAGATCGAGCACGGGATGAATGACGCCGGGTACGGCTACTGGGGCTTCTCCCCAGCCAGCGACCCGGCCGGCGGTTACATGGCCTGGGGTGTCGACGCGATGGGCATGGACACCGACGGCTACCCGTCCGACATGGAGCGCTCGAAGTACGACGCGGGGTTCGGCGACTGCCGCCCGGCCGGCCCGGACCCCGACTACGGCGACGGCGTGGTGACCCCGCACGCGGCGTTCCTCGCTCTCCCGTACGCCAAGGCAGCGGTCGTCGACAACCTCGCCCGGCTCAAGGCCAACTTCGACTCGTACGGCCCCGGCGGCTTCTACGACGCGATCGCGGTCGGCAGCGGCACCGTGGCCAAGCGGCACCTCTCGCTCGACCAGGCCATGATCATGGGGGCGCTCGGCAACGAGCTCGCCGACGACCTCGTCCGCCGCGCGTTCGTCTCGCCGCAGTTCGAAGGCCGGATCCGTCCACTGATCGCACAGGAGACGTTCAACGTTCCGGCCAACCAGGACCTTCCGCAGCTGCGCCGGGCCGCTTCCTGACGACGAGTGACATCGCGGCACAGGTGTAGCACCTGTCCAACCCGTGGATCGTGCCAAAGGGGCGTGCGTCGTTCGGTTAGCAAATGCCCTGGTCACGCTTGATCCAGGAAGTAGGCCCTCAGCCACCGGCTGAGGGCCTACTTCCCGGGCCCGCCTCAGGCCTCGAAGACCTCGACCAGCACCGCCCCGGGCTGCGGCAGGTCCAGCTCGATCACCGCGGCCCCGGCCTCGGCGACCGGCTGCACCTTCTCCACCGGGAGCTGGTCAGCGGCGTGCAGCGCGGCCCACTGCTCGTCGGTCGGCCAGTCGGCGACGCCCAACCGGTCCGCGAGGGTGGTGATGTCGCCGTGCTCCCGGTCGAGCCGGGAGACCACGGCGGGCCGGCCGGCAGCGTGGTCGATGACCAGCCGGATCCGCCGGGCCAGGGCCGGATCACCATCCCGCTTGTCCTGGTCGAGGGTGGCCACCCAGACCAGGATCGCCAGGCTGCCGTCAGCGCGCCGGCTGGCCCAGGTCTGCACCAGGCCGTCGGCGCCGTCGCCGGCGGCCCGCACCGGCAGTTCGGTCTCGCCGAGCTGGGCGAGCATGTGCAGGGCGTGGTAGCGCGGCTTGGCGATGCCGCCGACGGTGAGCAGGCCGAACCCGCCGTGCAGCAGCCTCGGCGGCCGGCCGAGTTCCTCGAAGTGGTCGCTGGCTACCCAGTAGGACAGTGCGTCGACCCGGCCGGCGGCCGACCGCATGCCGGTGAGCAGGAAGGTGGCGGCTGCGGTGCCGTCGTTGATCGGGTGGAAGTGGGTGGGGGTGACGCCCCACTCGGTCCACAGGATCCGCGCGTCGGGGAAGCCGAGCCGGGCCAGGGTGGGCCGCAGGTCCAGCGGCGGGCTGCCGTACGTGTGGGTGGAGACGAAGTCCACCGGCGCCCCGGACCGGGCGGCGTGCTCCAGCAACGCGTCCACCCAACCGGCGGCGGCCGACGAGGGGCCGCCCACCGGGATCCGCGGGTCGACGTCCTTGACCGCGCGGGCGGTCACGTCGTACAGCCGCATCCATTCTTCGCGGCTGCCGGACCAGAAGACCTCCAGGTTGGCCTCGTTCCACACCTCGAAGTCCCAACCGAGCACCTGCTCGCCGTACCGGTTCAGCAGGTGGGCCACCAGCGCCCGGACCAGCCCGGACCACCGGTCCCAGTCGCGCGGCGGGGAGATGATGCCGCGGTAGGTGAAGACGGTGCGGTCCGGGTCGCTGGCCAGGTCGCGGGGCATGAACCCGATCTCCACCACCGGCGTCATGCCGATGCCCAGCAGCAGGTCGTAGACCTGGTCCACCCGGCTGAAGTCGTACACCGGCTCGCCGTCGACCTCGCGATAGACGCCGAGGTCGTCGTGCAGGATCGAGTGCGCCCGCACGGTGGTCACACCGATCTCGTCGCGTACCCGGCGGAGCGCGGCCAGCAGTTCGGCGCCGATCTCCCGGCCGCCGGAGCGGTCCCGGCAGAGCAGTTGGGACAGCCGCTCGCTGCCGATCATCGGCTGCCAGGGCCGGTGCAGGGTGGTGCCCGCGGCGTCCGCGTCGAGGTGCAGCGTGACGGTGGGCGGCTCACCGCCGGCCGGCAGGGCGGCCGCCGGGACCGGGCCGCTCAGCGCGCCGGTCACGGTCACCTCGGGTACGGCGGCCACCGCATACGCGTACCGCTCGCCCGGGATACCGGTGGTGTCGACGTACCAGGTGTCGGGCACGGAGAGCACGTCTCCGCCGAGGTGGTCCACCGGGGTGAACGGCCCGGACACCCGGTCGCCGTCCAGCGGTGCACGGTGCACCAGGTAGCCGACCGCGCCGTCGACGGGCTGCCAGGAGAGGCGGACGTGTCCGTGGCCCGGGGTGGCGGTGAGCCCGGCAGGCGGGGGCAGGTCGGGTAGCGCGGCCGTGCCGCCTTCGTCGCTGCGGCGCGCTATGCGGGCTTCCCAATCGGTCCGGGCGTCGGACGGCCGGGTTCCGCTGGCGTTCGTCACCGGGTGCCTCCTGGCGGTCGTGGTTGATCCGGTTTCGAGGACTGTAACCGGTTACCGTTGTCCGCGCGATCCCGCCGACGTACGGATGTGGTCCCCTCGCAGGCTGCGGCGGCGGCCGCTGCTCACCCCACGAGGGCTTCCTCCCCGCCAGCTCCTTGATGGCCTGGACAACCGACGGCGGCGCTGACCCGCAGGGGACAGCGCCGCCGTCGGGTCAGACCGGCTCGCCCTTCAGCAACCGCGCGACGTGGTCGATCAGCGCCGCCCGGAAGCCGTCGTGCTCGGCAAGGTCCGCGCCGAAGATCTCCGGTACACCCAGCAGCGAGTCGACGAGACGGTGCGGGTCAC
The DNA here is from genome assembly GCF_043204735.1 of Micromonospora sp. NPDC047740. NCBI lineage: Bacteria > Bacillati > Actinomycetota > Actinomycetes > Micromonosporales > Micromonosporaceae > Micromonospora > Micromonospora sp. NPDC047740. The sequence goes on from NZ_JBIDCT010000001.1 coordinate 697,441, forward strand.
CGTCGGCCGGCGCCGCCGCGGCACGCAGCCGGTCAGCCAGGGGATCGTCCAGCGGCAGCTCTCGCCCCCGCATGTCGCGGCCCCGCGCGACGTACACCATCCAGGCCGCGACCGCGAGCGTCGCGTGCCGTGGCACCTCCCCGGCGGACAGGCGGTCCCGAACCGTGCCGAGCAGCCGCACCGGCAGTTTCTGCGACCCGTCCATCGCGACCTGCACCGTGCGGTGCCGCAGCGCCGGGTTGGCGAAGCGGGTCAGCACCTGACGGCGGTAGTCGTCGAGATCAAGCCCGTCCGGCACCCGCAGGGTGGGCGCCACGTCCTGCACCATCAGCGCTTCGGCAGCCGCCACGAGCCGGTCGTCGGACAGCGCGCCCGCGATCGTGTCGTGTCCCGACAGGGCGCCCAGGTAGGCGAGCAGCGAGTGGCTCGCGTTGAGCATGCGCAGCTTCACTGCCTCCCACCCGGCGACGTCCCTGGTCAGGACCGCGCCGGCGCGTTCCCAGGCGGGTCGGTCGGCGGCGAAGTCGTCCTCGATGACCCACTGGCTGAACGGTTCGGCGACCACCACGCCCCGGTCCTCGAGGCCGAGCATCCGGCGGACGTCCGCGCGGTCCTGCTCCGTGGTGGCCGGCACGATCCGGTCGACCATGCAGGACGGGAACCGTACCGACGTCGCGATCCAGTCGGCGAGCCCCGCCGCCTGCGACGGCGGCAGCCCGTCCACGAAATCGTCCACCAGTGCGCGCAGCACCTGCCCGTTTCCGGTCAGGTTGTCGCAGGACAGGATGGTGATCGGTGCACCGCTTCGCGACCAGCGGTGCTGCAGCCCGCGCACCAGCTGGCCGACGGCCGTTGCGGGCGGCTGGCCGGCGAGATCGGCCGCGACCTGCGGATCGGCGCGGTCCAGGCCGCCGGCACCGTCGCGCCGGTATCCCTTCTCGGTCACGGTCAGCGTGACCACGCGGACGGCCGGGTCGGCGATCCGGTCGACCACCGCCGCCGGGTCGGCGCCGCCGAAGACGACCTCCCGCACGCTGCCGATGACGCGCAGCGATGCCGCGTCGGCGGCCCGTTCGAGCACCGAGTAGAGGCCGTCCTGCGGCGTCAGTTGCTCCCGCACGGACGCCGACCGCTGGGTGACGCCGGTGATGCCCCAGTCGTCGCGGCCCGTCGCCGCGGCGGCCAGTTCGGTGAAGACGGCCTGGTGGGCCCGGTGGAACGCGCCGATCCCCAGGTGCACGATCCCGACGCGCAGCGCGCGCGGATCGACCTGCGGGCCGCGCCAGCCCTGGCCTGGCCCGGTGATCCGCTCCAGCGTGTCGAGGCGCAGCCGCTGCCCGGTTCCCGTCCCGTCGGTCACAGCACCGCTCCCAGCTGCCACGGCACGATCTCCTCGCCGCCCAGGCCCAGCTCCTCGCTGGCCGTGCGCCGGCCCGACGCCACGTCGAGCAGCAGGTCGTACACCCGGCGGCCCATCTCCGGCAGCGGTACGCCCTGCTCGACCACCGCCGAGCAGTCCAGGTCGATGTCGCCGGCCATCCGGGTGGCCAGCTCAGCGTTGGTGGCCAGCTTGACCGTCGGCACGGGGCGGCTGCCGAAGACGGAACCGCGGCCGGTGGTGAAGCAGATCAGATTCGCCCCGCCGGCGACCATGCCGGTCACCGAGACCGGGTCGTAGCCGGGGGTGTCCATGAACACCAGGCCCGGCCGGGGAATCTGCTCGCCGTACTCCCGGACGGCCGCCAGCGGGCTGTGGCCTGCCTTGGCGACCGCGCCCAGCGACTTCTCGAGGATGGTGGTGATGCCACCGGCCTTGTTACCCGGTGAGGGATTCGCGTCCAGCGTCGTGCCCTGCTGCCGGGTGTACTCCTCCCACCAGCGGATGCGCGCCATCAGCGCGTCGGCCACCGCCGGGTCGGTGGCCCGGGCGGCCAGCAGATGCTCCGCGCCGTACACCTCCGGCGTCTCACCCAGGACGCTGGTCGCGCCGGCGGCGACCAGCAGGTCCGAGGCGACGCCCAGGGCCGGGTTCGCGGTCAGGCCGGACCAGCCGTCGGACCCCCCGCACTGCAGGCCGAGGACGAGCTCCGCCACGTCGACCTGGGTGCGGGCCGCGCCGGCCAGGTCGTCGATCATGCCCCGGACCAGTTCCACGCCGCGTCGCACCGCCGACGACGTGCCGCCCAGATCCTGGATGGTGTACGACGACACCGGTACGTGGTCGGGCACGCCGAGGTCCGCCATCAGGCCGGTCACCGTGTTGACCTCGCAGCCGAGCCCGACGACGACCAGCCCACTGATGTTCGGGTTGCGTGCGTAGCCGGCCAGGGTGCGGCGCAGCAGTTCCCAGCCGTCACCCTGCGCGGCCATGCCGCACCCGGTGCCGTGGGTCAGGGCGACCACCCCGTCGACTCCGTCGACCTCCTCGGCCAGGTCCTCGGTGAGCCGGGCGACCTTGCGCGCCACGGTCGCCGAACAGTTGACGGTGGTCAGGACCCCGACGTAGTTGCGGGTGGCCACCCGGCCGTCCGGCCGGCGGTAGCCGTGGAATGTCCGCCGCAGGTCGGCGGGCAGCGGCGGGGCCGGCGCCGGTTGTCCCTGCGCCGTCCGGGCGGCGGTGTCCTGCGGCATGCCGAGGTTGTGCCCGTGCACGTGCTCCCCGGCACGGACCTCGGCGAGGGTACGCCCGATCACCTGGCCGTACTTGCGCACCAGCGCCCCGACGGGCAGGTCCCGCAGGGCGACCTTGTGCCCGGCGGGCAGGTCACCGTGCAGCGTCACCTCACCCGCCCCGCGGACCGCGACGGACGTCCCGTCCGGCATCGCGGTGGTCGCCACCGCGACGTCGTCGCCCTCGTGCAACACCACCAGGCTCATCCCGGCACCTCCACTTCGGTTTGCGCGACCAGTCGGCGGGTCTCGTCGAGCGCCGGCAGGTATCCCGTGCCGCCGTGGCCGCGCAGCGACAGCGCCGCCGCGGCCGCGCCCAGCCGTATCGCCTCGGGCAGGGTGTCGCCGAGGGCGAGCCGGGCGGCGACGGTGCCGGCCAGCACGTCCCCGGCGCCGGTCTGGTCGACGATCCGTTCGGCGGGATACGCGGGCACCTCGGTCTGCTGCCGGCCGTCGTCCAGCAGCACGCCGTCGGTGCCCCGGGTGAGGGCGACCGCTGCCGCCCCGAGCGCGCGGAACGCGGCGCACGCCGCCGCGGGGTCCGTTACCGCGGCGCCGAGCAGCGCCGCGGCCTCGCGGGGCCACGCCGGTGTGACCAGCCGGGCGTGCGGGGCCAGTGCCCGCAGGTGGCCGGCGGCGGTGTCCGCATCGACGAGTCGTGGCCGCCAGTTCGGGTCGTAGACGAAGCAGTTCGCCGCGCGTGCGGCCACCTGCACCGCCTCGAACGTCGTGGTCGAGATCGCGCAGGCGACGCCGCTGGAGAGCACCACGCCCGCGCGTTCGGCGAGGTCGGGCGGCACGTCGGCGGGGGACAGGCAGGAGCCGGCGCTGCCGCGTCGGACGTAGACGAACTCCCGTTGCCCGGACGGGTCGGCGTGCTGCAGGTAGAGGCCGTGCTGCCCGGGGGTGCGGATCAGGCACGACGGGTCGATGCCGAGCGCGCCCACCCGGGCCACCAACTCGTCGCCGAGTTCGTCGTCGGGCACCCGGGCGAGCAGGCAGGTGTGCGCGCCGGCCGCGGCGGCCGCGGCGGCGGCGTTCAGCGCGTCTCCGGAGAATCCCAAACGCAGCGCCGCGCCGTCGCGCAGCGGTTCCAGCGCGGTCAGTTCGACGAGGATCTCGCCGAGGACGAGGACGTCCGGGGCGGTCCTCACCATGGGTGCACCGTGCCGTCCTCGAGCCGGTTCACCGGCAGGTACGCGATCACCCGAGCGTCGGCGATCTTCATCGGGTCTCCTCTGTCGGGTCCTCGAACGCTGCCAGCAGCGACCGCAGCCGGTCCGCCGCGCCCGGGCGCAGCAGGTCGCTGCCGACGCCCACCGCACACGCGCCCGCCCGTAGCCACTCCGGCACCGCCCCGAGCGCGACCCCACCGGTCGGTACGAGGTCCGCGTCCGGAAGCAGTTGCCGCAGGCTGGCCAGGAAGACCGGGCCACCCACATGGGCCGGGAACACCTTCACCGGCCCCCGCGCGGCGGCGGCCGCCACCTCACCGGGAGTGAAGGCGCCCTCCAGGAACGGCAGCCCGGCGCTCGCCGCGACCGCCCGCACGTCGGGCGCCGGCCACGGGCTGACCAGGAACTGTGCGCCCGCCTCCACCGCCTGCGCCGCCAGCGCCCCACTGGTGACGGTGCCGAGGCCGACCAGCGTGCCGTCGGGCGCCCCGCGGCGCGCGTCGCGCACCGCGCTGGCCCAGTCCGGTGTCGTCGCGGTCAACTCGACCACGCGCAGGCCGTGACCGAACATGGCGGCGGTGGCGGCCGTGGCCTCGGCCGCCGTCGGCAGCCGCAGCACCGGCAGGACCCGCTGCCCGCGCAGCAGCGTGATCAGGTCGCTCACGAGTCCGGCTCCTCCTTGACCCGGGCGACCAGCTGCGTCGGGTTGACGTAGCGCAGGCTGACCACGAGCAGCACCAACATCATGGACGTGTAGATCACGGCCATGGCGTCCACCGACTGCTGCGCCCGGATACCCGCCGCGGACATGGAGTAGTACAGGGCGACCACCAGCGTCTGCGAGTCCGGGCCGGCGGTGAGGAACGTCAGCTCGAACATCCCGACGGTGCGCACCAGGACGAGGATGGCCGAGGCGAGCATCCCGGGCAGCAGCAGCGGCGACAGCACCCGGAGGAACACCGACCACAGCCCGGCGCCGCACATCCGGGCGGCACTTTCGATCCGCGGGTCGATCTGCTCGATGAACGGCGTCATTGTGAGGATCACGAACGGCACCGACGGCACGAGGTTCGCCAGCACGACGCCGGAGAGGTGACCGGCCAGGCCGAACTTGTAGAGCACCGTCGCCAGTGGAATGCCGTAGGTGATCGGCGGCATCAGGATCGGCAGCAGGAAGACCAGCAACGCCAGCCGTTTGCCGGGGAAGTTGCGCCGGGCCAGCACGTACGCTGCCGGCACCCCGACCACCAGCGACAGCGCCACGACCAGCAGGGAGACCTGCAGGGTGACCACGATGACGTCGAAGAGCGCGAACTCGTGCCACGCCTCCCCGTACCACTTGGCGGTGTAGCCGTCGGGGAGCCAGGTGTCGAACCAGCGCTGGCCGAAGGAGCTGACCAGGACCGATCCGACGACACCGAGCAGGTTGAGGAAGAAGAAAACCACCACGCCCCAGACCAGCCAGGCGGCGGGGCGCGCGACGATCCGCCGTCGCGGTCGAGGGTCGCCGGCGGCGATGGCGTCGCCGCGGCGGATGCCGGTGACGGTGCTCATCAGCCCTTTCCTCCCGTCGATCCGGTGTAGAGGCGGGTGCGGGCCAGCAGCACCACCGAGATGACGACCAGCTCGATCAGGCCCATGATCATGGCGATCGCGGACGCGTACGGGTAGTCGTACTGCTCGTAGGCCGCCTGGTACGCGGCGATGGAGATGACCCGGGTTTCGCCGGCCGGGTTGCCGACCAGCACGGCGGACGGGAACACGCTGAAGGCCAGCACGAACGTCAGACAGAACGTGGTGGCGAGCCCCGGCGCCAGCAGCGGCAGGGTGACCATGCGGAACCGCTGCCACCAACCCGCGCCGAGCGTGGCCGCCGCGCGTTCCAGCGTCGGGTCGATGCCGGTGAGGTAGGAGAGCACGAGCAGGAAGGCGAACGGGAACCCGGTGATGACCAGGGAGAAGAAGACGCCCCAGTAGTTGTGCACCAGCCGTACCGGCTCATCGGTGAGGTGCAGCGCGAGCAGCACGCGGTTGAACCAGCCGGTGGGACCGAGGAAGTTGAGCAGGCCCTGGGCGGTCAGCACGGTCCCGAGCGTGATGGGTACGACCAGCAGGATGGTGACCAACCGCTTGCCCCGGAACCGCCCCCGCATCCGGTAGGCGATGGGCACCGAGGCGAGCACGTTCAGCAGGGCCGCCGGCAGGGCGAGGCGCAGCGTGATCCACATGGTGTCCCGCTGGTAGGCGTCGCCGAAAAACCGCGCGTAGTCGCTGAACGGGCCACCCTCGGTGGGTTGGAAGGACAGGCCGAGCCCGTAGAAGAACGGGTACAGGAACAGCAGGACGACGAAGAGCACTGCCGGCGCGAGCAGCCACAACTGCGCATCGACGCCCCGTTCGGCCAGGCGGTGCCGCCAGTGTGCCCGAGGAGACTGGGGCGCACCGGCGGGCGGCGCGGGGCGGGTTGCCGTGGCACTCATCCGACGAGCCTCGATTCCTCGACCACCGCGTCCGCCGGATCGATGGGGGCGGATGGGGCCTGCTCGGATGAGTCGGTTGGGAAGACCAGCAGCCGGTGCGGTGTCACGCGCAACGAGACCGCGTCGCCGGGGGCGAGGCGCTGCTCGGTGCGGACGTGGACCTGCAGGCCGGAGGCGGTGCGGGCTTCGGCCGCGAGTTCCCGGCCCTGGTACTCGACCACCTCGATCTCGGCGGGCACGCCGTCCGGCGCGCCCGGCTCGGCGACCCGGACGTCCTCCGGGCGGACCCCAGCGATCACCGCGTCACCCGGCGAGATGTCACCGACCGGGTCGCCGACCAGCCGCAGGCCGTCGGCCTCCACCGTGACCAGGCCGTCCCGTACGGACTGGGCCCGCATCGGCCACAGGTTGCGGTAGCCCATGAAGTCCGCGACGTGCCAGTTGCCCGGTCGGGTGTGCAGCTGCTCGGGCGACCCGATCTGCTGCACCCGGCCGCCCCGGAGCACGACCAGGCGGTCGGCCAGTGACAGCGCCTCCTCCTGGTCGTGCGTCACGTAGACGGTGGTCAGTCCCAGCGACAGGTGCAGTCGGCGGATCTCGGTACGCATCTCCAGGCGCAGCTTCGCGTCCAGGTTGCTCAGCGGCTCGTCCATGAGCACCAGCGACGGTTCGAGCACGACGGCGCGGGCGATCGCCACCCGCTGCTGCTGTCCGCCGGACAGTTGCCCGGGCAGCTTGTCGGCGTGCTCCTCCAGACGGACGAGGCGGATCGCCTCCGCCGTACGTCGCCGGATTTCGTCCTTCGGCAGCCGCCGCATCCGCAGACCGAAGGCGATGTTGCCGCGGACGGACATGTGCGGGAACAGCGCGTAGCTCTGGAACACCATCCCGAACCCGCGGCGTTCCGGCGGCAGGGTGTCGACCCGGCGCTCGTCCTGCCAGATGCTGCCCGCGGTCAACGGCAGCAACCCGGCGAGACAGTTCAGCGCGGTGGACTTGCCGCAGCCGGAGGGGCCGAGCAGGGCGATGAACTCGCCCGCCCGGATGGTCAGGTCGAGGTCGCTGAGCGCGTCCTGGCTTCCGAAGCGGCGGGACACACCGTCCAGCCGCAGCTCGGAGAAGCCTGAGGTCGCGGTGCTCATCCCTGCTTCACCTTTCCGCTGCCGATCTCGCGGTCCCAGCGGTCGAACGCCGCGACGAGCGCCTTCGCGTCCAGCGGAACCTCGGTCGGGTTGTTGGCGATGAGCTGCTCGTACTCCGGGCGGCCGAACTCCTTGATGGCGTCCTGGCTCTTCTGCGGCGCCATCGACAGGTCGACGCCCTTCACGGCCGGCCCGGGGTAGAAGTAGCCCTGGTCGAACGCCTTGGCCTGCTGCTCGGGGGTGAGCATGAACTTCAGCAGGGCCAGTACGGCGGCCTGGGTGTCGGTGGAGACACCCTTGGGGACGACGGCGTAGTGGGCGTCGGTCACCCAGTGGAAGCCCTGCAGCGAGCTGACCTTCGCCTCCTTGGGCACCGTGCCGAGCACCCGCGGGTTGATGTCCCACCCGGTGGTCGAGGCGATCACCTCGACGGACCCGTTGGCGAGGTTCTTCATCGTCTCGGTCGTGCCGCTGGGGTAGTACTCGACGTACTGGTTGAGCTCCTTGAGGTAGGCCCAGGTCTTGTCCCACCCGTTCACCGGGTCCTTGGGGTCCTTGTCGCCGAGGATGTAGGGCAGTCCCATCAGGAAGGTCCGGGCCGGGCCGGAGTTGGCCGGGCGGGCGTACTGGACCTTGCCCGGGTGCGCCTTCGCGAACGCGAGAAGCTGCTCGGCGCTGGTCGGCGGGTTGGACACCTTCGCCGGCAGGTATTCCAGCAGGGGACCGGACGGGTAGTAGGTGACCGTCACGCCCGCGTTGCCGGCCAACTTCTGCATCGCGGCGGCCGGTTCCTGGTAGTCCTTCATCCCCGGCAGCCGGTCCGCGTAGGTGGGCAGCAGGTCCGTCCACAGATTCTGGTCGATGCCGGCGGCGAGGCCGTCGACGCCGGTCAGGACCAGGCCGATGTCGACGCGGTTGGCGTTCTGCTGCGCCTTGATCTTGCCGGCCAGCTCCGGGGCGGGCGACTTGGAGTAGGTGACCCGCGAGATGATGTCGGGGTTCTTCTGCACGAACTCGTCGATCATCCCCTGCGTCAGCTGCAGGTTGCCCGCCACGTCCAGGACGTTGAGCGTGACGGCCTTCTTCGGCTTGTCGGGCACGGGTCCGCTGCTGTCGCCGCTGTCCGAGCCGGGGCTGCTCGGCGCCCCGCAGCCGACGGCGAACGTGAGTACGGATGATGCGGTGGCAATCAAGGCACTGCGCCGGGTGATACCCATGGAACATCCCTTCCTCGGTCACCCCGAAGGTCGCGGCCGTGGGCCGGCGGTGGGGGAGGTGGTGGTCAGGTGGTTCGCGCAACTCCGGTGGAGCCGCGCACGAGAAGTTGAGCGGGCAGTTCCCGACGCGTGTTGCGCACGCTGTCGGGCTGCAACAGCAGGGCGAGCAACAGGTCGACTGCGGCTCGGCCCGCTTGTTCCTTGACGAGCGAGACGGTGGTGAGGGCCGGCGAGGACATCGCCGACATCTGGATGTTGTCGATGCCGATCACGCTGATGTCGTGCGGCACGTCGACGCCACGGTCCCGCAGCCGGCTGAGCAGACCGAGTGCCATGACGTCGTTGTAGGCGATGACCGACGTGACGCCGGAGGCGATGACGAGGTCGGCCGCCGCGACCCCGCCCTCGAAGTAGGGCGGGAAGTGACCGGCCACGTACAGTTCCATGCCGGCGGCTCCGGTCGCGGCGCGCATGGCGCGCATCCGGTCCCGGGTGGACCACGAGGTCCGCGGCCCGCCGACCCAGGCGACCCGCTGGTGACCGAGCGCCTGGAGATGGGCGATCGCCTGCCGCACGCCCTCCGCGTTGTCGAAGACGACGGACGGAAGGTTGCCGAAGCGGCGGTTGACCATGACGAGTGTCGTGTGCTCGGTCAGCTCGCGGATCTCCTCCTCCGGGGCCCGGGGGGAGCAGAGGATGAGGCCGTCCACCTGCTTGGCGAGGACCCGCACGAGTCCGATCTCGGCGGCCGGGTCCTCGTCGGTGTCGGCGAGGAAGACGGCGTAGTCCGCTTCCCGCGCCTTGGCCTGCACCCCCTTGACCACGCTGGGGAAGAAGGGGTTGGTCAGGTCCGGGACGATCAGTCCCAGGTTGCCGGTGCGGCCGGTGATCAGACCACGGGCAGCGCGGTTGGGCGCGTAGCCCAGTCGTTCGGCTGCTCGTAGGACCCGCTCCCGGGTGGCGTCGTTGACCATCTCGGGCGTCGACAACGCCCGCGACACCGTCGACGCCGAGACACCCGCCTCGCGGGCCACCTCGCGGATCGTCGCTCGCACGGCTCACCTCCCTGCTCCGTGGCGTGCCTCGCAGTCTGAAACCGATTGCAGTTCTGTGTCAATACTCGGTTACGTGAATGTTTCCGGGAGACGGACGCAGCTTCCCCTTGTAGGCGGGCGAGGTCGATGCAATCCTTTGCAGGAGTTGTTCAGCCCTAGCCGGCAAGGAGATTTGCGTGGCCCAGCTGCGTCTGCACCCCGACCGAGCCCTGCCAGCCGGAGACGACATCCGCACCGTCGCCCGCCGGATCTACCAGGCGACGCAGGCGCTGCCGCTGCTGTGCATGCACGGACACGTCGACGCCGCCGTCTTCGCCGACGACAACCGGTTCGCCGACCCGGCGCAGCTGCTGGTGGTGCCGGACCACTACGTGACCCGGATGCTCGTGTCCCAGGGCGTTCCGCTGGAGAGCCTCGGCGTCCCCAGGGCCGACGGGGGTGCGGTCGAGACCGACCCTCGACAGATCTGGCGGCGCTTCTGCGCCCACTGGCACCTCTTCCGCGGCACGCCCAGCCGCTACTGGCTCGAACACGAGATCGTCGAGATCCTCAAGATCGACGTAGCTCCCGGCCCGGACACCGCCGACCTGCTGTACGACCTGATCGAGGCCCGCCTGGCCGAACCCGGTTTCCGGCCGCAGGCGCTGCTCGACACCTTCAACATCGAGCTGATCTCCACTACCGATCCGGCCACCTCGACGCTCGAGGACCACGCCCGGCTCGCGGCGGCGGGCCTCGGCGCCCGGGTGATACCGACGTTCCGTCCGGACGCCCTGACCCACGTCGGCTCCACCGGCTGGGCCCGGCGGCTCCAGCAGCTGCAGGAGCTCTCCGGAGTGGACACCGGCGACTACGACGGCTTCCTCGCCGCACTGCGCAACCGCCGCGAAGCCTTCGCGCAGGCCGGAGCGCGGGCCACCGACCACGGTCACCTCACCGCCGCCGCCGAGCCCCTGCCGCAGGCGGAGGCGAGGCGGATCTACGCCGAGGCGCGCGACGGCGGCGTGCGCGACGACGACGCGGCCGCCTTCGCCGGTCACATGCTGTTCGAGATGGCGCGAATGTCGTGCGACGACGGCCTGGTCATGCAGATTCACCCCGGGGTGCTTCGCGACCACGACACCGCCATCCACACCGCCTTCGGCGCAGACAAGGGATTCGACATCCCGGTCAGCGCCGAGTTCACCCGCGCGCTGCGGCCGGTACTCAACGCGTTCGGGCGCGACCCGAACTTCCGGCTCATCCTGTTCACCGTCGACGAAACCGTCTACTCCCGCGAACTCGCCCCGATCGCCGGCGTCTACCCCTCCGTGCGGCTCGGGGCGCCATGGTGGTTCCTGGACAGCCCCGACGGGATGCGCCGCTTCCGTGAGCTGGTGACCGAGACCGCGGGCTTCTACAACACCTCCGGCTTCGTCGACGACACCCGCGCGTTCCTCTCGATCCCCGCCCGCCACGACCTCGCCCGCCGCATCGACGCCGGCTACCTGGCCCGGCTCGTGCTGGAGCACCGGCTGTCGGAGGACGAGGCCGTGGAGACCGCGATCGACCTGGCATACCGGCTGCCGCAGCAGGCGTACGCCCCCGCCGCCGGCTGAGCCCCGGGGAATAGCCACCCGCGCCCTGACAGCCACTCAACGACGCGCGGCCCGGCTCATGCGAATCCCGTGAGCCGGGCGGTGCGCGGCACCGCGAGCGAAGGGGCGGCGGCAGACTGGGCGTCCTACCCGCCCGTGACCCGATGCAGACCCTGTACGCCAACCTGATGGGATCGGTCGTGGTCGTCTGGGCCCTCCTGCGCATCGTCCAGGCGCAGCCCGTACACGGACTGCTCGACGGCGTCGCGCGCACCCTGTTCGCGACGTGGCAGACGTACGCGCTGGCTCACGGTGCCACCCGGCTGCTGTGGCTGTTCCTCGTCGTCGAGGTGGCATTCGGCCCCGTTCAACTCCTGCCCTGGTGGCGGAATGGACGCACCAACCGCCGGAACGAGGTCACGACCAGCCGCTGGCCGCTGATGACGTGACTGGGCGGCCACCGCCTCCCGGATGCGTGGCGGGCAGGGTCGGACTGGAGATGCGCAGCGCCGCCGACGGCGGGCCACCTACGCCAGGTAGGCCGACGCCGGCGCCCCGCAGTCCCAGACATCAAATAGAGTGTGGCTAATGGAACAAACCGTCGCAGGTGCGGCCAGGCGTGCGCCAGAACGCGGCCGCCACCGGGCTCACAGTTCAGCCCCGTCCGGCCGGCACCGCAGGCGTTTGCCCACCTACTTTTGGCTGGTGTTGATCGGCGTCCTCGGCGGCGGCCTGCTCTTCACCTTCCTGCCCGGCTCGTCCGGCACCGACCCGAGCCAGCAGGCCATCGCCCCGGGCCCGGCGATCGGCCTGCCGCAGGAGACCTTCCCGATCGAACTGACCGAACAGCGACCGACTCCGACGGCAGCGCCTCCAACGGACGAACCCGAGGCGTCGGCATCACCGTCTCCGACGCCCACACCGACCCTCTCCCCGACACCTACCCCCACTCCCACCGCATCGTCGCCGCCCAGCCGGTCGCCGACCCCTGGAGCCACCGCCCGGCCGGAGCTGCTCGGCCCTGCCAACGACGGCGAACTGGCGAACATGGTGCAACGCTATTGCGACCGGCACGTCTCCGGGTCCGGCTCAGCCAGCGCACGGTCGGACGGCCGGTGGGAATGCCGCCGGTTTCTGGCGTCACCGCGGATCGTCAACATGGACACCGCCTGCCGCGACCGGTACGGAGCCGACGCGTACGCGCAGAACTCGACCAGCGACGCGTATGGCTGGCGCTGCTACCGCATCCAGTCCGGGTGACCCCAGCACTGCCCAGGTTCGATGGTCACTCGATGAAGGCGACCTTGGCCAGTTGGACCTGCCGGTGCGCCGCCAACCGGTCGGCCTGCTCTGCTATCGCCGCCCGGGTGCGGGCCGGCACGCTCGACCATAGTTGCACCTGCACGGTCAGCTTCTTTCCGGACTGGCGGGGGCGCCAGTTGCCGGCGATCTCGCCGTTCGCAACCACCGCACCAGGCCGGCCGAGCACCGGCCAGAGGGCCTTGGCCTGGGCCGGGGCTTCGACCAGCAGCGGACGGTCCTTTGCCTGCAGGAACAGGTCGAACGGCCCGAGCAGCCGGACGAGCCGTGGTCGCGGCGCATCGAACCGGTCGGCGTCGCTGGAGAGCACCCACCGGGTCTCGCCGGCGACGGACACCTCGACGCTGTCGGACGGCCAGTGGGCCTTGACGTCCTTGACCGGTGCGTCAAGGTAGTCGGCGACGTGCTTCGGGGTGGCCGGGCCGAGCAGCCGCAGGTAGGCGCGGATCAGGTCAAACCTCGGTGGAACGTCATGCGCCGGCCGGTGGCCGGGGATGGGTTGCAGCACCGGCGGAGAGGTGCCGGCCCGCAGTTCCAGACCGGCGCGCAGCGCCGCGAGCCGGAACGGCATCTCGTAGAGGTGCGTGGCGTTGCACGGCCGGCAGAACCGCAGGTAGGGGGAATCCATCTGACCGGCCACCACGGCGGAAACCTCGCCCTTGACCAGCGGCGTGGTCACCACTGACCGCATGACGGCCGCGATGGCGTCCAACGCGGCGAGGTTGCCGATGCCAGCCGCCTTCAACGGCTTGGCCGCGTCATAGATGCGCTTGCCGGCGTCCGCATCGGAGAACGGTTCGACGGCGGCGGCGACCTGCGGCACGTCCTCGCGACGGTACAGGTGTGGGGCGCCGCGCACAGTCCAGAGCGTGGCCAGGTCGCGCTCGCGGAGCGCCGAGCCGTCAAGGCCGCGGTTGCGCAGGGCCCACAATCCGCCATCTGGCCCGGTGTCCTGCACACCGATGTCGAGCACGGCGGTGTCGGCCAACGCGCCGGCTGGGCGGTCCAACTGCTGGGCACACACCCGAAACCCAAGCACTTGGAGGCGATCGATCGAAGCCACCACGGGCGCCAGCCTACGACCCGCCACCGACATGGTGGGCGGAATGACGGGCGGCGCGAGACAGGCGGGATCAGGGACGGTGGTGACCGCCCAACGGCCTGCGCTCAGAGGGCGAATCCTTGGACGGGGTGTCGGGAGCCGTCGGGGAGGAGGATGTGTGCGGAGTTGGCGGCCCAGCCGATGGCGGCCGTCCACGCCCGTCGTGCCGGTCCGTGACCGCGGAGGTTGACCTGGGAGCCGGTGCCGAACACGACCGATCTCTGGAATGGGCGGTGGTCTACTTGCTCTCGCTGTCGTACTTCGACCTGCCAGCCGGTGCAGTCGGCGTCGCTGTCATCGATGATCAGGTGACGCACGCCGTCGGCGTCGCTGGCGAAGTGGTATGTCGGCAGTGGGCGTGCGGGCCAGTCCACCCGGCGAGTCTGGCGCACCTGCTGTGGTGGGGCAGCTGCGGGGTCCGTTGTCGCATGCGACCACTGCCGCGCGATGTGCCGGCCGCTGGCCGGTGTGATCCGCCGACACGAATGATGTGAATGCCGGTGCCCCAGGTCGCCGTCACACCCGGAGCACCGGCACTGATCGCAGGCGGAGGGTCACCCTGCCTGGCGTACGCGGTAGGCGAGGTGGGTGACGCCGTTGCCCTCGACGACACTCGTCGGCCCGCCCAGCTGGACCGGAGTGATCTTCAGACCGGCGAAGAAGGGGATGCCGTCGCCGAGCAGGACCGGTACGAGGTCGACATGGACCTCGTCGAGCAGGCCGGCCTCGAGGACCTGCGCCGCGATCGTGCCGCCGTTGACGCCGACCTGCTTGTCGCCGGCGATGGCCTTGGCGGTGTCGATCGCGTGCTCGATGCCGTCGGTGACGAACACGAACGAGTCGTTCTCGCGCTCCCAGCCGTCGGGGACGGTGTGGGTGACGACGACCACGGGTACGTCCATGGGGTGTCGGCCGCCCCAGCCGTGGGTCATGTCGAACAGCCGTCGGCCGACCACCAGCGCTCCCGTCCGTTCGGTCAGGTCGCGCAGGTGCTTGGCGCTCGCCGCGGAGGTGCGCAGCGTCATGCCGGGTGTGGCCGTCGGCGTCTCGACGTCGCCGTTGTTGTACCACTGGAAGAGGTACTCGAACCCGCCGTGCGACGCGTCGGCGATGTAGCCGTCCAACGACATGGTCGCCCCGGTCGTAACCTTCGTCATCGATCCGCTCCTTGGTCCTCGCCAGCCTGCCCGTAACCGGGCCTGTCTTTCACCCAGGGGTCGATCCTGGCGACGCCAGTTCGACATCCCCCCAAAGAAAATTTCGCGCCGTACGGCTCGAAGAGGAGACCCGCCCAGCGTGGGCTCAGGGCATCGGCGGTTGTTAAAGTCGACGCCTCGATCGGCGGGAGGGCTGCGGCACGGCATGCGGGTGACGATGACGAGCGCCGCGGCAGGGACCGGCCGAGCAAACGAGGACTTCGTCGGCGCCGTACCGACGGCGGCGGTGCTGATCGACGGAGCCGGCGGCATCTCCGGCAGCGAATCGGTCTGCCGGCACGGCGTGGCCTGGTACGCCAGCCGCCTGGGCAGCAGGCTCCTCAGCGTCTTGTCACTCGTGTCGGACCGCAGCCTTTCGGCGCTGCTCGCCGAGGCCATCGAGCAGGTGACGGATGATCACCGGCACACCTGCGACGTCGCCGATCCCATCAGTCCGTCGGCGACCGTAGCCATCCTGCGCCGGTCCGAGGGCTTGATCGAGCACCTGGTGCTCGGTGACTCGGTCCTCGTGCTCGACCGTGCAGACGATGCGCCGCTCGTCGTCTCCGATCCCCGGGAGGTGGTCATCAGCCGGTCGTACCAGTCCGCACTCGCGGCCGTCGCCGAGGGTAGCGAGGAGTACCACCGGCTCCTCCGAGACCTGCGCGCCAACCGGAACCGGCCGGGCGGCTTCTGGGTGGCCAAGGACGACCCGCGGGCGGCGGACGAGGCGATCACCGGAAGTTGTCCGGTCTCCGAGCTGGCCGGTGCCGTCCTGCTCAGCAATGGAGCCAGCCGCGTCGTGGACCGGTTCCGGCTCACCGACTGGCCAGGGGTCATGGCCGTCCTGGCATCGAGCGGACCCGCCGAGATCATCCATCGCGTCCGGCAGGCGGAGGTGCGCCACGCGGTGGTGGCGGACGACGCGACGATCGCACACTGCACCGACCTCGGCGAGGCCTGACCGTCGCCAGGCCCGCCCGGTCGCCTGGCCTGGCAGGACCACAGTGGCAGGTGTCGCTGTCGCCACCAGCGGGCCGTCTCGCCGGCGAGGCGGAGCTGCGGGGTGGTTAAGCTGTACGGATGCGCAGGGCGGTCTGCTGGAGCGACCTCGATGGCTGACGCCGACGATGTCCGTCAGCTGGCGCTGGCGCTGCCGCACGTGGTCGAGATCGACAGTGAAGGCTTCGACTTCCGGGTCGCCGGCAAGGGATTCGTCTGGTCCTACCCAGAGCGCAGACCTGGTGCGTCGCGCCTCATCCGGACCGACATCGCGGTGCTGTACGTCGGCGACGAGGCGGAGAAGCAGGCGTTGCTCCTCGGCGAGCCCGGGGCTTTCTTCACCACGCCCGCATATGACGGGATGCCCCTGGTCATGTTGCGGCTGACGCAGGTGAGCGTCGATCGCCTGAAGGAACTCGTCACCGACGCGTGGCGCATGCGTGCCCCGGACTCGCTCGTCGGTGACCTCGACGGCACCGGCTCGTGAGCCCAGATCTGAGCAGAGCTGATCAGTAGGCCGATGTAGCGCTCCTCCCTGCCACGGGTGTACGCGATGCTTTCGAGGCGCAACCGATGGTTGCGAAACGTCGGCCTCCCGGCTAGCCTGACATGCAACCAAACGTTGCGGGAGGGGCCATGGAGTTCGGAACCATCGAGCGGGAGATCTACGTCGAGGCGTCGCCCGAGATCGTCTTCGAGGTGGTGAGCAGTCCCGACCACCTCAAGGAGTGGTGGCCGGACGACGCCCGGTACGAGCCGACGCCCGGGTCGACGGGCGAGATCGTCTTCGGCGACCCCGACGCCGGCGGGGCAGTCGTGCCGTTCACCGTCGTCGACGCGCGACCGCCGCGGAGGTTCTCGTTCCGCTGGACGTACCCGGCCGACCAGGTCGCGGCGGAGGGCAACTCGCTGCTGGTCACCTTCGAGCTGACCCCGTCAGGCGGCGGGACGCTGCTCAAGATGACCGAGACCGGCTTCCGCGAGATGGGCTGGGAGATCGCCGTCCTCGAGCAGCAGTACCAGGAGCACGTCACCGGCTGGAACTTCTATCTACCGCGGCTCGCGCCGTACGTCGCGACGCTGCGGGTGCGGCCGTGAGCGCCGCTGTGGCCGAGAAAGTCGACGACGACCTCTGGTCCGCGATCGGGGACCCGACCCGGCGCCGGATGCTCGACCTGCTGCTCATCGAGGGCGACGGCACCGCGACCACACTGAGTCAGCAGCTGCCGGTCACCCGTCAGGCGGTGGCCAAGCACCTCGGCATCCTCGACCGGGTCGGCCTGGTCCGGGCGACGCCGGCGGGCCGGGAGAAGCGGTACCGGGTGGACGACGCCCAACTCGCCCGCGCGGTGGCCCAACTCGCATCCGTCGGCTCGGCATGGGACGCCCGGCTGCAGCGGATCAAGCGGATCGCCGAGGCGATCCAGCGCACCCGACAGGACTGACATCGAGTCTGACGAGACCAAGGAGAGTCGAGATGGTGGACATTCTGCACCGGGTCGGGGTCAAGACCCCGACACCGGAAAAGGTGTACGACGCACTGACGACCGTCGAGGGCCTCGCCGGCTGGTGGACCGACGACACGAAGGGCAGCGGCGACCTCGGCGGTGTCCTCGAGTTCCGGTTCCCTGTCGGTGGCTTCGACATGGAGGTCGTCGAGCTACGGCCGTCCGAGCGGGTGGCCTGGCGGGTGGTCGACGGCCCCGAGGAGTGGATCGGGACCACGATCGACTGGGACCTCCGCCAGGACGGCGACTACACGATCGTGCTGTTCAAGCACCAGGGCTGGCAGGAGCCGGTGGAGTTCATGCACCACTGCAGCACCAAGTGGGGCTCATTCCTGATGAGCCTGAAGTCGCTGGTGGAGACCGGCGAGGGTGCACCGGCGCCGCG
This sequence comes from Micromonospora sp. NPDC047740, assembly GCF_043204735.1. Taxonomy (NCBI): domain Bacteria; kingdom Bacillati; phylum Actinomycetota; class Actinomycetes; order Micromonosporales; family Micromonosporaceae; genus Micromonospora; species Micromonospora sp. NPDC047740. The sequence continues at coordinate 715,270 of NZ_JBIDCT010000001.1, forward strand.
GGACGTGCAGATCAGCGACTGGCACTGAGCCGGCCGGCGGCCGGCCCTGTGCGGCGAGCGGCGAGGCCGCTGGCGGTTCCGGGGTGACCCAGCCCGGGCGCCGGAGATAGCGTTCCGGGGGGCGATGTTGTCCGACCGGGCGAGCCAGGCAACCGACGAGCAAGGAGGCGCCATGGCAGAGGAGGCGACCGGCTGGGGCGGGAGGTTGTGGGCGGCCGCTGACCTGGTCACCCCGATGGCCATCCGGGTGGCGGCGACGCTGCGGTTGGCCGACCACATCGCCGCTGGCACGCGGACGATCGAGGCGCTGGCCGCAGCGGTGGACGCTGACCGGGACGCGCTGGGCCGACTGTTGCGCCATCTGGTGACCGCCGGTGTGCTGTCTCATGCGGGGACCGGCACCTACCACCTGACGGCCCTGGGTGAGCAGCTCCGTGACGATGATCCAGAAGGCGTGCGGCCCTGGCTCGATCTGGAGGGTGCTGTCGGGCGCGCCGATCTGTGCTTTGTCCAGCTCTTGCACACCGTGCGTACCGGCGAGCCCGCGTTTGCGCGCCAGTTCGGCCGCTCGTTCTGGGACGACCTGTCGGCCGACGCCCGGCTGGGAGCGTCGTTTGACGCGCTGATGGGAGCCCGGCTGGTGGCGGACGCGCCCGCGGTAGCTGCTGCCTACCCGTGGGGCACACTTGGTCACGTCGTCGACGTGGGTGGCGGCAACGCCAGCTTGCTGATCGCCATCCTTCGTGCCCATCCCGACCTGCTCGGGACGGTGATCGACCTGGCCGGCCCGGTGGCCCGCGCCGCACAAGCCATCGCCTCAGCGGGCCTGGGCCCCCGGGCCGGCACTCAGGTCGGCAGCTTCTTCGATGCCCTTCCCGCCGGCGCGGGCGGCTACCTGCTCTCGGGTGTCCTCCACGACTGGGATGACGAGGACGCCGTCCGCATCCTGCAACGGTGCGCCGACGCAGCCTCCGAGAGGGGAAAGATATTCGTCGTCGACCACATCGGCGATGCCCAAGGCGACACCTCGGACACCGAGGGAGACCTGCGCATGCTCTGCTACGTCCGCGGACGGGAACGCACCCTCGACCAGTTGGGCGAGCTGGCCAGGTCAACCGGCCTGCGGGTCAGCTCGGTCCGGCCAGCCGGCTCACGCTCGATCATCGAGTTGCGTCCGCCTCACTGAGCCATCCGCTTGCCGGCGGGATATCGAGCGTGACGAGATGGCCTTCGCCGATCGCGTGCATCAAATTGTTGGCGCCGGGGACCAGCCGGTCAATGCGCGCCGACAGCCGGAGTCGAGCGCCGACGTTGCCAGCACGGTCGATGGTGACCAGCGATCTGTCCGCAAAGGCGAACAGCACACCGCCGGACACCAGGGCCGCGGCGCGGACGGCGCCGTGCGGTAGGGGCCGTATCGCGGTGACCACACGTCGGCTCAGGTCGATGACCGCAATGCCCGCGTCCTCGACGAGCCACAGCGTATCGCCGCGGAGGATCGCCGCTTGTGGGCGCAGATCGCGCTCGTGTTGCCACAGCACCTGCACACCGTTCACCGGATGGAAGGTCATGACCGTACGCCGACCACTGAGGAAGGTCAGCCGGCCATCGCTGCTGACCCCGTAGCCGCCGCCGGTATCAGTGATGACCACCGGCGCCGGCAGTGACCACTCCGCGAGAACGGCCCCGGAGGTGGCGATCACCAGTAGTTTTGGCAGATCGGTGCCCGTGATGAGCAGCCCATCGGCCGTCGAGTCGCGTTCGGGCTTCCAACGAACCGGCTGCGGCCAGGCAAGTGGACCGGCTCCGGCGAACGCAGCGCCGTCGAACGGCAGGCACTTGCCGTCGGCAAGGGCTACCCGCATCAGAGGGTGGTAACCGCGCCACCCTCCCAGCAGCACATCAGAGCCGCTGACGCTGACGTGATGTCTCAGTCTCATGCCCGGCGTCGACCACAACCGTTGCCCGTTGTCCAGGTCGAAGCAGTGCAGAACTCCTGCTCGGCTCAGGTAAAGGCAGTGCCCGCCCGCGATTACGGTCGTGCCCCAGCAATCCTCGACGCGTTGTTCCCAGCGCTGCAGCCCGCTGCGCGGGTCCAGCCGGACCAGGCGCGAGTGCCGCTCCGCAACGACGAGGGAACCGGGCGCCACGGCCATCGCCAGCGAGCCCGACCTCAGATGCAAAGGCCGCGACCACAATACGCGGACCGGCTGACCCACCACGCCAGCATGATCCGTCGTCATCGCGGATGAGGGCTCGCGGCCGTGCCCCGGACGCCAGGCCCGCCCGGCATCGGGGTGCGGCGGTCGAGCCAGTCGCGGTAAACCGGGGATCTCCGCGCTTCCGCCCAGTACGCCTCGGTGAGCGCGTCCCGTAGCGGGTGCGCGTGCGGTGCGAGCGGCCCGTGGGAGGGCCAGATGAGTCGTTGGCGTGCCCACATCGGATCGCCGGCCAGCGGTCGGATCAGGACGCCTGGGCGGGCCGGGGTCAACGCGTGGGTGAGCGCTACCCCGTGGCCCTGGCCGATGAGCGGGAAGATGACGGCGGCGTTCATCCGCTGTACCCGACGCGGGGTGAAGCCGGCACGCCGGCAGGCGGCCCGGAACAGGCTGCGCATCCGCACGTCCTTGCCCTCGCCGGCGAGCCATTGCTCGGTGGCGAGGTCGGCGAGTGCCACCTCTGGCTGCCCGGCCAACGAGTGTCCTGCGGAGAGCAGGACGAAAATGGGCTCCACTGCGAGTACGGCGTCGTCGAGCTCGGGCGGCAACGCGAGCTCGTATCCGGGATAGTCCAGGCCCAGCCCGAATTCCAGGCGCCCGCCGGCCAGCAGGTCGAGGAGTTCCTCCTCGGTGTCGGCCACGTGCAGGGAGGTGTCGGCCCGGGGGAACAGCGTCCGGGCGGCGGTCATCAGCAGCGCGGTGAGCGGACCGGGTATCGAGCCGAGTCGCAGCGTGTCGAGGTCGGTGTCGCCGGGCCCGCGCTGGCGTACGTCGCGGAGCAGGTCGTCGTAGAGGGTCAGGACACCGGTGGAGTGGTTCAGGACGATGCTGCCGAGCGTGGTGGGCCGGGTGCCGCGGCGACCGCGCTCGAACAGCGGGCCGCCCAGGGCGCGTTCGATCCGTTGCAGCTGCGCGGTGAGCGCCGGTTGGGTGTACCCGAGAGCGGCGGCGGCCCGGCTGATGCTGCCGGCCTCGGCGATCGCAGTCACCATGCGCAGATGACGGATCTCCAGGTCCATAACCCGATGCTATGACCGGCTGGGATTTCCCGGTAGTTCATGCCGGTCGGGACAGTAACCCGGGCCTGATCAGCAGTGTTCGGCAGGAGGCGCAGGTGCGGGAGAGACGGTTCTACAAGCTGGCAACATTGATGTCGGCGGTGCTGGTCGCGGGTGCCGTCTCGGCGCTGCCGGCGGCCGCCGCGCCGGTGCCATCCGGCACGTCCGGCAGGTCCGACTGGAAGGTGGGCGTTTCCGCCCGTCCCGATGATGGGCACTGGGTCACGCTGGTGACCGGCGACCGCGTCTACCTGGCCGACAAGCGGGTCGCGATGACTGCGGGTGCCGGGCGGGAAAACATCGGCTTCAGTCAGTTCACTGAGGACGGCCACCAGTACGTTGTGCCGAACGATGCCCTGCGGCTGGTCTCCGCCGGGCAGGTGGACCGCCGGCTGTTCGACATCACCGGCCTGGTCGCGGCGGGCTACGACGACGCGCAGGTGAGCGAGGTGCCGACCATCGTCGCGTACCCCGCCGGGGCCGCCGGCCGGGCGCGGCAGCGCGCGGACGGTGCATCCCGGGTGACTCGGACGCTGCCCAGCGTGCGCGGCTCGGCGGTACGGGTGAACAAGCAGCGGGCCGCGACCTTCTGGGCCGATGTCACCGACAAGGGCTCGGGGATCGGCAAGCTCTGGCTGGACGCCAAGCGCGCGGTCAGCCTCGATCAGAGCGTGCCGCAGATCGGCGCGCCGCAGGCATGGTCGGCCGGGTACGACGGAACCGGGGTCACCGTCGCTGTCCTGGACACCGGGGTCGACGACACCCACCCGGACCTGGTCGGCCGGATCGCGGAGAAGCAGAATTTCACCACTGCCGCCGACGCCAGCGACCCGGTCGGACACGGTACCCACGTGGCGGCCACCATCGCGGGCACCGGGGCGGGCTCCAACGGCAAGTACCGCGGTGTCGCGCCCGGCGTCTCGCTGCTGATCGGCAAGGTCTGCGAGACCAGGAACTGCGCCGAGTCGGCGATTCTCGCCGGCATGGAGTGGGCGGCGCCACGCGCGAAGGTCATCAACATGAGTCTCGGCGGGCCGGACGAGGGCGACGACCCGTTGAAGGCGGCGGTGAACACGCTGACCGCCCAGACCGGGGCCTTGTTCGTCATCGCGGCCGGCAACGACGGCCGCGACGGAGGCGTCTCCTCGCCGGCCACCGCCGACGCCGCGCTCGCCGTCGGTGCGGTGGACAAGCAGGAGAATCTGGCGTCCTTCTCCAACCGGGGACCGCGCTCCGACGGTGCCATCAAGCCGGAGATCACCGCGCCCGGCGTCGGGATCGTCGCGGCGCTTTCCAAGGACAGCGACTATCCGGAGTACGCCCCCGGGTACACCCAGCTGAACGGCACTTCGATGGCCACCCCACACGTGGCCGGGGCCGCCGCGTTGCTGGCCGAGCAGCACCCGGGTTGGACCGCCGGCGCACTGAAGGCGCAGCTGATCGCGTCGGCCAAGCCGAACCCCGCGCTGAACGCGTTCCAGCAGGGCGCCGGCCGGGTGGATGTGGGCCGCGCCATCAAGCAGGCGGTGCTGCCCAGCCCGACCAGTCTGGCACTGGGCACCCAGGCGTACCCAGCTGACGACGACGTCCCGGTGGAGCGGACCGTGCGCTACCGCAACGACGGTCCGGCCGCGGTAACCCTGAACCTGACCGCACCGGCGACCGGGCCGGACGGCTCGGCGGCGCCGGACGGCATGTTCACGGTGAACCCGAGCCAGCTGACCATACCGGCCGGCGGCACCGCCGAGGCTACGCTGACCGCCAACACCCGGGTGAACAGCGCGACCGGCCTGTTCAGCGGCGCTGTGGTGGCCAGTTCCCCGGACGGTACGGTGTCGGCCCGGGTGCCGGTGGCCATCACCAAGGAACACGAGTCGCGCAAGCTCACCGTCAAGCTCATCGACCGCAACGGCGCGCCGGCCAGCGACTACTCGCTCAGCGTCGTGGGCGTCGACTTCGCCGTCTACAAGGTGCCCTACCACGCCTCGGGCACCGTCACGACCTCGGTTCGGGTCGGCCGGTACGCCGTACAGGCGACGATCCTCACGGACGAGCCCGACGGTGCCAGCTCGACGCTGCTGACCCAGCCGGTCTACCCGGTCACCTCCGGCGGCGACGCCGAACTGATGCTGGACGCCCGCAAGGGAACCTCGGCCTCGGTCACCGTGCCGCGTGAGGGGGCCGCCAGCCGCAGCGCCCACCTCGGCTTCTTCCGGACGCTGCCGTCCGGGTACGTGCTGGACAACCGGGTCAGCGGGACCAGCTTCGCCAAACTCTACGCGGCGAACCTGGGCGGCCCGGTCCCGGCGGACGCGGGCACGCTCACCGGCGAGGTGCGTACGGTCTGGGCGCAGCAGAATGCCGACGGCAGCTTCAACAACTCGCCCTACGAGTACGACCTCGTCTGGTTCCGGCGCGGCGACCTGTTCACCAACTTCCGACACACCGTCCGACAGGGTGAGCTGGCCACCGTGGTCAACCGGTTCCACTCGGTCGGCCCGGTCGACCGGACCGGGTACATGCACAACTGGGGCTTCCCGGCGGACGGCGGCAGCGCGATCTCCGCGCCCATCCCGTTCACCATCCCCGGCGAGCGCATCATCTACTACTCGGCCGACGGAGTGATGTGGCGGAACAGATGGGAACCGCAGGGGCCGTACGGGGCGCAGTTCTGGACGGGTGACCTGACGTACGAGCCGGGCCGGCGGTACGTGGTGGACTGGCAGAAGGGGCCGTCCGCGCCCATCTTCAACGGGGACCGGGTGTTCTTCACCCGGCAGGGCAACCACATGGCCCTCAACGTGCCGGTGTTCGGGGACCAGGCCGGGCACACCGGGTACTCGTGGCTGGACACCGGCCGGATGGCGCTCTACAAGGATGATCAGCTGCTCGCCAACATGCCCACGTACTTCTACGACGCGAGCGGCTCCGTTCCCGCGGCGGAAAGCACCTACCGGCTGGAGTACGCGGTGACCCGCGGCGCGAACGGTTCGATGGACAACAGCACGTCGATCAGCGGCAAGTGGACGTTCCGCTCCGCCGAGACGCCCGGCGACAAGCCGACCGCCCTGCCGCTCGCTTCGGTCGCGTTCCGGCCGGAGCTGGACGTCGACAACAGCGCGCGCGGCGGACGCGTGTTCCCGGTCCCGCTCAGCATCGAGCGCCAGCCGGGTGCGGCCGCCTCCGACCTGAAGACGGTCGACGTCGAGGTGTCGTACGACGAGGGCGCGACCTGGCAGCGGGTGTCCCTGCAGAAGACCGGCAAGGACGCCTTCCTGGCTCTGCTTCACCAGCCGGCGCAGGGGTACGTGTCGCTGCGCGCCAGCGCGGCGTACGCGGACGGTGCCACCGTCGACTACACCGTCATCAAGGCGTACCGGTTGCGGTAGCCGCGACTGCGCTCAGCGCCTGATGGCCAGCCGGGCCGCCGCCATCCGCGGCGGCCCGGCGTGTTCCTCCTGCGGTACTTGCCGTCCAGATCAGGCCTGCGACCGGCGACGGCGGTGGCCTCGTCAGCGCCGAGGTCCGCCCGGTCCGCGGCGGCGACCACACCGAACGTTCGATGCCGCGGTTGCGCGGGGATGACACACTCCCGGCGATGCCCCATGGACCTTCGTGGAAGGGAGTCCCCGTGGCGGAGATGGGCGGACTCATCGCGATCATGGGCGGCCTGGTGTGCCTGCTGGTCGTCGGCGTACTCGCGTGGCTGATCATGACCTACAACCGCCTCGTGCGACTGCGCAATCAGGTCGCCGCTTCGTGGGCGCAGATCGATGTGCAGCTCAAGCGGCGTTCGGACCTGATCCCGAACCTGGTGGAGACCGTCAAGGGCTATGCCGCACACGAGAGCGCCACGCTCGCGGCGGTGACCGCGGCGCGTACCGGGGTGGTCGCGGCGGCGGGTGCCGAACCGGCCGCGCGGGCCCAGGCGGAGAACGCGCTCACCCAGAGCCTCGGCCGGCTCTTCGCCGTCGCGGAGGCGTACCCGGACCTCAAAGCCAGCCAGAACTTCGCGGCCCTGCAGGCCGAGCTCGCCACGACCGAGAACAAGATCGCGTACGCGCGGCAGTTCTACAACTCGGCCGTCCAGACGCACAACAACGCCGGGCAGACCTTCCCGACCATGCTGATCGCCGGCCTCGCCGGATTCAGGGCGCGGGAGTTCTTCGAGACGGCCGAGGGTGAGCGCGGCCCGGTGCAGGTGCGGTTCTGAGCCATGAGCCCCGCCGTCCTCGAGTTGGGTGCCGTCGGCGCGTCCCTCGCGCTCTTCTTCGGCGCGTACGCGTTGCTGCTGTCGATCACCAGGCCGCGCGGCATCCACGCCGCGCCGCCCTCGCCGGATCTGCCCGAGGAACCGCCCGCCGTGGCGAGCCTGCTCGGCACCGGCTGGCAGGTCACCGAGGACGCCGCCGAGGCGACGCTGCTGGATCTGGGGGCTCGCGGCTACCTCGAATTCCGCCAGCCCGACAACGACCCGCACCACACGACGGTCCACCTGACGGGCACCGTCCCGACCGGGCTGACCGCGTACGAGAAGCGGGTCTACGAGCGCGTCGTGAAGCTGGCCGTGGACGGCGTGGTGCCCCTGACCGCCATGACGTTCCGCGACGAGAAGGCGGCGAAGTCCTGGTGGAAGGCGCTGCGCAGGGAGGTCGTCGCGGACAGTCGGGCGCGTGGCCTGTCGCGCCGCCGCTTCGGTCCGGCGATCGTCGTCCTCCTGGTGATCGTGGCGGCTGTCGCCGCGGCCGGGATCACCTACGGCTTCGGTCATTTCGCCATCCGCACGCCGGACAAGCGCGGCAACGACATCGGGGCGACCATCGGGGCGTACGTGATCAGCTTCGCGTTGCTGGCGACGTTCGCCGGCCGCTACAACGGGGAGCGGGACACCGCCACGGGACGGCAGGCCGCGAGCCGATGGATGGGCGTGCGTGACTGGCTGCGCGGGCACGAGGCGTTCGCCGATCTGCCCCCGGCCGCCGTTGGACTCTGGGATCGCTACCTCGCCTATGGCGCCGCGCTCGGGGCGACCCGCACGGCGAGCACCGTCATCGACATGGGCATGGGCGACCGCACCCGGGTCTGGTCCACCTTCGGCGGCTCGTGGCACCGGGTACGGGTGCGGTATCCGCGCAGCGGACGGTACGGGGAGACCGCGCCGAGGCTGCTGTTGCGCGGCGTCCTGCTGGCCGTCATCGGCTACGCCATCGCCCGCTATGGTCACGTCGTCGTGGACATCGCGATGCAGATCGACGCGGTGTCGGCCAGCGCCTTCGCCTCGTTCGCCGGCCTCACCTCGGCCCTCATCACCCTCACCGGTGCGCTGCTGGTCGTCAACGGCTGCTACACCGTCGTGCGTACGATCATCGACCTCGCCACACCGAAGACGATCACCGGTCAGGTCCTCTGGATCGACCTGTGGCGGACGCAGAACTCCAGCAGCGACAACAGCAGCCCACAGCCGATTCTGTACTACCTCGCTGTCGATGACGGCACCAGCGACCGCACCGTGGCGTGGGGGTTGCCGCTGGCGCTGGCGAACAGTTGCGCGACCGGCGACACCATCCAGCTGACCGTCCGGCCCTGGTCCCGGCGCGTCACGGCGATAGGCGTCGTCGAGCGGGGGAGTGGGCACGGTCCTCAGCCGGAGGTACCGACCGACAACCTGGTGCTCGCGGCGCTCAACCAGCCCCGCCAGGGCGGCGGCGCGGCCCCGGCCTTGATCCGCAACCGCTCGTTGCTGCAAGCCGAGGAGGTCGCCAGCGCCCTGCAGTGGCCGTCGCCGGTCACCGCCAGGGCAATGATGGGGCCGGGCGGGATCATCGAGTTCTGCGCTCCGGAGGGCCCGATCCTCATGCTGGTCACGGCGCACGGTGTGCTCGGCTCGATGGCGTGGCGGACGGCGAGCCAGGGAACACCACTGCCCGGCGTCGGCGATGCCGCGTTCACCCGCGGGCCGGCGGCGGCCGCCCGCGTCGACGGCAGCACGGTGCAGGTGGCCCTGCTCCCAGCCGCCAGCGGCCGCGATGCCGCACTGCCCGGCCTGCTCAAGCTCGCGGTGGGACGGTTGCGGGCATGAGCGAACCGCGTTCCGCGCGCCGACTTCCTTGATCGCGTTCTCGGCCAGGTCGAAGGCCTCGGCACGACGAGAGGGTGACCCGCCCGTCCGGCACGGCGGACAGGCGGGCCACCGTCGGGTTTGCTGATCGTCAGCGCCGGTAGATCGTGTAGACCGCGCCGTTGGTCAGCGAAAGGACGGCCAGATTGCCGTCCGGGCTGGTCTCGATGTCCGTGACGACGCCGAAGTCCCGGCCGATCAGGAGGCTTTCGCTTTCCGTGATCTCGTGCTTGGCGAGGTTGTCCGCCACCCGGTCTTCCAGCCGAGGATCGTCGACGGCGATCTTCTGACGGTTGCCGGTCAGGTTGAAGTGGAAGAGGTAGCCCCCGTTGAGGGCGGCCGTCGCGGCACCCATGAACAGATCACCCTGGAACTCCGGCCCGAGCGCACGGCTGTTGAGGAAGCCCATTCCGCCAGGGGCGACCTCCCACCTCCAGCTGAACTCGGGATCGCTGTAGTGCGCCCCGGGAAGCATGAAGAGCCTGCCGAGCGCCTCCTGCGGGCTGTCCGCGATGTTGCTCGGCGGCCACCGCAGTTGCTGCAGGTTCCGCCCGCCGAACGTCGTCTCGATCTCCTTGAACTGGGCGACCCGCTGCACCGGCCCGGCGATCTGGACCCAGCCGCCGTTCATGCCCGGCTCGAGCCGGTTGATCTCGCTGAAGCTGTCGTCGCCGTTCTCCTGCATCCACACACTTCCGGAGGCGGGATCGACGGCCATACCGAATCCGTTGCGGTGGCCGTACGAGAAGATCTTCTGCACGGTGGTGCCGACCTCGCCGCCCATGGCCGCGCCAGGCCCGAAGAAGGGGTTGTCGGTCGGCGCCGTGCCGTCGTCGTTGAGGCGCAGGACGACGCCGCTGAGGTGGGCGTCGTCCGGTGCCGGCCCGCCGAACTGGTCGTCGGGCACGGTCGGCCCCGGGCAGGCGGCGGTCGGGCCGCAGGTGAGGTTTTGCAGCTGGCCACGCCGACCAAGGTCGCCCGTGAAGGTGTACAGCTTCCCGTCACGGCCAAAGCTGATCACTCCGCCGTTGTGGTTGGCGCGGGCGGGCTGGCCGGCGTCCTCTTGACGGGCGCGGATCCGGATCAGGTTGCGGTCGAAGGTGAGTGTGCTGCCGTTCCACACGAACCGGTCGACCCGGTTGCCGAGCAGCGGGGTTTCGCTGAGGACGGTGGAATCGCCGCCGGTCGTGCTCTCCGTCCAGTACAGGTAGACCCCAGGATTGGCCGGGAAGTCCGGGTGCAGCGCGATCCCGAGCAGGCCTCGCTCGGAGCCGGAATTGACGGCGAGGTCCAGTGGCGTGCTGGTGATGGCTCCGTTGACGACGCGCTGGACCCGCCCGGTCGTCTTCTCGAGCACGAACATGTCGTCGTCGCCGATGAAAGCCAGGCCGGTGGGGCTGACCAACCCCGTGGCGGCCGTGCGCACCGCCAGCTTCCGGTCGAGCATCGTCGGTCCACCCGGCTCGGCGTTCGCTGGGGCACCGACCGCGGTCATGGACAGTCCTGATGCGGCCAGGGTCAGCATGGCGATGATCGCTCGCGGTTGGCGGCGGGCGCGTGCCGGTGCCATTGCCCCGCCGGGTGATCCATTCGGTGCTTCCATGGTCTGGCGACGTGGGACGACGGTGCGACGAGGTCGTGCGTGCATGCCAGGTTCCCTTCTTGCCCGAGTGGCGAAGACTGTTCCGCGACGGCGTCGGCCGGCCGCGAAGCCCGACTGCCGCCGCATGGTGTCGTTCGGTGCAGTGACCCCCTTTGGCCAACGGCGGTGCGGGCGGGCCGTTACGTCTGGACGAACCCGCTGGTGACGACCAGGCTTCGCGACCACTGGACGCCCGGCTCGGCCCGAGGCCGGCACTGCTCACCGACAGGTCGCCGGAGAAGCCCATGCCGGGACCTCGGGTCCCACCGGAATGCACGCGCCCCGGGTGCGCTCGGTTCACTCTCAATCGAAAAATTGAAGTTTGGCTGCTGAGGCACACAAGTCGCGGCCTTGCCCGTCCTGTGCTTCACTTCGACCGTGCCCCAGGGCAGCCGGGTGGCTCATTCGACCGGGGGAGGCGGCCGGCGTACCCGCCGTCGTTGGTCGCATCCGGCGGCGCTCGGCGAGCGATGTGCCACTGCGCCATGCCGCCTAGCGTCGTTCCCATGACTGGTAACGATTTTGACCGAAGGCACCTCCTCCGGCGTACGGCCGGCATGACCGCCGGCGTTGGGGCGCTGGCCATCGGCGGAGCCCTGGGCATCACTGACGCGGCTGTCGCGGGTGAACGGCCGTCCGTCCACCAGCCGGGCCACCACCCGGTCGTCGGCACCTGGCGCGGCCTGGTGACGCTGCCGCACGAGGTCGAAGTGGGGCTGTTCACCTTCCTCCCGGGCGGCTTCTTCCTGTCGTTCGCCGACGGTGTCCACGTCGCGACCGGCCGTTGGGTGGCCGCCGGACGGAGTACCGCAAGGTTCGCCCTGTGGCAGGTGCTGCCGGAAGATCTGACCGGGCCGCCACATGGATACCACGGGGAGGTCCAGGCAAAGCACGAGGCTCATGTGAACGGTGACACGCTGACTAGCGCCGGTACGTGGCGAGGCCTCGACATCGACGGGAACGAGACCGGGCGCGGGCCGGTCTACACCAGGGCAACCCGCTTCGGGGTCGAGCCCTTCTGACGGCAACGCGCCGTCGTCGGGTGCGGTCAGCGCACCAGGCCAGCGTGGTGCGCCAGGATCGCCGCCTGGACCCGGTTTGTCAGTTGCAGCTTGGCCAGCACCCGGCTGACGTGGCTCTTTACGGTGGCCTCACTGAGGTGCAGCCGCTTGCCAATGTCACCGTTCGACAACCCTTCGCCGACGGCGGCCAGGACGTCCCGTTCCCGGTCCGTGAGGACGTCGATGCGGCGCAGCGCGTCGCGCCGGTGTGGGCTGCTCGGTTCCGCGAAACGGTGCAACAGGCGGCGGGTGACCCGGGGCGACAGCATCGCCTCGCCTGCGGCGGCGCTGCGTATCGCTGCGGCCATCTGGTCCGCGGTGGCGTCCTTGAGCAGAAAGCCCACCGCGCCGTGGCGCAGCGCCGTCTCCACGTACTCGTCCAGTTCGAACGTGGTCAGCACGACCACCTTCGGCGGGTCCGGGAAGCGGGCGAGCGCCGCGGCGGCGGCGAGGCCGTCGGCGCGCGGCATTCGGATGTCCATCAACACCACATCCGGCTGGTGGATTCGTGCCTCGCGGACCGCCTGGTCGCCGTCCTCGGCTTCGCCGACGACCTCGATGTCGTCGTAGGCCGAAAAGATGGTCAGCAGCGCGGCCCGGACCAGCCATTCGTCGTCGACGACCAGCAGGCGGATCACCGCTCCATCTCCCATGCCTCCCTCGCGACCGGGATCCGGACCAGCACCTCGAAGCCGCCGTCCGGCTGCCGACGGGTGCTCAGCGTGCCACCGACCAGCCGAACCCGCTCGCTGATCCCGAGCAGGCCGTGCCCGCCGCGGGGGGCGGCAGTGGCGGCCACCGCACTGGCGCCGTTACGGACGGCGAGGGTGACGCCGTCATCGTCGGATGCCACGACCACCGTGGTCCGCGCGGTGCGCGCGTGCCTGTGCACGTTCGTCAAGGCCTCCTGCACCACCCGGTACACCGCCTGCTCGACCAGCGCTGGTGCACGTAGGCCGTCCTCGACCGACAGCTCGACCGTCAGCCCGAGGGCACGGGACGCGTCCACCAGCTCCGCCAGGTCCGCGACTCCCGGCTGCGGTCGCAACGGCGCGTCGCCGCCGTCGCGGAGCACACCCACCAATGTACGGAGTTCCTCCAGCGCGGCCCGGCCGATGATCTGGATCTGGCCCGCGACCTCCACCGCGCCCCGTCCCTCCGCCGACGCCAACGCGGTGGCGTGCAACACCATGAGCGACACCCGATGGGTGACGACGTCGTGCATGTCCCGTGCGATCTGTGCCCGCTCCTCGGCGCGCGCCTGGTCGACGAGCAGCTGCTCCTGCGCTCGCCGCGAGGCCAAGAACAGGCCGGCCAGGGTCGGCAGGATGCACATGGCCAGACTGATCGGAAGGCTGGCGTCGGCCCCGTACGCCAGCCACATCGGCATCGACACGGCCGCCACCATCGCGACGGTGAGCACCACCCGTAGCCGCAGCGATCGGAGGTATGCCCCCACCGCGTATTGCGCCACAGGCACGGCCGGCCAGGCGCCCGCGACGAGCCAGCACGCCACGGCACCGGCGTACAGCAGTAGCGGTCGGCTCCGGCGGTCGAACACGGCCACGCCGGTGGCCAAGCCCAACGTCACCGTGATCCCCAGCGGTGCCGGGCGATTGACGATCGGGGAGCCGTTGAACAGGCCGGACTGCAGGTCTTGCCACACCCCTGGCAGGACACACGCCGTGGCGAGCACACCGTCCACCGCCCGGCCCGGACGCAGCCATGGGGCCCGGCGGATGACCATCGCCTGAGTCTATCCAGGACAGCCGATTCGGGCTTCCGCCGATCGATGTAGTCGAAAGGTGTGTCCCCGCTGGGGAGCCCGTCGACCATCGGTGCGCGACTCCGGGCACATCGCGCGATGCCGACCTGATCAGCCAAACCTAGCGTCGGGGGGCATGGAACCCAGATACCGCGACCTCGCCCGCCCGCTGCAGTGGGCCTTCGTCGCCTTCGCCACCCTGAACATCGGATTGCTCCTCCACGGCTCGGACGCGGGCGTCTTCCGACTGATGGCGTTCGTCGGATATGGCGTCGGGGCGATCCTCTCCGTCGTCGCCGCGCTGCGGTGGCACCGCCTGGGCCGTCGGCTGGCGATCGGCTTGCACCTGGCGCTGGCGCCGCTGCAGTTCGTCTTCAGCATCGCCGAGTCGGTCGCGCTTGTCGGCATCCTGCTCTCGCTAGTGATCCTCGCCCGATGCAGGCCGCGCTTCCCGCTGCTGTCGCCGCGGGCCCGCCGGGTCTGGTTGACCCTGCATGTGGGGTTCAGCGTGGGGTGGCTCGGCGTCGCGCTCACGATGACCGCCCTGGCCGTCATCGGTTGGGCCGCGGACTCCCACCCCATGCGACACGGCGCGTACGAGGTGTTGCATGTGATCGACCTGGCCGTCGCGATTCCGTCGATGGCGCTGTCGATCATCACGGGCCTGGTCGTGTCGCTCGGCACCAAGTGGGGGCTCGTCCGGTACCGGTGGGTGTTGACCAAGTTCGCCATCGCGGTGACCATCCCGCTGGTTGCCGGCACCGTCGAGAGCGCGCTGGCCGACGAACTCGCCCTTCGTACCATCGATCCGGCCGGCCAGCCCGGTGCCACCGGCATCGCACTGACGGCCTGCCTGGGCAGCTTCACTGTCGCGCTGTGGATCTCGACCGTGCTGTCGGTCGTCAAGCCCTGGGGCCGAACCCGCTGGGGGCGGCGGGCAGTGGCCGTGCGGGCGGACTCTCCATCCTCGCCACGTCGCCCACTGACGCTTCCGCCACCCCCGAGGCCCGATGCCGGCACCGACCGAATCGCCGGCGCGATGGCGACCGCCCAGCCAGCGCCGACGGTCATCAGGCGGTGACGACCATCGACCTGACGGGCCGGTATCGGCCGTTCTTCGACTTCCAGGTCGACGGGAGGGTGCACATCAACTTCTCCGGCTGGCCTCGCTCGCGTGGTGGGCCGCCGACAGCGCGGGCTCGTGTGGCGAGTCGTGAAGGACTGCTCCGGGTCAGGCAGACTGCTGGCCGAGAAGTCGTTCGATGAGTCGTGGTTCGCCGGGCCAGGCGGCCAGGAGCACGTCGCGGGGGACCTGCCGGCCCGCGTAGCGCAGGGCCAGAGCGACTACGACGATGTCGTCGAGGGGGCCGATGACGGGCAGGAACTCGGGAATGAGGTCGATGGGGCTGGCCACCCAGAGCCCGGCGATCAGGATGGCAATCTTCGCCCGGCGGGGGACGCGCGGATCCTTGCGGAGTCGTCGGACGGTGGTGATGCAGTCGGGGATGAAGGCGGCGAGGTCGCGCAGCGTGCCCGGTGGGAGCCGGCGGGCCAGCAGGATGAGCAGCGCCCACGAGGCGAGCAGGAGCGCGATCGCGGTGGCCAGGGCGAGCAGCCAGTCATGCACGGGGGGATTCCTGTCCGAGCGGGGCGTGTACGGCTTGGTAGACGTCGGCGGCGTAGCTGTCGAGCGCCTCGGCGCAGCGTTTGAGGCCATCTTCGGCCTGGACGCCGGCGGCGACGCCGAAGATGTCGCGGGCCTTGAGTTCGCGGAACCAGCGGCGTAGCCGGTCCAGGCTCTGCTCTTCCTCGTCGAGTTCGGCGACGGTGAGCTTGCCGATGCGTCTCTCCTTGGCGATCTCGGCTTCGTACTTGTCGCACTCGGAGGTGAATTCGGTCCACTCGTCGGCGCGCGCGGTGTTGAACTCGTCGGACAGGCTGCTCCGGCTGTCATCGTCGTGCGGGGTGGTGTCGAGCATGAGCATCCGGCCGTCCGCCCGGCGGACCAACTCGGCGACGCGGTCCAGGCCGGTCGCGAACACGGGAGCCGCCGGTGCTGCCCAGACGCCGCCGCTGACCGGGACGGCGCCGACCCGGCGCAGCTCTCGCCAGACCGCTACCCGGTGTCGGGACGGGCCGGCCGGTAGCCGGATCACGGCGACCAGCCAGCCAAGAGAATCGCTCGCCACGCCGGCGAGTGTAACAGCCGCTACATCAACCGAGTCGCCCTCGGTCGCGTGCTCACCTCGCGAGCAGCGCGGCCAGGTCGTCGGGCACCGGCATGGGCTGGGTCAGCGGCACTCGGGCTCGGCCCGTGTTGCCCTCCGGGTAACGGCCGGTGGCGGACCCGGGGCCGGCGACGGCGAGCCGGATGACCTGACCGACCGCCTCTACCACGTCGCGCTCGCGCAGCGCGCGGCGCAGCATGACGGCGTGCACGACCGTGTGCGGCCAGGGCCACGGCTGGGAGAGGATGTGCGCCCGTTCCGCCGCCCGCCACGCGACCGCCTGGTCGGTGGCGGTGCGGGCCGTGGCCAGTTCGGCGTCGAAGGCGGCCCGGACCGCCGCCGGCATCGTCCGCCTCACCGGTCGCCGCCAGAGCAGCAGGAGCAGCCGGGCCGGCAGCCGCAGGCATCGCCATCCTCGGAAGGCGCGGCAGCCGCGGACGCGGCGGCCCCCGGGATGGCGCAGCAGGTGTCCCCGCGCCAGGCTTCGCGGCCTTCCTTGAGGGCGACGGCGGCGATGACGAGTGCGGCGACCGGGTCGGCCCAGGACCAGCCGAGCAGGCTGTTGAGGGCGAGTCCGACGAGCAGGACCGCGGACAGGTAGGTGCACAGCAGGGTCTGTTTGGAGTCGGCGACCGCGGTGCGGGAGCCGAGTTCCCGGCCGGCGCGGCGCTGGGCGTACGACAGGCCGGGCATGACGGCCAGGGACAGCGCGGCCAGCACGAGGCCGACGGGGGAGTGGTCGGCGTCGGCGCCGCCGAGCAGGGCGCGGACCGACTCGACGGTGACGTACGCGGCGAGGGCGAAGAACGACACCGCGATGATGCGCAGGGCGGTCTTCTCCCGGGCCTCGGGGTCGCGGCCGGCGAACTGCCAGGCCACTGCCGCGGCGGAGGAGACCTCGATGACCGAGTCGAGGCCGAAGCCGATCAGCGCGGTCGACGAGGCGACCGTGCCGGCGCTGATCGCCACGACCGCCTCGACCACGTTGTAGGTGATGGTGGCGGCGACGAGCAGTCGCACGCGGCGGGCCAGGACCGCCCGCCGGGCCGGCGAGGGGACGGCCGGGGTCTGGATCAGCGGCAGGGTCATCAGCAGCAGCCCGTCGCGTCGGCGTCGGGGCAGGCGGCCGGATCCACGGCGAGCACCAGACCAAGGAGGTCGCCGAAGGCGTGCGCGAGCCGGGGGTCCGCAAGCTCATATCGGGTACGCCGGCCCTCGGGAGCGGCCACGACCAGGCCGCAGCCGCGCAGGCAGGCCAGGTGGTTGGACAGATTCTGCCGGGTCGTGCCGAGCAGGTCGGCGAGCTGGGCCGGGTAGCCGGGGCCATCGCGCAGGGCCAGCAGCAGCCGTGCCCGGGTCGGATCGGACAGGGCGTGGCCGAACCGCGCCAGCACCTGCCCGTGGGTCAGTGTCTCCACGCCACCGATAGTACATCCAACGCTGTATCAAATGGCTGGGTCACCGGGCCAGCATCACGGGGCCGTACCCGGGTGGCGGGTCACCCGGACGATCTGTGCGGGGCGCCGTGTACCGCTGTGGTGGACGCGGTATGCGCGGGCTTGCCGCTGACGGTCACGACCAGCACGGCGAGGCAGCCGATGAGTAGGGTGAACCCGCCGACCAGCAGGTAGGCCCACCGCCGATCGGCGCGGCGTGGCTCGACGGATGGGCGGCGGGGGAGGCTCCCTTCCCGCACTCGTCTGGGCACCGAGGGGGAGTTCAGCACCGGCCATTTCGGTGGTGGATTCTGCGATCGGGACGCCATGCTGCCTCCGCGTAAGTCGCCGCCGAGACCGGACGACTCGTCGGGGAAGGGATCGACGAGCCGTCCGGGCGGAAAGACGCGTCGGCCGCGGCCCTCCACTCCTACCAGGCGATGCATCACCGGGCCGCATTACATGGAGCGTCGGCTGCCCACCTTGCGACGCGTGCTGCGATGCGACCACGGGTATTCGCCGCTCCCGGGAACGCGGCGAGGTCAGCGGCCCAGGCTGGCGGCCATGCGGCGGCGCATGGGTGCGATCGCCGCGGTCAGACGCAGGATCGTGCGGAAGGTTGCCCGGCCGAGCGGGGTCGAGTTCGCGGCGTTCTGGGCGTTGCGCAGGGACTGCTTGACGGCGGCGAAGCCGTAGCGCAGCATCTCGCGCTCGTACCCGGAGATCGCGGCCAGAAGTGGGAGCTCGCCGGCGCGGGCGGCGATCAGCTTGCGTCGGAGCAGGTCGGCGTCGCGCAGCGCGGTGTTCGCGCCGATGCCGGCCATCGGGGTCATGTTGTGGATGGCGTCGCCGAGCAGCGTGACGCGGCCGGTCGTCCAGGGTGTGACCGGGGTGGCGCTCTTCACCCGGATCGCGTGGAGGGTGGCCGGGTCGCTTCCGGCGATGAGCCGGTGGAACGCGGGCGACCAGCCGCGGATCCGGTCGGTGACGACCTGCTGCAGCGATGCGCCGTCCTGCTGCTCCACGTCCGGTGGGAACCGGTCGGTAGCGTCGGCGAAACCCCAGAACGCGTAGTCGGTGTCGTCGTACGGCGGCGTGCCGGAGCGCCCGGCGGCCGCCCGATCGATGCGATCGTGCTGCCAGACGGCGGTGAAGAGCGAGCCGCGGCCACGGGGGACGACGATGTTGGCCCGGGTACGCAGGGCGGGCGGCAGGTCGGACGCCCGTTCGGGGGTCAACGGATACTTGCCGGCCACCGCGAGCACGCCGGTGTCAAGGCGCTGCGCGTGCGGGAGGAGCTGGCCGCGTACGCGGGAATTGGCGCCGTCCGCGCCGATCAGGAGATCGGCGGTCGCGGTGGTGCCGTCGGCGAAGTGGGCGGTGACCCGGTCGCCGTCGAGCCTATAGCGGTGGAAGTTCCTGCCCAGGTGTACGACGTCGTCGAGCTGGTCGAGCAGGATCTCGCGGAGCCGGATCCGGCTGACGCCGTAGTGGCGGCTGGTGGGGCCGGTGGACGGGTTGATCTCGGCCTCGGTCAACCCGAGTAGCTCCGTGCATTGGTCGGTGAGAAAGCCGAAGCCGCTGTCCCCGGTCGAGACGGTGGCCAGGAACGACCGCCACGCGTCCGGGGGAAGGCAGTTGTGCAGGGCGTGCGCGCCGGCCGGGTTGATGTGGATCCGGTAGCCCTGCAGCCAGTCCGTGCGTTCGAGGGTGCGCTCGTAGACGTTGACCTCGATGCCGGCTCGGCGCAGGCCGTGGGCCAGGGCCAGTCCGCCGATCCCGCCGCCGATGATCATCACCGAAAAGCTCGTCATGCCTCCCAGAGTCACCCTTGCGTCTGACTCTGTCAACCATCCGTTTGATTGATAGGATCAGGAGCATGCCTGAGGAGTCGAGACCTCGTCGTTCCCCGTCCGGTCCGGAGCGGAAACGCGACGCCGAGCGCACCCGGGAGCGGATTCTCGACGCCGCGCTGGTGGAGTTCGGTGAGCACGGCTACGCCGGCGCGCGGGTCACCGCCATCGCCCGCCGGGCCGGCGTCAACCAGCAGTTGATCTCGTACTACTTCGACGGCAAGGAAGGGCTGTATCGCGCCCTCATCGAACGCTGGCGTGCGTTGAGCGGTGAGCTGAACCGACCGGACGCTCCGCTGGACGAGGTGGTTGCCGCGTTCCTCCACGCCGGAACGGCACAGCGGCACTGGGTCCGGCTATTGATCTGGCAGGCCCTGGAAGGCGACCGCGAAGAGGGCGCGGAGCAGTATCGCCGGTCCATGGTCGACGACCTGCGCCAACGTCAGGCCGCCGGTGAGATCGCCCAGGACCTCGATCCGGCCTACCTGCAACTGGCCCTCTTCGGCGCAGCGCTCGCGCCCACACTGCTGGCCCACTTCGCCGAAGACTTCACCGGTCTGCCCGTCGACTCTCCCGAGTTTCTCGCCGGGTACGGCGAAGAGCTCAAACGCCTCGTCGCGCGGCTGGCCAAGCCCCTGTGACCGATCCGCAAAAGGCCGTAGCCGATGAGGAAGCGAACCATGGCTGACACCCTTCCCGATCCGAGCGTTGTGCATCCGATCCCCGAGCAGCCGCGTGTGGTGCTGCTGAAGCCGTTGGTGACGTCTCCGCTGATCGAGGTCGGAGAGTTCTCCTACTACGACGACCCGGAGGACCCGACCGCCTTCGAGACCCGTAACGTGCTGTATCACTACGGGCCGGAGAAGCTGGTCATCGGGAAGTTCTGCGCGCTGGGCACGGGCGTGCGGTTCATCATGAACGGCGCCAACCACCGGATGGACGGTGCGTCGACCTTTCCTTTCCCCATCATGGGCGGTTCCTGGGCCGAGCACTTCGACCTGATCACCGGCCTGCCCGGACGGGGCGACACCGTGGTGGGCAACGACGTGTGGTTCGGCTACCGCGCCACGGTGATGCCCGGCGTCCGGATCGGCAACGGAGCGATCATCGCCTCCGGTTCGGTGGTGGTGGACGACGTGCCCGACTACGGCATCGTCGGCGGCAACCCGGCCAGGCTCATCCGTCGCCGCTATGCCGAGGAGGACGTCGCCCGCCTGCTGGCCCTGGCCTGGTGGGACTGGCCGATCGAGCACATCACCGAGCACCTCCGCACGATCATGGCCGGCAGCCTCGACGATCTGGAAGCCGCGAACCCCGGACAGCGGTAGCGGCACGCCGAGGAGGTCAGCTCGACCGGCGCCTATGGTTCCACGGTGGCAAGCAGGCGGGACGCGGTCGCCGGCGGCCACGTCCCGCCCGCCTGGCGGCCGGTCAGGTGATCGGCAGGTTGTGGAAGGTCAGCAGACCACTGCCGGTCGCGTTGACGATCCAGGGTCCGGCCCGCAGATGGCTGAGGTAGCTCACGCCCGTCGCGCCGTCGGCGGGCGCGGAGAGGGTCAGCCTCAGCTGGCCGCCGGCGACGTACTCGACATCGGTCACGGTGACCGCGGTCCCGTTGACCCGGAAGTCCGCCGCCGCACCCGGCTCGACCGTCAGCGGGTCGTCGCTGCGCAACTGGATGGTGATCTCCGTGCGCTCGGGGTTCGAGAACGCCGCGGTGCTCGGATTCGGCGGGGCGACCCCCTCACCAGGTCCGTGGTAGAGGTCGCGCGCCACCACCGCGAACGTGTGGTCGCCCATCTCCCGGTAGCCCTGCTCCCAGGCGTAGTGGCAGCCGTCGTGACCCGAGAGGCCGTTGGTCGACAGCAAGGTCACGCCGAGCGTGTCGCCCATCTGCCGCTGCGCCTCCCGCAGCGCGCCGGTGGTGCTGTTGCTGCACGGCGAGGTGCGCACCTGATACACGAAGTACCGGGTCCCCTCGGCGATGTCGGCTCCCAGCTCAGCTCGCCAGTCGTCGAGCAGCGCGGTGAAGCCGGTGACGTGTACGGCCGCTTGGTCGTTGTCGGATTCGCCCTGATACCAGAGCAGCCCGCGGACGTCGCCCAGCACCCCGGCGCCCACCAGGCGTTGCCGCAGCCGGCCGTAGTTGGTGCGGATGTCGTCCGGGTCCGCGTCATTGCGCTGGAAGAACGAGATCGGCTGGCCGCCGTGGGCGCCGTTGAGGATGGCCACCGGGACCTGATAGGTGTCCACGATGCGCCGGGCCATGCGGATGCCCCACTGCCCGATCGAGCCGGGCTGGTTGGTGACCTCACTGCCGGCGTAGTTCCAGCGGCGGTCCGCCGCCGACAGGACAGGATCGGCCGTGGGAGACCCGTAGCTGCGGATGAACGGCGACTCCTCGCCGGCGGAGGAGCCCTTGTAGGTCGCCGCCACGGCATTGGACTGGCCCTGGATGACGTAGACGTCGCCGGCCAGGATGCCTTCCCATACGGCCACCCGGCGGGTCACCTGGGCGCCCAGCGCGCGCAGCGCGAACCGGTAGTCGCGCAAGGTGGCGTCGATGCGGGGGCGGAACGAGAAGTCGCGCCGGTCGGTGACCGGGGCCGTGTAGGTCCACTCGTCTTCGCCGCTGGTCACCGTGAGCTGAACCGCCTTGACCCGCGGGTCGGTGACTGCGCCGGACACCGGCACGGTGGCGCCGTTCGCGGCGTCCCGGGGATACAACTGGCGGTCCTGCGGGTGCTGATCCAGGGTCAGCACGGAGGAACGGGCGTACACGGTCAGCCGCCGTTGGGTGAACGTGCCGGCGTTCCCGGCGAACGTCCAGTCCGGGTGACCGGTTGGCGCGGAGCCGATGCCGAGCGAGAGCGCCGCGCCGGTGGACGTGAAGGTGTTGACCGCCAGTACCGTACGCGGCGCGTCCGGCGAGGGGCGGCTGGCGCCGACCTGGTGCACCTGGAATGAACCGTACCCGCCGGAGGCGTTGACGGTGTCGTCGGCGTCGTAGTTGGTGGACGAGGCACCGGAGATCTGCCGGGACGAGCCCGTGCTGTAGGTGTTGGGCCACATCTCCAGATAGCCGGCCTGGCCGGTGCCCGTGGTGACGCCAGGAACGTTGGAGGCCACGTCCAGGTCGTTCACCCGCTGACGGGTGATCTCCCCGGTGCGGGTCGGCAGGCCGAGGCGGTGCGCGTCCGCGGTGAAGGGCTCCATGGCCGTCCAGACCCACTGCGGGCCCGTCACGCCGTCCAGCTCGAGGCAGTAGCCGACCCGGTCGAAGCCGGCGGCCACCGCGTCGGTGCGGTCGAAGGTGTACGGCGGGGTCTGGTTGAGCCAGGTCGCCCGGGTCGGCAGGTCGATCGAGAGGACCGGGGTGAAAGCGGCCATGCCGTCGACGTTCGCGGCGCAGGCCGTGTCGTCGACCGGCCGGTCGACAGCGAGCGTCGGGCTGGCGGCGGCCGCCGGCCCGGACACCACCGCGATCGAGGACAGCAGCAGCAGGCCGGCCGCAG
This sequence comes from Micromonospora sp. NPDC047740, assembly GCF_043204735.1. Classification (NCBI taxonomy): domain Bacteria; kingdom Bacillati; phylum Actinomycetota; class Actinomycetes; order Micromonosporales; family Micromonosporaceae; genus Micromonospora; species Micromonospora sp. NPDC047740. Next base: position 738,165 of record NZ_JBIDCT010000001.1, read on the forward strand.
CGAGGGCGACGCCGCGCAGTCGTGGCGCCGCATCGCGGAGCCCGGGGGAGAAGTGTGGACGGGGCATGACTCGTACCTCCAGCAAGGTCGTAGTTCGCGCCGCCGGAACGACGTGCCCCATGACTAACAGTGGACATTCACGCATCACAATGTGATTGCGGCGAATGGTCGGATCCTCGCGACGGAGGCACGCTCTGGGGCGACCAGCGGGCGACCGGCTACGTCCACAGGGGCCCGGCTTGCCCGGATGGCGCTATCCCGAGAGCGTTCCCGCGATCTGCTGCCGCTTTGGACGCGATGGCCGCTGCCTCGGCGCTTGTGCAACGATCGTCGGGCGTCATGCCGACCGGCCGTCCGGCCGGTTGGCCCACGTGCGGCCTTCCGCTGGCACGGGAAGGTGCCACATCTCGTATCCCTTGGAGAGCTTGATGTTCCGCTCCCCGGCTCGGGTGTTCGCCGCGCTGAACGCGGCGCGACCACCCGATCAGGTGGTCCCGATCATGGGCAAGGCGGTCGTGCTCGGTGGCAGTGTCGCCGGGTTGCTGGCCGCCCGGGTGTTGTCCGATCATGCGGAGAGCGTCGTCATCATCGACCGGGACGACCTGCAGGTGTCCGGCGAGCGGCCCGGTGTGCCGCAGGGGACGCAACTGCACGCGCTGCTGCCCGGCGGCTTCCTCCAGCTCGAGCGCCTGTTCCCGGGATTCCGCGAACAGGCGCTGGCCCAAGGCGCGATCGAGGCTCCACCCGCGGCCAGGCGCAACTACCTCGACGGCCGCCGGAAGGTTGTCGTACCCGACGACGCCGACAGCTTGGCGGGGAGCAGGCCGCTGCTGGAAGGGCTGATCCGCCAGCAGGTGCTGCGACTGCCCAACGTCAAGACGGTCACCGCCCGCGCCACGGGCCTCGTCTGCGACGGTGCCGTGACCACCGGGGTCCATTGCGACGTCGGCGGGCTGGCGGGTGTCGAGTCCGGTGATCTCGTGGTGGACGCCATGGGGCGGTCGAGCAGGCTGTCCGATTGGCTGGAGCAGGCCGGCTGGGAACGGCCCGTCGCGCGGCGGATGCCCGTGCACCTGAACTACGCCACCGCCCTGTTCCGACGCCGGGAGACGAACCCGGAACTCGCGGTCGTCCTGGCGCTGCACAGTCCGGGGATGTCGTCGGACGTGGCCGGCGCGGCGTTCTTCGCGGTCGAGGATGGCCGGTGGATGGCCATGATGGCCGGTTACGGGGAGAACCGTCCGGGGCGGACCGCGGACGACTTCGTACACCGGCTGCGAGAGCAGTTCCCACCGGAGTTCGGCGAGGTCGCCGGGGGCGAACTGCTCGGCGACGTCCAGACCTACCGTCATGCGGACAGCCGGCGACGGGACTTTCACACGCTGAAGCGGTTTCCGGCCGGGCTCGTCAGCGTCGGCGACGCGGTCGCGTCGTTCAACCCGGTGTACGGGCAGGGGATGACGGCGGCGGCCCTGCACGCTGCCTGCCTGTCGGCGTACCTGCGGTCTGGCCCGGATCTGGGCGCTCCCGCGCGCCGGTTCTTCGCCCTGCAGAAGGTGGTGGTCGACGCCGCCTGGTCGACGTCGACCTCCGCCGACCTGGCGCTGCCGCACGTCAACGGGCCCTACCCGCGCGGGTACCGGGTCGCCAGCTGGGTGAGCCGGCAGATCGTCGCGGCGACCGTCACGGACGTGACGACCGCGCGGCGGTTCAACGAGGTCGTGTCCATGCGGGCACACCCACGGTCGCTGGCCACACCCGGCGTGATACTCGGTGCCCTGCGCGCCAACCGGCGGGCACGTTGATCCGGTCCGGCTAAAGCTCGGCCGCCTTGTCCAACGCCGTCAGGAAGTCGTCCACCAGGTCGGCCGTGTCCTCGATGCCGGTGGAGACGCGGACCAGCCCGTCCCCGATACCGCTGGCGGCCAACTGCTCGGCGTCCACGATTCCCGCCCACATCGACCTCGGGTGCACCAGCAGGGTGCTGACGCTGCCCAGGCTGGCCGCGCGCTTGGCCAGCCCCAGCCCGGCCAGCAGCGCGGCGGCGCCCGCCCGGCCAGCCTTCAGGTCGACGCTGAGCACCCCGCCGAAGCCGGTCATCTGCCGGCGGGCCAGCGCGTGCTGGGGATGCGACGGCAGTCCCGGGTAGCGGACCCGGGCCACCGCCGGGTGACCCTCCAGGGCCCGGGCCAGGGCGGCGGCGTTGCTGTTGTGCCGCTCCACCCGCAGCGGCAGCGTACGGATGCCGCGTAGCAGGAGCCAGGCGTCGACCGGGCCGAGGGTGCTGCCCGTGACGATCGCGGTCTGCCACACCCGCTCGATCAGTTCGGCGGCACCGACGACCACCCCCGCCGAGACGTCGGAGTGGCCGCCGAGGAACTTGGTGCCGCTGTGCCAGACCAGGTCCGCTCCGGCGCTCATCGGACGCTGGTTCACCGGCGTGGCGAAGGTGTTGTCGACCACCACGAGCGCGCCCGCCGCATGGGCCAACTCCGCGACGGCCGTCAGGTCGGTCAGCTCCAGCAGCGGATTGCTGGGCGTCTCCACCAGCACCAGCCGGGTCTGCGGGCGCATGGCTCGTTCGAACGCCCCGAGGTCGGTCTGGTCGACCTGGGTGCAGGAGACCCCGAAGCGGGGCAGCAGTCCGGTGGCGAGTGAGGTGGTGCCGCCGTATGTGCTGCGCTGCACCACCACGTGGTCGCCGGCGGAGAGCAGGGCCAGCGCGACGGTGCTGATCGCGCCCATTCCCGAGGCGGTGACCAGGCCCGTCTCCGCGCCTTCCAGTTCGGCGACCACGGCGGCCACCTGGGCGTGGTTGGGGTTGCCGTACCGGGTGTAGAAGGTGCTGCCCCGGGTCTCGGTGGCGATCGCGGTGAACCGCTCGTCGGACTCGGCGCTGAAGGTCGCGCTCTGCACGATCGGCGGCGCCACCGCCCCACCAGGGTTCAGGCCGTCGTCGCCGTGCACGGCGGTGGTGCTGAGGCCGGTCAACGCTGCTCCTCTCGATAGCTGAGAACGGCCGACCGGGCCGGCGCGGGCCGGCCCGGTCGGCCGCTGGTCAGGGGTCAGGCGGAACGGGCCACCCGGTCCACCAGCGCACCGTAGCTGCCCAGCGTCACGAACTCGGGCAGGGTGAGGTCGCTGCCGTGGCGCTGCCGCAGCATGGTGACCAGCCGCAGGGCGCGCAGCGAGTCCCCACCGGCGGCCAGGAAGTCGGTCCCCGGGTCGCTCGGCGCGACGCCGAGCACCTCCTGCCAGGCCGCCGCCACCCGGGCCGCCCACCTGGTCCGCGCGTCGTCGTCGAGCGCTGGCCCGAGCGGGGCGACGGCGGGTAGCGGTGCGATCGGGTCCGCGGCCAGCAGCCGGCGGAAGCCGTCGGCGAAGGCGTCGACACGGTCCGCGGGGACGTGCCGGTGGTCGTACTGGACGGTGAGAGCGAGGCGGCCGGTGTCGGCGTCCAGTTCGGCGTCGACGGCGAGGCTGAACGCCACGTCCACCGTGATGCCCCGACTGTCCACGATGCGGCTGCCGCCGTCGGCCGGCCCGTTCGGGAAGTGGGTCCAGTTGAAGAAGTGGTCGAAGCGGGGGCCGGCCCCGCCGGCGCGGACTATCTCGGCGAGCGGGAAGCGGTGGTGCGCCATCAGCTCCCGCTCGGCCCGCCACACCTCGGCGGCCAGGTCGGCCAGGGACCGGGCGCCCAGCTGCACGCTCACCGGCAGGGTGTTGAGGAACAGGCCGAGGGTGGCGTCGCTGCCGTCCCCCTCCGGCCGGCCACCGACCACCAGGCCGCTGACCACGTCGTTGCGGCCGGACAGCTCGCCGATCAGGCGCAGGTGGATGGCGAGCAGCCAGGACTTCACCGGCACGCCGGCCGCCCGCGAGGCCTCGGTGACCACGTCGGTCGTGCCGGCCCTGACCGGCACCCGCCGGGTGGTGGTGGTCCGCGGATCCGGGCCGCCGAGCAGCAGCGGCGGCACCGCGCCGGGGCCGTCCAGCCAGAACCGGCGGGTGACCGGGTCCGCCAGGGCGTCCCGCTCGGCCGCCACGTACTCCCGGAACGGCAGGCCGGGGCGGGCCGGTCGGGCGCTGCCGGCCCGCTCCCGGTCGTACGCGGCGAGCAGGTCGGTGAGGAACAGGTGCAGGCTCCAGCCGTCGAGGATGGCGTGGTACTCGGCGACGATCAGGGTGAACCCGTCGGCGTCCTCGCGGACGGCGTGCAGCCGCAGCAGCGGCGGGCGGGCCCAGTCGAAGGGGCGTACCCGCTCTTCCGCCACCAGCTTGTCGACCCGCTCGCGGCGGGCCTGCGGGTCGGCGTCGGCCAGGTCCGTCACCGGCACCTCGACCGGCACGTCCGCGTGTACGAGCTGCAACGGCTCCGAGTACGCGCCCAGCGCGAACCCGGTCCGCAGCACCGGGTGGGCGGCCACCAGGCCGGCCAGCGCGCGGCGCAGTGCCGCCGCGTCCAGCGGCGCCGCGATCCGGTGCGCGGTGACGTTGTGGTACATCGCCGGGTCGCCGGTCAGCTCGCAGTGGTAGACCATGCCCTGCTGCAGGGCGGTCATCGGGTACGCGTCGGTGAGCCCGGCGGGCAGCAGCTCCCGGTCGGCGGCGGAGACCAGTGCGAAGCGCTCCGCTTCCTCGGCCCCGCCGGAAGCCGTGGGCTCGGCGGAAGCACCGTCGAGGGTGATCTGCCCGTGCGTGACGAGCTCCCGGATCGACTGGTAGGTGAAGATGTCGCCGAGCCGGAAGGACAGCCCCCGCTTGTTCGCCGCGACCTGCATCTGGATGCTGCGGATGGAGTCGCCGCCGAGAGCGAAGAAACTGTCGGTCACGCCGAAGCTCGCCACCCCGAGGACCTCACGCCACGCCTCGACCAGGATCTCCTCGGCCCGGTTGGCGGGCGTCACCGCCGCGCTGTCGCGAGGCCGGTCGAGGCGGGGCGCGGGCAGCGCTGCCCGGTCGAGCTTGCCGTTGCGGGTCAGCGGTAGCTCGTCGAGGAGCACCACGGCGGTCGGGAGCAGGTGGGTCGGCAGCCGGTCGGCCAGCCAGCCGGTCAGGCGCTCCGCCAGCGGGCCGGCCGCCGGCCCAGCCGGGACGACCACCGGCGGGCGCGGATCGGCGGCGTACTCCGGGCGCACGGCGTGCAGGGTGTGCCGGTCGGTGCCGACGAGCAGGTCGTCCTGCCGGGTGACCACGTCGAAGCCGTGGCCCTCGAAGAACGCGACCAGCTCGGCCAGCCGGCCGTCGGTCTCGGTGCCGGCCGCGTCGTGGACCTCCATGGCGACCTGCGCGATCAGCGGCCAGTGCCGGTCCGCCAGCCCGGCGAGCACGTCCGCCTCGGCGCGCTGCACGTCGATCTTCAGCAGGTCGATCCGCTGCGGGCCGATCTCGTCGAGCACGGCCGACAGCGGCCGGACCGGCACGGTGAGCTCCCGGCCGGCGAAGCGTTCCGCCAGCAGTTCGTCGACCCGGCCGAGCAAGACGTCCCGCTCGTCGGCGCCGGCGTCCCGCTCGTTGGCGAGGTACCGCTTGATCACCGACACCTCGGCGGCCGGGTCGGCGTACGCGGCGTGGCCGGACATCATCGAGTAGCCCGGGTAGTAGGTGAAGGACACCTCCCCGGCCGTCCGGGACAGTCCGAACCCGTGCACCGTGGCCGGTACGCCGAACTCGGCGACGTTGCGCCGCAGCACGTCGGCGACCGACGGCACCGGTTCGAACGCGTGGATCGTCGCGTCCGGGCAGACAGCGTGGACGAACAGCGAGAACATGCCGATGTTCGCGCCCACGTCGAGCACGGTCGCCCCGGGCCGCAGCACGATGCCGTCGCGCAGGTAGACCTGCTGGACGAAGATCTCGTCGTACAGGTAGCGAGTCTCGTGCGGATTGATCCCGGCGATCCGCTCGACGTCGACGGCAGCGGTCCCGGCGGTGCGGCCCGGCCGGACGTAGGCGACGAGCCGGTGGCCGTGCCCGTCGTCGTCGCGGGCGACCACGGCGGCGTCGGCGACCTCCGGGTGCTCGCGCAGGACGGTGGCGATCTCGCCCGGCTCCACCCGGAAACCGTGGATCTTCACCTGGTCGTCCAGGCGGCCCAGGTAGCGCAGCCGCCGGTCGGCGTCGAAGCGGACCCGGTCGCCGGTGCGGTACACCCGTTCGGTCCGGCCGGACGGCAGCGCCACCGGCACGAACCGCTGCGCGGTGGTGTCCGCGTCGCCGAGGTACCCGTCGGCGAGCTGCGGCCCGCTGACGCAGAGTTCCCCGGCCGCGCCCGGCGGCACCGGCCGCAGCTGCCCGTCGAGCACCCAGACCGCGACGCCGGGCAGCGGCCGGCCGATGGTCGGGGCGTCCCCGGCGCGGATCTGCGCCGCGCTGGTGTCCACCGTGCACTCGGTCGGGCCGTACAGGTTGACCGCGCGGACGTCGGGCAGCGCCGCCACCGTCTCCCACAGGTCCGGTGCGATGGCCTCCCCACCGAGCAGCAGCAGGCCGGGCAGTCGGGTGTCGCCCGCCCCGGCGAGCAGGATGCGCAGCTGGGCGGGGGTCAGGTCGAGCACGTCGACGTGGTGGTCGGCAAGCGCGGCGGCCAGCGCCGCCCCGTCCCGCCGGACGTCCTCGGGGACCAGGTAGAGGCTGCGGCCGTGGCCGAGCTGCACGAGCTGCTTGATCGAGGCGTCGAAGGTGAGCGGAGCGTTCACCGCCACCCGCAGCCCCGGGCGGCTGCCCGCGTACACCGTCAGCTCGAGGGCATCGGCCAGGTGCGCGCCAGCGCCGTGCGAGACCTGCACCGGGCGGGGCGTGCCGGTGGAGCCGGAGGTGAAGATCACGTACGCCGGGTCGGCCGGGGCCGGCACGGTGGTGGGCGGCTGGCCGCCGGCCGCGACGAGCTCGTCGACCGGCACGGTGGCCGGGCTGCCGACGCCGACGACGACCTGTGCGCCGACCGCGCGGACCTGGGCGGCGAGGCGCTGCGCCGGGGCGTCCGGGTCCAGCGGGACGAACACCGCCCCGGCCCGCAGCACGCCGAGGAACGCCACGACGGTGTCCCGCGACCGGGCGGCCAGCACCCCGACCGGGGTGCCGGACAGTCCCCGAGCGGCCAGCGCGCCGGCCACCCGCGTGGCCCGTTCGTGCAGCTCACCGACGGTGTACGCGCCGTCCGCGGCGACCACCGCCACGGCGTCGGGGTCCATGCCAGCCAGGCCCGCGTCGAGCAGGTCGACGAGGGTTCGTCCCGGCGTCTCGGCGGTGCTCCCGGCCGCTTCGGCCAGCCAGCGGGCCTCCCCGTCGCCGAGCACGGCCAGTGGGGCGGCGGCGGTGAGCGCGGCGGGCAGGGTCCGCAGGATCGCCAGCAGTGCGTCGAGCAGCCACTGCCCGCCGACCACCCGCAGGGTGACCTGGTCGCCGTCGGTCCGGGCGGTGAGCTGCGGGCCGCCGGCCGGCGGCGGGTCGGCCACCGCCACGGCGGCGCCGTCGAGGCCGGCCACGGTGGCCGGGTCCACGGTGGGCAGCACCGCGAACCCGGCGACCGCCTCGGACTGCTCGTCCACCGGTTCGACCAGGTGGAACGCGTCGTCGGCGGCGGTCTCGGCGGCGTGGACGCAGGTCAGCAGGTCGGCGGGGGCGGCGGGCAGCGGCAGGGCCAGCCGGAGCGGGCCGTAGCCGCCCAGCGGTCCGACCACTTCGGCAGTGCCGGCGGCCTGGCGGCCGTCGCTCCACCGGGCCAGCACCAGGTCCGCCTCATCGGCCCCGTCCGGCGCCTCGGCACGGCGGGAGACCGCCAGGGCCCAGGCGGCGAGGAGCGCGGTGGCCGGCTCGACATTCGCGGACCGGGCGGCGTCGGCCAGGGTGGCGGCGGGCACCGTCGCGGTGACCACTGCGGTCGGGTCGTCGCCGTGCGGGGTGACCAGCCGCGCGGCCGGGGTGGTGGGCGCGGCGGCCGGGTTCTGCTCCCGTTCCTCGAGTTGCCACTCGGCGACGTCGAGGAACTGCAGGGCCTCCGGGTCGTCCGGCAGCGTCTCGCCGGCGTAGGCCCGGGCCAGGTCGGCGAGGACCAGGCGAAGGCTGGCCGGGTCGGCGATCAGCGGGGTAGCGGTCAACTCCAGGGCGTCGTCGGTGAGGGTGACCGACAGCTCGCCCTGGGCGCCGATCACCACGGAGCGGTTGTCGTCCACGTCCTGCAACGGCACCCGCAGGCCGGGGTGGTGCATCAGGGTCAGCCGTAGCGCCTCGTGCCGGGCCACCACCGTGTCGACGGCGGCCTGCAACCGCGCCCGGTCCAGCGGCCGGTGCAGCCGGACCCGGGCCCGGATCAGGTCCTGCTTCCCGGACCAGGCCAGGCGCTGGATCGGCGACAGACGGTATCCGTTCACAACTCGCTCCGGTTGACGTAGAGGTCGGACATGGCGACGAGGATCTCCCGGTCGCCGCTGAAGGATTCCCGGCCGTGGGTGGCCAGGAAGTTGTCCACGACCAGCACGTCGCCGCGCTGCCAGGGCACCGAGACGGCGTGCTGCCGGTACAGCTCGCGGATGCCGGTGACCACCTCGTCGGGGATCGGCTCGCCGTCGCCGTAGTACGCGTTGCGGGGCAGCCCGTCCGGGCCGTACTCGCGCAGCAGCGCGCCCGACACCTCCGCCGGCATGTTGGACACGTGGAACAGGTGGGCGTGGTTGAACCAGACCGTCTCCCCGGTACGCGGATGCGTGGCGACCGCCTGCCGCCGGGCCCGGGTGCGCAGCCCGTCCCCACCCAGCCAGGTGAACTCCGTCGCCGAGGCGGTGCAGTACGCCTCCACCTCCGCCCGGTCGGTGGTCTGGAACGCCTCCTGCCAGGGCAGGTCCAGGTGCGGGCCGTAGTTGCGCACGTAGCAGACGCCGGAGCGCAGGAACCGCTCCCGCACGTCGGCCGGGATCAGCGGGGTGATGACCCGCTCGCTGGCCAGCGGGGTGGCCCCGCCGTCGCAGGTGGCCGGCTGCGCGCACCAGAAGTAGAGGTAGGTGGGCCAGTTGTGCGAGTACGACATCTCGTGGTGCAGCGGGATCCACTGCTCGGCGTTGAACTCGGTGGAGGTGAACACCCGGTCGGCGACCTCGTGGCGGGGGGCGGCCCGCTCCAGGTAGCCGAGCAGGTCCGGGCTGACCGCCCGTGCGGCCTGACTGAATTCGTCGGCGGTGCCCACCTCGAAGCCGCGGAAGAACACGGCCCCGTAGCGGTCCAGGTCCTGCAGCAGCTCCTCGCGCCGGCCGGCAAGCCAGCCGGCCAGGTCGAGGTCGGGCACGGTGGCCTCGACGAGCAGCACGAACTCCTCGTCCACGAGCACCCGCCGGGACACCGGCGAGGTGACCGGACCGGTACCGCGCCGACGCGGCCCCGGCCCGCTCACAGCAGCACCTTTCGTTCGCGGCTGCGGGGCTCGCAGGCCCGGCTCACTCTTCGCGCTCACGGCGCCACCTTTCGTTCGCGGCTGCGGGGCTCCCAGGCCCGGCTCACTCCTCGCGCTCACGGCGCCACCTTTCGTTCGCGACTGCGGGGCTCGCAGACCCGGCTCACTCCTCGCGCTCACGGCCGGTCTCCGTCGGGGCTGTGCCGGAGCGGAGCGCCTCGGTCAGCTCGGGCGCGGCGACCGGGTCGGACATCGCGGTGAGGATCCGTCGGGGCGGGGTGAACGGCTCCCGGGCGTGCGCGGCGAGCATGTTCTCCACTAGCAGCACGTCGCCGCGCCGCCACTCGAAGGAGCGGGTCTCGGCGGCGTACGCCGCCCGCAGCTCGGCCAGCACCTCGTCGGGGATGGGCGTGCCGTCCCCGTACGCGGTCTGGTAGGGCAGGTCCTCCTCGTCGAGGGCGGCCCGCAGGCCGGCGCTGACGTCCTCGGGCAGGGAGGTGACGTGGAAGAACAGCGCGTGGTTGAACCAGGTCCGCTCTCCGGTGACCGGGTGGCGGCGTATCGCCGGGCGGACCTGCCGGGTGCGCAGCTGCTGGTCGCTGACCCATTCCACGTCGATCAGCGCCCGGGCGCAGTACGCCTCGACGTCCTCGCGCCGCTCGGTCTGGAACGCGGTCTGCCAGGAGAGGCTGATGCCGGGCAGGTAGTTGCGCCGGTAGAGCACCCCGCGCCGCTCGAACTCGGCGACCGTCTCCGGACGGAGCCGGGCGAGCACCCGGCGGCTGTCGGCCAGCGGAGTGCGCCCGCCGGCGGCCGGCGCCACCTCGCAGTGGAAGACGATGCGCAGCGGCCAGTTCACCGTGTACGACTGCTCGTTGTGCAGCACGATCGGCTGGTCGGCGGGGTGCTCGGTGGAGGTGTACACCCCCTCGGTGACCTGGCTGCGCGGCGAGGAGCGTTCGCCGTAGGAGAGCACGTCGCCGGAGACGGCGGCCATCACGGTGCGGAAGTCGTCCGGGCCGGCCACGGCGAAGCCGCGGAACAGCACGGCTCCGGCCCGGCGGGCCAGTTCGTCGACGTCGTCGCGGTGGCCGGCCAGCCAGCCGGCCAGGTCGATGTCGGGCACGTTGGCCTGCACCAGCGCCGGCAGCGGGCCACCGGGCCAGTCGGGCCGCACGTCCACCAGGTTCCGGTCGCGGCCGCGACGGGGGATGGTCCGCGCGACCCGGGTCTGCTCACTCATCTTTCGCTCCAAAGGTGTCGGCGCAGTCGGCCAGACTGCGCCGGGGGTCGGCGGCGGCGGTACGCAGCAGCGCGGTGAACCGCCGGTGCCACGCGACCACTCCGTCGTGGTCGAACAGGTCGGTGCGGTAGGTCCAGAGCGCCTCCAGCCCGTCCCGCCGCTCGTCGAGCCAGAGGGTCAGGTCGAGCCGGGCGGTGTCCGGGGTCAGTTCCACGCCGGTGAACTCCCCGGCCGCGCCGTGATGCCGGGCCGGCGGGGCGTTCTGCACGCCGAAGGCGACCTGGACGAGGGGGTTGCGGTGCGGCCGGCGGGTGGGCCGCAGCCGCTCCACCAGCAGGTCGAACGGGACGTCCTGGTGGGCCGCGGCGAACAGGGTGACCCGGCGGGCCTCGTCGAGCAGGTCGGCGAAGCGGCGGTCGAGGGCGGGCCGCAGCCGCAGCGGCAGGGTGTTGACGTAGCAGCCGACGCTCTGCTCGGCGGCGACGCTGGTCCGGCCGGCGAACGCGACGCCGACCAGCAGGTCGTGCCGGCCGGTGGCGGTGCCGAGCAGGGCGGCGAAGGCGGCCAGCCCGACCATGTGCAGGCTGACCCGCTCGGCCCGGGCCAGGTCCCGCGCGGCCGCGGCGGTGTCGGCGTCCACCCGGGTCCGCAGCGCGGCACCGGACGCGGCGTGCTGGCCCGGACGCGCGACGGGCGGCGCGGGCTGACCCGGCCGGGGCGGGGCCGCGGGCAGGTCGAGCAGGTCGGGCGCGCCGCGCAGCTCGTCGAGCACGTCGGCCACCGCCTGCCGTCCGGCCGGCCCGGCCAGCCAGTTCCGTTCGGCCAGGGCGAGCGCCGCCGGGCCGACCGCCGGGGGTTGCCGGACCGCCGCGTCGGCTGCCTCGGCGTCGTACGCGCGGGCCAGGTCCCGCACGATCACGCCGAAGGACCAGTCGTCGCAGACGATGTGGTGGACGACCAGCAGCAGCGCCACCGCGTGGCCGGTGTCGTCCGATACCAGCTGGGCGCGCAGCAGCGGGCCGCTGGCCAGGTCCATCGGTGACCGGGTGGCTGCGGCGGCGAGCCGGGTGAGCCGGTCGTCGAGCGGCGTGCCCGCCTCGGGCGGCGTGACGACCGGTGCCACGTCCGGGGTGGGGTGGAGGTGCTGCACCGGCCCGTCGGGTCCGGAGGGGAACGTCGTGCGCAGGGCCGGATGCCGGTCGACCACTCGACGCAGCGCCCGGGCCAGCCGGTCCGGGTCCAGCGGCGTGGCGAACCGGATCGCGAAGGCGAGCAGGTAGGAGGTGTCGTCCGGGTCGAGTTGGTGCAGGAACCAGAGCCGGGTCTGCGCGGCGGACAGCGGGGCGGGGCCGGCCGGCGCCGGGGCGGGCGGCGCGCTGACCGGCGGCGGGTCGGTGGTCAGCCCGTCGAGGTGGGCGGCCAGCGCGGCGAGGGTCGGGTGGGTGAAGAGGTCGGCGGGTCGGACCGGCCGGCCGGTCGCGGCGGCGAGCCGGGTGGCGCAGCGGACCGCGAGCAGGGAGTCGCCGCCGAGGGCGAGGAAGTCGCTGTCGGCGCCGGGGACGGGTACGCCGAGCACCTCGCGCCACACGGCGGCCACCGCGCCGGCCGTCCCGGGCAGCGGTCCGGCGTCGGGTGCGGTGTCGTTGCCGAGGGTGGGGGCGGGCAGGGCTGCGCGGTTCACCTTGCCGTTGGGCAGGGTGGGCAGCCGGTCCAGCCAGACCAGGGTTGCGGGGACCAGGGGCGCGGGCAGCACCTCGGCCAGCCGGGCGCGTACGTCGTCGCGTCGCTCACCGACCAGGTAGCCGACGAGCAGCGGATCACCGCTCGGTCCCTCCCGTACGGCGGCGGTCGCTTCGCGGACCCCGGGCAGGCCGGCGAGGCGGGCGGAGACCTCGCCCAGCTCGATCCGGTAGCCCCGCAGCTTCACCTGGTCGTCGAGCCGACCCAGGTAGGCCAGCTGCCCGTCCGGTCGCAGCCGGACCCGGTCGCCGGTGCGGTACATCCGCTCGCCGGGCCGGAACGGGTCGGGCAGGAACCGGGCCTGGGTCTCCTCCGGCCGGTCGAGGTAGCCGCGGGCCAGGCCCGCCCCGGCCAGGTAGAGCTCGCCCGGATCGCCCGGCGGGACCGGCTGCCCGTCCGGGTCGAGGACGTAGGCGCGGGTCTGCGGCAGGGGGCGGCCGATCGGCGGGTCTCCGCTGTCCGGTGGCACCTCCGCCCAGGTGGAGTAGGTGGTGTCCTCGGACGGGCCGTAGAGGTTGCACAACCGGCGTACGTGCGGGCGGGACCACACCCGGGCGGCCAGCGCGGCGGTGAGCGGCTCGCCGGCCAGGCAGACGGTGCGCACGCTCCGCGGTAGGGCGCCGGCGGTGAGCAGTTCGCCCATCGCGGAGGGGACGGTGTTGACCAGGGTGACGGGCAGCCGGTCCGCCCCGGGGGCGGCGAGGGCCAGCACGTTGTCGACGAGCAGCACCCGGCCGCCCCAGCAGAGCGGGGCGAAGATCTCGAAGATGGACAGGTCGAAGCAGACGGAGGTGGCGGCGAGCAAGCCGCCCAGTTCGGCGTCGTCGAAGGCCTGCCGGGCCCAGTGCATGAGCAGCGAGGCCGACCGGTGTTCGATGGCCACGCCCTTGGGTCGCCCGGTGGAGCCGGAGGTGTAGATGACGTACGCCAGGTCCGCCGGCGTGGCCGGCACCGCCGGGTCGGTGCTGTCCTCGGCCGGGTCGAGCCGGTCGACCAGGATCGCGGTGTCGGGGAACCGGTCGGCGAGGTCGGAGTGGGTCAGCACCAGCCGCACGCCGGAGTCGGCGGTCATGAACGCCACCCGGGCCGGCGGGTAGGCCGGGTCCAGCGGGACGTAGCAGGCGCCGGCCTTGAGCACGGCGAGCAGGGCGACCACCAGCTCGGGCGTGCGCGGCAGGCAGACGCCGACGCGTTCCTCCCGGGTCACCCCGCGCTGCAGCAGCACCCGGGCCAGCCGGTTCGCGGTGTCGTCGAGCTCCCGGCAGGACAGCGTACGGTCGGTGTGCCGTACCGCCTCCGCGTCGGGGGTGCGTGCGGCCTGCGCCGCCACCATCCGGTGCAGGCAGTCCGCGGCAGGCGCCGCGCCGCTCGGGCGCCGGCCCGCGGCCCGGCGGGTGGGGCCGGCGGGTCGGGTGGGTGCGCTCACCGGCGTGGACCTCCGCTCTGGTGCAGCGCGAGCTGGCGGTCGGCGGCCTCCTGCAGGCGGTCCTTGTCGGCGAGGATGACGGCGCCGGGGTCGTTGTCGGGCAGTTCGTCCTCGACGTTGCGGATCGGTCGGTAGGCGATGCCGACGGCGGCGAGGGCGAGGGAACAGAGTCCGGCCACGATTGCCGCGACGGCCATGCCGCGACCCGGTCCGGTGCCGACCACGGCGGCCAGCGCACCGTCGGGCGACACCATCGGGGCGAAGACGTGCTCCGCGAGCGGGCCGGCGGTGAGGAAACCGGCCGGCACCATCAGCCAGGACAGCATCTGGCCCATGGACAGGACCCGTCCCTGCAGCTCCAGCCCCACCTTGGCCTGCACGATGGCCAGCCAGTGCGTGTTCACCAGCGCGGTGGCCAGGCCCATGCCGAACAGGCCGAGGGTCGGGAACAGTGGGCTCGGGTGCAGGCCGACGGTGAGCAGTGACGCGCCGAGAAGCACGACGCTGGCCAGGATGCCGGTGGTACGCCGAGCCGTGCCGCCCCACACGCCCATGAGGACCGAGCCGACGAGCATGCCGACCCCGCTCGCGGCGAGTACCCGGCCCAGTACGGCCGGGTCGCCGAACGACAGGGTCAGCGGGGTGACCAGGACCTCGACCATCGAGAAGAAGTAGTTCAGCGACGCGGTCAGCACGACCAGCGCCACCAGGCCGTGCCGGCGGATGATGAACCGCCAGCCGCCGAGGATCTCCCGCAGGAACGGCTCCTCGCGCCGGACGAAGAGGGTGTCCGGGAAGCGGACCGACAGGGTGACGGTGACCGCGACGGCGAAGGTGAGCAGGTCGATGACGACGATCCCGCGCAGCCCGACGGCGATCACCAGCGCGCCGCCGACCAGCGGCGCCAGCACGGTGCTCGTCGCCGTGCCGAGGGAGACGATGCCGTTGGCGCGCCCGTAGTACCGCTTCGGTACGAGTTGGGTGACGGCCGCCAGGTAGGCGGGTTGCTGGAAGGCGGTCGCCACCGCGGTGACGGTGATGGCGGTGAACACGTGCCACAGCTGGAGTTGCCCCAACCACAGCAGGAGGGCGAGGCTCACGGTGCCGGCGGCGGCCAGGGAATCCGCGAGGACCATGATCCGCCGTCGGTCCCACCGGTCCGCCAGCGCGCCGGCGATGGGGGAGAGGACCACGGCGGGCAGCAGCGCCAGGACGGTGGCCGTGGCGAACAGCGAGACCGACCGGGTGTGCTGGTAGACCCACAGGCTCATGCCGAAGCCGGTCAGTCCGCTGCCGATGAGCGAGACGAGTTGACCGATCGCGATCAGGTAGAACACCGTCAGGCTGGGCATCGTCCGGCGCGCGACGGGCCGGTGGGCGGGCGGTGCGGCCGAGACAGCAGCGACGTGTTCCGGCTGCTCGGGTAGCGGCGGGGGCGCGGCGTCGGTTTCCGGGGCGTCGCCCCGCGGCGGAGCTGCCGCGGTCGACGCGTCGCAGCTCGCCAGGATGATGCTCGCCAGCTCACCGGGCTGGTGCTTGGCGAAGTAGTGGCCGGCGCCGTCGATGACCTCCAGCGACACCCGGTCGGAGAAGAACTCCCACTCCAGGTACCGCTCCTGGTACAGCTCGGTGGCGCGGTCGCCGCTGCCGACGACGCAGACGAGCGGGGCCGACAGTTTCCGGGGCAGGCCGTTGGCGTAGACGTCGGTGTAGTAGTCCTCGCCGGCCGCGGAGTCGGCCAGGACCACGCGCATGACGAAGTCCTTCTCGTTCTCGTCGAAGACCTCGGTGAAGAAGCCCATGGCGCGCAGCGCTTCCAGGGTCCGCCGCTTCGACGTCCAGCGTTCCAGCGGGAACCACCGGCGCAGCCAGGTGAACAGCCGGCCGGGCAGTCTCGGGGCGGGGAAGTGGGCGCCGATGACCACCCCGGTCAGGTCGACGCCGGCTGCTTCGAGCCGGCGGGCCAGCTCCACCGCTTCGGCGCCGCCTACGCAGTGCCCGTACACCGCCACCGGGCCCTTGATGCCGTCGAGGACCTCGGTTACGCAGCGGTCCACCAGTTCGTCCAGGCCCAGCAGGGGTTCGTCCGGGCGGTTCAGGTCGTGGCCGGGCCGTTCCAGCGCGTACAGGGACACCCCCGGTGGGAGGGCGTCGGCGAGGGGCTGGAAGGTGATCGCGCTGCCGCCGCCGAACGGTACGCACAGCAGCGTCAGCTGCGTCGGCGTCGCCGGTCGGGACGGGGTCAGCTCGTGCAGCAGCCGCCCGGCGGAGCCGCCGGTCGCGTCCAGGTGCTCGGTCAGCGACCGGATCGTCGGGTAGCGGAACAGGTCGAGGACGCTGATCGCCGGGTCGTTCCCCGCCAGCGCCTTGATGGCCTTGAAGGAGTCGCCGCCGAGGTCGAAGAAGTCGTCGTCGATGCCGACGCTGTCGTAGCCGAGCACCGCCGCCCACCGTTCGGCCAGGGCCTTCCGCAGCGGGGTGTCCGGTGGGGTGGCGCCGACGGTGGCGCTGCCGCGTCGGGGCGCGGGCAGGGCCGCGCGGTCGACCTTGCGGTTGGCGTTGAGCGGCATGCGGTCGAGCACCACGAAGGCGGACGGCACCATGTAGTCCGGCAGGTAGGTGCGGGCGAAGGCCCGCCACGGCGCCGGGTCGGCGTCGAAGTCGGCGGTGACGTCCGACGTCGCCCCCTGAGTCGCGTCCGGGTCGGGTTCCGCTGCGGTGGTCAGGGTCAGGTAGGCCGTGATCGTCTTCTCACCCTCGTCCTCGCGGACCACGACGGCGGTGTCGCGTACCGACGGGTGGCGGCGCAGCACCGCCTCGATCTCGCCGAGTTCGATGCGGAATCCGCGCACCTTAACCTGCGAGTCGCTGCGACCGACGAACTCGATGCGGCCGTCGGCCAGGTAGCGGCCGAGGTCGCCGGTGCGGTACAGCCGGCCGCCGCCGTTCGGGTCCGGCACGAACCGCTGCGCGGTCAGCGCCGGGTCGCCGTGGTAGTCGCGGGCCAGTCCCGTCCCGCCGAGGTACAGCTCACCGAGGACGCCCACGGGGGCGGGGGACAGCTGCGGGTCGAGTACGTAGATCCGCATGTTGCCGATCGGGCGGCCGATGGTGAGGTGCGTGCAGCCGGGCTCGATGCGTTCCATGGTGGACCAGACGGCGGCCTCGGTCGGACCGTAGAGGTTCCACAGCGCGCCGACCCGTTCGGCCAGTTGTCGGGCCAGCGGCGCGGACACCGCCTCGCCGCCGCACCCGGCCGTCAGGCCGGGCAGTCCGGTCCAGCCGGACTCGATCAGCAGCCGCCAGGTGGCCGGGGTGCCCTGAGCCAGGGTGACCCGTTCCGTGGCGAGCAGCTCGGCCAGTCGGGTCGCGTCGTAGGCGACGTCGCGGCCCACCATCAGCATCCGGGCGCCGACCACGAGGGGCAGGAACAGCTCCGGCACGGACATGTCGAAGGCGAAGCTGGCCATCGCGAGCATGGTGCCGTCGGCGGTCAGACCCGGCCGTTCACGCATGGCGGCCAGCGTGTTGACGACGGCGCCGTGCGTCACCCGTACGCCCTTGGGGCGCCCCGTCGACCCGGACGTGTAGATCACGTACGCGAGGTCGTCCGGACCGGCGAGGGGCTCGGGGTCGGTGTCCGGCTCGGTGGCCAGGGACGCTTGGCCGCTGGGCAGCACCTCGCCGGCGTACCCGGCGAACCGGTCGGCGAGGTCCGCCTCGGTGACCAGGACCGGGGCGGAGCTGTGCGTCAGCACGTACCGCTGCCGCTCGATCGGGTAGTCGGGGTCCACCGGGACGTACGCGCCGCCGGCCTTGAGCACGCCGACCAGGGTGACCGGCAGCTCGGGCGTGCGATTGAGGCAGACGGCGACGGTGACGTCCGGGCCGACGCCGGCGCGGCGCAGCCGGTGGGCGAGCCGGTTGGCCCGGGCGTTGAGTTCGGCGTAGGTGAGCGTGGTCGTCCCGAACGTCACGGCGGGCCGGTCGGGGTTCGCCGCGGCCTGGTGTTCGATCAGCTCGACGAGGGTCGGTGTCTTCCCGTCGCGCCCCCGCGTGGCCCAGCCGAGCGGGGTGGCCGTGTCGTTCCATTCGGCGACGCGGGCCAGCTCGGCGGGGGTGAGGACGGCCATTTCCGCGAGCCGGACGCCGGGGTCGGCGACGGCGGCGGCGAGCAGCATCTCCAGGTGCCCCATCATCCGCTCGGCGGTCGCCGCGTCGAACAGGTCGGTGTTGTACTCCAGCCGGAACCGCAGCCCCTCGGCCACCTCGTACGCGTACAGGGCGAGGTCCTGCTGGGCGATGCCCGGCTCGACAGCGAACTGGACGATCCGCAGCCCGGTGGTCCGCAGGTCCTGTTCGGGCACGTTCAGCATGTTGAACATCACCTGGAACAGGGGATTCCGGCTGAGGTCGCGGGGCGCGTCGACGAGGTCGACGAGGCGCTCGAACGGCACCTCCTGGTGGTCGTACGCGCCCAGCGCCGTGCGCCGCACCTGCGTGAGCAGCTCGTCGAAGGTCCAGTCGCCGTCGACGACGGTGCGCAACGGCAGCATGTTGACGAAGAAGCCCACCATCGGTTCGAGCTCGGCGCGGACCCGCCCGGCGACCGGGGTGCCGACACAGATGTCGGCTTGACCGGTGTAGCGCCAGAGCAGGGCCTTCAGCGCGGCCAGCACGGTCATCGCCAGCGTGGCGCCTCGGGCCTGGCTGAAGCGGCGCAGTTCGTCGGCCGTCTGCGGGGGCAGGATGAGGGTGCTGACCGCGCCGTCGAACGTCTGCACGGGCGGCCGCGGCCGGTCGGTGGGCACCTCCAGGACGCTGGCCACGCCGTCGAGTTGCCGGCGCCAGTACCGCATGTCGTCGCTGTCGGTGTCCGCCATCCGGTTGCGCTGCCAGCGCGCGTAGTCGCCGTACTGGATGGCCAGTTCGGGCAGCGGCGAGGGGCGGCCGTCGAGGACGGCGTCGTAGAGCGTGGCCAGCTCGCCGGCGATGATGCCGAGGGACCACCCGTCGGAGACGTTGTGGTGCATGGTCAGCGACAGCACGTGCCGGTCGTCGGCGATGCGGAGCAGCACGGCCCGGAACAGCGGCCCGCGGGCCAGCTCGAACGGACGTCTGACGTCGGCGGCGAGAGCCTGGTGCACCCACGGCGGCACCGCGTCGGCGACCGCGGACTCCACGATGCTGCGGGTACCCCCGAGCGGGTCCGTCTCCGCGCCGGCCGGCGCGGACCTGATCGGCAGCTCGACCGGGCCGGGCGGCAGCACCTCCTGAACCGGGTCGCCGTCGGGGCCGAGCGGGAAGACGGTACGCAGCGACTCGTGCCGCCGGACCAGCTCCGCGAGGGCGCCGCGCAGCGCGCCGACGTCGAGGGTGCCGTCCAGCAGCAGCGTGGTGCTGACGGTGTAGGCGTTCTGGTGGTACGCCTGGTCGAGGAACCACAGCCGGTGCTGCCCGGAGGACAGCGGCGCCGGACCGGTGCCGGGGTCGGTGCGGGGGATGGCCGGCGGGGCCGGCGCGGCGGCGGGCTGCTCGGCGGGAACGTCCACGGGACGGGCGGGTGCGGTGCCGGTCGCCGGCAGCGCCGCCGCGAGCTGCGCGACGGTCGGCTGCGCGAAGACCGTCTCGAGCGGCAGCGCCACGCCGAGCTGGGCCCGCAACCGTACGACGAGTTGGGTGGCGAGCAGCGAATGCCCGCCCAGCTCGAAGAAGTTGTCGAGCGCCCCGACCGGCCGGATGCCGAGCAGCTCGCTCCAGATCTCCGCCACGCACTCCTGCGTGGGCGTGTTCGGGGCGACGTAGGCAGTGCTGAGGACCGGCCGGTTGCCGGCATCGACGGGCTCGGGCGCGTCCGGCGTGGCCGGGGCGGTGGCCACCAGGGCAGGTGCGGGGTCCGCAGCGATCGTGCGCGGCACGGCGTCCACCCAGTGCCGGTGCCGTTCGAACGGGTAGCCGGGCAGGGCCAGCCGCCGGCGCGGGCCGTGGAACCGGCTCCAGTCGACCGGTACGCTGGCCAGCCACATCCGGCCGACCGCGTCGAGCATGGTGGTGACGTCGTCGGCGTCGCTGCGCGGATGCCGCATCGCCGCCACCACCTGACCGGGCTTCAGGCCCGCCAACCGGGCCAGCCCACCGAGGGCGTGCCCGGGGCCCAGCTCGGCGAGGACCACGTCCTGCTCGGCGAGCAGCGCGGCCGACTCGGCGAACCGCACCGGTTCCCGCAGGTGCCGCACCCAGTAGCCGGGATCGGTGACCTGGCCGGGGGTGACCGGGCCGCCGGTCAGGTTGGCCAGGTAGGGGTGCTCGGGTTCGGCGTAGGTGACCCGGCGGGCGTGGTCGGCGAACTCGTCGAGCACCGGGTCGAGCAGGGCGGAGTGGTAGCCGCGGGTGACCCGCAGCGGCCGGCAGTCGATGCCGTCAGCCGTCAGCCGCAGGCGAAGCTGCCCGATCGCCTCCGGGGCGCCGGACAGCACGCACAGCTCGGGGGCGTTGACGGCGGCGAGCGACACCCGGTCGTCGAGCAGCCCGGCCACCGCCGTCTCGGGCAGGCTCACCGCGAGCATCGCCCCGGCCGGGGTCCGCTCGACCAGCTCACCGCGGGCGGCCACCAGGCGCAACGCGTCGGCCAGGGAGAAGACGCCGGCGAGGCACGCGGCGACGTACTCGCCGAGGCTGTGCCCCACCATCAGGTCCCGGGTCACGCCCCGGGCGAGCAGCGCCCGGGCGAGGGCGTACTCGGTGACGAACAGCGCGGGCTGGATGAGCCGGGGCTGCGCGAGCAGCCGCTCGGCCTGCTCGGGTGCGTCGGGCGCCGGGTAGAGCAGGGTACGCAGGTCCAGCCGCAGGTCATCGCGGAGCAGCTCGGCGCACTCGTCCACCACGGCCCGGTAGGTCGGCTCCGCGCGGTACAGGCCGGCGCCCATCGCCACGTGCTGGGCGCCGTGGCCCGGGAAGGCGAACACCAGCGGTCGCCGCCCGCCCGCGTGGACGCCGGTGAACTGCCGCTGCGGCGAGTCGAGCGCGGCCAGCGCGTCGGCGCGGTCCGCCGCGACGAGGAAGCGCCGCTGACTCATCGACTGCCGCCGGCCCAGGTTGGCCGCCACGTCGGCGAGGTCCACCGCCGGGTGTGCGTCCAGCCAGTCGCGGACCTGCCCCGTCTGCCGGTCCAGCGACTCCGTCGTACGGGCCGACACAACCAGCAGCTGCGGCCCAGCGGCCGGCGTCTCCGGCGGCCCGGCGGGCGGCGTGGCGGGCGGCTCCTCCAGCACGACGTGGGCGTTCGTGCCGCCCATGCCGAACGAGCTGACCCCCGCCCGGCGAGGGCCGTCGCCGGGCCATGGGCGGGCGGTGTCGTTGAGGTAGAACGGGCTGCTCGCGAAGTCGATCGCCGGGTTGGGTCGGCTGACGTTGATCGTCGGGGGGAGCGTCCGGCGGTACAGCGCCATGACCGTCTTGATCAGGCCGGCGACACCGGCGGCGGCGTCGGTGTGCCCGATGTTGGCCTTGACGGAGCCGAGGGCGCAGAAGCCGCGGTCGTCGGTGCCGGCCCGGAACGCCTCGGTCAGCGCGGTCACCTCGATGGGGTCGCCGAGGCTGGTGCCCGTCCCGTGGGCCTCCACGTAGCTCAGCGAACGGGGGTCCACGCCGGCCGTCGCGAGGGCGCTGCTGATCACCTCGACCTGGCCGTCGACTGCCGGCGCCGTGTACCCGGTGCGGCGCGCCCCGTCGTTGTTGATGGCGGAACCGCGGATCACCGCGTAGACGGTGTCGTTGTCCGCGACGGCGTCCTCGAGTCGCTTGAGTGCGACGATCCCGACGCCACTGGATTCGATGCTGCCGCGCGCGTCCGCGCTGAACGGGCGGCAGTGCCCGTCGGGGGAGTAGATCCCACCGTCGTGGTAGAGGTAGCCGCGTCGCTGCGCGGGGAAGATGCTGACGCCACCGGCCAGGACCAGGTCGGATTCGCCGGTCAGCAGGCTCTGCCGGCCGAGGTGCACGGCCACCAGCGAGGTCGAGCAGGCGGTGGCGACGGTGACGGCGGGACCGGTGAGGTCGAGCTTGTAGGCGACCCGGCTGAGCAGGAAGTCCTTGTCGTTGCCGAGGGACAGTTGGTGCTCGCCGAGAGCGCTCATCAGCTCGGGGTGGCTGCTCAGATGGTCGAGCAGGTAGCTGCTGCGACCCGACCCGGCGAACAGGCCGATCCGGCCGGGGTGGCCGGATGGGTCGTAGCCGGCGTGCTCCAGCGCGTGCCAGGCGCATTCCAGCAGGAGCCGGTGTTGCGGGTCGAGGGTCTGCGCCTCGCGGGGCGTGATGCCGAAGAAGGCCGCGTCGAACTGGTCGATGCCGGGCAGGTAGGTGCCGGCCCGGACGTACGCCGGGTCGTCGAGCCGGGTCGGGTCCGCGCCGTCGGCCAGCATCTCCTCGACGGTGAACTCCTGGACCGACTCCACGCCGGTCCGGATGTTGTGCCAGTACTCGTCGAGGCTCCGGGCGCCGGGGAAGCGGCAGGCCATGCCGACGACGGCGATCAGGCCGCTGGGCTGCCCGGTGTCGTCGCTCGCGCCGGCGTGTGCGACGCGGGCCGGCGCGGGGCGTGGGGCGGCCGGGGCGGTCGCCGTCCCGGTGGTGGCGTTGGTGAGGAACACCGCCAGCGACTCGACGGTGGGGTTCCGGAACAGGTCGGTGACCGTGACGACGTCGCCGAGCCGTGCGCGCAGCCGCTCGAGGACGGCCAGCAGGCGCATCGAGTGGCCGCCGAGGTCGAAGAAGTTGTCCCGCACCCCGACCCGGTCGACCCCGAGCACGTCGCGCCACACGTCCACGACCAGCCGTTCGAGGCGGATCCGGGTGGCGTCCCACTGGACCGGGCCGGGGCCGGCAGGCGCAGGTCGTTCGGCTGTGCCCGGCTGGTCCTGCTGAGGCGCGAGGCGCTGTCGCGGCAGGTCCGGTGCGCGACCGGGGGCGGGCAGTGCGGCCGTGTCCACCTTGCCGTTGCCCGTCAGCGGCAGCGCGTCGAGGAAGACGAACGCGGCGGGAACCATGTATGACGGCAGGTCGGCGGCGAGGGCCGCCCGGAGGACCCCGGTGTCGTGGCCGGTGTTCGCGACGCCCGCCACGTACGCGACGAGCTGCGGGTCGTCGGGGTCGTCCCGGCGCAGCTGCACCGTCACGTCGCTGTCCGGCAGGTGCCGCCGGACGGCCGCCTCGATCTCGCCGCACTCGATGCGGTAGCCACGCAGCTTGACCTGGTTGTCGGTGCGGCCCAGGTATTCGAGGTTCCCGTCCGGGCGCATGCGCACCAGGTCGCCGGTGCGGTACAGCCGCGCGCCCGGGACGGACGAGTACGGGTCCGGGACGAACCGCTCGGCGGTCAGCTTCGGCTGGTGCAGGTAGCCGCGCGCCACGCCGGCTCCGCCGACGTGCAGCTCGCCGACCACGCCCGCCGGGACCGGGTTCCCCCACGTGTCGAGCACGTACAGCTCGGTGTTGGCGATCGGCCGGCCGATGGGGACCGAGCCGTCGCCCGGGGTGGCCGGGTCGACCTCGTACGCGGCGCAGCCAACCACGGTCTCCGTCGGCCCGTACTCGTTGACCAGCGCGGTGCCGGGGGCGTGGGCCCGCCAGGGCGCCACCTGGTCGGCGCGCAGGTTCTCCCCGCCGATGACGAAGCACCGGGTGCGGCCGGCCAGCTCGGCGGGGCGGAGCTGGTGGTTGACCAGGTCGAGCTGCGCCGGGGTGATCTTGACCAGCCCGAACGGCGTCCGCTGCCGGCGCAGCGCCTCGCCCAGCGCCTCCGGGCCGAGGTGTTCGCCGATCATCAGGACGGTGGCGCCGCTGGTCAGCGGGACCAGCAGGCTCGTGACGGTCAGGTCGAACCCGATCGACGAGTGCAGCGGCACGGTGTCCCCGGGCTGCAGCCGGTAGGCCTGGGCCGCCCAGCGTACGTAGTTGCAGACGCCGCGGTGGGTGACCATGACGCCCTTGGGGCGGCCGGTGGACCCGGAGGTGTAGATGACGTACGCGAGGTCGTCCGCCGACTGCTTCGGCCGTCGCCGCGGCCGCCGCTTCGGCCCACCGCCCGACCTGCCGTTGCCACGACCAGGCTCGGGCTGCGTAGCCGGGGTGTCCAGAGCCGGCACCAGCAGCGCCGTGTCGTCGGGCACCAGGTGCGCCAGCTCGGCGCAGGTGAGGACGACCGGGGCGGCCGTGTCGGCGAGCAGATAGCGCAGCCGGGCGGGCGGGTTGCCCGGATCCATGGGCACGTAGGCCGCGCCGGTCTTCAGCACGGCGAGGACCGCCACGGCGAACGGGACCGCGCGTGGCAGCAGCACGCCCACCAGGCCGCCGATGCCGACGCCCCGCTGGCGCAACGTCTCCGCCAGTGCCTCGGCCCGCGTGTGCAGCTCGTGATAGGTCAGCGCGGTGTCGCCGTCGGTCACCGCCACGCCGTCGGGGGTCCGGCGCGCCTGCTGCTCGATCAGCACGTGGACCAGGTCGTCCGGCTCGGCGGGGGTGGCGGTGCGGTTCCACTCCGCGACGAGCTGCCGGGACTCGCCCGGGGTGAGCATCGCGGCCGCGCCGACCGGCGCGCCCGGGTCGGCCACCAGCGACCGCAGCAGCGTCTGGAAGTGTCCGGCGAGGCGGACCATGGCGTCGTCGTCGAACAGCTCGGTGCGGTACTCCAGCACGGTCCGCACGCCGTCGGCGTTCTCCCGTACCGAGACGGTGAGGTCGAACTTGGCCGTCGTGCCGGGCACCTCGAGCGGGGTGACCTCGAGGCCGTCGAGGCGCGGGGGTGCGGCCTCGCGGCCGTACACGAACATCACCTGGAACAGCGGGGTGAAGCCGGGCCGGCGGGCCGGTCGCAGCGACTCGAGCAGCGCCTCGAAGGGAAGCGCCTCGTTGCTCAGGCCCTCGAGGACCGCGGTACGCACCCGGTCGAGCAGCGTCTCGAACGACGGGTTGTCGTCCAGCCGGGCGCGGATGGCGACGGTGTTCAGCAGCAGCCCGACGAGTTTCTGCGCCTCGGGCCGCTGCCGGTTGGCCGTCGGCGTGCCCACCACGATGTCGCGCTGCCCCGTCCAGCGGGCCAGCAGCACCTGCACCACGGCGAGCATGACCATGTACGGGGAGACGCCCAGCCGGTGGCACAGCGCCATCAGCGCCTCGGTGGGCACGTCCAGCGGGACCGACAGGGTGGACCCCGCGCTGGACGGCACGGCGGGCCGTGGCCCGCGGGTGGGCAGTTCGAGGACGGCGGGCGCGTCCGCGAGCTGGTCGCGCCAGTATGCGCGCTGGGCGGCCGCCTCCGCACCGCCGAGCCAGTCGTGCTGCCACGCCGCGTGGTCGTGGTAGTCGACGTCGACCGGGTCGAGGTCCGCCGGCTGCCCGGTGCGGTGTGCGGTGTAGAGCCGTTCCCACTCGTCGTGGAGGATGCTCACCGACCACTCGTCGACGGCGACGTGGTGCAGCGTCAGCAGGAGCACGTGCTCCTCCGGCGCGCAGCGCAGCAGGCTGGCCCGCAGTACCGGACCGTGTTCCAGGTCGAGCGGGATGCGCGCCTCGGCGTCGAGCCGGGCCCGCAGCTCCTGGTCGCGTTGCCACGTGGGCAGCCCGCTCAGGTCGTGCACCCGCAACAGCCCCGGGCGCGGGTCGTGGACCACCTGGCGCACGCGCTGCACGGCATCGTCCGGACCCGGCGACGCGGCCGCCGCCGGCGTGAGAGTGGTGCGCAGCGCGGCGTGCCGGGCCACCAACCCGTCGAGCGTTGCCGACAGAGCCGCCACGTCCAGCGCCCCGTGCAGCCGGTACGCCAGCGGCACCAGGTAGGTGGCCGCCTCCGGGTCGAGCCGGCTCAGATACCACATCTGGCGTTGCGCGTACGAGGCCGCGATCGGGCCAACGGGGCGCTCGGAGTCGACCCGGGGCCGCGCGACGTGCGTCGCTTGCCGGGACCTCAGGACGTCGGTCATCGAGTGTGCCTTCTCTGTGCCAGCACCGGCCGGAGGAGCGCCGCCAACGCGCCGGCCCGTTCCACCAGTTGCTCGTAGTCGGGTAGGGCGAACCTGTCCATGCCGGCCGGTTGACGTGGGATGCCAGCCCTCGTGATCAGCATGTTCATGTGACAGATGTAGATCCTTGATAGGAGAAGCCCGTTTGACATCATGGCACTGATGATCTTGATTGGGGGATCCCCGGATTGTGTCGGCTGTCGATGCTTTCGGTGCCGAGGCCGTTGCACGTTCGTCTATTTTTTCGCCGGCGGCAAAGTCTCTGACTCAGAAGCTGTCGCGCGGACGATTGACCGAGTCGGGCGGCGGCCGCGGACGCGGGCAGATCGACGCCGGGCTTCCCGCTCAGGCCTACCTCGCGAGAAGTGCTTTAGTTGGGGCCATGCCCAACCCCGCGATCCTCACCGTCGACGACGACCCGGCCGTCTCCCGGGCGGTCGCCCGCGACATCCGCCGCCGCTACGGCGACCGCTACCGGGTGGTACGAGCCGACTCCGCGGAGACGGCGCTGGAGGCGCTGCGCGAGCTGAAACTGCGCGGTGAGCAGGTCGCCGTGCTGATCGCCGACTACCGGATGCCCCAGCTGACCGGCATCGAGTTCCTCGAGGCCGCCATGGATCTCTTCCCGGCGGCGCGCCGGGTGCTGCTGACCGCGTACGCCGACACCGACGCGGCGATCAACGCGATCAACGTGGTCGACCTCGATCATTACCTGCTCAAGCCCTGGCATCCGCCGGAAGAGAAGCTCTATCCGGTGCTGGACTCGCTGCTCGAGGCGTGGCAGGCCACCGCAGCGGCGCCCACCACCGACCTGCGGGTGGTCGGGCACCGCTGGTCGGCCCCCTCGTTCAAGGCGCGCGATTTCCTGGCCCGCAACCTGGTGCCGTTCCGCTGGGTGCTCGCCGACGAACCCGAGGGCGCCGAATTGCTGGCGGCGGCGGGGGTGACCGCGAACGACGTACCCCTGATCGTCACGACCGATGGCAAGTCGCTGGTGCAGCCAACCGAGGCCGACCTGGCCGCGCACGTGGGGCTGACCACGGCGCCGGCCGCGGACTTCTACGACCTGGTGGTCGTCGGGGCCGGCCCGGCCGGGCTCGGCGCCGCCGTCTACGGCGCCTCGGAGGGGCTGCGGACCGTGCTGGTCGAGCGGCGGGCCACCGGCGGGCAGGCCGGGCAGAGCAGCCGGATCGAGAACTACCTCGGTTTCCCCGATGGCGTCTCCGGTGCCCAACTGACCGACCGGGCCCGCCGGCAGGCGCTGCGGTTCGGCGCCGAACTGCTCAGCGCCCGCGAGGTGGTGGCCCTGGAGGACGCCGGGGCGGCACGCGTGCTGCGGTTCGCCGACGGCAGCAGCATCGCCACCCACACCGTCGTGCTCGCCACCGGTGTCTCGTACCGGATGCTCCCCGCGCCCGGGCTGGCGGAGCTGACCGGCCGCGGCTGCTTCTACGGCTCCGTGGCGAGCGAGGCGCCGAGCTGCTCCGGGCAGGACGTCTACATCGTGGGCGGGGCGAACTCCGCCGGCCAGGCCGCCGTGCACTTCTCCCGGTACGCCCGACGGGTGCACCTGCTGATCCGTGGCGCCGACCTGACCCGGTCGATGTCCAGCTACCTGATCGAGCAGATCGCACAGATCGACAACATCGAAGTCCACCCGAACACGGAGGTGGTCGGCGGGGCCGGCCAGGAACACCTCGAGGAGGTGACCCTGCGCGACATCCGCAGCGGCGAGGTCCGCCGTGTCGACACCTCGTGGCTGTTCGTGTTCATCGGCGCGGAGCCCCGCACCGACTGGCTCGACGGCGCGGTGGCCCGTGACCCGCGCGGGTTCGTCCTCACCGGCCCCGACCTGACGAGGGGTGGCCGCCGGCCGTCAGGCTGGAGCCTGCCGCGCGACCCGTACCACCTGGAGTCCAGCATGCCCGGGGTCTTCGCCGCCGGCGACGTACGGGCCGAATCGGTGAAGCGGGTGGCCTCGGCTGTCGGCGAGGGTGCGATGGCCGTGTCGCTCGTGCACCGCTACCTGGAGGCACAGTGACCAGCGAACCCGGGCGGCTCACCCCCGACGAGCTTCGTGGCCTCTTCCTCTTCGAGGCGCTCACCCCGCAGCAGTTGGCGCACCTGGCCGAACACGGCCGGGTCGAACAGCGCCCCGCCGGCGAGGCTGTTTACGTCGAGGGCGAGCCGGCGAGCTGCTTCTACGTGCTGCTCGCCGGCACGGTGGCGATGCGCCGCCGGGTGCAGGGCGACGACGTCGAGGTCAGCCGGACCAGCCAGCGCGGCGTGTACGGCGGGGCGATGCAGGCGTACGTCGGTGACCTGGCCGAGCAGCGGTACGCCAACAGCCTCGTCGCGGTGACCGACTGCGAGGTGTTCGCGCTGCCCGCCGAGATCATCGCCGAGGCGATGCGTACCTGGTTCCCGATGGCCACCCATCTCCTGGAGGGGCTGTTCATCGGGATGCGCAACACGCAGACCATCGTCGGCGAACGGGAGCGGCTGCTGGCGCTGGGCGCCCTCTCGGCGGGGCTGACCCACGAGCTCAACAATCCGGCGGCGGCTGCGGTCCGGGCCACTTCCGCGCTGCGCGGCCGGGTCGCGAAGATGCGCCACAAGCTCGCGCTGATCGCCGACGGTCGACTCGACGGCCGGCGCCTGCACGACCTCGTCGCCCTGCAGGAGGAGGCGGTGAAGCGGGCCGCCACCGCGCCGCCGCTGACCCCCCTCGCGGCCAGCGACGCCGAGGACGAGCTCGCCGACTGGCTCGACGACCACGGCGTCCGGGGGGCCTGGGAGGTCGCCCCGACGCTGGTCGCCGGCGGCATCGACGCGGGGTGGTTGAGCCAGGTCGACGCCGCCGTCGGCGCCGACGACCTGGAGTCGGCGATCCACTGGATCACGTACACCATCGACACCGAGCTGCTGATGGGCGAGATCGACGACGCCGTCGGCCGGATCTCCGGGCTCGTCGGGGCCGCGAAGCAGTACTCCCAGCTGGACCGCGCGCCCTACCAGACGGTCGACGTCCACGACCTGCTCGACGCCACCCTGGTCATGCTCCAGGCCAAGATCCCGTCCGGGGTGCAGGTGGTGAAGGAGTACGACGAGAACCTGCCGGCCATCCCGGCGTACGCCGCCGAGCTGAACCAGGTGTGGACCAACCTGGTCGACAACGCGCTCGGCGCGATGGGCGAAACCGGCACGCTGACGGTCAGGACCGGCCGGAAGGAGGACCGGCTGATCGTCGAGATCCGCGACACCGGCAGCGGTATTCCGCCGGAGATCCGGCCGCGCATCTTCGAACCGTTCTACACGACGAAGCCGGTCGGCGAAGGCACCGGCCTCGGCTTGGACATCTCCTACCGGATCATCGTCAACAAACACCACGGGGACATCCGGGTGCAGTCCCAGCCCGGCGACACCCGGTTCATCGTGCTGCTACCGATGAACCCGGCATAGCGTGACGTGCCGCGCGCCGCCGGCACCCATCGAAACGTGGTGCCGGCGGCGTAGCGGTTGCGGGAATCAACCCGGGAACGGCCCGGCGGCTTACGGATTGCAGGACAGCTTGGCCTCGGCCCAGTCGCCGTGGTCGCTGCCGACGCCGTCGCCACCGTCGGTGATCAGCAGGTCGAGCGCCTTCCCCGCGGTCACGTCGACGTCGACGCTCGCGGTCTCGGCGGTTCCAGTCAGGACCAGAGAGTCGTACTTCGCCGTACCGTCGACCAGCACGTGGAAGGCGATTGAGCCGCGGTTTGCCATCTCGTCGTCCACGCCCACCTTCGCGGTGAATCGGGTGCACCGGCCGTCGAGGTTGACCTTGACCGACGAGGGTGCGTGGGCGCCGAGGCCCTTGGCATAGACGACCCCGTTCAGGGTGATCGGGTTGCCGTCGCCGGCCGCGCTCTCGCCGTTGCTGTGGTCGCGCTCGACGGGTCCCCAGCCGTTCGTCGAATCGATCCACTCCAGGTCGCTGACCCACGCCTCGCCCTTCGGCGCCGGCGGCAACGGCTTGTCCGCCACGGTGGCGGCGAAGAACCCGAACGGGCCACCCGGCAGGCGGATCGCGCGGACCGTCTTGCCCGGCGTGATTGGCAGCGCGTTGTAGGACACCCGGTAGTCCGTCGTGGTGTTGGCCAGGCCCGCCGGGGTGTAACGACCCTTGACCGTGACCGCGGGCTTGGCTCCGCCGGTGGCCGGATCCTGGCAGCACCAGTTCGGCAACTCCAGCGGATGCTGGGACTGGGTGCCGTCGGTGTAGAGGACTGTCACGGTTCCACGGGCATTCAGGCTGGCGCCGGCGCCGAGCAGGTGAAGGTGACTGCCTCTGCCGCTCACCAGGATCGGCGCGGTGATGTCCTTCGCCACGTTCGGTGTGCCGGGGGCGCCAGCCGGCAGGCTGAACTCGACCCCGTTGACGGTGATCGTCGTGCCGGAGCGGAATCCCGCGGCGGCCAGCGCCTCCCCGTGGAAGCTGTTACCGGCGCCGTCGAAGTTGCCCTTTGCGAATGTCTGGGCGTCGGTGATGCCGACCACGTTCGCCGCGGCGGATATCGAGGCGTGGGGAAGCTCCGCTGTGGTGACGGCGCTGGAGCGGTACGGCGTGTTCCGGGCGGTGTAGGCGGCGGCAAGCTGGAGCGTGTACGAGGCCGGCCGGATGTCGTGTCCCGGGGTGACGCTCAGCGGTGCGGTGACGGTCTCGCCGGGTTCGACCCGTGGGAAGTCGATGTGGCCGCTCGATGTCCAGCCGGCCACCGGGGCGACGGACAGCCGCACGTTCGTCATCGCGTGCGTGCCGTCGTTACGGAAGGTCGCGGTGAGCTCGGTCGGCTGGCCCGGCGGGTTCCACAGCTTCGGGCCGGTCAGTTCGACCGTGCCGAGCGCGTCGGCCGGCTTGGCGCCGCCTACGGAGCTGCTGCCGGCGAGGGTGACCGTGGTGCTGGCGCTGGTAGAGATCGCGGGGGTCTTCACCCACACCATGCCAGCGCGGTCGCCGGGCGCGTAGTACCAGCCGGTGGTTGCCGAGTCGTACGCCGCCTTGTCGCCCAGTTCTCGCAGCGGCTGGTCGCCGACCTTGACCACCTGCGGCTTGGTGCTGGTGTGCGCGGTCACCTGGTAGGGCCGCTGCGCGGGCTTGCCGGTGTAGGAGCCGGTGCTCGCGCCGATGGTGAGGACGACATCGCCGCGGTCGTCGACCGGCGCCTTGACGTCGAACCGCTGGGTCGCGGACCTGCCGGTGCGGTGCTCGCGTGTGACCCGGTCGTCCTCGTAGAGCAGGAACGAGGAGCTGCCATGGGGGTAGACGTCGAGCGTCAGCCGGTCGCCCGGTGCCTGCTCGGCTTGCCGGTTGATGCCAGCCTTCCACATCGGCACGACGGCACCGGCCTTGACGAACAGCGGCAACGTGTCGAGCGGCGCGTGGTAGCCGTTCAGCGTGGTGGGCCCGCGGTGGATTTGGCCGGTCCAGTAGTCGACCCAGGTGCCCGTCGGCAGGTAGATGCCGCTCTTGGTCTCGTCCGCGCCCCACATCGGCGCGACGAGGAACTCTCGACCGGCGAGAAATTCGTACCTGGCGGCGTCGGTGTACGCGGTCGGGTCGTCCGGGTACTCGATCGGCAGTGACCGGTTGATCGGCGTGCCGGTGCGGTGAGCCTCCGCGGCGTACGAGTAGAGGAACGGCAGGAGCCGCTCGCGCAGCTGCAGGTACCGGCGGTTGATCGAGGTGTACGGTTCGCCGTACGCCCATGGTTGCTTGAACGCCGGTGTGGCCCAGCCGCTCATCGTCATGAGTGCCGGCGTGAAGACCTTCCACTGCATGTCCCGCACGTAGCTTCGGGCGGAGCCACCGAAGATTCCGTCGACGTCACCGGCGGTGTAGGCGATACCGGAGTTGCCGGATCCGTGGATCGCCGGGATCTGCCAGCGGATCGCGTCGAGGCTGCCGCTGTGGTCGCCGGTCCACTGCACCGCGCAGCGCTGCGCGCCGGCCCAGCCCTCGACCATCCAGGCGTAGCCGCGGGCGTTGCTGTACTGCTCGATGCCGTCATGCGCGGTGTCGCAGGCGGTGAGCGCGTGCCGGTAGCCCGGGCCGACCCAGGCCACGTCCAGCTTGCGGACGCGGACACCGGCCTCACCGACCTCCGCGGGTTGCCGGTCGAGCGCGGACTGGGTCCACAGCCCCATCTCGATGTTGCGGTTGCGTAGCTCGTCACCGGTCTGCCGCAACGGGCTGATCTCTCGCTTGCCCCAGTACGTGCCGTCGACGAGCTCGTGGCCCAGGTCGTCGGAGTAGCCACAACCGTAGTCGTCATTGACTAGCATCCAGCCACCCGGCATGTCGTCGTCAACGAACTTCTGCGCGATCTTTACCGCGTCCGGCGTGGTCTGCTTGTCGGGGTGGTTCTTCCAGTCGTTGCCCGGGTCGGGGTCCACTCCGTAGTGGCCGCGGTTGTAGCAGTCCGAGTCGCCGTATTCGAGGCCGTAGATCGGCGGCAGGAACGGCCGCCCGGTGAGTTCGGTGTACCGGTTGAGCGCGGCCTTGAAGTCACCGACGAAGTAGTAGGCGTCGAAGCGCTTCTCGGTGTGGGTGGAAACCACGGGGTCGTTGAAGGCGTACGTACCTGGTGTAAAGGTGTTGCGTAGCACCCCGTAGCCGGCGGAGCTCATGTAGTACGGCGAGGAGTTCGGGTTGCCGCCGTCCTCCCAGTTGAAATTCCGGGCGACCTGGATCGTTGTGCCGCGGTGGCTGAACCGGCCGTTCTGCATGCCGCCGCCGAGGAACTGCTCGGTCGCGCCGCGGCTCAACGTCTGGGACGTGGTGGTGTCGGTCCACCGGAGCGGCTGGGTCTCCGACCACACGGTGCTGCCGTCGGCCCGGTGCAGAGCGAAACGCAACGGCGACTTGTACGCCCGGACCTCGATCGTCCTGGTGCGTAGCGAGTAGTAGCCGCCGGCGTCGGACCACGTCGTCTGCCGAGTCGGGTAGTCGGTCTTCACCACGATGTTGGCGTCAGGTGCCTTTGGGTCGTCGGGTGGGGTGTTGGCCGGGTCGGTGAACTGTCCGTCCGGCGCGAGCCAGATCCGGAACACGTCGTCGGCGAGGAACGCCACCCGGACCCGGGCGTCGCCCGCGGTGAGCGTGTAGGTCGTCTGGTCGGCGTGGAAGCCGGTCACCGCCCCGAGCTCCTGAGGCCCGGCGGCCATCGCCGGCGTGTTGGCCAGGACGCTGGCGGCAAGCATCAGCGCGGCCGTGATCGCGGCAGCTGAACGTCGGATCGAGCGAACAGATATGAGCATTTGCCCCTCATCTCGATCAGGAATGGTCAGGCATGATATTCATATCCCACGATGGCCTGTCTGTCACGAGGGTGGCCGCGCCGCTTCGAAGTGACCGGCGAATCCGGGTTTGAGCTGGGCAGACAGCTGCGTACCCCCGGTGACCCCGGCGGGTCACTGGGCCGTGATGTTTGGTGCTGGTCGGTCAGCGGGCAGTCAGGCCAGGAGCACCGTTACGCCGGCGGCCCGCAGATCGGCGACAACTTTCTCGTCGGCGGCGTCGTCGGTGACCAGGGTGTGCACGGCCGACGCGGCACAGATCTTGGCGAAGGAGTGGCGGCCGAGCTTCTCCGAGCCGGCCACCACGACCACCTGGCGGGCCCGGCTGACCATCAAGGCGTCGATGCCCGCCTCGCTCTCGTCGTGGCACGACGTTCCCTCGATGGAGAATCCGTCGACGCCGAGAATGAGGGTGTCCAGCCACAGGGACTGCATGACCATGCTGGTCAGCGGCCCGGTCAGCTCGTACGACTGGGGCAGGGCGACCCCGCCGAGGATGACCGTGCGCAGCGACGGTCGCAGCACCATCTCGGTGGCGATGTTCAGCGCGTTCGTCACTACCGTCAGGGCCGGCCGGTGGGTGGCCTGCGCCAGGTCGGGTCGCGCCGCGATGTGCCGGGCGGTGGCCGAGGTGGTGGTGCCTCCGTTCAACCCCACCACGCTGCCCGGTTCGATGAGCCCGGCGGCGGTGGCGGCGATGCGTTCCTTGGTGCTGTGGTCGCCGCGGTGGCGGTAGCGGACCGGCAGATCGTAGGCGACCGAGCTGGCCACGATGCCACCATGGGTGCGGGTCACCAGGTGCTGTTCGGCCAGGGCGGTGAAATCACGGCGGACGGTCGCTTCGGAAACCTGCAAGGCGGTGGCGGCCTCGAGGACGGAGAGCCGGCCGCCCCGCTCGGCCAGGATCTCCAGCAGAGCCTGTAGCCGGCGAGCGCGATCGGCCAACCCGCCGCCCGCGGCGGCCCCCGTCGCGGTCTCGGTCGAGGTCATTTCACGGCTCCCGCCGTCAGACCCGCAACCAGGCGCTTCTCTACCAGCGCGAAGAGGATGACCACGGGCACGATGCTAACTATTGAGACGGCGAACACGTAATGCCAGGCGGAGTCGTACTGGCCGACGAACTTCGTGATCGCCACCGACAGCGGTTGGTTTTCCGCGGTGGTGAGGATGACCAGGCTCGCCGCGAACTCGTTCCAGCAGGCGATGAAGGTGAAGATGATGGCGGTGACGATGCCGGGCCAGACCAGCGGCAGGGTCACATGGCGTAGCGTCTGGAGCTTGCTGGCGCCGTCGACCAGCGCTGCCTCGTCGATCTCCTTCGGCAGGCCGGCGAAGAAGCTGTGCATGATCCACACGGCGAAGCTGAGGTTGAAGGCGGCGTTGACGAGAGTCATCGCCAGCCAGGTGTCGTCGATGCCGAGCGCCAGGAACTGCCGGAACAGTCCGGGTGCCAGCACGGTCGGCTGGAGCATCTGGGTGGCCAGCACGAGCAGCAGGAACACCCCGCGGCCGGGAAACCGGTGCTTGGCCGTGTAGTAGGCGGCGGGTACGGCGACCGCGAGCACCAGCACGGTCCCGCAGAGCGAGATGATCAGGGTGGAGGCCAGGTTGTACGGCAGTGGCGCCTCGGGCGTGGACCACATGGTGAGGTAGTTGGACGGGATCCACTCCGTCGGCAGGTACGTGGGCGGAATGCGCAGGATCTCCGCGTGCTTCTTGAAGGACCCGATGAGCATCACCAGGTACGGCGCCAGGAACACCAGCGCCACCACCACGCCGGCGGCCGTCTTCGTCCAGCGCCGGCCGTGGCGGCTGCCCAGTCGGGGGCCTCGCTGGCCGTACGCCGCGCTCGCGCCTACCCGCCCGCCGGTCGTCTCGGGGGTCGTCGTAACCACTGCTACTCGTCTCTCATCGGTCGGAGAGCCGCCAGGTAGATCCCGATCACCGCGAGAACGATCAGGAAGTTCACCACGCTGAGCGCGCTGGCGAGATCGACCTGCCGGTCCTGCTGGACGTACTTGAAGATCAACGTGGTCGTGGTGTCGGCGTCGTACCCGGGGATGCTGCCGGTCATCGTGCGCAGGATGGGCAGGGAGTTGAAGACGTTGATGATGTTGATGAGGACCGCGACGGCGATCGCAGGCCGCAGGATGGGCAGCACGATTCTGCGATAGATGCGCCCGGGCCCGGCGCCGTCCATCCGGGCCGCCTCGACGATGTCGTCCGGCACCGTCTGCAGGCCCGCGAGGATGGTGTAGGTGGTGAACGGAAGGGACACGAACACCGCCACCACCATGGACACCACGAACGCGGGCACCGGTCGGCGGGTGAAGCCGAACCCGGCGTCGAGGATGCCGAGGTCGACCAGGAACTGGTTGAACACGCCGTAGAAGGGGTCGAGCGCGTAGTAGAAGACGGTCGAGGTCATCACGACGCTGGCTGCCCATGGCACGATCACCGCCAGCCGGACCAGGCGCCGGCCGGGGAAGGCCTGGTTCAGCAACTGCGCCAGAGCCAGGGAGATCAGCAGCGTCACGAGGACCACGCCGACGACCCAGATGATCGTGTTGGTGAACACCCTGCCCAGCGCGGGGAAGTTCAGCAGTGCCACGAAGTTGTCGAGTCCCGCCGAGCCGCGGTCGACGCCGGCCTGTGACACGTCCCGGGAGGATGTCCACACCATGTAGGCGGCGGGAAACAGGACGATCGTGAGGATCAGGGTCAGCGCTGGCAGCAGCCAGGGCAGGGCCCGCACCAGCTCCCGGCGCGCCGGTGGTGCGGACCTGCCGGGCGGCAGCTGCACCTGGGTGGTCTGCTCGCTCATCGTGTCCTCGATGGGTGAGTGCGACGGCCGCTGCTAAGCGTCGGCCTTGGCCTGGATGCCGGCGAGCACCGCCTTGGGTTGCTTGCCCTGCCCGATCTGGCCGATCTGCCCCTGGAGCGCGCCCTGAGTGGCCGCCCAGCGGGGGTTGGTGCTCGGGTAGAACTTGGCGCCCGGCAGGACCTCCAGGAAGCTGGCGATCTCCTTCTTGTCCTTCAGCGCCTCCGCCCCGGACTTCGTGGTGGGCAGGAAGCCCTCCGTGTCGACGAACTTCCGGTAGACCTCGGCGCTGAAGAAGTAGTCCAGGAAGGCCTTGATCGCCTCCTGCTTGCTGCCGTCGTTCTTGAACGCCATGAGATGGTCGGCCACCCCGAGGGTCATCGGCTGCCCGTCCTTGGTGGGAATCGGGGCGGTCCCGTACTTGAGCTGGGGGTTCTTCTGCGCGATCTGCCCCACCGTCGGAGGCAGGCCAACAGCCATGGCGATCTTGCCCTGGATGAACACGTCCAGCATGGGCGTGCGGTCGCTCGCTCCCGGGTCGGGCTGGGTCAGCCCGGCGTCGATCATCCGCTTCATGAACTGCACCGCTTCGACGTTGCGCGGGTTGTCGACGGTGATCTTGTCGCCCTCGTGCCAGGAGCCGCCGTTGCCAAAGATCCAGATCGAGGTCTCCGCCTGGGCCTCCTCGCTGCCCAGCGGCATGCCGTAGCCGTAGACACCCGCGTTGAGGTTCTTGATCTTCTGTGCGGCGTCGTACAGCTCCTGCCAGGTTGCCGGGGGCTTGGTCACGCCCGCCTTGTCGAGCAGCTCCTGGTTGTAGAAGAGGGTGCGGGCCGAGGCGATCATCGGCAGGCCGTACATCGTGCCGTCGATCGAGGCGTTCTTGGCGAAGGAATCCTGGAAGTCGGCCAGGGTGTCGCGGGAGACCACGTCGGCGGCGGGGTAGAGCAGGTCGTCGGAGGCGAAGCCGGAGAAGGCGTCGATGTTGAGGATGTCCGGCGTCGCCTTCGCCTGCACCTTGGTGCGGATGACGTCGTTGATGTTGTCCCAGGACTGGATCTCGAGGTTGACGGTGATGTCCGAGTGCTTCGCCTGGAAGTCGGCGATGATGCCCTCCCAGAGGGCCTTGGTGCCGTTGCTGTAGCTGGGGACCAGCAGCGACAGCTTCCTGCTGTCGCCGCTCGCGTTGTCGCCGCCACTGAATCCGCAGGCGGTGAGGGTCAGGCTGGCGATCACGAACGCCGCCGACCAGCGCAGGAACCGTTTCATCTTCGCCTCCATCATGGATGGACCATGAACAGCCGTGATCAGATCCGGGTTTCGCTGATTGTTCTTGACCGACTAATGCGCTAATCATTCATGATCGCGCCGCTCTTGCGATTCTGTGATGCCGGTCGATCGACGTCAAGACCAACCGCTCACGATTCGGTCACGGTCGGCGCTCGTCCGGCCATCGATGCCTGCGGGTTGGCCTCGCCGGACACGAGTCGGCAGAAATGGGCCACCCTCTCGGCCATCGCCTCCCGGGCCGGCGCCAGATACCGGCGCGGGTCGACCAGCTCGGGGTGCGTGGCCAGGGTGCCGCGGACGGTGCCGGTGAAGGCCACGTTCAGCGCCGTACCGATGTTCACCTTGGCGATGCCACCGCGCACGGCCCGGCCCAGCTCCTCGTCGGGCACGCCGGACGAGCCGTGCAGCACCAGCGGCACCGCGATCTCGGCCCGCAGCCGCCCGATCAGGGTGTGGTCCAGCACGGCGCTGCGGGTGGTCATGGCGTGTGTGGAGCCGACCGCGACGGCGAGGGCGTCCACACCGGTCCGCGCCACGTACGACGCCGCCTCCGTCGGATCGGTGCGGGAACCGGGGGCGTGCGGGTCCACCGGCGGCTCGCCGTCCTTCCCACCGATCGTGCCCAACTCGGCCTCGACCCACAGTCCCCGGGCGTGGGCGAATTCGGCAACCGCCCGGGTCGTCGCGACGTTCTCCCGGTACGGCAGCCTCGACGCGTCGACCATGATCGAGCCGAAGCCGTGCTCCGCGGCCTGGCGCCACAGGTCGGGGGAGACGACATGGTCGAGGTGCAGTGCCACGTCGACCGTGGCCGCCGCCGCGACGGCCCGGGTCGCGGCGGCGATCGGGGCGAGCCGAGAGTCGTGGAACCGTACGGCGTTCTCGCTGATCTGGAGGATCACCGGTCGCGCCGCGGCCTCCGCGCCGGCGACGATCGCCTCGGCATGCTCCAGGCTGATCACGTTGAACGCGCAGACCGGCCCGGCGGCGACGATCTGCTCGGTCGGTACCAGCGCCATCACAGCTCCTTGAGGGTCACAGCCCGGCGCAGCCGCCGGTAGTCGAACAGGTCCACGCTTCCCGCCACCGGCGCCCGCACCGCCGCTGCGGACAGCGCCACCGCGTCGGTGAGCCGGTCCGGCCAGGGCCGACGGTGGATCATGCCGTGGGCCAGGGCGGCGACGCAGGCGTCCCCCGCCCCGGTCGGGTTGCCGGCGACTGGATGCGGCAGGAACGCGTGCCAGTTGCCCTGTCCGGTCCGAGCGAGTAGTCCCGCCGGGCCGAACGAGGCCACGACGGTACGCGCTTCGAGCGCGTGTACCGCGGTGACGGCCGCAGCCGGTCGGGGGAGCGCCTGCCCGACGAGGTCGGCCAGCTCCTCGGCATTCGGCTTGACCAGATCGGGCCGCGCGCTCAGGCCGTGCCGCAACGGCTCACCGCTGCTGTCCAGCACCGTCCGGGCGTTGGCGTCGCGGGCCGCCCCGATCAGCGCACGGTACGCATCGGCTGGTACCCCTGGCGGCAGGGAGCCGGAGAGCACGACCACCGCCGCGCCGCGTACCAGATCGGCGAACTGGCTGAGGAAGGCGCTCCACTCGTCCGGGGCGACCCTCGGCCCGGGTTCCCACAGCCCGGTCGCCGCGTCCGGTTCGGCCACGACCACCGTGCGCCGGGACTCGGCCGCGATCGGCACGAACGCCTCCCGTACTCCTTCGGCGGCGAGCAGGGACCGGATCCGCGCGCCGCAGGCACCGCCGGCCAGCCCGGTCGCGACGACCGGGTCGCCGAGGGCACGCAGTACACGGGCCACGTTGACGCCTTTGCCGCCCGCCCGCTCGGCGACCTCCGCGACCCGGTGGGTGCTGCCCGGCACGAGGGCGGGGACGCGGTACGTCACGTCGAGCGCGGCGTTCAGCGTGACGGTGAGGATCATCCGTCGAGCCCCGCACCGGCGGTCTCGCCACCGGTCAGGATCACCGAGCGGTTCAGGTGGCGTGGCGCGTCCGGGTCGAGTCGCCGGTGGCGGGCCAGGGCGACGGCCAGCCGCTGCGCGAGGATCAGCTCGGCCATCGGGTCGCGTACGGAGTGGACGAAGGTGGCGCCGGTGCCGGCCACCTCCTCCGGCAGCCCCGCCGGCACGGCCCCGAACGCCCACACCGCCCGGTCAGGGCCGGCAACGGCGATCGGGCCATGCCGGTAGTCCATGGCCGGGTACGCCTCCGCCCAGAAGCGGGCGGCTTCACGGCACTTGAGCGCTGCCTCGTGGGCGAGGCCGACCGTCCAGTCCCGGCCGACGAACGTGACCTGTTCCAGCGTTGTGGGGTCCAGCGGGAGCGGTGCCGTCAGGGCCTCCGCCGCGTCGCGGACCGCCTGGTCGAGGCTCTCACCGAGAGGCGCGCGGAGCACCGCCAGCGCGGTCGTGGCGAACCGGGTCTGCACCACGGACTTCTCGTCGGCGAACGGCAGGCAGACCGGATCGTCCACAAGGGCCACGGCCGGGGAACTCGGGTCGCCGATGATGCCCGTGCTGCGGGTGTCGCCGGCGATGGCGCGCAGGACGTCGAGCACCTCGCTCGTCGTGCCGGACCGGCTGATCACCACCACCCGGTCGTAGCGGCGCTGCCGCGGGAACTCCGACGCCGCGAACGCGTCCGTCTCGCCGAGGCCGGCCCGTTCGCGCAGTCCGGCGTACGCCATCGCCATGAACCAGGACGTGCCGCAGCCGACGACGGCGACCCGCTCGCCGCGCCGGGGCAACTGTTCAGCGAGTGAGCCCGCGAGCGCGATGGCTCGTTGCCAGCACTCGGGCTGGCTGGCGATTTCCTCATCGACGTGTGTCATGACACTCCGACCTGCTGCTCACGACGGACTCCTCGGAGCGCGCGAAACCGCGCGGTTCGGCAGCGATCCGAGCGTAAATCGACGACAGCCACTTGGGCAATCCGTCACGCGGCATTCCCCAGTGGCCGAGGCTCTTGCGGCGCAGGCTCTTGTCATCGATGAGCTTTTGAACGACACTGCTCGATATCAAGAGCAACTTGGCAGGTTCGATCAGTCTCCGTCACAGAGGAGTGATCACATGGCCCCATCCGCTCACTTCAATCCGTCCCGTCGTGACCTGCTCCGGTCCGGTGTCGTGCTGGGGGCCGCCGCCGGCCTGAGCGGCGCGGTGGGCGCCCCCGCAGCCGCCGACGACTCCACCGGCACCGAACCGCGCCGCGGCAGCGACGAGAAGAGCATGACCAACGTGCCGTTCGAAGGCTTCGATCGAGTCCGCATCGGGCTCATCGGCCTCGGCAACCGCGGCGGCGACCAGGACCGACGGTTCGGCGCGGTCGGCACGGTCACCGCGGTCTGCGACATCCGGCCCGAACGGGTAAACCGCACCATCGGCCGGATCATGCAGCAGGGCTTCCAGGACACACCGCCGGCCGGCTACTCGGCGGGGGAGGAGGACTACCTCAACCTGGTCCGCCGCGACGACATCGACCTCATCTACATCGCCACCCCCTGGGAGTGGCACTACCCCATGGCCAAGGCCGCCATGGAGCACGGCAAGCACGTCGCCGTGGAGTTGCCGATCGCGCCGTACCTCGATCAGATCTGGGATCTGGTGCGCACCTCGGAGCGGACCAGGAAGCACTGCCTGCTGCTGGAGAACGTCAACTACTTCCGCCCCGAGATGGCGATGTTCAACATGGCCCGGCAGGGGATCTTCGGCGACCTGCAGCACGCCTCCGGCGGCTACGTCCACGACCTGCGCTGGCCGTACACGTTCGGCGGCGCCTACTACCCCGAGCATTGGCGGCGCCGCTGGCAGACCAGGATGAACGCCTCGCACTACCCCACCCACGGCCTGGGGCCGGTGTCGGCCACCCTGGGCATCAACCGCGGCGACCGGTTCGAGGAACTGATCTCCGTAGCGTCCCTGCCCAAGGCGCTGGCGCTCTTCCGCGCCGAGGACCCCCGGGTCGGCGCCGACCACCCGTCCTGGGATGACGAGCCCTACATCTCCGGCGACCGGCACACCTGCTTCGTCACCACGACCAGCGGCCGGTTCATCCGGGTCGAGCACGACGTGAACTCCCCGCACCCGTACAGCAGGGAGACCACGCTCACCGGCACCCGAGGGACGATCGAGCTCGACAACGCCCGGGTCTACCTCGAGTCGCTCGGGCACAGCAACCACAGCTGGCGGACCGGCAACGAGTACAACACGATCCTGCGGCAGCACGACCACTGGTTGTGGCCGACGCTGGAGAGCCTGGCCGGCCAGTACGGCGGCCACGGCGGCGGGGACTTCATCGCCATCTGGCGTCTCGTCCAGACCATGCGCCTCGGGATGACCCCCGACATCGA
The DNA here is from genome assembly GCF_043204735.1 of Micromonospora sp. NPDC047740. Lineage (NCBI taxonomy): Bacteria > Bacillati > Actinomycetota > Actinomycetes > Micromonosporales > Micromonosporaceae > Micromonospora > Micromonospora sp. NPDC047740. The sequence goes on from NZ_JBIDCT010000001.1 coordinate 779,781, forward strand.
CGTCTACGACTCGGCCGCGTGGTGCTCGGTGATCCCGCTCAGCCACGAGTCGTTGAAGACCGGCCGGATGCATCCGGTCAAGGTGCCCGACTTCACCCGCGGCCACTGGCAGGCGGCGCGACCCACGTTCGACCGGCCGAAGCCCGCGGACCCGGTGTTGGACAACAACTGAGGCAGGCCGGGCAAGCACGTGCCGACGGCAGGCTCCCCGGCGTGCGGAGCCTGCCGTCGGACCGATCAAGGGGTGCAGGTGATCATCGGGGCCGTCCAGTCGGCGTGGTCGTAGTTGGGGCCGTCGAGGGTGTCCGTCCGAAGTTCGATGACGTCCACCCCGCTGACCGCGAGGTCCAGCGGTACGCCGGCGCCCGCTCCGGTGGCCTCGGCACCGGCGAGCTTGACGCCGTCGCCCCACACCTCGAAGCCGACCCGGCCCCGGTCACCGACCTCGTCGTCGATCCCGACGGTGACGGTGAACCGGCTGCAGCGCGAGCCGAGGAAGTAGCCGATCCGGCCCGGCGCGTGGGTGCCGAGGCCCTTCGGGTAGACGGTGCCCGCGATCGTCAACGGCTTACCGTCCCCGGGGGCCGTCTCGCCGTTGCTCCGGTCCTTCTCGACCGGGCCCCAGCCGTTCTCGGCGTACAGCCAGGCCAGGTCGGACAGGTGCGACGAGCCGGCCGGGGGTGCGGTCGCCACGGTGAACCGTCCGGCTGCCGTGCCGCTGTACACCTGGTTGCGCGAGGTCCAACTGGCGCTTGCGGTCAGGTCCACCGGACCGAGGTCGGGTCGGTCCGCGGTGAGCGACCAGGTGGCCGTACCGGTCGTGCCGGGACCGATCGAGCCGACCTGGGTCGGCCCGGTCGCCGTCGCGGCCCACCCCTCCGGCGCGGTCAGCAGCAGCCGGGCCCTCGTGACGGCGGTCGTGCCGTCGTTGTGGACCTTCACCGTGACCGGGTTCGCCTCGGCGCCGTCGACGTACGGCTTCCCCGGCGTGGCCTCGACCACGACCATCGGCGGCAGGCCCTTCCCGCCGGGGTTGACCCGCAGCATCACCGCATCGTGCCCCGGCACCTGGGCGCGGATCGTGCCTCCGGAGACGGACGTGGTGTTGGTCCACAGGTTCCGCACCGCGTACCCGGTGTCGGCCGGCGGCAGCCCGAGCTCGGCCGCGGTGGTGCCGAGCACGGCCGGCGTCGAGGCCCGGTTGAGCAGGACGACGGCGACCGAACCGTCCGACATCTTCTTGGTCCACACCTCGGTGTCGCCGGAGTCCCGCAGCTTCGCGCCCTGGCGCCCGCTCCAGTCCTGGTTGACCGCGAGCACGTCCGGGTCGGTCAGCTGGTTGCGCGCCCACGCCGGCATCGAGCGGATGTCGTTGCCTGCGATCAGCGGCGCGTTCAGCAACGCCCAGAGGCTCATGTGCGCGCGGCTCTCGCCCTGCGTCAGGCCAGGATTGCCCACCTCGAGCATGTCCGGGTCGTTCCAGGCGCCCGGACCGGAGTACGCCTCCAGCCCGACCTGTTGGTCGAGGATCGACATCACGCTCGGCCAGGAGTCGGTGATGTCGCCGGTGGTCCGCCACAGGTCGCCACCGACCGAGTCACCCCACAGCCACGGCTGGTTGGCGCCCCACTCGCAGATGCTGTACACGATCGGCCGGCCGGTCTTCTTCAGCGCGTCACCCATCGCCTGGTACCGCTGTTGCGCGGGGACGCCCTGGTTGTTGCAGTTGTCGTACTTGAGGTAGTCGACGCCCCAGTCGGCGAACGTCTGGGCGTCCAGTTCCTCGTGACCGAGGCTGCCCGGCATCGTGCGGGCGCAGGTCTCGGTGCCGGCGCTGGTGTAGATGCCGAGCTTGAGCCCCTTGGCATGGACATAGTCCGCCAGCGCCTTGATGCCGCTGGGGAACCGTTCGTGATGGGCGACGTACTTCCCGGTCGCCGGGTCGCGCTCCTTCTCGGCCCAGCAGTCGTCGATGTTGACGTACCGGTAGCCGGCCGCGGCCATCCCGGACGAGACCATCGCGTCGGCGGTGTCGCGGATCAGCTTCTCGTTGATGTCGCAGGCGAAGGTGTTCCAGCTGTTCCAACCGAGCGGTGGCGTCGCCGCCAGGATCGGCTCGGCCGCCGGCGCTGCGGTCACGTCGTGGACCGACGTTGCGGCGGACGCCGGGACGGTGACGGTCAGGGCGAGGGTGAGAGCGAGGGTGGTGGTGGCAACTGTTCGCATGGCGGCTCCTGAGGGGCGGCTGGTGCGATGCAGATCTATGTAAGAACGTAAATGTATCTGTGCGGTTACGTCAACACGTGTGCGAAAATGTTTGACGCCCCGACGAGTGCCCCGGCGCCCAGTCGCAGACTTGCGGGGATCCCGCACAGCGGACACTGGCCGATGTACGCCAACCCGGTCGCGATGTGGGACCGGATCGCCGCGTTCCTGCCTCAGGGCCACGCCCGTTGAGGTCGATTGGGCGGGACGCCCGGCTCAACGCACCGGACCGCTCCGGGCCCGGTGGCGGCGTACCGCGTCACGGTTGGCGCACCGGGGCGAGCAGTAGCGCTGCTTGCCGGTCCGGGACAGGTCGGCGTAGATCGTCCGGCATCCATCCCGGGCGCATCGGCCCAGCCGGTCCATGCCGCGACCGGTCAGGTGCAGGGCGGTGCCGACACTGATCAGGGCGCGGAGGACGGCCGACAACGGCACGCCGTCGTCCCGGTAGTGCAGGTGCCAGAGCCCGTCCGTGTGGTTGGTGAGCCGGGGGTATGTCGAGGCGCTGGCCAGCATCCGGTTGAGCAGCTCCGCCCGCTCGTCCGCCGAGGCGGCGTCGACGATCTCGGACCACTCCTCGATTAACCGGACGGTGACCGTGAGGTCGTCGTCCCGCACCGCCATGTCCATCACCACCCCGGCCGTCCGGCATCGGCGGGCCAGCTCCAACACCGATCGGGGCGGGTCGTTGGCCAGTTCGACGGCCAGCCGTACCGGGTCGGCGCCGTAAGGGTTGAGATGCATAATGCCATTACAGCAGGCTGTGACCATGAGCGACAGCGACGGGCATGTCTGGCGGACCCGGTCCCGGCACCGGACGAGCGACGGGATCATCTACTACCAGTCCTGCCACTGCGGGCGGTGGCGGATCCGTGCCGGTCGACAGGCCGGAATCCCGGTCGAGACCCGGCCCCTCTCGACGTACCGGCCACATCGCTGAGCCCGATCCGGCGACGGGGCTGCCCCACCCCGTTGCGACGTTGGATGGCTGGAACCCCACAGAAGTTTCGTCAGCTGTCTGGTGATCCCACTCCGAGCTGCCAGCTACGGTCTTGTGGCCGGCAGAGAGATCGGTGAATGAAGGCGGCGGAGGCGGTCGCCTGCCGGCAGGCGACCGACGGGTTCCGGCGATGCCTGGGGAGCGGTATGCCCCGGCAAGGAGGGACGGCGTTGGTCGGACGGCTGGCTACCTCAGCCATGGCACGAAACCGGATCAGACCGAGCACGCCTCACTGCTCACGTCGACACGAGCCGGGTCGAACTACCGACTGTGGCGGGCGGCCCGGGCCCTTCGGGATCGCCGGCTGACGATAGAAGGGACTCTTGATGGCGCGACGAAAGCTGCGCCCGCGGGCGGTCGGCCTCACTGCCGTGGCCGCCGCGGTGACGCTGGCTCTTTCGCTAGGGGTTGCGGGACCGGCCGCGGCCAGCCCGGACGAGGTCGGGCCGGTCTTCGTCGACGGGCAGGCTCAGATCGTCCCGGAGTTTGCGAACTCCAGCAGCTGGATCCGGCAGCGGTTGTGGGTGGAGACCGAGTTTGACTCTGACGGCGACGGCAAGCTCGACCGCATGCACGTGGACGTCACCAGGCCGGCGCAGACCGAGCAGGGGTTGAAGGTCCCGGTTGTCTACGAGAGCAGCCCTTACTACGCCGGTACGGCGTCCAGCCAGTCGCAGTACTTCTGGAACGTGCGACACGAGCTCGGTGAGCAACCGCCGGCCCGGCTCTCACCGCCACTGATCGCCCACCAGCCGGGTCGGACCTCGGTGTCCACCAGCGAGGTCAGCACCTGGGTGCCGCGCGGGTTCGCCGTGGTCCACTCCGATTCTCCGGGTACCGGGCTGTCGCAGGGCTGCCCGACGGTCGGCGGACCCAACGAGTCGCTGGCGCCGAAGGCGGTGATCGACTGGTTGAACGGTCGCGCGAAGGGCTACACCAGTGTCACCGGGGATCAGGAGGTCTCGGCGACCGGTTGGGCGACCGGCAAGGTCGGCATGACCGGCACGTCGTACAACGGGACTCTGCCGCTCGCCGCCGCGACCACCGGAGTCGACGGTCTTGAGGCGATCATCCCGATCGCGCCGAACACCTCGTACTACCACTACTACCGCTCCAACGGGCTGGTCCGGAATCCCGGCGGTTGGGTCGGCGAGGACATCGACTACCTGTTCGACTACATCAACAGCGGCTATCCGGAGCGCCGGGCGTACTGCATCGACACGATCCGGGTCGGCGAGATGAACCGCAACCAGGACCGGGCGAACGGAGACTACAACGACTTCTGGGCCGGTCGGGACTATCTCCACGCCGTCGGGACCGTCAAGGCCGCCACCCTGATGGCGCACGGGTTCAACGACTGGAACGTGGTGCCTGAGCACAGCGTGCGGATCCTCGAGGCGCTGAAGGCGCAGGGGACGCCGGTGCAGGCGTACTACCACCAGGGCGGGCACGGCGGTGCCCCGCCGCTGGACATGCGCAACCGGTGGTTCACCCGCTACCTGTACGGCGTCCAGAACGGGGTCGAGAACGATGCCCGGGCCTGGGTGGTGCGTAACGAGACCGGTGCCAGCCAGCTCACCCCGTACGCGGACTACCCCAACCCGGCCGCGGCGCCTGTCACCCTGGTGCTGAAGCCGGGCGGTAACACCACCGGCGAGCTGACCTCGTTGGCTCGGCCCGGCAAGGGTGTGGAGTCGCTGGTTGATGCCGGCAACACCGCGTGCAATGCCGGCGCGCTGGCTACCACGGTGTCCGACCATCGGCTGCTCTACGTGACGCCGGAACTCACCGCGCCGGTGCACATCTCCGGTACGGCGCAGGTGACGCTCCGGATGAGCGCGAGCAAGCCGGCGGCCAACCTGTCGGTGGCGCTGGTGCGGCTGCCGTGGACCGGCGGATCGGGTTGCGAGTCGAGCACCCGGGGCACCACGACGAGCATCATCACCCGGGGCTGGGCGGACCCGCAGAACCGCCACTCGCTCACCCGGAGCGAGCCGCTCGTGCCCGGCGAGTTCGTCGACGTGACCGTACCGCTGCAGCCGGATGACCAGGTCATCCCGGCCGGCTACCGGATCGGCCTGATGGTCTTCTCCACCGACCACGAGTTCACGCTGCACCCGGCCCCGGGCACCGTGCTCAACGTCGACCTGGCCGCAACGGCCCTGCGGCTGCCCGTGGTCGGCGGCCCGCTGGCGATGCCGGTCTGCGCGAGCACCGACGCCCGGACGACGGTGGTGGTCGGCGGCGTCGACAGCGGTGTGTCCAACCACCCGCTGGCCGGCAACTGCACGATCAACGACCACCTCCTCGACGGGGAGCAGTGGTCGAACCACGGCCAGTTCGTGACCCACGTCAACCAGGTCGCGGACCAGCTGGTCGCGGCTGGGGTGGTCACCTCGGGGCAGCGCGGGTCCATCGTGTCGGCGGCCGCCCGGTCGCGCGTCGGCAAGTGACGAAGTAGCACGGAGGCTTCCGTGGGCGCCGCATGTAGACGTTGGACGGGCGGCGCCCACGGAAGTTCTGTCAGGTGTCCGGTGATTCTCGCTCGGTGCCGGAGGCAGCTTCCGGTGGCCGGAGGGAACGCCGGCGGATGAAGGTGAGGTGGAGAGCGAGTGAGACTGAAGGTCGCGACCCTCGCGGCGCTAGCCTTGGTGGCCGGCTTGCTGACCGGCGCCGGCCCGGCGAGCGGCGCTCCGGCGGACGGCCCGCCGATGCCATTGCCCAGCCCGAAGGTCCATCCGATTCAAGTCACCGGCCCGGCGGCCGAGCGGTTGAATCTGATCATCCTCGGCGACGGCTACCAGTGGGACCAGCAGGGGATTTTCCTGAAGGATGTGGACCGCAACCTGGCCATCATGTGGGCCACGGAGCCGTTCCGGACCTACCGCGACTACATCAACGTGTACGCGGTGGAGATCGCCTCGATCGACTACGGCGTCCGGTGCGACCCGGACGGCCGGGTACGCAACCCGGACGGCACGATCCGGGACACCGGCCAGCGTGAGGGCCCGATCGACGCCAAGAACACCGCGCTGCGCATGATCTACCAGAACGGCTGTAATGACCCGCTGTCGCGCGGCACCGTCTACGGTGGGGCTCCGGTGAACTGTCAGAACTACGCCGCCTACTACCCAGCGGGTGTGAACCCGTGCGAGACCGGGAACCAGGCGCACAACCGGATCATCGACAACTACGTCGCGCCGGTCCTGGGTATCCCGCGCACGGCGCAGAACCTGCAGACCCTGGCGATCTTCAACACGTTCACCTACGGCGGGATCGGCGGCACCCAGGCGACGACCTCGGGCGGCTCCCCGCAGGGCCCGCTGATCTCGCTGCACGAGATCGGCCACTCGCTCGGCACGTTGGTCGACGAGTACCCGTACTCCTCCCGTGACGTGGTGCGGCCCTGCTACACCGGCGGCGAGCCCAGCAGCTTCCACCACACCATCTACAGCGACCCCCAGAAGATGGTCGAGGACCAGAAGAAGTGGTGGCGCTGGGTCGGCGAGGAGAGCCTGTCCGGCGGCACGATCGGGACGCACGAGGGCGGCGGCATGTACCCGTGCGGCCAGCGCCGGCCGAGCGAGCACTCGATGATGCGCTGGATCGGGTTCGACTTCGACCAGATCGGCCTTGAGCACATGGTCGCCCGGGTGACCGGCATGCGGAACTCCGGGCAGATGAACGTCCGGCACACCCCGTTGGGCACGGTGGCCTCCGACAGCGTGCTGTGGGTCGAGCCCGGCCAGCCGCGCTACCACGAGCTGCAGGTCACGTGGCGCGTCGGCGGCCCGAACGGCACCGTGCTCGACACCCACAACAGCAGCAACCTCGACCTCGGCGAGCTGGACCTGCCCGCCGGGACGGTGGTGCACGTCGAGGTGCGGGATCCGGTGGGGCCGGACGGTGTCGACTGGGTCCGTAACCCGTCGACCAACAACACGGCCACCGATTCGGGCTACAACGGCGCGCGGTTCGTGCAGACCCGGCAGTGGACGGTGGGCGCCACCAAGGCCACGCTGTCGTCGCCCGCCGCGACCGTCACCGGCTCCACGCCGAACACCCAGCCGGTCGCCGGCGACGAGGTGGTCTACGTGCGGACCAACCACCCGGCCGACCGGATCCTCGACGTGGTCTGGTCGCTGGACGGCAAGACGCTGCCGAACCCGCACAACAGCCGCAACCTCGACCTCGGCGCGTTGAAGCTGGCGCCGGGCACCCACCAGCTGGCCGCCACGGTGACCGACCCGACGGATCCGGGTGGCGTCTCCGACCGGATCGAGTGGACCGTCGACAACGCGATGCCGACCGCGCCGCGTACCCTGTCGGAGCCGCTGACCCGGCTCGCCGGCAGCATGGAGCACCCGGTGTACTTCAACGGTTGGGACATGTGGCTGGACCCGCAGGACGACCACACCGGCTATGCCGAGGACCGCTACGTCGTCGGTCAGCTCCGGCTGGACAAGGACGGGTGGTTCAACTACTTCGGGTTCCCCGAGCAGCCGATGCCCGAGTCGCCGTTCCAGTTCCGTCACTCGGGCACGAACATCAAGGCCCTGACGTACGGCAACCTCGGTACCGGCGGCCTGTCAAAGGCGGCGTTCGAGCAGACCCTGCCCGACGACCACCCGGGCGGCGGGTTCGTGCCGGGGTTCGGCACGCACCTGGTCGAGCACCGGGCCATCGACGCGGCCGGCAACGTCGGCGAGCCGAGCGCCTACCGGGCCACGGTGCTGCCGGGCTCGTCGCCCGACTGCACGAGGACCCTGACCGGCCAGCAGCCACGGGTCGTGGTCAGCGAGGGGGTGACCTGCCTCAAGGGTGCTCAGGTGAACGGTGGGGTGTCGGTGCGTCCGGGCGCTTCGCTGGTGGTCAGTGACAGCTCGATCGACGGCGGGTTGACGGCGACCGGCGCTCAGGCGGTGCAGCTGTTCGGCAGCACGGTGAACGGCCTCGCCCGGATCACCGGAGCCACCCGGGACGTGACCGTCGCGGGCAGCACCTTCAACGGCTCGCTCACCCTGTCGGACAACGTCCAGATGACGGCCAACGACCGGTTCAGCCGGCTGGCCGGCGCCTACGGGCCGATCCTGGTCGGTAGCCGGGTCAACGGCCCGTTGAGCTGCACCGGCAACAGCGCGGCGGTGAAGGACTTCGGCGCGCCGAACACGGTGACCGGTGCCAAGGGCGGTGACTGCGCGGCTCTGTAGCGCGCCGTTGCTGCGGACAGGAACATCTGGTGGGCCGGCAGTCGCCGGCCCACCAGTCTCTTACCGTTGCTGCCCTGCGCTGGATCGACCGGCCGAGTGCAATGTTACTGGGGAGGCGTTCGGTGCCTCTTATGGCTATCTACCCGCTTTCGGGGCCGAGGCGCTCCGGCGAGCGGGGCCAGCCTGGGCGTCACGTCACCCCGCCCACGGCGATTCCCGGTCGGGGTTGCGGCGGCCAGCCTTCGCTTGGCGGGCCGCGCTCGGTTGCCCCCTCTATGCAGTGTTCGCGGCTGCGTCTAGGATCAGTGCAATGGCACACCTTACTGGGGGGCGTTGATGGCATCTGGGCGGCGCAGCCCCGAGCGCATCCGGCAGGAGAAGTGGGCCCGATGACCGTTACCGCGAGTTACACGATCCCCGGCATGCGGGTCCGCGATCACGTGACCGACGTGCCGCTGGACTGGTCCGACCCGGCGCGCGGCACCATCCAGCTCTTCGCCCGTGAGATCGTCGATCCGGTACGGGCCGGTGAGGATCTGCCGTGCCTGGTCTACCTGCAGGGCGGACCGGGCGGGAAGGGCCCCCGTCCGCTCGACCGGTCCGGCTGGCTCGGCCAGGCACTGCGCGACTACCGCGTCGTCCTGGTGGATCAGCGCGGCACCGGCCGCAGCACCCGCGTCGACGGTCGCCGGATGAGCGGGTTCGCGTCGGCCGAGGAGGCCGCCGGCTTTCTCGCGTGCTTCCGGGCCGACTCGATCGTCGCCGACCACGAGCACCTGCGGAAGACCGTCTTCGGCGGCCGGCGCTGGTCCACCGTCGGGCAGTCCTACGGCGGCTTCCTCACGCTGACCTACCTGTCGAAGGCCCCGGAAGGCCTGAGTGCCTGCTACGTCACCGGCGGACTGCCCGGTCTCGACCCGTCGGCGGCCGAGGTCTACCGGCGCACCTATCCCCGCGTCGAGGCGAAGAACCGGGCGTTCTACCGGCGCTACCCGCACCAGGTGGCACAGGTGAGCCGGATCGCCGACCGGCTGGCCGAGGGCGATGTGCTGCTGCCCGACGGCGACGTGCTCACGGTCCGGCGGTTGCAGTCGCTCGGCATCGACTTTGGTATGAAGCCCGGATACGAGCGCATGCACTGGCTGCTCGACGAGGCGTTCTCGGGGACCGAGCTGTCGACGACCTTTCTGCACCAGGTGCTGGCCAGGACCTCGTACAGCGAGAACCCCCTGTTCGCGGCCCTGCAGGAGAGCATCTACGGCCACGGCTCTGCCGCCACCGCCTGGGCGGCGCAGGCCGAACGGGTGCGGCACCCGCAGTTCGCCGAGGAAGCCAGGCCGCTGCTGTTCACCGGCGAGATGATCTATCCCTGGATGTTCGAGGAGATCGCCGAACTGCGCCCGTTCCGCGGCGCCGTCGAGCTGCTGGCCGCCCGAGCGCAGTGGCCGCAGCTCTACGACCTCGACCGGCTGGCCGGCAACGAGATCCCGGTGGCCGCCGCCGTCTACTACGACGACATGTACGTGGACGCCGGCCTGCAACTGGACACCGCGTCCCGGGTCGGCAACGTCCAGACCTGGGTCACCAACGAGTACGAGCACGACGGCATCGGCGACGACCGGGTCTTCACCCGGCTGACCGAGCTGGTCCGGGAACTGGGCGGAGGAGTCACCGAAGCGTACGGACCCGCGACCCGAGCCGACGGAGGACCGGGCCGGCCGGTCGGCCAGACAGGAGGAGTCGCAGTTGCGTGAAGGTAAGCCGCCGAAGCTGTCCGAGATCGCGGCGTTCGCGGAATACATGAACACCGGATGGGGCGTGCCGGACCGCACCCCGTCGGTCGTCCCCGGCGCCGCCGACGCAGCCGCCGCCCACCGGGCCCGGCTGGCCGAGGCGCTCCCGGGCCGGACGATCGTGCTGGCGGCGGGGGAGGCGCCCGTGCGCAGCAACGACACGACGTACGACTTCCGCCCGGACAGCGACTTCGTCTGGGTGACCGGCTGCGGGATCGAGCACGCCGTGGTGGTGCTGCGCGAAGGCGACGCCACGCTCTACCTGCCACCGCCCGCTGTCCCCGGCGACTCCGGGTTCTGGACCGACGCCCGTTACGGCGAGCTGTGGGTCGGGGCCGCTCCGGGACCGGCCGACTGGGCGCGAGCGCTGGGCGTCGAGGTCCGGCCGCTCGCGGAGCTCACCGAGGACGTGACCCGGGACGAGGAGGTGGGCCGGACCATCGCCGAACTGCGCATGTACAAGGACGAGTGGGAGATCGGGCAGCTCCGCGAGGCCGTGGACCGCACGGTCGAGGGCTTCGCCGCGGTCGTCCGCGAGATCCCCACCGCGATCGCCGGGCCCGGGGAGCGGTGGCTGCAGGGCACCTTCGACCGGTACGCCAGGGCGTACGGCAATGCCCCCGGCTACGCCACGATCGTCGGCAGTGGCCGCCACGCGCCCACGTTGCACTGGGTGCGCTGCGACGGCCCGGTGCTGCCCGACGAGGTGCTCCTGCTCGACATGGGCGTCGAGGCCAGGAGCTTCTACACCGCCGACGTCACCCGCACGTTCCCCGCCTCCGGCCAGTTCTCTCCCGCCCAGCGGCAGGTGCACGACCTGGTGGAACAGGCCCACCGGGCCGGGCTGGCGGCGGTCGGCCCCGGCCGCCGGTTCACCGATTTCCACCATGCAGCGATGGAGGTGATCGCGCGGGGACTGGCGGACTGGGGACTGCTGCCGGTCTCCGTGGACGAGGCGCTCTCCGACACCGGCCAGCACCACCGGCGCTATCTGGTGTGCGGCATCGGCCATCACCTGGGGCTGGACGTGCACGACTGCGGCCGGGCCGCGGCGGAGGCCTATCAGGACGCCGTCATGGCACCCGGCATGGTGCTCACCGTCGAGCCCGGCCTGTACTTCCACGCGCACGACCTGACCGTGCCTCCGGAGCTGCGCGGGATCGGCGTGCGCATCGAGGACGACCTCCTCGTCACGCCGGACGGCATGGAGGTGCTGTCCCGCGCGTTGCCGCTGGAGGCCGACGGTCTGGAGAAGTGGATGGCGGCTCAGATCATGTGAGATAGCGCGCTGTCAGACTTCTCGATCCGACCACCAAGGAGACCCCAATGACCACCCCTGCCAAGCCGTGGCGCGGCGTCAACGTCGCGACGGCACTGCCCTTCCATGACGACCTGTCCGTCGACTACGACTCGTTCGCCGAGCACGTGCGGTTCCTCGCCGCCGGCGGCTGCGACGGGGTGACGCCCAACGGCTCGCTCGGCGAATACCAGACGCTGACCCCGGAGGAACGGGCCCGCGTTGTCGAGGTGGCCGTCCAGGCCGCCCCCGCCGGCTTCGGTGTGATGCCCGGCGTCGCCGCCTACGGCGCGCTCGAGGCCCGCCGCTGGACCGAGCAGGCCGCCGCGGCCGGGGCCACCTCCGTCCTGCTGCTGCCGCCGAACGCCTACCGCGCCGACCGGGCGGCCGTCGTCGAGCACTACCGCGAGGTCGCCCGGGCCGGGCTGCCGGTCGTCGCCTACAACAACCCCATCGACACCAAGGTCGACCTCACTCCCTCGCTGCTCGCCGAACTGTTCCACGAGGGCCTGATCGTCGGCGTGAAGGAGTTCACCGGCGACGTCCGCAGGGCGTACGAGATCGCGGAGCTGGCACCTGGCCTGGACCTCCTGGTCGGTGCCGACGACGTGTTGCTCGAGTTGGGCCTCGCCGGAGCCGTCGGCTGGATCGCCGGCTATCCGAACGCGATCCCGGAGAGCACCGTGGAGCTCTACCGGCTGGCCACCTCGGGCGACCCCGCCGACATCGCCAAGGCGGTGCCGATCTACCGCGACCTGCATCCGCTGCTGCGCTGGGACTCCAAGACCGAGTTCGTCCAGTCGATCAAGCTGTCGATGGACGTCGCCGGCCGCAAGGGCGGGGTCTGCCGTCCGCCGCGACTGCCGCTTCCGTCCGAGCTGGCGGCCCGGATCACCGCCGACACCGAAGCCGTCCTGAGCAAGGGCTACCGATGAGGTCCCGCCGCACGTTCCATGCCGTCGACTCGCACACGGAGGGCATGCCCACCCGAGTCGTCGTCGGCGGCATGGGCACGATCCCCGGGGCGACCATGGCCGAGCGCAGGCTGTGGTTCATGGAGCACAGCGACGACATCCGCACCCTGCTGATGTACGAGCCGCGCGGCCACAGCGCGATGAGCGGAGCGATCCTGCAGCCGCCGACCCGTCCCGACGCCGACTACGGCGTGCTCTTCATCGAGGTCTCCGGGCTGCTGCCGATGTGCGGCCACGGCACCATCGGGGTGGCGACGGTGCTCGTCGAGACCGGGATGGTGCCCGTCGTCGAACCGGTGACCACGATCCGGCTCGACACCCCCGCCGGGCTCGTCGTCGCGTCCGTGGCGGTGCGCAACGGCGCGGCCGAGTCGGTCACCATCCAGAACGTCCCGTCGTTCTCGTACGCGCTGGACCGGAAGGTGCAGGTGCCGGGCTTCGGGAACGTCGGGTACGACATGGCCTTCGGCGGGAACTTCTACGCGATCGTCGAGCTGGCGGAGCTGGGGTTGCCCTTCGACCGGTCCCGCGCCGGTGACCTGCTGGCCGCCGGCTTGGCGATCATGGAGGCGGTGAACGAGCAGGACCCGCCGATCCACCCCGAACGCGACGACATCAGGGGCTGTCACCACGTCTATCTGAAGGCCCCCGGCTCCACCGCCTCGTTGTCCCGGCACGCCATGGCCATCCATCCCGGTTGGTTCGACCGTTCCCCCTGCGGCACGGGCACGAGCGCCCGGATGGCCCAGCTGCACGCGCGCGGCGAACTGGGCCTCGGTGCGGACTTCGTCAACGAGTCGTTCATCGGCACCCGCTTCACCGGCCGGCTGCTCGGCGAGACCACGGTCGGGTCGCTGCCCGCCGTGCTGCCCTCGATCACCGGGCGGGCGTGGGTCACCGCGACCTCGCAGTTCCACCTCGACCCCACCGACCCGTTCCCGGCGGGGTTCCTGCTGTGAGCCCCGCGCGCGTCCCGGATCTGCCCGGCGTCGGCCGCAGGGAGAATCTCCGCGACCGGATCAGGGAGGCCCTGCGCGCCGCGATCATCTCCGGCAAGCTCGAGCCCGGCGTGGTCTACTCGGCGCCCGCGCTGGGCGCGCAGCTCGGCGTCTCGCCCACCCCGGTACGGGAGGCGATGCTCGACCTGGTGAAGGGAGGCCTGGTCGTCCCCCACCCGAACAAGGGCTTCCGGATCACCGAGGTGTCCGAGGAGGACCTCGACAACCTGGCGGCCGTGCGGCTGCTCATCGAGCCGCCGACCGTGCGGGACGTGGTGGCGGTGATCCCGAAGGAGGACATCCCCGAACTCCGGACGCTCGCGCAGGCCATCGTCGACGCGGCGGAGCGGGGCGATCTGGTCGGCTACATCGAGGCCGACCACGTCTTCCACCTGACCCTGCTCGGCTACAGCCGCAACCGGTTCCTGGTCGACGTCGTCGCCGACCTGCGCTCGCAGACCCGGCTGCTCGGCCTGACCCCGCTGCTGGAGAGCGGCAGCCTGGGCCGCTCAGCCGCCGAGCACCACGAGATCCTGGACTTCATCGAAGCCCGCGACCCGTCCGGGGCCGAGTTGCTGATGCACCGGCACATCGGGCACGTGCGAGGTCTGTGGGCAGGTGGCGCCAAGGACGCCACATGACCAGCGCGGATCTTGTGGTGGTCGGGGCGGGGGTCGTGGGCGCTGCCAGCGCTTACTTCGCGTCGCTGGCCGGGGTGCGGGTGGTCGTCGTCGATCGCGGCGCGATCGCCGGGGGCACCTCCAGCGCCGGCGAGGGCAACGTGCTGGTGTCCGACAAGGAGGCCGGCCCCGAGCTCGACCTGGCGTTGTACTCGCAGCGGGTCTGGCGCGAGGAGCTCGCGGAACACGCCGACCTGTGGGAGTTCGAGGCCAAGGGCGGCCTGATCGTCGCGGCGTCGGAGCAGAGCGTCGCATCGCTGCGCGAACTCGCCGTCCGGCAGCGCCGGTGCGGTGTCGAGGTCCGCGACGTCGCGCGGACCGAGTTGCGCGACTACGAGCCGCACCTTTCCCCGGCGCTCGCCGGCGGCGCCTTCTATCCGCAGGACGCCCAGGTTCAGCCCATGCTGGTCGCGGCGCAGCTGCTGCGGCTGGCTCGCGAGCGAGGGGCACAGGTGCATACCCGCACCGAGGTGACGGCGTTCCTGCGCGACCGTACCCGGGTGACGGGCGTGCGGACCACCGGGGGCGACATCTCCGCCGGGGCGGTGCTCAACGCCGCCGGCACGTGGGCCGGCGGGGTCGCCGGCCTCGCCGGGGTGCGCGTCCCGGTGCTGCCCCGCCGAGGCTTCGTCCTGGTCACCCAGCCGATGCCGCCCCGCACGATCCGCCACAAGGTGTACGCCGCCGAGTACGTCGGCGACGTGGCCAGCTCCGACGCGGCCCTGCAGACCTCGCCCGTCGTCGAGGGGACCGCCAGCGGCACTATCCTCGTCGGCGCGTCGCGCGAGCGCGTCGGGTTCGACCGGACCGTTTCCGTCACCGCGATCAGCACGCTCGCGGCCAAGGCGATCGCGCTGTTTCCGATGCTTCGCGAGGTCCGCGCGATGCGCACCTACCTCGGCTTCCGCCCTTACTGCCCCGATCACCTGCCCGTCATCGGTCCCGACCCCCGCGTGCCCGGTCTCTGGCACGCGTGCGGCCACGAGGGCGCCGGCATCGGCCTGTCCGCCGGCACCGGCAGGCTGATCGCGCAGGCGCTCGTGGGGGAGCGGCCGGACCTGGACCTCACGCCGTTCGCCCCGGACCGATTCGCGGACGCCGAGGAGGAACCCCGATGACTCACCAGATGACCTTCCGCGGCGTCACCGTTGCGGCGGAGCCCGGCCAGAGCGTCGCCGCCGCGCTGGTCGCCGCCGGAATCCACGACTGGCGCACCACCCGTAAGGGCGGCCGGCGGCGAGGACTGTTCTGCGGCATCGGCGTCTGCTTCGACTGCCTGATCACCGTCGACGGCGTCCCCGACCAGCGCGCCTGCCTGGTCGCCGCCGCCGAGGGCATGACCCTCGGCGACGAAGGCGAGGCCGGCGCCGACCGCGAGGACGACGGAGACCGGAGGAACGCCGATGCCGCAGGTGCCTGACGTCGCCGTGGTCGGCGCGGGCCCGGCCGGCCTCGCCGCCGCCGTCGAGGCCGCCGAGGCCGGGCTCGGCGTCGCCCTGATCGACACCGCCGGGCAGCCCGGCGGGCAGTACTGGCGGCACTACGACGAGAAGCATGCCCGCCCCGACGATTCCGCCGGCCATCACGGCTGGGCGGTCTTCACCCGGCTGCGGGACCGCATGTACGCCCTCCGGGCCGCCGGCCGGATCCGCTACCTCCCCAGCCACCAGGTCTGGCTCGTCACCCGCGACGACAGCGGCGCGTTCACCCTCCGGATGACGGCCACCACCGCCACGGCCGGCGGGACGGACCGCACACTCGTCACGCGGGCACTGATCCTGTGCGCCGGGGGATACGACCGGCAGCTGCCCATCCCCGGCTGGGACCTGCCCGGCGTGATGACCGCGGGCGGGGTGCAGGCCCTGCTCAAGGGGCACCGCACCACGGCGGGACGGCGAGCTGTCGTCGCCGGCACCGGCCCGTTCCTGCTTCCGGTGGCCACCGGCCTCGCGCGGGCCGGGGTGACCGTCGCGGCCGTCGTCGAGGCCAACGCCACGCTCGGTTGGCTGCGCGACCCGGTCGGCGCGATCTCCGCGCCGGGCAAGGGCGTCGAGGCACTGCAGTACGCGGCACTCATGGCCCGACACCGCATCCCGTACAAGACCAGAACGGTGATCCGGGAGATCCTCGGAAGTGACCGGGTCGAGGCGGTCCGGCTCGCCAGGGTGGACCGTGACGGCCGCCCGACCGGCCCGGACGAGGAGCTGCCCGCCGACGTCGTGGCCCTCGGCTGGGGCTTCACCCCGTCGCTCGAGCTGCCGCTCATGCTCGGCGCGCAGACGGGGAAGGACGTCGACGGATCTCTCGTCGTGGTCGTTGACGACCGCCAGCGCAGCAGCGTTGAAGGGCTGTACGTCGCCGGCGAGGCGACCGGCGTGGGCGGCGCGGCCCTGGCTGTCCAGGAAGGACGGTTGAGTGCGTTGGCTCTCGCCGACGCACTGGGCCGTTCGGCCGATCCGGCCGCGATAAGGCGACTCGGCCGCGCCGTCCGGCGCGGGCGCCGCTTCGCCATTGCCATGCACCGGACCTATCCGGTGCCGCCCGCGTGGCCGCAGTGGCTGTCGGAGACGACCCCGGTCTGCCGCTGCGAGGAGGTCTCGTACGGTGACCTGCGGCGGGCGCACGACGACCTCGGCGCGGAGGACGCGCGCACCTTGAAGATGCTCGCCCGGCCGGGGATGGGCTGGTGCCAGGGGCGGGTGTGCGGCTTCGCCACGGCCGGGATCGCGGCCTGCCTGAGCAGGCGCGAGACCACGTCCGAGGACCTGCGCAGCCTGGCCACGCGCAGCCTCGCCGTACCGGTGCCCCTGGGCGAGCTCGCCGCCCTGACCGAAGACACGAGGCCCATCGAGGCGGCCGGAGAACCGACGGAACAGAGAGGACGAGACGGTGAGTGACGTGCTGAGCATCGACCCGCGTACCGGAGCCCCGCGAGGACGCGCGGCGACCGAGTCGACGGCGGAGGACGTGGACGAGGCGGTGCGGGCCGCTGCCGCTGCCGCCCCGGCACTCAGGGACCGCGCCGCGCGGGCCGACCTGCTACGCACAGCGGCCGCGCTCCTGGAGAAGAACGGTGAGGAGATCATCGCGGCCGCCGATGCGGAGTCGGCGCTCGGCCGGGTACGGCTCACCGGCGAGCTCGCCCGCACCTGCTACCAGCTCCGCGCGTTCGGGGACGTGGTCGAGGAGGGCGGCTACCTGGACGTGATCATCGACCACGCCGACCCGCAGGCCGCGCCCGCGCCCCGCCCCGACCTGCGGCGCTACAAGGTGCCGTTGGGCGTGGTCGCGGTCTTCGCGGCGAGCAACTTCCCGCTGGCCTTCAGCGTGCCGGGCGGCGACACCGCGAGTGCGCTGGCCGCGGGATGCCCGGTCGTGGTCAAGGCGCACCCGGACCATCCGGCCACCTCCGTCCTGTGTGCCCAGATCCTCCGCTCCGCGGCGGCCGAGGTCGGGCTGCCCGAGGACGTTGTCCGCCTGGTCCACGGTTTCGACGCGGGCCCGGAACTCGTCCGCCACCCACTGACCGCGGCCGTCGGGTTCACCGGCTCGGTGCGCGGCGGCCGCGCGTTGTTCGACATCGCGTCCTCCCGGCCGCGGCCGATCCCGTTCCACGGCGAGTTGGGCAGCCTCAACCCGGTCGTGGTGACCACGCGGGCGGCCGAGACCAGAGCGGACGAGATCGGAGCGGGGCTTGCCGCCTCGTACACCCAGGGTCTGGGCCAGTTCTGTGTCAAGCCGGGCCTCGTCCTGCTCCCGGCGGGACCGGCGGGCGACGCGGTCATCCGGGCGGTCGTCGCGGCGGCGGTCCCGTCCGGGCCGCTGCTCGACCCGCGCATGCGTGAGGCGTTCCTCGCCGGAGTCCGCTCCCGCGCGGCGCTCCCAGGCGTCGCGGAGCCGCTCGGGGCGGGGGAGGCCGGCGACGACGAGACGCCTCTGGCGGTCCGGCCGGGGTTGCTGACCGTCGCGGCGTCGCGGCTCGCCGAGGGCGGGCCGTACCGGGAACTGCTGGAGGAGTGCTTCGGGCCGGTGACCGTGCTGGTCCGCTACGGCTCGACGGTCGAGCGGGACGCGGTGCTCGGCGCCCTGCCGGGCAACCTCACCGCGACCGTGCACCTGGCCGCCGACGAGCGGGACGCCGGGGCGGCGGAACTGGTCGCCGGGCTGAGCGGGATCGCGGGGCGGGTCGTCGTGGACGGCTGGCCCACCGGGGTGACGGTCGCCCCCGCCATGCAGCACGGCGGTCCGTACCCCGCCTCCACCAGCGGCTCGACCTCGGTGGGAAGCACTGCGATCGAGCGCTGGCTGCGCCCGGTCTGCTACCAGAACACTCCGGACCCGCTGCTCCCACCGGAGCTGCGCGAGGCCAACCCGCTCGGCCTTCCCCGCCTGGTCGACGGGATCCGTACGACCTCGTAGCGGCTCGGGTGCGGGCGCGGTGGGCCGCAGGTTCGCGTGATGATGAGGAGAGCTAGTCGCCGGAGGGCGGAGTGAACGTGGCAGGTGACGACGACATCTCCGGGTGAGATCCCGGATCGGCCGCGGGCGGGCGCGTGATCGCGCCCGTCGCCGCGGCCATCTCGTCGTCCCCTGTTCCCGCCGGGCGTCCGCCGTGTGTGCTCCCGGGAGCACCTGCAAAGGAAAGACGATGCCGTGGGCGCCGGTGTCGAGGTAGGCCAGCCAGCAGGGCTGGTCGAGGGTGTGGGTGATGCCGCTATGTCGAGTCGCAGGATCCGCGTGACGAGATCTAGGATCGCGCCATGGGGGCGGTGTTGCGTCGAAGTGCCCTGGTGGTCGAGGTCCCGGAGGCCGAAGCGGCGGTGGGGTGCCACCGTGATGTCCTCGACGCCAGCGCCCGGTTAGGAGTCCCGGCGCACATCACCGTGCTGTTTCCGTTTGTGCCTCCAGCTCAGATCGACGCGATGGTCGTAGCTGAGCTGCAACGGATCTTCGCCGGTACGGCCGCGTTCGACTTCCGGCTGACCCGTACCGCATGGTTTGGCGACGAGGTCCTGTGGCTCGCGCCGGAGGATTCCCAGCCGTTCCGGATGCTCACCGGGCTCGTGCATGCGGCCTTCCCGGCTTTCCCGCCGTACGAGGGGCAGTTTGACGACGTCGTTCCGCACCTGACGGTGGCTGATGGCTGCGACCTGGCGGACATGCAAGCTGCAGAACGGGCTGTCGAGCAGCATCTGCCACTCCGGGGACTTGCCCGGAGGGTGTCGCTCCTGGCTCAGATCGATGACAGCGGCACGTGGACCAGACATACCAGCTTCCCGTTGGCCGAGCCAGGCAGGAGTTGAAGGTCCTTGCATGCCGCTCGGCCCGGTCCCGCCCGGTCCCGACCGGCATACCGCTCATCCACCGCCGGAACACCCAGGACGGCGGCACGGTGGGCGGCCCGGTCTCGCCGAGGAACTGCCGGACCACCGCCGCCGGCTCTCCGGCGTAAAGCCGGTCGGACTGTGACCGCCACCCCGGAGGTGACCGCTGTCGACGTCGAGCACGGCGACGGCACCCGGGTGAGCGCCGACCGGGTCGACCCGGCCACCGTGACCCTCGACTTCGGCTGGTGGTTCCCCGGCGCGCTGCTGCCCGACTGGACCGACCCGCAGACCCGGCAGTGGTGGCAGGACAAGCGCCGCTACCTGGTCGAGGACCTCGGTGTCGACGGCTTCAAGACCGACGGCGGCACGCCGAGCTCTACCTGCGCTCGGCCGCCACCGCGTGTTTCGCCCCGCTGATGCAGTACCACTCGGAGTTCAACCACCACCGCGAGCCGTCGGTGGACCGCACGCCGTGGAACATCGCCGAGCGGACCGGCGAGCCGCGCGTGCTGGAGGTGTTCCGGCGCTTCGCCCGGCTGCGCGAGGACCTCGTGCCCTACCTGGTGGAGCAGGCGGAACGGTCGGTACGGACCGGCAAGCCGCTGATGCGGCCACTGTTCTTCGATCACCCCGGCGACGAGCGGGTGTGGAACTGGCCGCAGCAGTGGCACCTCGGCGGCGACCTGCTGGTGTCACCGGTACCGAGCCGGGCGTGACGACCTGGCCGGTGTGGCTGCCGGCGGGGGAGTGGGAGGACTTCTTCACCGGCGAGCGGCACGTGGGTCCGGTCGAGGTGCACCGGAGCGATCGGGTGGCTGTCAGTGGCAGTTGTTGGTGCCCCGGTCGGCGTAGCTCTTACCGGCCTCCGGCACGAACTCCCAGTCGTAGCTGTTGGTGTGCAGGGTGAACTTGAGCACCCCGTAGGTGTCGCTGTTGCGCGCCTCGCTGTTCGGCTGGATGGTGCCGAAGCCGTAGTGGCCGGCGCCGCCCATGCCGGCGACGAACGCCCGGATGCCGCGGGCGTTGTCCAGGCCGCCGCTGGGGTTCTGCGGGGCGAACCGCTCGTACTGGTGGTTGTGCCCCCACACCACGACGTCGGCGTTGTGGTCGTACAGCGCCTGGTAGAGCGGCCGGGTCGAGGTGGACGGGCCGTGGTTGGCGCCCGAGGTGAACAGCGGGTGGTGCCAGTACGCGAGGGTGCACGGCTTCGTGCTGGCCGTCAGGTCCGCCCGCAGCCATTGCTCCTGTGCGGAGCCGGCGGACATGCTGACGTTGGAGTTCAGCGACACCACGTGCCAGTTGCCCACGTCGTAGGAGTAGTAGCCCCGCCCGGACGGGCCGGCGTTGGTGCCGAAGTAGCCGTAGTAGCCGGTGGCGCCGGCGGTGTTGTAGTCGTGGTTGCCCGGCGAGGGACGGGTGCGGGCCTTGTGCCGGCCCCAGGTCGGCTCGTAGTAGGTGTTGAACTCGGCTGCCGTGCCGTTGGTGTAGACGTTGTCGCCGGTGGTGAAGACGCTTCCGGAGATGTTGTCCAGCAGGGCGGCGGTGGCGGTGTCTCCCGAGCCGGAATCCGCGATGTCGCCCGCGCCCACCAGCACCGGGTCGCTGCTCGACGTGCCGGTGGTCACGACCAACTGGGGTGCCGTGCTGCCGGACTCGCGGGAGTCGTAGTCGGCGCCGTCGCTGTTCGACGAGGTCACGCCGATGCTGACGGTGCCGTTGCCGGTGACCAGCCGGGTCACGTCCACCTCGTACCACGTGTTCCGGGCGACGCTGCCGAGGGAACCGAGGGTCACCCCGTCGATGGCGGGCTGGTTGCTCCAGGTGACCCCGGTCTCCGACCAGGTGGTGTTGGTCATGGCCTTGAAGGTGCCGCCGCTGGGGCTCTCGGCACCTGCCACGTCGTCGGTGTGGATGCGGAGCCGGGCGCTGCTCACCGGCGCGGTCAGGCCGTTGACCGAGAAGCGCAGGAACATCCGCTTGATCGGCGAGTTGTCGATGCCGAGCTGCGACCTCGTGCCGTAGTTGGTCGAGGTGGCGCTGTTGTCCACATAGGTGTCGGCGGCGGAGGTGAAGGTGGTGGTGGCGGCCATTGCCGGGCCGGCCACGGTCACCACCGCCCCGGTGGTGACTGTGGTCAGCGCGGCCATCGTTGCGACGGCCGTGGCAAGCCGGATTCGGCGGGTACCCATGGTGATCCCTTCTCCCCGGGGCGGCTGTCCCGGGACCAGTGATCGACGAATGTAAGGATCCGCCGAAACGGCAGGGGCACGGCCGGGTGAACGGTGAGCATGCCGAGGGTTAGCTCTTTCGTCCGGGCGCCGGACATGCCGCCGGCGTTTGCCGGGTGCGTTGTTAGGGAGGGACGGCTCCGGCTCCGTGCCAAGGGCCACCGCCCACTTGTTCGATTGAAGGAAACTTCCGCTCGATCTCTTGCGCGTGTCAGTGCTTGCCGCCGACAGTCTGGATCACCACCGGCCTTCGACATCCGTCGATGCGCTCTCCCGGTGGGCAGCTGAGGAGGAAGCATGGCACCCGTCGCCCCCCGCCACAGAAGCCGCCTCGTCACACTCGCGGTCGCCGTCCTCGCCGGCTTGGCGCCGGCCGTGCTGTGGGCGCTGCCCGCGCAGGCGGCTGCGCCGCTCTACACCGCCCTCGGCGACTCGTACGCCTCCGGCGTCGGCACCCGCTCGTACTACTCCGACGGCACCAGTTGCTCCCGCTCGCCGTACGCCTACCCGGTCCTCGACGCGAACCAGATCGGCGCCAGCCTCACATTCGCCGCCTGCTCCGGCGCGAAGGTCGCCGACGTGTCCAACAACCAGCTCGCCAGCCTCAGCTCGTCGACCAGCTACGTCACGCTGACCGTCGGCGGCAACGACGCCGGGTTCTCCTCCGTCATCACGCAGTGCGCCAAGCCTTGGCCGTACACCTGCTGGGGTGACATCGACAACGCCAACACCTACATCCGGAACACCCTGCCCGGCACCCTGGACGCGCTCTACAACAAGATCCGCTCAAAGGCACCGTCCGCCCGGGTGGTGATCGTCGGGTATCCGCGCCTGTTCAACGAGAGCGACTGCCAGTCGCTGTCCCGGATCAGCCCGGGGGAGCAGGCGGCGCTGAACGACACCGCCGATCTGCTGAACGAGACGATCAAGGCCCGGGCCGTCGCGCACTCGTTCCCGTTCGTGGACCCCCGAGCCGCCTTCACCGGGCACGCCGTCTGCGACGCCGTCGAGTGGATCAACGGCCTGTCGAACCCTGTCTCGGAGTCGTACCACCCGAACCGCACCGGCCAGTCGGGCGGATACGCGCCGCTGGTAAAGAGCGCCATGGTCGGCACCACGACGGCGGCCGCCGGCAAGGCGTAGCCACCGCCGGCCGGTGCAGGCGGTGCCAAGGGCAGCGCGGCGCCGCGGGTTCGCCTAGGGTGGTCGGGCGGGATCGGTGATCACGTCCCGCGCCGGCCATCTGCCGGTGGCCGCCGACGGTTCACGTTGGACGGGAGTAGAGGCGTGGCGAGCAGGGTGAATCGTAGGACCGTGCTGGGCGTCGGCACCATGGCCACCGCCGGTGCGGTCCTCGGGCTGGCTAGCCCGGCCGCGGGGGCGCCGCGCGATGCGTTCACTTCGCACGGCGGAGAAGGCGGATCCCCGGTGAACCAGGTGGCGGCTGCCTACCAGCGGGAGCGGACCCGGGCCGGCGGAAACTGGTACTCGTACCTCAGTGTCGCCGGTGTCGGCGGCGCGCCCCGGGTCGCGGTGCAGGAGAACGCCGACGCGGTGGTAGAGGCCTACAGCGTCAACAAGGTCGCGGTGGCCGTGGCGGTACTGGACAAGGTCGATCGGGGCCGGCTCACGCTGGACCAGCGGGTGGAGGTCACGGCGGCGATCGTGGTGCCGGGCGGTGACGGCATCTTCGGCCTCGACACGGGATACCCCAGCTCGGTGACCCTGGGTCATGCGCTCGCCGCGCTGCTGACGGTCTCGGACGACACCGCCGTGCGGCTCTGTGGGCTGGTCTGCCCGGCCGCCGAGCTCAACCAGATCCTGATCGCCAAGGGGTTCCCCCACACGCAGGTTCAACCGGTCGCCAACCCGAACCGGTTCTTCCTCGGCACCAGCACCGCTCGTGAGACGCACGATCTGCTGCAGGCGCTGGTCGCCGGCACGCTGCTCTCGCCCGCCTCGACCACCTTCCTGATCAACCTGCTGCGTTCCCCGATCGCCTTCACCGACGGGATCCGGCGCACCATGTCCTCGGCGGAGCGGGCCCGGGTGGCCACGAAGGCGGGCTGGTTCGCCGACGCCCGCCACGAGGCGGGGATCGTCTTCGACGCGGCCGGCGCCCCAGTGCTGACCTACGTGCTGTTCGCCGACGGGCAGGCGGATTCCGACAACTTCGGCGCCACCCATCCGGCGGTGCAGGCCCGGGCAGCGATGGGCCCGAAGTTCCTGACGGCGGTCAGTGGGGTGACCTATCCGGCCGCACCCGCCCGCCGACCGCGTACCTACCGGCCGACCAACGGCGGCTGACCCGGCCCGGCCCGGTGCAGCCGCACCGCCCGGTAAGGGCTCGCCCGGTGTGGCTCAGGCCAGCTCGCGGTCGAGCACGGTGGGGGAGAGGACATGTTGGACGACCATCGCCGCGGCGCCGACCACGCCCGCGTTCGCGCCGGCCTGTGAGGTGACGATGCGCAGGCGCTCGGTGGCCAGCGGCAGCGAACGGCGGTAGATCGACTCCCGGACGCCCGCCAGCAGCATCTCGCCGGCCTGTGCGACCGCCCCGCCGATCACGATCAGCGACGGGTTGAACAGGCTGACGCCGGCGGCCAGCACCTCGCCGATGTCCCGGCCGGCCTGCCGTACGGCTTGGCCGGCGATCGGGCTGCCGGCCTGCACGAGGGCCACGACGTCGGCGTTGTTCGTCGCGTCGAGCCCGGCGGCGCGGAGCTTCGCGGCGATGGCGGGGCCGCTGGCCACGGCCTCCAGGCACCCGCTGTTGCCGCAGCGGCACTGCACGTCGTCCGCGTGTGGGGCCAGGATGTGTCCGAGGTCGCCGGCCGCGCCGACGTCGCCGCGGTGCAGTTGGCCGTTGCTGATGAGGCCGGAGCCGATGCCGGTCGCGACCTTGACGAAGACCATGTGCGCCTCGTCCGGGAAGCAGCGGACGTGCTCCCCGAGCGCCATCAGGTTGACCTCGTTGTCCACCAGGACCGGCACGGCGAAGTCGACCGCGATCCGCGCGGGCACGTCGTATCCGTTCCATCCGGGCATGATCGGCGGGTGGGTCGGCTTGCCGGTCGAGTGCTCGACCGGGCCGGGCAGTCCGATGCCGACGCCGGCGATGGGGGCGGTGGGGTCGTGGTTGGCGCACAGCCGTCGCCAGGTGTCGATGAGCAGGCTGAGCACCGCGTCGGGCCCGTCGGCGATGTCCAGGGTGAGCCTCTCGACGGCCAGCGGCTCACCGGTCAGGTCGGCGATGGCGACGGTGGCGTGGGTGGCCCCGACGTCGGCTGCCAGCACCGCCCGGGCGCGGGCGTTGAACACGAACCTGCTGGCGGGCCGGCCGCCGGTGACGGCGTCGCTGCCCCAGTCGGTCACCAGTCCGGCATCCGTGAGCGCGTCGAGGCGCAGGCGCACGGTCGACCGGGCGAGTCCGGTTTCGGTTGCCAGCTCGGCTCGGGTGCGTGCCTGCCCGTCGCGCAGCAGCTGAAGCAACTCGCCGGGCGATGTCGGGGCTGCGCTGTGCCCATTGTTCATCCCCCAATTAAACCGAAGTGGCGGCGTTACGTCGGCTGGCGCGAGGGTTCGAGATGTTGATCATCTAGGTACGGTCGATGTAGACATATCTTTTGATTGACGATCGTCATAAGTGGACGTTACCGTCGTCACATGTCTGTGACCGATGTCATTACGGCGTCTGGTGGTGGCCTCGAATCCGACCAGCAGACGCTACGCGTGGCGGTGGTCGGCGCGGGGTTCATGGGCCAGGTGCACGCGGAGGCGGCCCGGCGCGCCGGAGCGACCGTCGTGGCCGCGATGGCGTCGCGCCCCGAGGGCGCCGCCGCTGCGGCTCGCGCCGTCGGCGCGGACGAGGGCTACCCGAACCTGGCGGCCCTGCTCGACGGCGCCGAGATCGACGTGCTGCACGTGTGCACTCCCAACGCGTCGCACGCCCCCGTGGTCGCCGCCGCGCTCGCCGCCGGCGTGCACGTCATCTGCGAAAAGCCCCTCGCCACGGGCAGCGTCGAGGCCACGGCGCTGATGGAGGCGGCCGGCGATCGGGTAGCCACGGTGCCATTCGTCTACCGCTTCCATCCGATGGTGCGCGAGTTGCGCGCCCGGCTGGCCGCCGGCGAGGCGGGCGTCGTCGCCAGCGTGACCGGCGGCTACCTCCAGGACTGGCTGTCCCGCCCGTCCGACGACGACTGGCGGGTCGACGCCGCGCTCGGCGGGCCGTCGCGAGCGTTCGCCGACATCGGCTCGCACTGGTGCGACCTGTTCGAGTTCGTCACGGGCGACCGGATCGCCCGGCTGTCCGCGCGCACCGCGGTCGTGCACGAGCGCGCCCGCAGCGCCGGGGAGCCCACCGAGGACCTGGCCACCGTGCACTTCACCACGGCCGCCGGCATGGTTGGCACGCTGGTGGTGTCGCAGGTCGCCGCGGGCCGCAAGAACCGGCTGCACCTGGAGCTTTCCGGCACGGAGGCGAGCTTCGGCTTCGACCAGGAGGACCCGGAGCGGCTGTGGGTCGGCCGGCGCGAGGGCGGCCAGACGCTGCTGCGCGACCCTGGCACGCTGCACCCCTCCGCCGCGCGCTACGTCCGGCTGCCCGCCGGGCACGCGCAGGGCTACCAGGACTGCTTCGACGCGTTCGTCGCCGACACCTACCGGGCGGTGCGTGGCGCGGACGTCCCGGACGGGCTGCCCACGTTCGCGGACGGCCTGCGCGCCGTCCGGATCACCGAATCGGTGCTGGCCTCCGCGGCGGCGGACGGCGCGTGGACAGAGGTGCCGGCATGACGCCCGGCCCAACGACGAGCGTGCGCCTGACCGGGATCACCAAGTCCTTCCTCGGCGTGCCGGTGCTGCGCGGGGTGGACCTGGAGCTGCGGGGCGGCGAGGTGCACGCCGTGATGGGCGAGAACGGTGCGGGCAAGTCCACGCTGCTCAAGGTGCTGGCCGGGGTGCACCGGCCGGACGGCGGCACCATCGAGGTCGACGGCGCCGAGATGTCGTTCGCCGGTCCCACCGACGCGCAGCGGGCCGGCATCGCCATCATCCACCAGGAATTCACCCTGCTGCCGCACCGCAGCGTCGCCGAGAACGTCTACCTTGGCCGCGAGCCGGTGCGGCGGATGCAGGTTGACCGCCGGCGCATGGTGGCCGACACCCGCGAGCTGCTGGACTGGCTCGGCGAGGACGGGATCGATCCGGCCGACAGCGTGTCGTCACTGTCGGTCGCCCAACGACAGGTCGTGGAGATCGTCAAGGCGCTGTCGACCGACGCGCGGGTGCTGGGCATGGACGAGCCGACCGCCGCGCTCGCCGATCACGAGGTCGAGCTGCTCTACGACCTGGTGCGCCGGCTGCGCGAGCGGGGCATCGCGATCCTCTACGTCTCGCACCGGATGCGCGAGGTGTTCGACCTCTCCGACCGGATCACCGTGCTCAAGGACGGCCAGTTCGTGACCTGCGCCCCGACCAGCGAGCTGACCTCGGAGGACCTGGTCCGTCACATGGTGGGCCGTGACCTGGGCGAGTACTACCCGGACCGGGCGGTCCCCGACGACCTCGGAGCGGTCCGCCTCGCGCTGCGCGGCGCCGGCAACGACCGCCTCCGCGGCCTGAACCTCGAGGTACGCGCCGGGGAGATCGTCGGGCTGGCCGGGCTGCAAGGGTCTGGCCGCTCGGCGGTCGCGCGCGCCGTGTTCGGCGTCGAGCCGTTCACCCGCGGCTCGTTGGAGGTCGACGGAGCGGCCCAGCGGGTGACCCGGCCCCGCACCGCCGTGCGCCTCGGGATCGCGCTGGTCACCGAGGACCGCAAGGGGGACGGGCTGGCGCTTGGGCAGTCCGTGCGGGACAACACGCTGCTGGTGCGCCGCGCCGCGCTGCGCGGCGGGCGCTCCCGCGAGAAGTCGGATGTGGCGCAGCTGCTCGACCTGGTGACCGTGGTGGCCCGCGGGGAGCACCAGGAGGTGCGCTTCCTGTCCGGCGGCAACCAGCAGAAGGTCGTGCTCGCCAAGTGGCTGGCGGTCGAGCCGAGGGTGCTGGTGGTCGACGAGCCGACGCGCGGCATCGACGTCGGCGCGAAGCGGGCCGTGCACGAGCTGCTGCGCGACCTCGCGAGGCGTGGGGTGGCGGTGCTGATGATCTCCTCGGAGCTCCCCGAGCTGATCGGGATGAGCGACCGGATCCTCGTCATGCACGACGGTGCGCTGGCCGGTGAGCTGCCCGCCGGCGCGAGTGAGGGGGCTGTGATGGCGCTGGCCACCGGACACGGGATCGGTGAGGCGGCGTGAGCATTCTTCAGGAGAACACGGTTCCGGTCGAGCGGAAGGCCATGCGGCCGGCGCTGCGCCGGCGGCTCACCCCGACGGTCATCGTCTACCTCGCTCTCGTCGCTCTGCTGGTCGTCGGCAGCGTGCTCGTCGGGCTGCGCGGCGAGGTCCTGCTCGACCAGGGCGGCATCCTCAACATCCTCACCCGGGCCACCGCACTCGGTCTGGTGGCGATAGGACAGACGATGGTGATCCTCACCGGATCCCTCGACCTGTCCGTCGCCTACCTGGTCGGCCTCACCTCACTGATCGCCGCGGAGACGATGGCCGGTCGGGACGGCATGCTCGTGCCCGGCGTGCTGCTGGCGCTCGCGGTCGCCGCCGGTGTCGGCCTGGTCAACGGGCTGGTCATCACCGTCCTCAAGGCCAACGCGTTCATCGCCACGCTCGGTGTGGCACTGATCCTGCGCGGCTATCTTGAGGACAACTACACCGGCCCGGCCGGCGATGTGCCGCGCGGCTTCCAGCACCTCGGCTACGACCGGATCGGCCCGATACCGGTCGCGGCGCTGCTCATGCTGGCTGCCGCCGCACTGGCCTGGTGGTACCTGTCGCGGACCCGCCCCGGCTACCACATGTACGCCGTCGGCGGTGACATCGAGGTGGCCCGGCTGTCCGGGGTGCCCACCCGCCGGGTCATCGTCACCGCGCACGTGCTGTGCTCGGTTGCCGCCGGTCTCACCGGGATCTACCTCGCCAGCCGGCTCGGGTCGGGGGCACCGTACGTTGGCACCGACGCCGGGTACGACCTGGAGTCGATTGCCGCCGTCGTGCTCGGCGGGACGCTGCTCGCCGGTGGCCGGGGCGGCGTCGTCGGGACCATCGGCGGCGTCCTCATCCTCGCCACCCTGGACACCATCTTCGACGACCTCGAGGTCGATCCGTTCTTCAAGGACGTGGTGCGCGGCGTCGTACTCGTGACCGCGGTCGCGCTCTACGCCCGCCGCATGATCGCCAGCCGCGGTCGTGGGAGGTTGGCATGACCTGGCGTCCCCGCCTTGCCGAGGGCACCGCGCCCGTGCTCGTCGTCCTGTTCCTGCTGCTCCTCGGGCTCGCGATCGCCGGCCCGGCCTACGCTGAGCCGTCCGGCTACCTGGCGCTGCTCAAGCGGGCCGCGCCGCTGATGATCCTCGCGATCGGGCAGTACTTCGTCATCGTCTCCGGCGGGTTCGACCTGTCGGTCGGCGCGCTGGTGACCGCCGGGGTGGTCATCGCGGCTCGGCTGATCAACGGCAGCGAGTCCGCGACACCGCGGGTGATCCTGCTCGTGCTCGGGTTCGGCCTGCTGGTCGGCCTGGTCAACGGGCTGGTCACGACGAAGCTCCTGGTGCCGTCGTTCATCGTCACGCTCGGCATGCTGCTGGTGCTCGACGGCGCGATATTCCTGTGGACCGGCGGTGCCCCACGCGGCGCGCTGTCGGCCGGGTTCCGGACGTTCGGGCGCGGCGCCGTGGAGGTCCCCGCGCTCGGCGAGGTTCCCTGGTCGGTGCTCATCCTGCTGGCGATCCTGGTGGCCGCGGCGCTGTTCATGCGCGGCGGCACCGGCCGGGCGCTGGTCGCGGTCGGCGACAACGAGGCCGCCGTGCGGCTGTCCGGCGGCCAGGTCGACCGGCTCCGGTTGCTCGCGTTCGTCCTGTCCGGGCTGCTCGCGGCGGTCGCCGCGATCCTGCTGGGCGGGTTCGCCGGCGTATCGGCGCAGGTCGGCGATGGCCTGGAGTTCCGGGCGATCACCGCCGTCGTGCTGGGTGGCGTGCTGCTCGGCGGCGGACGCGGGTCGGTGGTGGCGGCCGCCGCCGGCGCGCTCTCGCTGGAATCCCTGTTCACGCTGCTGAACCTGCTCGGCGTGAGCGGTGCCCTCGAGTCGGCCGTGCAGGGCGTGATCATCATCGCCGCCGTCGCCTACGCCTCCCTCGGCAGCGGCGTACGGCAGCGGCTGCGGTGGTGGCCGAAACAGCGGAGCAGCGCGGCACCCGCGCAACCCGCCTCCTCCTGAAGTCCCCAAGGTTAGTAAGGAGATCGACGATAATGACCAAGAAATGGGCCACGGTGGTCGTGGCGGGCGCACTGGCGCTCGCCGGATGCTCGAGCGACCTGCCCGACGACAAGGCCACTGCCGGCGGATCACCCAGTTCCGACGCGAACAAGTCGAAGTTCTTCGACCAGGCGGAGTACGACCGCCAGTTGGCGTTCCGCGGCGCCACGCCGCAGGGCCCGGACGGCAAGCCGTGGGAGCAGATGCTCGAGCCGGAAATGGTGGACACGGCGAAGTTCGCCAAGCCCGGCGGAAAATACACCCTCTGCTTCTCCAACGCCGCCGTGAACAACCCGTGGCGACAGGTGGGCTTCAAGACCATGCAGCAGGAGGTCAAGCAGCACCCGGAGATCACCACGTTCACGGTGCTGGATGCGGAGGCCAAGGACGACAAGCAGATCAGCGACATCCAGTCGCTGTCCGGCAAGAACTGCTCCGCGATCATCATCTCGCCGAACACCACCGCCACGCTGACGCCGGCGGTGGAGCAGGCGTGCCAGACTGGCGTGCCGGTGATCGTGTTCGACCGAGGCGTCAACACCAGCTGCCCGGTCACCTTCATCCACCCCATCGGCGGCTTCGCCTTCGGCGCCGACGGCGCGGAGTTCCTGAAGGAGAAGGTCAAGCCGGGCGGCAAGGTTCTCGCTCTGCGCATCCTGCCCGGTGTGGACGTGCTTGAGCAGCGCTGGGCGGCCGCCAACGAGATCTTCGGCGGCAGCGAGCTGAAGGTGGTCGGGGTGGAGTTCACCGACGGCGACGCGGCGAAGACCAAGAGCATCGTGGCCGACTACATCCAGCGCGAGGGCCGGATCGACGGCGTGTGGATGGATGCCGGCGCGACCGCCGTCGCCGCGGCCGAGGCGTTCCAGGACGCCGGGGTCGACGTCCCGGCCATCGTCGGCGAGGACCAGCAGGACTTCCTGCGGCTGTGGGTCGACGAGGGCCTCACCGCGGTCGCGCCGACCTATCCGACCTACCAGTGGCGCACGCCGATCATCGCCGCGCTGAAGATCCTCAAGGGCGAGCAGGTGCCGAAGGAGTGGGTGCTGCCGCAGCCGCGGATCACCGGCGACAACGTCAAGGACTACGTCAAGCAGGACATGCCGCCACTGCACTACGCCATGTGCGGCTGCGAGGGCATGCCGGGCTACCCGGGGCCGTGGCGGTGACCAGTCATCCCCTCGGGGTCAACACCTGGGTGTGGGCCTCGCCGCTCACCGACGCGACCTTGGCCGCCCTCGCGGCCAGGGTCGCGGGGTGGGGCTTCGACGTGCTCGAGCTGCCGGTGGAGAACCCGGGCGACTGGGAGCCGAGGCAGGCCGCCCAGGTGCTCGCCGACCACGGCCTGGGCGCCACCGTGTGCCTCGTGATGCCTCCCGGTCGTGAGCTGGTCGCGGCGGACCCGGCCACCATCCGGTCCACCCAGGCTTACCTGTTCCGCGTGGTCGACGCCGCCGCGACCGTCGGATCGCCGGTGATCGCCGGACCGGCGTACGCCTCGGTCGGCCGGACCTGGCGGCTGTCACCGGCCGAGCGGGCCGCGGCGTACGCGCAACTGCGGGAGAGCCTCGCCCCCGTTGTCGAGTACGCGGGCGCGGCCGGCGTCACGGTGGCCGTCGAGCCGCTCAACCGCTACGAGACGAGCCTGCTCAACACCGTCGGCCAGACCCTCGAGGCGATCGGCGACCTGCCGCACTGCGGCGTCGCGCTCGACCTCTACCACTTGAACATCGAGGAGACGGACATCCCGGCGGCGATCCGCTCGGCCGCCGGCCGGGTGGCACACGTCCAGGTGTGCGGCAACGACCGCGGCACGCCCGGCGCCGATCACCTGGACTGGCCGGCGATCCTCGCCTCGATCGACGCGGCGGGCTACGGCGGCCCCCTGTGCATCGAGTCGTTCACCGCGGAGAACGCGACGATCGCGACCGCCGCCTCCATCTGGCGTCCGCTCGCCGCGAGCCAGGACGCGATCGCCATCGACGGCCTGAAGTTCCTGCGGGCGGTGATGCCCTAGCACCGACGGCCAGCTCCACCCCCACTCCGACGGCGCCGGCACGCCGCACGGTCATGACCCCACCAGTAGTTCCTCGCGTCCCAGGAGGTACCGCATCTCATGAACGTGACCTGGCGTCCCCGGTGGGGACGACTGTTAGCGATACCCGTCGTCGGCGCGCTCGCGCTGTCCATGATCAGCCCAGCGCCGGCGGCCGCCCACGAGGGCACGCACGGCCAAGCCCACGTGCTGATCTTCACCAAGACCACGCAGTTCCGGCACACCGAGGCGATCGAGCAGGGCGTTCCCGTGCTGCAGGCCGCCTTCGCCGACGCCGGGATCACCTCCCAGCACACCGAGGACTCGTCGATCTTCAACGACCAGGACCTCGCGCACTTCGACGCCCTGGTGATGTTCCAGGCTTCCGGCGACCCGTGGACCGCCGACCAGAAGGCGGCGATGGAGCGCTACATGAAGGCCGGGCACGGCATCGTCGCCATCCACAACGCCACCGACATGCGCGGGAACTACGCGTGGTGGGACAACATGATCGGCTCGCTGATGCCCGGCCACGCCGCCACCGGCACCAGCCCCGGCCTGCCCGGCACCGTCCGCGTCGAGGACCACAGCCACCCGTCGACCGCGCACCTGCCGCAGCGGTGGGAACGCGCCGACGAGTGGTACAACTACGCGCTCAACGTCCGCGGCAACGCGCACGTGCTCGCCACGATGGACGAGACGACGTACAACCCGGGCAACAACGCCATGGGCTACGACCACCCGATCTCGTGGTGCAAGCCGTACGACGGCGGCCGTGCCTGGATGACCGGCATGGGCCACTTCGGCGCGCACTACACCGGCGAGCCGGGGCTGGTGCAGCACATCGTCGGCGGCGTGAAGTGGGCGGCCGGCATGGTCGAGGGCGACTGCGGCGGCACGGTGTGGGACCAGTTCGAACGGGTCCCGCTGGACCAGAACACCAGCGCCCCGTTCGCCATGGACGTCGCACCGGACGGCCGGGTCTTCTTCACCGAGTTGGTACGCGGCCAGATCCGGGTGTACGACCCGCGGACGAAGACCACCTCCACCGCGATCACGATCCCGGTGTACTCCGGCGGTGAGGACGGCCTGCTCGGCATCGCGCTCGACCCGAAGTTCGCCCAGAACGGCTACCTCTACATCTACTACGCGCCGGCGAGCACGAACGACAGCGACCCGGCGAACTTCTTCAGCCGCCTGTCCCGGCTCACCGTCGGGCCGGGCTCGCAGATCGACCGGGCCACGGAGAAGGTCCTGCTCGAGGTGCCGGCGCGCCGGCTCCCCGATGAGCCCGGGCACACCGGCGGCGGCCTCGCGTTCGGCCCGGACGGGAACCTCTACCTGAGCGTTGGCGACGACGTGAACCCACACTCCGAGCCGTCCGGCGGCTACGCGCCGCTGTCTGAGCGGGACGGCACGTTCCACGACGCGCGGGCGACCTCGGCCAACACCAACGACCTGCGCGGCAAGCTGCTGCGGATCCGCCCCGAGGCGGACGGCACCTACTCCATCCCCGCGGGCAACATGTTCCCGCCAGGCACCGCGAAGACCCGGCCGGAGATCTACGCGATGGGCTTCCGCAACCCGTTCCGGTTCTCGATCGACTCGCAGACCGGGGCCATCGGGCTGGCGGACTACTCGCCGGACAACAGCAACGACAACCCGGACCGCGGGCCCGCCGGCATCGCCGAGTGGAACCTCATCACCGAGCCCGGCTTCTACGGCTGGCCGTTGTGCATGGGCAACAACGAGCCGTTCCGGGACGTGGACTACCGGACGAACCCGGTGACGGTCGGGGCGTACTTCGACTGCAACAAGCCGATCAACGACTCGGTGCGCAACACCGGCCTGACCGAGTTGCCGGCGGCCAAGGCACCCAAGATGTGGTACGGCTACAAGCGTTCCTCGGTGCCGTCGGTCATCCCGCAGGGTGGCGGCCTGGCTCCGATGGGCGGCCCGTTCTACAACTACGACCCGAACCTGCAGTCGGACACCAAGTTCCCGGCGTCCTACGACGGCAAGCCGTTCTTCTACGAGTGGTCGCGGAACAAGATGTACTCGATCATCCCGAACGGGCAGGGCGGGGTCGAGAAGGTCAACCCGTTCCTGCCGCAGCAGCAGTTCCTCGCCCCGATCGACTCCAAGTTCGGTCCCGACGGCTCGATGTACGTCCTCGACTGGGGTGGCGGCTTCGGCCGTGACAACCCGAACTCGGGGCTGTACCGGGTCGACTACATCTCCGGCTCACGCTCGCCGACGGCGAAGATCAACGCGACGCCGGACTCCGGCCAGGCGCCGCTGCAGGTCCGCTTCGACGGCTCGGGCAGCACCGACCCGGAAAACGAGCAGCTACGGTACGAGTGGGACTTCACCGGTGACGGCTCCGCCGACTCCACCGAGCTGAAGCCGACCTTCACCTACACCGCGAACGGCGTCTACAACGCCCGGCTCACGGTGACCGACCCGGCCGGCAAGACCGGGACGGCGACGGTGCCGATCACGGTCGGCAACACCCGGCCGCAGGTGAAGTTCAACCTGCCGCCCAACGGCGCGTTCTTCGACTTCGGCGACGAGGTGAGCTGGGACCTGTCGGTCAGCGACGCTGAGGACACCCAGATCGACGACGCCGACGTGGTGATCCAGCCGGCGATGGGCCACGACGAGCACGCGCACCCGGCCGATCCGTTGCACGGACGCACCGGCAAGGTGGTCACCGCCCTCGGCGGCGGGCACGGCGAGGACATGAACGTCTTCTACGCGATCGACGGCCGCTACGCCGACTCCGGCGGCGCGGGTGGCATCCCGAGCCTGACCGGCTCCGACACCACCCTGATGTTCCCGAAGCAGCGGGAGGCGGAGTTCTTCGACAACTCGTCGAACATGACGGTCGGCTCGTCGCGGGACGTCGAGGGCCATGGAAGCTCCATCGCCGGCCAGAACGGCGCCTGGGCCTCGTACGACCCGGTCAACCTGCACAACGTCGACCGGTTGATCCTGCGCGCGTCGGCCGCCAGCGCGAGCAAGATCGAGCTGCGGCGGGGCGCGCCGGACGGCGCACTGCTGGGCACCGCGCAGGTGCCGGCGACCAGCGGCGGCGGCTACGTGGACGTTCCGGTCGAGGTGGCCGACCCCGGCGAGACGTTCACCCTGTACGCGGTGTTCCCGGGTGCCGGTGAGCGGCGCTTGAACTTCATCGAGGCCGACGGCAAGGGCGTCTCGCCGACGAGCAAGCCGAAGGTCGCGGTGACCTCCCCGAAGCCGACCGACGAGCTGGAGCCGGGCGAGATCCACGTGACCGCAGCCGCGAGCGACGCGGAGAACACGATCACCAAGGTCGAGTTCTTCGTCGACGGCACGTCGATCGGCGTCGACACCACGGCGCCGTACTCGATGAAGTGGAACGCGTCCACCCAGAAGCGCTACCAGCTGACCGCGGTCGCGACCAACGACAAGGGCTACCACGCCAAGTCCCGCGTCGTGCAGGTCGAGGTCGGTGACCTCTACGGAGCCTGGCAGACCTACAGCAACACCACCGCCGCGTTCGACCGGCCGGACCAGGACACCTGGATCATCAACGCCGGCGGCGAGAACATGTGGCAGGGCACCGACCAGTACGGCTCGGTGTACCTGCCGGCGGCGGCCGGCAACACGTGGACCGCCACGGTGAAGATCGAGAGCCAGACGAACACGAACAACTCCGCCAAGGCCGGCCTGATCGTCCGCAACGACGTCACCCAGCCCGGCAGGTCGCCCGGGTACGCGGCGATGACGATGCGGGCGGGCCTCGGCTTCGAGTGGCTGCGCGACACCGACGGAAACGGCCAGCTCGACGCCAGCACCGGCGCCAGCAACACGAGCTACCCGTCCTGGGTGCGGATCGTACGCGACGGCGGGAAGTACTACGGGTACTGGAGCAAGGACGGGAAGGCGTTCACCCTGGTCGGCGACCCGGTGACGCTGCCCGGCGCGGCCAGCCCGCAGGACATCGGCCTCGCGGTCACCGCGCACAACGCGTCGGCCACCAGTGAGGTGAAGTTCACCGGCTTCACCCTGGTCGACAAGGCCATCCACCCGGCACCGCCGGAGACCGCTCCGGGCTGCGCGATCCGCGGCTCGGACACCTTCGACGGTGACACGCTGAACACCAACCGGTGGACCACCGTGCGCAACGCCCCGAACCTGCCGGTGCGGGTCACCAACGGCGGGCTGGTGCTGCCGGTCACCAACGGCGACATCAACGAGGCGAACACCGGACCGATCAGCTACGCCGGCCAGCGCGCCAAGGTCGGACCGTGGACGATCACCACGAAGGTGACCATCCCACACGACCGCGAGTGGCAGCACGCCGGTCTGCTCATGCACGGCACCGACAACGACTACGTCAAACTGGCGTTCACCCGCTCCTCGTCCGGCGGTCGGATCCTGGAGTTCCAGACCGAGGCCGGCGGGACGCGGACCTGGCACGCCAACGTGGGTCTGCCGGCGAACTTCCCGGCCACCGCGCACCTGCGACTCGTCAGCGACGGTCAGAAGCTGACCGCGGCGTACTCCGCCGACGGTCAGAGCTGGACGGCGCTCGCCGGCTCCGCGACCGTCATCCCGAACGCGACCGTCGGCCCCATGGCCGCCGGTGACACCGGGGCGGCACGGGTCAACGCGGTGTTCGACCACTTCACCATCACGCCGGACGGCACGGACGACGGGGTCCGCGCGCCCAGCGACGAGTTCGACGGCAGCACGCTCGACGGCTGCCGGTGGAACTCGGTGGTGCGGTACGACTCGACCAAGGCCGCGGTGAACGGCGGTGCGCTGCGCATCGAGACCCAGCCGGGCGACATCAACGGCACCAACAACGACTCGCCGCGGAACTTCATCCTGCAGAAGATCCCCGCGCAGGTCGCGGCCGGCGACTGGACGATCGAGACCAGGCTGACGCCGTCGATGCTGCACAAGTGGCAGCTGGCCGGCTTCCTGGTCTACAACAACGACGACAACTACGTGAAGTTCGACGTCGTGGCGAACAACAACGCCGGAACGCCGACCAACCTGCGCGCCGAGCTCGTCTCGGAACGCAACGCGCAGTTCGGCAACGGCGGCAACCGGTCGATCGACATCGCCGACTCGTCCGAGAGCGGCTGGTACTACCTGCGGCTGAGCCGGAGTGGGAACACCTACTCGGCCCAGATCAGCGACGGCGGGGTCAACTGGACCTCGCTCGGCCAGCCGGTCACCAACGACGCCGTGATGACCTCGTTCGGTCTGATGGCGTTGGGTCCGGAGCAGGCGCAGCCGGTCACGGTCGGCTTCGACTACTTCCGGGTTCTCGACACGACGGCGCCGAGCCTGACCGTGGCGGTCGACCCGGCGCAGCCGAACGGCAAGCGCGGTTGGTACACCTCGCCGGTGACGGTCACCGCCTCGGCGAGCGATGACCGCGGCGGGCCGGTACGCATCGAGTTCGTCGAGGGCGACGGCGCCTGGACCGAGTACCGCGAGCCGATCAAGGTGACCGAGGACGGCCGGTGGGAGCTGCGGCTCCGGGCGATCGACGAGGCCGGCAACATCTCCGCGCTGAAAGCGGTGTCCCTGGCCGTGGACACCACGGACCCGGTCGTGACCGTCGACGGCGTGGCGAACGGCGGCAAGTACGACCTCGGCAGGTCACTGCCGATCGCCGCCACGGCCCGGGACGCCGCGTCGGGCATCGACTCGGTTGCCCTCCGCCTGGACGGGGTGGCGATCGAGAGCGGGGCGGGGGTCCAGCCCACGGCCGGCGGTCACGAACTGACCGTCGTGGCGACCGACCTGGCCGGCAACGCCACGGAGGTGACCGTCTCGTTCGAGATCGTCGCCACCTACGACAACGCCCAGGCGCTGGTGCGGCGATACCAGGCGGACGGCCTGATCAGCGAGGATCTCGCCGACCACCTGTTCGGCCAGCTCCAGGCGGCCAAGAGCACGGCGGCGGCGGGCCGGCCGGAGCAGGCCAAGGCTGCGCTGGACCGGTTCGCGGCGGCGGCCAGGACCGCCACCGACGAGTCGGCCCGCACGCAACTGCTCGCGGCCGGCGCCTACCTGAAGGCCCGTCTGTGAGGAGATGACGGCGAGCCGGTGCCGGCCGGCTCCCCGACCGGTGCCGGAGCACGC
Organism: Micromonospora sp. NPDC047740; assembly: GCF_043204735.1. NCBI lineage: Bacteria > Bacillati > Actinomycetota > Actinomycetes > Micromonosporales > Micromonosporaceae > Micromonospora > Micromonospora sp. NPDC047740. Next base: position 818,102 of record NZ_JBIDCT010000001.1, read on the forward strand.
CACGCGTGCTCCGGCACCTGGTCTTCTCAGATCACCTGGGTCAGGTTGATCAGGTTGCCGTCAGGGTCGTGCACGTGCGCCACCCGCTGGCCCCACGGCATGTCGTTGGGTGGGCCGAGCACCCGCCCGCCGGCTGTCACCACCTCGTCCAGCAGCGCGTCCACATCCTCGACGTCCACGCTGAGCAGGATCCGCGGCGGCGTGGACAGGTCGGTGTCGGGCTGGCTGACCAGGCCGACCTCCGAGTCGCCCAGCATGAGGCTGACGAAGAACGGCGGGCCGTCAGCGGGGAACCGTCGCACCTGCACGGCGTTGAACAAGCGTTCGTAGAACGCCTGCAGGCGGCCCAGGTCGGGCGTGCTGATGACGGGCTGGACCGTTGTCATTGACTGCTCCTCCGATTGGCGTGGCTGTCACCACCGGGGGTTATACGTACCGGAGCCGCCGGACTCATCGGTGCGCCGCGCGGCGGCCCGCGATCGGCCCGGTGACCCGTGGCGGGCCGGCCGGCAAGGCCCCGACCGGCGGCCGGGGCTGGGCCGGCGGGCCGAACAGTTGGACCAGCCGGCCGGGGTCGAGGTAGGTGGTGCTGCCGGTGACCAGACCCTGCCACACGTCGAGGACGACCAGCCCGAACGGCACGTGCACGCCGTCCTGATCCGGCCGGGTCTGCCAGTACGCCGGCGATCCGTTCGCCGCCACCGGCACCAGCCGGGCTCCTTCGCACGTTCCCGGTGCCAGCAGAGCCTGTCGGATCTCCGCCCGGCCGCGGATCCACCAGCGGAACGGTGGCATCGATATGGTGGCATCCTCGTGCAGCATCGCCACCAGCGCGGTCACGTCATGTCGCTCGAATGCGTCGCAGTATCGGGCGAGCAGGTCGCGTTGGGCTCGGTCGTCCGGCCGCAGTGGCTCGCCCGGCGTCACCCCGGCGGCCCTGAGCGTCGTTCTGGCTCGTTGCAGGGCGCTGGTCACCGCCGCCACGGTGGTGCCCAGCAGATCCGCGACCTCCTCGGCCCGCCAGCACAGCACGTCGCGCAGGATCAGCACGGCCCGCTGGCGGGGCGGCAGATGCTGGAGGACGGCGACGAACGCCAGCCGGATCGTCTCCCGGCGCACGGCCTGCTCCTCCGGGCCGCCGTCCGCCGGCAGCACCAGATCGTCCGGCACGGGCTGCACCCAGGCTCGTTCGGTGGCCGGCGCGCCGATCTCCGCACCAGCCCTCGACGGGCCGCTGAGATCCATCGCGAGGGCACGGCGCCGCGCGCCGCGCAGCATGTCGAGACAGACGTTCGTCGCGATGCGGTACAGCCAGGTCCGCAGGGAGGCCCGCCGCTCGTCGTACCGGTCGAGCGACCGCCAGCCGCGCAACAGCGTTTCCTGCACCGCGTCCTCGGCTTCGAACCCGGACCCGAGCATCCGGTAGCAGTAGCCGGTCAGCTCCACCCGGTACGGCTCCAGCCGGTCCACCGTCGTGTCCACCACGCCCCCGACCATACGGATACCGGCCGACGTACGGCGGCAGCGATGAGTTCGGAACGCCTCCGTCGTATCCCATGGTGCGGATCCGGACGGGTCCGCGCAACGGACGGGAGGCGGATGATGGTAGATCGGCTTCGAGCCGCGGTGGCGGCGGAACGGCGCGAGTTGGCGGACCTGCTCGCCACCCTGCCGACCGAGCGATGGGATTCGGTCACCCTGTGTGATGGCTGGCGGGTGCGGGAGGTCGTCGCGCACATGACGATGCCGTTCCGGACCTCCCTCCGGCGGATCCTCATCGACCTGATGAAGGCGCGCGGCAGCTTTGATCGGATGGCCGATCGCGCCGCCCGCCGCGACGCGGCAGGCATGCCGACCGAGCGGCTGATCGCGGCGCTGCGGGACAACATCGACCACCCCTGGACCCCGCCCGGCGGCGGGGTCGCCGGAGCGCTGTCGCACGACGTCATCCACGGCCTCGACATCACCGTGGGCCTCGGGCTGTCTCGCCGCATCCCGCCGGACCGGGTGGCGCTGGTGCTGGCCGGCATGCGGCCACGGAACATCGCGTACTTCGGCACCGACCTCACCGGGGTCAGCCTGCAGGCGACCGACCTCGACTGGGTGTACGGATCCGGAGCACCCCTGCGTGGGCTCGCTCAGGACCTGCTGCTCGTGATCTGCGGCCGCCGCCTACCCCCGGGACATCTCGACGGTGAGCCCGCGGCACGGTTCTCCCGGTGACCGGGGGAGGGGGAACCGGCGCGGCGGCCGCGGGTGGCGGGCACTTGTTATCGTCGCCGCGACGCCGATGACCTCGGCAGCGACAGGGGGAGGGGGCCGCGGTGGGGTTGATGGAAAAGCTCCGGGGCGAGTTCGTCGACATCGTGGAATGGCTGGACGACAGCCGGGACACGATCGTCTGGCGCTTCCCCCGTTACCACAACGAGATCAAGATGGGCGCCCAGCTGGTCGTCCGGGAGTCCCAGACGGCGGTGTTCGTCAACGAGGGGCAGATCGCCGACGCCTTCCCACCCGGCACGTACACGCTGGAGACCCGGAACCTGCCCATCCTGTCCACCCTCAAGGGCTGGAAGTATGGCTTCAACTCGCCGTTCAAGGCCGAGGTGTACTTCGTCAACACCCGGCAGTTCACCGACATGAAGTGGGGCACCCAGAACCCGGTGATCCTGCGGGACGCCGAGTTCGGCGTGGTCCGGCTGCGGGCGTTCGGGGCTTACGCGGCGCGGGTGGTGGACGCACAGCAGCTCCTGCGGGAGTTGGTCGGCACGGATCCGCAGTTCCGCACCGAGGAGGTGCAGGAGTACCTGCGTCAGCTCATCGTGGGGCGGCTCGGCGGCGCGCTGGCCACGGCGGGGGTGCCGCTGCTGGACCTGGCGGCGCACCAGGACGCGATCGGCCGGCGGCTGGCCGCCGTGCTGACCGAGGAGTTGGCCGAGGTCGGCATCGCCATCCCCAAGTTCGTCATCGAGAACGTCTCCGTGCCGCCGGAGGTCGAGCGGGCGCTGGACAAACGGACCGGCATGGGCGCGGTCGAGGACCTGGACCGGTTCACCCGCTACCAGGCGGCCACCGCGCTGGAGGACGCGGCGAAGAACCCAGGCGGCGGCGCCGGGGCCGGCCTCGGGCTGGGCATGGGCATGGCGGTGGGTCAGCAGGTGGCCAGGTCCATGTCGGGCGGCGCAGGGATGCAGCCGGCGCCGGTGCCCACGCCGCCAGGGGCCACCGAGCCGCCGCCGCTGCCGAACCAGACGCAGTGGTTTATCGGTGTCGCCGGGCAGCGACAGGGCCCGTTCGACCTCGGTGGGCTGGCCGAGCAGGTGGGCGCGGGCACGCTGGGCCCAGACACGCTGGTCTGGCGGGCCGGCATGGCGCAGTGGCAGCCGGCCGGGCAGCTGCCGGAGCTCGCGTCGGTGCTGGCCAGCGTCCCACCGCCGCTGCCGCCGCAGTGAGCGCGCGGTATCGGAGGGGGCCGCGATGAGCGAGCGTCAGCGAGTGCCGGCATGAGCGACACGGCAGTCTCCCCGCCGTCGTACCAGTGTGGCGGCTGCGGTGCCCGGGTCGAGTACGCGCCGGGCACGGCGGTGCTGCGCTGCCCGTACTGCGGGCACCGGCAGCAGATCGCCGGTGCCGGCCGGGAGGTGCGCGAGCACGCGTACGCGGAGCTGGCAACCTTGCCGCGTAAGCCGGCGGCCAGCGTCGGCGCGTACACGTTCGTCTGCCCGGGTTGCGGCGCCCGGACCGAGAGCGACGCGCTCGCCCAGCGCTGCCAGTTCTGCGCCACGCCGCTGGTGGTGGACGCCGCGGCGGTCGAGCTGATCGCTCCCGAGGCGGTGCTGCCGTTCGCGGTGGACCAGGCGGGCGTGCGCACCGCGCTGGGCCAGTGGTGCCGCAGCCGGTGGTTCGCGCCGAACAGCCTGAAGAAGGTCAGCGAGGCGGAGACGCTCAAGGGCACCTACCTGCCGCACTGGACGTTCGACGCGCGGACCGTCTCGGACTACCGGGGCCAGCGCGGCGAGTACTACTACGTCACCGAGACGTACACGGTGACGGTGGACGGCAGGCAGGAGACGCGCACCCGGCAGGTGCGGCACACCCGGTGGTATCCGGCGAGCGGCATCGTCCGCCGGGACTTCGACGACGTGCTGGTGCCCGCCACGACCCACCTGCCGGAGAAGCAGCTGGACCAGCTGACCCCGTGGCCGCTGGCCGAGGCGGTCGCCTACCACGGGGACTACCTGGCCGGCTATCACGCGCTGCGGTACGACACCGAGCCCGAGGCGGGCCTGGCGGCGGCGAAGGCCCGGATGGCGCCGGTCATCGAGCGGGACTGCCGGTCGGACATCGGCGGCGACGAGCAGCGGGTCACCTCCGTCCGCACCACCTACTCGGACGTCACGTACAAGCTGCTCCTGCTGCCGGTGTGGATCGCCGCGTACCTGCACGCCGGTCGGTCGTACCAGATCCTGGTCAACGCCCGGACCGGCGAGGTCATCGGCGAACGCCCGTACAGCGCCGCCAAGATCACCGCTGCGGTGCTGGCCGCGCTGGCGCTGGTCGCGGCGATCGTGGTGGCGTACCTGATGACCCGCCAGTAGTGGTCGCTGCGGACTCCTTCACACAGATCCCCACGGCCTGCCCGGCTCGACGCTGGCTGGCGATACGAGGCGTCTGATGTCCACGGAGGCGTCCGGCCGCGGCCTTCGTAAGGCCATTCGCCGGCAATGTCGGTCCCAAGAATCGGTGGTGATCATCTACCACCTCTGGAGGGACGTCGAATGCCTCAACTCCACCGGCGTGCATTCCTCGGGCTGGCCGGCGCGGCCGGAGCGGGTGCCGCCGCCGCCATCGCCGGCTTCTCCGCAGCACCGGCGTGGGCCGACCCCACCTTCGCCGACAACCCGTTCACCCTGGGCGTCGCCTCCGGCGACCCGCATCCCGACGGCGTCGTCCTGTGGACCCGCCTGGCACCGGACCCGCTCGCCGTCGACGGGATGGGCGGAATGCCGCCGCGGGTCGTCCCGGTGGCCTGGCAGATCGCCGAGGACGAGCACTTCCGGCGGGTGGTCCGCGCCGGCGCGGAGCGGGCCACGCCGGAGCTTGGTCACTCGGTACACGCCGAGGTCACCGGACTGCGCCCCGACCGCGAGTACTACTACCAGTTCCGGGTGGGCACGCACCTCAGCCCCGTCGGGCGGACCCGGACGGCACCCGCGTACGACGCGGACCGGCGGCGTCTCGCCTTCGGCTTCGTGTCCTGCCAGAACCTGCCCGCAGGGCACTTCACCGCCTACCGGCACCTGGCGGAGGAGGACCTGGACCTGGTCCTGCACCTGGGCGACTACATCTACGAGGGCCCGGGCGCCGGCTCGATCGGTCGCCCGCACCTGCCCGCCACCGAGATCTTCTCGCTCAGCGACTACCGGATCCGGCACGCCCAGTACAAGACGGACCCGGACCTTCAGCTCGCCCACGCCCGGTTCCCGTGGGCGGTCACGTGGGATGACCACGAGGTGGAGAACAACTACGCCGACGGGACCTCCGAGGATCCGAAGCAGTCGCAGGAGAGCTTCCGCCAGCGCCGGGCGCTTGCCTACCAGGCGTATTACGAGCACATGCCGCTGCGCCGGCTCAGCATCCCGCAGGGACCGGACATGCGGTTGTACCGGCGGCTCCGTTACGGCAACCTCGCCGAGTTCAACATCCTCGACGGCCGGCAGTACCGCTCGGACCAGGTGCCGGCCGGGATGGACGACCCGTCGCGGACCATGCTCGGCAGCGCCCAGGAGCAGTGGCTGCTCGACGGCCTGGCCGCCTCGACCGCCCGGTGGAACGTGCTGGGCAACCAGACCGTGATCGCCCAAGCCGACCGGGACCCCGGTCCCGGCAAGCGGCTGTCGGACGACAACTGGAACGGCTACGCGGCGGCCCGGCAGCGCCTCTTCGACGGGGTGGTCGAGCGTGGCGTGGAGAACATGGTGGTGGTCACCGGCGACGCGCACTGCAGCATGGTCGCCGACCTGAAGCAGAACTTCGACGACCAGTCGTCCCGTACGGTCGGCGTCGAGTTCCTCGGCACCTCGATCACCTCCGGCGGCAACGGCGCGGAGCTGGACACCCGGGGTACCGAATGGCTGGCCAGTAACCCGCACATGCGGTTCTACAACGGCCGGCGAGGGTACGTCCGCTGCCAGCTCGACGAGCAGCAGTGGCGCACCGACTACCGCGTCCTGCCGTACGTCACCGAGCCCGGAGCCCCGGTGTCCACCAGGGCCAGCTTCGTGGTGGAGAGCGGCCGGCCGGGCGCCCAGGTGGACGTCGCCTGACGAGCTCCGACGCCGCCCCGGGCCGCGCGAGCGCCGTGCTGCATCGACGTCGACGGGCCCCGGTCACCGTTCTCGGCGACCGGGGCCCGTCGGGTCAGGCGAGGTCGTACCGGTCCAGGTTCATGACCTTGACCCACGCCGTGACGAAGTCCTGGACGAACTTCTCCTGCGCGTCGCGGCTGCCGTAGACCTCCGCGATGGCTCGCAGCTGGGAGTTCGAGCCGAAGACGAGGTCAACGGCGGTGGCGGTCCACCTGACCTCGCCCGTGGCGCGATCCCGCCCCTCGAACACGTTCTCGGCCGAGGTGGCTGCCGTCCACTCCGTGCCGGTGTCGAGCAGGTTCACGAAGAAGTCGTTCGTCAACGCCTCGGGCCGGTCGGTGAAGACGCCGTGTCGTGCGTTCCCGGTGTTGGCCTGCAAGGCCCGCATGCCGCCGAGCAGCACCGTCATCTCGGGAGCGGTCAGGGTCAGCAGGTTGGCCCGGTCCAGCAGCAGCGTCTCCGGCGGCAACTTCTGTCCGGCTCGCAGGTAGTTGCGGAATCCGTCTGCCCTCGGCTCGAGCACGGCGAACGACGCCACGTCGGTCTGCTCCTGCGAGGCGTCCGTACGGCCCGGCCGGAACGGCACGGTGATCTCGTGGCCGGCGTTCCTCGCCGCCTGCTCGACCGCCGCGCATCCGCCGAGGACGATCAGGTCGGCAAGCGACACCTTCGTGCCGCCGGACTGGGTGTTGTTGAACTCCTGCTGGATCCGCTCCAGGGCCCGCAGCACCGTGGCCAGTTCGGCCGGGTCGTTGACCTCCCAGTTCCGCTGCGGCTCGAGGCGGATCCGGGCCCCGTTGGCGCCGCCACGCATGTCGGTACCGCGGAAGCTGGCCGCCGACGCCCACGCGGCGCGGACCAGTTGAGCGATGGACAGCCCGGATTCCAGGATCATGCCCTTGAGGGCAGCGATGCCGTCAGCCCCGATGAGCTGGTGATCGACCGCGGGGACGGGATCCTGCCACAGTTGCGGCTCGGGAACCCACGGGCCCAGGTAGCGCGTGACGGGCCCCATGTCGCGGTGCAGCAACTTGTACCACGCCTTGGCGAACGCGTCCGCGAGCTGATCCGGGTTCTCCAGGAAACGCCGCGAGATCGGCTCGTAGATCGGGTCCACGCGCAGCGCGAGGTCGGTCGTCGCCATCATCGGGGCGTGCCTGACCGCCGGGTCGTGCGCGTCGGGCACGGCGTCCGCCCCGGCGCCGCCCTTCGGCTTCCACTGCTTCGCGCCGGCCGGGCTCTCGGTCACCTCCCACTCGTAACCGAAGAGGGTCTCGAAGAAGCTGTTGTCCCACGTGATCGGGGTGGGCGTCCACGCACCCTCGAGCCCGCTGGTGATCGTGTCCCGGCCCTTGCCGCTACCGAAGGTGTTCTTCCAGCCAAGGCCCTGGCTCTCGACGGGAGCGCCCTCGGGCTCCGGGCCGACGTATTCGGCGGAGGCGGCACCATGGGTCTTGCCGAACGTGTGGCCGCCGGCGATCAGCGCCACCGTCTCCTCGTCGTTCATGGCCATGCGGCGGAAGGTCTCGCGGATGTCCCGGGCCGCGGTCAGCGGATCCGGGTTGCCGTTGGGGCCCTCCGGATTCACGTAGATGAGGCCCATCTGCACGGCACCGAGCGGGCCGGCGAGCTCCCGGTCACCGCTGTAGCGCTCGTCCCCGAGCCAGGTGTCCTCCGGCCCCCAGAAGATCTCCTCGGGCTCCCAGACGTCCTCCCGCCCGAAGCCGAAGCCGAAGGTCTTGAAGCCCATCGACTCCAGGGCGACGTTGCCGGTGAAGACCAGGAGATCTGCCCACGAGATCTTCCGCCCGTACTTCTGCTTGACCGGCCACAACAGCCGGCGGGCCTTGTCGAGGTTCGCGTTGTCGGGCCAGCTGTTGAGCGGCGCGAATCGCTGGGCGCCGTCGCCGGCGCCGCCACGGCCGTCCTCGATGCGGTACGTGCCGGCGGCGTGCCAGCTCATCCGGATGAAGAGCGGCCCGTAGTGGCCGTAGTCGGCCGGCCACCAGTCCTGCGACGCCGTCATCACGTCGAGGATGTCCTGCTTGAGCTCGTCCACGTTGAGGGTCTTGAACTCCTCGGCGTAGTCGAAGTCCGCGCCCATCGGATTGGCTCGCGGCGAGTGCTGGTGCAGAACCTGCAGGTTCAGCTGATTCGGCCACCAGTCCTGGTTGGTCCGGGGCCGGTGCGGGGTCGGAGTGGGGGATGGGATTACCGGGTTTTCACTCTCGCTGCCGCGCTCGGACACGTCGCTCCTTCTCCTGTCGTGGTTCTCGTTCGTTCAACTGTTGGCGTTTGCCGCGAGACACTCGCGGCAAACACCCCAGTAGATGACGTCGGTCAGCGCGCACAGCACGTCGTACCCGGCCTGGTGAAACACCTCGGGCAGTTCCTACGCACGGCACCGAAGATGGAGACGGTGTCGGCGTGCGGATGCGCGTGCACCGCGGCCAGCACCGCCCGCCGCGGACGGGTCACGCGGAGCGCGGCACCGCGCAGCATGCGCTCGAAGTCCGAGGATCGCGACCACAGTGCGCAGTATGCTCCATTTTATTCTGGAATGCACCAAATCCAGCGGTGCGCGGCGGGGAGCCTGAGCCGGCCCGGCTGACCCAGGCGCGGCGGCATCGCGGTGGTCAACTCGCCGCGAGCAACGCCATGATGTTCTTCTCGGTGACGCTGGGGCCGGTCAGTTGCCCCACGACGGCGCCGTCGCGCAGCACCAGGACCCGGTCGCAGGAACCGACGAGTTCCTCCAGATCGGAGGAGATCAGCATGACCGCCAGCCCGTCCACCGCGAGATCGTCGATGAGCGCCTGCACCTCGGACTTGGTGCCGATGTCGATGCCGCGGGTGGGCTCGTCGAGCATCAGCACCCGCGGGTGCGTGGCGAGCCAGCGGGCCAGCAGCACCTTCTGCTGGTTGCCGCCGGAGAGTTCCCCGACCGGCTGGTGCGGGCCGGTTGCCTTGATCCGGAGCCGGCGCACGAAGGTCTCGACGATCCGGTCGAGGCGGGCCTCGGAGACGATGCCGGCGCGGGAGAGCCGGGGGAGCGCGGCGAGCGCGATGTTGTCGCGCACCGACAGCGAGGCGATGATGCCCTCGGTCGTACGGTTCTGTGGCAGCAGTCCCACGCCGGCGCGGACTGCGCCGGCGATCGAGCGCCGGGGCAGGCGGGCGCCGGAGACGGTCACCTGCCCGGCGTCCAGCGGCATGGCGCCGGCGATCGCCTTCGCCGTCTCGCTCCGGCCCGCACCCAGCAGCCCGCTGAGGCCGACGACCTCGCCCGGCCGGAGGTTGATCGACACGCCGCCGAGAACGTGGCGGCGGGTGAGTCCGGTGGCCTGCAGGATCGGCGGGTCGGCGGGCTCCGCGGCCACGCCGCCGGGGGCCGGCGCCCCGCGCGCCACCCGCCGGCCGAGCATCAGCGACACGAGCCGCATCCGGTCGAGGCCGGCGAGCGGACCCGTGTGCACCAGCCGGCCGTCGCGCAAAACGGTGGCCCGGTCGCAGATCCGCTCGATCTCGGCGAGGCGGTGGCTGACGTAGACGATCGACCGGCCCTGGGCCCGCAGCGCGTCGAGCATGGCGAGCAGTCGTTCGACCTGATCGTCGTCCAGGCCGGCCGTGGGCTCGTCGAGGACGATCACCGAGGTGCCGATGGCGACCGCGCGGGCCACCGCGACCAACTGCTGGATCCCGGCGTCGAACGACTCGACGGGCTGGCGTACGTCGATCCGTAGGCCGCAGCCGGCCATGATGTCGCTCGCCCGGGTGTTCATCGCCGCGACGTCGATGAGGCCGAGCCGGTGGCGCGGTTCGCGGCCCAGGAACAGGTTGCGGGCGACGCTCATCTGGGGGACGAGGTTGGCCTCCTGGTGGACAGCGCCAATCCCGGCGCGCTCGGCGTCGCGCGACGAGGAGAACCGCACCGGCGTGCCGCGCAGCCGCAGCACGCCCGCGTCCGGTCGGTCGATGCCGCAGAGCACCTTGACCAGGGTCGACTTGCCGGCGCCGTTCTCGCCGAGGATGGCGTGCACCTCGCCCTGTCCGAGGGTGAAGGAGACGTGGTCGAGCGCGCGGGTGCCGGGGAAGTTCCGGACCACGCCCGCGGCTTCGATCACGGTGCTGCTGCCTACCACGGTGCCTCCTCGCAGCGGCCGGCGAGCCGGCTGAGGCGAATGATCGCGCACGGCGAGTGGAATGGTAAAGATGTCAGGGCCGGGCGACGTGCAGCCGGATGGCCCGGTTGGCCAGTTCGTCGAGCACGTCGCGGGGGGCGGCGTCGTCGGTCACGAGGTGGTCGATCTCGTCCGTGGGGATGGTCTGCACCATGGTGTCGACTCCGATCTTGGTGTGGTCGGCGAGTACGACGATCTCCTCGGCCGCCGCGGCGAGCGCCCGGTCGACGCTGGCGACCTGCATGTTCGGCGTGGAGACGCCGCGTTCGGCGGTGAGGCCGTTGCCTGAGATGAAGGCGCGGCGGACCCGCAGACCCGCGAGCGAGCGTTCGGCGGCGCTGCCGACCAGCGCGAGGATGGCGCCGCGCAGCGTACCGCCGGTGAGGACGACCTCGACCCGCGGCGCGTTGGCGAGCGCCTGGGCGACCAGCAGCGAGTTGGTCACGACGGCGAGTTCGGCATACCGGGTGAGCTGTTGGGCGAAGAGTTGGGTGGTGGTGCCGGCGCCGATGACGATGGCGTCGCCGTCCTCGACGAGCGATGCCGCGAGCTCGGCGATGGCGGCCTTCTCGGCGGCGGCGACCTGGGCCTTTTGGGCGTACGTGGGTTCCCGGGACAACGCACCGGGCAGGGTGGCCAGCGCGCCGGGCAGGGTGGCGCCGCCGTGATGGCGGTTGAGCAGCCCGTCGGCCTCCAGGATCCGCAGGTCACGTCGGACGGTGACCTCGGAGGACTGCACGGCCTGGGCGATGTCCCGCAGCGAGACCGCGCCGTTGGCGTGCATCAGTTCGAGGATGCGTTGCCGGCGCTCGGCGGCGAACATGGTCCGCCGGCCCTCGGTCGCCGTCCGGGAGTCGTCGCCAGGTGCCACGTTGTCCTCTCTTCGTGAACGGGTCGGTCTGGTTTTGATCGTACTCCGCACGGTCGGAGGGCCAGGTGAGAGCGCTCCCGGATCGTTTCTGATCGGATCTGATCGAATGCTATTGACTTGAGATCGTGACGATGATTGATTGTTTCCCAACGATTTCAGGCAGGCCTCCACCCGGTCCGGCCGGCTCAGCTCCGGCCCGCTGCCCGGGCGCTCCGGCCTGCCCTCTCACGCCATGCTCGTGAGAAAGGGGCCCTGAACGATGAGAAGAGCAGCCACCGTGCTGGCCGCCGTGGCCTGCGTGCTCGGCGGCGTGCCAGGGGTCGCGCGCGCCGAGGCGACCTGGCATCCGGGCACACCACCGATCGCCACGCCGTGGACCGGCCAGGTGTCGCCGGACAACGCGCTTCCCGACTACCCCCGTCCGCAGCTGGTCCGTAAGAGGTGGGAGAGCCTCAACGGGGTCTGGCAGTTCGCGGGGGCGCACGAAGGCGAAGCTCCGCCGATCGGCGAGCAGCTCAGCGAGCGGGTGCTCGTGCCGTACCCGATCGAGTCGGCGCTGTCCGGCATCCAGCGGCACGAGGACCGGATGTGGTACCGGCGCACGTTCGGCGTGCCGGCGAACTGGCGGATCGGCGGCGACGAGCGGCTGCGGCTCAACTTCGGCGCCGTCGACTACGACGCCACGGTCTGGGTAAACGGCGTCAAGGTCGCCACCCACCGCGGCGGCTACGACGCCTTCAGCGTCGATGTCACCGACGCCCTGCACGGCCGGGGAGCCCAGGAGTTGGTGGTCGGCGTCGAGGACCGCACCGACCAGACCTGGCAGCCGGTCGGCAAGCAGCGCAACCGGCCCGACCGCGGCATCTTCTACACCTCGTCCTCCGGCATCTGGCAGAGCGTGTGGATGGAGCCGGTGTCGGCGAGCCACGTCGAGCGGCTGCGGATGACCCCGGACGTCGACGACGCCAGCCTCCGACTCACCGCGCAGGTCGCCGGCGGCAGCGGCCGCACGGTCGAGGCCGTCGCCTACGCCGGCAACAAGGTCGTCGGCCGCGCGTCCGGGCCGGCCGGCGCCGAGCTGCGCGTCCCGGTGCCGAACCCGCAGCTGTGGTCGCCCGACTCTCCGTACCTCTACGACCTGCAGGTGCGGGTGCTGGACGGCCGGAAGGAGGCCGACCGGGTCGAGTCCTACTTCGGCATGCGCGAGGTGACCAAGGTCAAGGGCGCCGACGGCAAGCTTCACCTGGCCCTCAACGGCAAGATCCTGTTCAACATGTCCACCCTGGACCAGGGCTTCTGGCCGGACGGCATCTACACGGCACCGACGGACGAGGCGCTGCGCTTCGACATCGCCGAGACCAAGCGGCTCGGCTTCAACACGATCCGCAAGCACATCAAGGTGGAGCCGGACCGCTGGTACTACTGGGCCGACCGGCTGGGCCTCATGGTGTGGCAGGACATGCCGGCCATGCGTACGGGGGGTATCCCGCCGGTCGACGCGCAGCAGGAGTTCGAGCGGCAGCTGAAGGAGATCGTCGCCGAGCACCAGAGCTGGACCTCGATCACCGTCTGGGTACCGTTCAACGAGGGCTGGGGCGAGTGGGACCGCTCGGCGACCGGGCGGATCGCCGACGAGCTGCGGGCCCAGGACCCGAGCCGGATGGTCAACGCGCACAGCGGCGTGAACTGCTGCGACTCCAAGGGTGATTCGGGGCGCGGCGACATCGTCGACTTCCACCAGTACGTCGGACCGGCCTCGCCGGTGCCCGGCGGGGACCGGGTCGCCGTGGACGGCGAGCACGGCGGCTTCGGTCTGAAGGTCGACGGCCACATGTGGTTCGGCGACGGCCACGCCTATGAGATGACACCGGACAGCGCCACGCTCACCCGACGCTACGTGGAGAACCAACGTGACCTGCTGACCGTGGCCAACCGGTGCGGGCTCTCCGGCGCCGTCTACACCCAGACCACCGACGTGGAGCACGAGGTCAACGGCTTCTACACCTATGACCGCCAGGTCCAGAAGATGGACTTCGACCGCGTCCGGGACGTCAACCGGGCCATCGTCCGCTCGGTCGACGGCACCGGCGCGAACGCCCCGCAGCTGCCGCCGGGCACGCCCGGGCTGACCGGGGTGGGCTGGTGGCCGCTGGACGAGGGCGCCGGCACGGTGACCGACGACAAGGCCGGCAACCACGACGGGACGTTGGTGAACGGCGCGACCTGGACCACCGGCCACTCCGGCGCCGCGGTGCAGCTCAACGGCGTGAACCAGTACGTCGACACGGGTGCCGCGATCCTCGACACCACCGGCAACTACTCCGCGTCGGCATGGGTCAAGCTGGACAGCCGCGGCGGGTTCGCCACCGCGGTCAGCCAGGACGGCGGCAGCCACAGCGCCTTCTTCCTGCAGTATTCGGGCGCGGACAACCGGTTCGCGTTCAGCTTCGCCGGGGTCCGGGCGCTCGCTCCGGCCGCACCCGAGACCGGCCGCTGGTACCACCTGGTCGGCGTGCGGGATGCCGCTGCCGGCACGTTGACGCTCTACGTCGACGGTCAGCAGGCTGGCACGGCCAGTTCCTGCCTGGGCGAGGCGTCCAGCGGACCGACCGTCATCGGGCGGGCCAGGTTCAACGGCGGCCCGGTCGACTACTGGCGCGGCGCGATCGACCAGGTTCGGATCTACGACCGCGCGCTGTCCGCCACCGAGGTCGGTCAACTGTACGCCTCCGGAGGCCTGCGGTGAGGCGAATCCGCCTCCTCGCCGTCGCCGCCGCGGTGCCCACCGCGGCGGCGACGGCCCCCGACCCCATCCCCGCTGAGTGAGAACCGCCTCGGGAAAGGAAGCCTTCATGTCCAGGACATCCGGATTGGCGGCGGTCGCGCTGGCCGCCCTGCTCGCCACCGCGGCGTGCGCCAAGGGCGAGGACAGCGGCGATACGCCCGCACCGGCCGGCAGCGCAGGCCAGCAGGTCGTGCAGAGCCAGGGCGCCGCCGGCCCGACCTGCACCTTGCAGAGCTTCGGCGGGCAGAAGTTCGACCTGAAGAAGGACGTGGTCGGCTTCTCCCAGTCGGAGAAGGAAGCCAACCCGTTCCGGATCGCCGAGACCAGGTCCATCAAGGACGAGGCCGCAAAGCTCGGCATCGCCAACCTGCGGGTCACCAACGCGCAGTCCCAGTTCTCCAAGCAGATCTCGGACGTGCAGCAGCTCATCGCCCAGGGCGCCAAGCTGCTGGTCATCGCGCCGTTGAACTCCGACGGCTGGGAGCCGGTGCTGAGGCAGGCGGCGGAGAAGAAGGTCCCGATCATCACCATCGACCGCAAGATCAACGCTCAGCCGTGCACCGACTACCTCACCTTCATCGGGTCGGACTTCTATCAGCAGGGCGAGCGGGCGGCCGACCAGATGATCCAGGCCCTCGGCGGCCAGGGTGAGGTCGCCATCCTGCTCGGCGCGCCCGGCAACAACGTCACCACCGACCGGACCAAGGGCTTCAAGGACCGGATCCAGGAGAAGGCACCGGGCATCACCATCTCCTTCGAGCAGACCGGCGAGTTCACCCGGGAGAAGGGCCAGCAGGTCACCGAGCAGCTGATCCAGTCCCGCCCGGGCACCAAGGGGATCTACGCCGAGAACGACGAGATGGCGCTCGGGGCGGTGACGGCGCTCAAGGGCGCGGGTAAGTCGCCCGGCCAGGTCAAGATCGTGTCGGTGGACGGCACCCGCGCCGCCGTGCAGGGCATCGTCGACGGCTGGCTGTCCGCGGTCGTCGAGTCGAACCCACGCTTCGGGCCGCTCGCCTTCTCCACCACGCAGAAGTTCCTGGACGGGGAGGGGATCCCGGCCACGGTGATCATCAGCGACCAGGAGTACACGACGGCGAATGCCAAGGAGAGCCTGGGAAACGCGTACTGATGGCGACCGCGGTTCTGGAGGCCCGGGGAATCTCGAAGGGGTTCCCCGGGGTCCTCGCCCTGGACGACGTGTCCTTCCGGCTGGATGCGGGGCAGGTACATGCCCTGGTCGGCGAGAACGGCGCCGGCAAGTCGACCCTCATCAAGGTCCTCACCGGCGTGTACCGGCCGGACCGGGGGACGCTCCTGCTGGGCGGCGAGCCGGTCACCTT
This sequence comes from Micromonospora sp. NPDC047740, assembly GCF_043204735.1. NCBI lineage: Bacteria > Bacillati > Actinomycetota > Actinomycetes > Micromonosporales > Micromonosporaceae > Micromonospora > Micromonospora sp. NPDC047740. The sequence goes on from NZ_JBIDCT010000001.1 coordinate 833,650, forward strand.
CGACCACCCCCTTGCCGCCCAACGGGCCGGGATCTCGACCATCTACCAGGAGGTCAACCTCGTCCCGCAGATGAGCCTCGCGCACAACCTGCTGCTCGGGCGGGAACCGCGCAGCCGGCTCGGGGTCATCGACATGACGCAGCTGTACGTCGAGGCCGAGCGCGTGATGACCCGGTACGGCATCCGCATCGACGTGCGCCGGCCGCTGCGCTCGCTCGGCATGGGCACCCAGCAGATGGTGGCGCTCGCCCGCGCGGTCTCCATCGACGCCCGCGTGGTGATCATGGACGAACCAACCTCGGCCCTGGAACCGCGGGAGGTGGACACCCTCTTCGGCGTCATCGCCGGCCTGCGGGCGCAGGGCATCTCGCTGATCTACGTGAGCCACCGCCTCGACGAGCTGTACCGGATCTGCGACCGGGTCACCGTGCTGCGCGACGGCAGGGTGGCGCACGCCGGACCGCTCGACGAGCTGCCGCGGGTGGATCTCGTCGCGCTGATGCTCGGCCGCGACCCCGCCGAGATCCGGCGGGAGGGGGCGACGAAGTTCTCCGGCGAGCACACCGCCGCAGCCAGCGGGCCGCTGCTGGAGGCCCGATCGCTGTCCCGCCGACCAGCCCTGCGTGACGTGTCCGTGCAGGTCCGTCCCGGCGAGGTGGTGGGCCTGGGCGGGCTGCTGGGCGCCGGGCGCAGCGAGACGGCCAAGGCGATCGCGGGTGCCCTCCCGCTCGACGGCGGTACGGTGCTGGTGGCTGGGCAGGAGGTGCGCCGCGGTTCTCCGGCGGCCGCGATCCGGGCCGGCGTCAGCCTCGTCCCCGAGGACCGCAAGGCCGAGGGCATCGTGCCGACCCTGTCGGTAAAGGACAACATCGCGCTGGCCGCCCTGCCCCAGCTGTCCCGGTCCGGAGTGGTGTCCGACGCCCGGGTTGACCGGATCGTCGACAGCTTCATCCGGCGGCTCCGTATCAAGGCCGCCTCCCCAGACCAGAAGGTCGCCGAGCTGTCCGGCGGCAACCAGCAGAAGGTCCTGCTGGCCCGCTCGCTGGCGACCGGCGCGAAGGTGCTGCTGCTCGACGAGCCGACCCGGGGCATCGACGTCGGGGCCAAGGCCGAGGTGCAGGCACTCATCGACGAGTTGGCGGCCGAGGGGCTCGGGGTGCTGCTGATCTCCTCCGACCTGGAGGAACTCGTCGAGGGGGCGGACCGGGTCGTGGTCCTGCGCGACGGCGCGGTCGCGGGCGAGCTGAGCGGGGATCAGGTTACGGAAGAAGCGATCATGGCAACGATTGCCGCGACAGGAGAGACCGATGGCTGACCTCGCGGTCGCGCCGCGCGCCTGGGGCGGGCGGGTACGCCTGCTCGCGTGGCTGCAGGAGTACGGCGTCTACGTGTCGGTGCTCGCGCTCCTGCTCTTCAACGTGGTGTTCACGCCGCACTTCCTCGAGGTGGCGAACTTCCGGACCCAGCTGATCCAGGTGGCGCCCGTCGTGATCACCTCGCTCGGGATGGCGCTGGTGATCGGCACCGAGGGTATCGACCTGTCCGTAGGTTCGGTGATGGCGCTCGCCTCGGCGGTGGTGGTGCTCTACCTCGGGTACGGCGCTCCGGTCGCGATCGTCGCGGCCCTGATCGGCGGCGCCGCCGTCGGCGCCGGCGGCGGCGCGCTGGTGGCGTACGTGGGGGTGCAGCCCATCGTGGCGACGCTGGCACTGCTGGTGGGCGTACGCGGCCTGGCGAACGTGCTGGTGCCGCAGCTCACCGAGTTCCGCAACCCCACGCTGATCACCCTCGGCAGCCGGTCCGTGCTCGGCCTGCCGCTGGTGGTCATCATCGCGGCGGCGCTCACCGTGCTGGTCGCTTTCCTGGTCAAGCGCACCACCTTCGGCCGCCAGCTGGTCGCCGTGGGTGGCAACCGGGCCGCGAGCCGGCTGTCCGGCCTGCCGGTACGACGCGTCCTGGTCACCGTCTACCTCATCTCCGGTCTACTCGCCGCGGTGGCCGGGGTGCTGGCCACGTCCCGGCTGCAGGCCAGCGACCCCACCTCGCTGGGCCTGCTCATGGAACTGTCCGCGATCACCGCCGTGGTCGTCGGCGGGACCCCGCTCACCGGCGGCCGGGTCCGGGTGCTCGGCACCGTGCTGGGCGCCCTGCTCATCCAGCTCCTCCAGGCCACGCTCATCAAGCACAACCTGCCGCAGTCCTGGACCCAGATGGTCCAGGCGGTCATCATCCTGGCCGCCGTCTACGCCGCCCGAGGGAGGCGCGCATGACCACCACCATCGCCGACGCGGACGCGGACGCGGACGCCGGCGCCGAGGCGCGGCGCCGGCCGGGCGCACTGCGCCGTGAACGGGTCGGTCACCTTCTCCAGCATCACGGCGCGCTCATGGTGCTGGCGGTCACCGTCGTGGTCGGGGCCGTCGCCTTCGACTCGTTCGCCACCCCACAGAACGCCGCGAACATCGTGGTGTCGTCGTCGTTCCTGGCGATCGTCGCGATCGGGATGACCTTCGTCATCATCAGCGGCGGCATCGACCTCTCCGTCGGCTCCTCCTTCGTGCTCGCCGGGGTGCTGGCCGCCTACGGCTCCCGGTACGGGCTGCTCGTCGCGTTGCTGCTGCCGCTCGCGGTGTGTGGCGCGATCGGGCTGGTGCAAGGGCTGATCGTGGCGCGCACCGGCATGGCGCCGTTCATCGTGACCCTGGCGGGCCTGCTCGGCATGCGTGGCCTCATGCTCGCGGTCTCCGACGAGGGGGCGAACACCTACCTGGTGCAGAACGACGCCTTCAGCGCGCTGGGCCAGGCGTCCGTCCTCGGCCTCACCGCGCCGGTCTGGATCACGCTAGGTCTGGTCCTGCTCGGCGGCGTGCTGCTGCAGCGCACCGGCTTCGGGCAGAAGGTGTATGCGATCGGCGGCAGCGAGGAGGCCGCGGTGCTCATGGGCGTGCCGGTCGCCCGGGTCAAGGTCCTCGTCTATCTCATCTCCGGACTGCTGGCCGGGTTGGCGGGCGCCCTCAACGCCGCCCGCCTGTCCTCCGGCGTCACCATCCTCGGCGCCGGCATGGAACTCGACGTCATCGCCGCCGTGGTGATCGGCGGCACGCTGCTCACCGGCGGCGCCGGCGGGCTCACCGGGACGATGGCCGGCGTGCTGCTGCTCGGCGTGATCCAGAGCCTGATCAATCAGATCGGCGTGCTCACCTCGTCGTTCCAGCAGGTCGTCAGCGGCGCGTTTCTCGCTCTGGTGGTGGTCCTGCAGCGGATCCTGCACCGGGCGCAGCGACTGTCCTGAAGGCGGTATGCGTCGCTGGTCCACTCGCGATCGGCCGCGACTCCACTCGCGACGGATCTCGATTGTCACGAGCATGTCTCGCAGGTCAAATAGCTGTTGATCTCTATTGCCACGCCGCCCGAGCGAGTGGTACGCAGTTTGGGCCAGGTTGATCCCCAAGCGGTCAGGAGGCGGCGATGACCGTTGTCCTTCGCTGGCCGAACGGCGGCTGCTGCCCCAGAAAGGTGGACCCATTCATGAACCACGCGCAGAACGAAGGGCTGAGCCGACGCCGCATCCTGGGCGGGGCTGCCGGGCTGGCGGCGGGAGCCGCGGCCGTCGCGGCGGGCCTGCCATCCGGCAGCGCGTCCGCCGCCCCCGCGCAGAACGCGCCCGACCTCGCCCGCTGGCGTAGGCAAGCTGCGCACGTGACGATCACGCGCGACGACTGGGGCGTCCCGCACGTGGTGGGCAAGACCGACGCCGATGCCGTGTTCGGGATGATGTACGCCCAGGCCGAGGACGACTTCAACCGGATCGAACGCAACTACCTGGTGAGCCTCGGCCGCCTCGCCGAGGCCGAGGGCGAGAGCGCGATCTGGCAGGACCTGCGCCAGCGGCTGTTCATCGACCCCGAGGCGCTGAAGGGGGACTACGCGAAGAGCCCGGCCTGGTTACGCGAGCTGATGCAGGCCTGGGCGGACGGCCTGAACTACTACCTCGCGACCCACCCCGAGGTGCAGCCACGCGTGATCAACCGGTTCGAGCCGTGGATGCCGCTGAGCTTCTCCGAAGGCAGCATCGGCGGCGACATCGAGCGGGTGCCACTCACCCAGCTCGAAGCCTTCTACGGCAGGCGCGCGGTGCCGATGACCGATGAGGAGCGCGGGCTGCTGTTCCGCGAACCGAGCGGCTCGAACGGCATGGCGATCGCGCCGAGCCACACCCGTGACGGCCATGCGCTGCTGCTGATCAACCCGCACACCAGCTTCTTCTTCCGCTCCGAGCAACATGTGACGAGCGGCGACGGGCTCAATGTCTACGGCGCCGCCACCTGGGGGCAGTTCTTCATCTACCAGGGCTTCAACGCGAACACGGGCTGGATGCACACGTCGAGCGGCGTCGACAACGTCGATGAGTTCGCCGAGACGATCGTGACCGGAGCGGACGGCAGCCGCTCCTACCGCTACGGCAACGAGCTGCGGCCGTTGACGACGAAGACGATCACATTGTCGTACCGCACCGCGGAGGGCGGGCGGGCGCAGCGCAGCTTCACCACCTTCGCCACCCACCACGGCCCGATCGTGCGTGAGGCGGACGGCAAGTGGATCGCGTTCGCGCTGATGAACAAGCCCGTCGAGGCGCTGCAACAGAGCTTCCTGCGCACCAAGACGCGGGACTACGAGGACTTCATCCAGGTGGCGGGCCTCAAGGCCAACAGCTCGAACAACACGCTCTTCGCGGACTCGACGGGCGAGATCGCCTTCCTGGTGCCGCAGTTCATGCCGGTCCGAGACGATCGCTTCGACTACCGCAAGCCCGTCGACGGCAGCGATCCGGCAACCGACTGGCGCGGGCTGCACAGCCTCGGCAGCCTGCCACAGGCGGTGAATCCGGAGAATGGCTGGGCGTTCAACACGAACAACTGGCCCTGGACCGCGGCCGGCGCGGACAGCCCCAAGGCCGCCGACTATCCACGCTACTTCGACCAGGCCGGCGAGAACCCGCGTGGGCCGCAGGCCATCCGGGTGCTGAGTGCCCGGCGGGACTTCACCCCGCAGACGCTGATCGCAGCCGCCTTCGATACGTATCTCACCGCGTTCGCCCGGCTGGTGCCGGGGCTCGCCGCAGCGTGGGACAAGCTGCCGGAGGGCGACCAGCAGAAGGCGAAGCTCGCCGCGCCGATCGGCCTGCTGCGCGGCTGGGACTATCGCTGGGGTGCGCAGTCAACCGCGACGTCGTTGGCCGTGTTCTGGGCCGAGGCGCTCTGGGCGCCCCTGGCCCAGGCGGCGCGAGATGCCGGTATGTCGATGTGGGACTACCTCGCCGAGCGCGCCACCGATGCGCAGCGGCTCGCGGCGCTCGAGGCGGCGGTGGGGCGGCTGACCCAGGATTTCGGCAACTGGCAGGTGCCCTGGGGCGAGGTCAACCGGTTCCAGCGCAACGACGGGGCGATCGTCCAGACGTTCGACGACGCCAAGCCGAGCAGCCCGGTGCCCTTCACCTCCGCGCAGTGGGGCTCCCTCGCCTCGTTCGGGGCACGGCGCTACCCGGGCACGAAGCGCTACTACGGCACCAGCGGCAACAGCTTCGTGGCGGTCGTGGAGTTCGGGCCGCGGCTGCGCGCCTGGGCGGTGACGGCGGGGGGCGCGAGCGGGCATCCCGACTCGCCGCACTTCAACGACCAGGCCGAACGGTACGCGAGTGGCGACCTCCGGCCCGTCTACTTCTATCCCGAGGAGCTCAAGGGGCATGTCGAGCGGAGCTACAAGCCGGGCAAGTGATCAGTCGCCAGCGAGGAGTTGATCGGCAAGCCGCTCCGCCGCGCTGACCCGCCCCTATGGTCTTCGTCGATGCCGATGCGCGTGCTGGCCACCCGGTCCGTGCGCGCGTCGGCGTCGGCGCTGATCCGGGCCACGACCGTGGCGAGGGAGGTGTCGTCCGGCCGCCAGGGCTCCGCCGCGCCGACCTGCTCGGCCTCGGACACGTCACGCAGGGCGCGGTGTCTCGGCGGCCCGGAGTGGGTCAGCCGACAGAAAGCCCGGGTAGCGCGTAGCGGACCGGCGGGAACCGCCATGATGAGCAGGTGAAGATCCTCTCCATCCAGTCGTCGGTCGCCTACGGCCACGTCGGCAACTCGGCGGCCGTCTTCCCCCTTCAGCGGCTCGGGCACGAGGTCTGGCCGGTACTGACCGTCCACTTCTCCAACCACACCGGGTACGGCGCGTGGCGCGGGCCGCTGCTCGCGCCGGTCGACGTGGCCGAGGTGATCGCGGGCATCGCCGATCGCGGGGTCCTCGGCAGCGCCGACGCGGTGCTGTCGGGCTACCAGGGCGACCCGGCGATGGGCGCGGTGATCCTCGACGCGGTGGACAGGGTCAAGGCGGCCAACTCGGACGCGGTGTACTGCTGCGACCCGGTGATGGGCGACGTGGGCCGCGGCCTGTTCGTCCGGCCGGGCATCCCGGAGTACCTGCGGGACGTCGTCGTCCCGCGCGCGGACATCATCACCCCGAACCAGTTCGAGCTGGACTTCCTCGCCAGCCGGAGGACGAACTCGCTCACCGAGTTGCTGGCGGCGGTCGACGTGGTCCGCGAGACGGGGCCACGGCACGTCCTGGTCACCAGCGTGCTCCACGGCGACGTGCCGGCGGGGTCGCTGGAGGTGGTGGCCGTCTCCGACGAGGGCGCCTGGGCGGTGACCACACCGCTGCTGCCGATCAACCCGAACGGCGGCGGCGACGTCACCGCGGCGCTGTACCTGGCGCATCTGTGGACGACGGGCTCGCCCGCGACAGCACTGGAACGCACCATCGCCTCCGTCTTCGCCGTACTCGAGGCGACCCTCGCGGCGGGCACCCGGGAGCTCCAGCTGATCGCCGCCCAGGACGCGATCGCCGAGTCGCCAACCACGTTCACCGCCCGGCGGCTGCGCTGACGACGTCCATCGGCGCCACGGGTGCCGTGCGGCGCGGTCAGGGCTCTCGCGCTCCGGAGTGGGCGACCGCCAGGAGGTGATCCGAACTACTCTCCAGCCCATGACTTCGATCTCACCGGACAGGCGCGGCGTCGACTCCGCCCTGGACCCCTCGGCGGAGCAGATCCGGGACATGGGTGCGCGCGCCGTCGAGTGGATCGCCGCCCACCACGACTCGATCCGGGACCTGCCCATCGCCCCGCGCACCTCCGCCGCCGCGCTGAAGGAGCTGCTCGCCGAGCCGCTGCCCGTCGAGGGTCGGGACTTCACCGACCTGCTCACCGTCTTCCGTGAGGTGGTCGTCCCCGGCAGCCGGCACAACGGGCATCCCCGCTTTTTCGGGTACGTCTCGGCACCAGGCACCGCGGTCGCCGCAGTGGCCGACCTCCTCGCGTCGGCGCTGAACCCGAACCTCACCGCGTGGCGGTCGGCGCCGGCTCCCGTCGAGCTGGAGCACGTGGCCATCGACTGGATCAAGGAGGCCCTGGGCTGCGACCCGGGCGCCGGGGGCCTGTTCATGAGCGGCGGCTCGATGGCCAACTTCACCGCGCTCGCCGCCGCACGACACCGGCACTGCGGCGAGGCGGTCGCCACCCACGGCGCGGCCGCCCACCCCGCGCCGCTGCGCGTCTACGCCTCCACCGAGACCCACCACTCGATCCACAAGGCCGCCGCGCTGCTCGGCATCGGCCGCGCGAACGTCCGCGAGATCCCGGTGGACGCCCGCTTCCGGATGGACGTCGACGCCCTGGTCCGCGCCATCGAGGAGGACCGGGCCGCCGGGGCGGAACCGCTCTGCGTGGTGGCGAACGCCGGCACCGTCGTCACCGGCGCGGTCGATCCGCTCGCCGAGATCGCGGCGGTCGCCCGGCGCTACCGGCTGTGGATGCACGTCGACGCCTGCTATGGCGGATTCGCGCGGCTCGCTCCCTCGGCCCGTCCGCTCTTCGACGGCATGTCGGAGGCCGACTCGATCGCCCTCGACCCGCACAAGTGGCTCTACCTACCCGCCGACTGCGGCTGCCTCATCTACCGCGACCCGGAGGGGGCGCGGCCGGCCTTCAGCCTGGACGCCGACTACACCCGCGTCATGCAGACCGAGCCCGCCGAGGCCTTCGCCTTCTGGGACTACGGACCCGACCTGTCCCGGCGATTCCGGGCGCTCAAGGTCTGGATGGCGCTGGCGCACGCCGGTTCGCGAGCCGTCGGCGACGCGATCGAGGGCAACCTCGACTGCGCCCGCCACCTGGCCGACCTTGTCGACGCCAGCGCCGACTTCGAGCTGCTCGCCCCGGTCGAGCTCTCCATCTTCTGCTTCCGCTACCTGCCGCGCACCGCACCTGCCGGCCCACGGTCCGAGGCCGACGAGGAGGAACTCGACCGCCTCAACGAACGGATCATGGTGGCGTTGCAGCAGGCCGGCAGCTCGTACCTGTCCAACGCGACCATCAACGGCCGCTTCGCGCTGCGCGGCTGCGTGCTCAACTACCGCACCACCCGCCGGGACATGGAGATCCTGCTCGACGACGTACGCCGCGCTGCCGAGCAGGTGATCGAGGAGACACGCTGACGAATCACGGAGTTGCCGGCGGCGTGACGGCTCGCCACTCTCGCCGAGGCCTCCGGTGCCGCCGCGCAGATCACCGATCGTGCCGGCGACTCCCGCACCTTTTCACGCTCCTTCCACAGTGCTTCCACCATCCGCCGGCACATTCGAAGTCAGTCAATGTCAACGGCCGTTTCCGGCGGCGGGGTGACCGGGTCCCGGTGGCAGGTGATGCCCGCCGCGACCCCTGGATCACGGGGAAGGACTGATCACCGTGCAATCGACATCGTGGATGGCCCGGACGAGGGAGTTGAGTGCCGCATGACCAGAAAACCGTATCTGCGCGGCCTCGCCATGGCCGCCGCCGTGCTGACGGCGGTCTCGCTGCCGGCGGCCCCGGTCGCGGCGGGAACCGCCGCCGAGGCAGCCGCTCCCGCCGCGGCGGCGGTGGTCCCCATCGCCGCCGGCGAGGTCCACAACTACGCCTGGTTCAACAGCAAGCAGGAATTCCCCGACATGCACAAGGGGGTCGGCGCCCACGTGGCCCGGCTCATCAACGCGACGCCGACCGGGGCGACCCTTTCGCTCACCCTCTACTTCTTCAATCGTCAGGAGGTCCTCGACGCGCTCAAGGCCGCCGCGGCGCGTGGGGTGCGGGTACGCATCGTCATCAACGGCAGCCAGGTCTGGGCCGGGGACGCCTTCTACCAGGCCCTCAAGGCGACCCCGTCGATAAGGGTCGTGGAGTGTGGCACGAGGCGCCCCGACAAGCAGTCGACCCGCGGCTGCATGACCGACCGTACGGGGTCCCCGTTGAACAACCCGCCGCTGCTGCACGACAAGTTCATGACGATCTCCAGCGTGCGGCTGGCGGGAGGTGGAACGGCGAGGAACGTCCTCTACGTCTCGTCGGCCAACCTCGACTACTACGCGGCGTACGAGGATGCCATCACCATCAGCCACGCCGGCCTGTACGCGGACTACCTGCGCTACTTCAACGACCTGATGGCGCACGGCAGGTCAGGGGCGAGCGACGACAACGCGGGCCGGACCTACGCCGCCGGCGCACACCGCCTCTACACCTTCCCGCGCCGGGAGGCCGCCGGCAGCACCGCGCGCAGCGGGAGCAACGACCCGGTCGTACGCATTCTCAAGGGCCTCAGCTGCTCCAGTTCGACGAAGGTCGACCTGGCGAACTTCCGGATCCAGCGCCGGGCCGTGGTGAACGAACTCATCGCCGCACGTAAGCGCGGGTGCCAGGTCCGGATCGTCACCGGCGCCAAGTCCGGGGCCCCGCACGACAAGGGTAAACCCATGGCCGCGTTGGTGGACCTCGCCAGGGCCATGCCCGTCCACCTCTGCGGCTACACGGAGAACGAGAAGGGCGAACAGCAGGGCATCCCGATGCACGAGAAGTTCATGATCATCCGTCAGGGTGCCCAGTCGACGCTCTACCTGGGCAGCCACAACCTGACGTACCGGGCGCTGCGGCAGAACGACGAGAACATCCTGGCGCTGCGTAACCACCCGCTCGCCACGCCGTTCCAGCGGCGGTTCGAGTCCCACCACAGCACCTGCTGGGTCTACAACCCGCCGGCGGGCGTCGCCTTGACGCCGAGCGACGCCGACGACGAACCCACCGCCTGAACACGAGGAGCCGGCGGCTGAAGCCTCCCGGCGTCCGGCGGGGGTGGCCGGCCGGGTGCCTGATGCCCACTCCGCCGGCACCGCCGCGCCAGGGCCGACCGTCCGCGGTCGGCCCTGGCGCCGCTGACCGCTGATCGTTCCCCGGGTAGCGCTGTCGGCCGGCCCTTCGGGCGTGATCTTCGACGTGGTACAGGTGGACGTCAAGCTGACGGGGTCTCTTCTTGGGCCGGGTCAGCCGCCGTGGTTGTATGGCGCGCCGACGGTGTAGAGCAGGGTGGCGAGCGCGGCCAACGCAAGAGCGATTCTCAGCTTCATGGCACTCGATGCTATGCATTGACGGACATCGACCGCTTCGGCGGTATCGGTGGCGGCCTGGCGCTGTTCGTATGCCGATGCCGGATGATCAGGTAGCTGGATTCATCGATCAGTGGTCGGCGTATCCTCCGACATCGCTGTCGAGGGTCGGTCCGCCAGGGCGGCAGCGAAACGCGCCGCGAGCGTCGCGATCGCGGCACGGAGCTCTTGTCCGCCAACAACGCGGAAGGCGAACGGCACACTCGCCAACCACTCCTGGGCATACATCACCGGATTGCTCGTGCTGCCGACAAGCACGCACCCGTCTCCTGATGGTTCCAGCCGTCCCATGGGAGGCCGGATCCACGGGGCCACCTCAGCCGGTGGAGCGTCGAACACCACATGGGTGGGGAACTCCCACCCCATGCCCAGGTTCTCCTCCAGCGCGGCAACCGGGTCGAGGTCGTCGGGCGGCTCGAACTCGCGCGTGGTCTGCTGGACCGCGCGGACCCGGTCAACGCGGTAGGTGCGGATCGCGTCCGCCCGATGGGAATGACACAAGAGGTACCAGCGCCCGTGGCGGACGACGACCGCCCAGGGGTCCACCTCGGCGTCCCACTGGTTGCCGGTCTCGCTCCGATACGTGACCAGCACGCGGCGTCGGGCCGCGACGGCAGCGACGAGTGCGCTGGTGGTGGCGGGATCTGGACGGGCCGAGTACCGGTCGGGCGCGGCCGACGCATGCTGCCGCAGCGCGGCCGCTTGCCGGCCGACGCTCTCGGGCAGGGCCTGGATGACCTTGCTGAGGGCAGCACCTACGAGGTCGTCGACGTCGGCGGCGGCCGGCTGGCCGTCGAGCACCGCCATGACCAGACCAAGCGCCTCGGCCTGCGTGAAGATCACCGGGGGCAGCCTCGTCCCGCGCCGGAGCCGGTACCCGCCGTGAGGGCCCCGAGCCGACTCGACGGGGATGCCCGCCTCCCGGAGGATCCCGACGTACCGGCGCGCGGCCCGCTCCGTGACACCGAGCCGCTCGGCGAGTTGGTCGGCGGTCGTGCCGGGGCGGGTCTGGAGGATCTCGAGGGCACGTAGTGCTCTTGCGGTGGGGCTGGGATCGGTCGGCACACGAGCAGGCTAGGAAATCACGAGATGAACCGGAAGTGGATCGTCCGGAACTGGCCCTAGCGTGATGTCCGTGACCGAGTTCCGCGAGCAGGACCTCACCGGAGCGCGCTTCGAGCGCGTGAGCCTCCGAGGCGCCACGTTCACCCAGGTGGCACTGAACGACGCCAGCATACGCGCAGTCGACCTCACCGGGGTGCAGGTCCGCGGAGCCCTGTTCAACCGCTGCCGAATGCGCGGCGTCGAGCTGGTCGACGTCGAGATCAGCGGCGAGCTACAGAACGTCGTCGTGAACGGCGTCGACATCGCGCCGCTCGTCGACGCCGAACTGAACCGTCGCATGCCAGACCGGATGCGGATGCGCCCCGACGACAGCGACGGGTTCCGTGCGGCGTGGGCAATCCTGGAGCGGCTGTGGGAGGGCACCGTCGCGCGGGCGAGCGCGTTCCCCGAAGCGGCGCTCCACCGTAGCGTCGACGACGAGTGGTCCTTCATCCAGACCCTGCGGCACCTCAACTTCGCCAGCGCTGCCTGGGTGGACCGGATGATCCTCGGCAACGCATCGCCATGGCACCCGTTGGACCTGCCGTGGGACGAGGCGCCCGGTTGGGACGGCATCCCCTGGGACCGGGAGGCACGACCCTCGCTCGACGAGGTGCTCACGGTCCGACGCGAACGCCTGGACAGAGTCGGTCGCGTCATGGCGTCGCTCACCGACGAGCAGCTCGCCGCCGAGGTGACTTGCACCGAGCCGGGATGGCCCCGGTTTGACCGCTTTCCCGTCAAGGAATGTCTCCGCATCGTCCTCACGGAGGAATGGGAGCACCGGCGCTATGCCGAACGTGATCTGACCGCACTGGAAGAAGGGAACTGATCATGGAGATCGTGCTCGCCGCTGGCCTGTGGCTCGACGGATCCGTCTGGGACGACGTCGCTTCCGCACTCGAGTCACTCGGCCATCGCCCCGTACCGCTCACCCTCCCCGGCCAGGGTGACGGATCCGCGTCCGCCACGCTCGACGACCAGGTGGCAGCGGTCGTCGCCGCCGTGGACTCGGCATCGGGAAAGCCGATGGCGGTGGGGCATTCCGCCGCTTGCACCCTGGCTTGGCTGGCCGCTGAGGCGCGACCGGAGCAGGTCGGCAAGGTCGTCCTCATCGGGGGCTTCCCGTCCACCGACGGGGAGGCCTATGCGAACTTCTTCGAGCTGAAGGATGGCGTCATGCCCTTCCCCGGCTGGGGACCATTCGAGGGGCCAGATTCTGCGGACCTCGACGAGGAGGCCAGGCGAGCCATCGCGTCCGCGGCGATTCCGGTCCCCGAGGGAGTGGCCAAGGGCGTCGTGCGGTTGGCCGACGAGCGGCGGTTCGATGTCCCGGTCGTGCTCGTGTGCCCCGAGTTCACCCCTGCCCAAGCCAAGGAGTGGATCGAGGCCGGTGACGTGCCCGAGCTCGCGAAGGCCAAGCACCTCGACTTCGTCGACATCGACTCCGGCCATTGGCCCATGGTGACCAAGCCGGTCGAACTCGCCCGGCTCCTTGCCGCAGCGGCTGCCGAGGTCTGACCGCCGCGGCGCGGTGGCTGGACACCCGACCTGCCCTGGCTTTGGCCACGTTGCTCGAAGTCACGGCAGTGCATCGACCGACCCGGCAGCCAGCGGTTGTCGGCGTTCAGGTCGCGAGCCGGGACGATGTGACGCGCGAGAGGATCCACCCGATGTCATACACGATCCGACCCCTGGACGCCTCGACGTGGGACGCATTCGCGGAGCTTGTCGAGCGCAACAACGGCATCTTCGGTGGGTGCTGGTGCATTGGCTACCACCCGGAGTGCGGCCAGAAAGGGATCAGCTACCGCGCGGCCAAGGAGGACCGGGTCCGGACAGGCCGGGCTCACGCCGCGCTCGTCCTCGACGAAGACGGCACCGCGCAGGGGTGGTGCCAGTACGGCAGCCCCGAGGAACTACCGGGCATCAAACACAGGCGCGAATACGACAAGGATGCACCGCCGCGCCCGGACTGGCGGATCACCTGCTTCTACGTCGACAAGAAACATCGCCGCCAAGGCATCGCCCGGGCGGCGCTGGAAGGCGCCCTCGACCACATCGCCCATGCCGGCGGTGGCCTCGTCGAGGCCATCTCCGAGGTGACCACCGGCCGTGAAGCGCCAGGCCGTTTCCTGTTCAGCGCGACCGTCGAACTGTTCGAGCAGTTCGGATTCACCCGCGGCCGGCAGGTTGGCAAGCACGCGTGGGTCGTGAGCACAGTGGTCGATGCGGTGTGAACTTCCGCTTCCCTAGCCTGCTCGAAAACTCGTGATCATCACCGCCGCCGCCCGGCTACCATCCCCGGTGATGGCGGAGTTCGTGCATATCACCACGGCGCGATCGGCTCGACGCATCGCGCGTTCGGGAGTCGCCGCGCGCAGCCGCGGGCGGGCCGGCGGACGGGGCGTGTACTGCATGCCCGTACTGCCGTCGTTCACTCTCACCTACCAGTGGGTGCGCGAGCTGCGGCGTTGGCACTCGGGCGTCCTGGTTGCGGTGCAGCTGCGGCTGCCCGACGACGAGCCGGTCACCGTCGGGCGCTACACTGCCCCACCCCGCGAGGCCACCGCCGCACAGGCGGTCGCGGCGGTGCGCGAGTTCGACGATCCGCGCGGCTACGAGGTGTTCGTGCCCCGCGCGATCGTCGTCGCCGAGGTGCGCCGGATCCGTGACGTTCCGCAGGGAGTCGGTTGGCGGTACCTGCCGGCGGCCCACGGCCGGCGGCCCTGCCCGTGTCCCGTCTGTCTGCCGCGCGGGGGGTACAAGGTGGCCAACCTGCGCCGCCGGTTCCCCTACGACGAGCCGCCCAGACCGAAGAGCGAGCTGATGACGCGGCTGCGGGGGGCGTCCACCGCCGACGAGATCATCGACGTGCTCGGCGAACTGGGCCGCGGCCGGCGCGGCGGTGCCGAGGAGCTGGCGTACCTGGCCGATCATCCCGATCCGGACGTACGCGACACGCTCGAAGACATCCTGCGGGCGTACCGCGGCCGCGAAGCGCGGCGACTACGCGAGCGGTTGCAGCTCAGCGGCTCATCGGGGTCAGATCAGAACAGCTGCTGATCTCCGTGCCGCCCAGTCGGGGCTCATAGCATGTCAGCCAATGGCTAACCGGGGTCGAGTGTCGCCCGGAGCCGCCTGGCACCGGCCAGGAGGGGAACCGCATCAATATGTGACTCCGAGACCGATCATGTCGGCGCCGGCGCCAGCGACCGCGCCGAGGATCGCCGGCTGGACAAGCGCCGCGGTTTGGTGGCGGCGTCGGCGGGAAGCTCACGAATTTGCGACCACATGGAGAGGGATTCTCGTGACATCGACGCTTCCCGGCGGGACGTTCCCGCTGGGGGATTTGACGGTCGCCCGGATGGGGTACGGCGCGATGCAGTTGGCCGGCCCGCACGTCTTCGGCCCGCCGGCCGACCGCGACGCGGCCGTGGCCGTGCTGCGCGAGGCCGTCGAGCTGGGTATCAACCACATCGACACTGCCGACTTCTACGGCCCGTACGTCACCAACGAGATCATCAGGGAAGCCCTGCACCCATACCCGGACGATCTACGCATCGTGACGAAGGTCGGATCATTGCGTGACGCCGAGGGAAACTGGCCCCGAGCGCTCGCTCCCGAGCAGCTGCGCCAAGCCGTGCACGACAACCTGGACCACCTCGGGCTCGACGTGCTCGACGTTGTCAACCTGCGCGTCGGCGGGTTCGACCGGCCCGCTCCCGGCTCGATCGCCGAGCCGTTCACAGCCCTCGCGCAGCTGCAGCAGGAGGGCCTGATCAAGCATCTCGGTCTCAGCACGGTCAACTCTGAACAGCTCGCCGAGGCACAGTCCATCGCGCCGGTCGTGTGCGTGCAGAACTACTACAACATCGCAAACCGGGACGACGACACCCTGATCGGCTCCCTGGCCGCGCAGGGTATCGCCTACGTGCCCTACTTCCCGCTCGGCGGCTTCTCCCCACTGCAGTCGGAGGAACTGAACGCTGTCGCCGCCCGCCTCGACGCCACACCGATGGCCGTCGCGCTGGCTTGGCTGCTCAAGCGCTCCCCGAACATCCTGCTCATCCCCGGCACCTCATCCGTCGCGCACCTGCGCGAAAACGTCTCCGCTGCCGCGCTGCCCCTTCCCGAGGACGCGCTGACCGAACTCGACCGGATAGGTTGACACTCAGTGGCCGATCTCGGTCAACGCCGCGCTGCGCGAGATCACCGCGAGCCAGCTGGCGATTTCCTGCGGTCAGCGTGGCAGCTCAGGCAGTAGCCGCACAGCGACGCAGACCCGAAACGAAGCTCCAGGGAAGCTCGCGGTGGCCAAGGCCGTGGCATCGTGGAGGCATGTGCCGGAACATTCGAGTGCTCCACAACTTCGAGCCGCCTGCGACCGATGACGAGATCGAGGCGGCCGCCATCCAGTACGTGCGCAAGGTCAGCGGCGCGACGCGGCCGTCCGCGGCCAACGAGGAGGCGTTCGACGAGGCGGTCCGCGCGGTCACCGCGGCCACCCGGACCCTGCTGGACAGCCTCGTGACGAAGGCGCCTCCCCGCGACCGCGAGGTGGAGGCCGCGAAGGCCAAGGCGCGCGCGGCTGAACGGTACGGGGTTCGAGCGACGGCCTCGGGCTGACGGCCAGGGCGGGCGGATCAGGGTCAGCTTCAATCTGGTCCGGCCGCCATCGATACAGCCAAGGGCAGCCGAAGCCAATGTCGCACCCGCGTGGTGGAGTACTCGCCATGGGCGTGCTGTTTGACTACTTCCGGGCAGAGGATGACGCTGCGGCTGTCCGAATGATGGCGGATCTCGGTGGCGGGCCGGCCGCCTTCAGCGGAGACGGCGCAGCTGTCGATGCGATTGACCTCAAGGGCATCGAGCCGGCAGTGACCCTCGGCAAGCTCGTGAGCTTCGTTCGAGGTGTCGACTGGGAGGTGAACCTGGTTGATCTCAACCTGCTGTGGAGCGTGGACGACCAGGAAGGACCGTGGCTGATGTCTCTCGACCGCGCCACGCGGGACGCCCTGGCCTCGATCAACGACGGGCAAGTGCGTGAGTTGTCGGCGCGATGGGGCCGGATCGAAGAGCTGGCGTGGAGCGGCCCGTTGCCTGAGGACGAGATGGTGCCCGTCATCAAGGAGGTCGCCGCCCTTGCCCGGCGTGCGCGAGACGCGGGCGAGGACCTGTACTGCTGGTGCTGCCTGTGACTCGTGCAAATGAGCCGCTCGCCGCCTCATCGGAGGAGTCGCGGACGTAGTCGCTCTGGTCTCGCGCTGGCGAAGGGCGTTTCCAGCGGTCAGCCGGATCCAGGCACATTTGCGGGGGCGTCTCGAATTGCCAGTGCGGCCTGGACGAGCGCCGCGTGGGTCAGCGTCTGGGGGTAGTTGCCGAGGTGGGCGCCGGTCGCGGGGTCCAACTCCTCGGCGTAGAGGCCGAGTGGACTGGCGTGGTGGAGCATGGTCTGGAACAGTTCCTCCGCCTCGATGCGGCGTCCGGTACGGGCGAGGGCTTGAACGAGCCAGAACGAGCACGGCAGGAACGCGCCCTCGTTGCCGGGGAAGCCGTCACGCCCCGGCGGGTAGCGGTAGAGGAGCGGACCGCCGGCGGAGAGCCGGTCCCGAATGGCGTCGATGGTGCCCCGGACGCGGGGTGAGTCGATGCTGTCCATGTCCAGCAGCGGCAGGACGAGCAGGGCCGCGTCGAGGTCCTGGGAGCCGTAGCTGCGGACGTAGCTGCCCATCGTCGGGTCGAAGCCGTGCGTCCGGACCTCGGCGGCGATGGCATCTCGTGCCTTCTGCCAGCGTCGACGTTGGCGGTCCGGCAGCGGGTGGGTGTCGGCGATGCGCAGTGCCCGGTCCAGGGCGAGCCAGCCCATCAGCTTGGAATGCACGTGTTGGGCGGGCGAGCGGACCTCCCAGATCCCGGCGTCGGGCTCCTGCCAGCACCGGGCGACCAGGTCGGCGAAGCCGCGCACCGCCCGCCACGTCTCCGGGTAGAGGAGGTGCCCGGCCTGCGCGAACGCCCAGGCGGCGTCGATCACCCAGCCGTAGCCGTCGAGTTGGTGTTGGCCGGTGGCGCCGTTGCCGATCCGCACCGGGGCGCTGTCGAGATAGCCGGGCCAGCCGGGCATTTCCCGTTCCGCTGGTACGTGGCGGCCGTGCAGGGTGAACACTGCCGGCAGGCGTGGCCGCTGCAGTCGGCTGGCGTGCAGCAACCAGGCGAGGAAACCGTGGGCCTCCTCGGGTTTGCCGACGCTGAGGAACGCGCTGACGCCGATGCTGGCGTCCCGGGGCCAGACATAGCGGTAGTCCCAGTTCCGTATCCCGCCGGGATCCTCGGGCAGTGATGTCGTGGGTGCGGCCACCGGGGCTTGCGACGGCGAGTAGGTCAACAGCCGCAGGATCAGCAGGCTTCGTGCGACGTGGTCCCGGAAAGGCAGCGATTCGTCGATTTCGGCGGTCCAGGCCCGCCATCGGTTCTCGTCCTCGAGGAGCAGTTTCCAGGCTGCTGCCGGCTCGACGTGGATCAGCGGTTCGCGGTGGGCCACGGCCAGCACGAGAGTGACCGGACGGCCTGGCCCGACCGTGATCGAGGCAGACCGACCCGGTTCGATGGTGAGCCTGGGTGCGCTGCCCAGCGAGACCGCCAGCGACCCCCACTCACACACCAGGGCCTGGCGCCGCTGGTGGACTCGGGGCCGGCGGTGCCGTACGCCGAGGCGGGGATCGAACTCGATGACGGCGTCGACCGTTTCCTCCTCGGCCGACAGGCGCCGCACGATCAGTGTCGTGGGCAGCAGGTGGCCTCTGATCTCGGCCACCATGCCCTCGGTGAGGGTGAGGCGGCCGTTGCCGACCGCCCAGGTCGTCTCCAGGGTGGCGGTGTTCGGCCGGTAGCGCCGTTTGACGACTGCGGCCGGCCGGGCCGGCCCGACCCGGAACGTGCCCGCCTCCGGGCCCCCGACCAGCCGGCCGAACAGGGGCTCACCGTCGAAGCGGGGCACGCAGAGCCAGTCGAGTCGGCCGTCACTGGCGACGAGGGCGGCGGTGCGGGTGTCGCCCAGCAGGCCGTAGTCGCTGATCGGCGCCGAGGGCGGAGGGCTCGTCACGTCAATCGGCCTTGAGGAGCAGTCCGAGGACGATCCCGAACATGACGTGGACGACAGCCGTGACCGCGGGAGTCTGGATGCCGTAGTTGAGAGCGAACAGCCCGGGTGGCTCCAGCACCGCGGTGCTGGCCAGGCCGGCCCGCTGCGAGGCCATGCGTGGGTGGACACCCGGAAGCAGCGGCAGGAGCACCGTCAGGGCGATCCCGACGTGGAGGAGCCCGAGCAGCGCGCCGATCCACCAGGTGGCGCGGTGCAGCAGGGCGAACGTGGCCGCGTAGCCGAGGGCGAAGCCCTGGCCGGCACCGAGGTGGAGGAAGAACCCGGCGACCCGGGCCCGGTCGGGATCCTCGGTGACGAGGGTCCCGAGCACCAGGGGAAGGTCGAGGCGAGTGAGGCCGGCGAGTTGTGCGGTGATCAGCGCCGCGGTGAGCGCCGTGGTGGCGACCAGCCCGAACAACGCCCATCCGGCCCAGTCCATCTCAGCAGTGGTCGACGCCGCGGGCGTTCGGCGCGACGACGTGGGCGGCACTTGCGCTGGCGATGCCGGGTCGCCCGGCGTCGGTCATGGCGACGCCGGCACCGGTCGGCCGCGCAGATGGCCGGGTCCGAAGTGCCGAGCAGCGGCTGCACGCCGCGGGCACCCGGCTCGGCGACGTCCTCACAGTCATCGGTCCACCCTTCGGCTGGACAACGTGAAGGTTCTATTGGCTTGATCGGGACGCCCGCGTCGCCCGCAGCTGCGACTACAGTGGCCATTCCGGCTTTTCACCATAAGCCACCGCACCTGTGACACCGGCCCGCTTGCCGAGATACCCCTGGGAGGCGCAGCCGGGGTCTGTCGACGGCTCAGGAGCAGAAGTCGGCGATGGTGCTGGTGAGGATGTCGGTGAGGTGGTCCAGGGAGGCGAGGTCGACGTATTCGGTGGCGGCGTGGGCACCGGCGCCGTCGACGCCGAAGAGCAGGCAGGGGATGCCGGCGCGGTCCAGGAGGGCGCAGTCGGTCCAGAAGGCCTCGGCGCGCACCACGGGCGGGTGCCCGAGAATCCCTTCCGCGTGGCGGACCAGGGTGCGGACGACGGGTGCCTCCGGGTCGGCCTCGAAGGGCTCGCGGTGCAGGCCGCGGGTCAGCCGGTAGCGGAAGTCGGGGACCGTGGCGGCCAGGCGGTCGAGCACGGCGGTCAGTTCGCGCTCGACGCGGTCGGGACTCTCGCCCGGGACGGTGCGGCGCTCCAGGGTGATGCGGCAGTGCGCCGGGTAGGTGGAGGCCTCCTCGCCGCCCTGGATGACGGAGGCGTGCACGGTGCCGGTGCCCAGGCGGGGGTGGGCCGGGCCCGTCATGAGGCGCTGGCCCAGTTCCTCCAGCGCGACCAGGAAGTGCCCGGCTTTGGCGATGGCGTCGATGCCGAGTTCGGGCCGCGAACCGTGGGCGGCGCGGCCCTCGATCTCCACCTCGAACCAGACGAAGCCCTTGTGGGCGAGCGTGACTTCGAGTTGGCTCGGCTCGGTGACGATTGCCGCGTCGGCGGTGACGGACTCCAGCACCTCCGCGGTGCCGGAACTGCCGTTTCGTCGGCGACGCAGGCGAGCATGACGTCACCGCGCAGTGGACCGCGGGCGGCGCGGGCCGCGGCGACCATCATGGCCGCGAGGCCGCCCTTCATGTCGAAGGCGCCGCGGCCGAACATCTTGCCGTCGCGGATCTGCGGGTCGAACGGGTCGCCGTCGTAGTCGGCCGCGCCTACCGTGTCGAGATGGCCGTTGAGCATGAGTGACCGGCCGCCGCCGGTGCCGCGGGCGATCGCGACGAGCGAGGGCCGGCCGGGGCGCTTCTCGAGTCGATGCACTTCGAAGCCGCGAGCGCCCAGCCATGCGCCGCAGAAGTCGGCGATCTCGGTCTCGCCGGCGCCACCGGGGACGAGGTCAGGATTGACGGAGTTGATGGCGATCAGCCTGGCCAGCAGGCGGCCGGGATGCTCATCCGGGTCCAGGGCATCGGGGGCCGCGGGAGTGGTGGGAGTCTCGAAGAGCATCGGGGACCTTCCATGGTCATCAGGTTCCGGACGGGCGCTCGGACCTGCAGGCCCGGAGGAAGTCGGAAAGCGTCCGGCGGCTCTTCCCGGACCAGACGCGCACTGCTCGGGTCGTTGCCGGGGTGGCGGGCGGTCAATCTTGGTTGGCGAGCCGCAGGAGAGTGGTGGCCAGGACGTCGATGCCGTGGGTGCAGGCCTCGGGGGTGGAGTATTCCCGGGGGTTGTGGCTGATGCCGTCGTACTCGCCGCGGACGAAGATCATGGCGGTGGGGCAGAGCGCGGCGATCTCCTGGGCGTCGTGCCCCGCGCCGGAGAGCAGGGAGACGTGCGCCAGGTCGTGGTCGTCGGCGGCCTGCGCGATGACCTTCTGCACCCCGTCGTCGAAGGGGACGTAGGCGGTCCTGGCCATCCGCCGGGTGGTCAGCGACAGGCCCGGCTGGCTGCCCTCCAGGTCGTGCAGGAACGCGGCCAGGGCCTCCTCGGCGCGGGTCATCTGGGCGTCGTCGGGGTTGCGCAGGTCCACGGTCATCTCGGCGCGGGCCGGGACGATGTTGGTCAGGTCCGGGTGGACGATGAGATGGCCGACGGTGGCCCGCAGGTCGCCGTAGTCGCCGGAGTCGACCAGGGACCGCAGGTGGACGATGATCTGGGCAGCGGCGAGCCCGGCGTCGGCGCGCAGGTGGGTCGGGGTGGTGCCGGCGTGGGCGGCGCGACCGTGGATGGTGATCTCCTGCCAGGAGATGCCCTGGACGCCGGTGACGACGCCGATCTCGACCCCGTGCTCGGCGAGGACGGGGCCCTGTTCGATGTGGCATTCGACGTAGGCGTGCGGCGCGTCGAGGCGTACCTCGACGGGGCCGTCGAAGCCCGTGCGGGCGAGTTCACCGCCGAGGGTGCGGCCGTCGCGGTCCGTCAGCGCGTGGGCGTACGCCATTGTCAGGCGACCGGCGGCGACGGCGCTGCCGAGCATGTCGGTGCCGAAGCGGACGCCCTCCTCCTCGGTGAAGATGCCGACCTCGATGGGGCGGCGGGTGGTGATGCCGCGTTCGTTGAGGATGCGGATGACTTCGATGCCGCCCAGGACGCCGAGACAGCCGTCGAAGGCGCCAGCGGTGGCGACGCTGTCGATGTGTGAGCCGGTCAGTACGGGGGCCGCGGTGGGGTCGGTGCCCTCGCGGCGGCCGTAGATGTTGCCCATCTGGTCGATGCGGACGGCCAGGCCGGCCTGTTCCATCCAGGCGATCACCTGGCGGCGGCCGGCCGCGTCGGTGTCGGTCAGGGCGAGGCGGTTGACGCCGCGCAGGCCGGTGCGCTCGTCGTGGTACGCGCCGATCTCGGCGAGGTCCATCAGCGACTGCCAGAGGCGTCCGCCGTTGACGGTGATCTTGCTGGGGGTGAGGCTCGTCAAGGTCTGTCTCCCAGGAGCTGTCGGTGACGGTGGAGTTGGGGGCGAGCGGGTCAACCGGTGGCGGTCGCGGGCTGCGGATGATCAGTGATCGAGCGTGGAGTGCGGGTTGGCGGCCGGGCCCTCGGTGCTCAACAGCACGACCACCGAGGTCGAATCGAGTCCCAGTGCCGTTCGGCGTTCCCCGGCCCCCACGCCGGTGAGCACCGCACGGAGGCCGGCGAGCGCTGCCGCCCCGCAGGGGCCCGCGTGGACACCGAGAGCGGCGAGGTCAACGGCCGCGCGGGCGCTGTCGGGGTCGGGGATGGCGACGGCGGCGTCCAGCCCGCTGTGCAGGTAGGGCCAGGCGATGCTGGACGGGGTGCCGCAGTTGAGCCCGGCCATCGTGGTGTCGCCGGTGGTGACGCTGACCGGTGCGCCGTGGGTGAGGCTTTCCAGGACGCAGGCGGCGGCCGCCGGCTCCACCGACAACAGTGCGGGCGCCCGTCCGGACGGGCGGCTGCGGTAGTGGGTGATGACGGCCTGGGCCAGTGACCCGACGCCCACCGGTACCGCGACGAGGTCAGGCCCCGCGGCGATTTCCTCGGCGGTCAGCTGCTCGTCGATCTCGACGCAGAGGGTGGAGTAGCCCTCGACGATCCAGCCCGGGATCTGCTCATAGCCCGGCCAGGCGGTGTCCTGGACCAGGACCGCCGCCGGCGCGGCAGCGGCCTCCGCCGCCAGGCGGACGGCCTCGTCGTACGGCCCGGCGACCTCGGTCACCGCCGCCTGCTCGGCGACGATGGCCGCCACCGCCTGCGGATGCACACCCTGCGGCACGAACGCGTGGGCGTGGTGCCCGAGCAGGCGCGCCGTACGGGCCACCGCCCGGCCGTGGTTGCCATCGGTGGCGGTCACCAGGGTGACCGGTTCGTCACCGCTCACGGCCCGCTCGGAGAGTACGCGGTGGACCGCCCAGGACGAACCCAGCGCCTTGAACGCGGGCAGCCCCAGCCGGCACGACTCGTCCTTGACGAAGACGCGGCCCACCCCCAGCTCCGCTGCCAGCGGCGGGAGTTCGGTCAGCGGCGTGGGCGAGTAGTCGGGCAGGGTGGTGTGGAAGTTCCGCACCTCGGCAGGTGCGGGTGTGCACCTCCAGGCGCGGGCGCCGGGCCGCGCAAGCCACGGCATCAGCCCGGGGGAGGAGACATTCTCGGTCACAGCTCCAGGGTGCGACGGACTCCTATGATCGGTCCAGCGAATGTTTCCGACCTATACTCATCGAGAAAACCGACCGTTACGGGTTGCTGCGCGACGGCGAGGAGAGCGTGCATGTTCGACCTGCATCGCCTGCGCCTGCTGCGCGAACTCAAGCACCGCGGCACGCTGGCCGCGGTCGCCGCCGCCCTGTCCTACGCCCCGTCATCCGTCTCCCAGCAGCTCTCGCAGTTGGAAGCGGAGGTCGGCGTCCGATTGCTGGAACCGGTCGGGCGGCGCGTGAAGCTGACCGAGCAAGCCGAGATCCTCGTCGCCCACACCGAAGCGGTTCTCGAACGCCTGGAGCGTGCGGAGGCGGAGATCGCCGCCTCCCTGACCGAGCTGACCGGGACACTGCGCATCGCCTCGTTCCAGACCGCCGCCCTGGCCCTGGTCCCGGCCGCGCTCGGCCTGCTGCGCGACCAACACCCGCACCTGCGCGTCCACGTCACGCAGCTGGAACCCGAAAAGGCCCTACCCGCCCTGCAGGCCCGCGACTTCGACCTGGTCGTGGCCGAGGAGTATCCCGGCAACCCCAACCTGCGCCCCGCCGAACTCGAACAGGAAGACCTGCTCGACGACCCCCTGCACCTCGCCCTGCCCGATGCCGGCCCGGACACTCACGACCCCATGGCGGCGCTGCGCTCACTCGCGGACCACCCGTGGGTGATGGAACCCGAAGGCACCACCGCGCGGCACTGGGCCGTGACCCTGTGCCGCAACGCGGGCTTCGAACCCGACGTACGGTTCGAAACCACCGACCTCCTGCTGCACCTTCGCCTCGTCGAGCAGGGGCACGCTGCCGCCTTCCTGCCCGACCTCGTCTGGAGCGGACAACCCCCAACCGTCACACTGCGACAACTCCCCCGGGATCAGCGCACCCGCCGGGTCTTCACCGTCGTACGCCGCGGCCGCAGCCGGCACCCCGCCGTCCAGGCGTGCCGGGGCGCCCTCCGCCAGGCGGTCACCCTCCGCCCGAGTCAGGCACCGGGACGGAGCTGACCGCTGTGCGCTCCGTGGCGACCACACCGGGGAGCGGGACGAGGCGAGGCTGCGGGTCCGGCTGCCGCCCGGGCCGGACCCGGGAGTCAGTCGGTCCGGGTTGGCGTCGCCCCCGGCCTCCACGGCGCCGGCTAGCGGTCGGCCGCAGTCACGCAACAGGCGGCACGAGCTCGGGTGCGCCCCAGCCGTCAGGAACGGGCAGGCCGGCCTCCCGTCGGGCCATGGCGGCCGCGCCGACCTGTGCGGCCTGGGCGCCGAAGGCGGAGCGCAGCACCGGGGGCGGGGTCCGCCAGGCGAGAGCCGCCCGGAGGGCGTCGCGTACCGGGTCGAAGAACAGCGCGCCCGCGTCGGCGAGCCCACCGCCGAGAACGATGCGGGCCGGGTCGAGGGTCAGGGTCAGGGTGGCCAGGGCCGTCCCCAGAGCCTGGGTCGCGTCGTCCCAGACGGCGCGGGCCACCCGATCGGTGGCCACCGCGTCGGCGATGCCCCGGCTGTCCAACCCCCGGGTTCCGCCGAGCCGGGCATAGCGGCGGGCCAGCCCGCCGGCGGAGGCGTACACCTCCAGGCATCCCCGCTGCCCGCAACTGCACGGCTCCCCGCCGGGGTAGACCGGCATGTGGCCGACCTCGCCGGCCGAGCCGGTCGCGCCCGGCACCGGCGCACCATGCACCACCACCGCCGCGGCGATGCCGGTGCCCAGCGGTAGCAGCAGGAAGTTGTCCAGTCCGCGGGCTGCTCCGGCCACCGCCTCGGCGACGCCGGCCGCCCGTGCGTCGTGCCCGACCGCCACCGGCAGTCCGAGATCGTCCCCGACGAGGGCGCGTAGCGGCACGTCGCGGAACCGGATGTTGGCGGCGTACCGCACCACCCCGTCGATCTCGTCGACGAGGCCCGGTGTGACCACGCCGATCGCGGCGGGTGTGGCGCCGAGGGCGAGCGCGTCGTCGCGCAGCTGGAGGCACAGGGACCGGACGGCCTTGACCGGGTCGTCGTCCGCCCGCGACGGCACGGTCAGCGAGTGCCGGAACTGGCCGTCCTCGCCGACCACGGCCCCCTTGATGGTCGTTCCACCGACGTCGACGGCGAGGACGCACTGGCCTTCGGGCTGCGTCACGCGATCACCCGGTCACCACGGTGAGGTCCGCGGTGAAGTCGCGGTCCAGGGGAAACACCGGTCGCACCACACGCTGGTACGGCAGCCGCGCGAGGTCCTGGTCGACGCCGCCCGGGGTCAGCGCGAGCAGCCAGTCGCCGGCCGCGTCGAACAGTTCGGGTTCCAGGTAGCCGATCTTCACCACGACGAGATCCAGCTCGTCGACCGCGATCCCCAGCCGTGCGTAGGAGTCCAGCAGGCGGTACTGCATCCGGCGGGACGTGACGAAGACGCTCAGCCCGC
Organism: Micromonospora sp. NPDC047740; assembly: GCF_043204735.1. Classification (NCBI taxonomy): domain Bacteria; kingdom Bacillati; phylum Actinomycetota; class Actinomycetes; order Micromonosporales; family Micromonosporaceae; genus Micromonospora; species Micromonospora sp. NPDC047740. Next base: position 859,440 of record NZ_JBIDCT010000001.1, read on the forward strand.
CGACCCGTACGCTGGCGCACCGCCCACCGTCGGGATCCTCGGCGACCGCCTCAAGGATCCCGTCGAGCGGCAGCGGGCCCGGGTCCCGGGAGTCGATTCGCCCGCCGACCGCCACCCGGACCGGTGAGCCGAGCGGCTGGTCGGCGATCTGCGCTACGGCCTGCGGGTCGACCAGCGAGGCGAACACGGCGCGGCGGGAGCCGTCGCGGATCTCGGGGCGGGCCAGCAGCCGGTCGAGGGCGAAGGTGACGTCGTCGGCACCGCCGGCGCCGGGGTTGTCGCCCGAGTCGCTGATGAAGAAGGGTCGCCGGGCCGGATCCGCGACCGCGGCCAGGGCCGTGTCGAGGCACTCGTCCATCGAGCCGGTGGGCGCGACGAAGGCGAAGTCGTCGCGGGCCGCCCAGAAGTGCCCGCCGAGCTCGCGGGCCGCCTCGGCGGTGGCGGTGGCGTCGGTGCCGGTGACGACGACCGCGCCCCGGCAGCGCGGCTGGTCGGCCCAAGCGAACCCGATCCAGATCGCGGCGTCGACGATGCCGTCCCGGGCCTCGACCTCGGGGATCCTCGCGTAGAGCCCCCGGGCCGGCTCCTCGCGGGTGCTGGTCATCTCGCCGGGCAGCAGGATCGGCACGTGGACCAGGGCCTTGTGCGGGCGCCGCTGCCGGCGCAGCGCCTCGACCAGGTTCCGGGCGGCGCGCTCACGGGTCTCCCACACGTCGATGTGCGGGGCGGTGCGATAGCAGGTGAGCAGGTCGCAGGCGTCGAACAGCACCTGCGAGACGTTGCCGTGCAGGTCCATCGCCGCGGAGACGAACGGCTCCGGCCCGAGCACCGACCGGATGGCGGTGACCAGGTCGCCCTCCGCGTCGTCGCGTCCGACGACGCTCATCGCACCGTGGATGTCCAGCAGCATGCCGTCCACCGGGCCGGCGGCAGCGAGCTGCTCCACCATCTCGGTGGCCCAGGCCTCGTACGTCGCCGGGTCCACCGCCCCGCCGGGCAGGGCCCGGGCGTGCACGAGCGGTATCCATTCGACGTCAGCGGCCCAGGGCTGGGCGGGGGAGAGCCAGCCGTAACGCGCCAGCAGCGCATCGCCCCGGGTGACCTCGAAGTCGTGGGCGGTGCTGAGGTGGGGCGAGAAGGTGCTGGATTCGATGTGGATGCCGCCGATGGCGATGCGGAGGGGACGGGGCACGGGTGTTGCTCCTCAGGAGGGTCGTACGTCGGCCGTCATGCGCAGCAGGTGCCCGAGGCCGACCAGGGCCGCATCGGGGCCCGCGACGCTGGCTTCGATGGTCAGGGACTGGGTCATGGACGGTAGGCAGCGCTCGTAGAGCATCCCCCGGGTCGCGGCCACGTAGACGTCGAGGCTGGACAGCGCGCCGCCGATGACGACGGCGTCGGGGTTGAGGAAGTTGACCAGGCCGGAGAGCGCCACGCCGAGCAGCCTGCCGGCGTGACGCACCATGGTCACCACGGTCGGGTCGGCGTCGCTGACCGCTGCCATGATGTCCCGGACGGTGGTCGCCGATGAGCCCCGCTCGGCCAACTGGCGGGCCAGGGCGGCGCCGCTGGCGACGGTCTCCAGGCAGCCCCGGCTGCCGCAGGAGCACTCCCGCTCGCCACTGTCCGCCACGCGTACGTGGGTGACATCGCCGCTGAGGCCGCGACCGCCCCGGTAGACCTGTCCACCGCTGACCAGACAGGCACCGATGCCGGTGCCGGCCTTGACGTAGATCATGTCGCCGAACTCGTTTCTCCGGGTGACGTACTCGCCGATCGCCGCCGCCTTGGCGTCGTTGTCGACGGCCACCGGCACCTGGAACCGCGCGGCGAGGTGGTCCCGCGCATCGACACCGCTCCAGCCGGGCATCCGGGCCGGGCCGACCAGCCGGCCGCCGGGGAACTCGACCGGGCCCGGTAGGGCGACGCCGACCCCGAGCAGCTCCTGGCCCGGCGCGGCCGTCGCCTGGAGCCGCGCGAATGTCGCCGCGACAACGTCGAACACCTCTTCGGGCCCGGCGGCGATGTCGAGGGCCACCTCCTCGGTGGTGCGCAGCCCGCCGTCGGGCGCGCACAACCCCACCCGAGCGTGCCGGCCACCCAGCTCGGCGACGGCGAGGACCCCCTTGGTCTCCCGCAGGCGCAGGATCCGGGGGCGCCGCCCCCCGGTGGACCGGCCCACCCCCTCCTCCAGGATGACGCCCTCCTCGAGCAGGCGGCGTACCACGCTGGTGACGGTCGAGGGGGCGACCTGCAACGCCTCGATGAGGTCGGCGCGCGAGGTGGCCGCGCCGCTGGCCAGCAGGTCGAGGGTCTGGTCGCGCAGGGTGGCGGAGATCGATGGTTCCAAGGTGCTTCTCCTTGTTTGGGCGGTCCTCCGGCGCCGCCTCAGTGTGTCGCAGTGCCACGGCAGGGTGCGCTCCGGAGCCCACGCGAAGAGTATCGGTCGATGCTTCGCCGACTTCGATCGTACCCTGGCCAAAGTTGCCGAATAAAGAGGGTAACTTTCGTTGACTCGGCACTTCGGCGCGGTTACATTCTCCGCGTCGAACGTCGAGGAGCAGCAGCGCCAGGCGGCGGGACGCATGCCGACGCCGCCGGCGCCCGGAGACACGGGGCACGTGCACATCAATCGAGGAGACTCATGAGGAGCAGATTTCCCGGGCGCGCCCTCCGCGGCGCCGTGGCGGTAGCCAGCGCGGTCGCCCTCGGGGCGGGCCTGGTCGCCTGCGGTGGCGGCAGCGGTTCGTCGAAGGCGGGCGGGAGTCAGGGCAAGGACACCGTGACTGTCGCCTTCCGTACCCCCAACTGGATCCTGCCGATCTCGGCACCCGGCTTCACCCAGGGCGAGAACGCCATCTTCGGGCAGGCGCTGTACCGGTCGCTGTACCAGTACAAGCTGGACGGCACCGCGCAGTACAACATCGACCCGCAGCGCTCGATGGCCGAGCCGCCGGTGGTGAGCGACGGCGGCAGGACGCTGACCATCACGCTGAAGGACAACACCTGGTCCGACGGCAAGCCCGTCACCACCAAGGACATCCAGTTCTGGTACGACCTGGTCACGGCGAACAAGGACAAGTGGGCGTCCTACCGGGCCGGCGGCCTCCCGGACAACATCGCGCAGTGGTCGGTCAAGGACGACAAGACCTTCTCGATCACCACGAAGGAGGTGTACAACACCGCCTGGTTCGTGGACAACCAGCTCAACAAGATCACCCCGATGCCGGAGCACGCCTGGGACAAGGACTCCGCCACCGCGGCCGTGAGCAACCTGGCCAGCACGCCGGAGGGCGCGAAGAAGGTCTTCGACTTCCTCACCGCGGCCTCGAAGGACCCCAAGACGTACGACTCCAACGAGCTGTGGAAGGTCAACAGCGGCCCGTGGAAGCTGGCGAAGTACGTGCCGAACGGCGAGGTCACCCTCGCCGCCCAGCCGAACTACTCCGGAGTGGACAAGCCGAAGCTCGCCAAGGTCGTGCTCCGGCCGTTCACCGGCGACGACGCCGAGTTCAACGTGCTGCGCGCCGGTGACATCGACTACGGGTACGTGCCGGCGGCCAACCTGTCCCAGGAGGCCTACCTCAAGTCCAAGGGCTACACGGTCTCCCCCTGGTACGGCTGGTCCGTCACCTACCTGCAGCTGAACTTCAACAACCCGAAGACCGGGGTGCTGTTCAAGCAGCCGTACCTGCGGCAGTCGATGCAGATGCTCATCGACCAGCCGACGATCAGCAAGGTGATCTGGTCGGGCACGGCCGCGCCGACCTGCGGCCCGGTGCCCGCCAAGCCGGGCACCAACGGCACCGACGCCGCCGGCTGTGTGTACTCGTTCGACCCGGCCAAGGCCAAGGAGCTGCTCGAGAGCCACGGCTGGCAGGTGACCCCGGACGGGCAGACCACCTGCCAGACGCCGGGCACCGGACCGAACCAGTGCGGCGACGGCATCGCCGCCGGCACGGCGCTGAACCTCACCGTGACCAGCCAGACCGGCTTCGCCGCCACGACCAAGATGTTCGCCGAGATCAAGTCGCAGATGGCCAAGCTCGGCATCCAGCTGACCATCAAGGAGGTGCCCGATTCGGTCGCGGTCACCCCGGCCTGCAAGCCGACGGACGCGACCTGCTCGTGGGACATGTCCTTCTTCGGCTCGCAGGGCAGCTGGTACTACCCGGCCTTCGCCAGCGGCGAGCGGCTCTTCGCCACCGACGCCCCGGTGAACCTGGGCAGCTACAGCAACCCCGAGGCCGACAAGCTCATCGAGGCCACGCAGTTCTCCGGCGACGAGAGCGCGCTCAAGGCGTACAACGACTTCCTCGCCAAGGACCTGCCGGTGCTCTGGATGCCGAACCCGGTGTTCCAGGTCTCGGCGTACCGGGCCGGTCTGCAGGGCGTCGAGCCGCAGGACCCGATGAACTTCATGTACTTCCAGGACTGGTCCTGGAAGTAATCGATCACTGATCGTCCCGGCTCCGGCGGCGCCCACCGCGCCGCCGGAGCCCCGACCGGGGAGGAGGAACCGCCCAGGTGGTCCGGTACCTCATCACGCGCTTGGGCCAGGCCCTCATCGTCGTCGTGCTCGTCACGGTGATCGCGTTCCTCATCCTGCACCTGCTGCCCGGGGGCGCGGCGCGGGCCACCCTCGGCAAGGAGGCCACGCTGGAGCAGTTGGCGGCGTTCAACCACGAGATGGGCTACGACCGGCCCTGGATCCAGCAGTACGGCATGTACGTGCAGCGCCTGCTGCACGGCGATCTCGGCTACTCGTACCAGCTCAACCAGCCGGTCGTCGAGGCGATCAGCCAGCGGCTGCCGAAGACCATGGTGTTGTCGCTGCTGTCGACCCTGCTCGCCATCGTGCTGGCGATCCCGCTCGGGGTGATCCAGGCGGTGCGCCGCAACCGCTGGCCCGACTACGCCATCACCTCGCTGTCGCTGCTGGCGTACGCCACGCCCATCTTCTTCATGGGCCTCATGATGATCATCCTCTTCTCGCAGGTCTGGCCGATCCTGCCGCCGGAGGCACCGCAAGGGTTCACGGTGGCGGAGGTGCTCGCCGATCCGGCCGGGCTGGTCCTGCCCACGGTCACACTCGCCATCGTCACCATCGCGGTCTACTCGCGGTACGTACGCTCCGCCATGGTCGACAACCTCAACGAGAACTACGTCCGCACCGCCCGCAGCAAGGGTCTCTCCGAGCGGCGGGTCGTCCTGCGGCACACGCTGCGCAACGGGTTGTTCCCAGTCATCACGCTGCTCGGGATGTACCTGCCCGCGCTGTTCAGCGGGGCGTTGGTCGTCGAGTCGCTGTTCAACTTCCCCGGCATGGGGCAGTTGTTCTGGCAGGCGGCGCTGAAGCGTGACTTCCCGATCCTGCTCGGGGTCACCGTCATCATCTCGATCGCGACGGTCGTCGGCGCGCTCGTCGCCGACCTGCTCTACGCCGCCGTCGATCCCCGGGTCCGACTCCGCGGGAGCGCGTCATGACCACCCTCTCCCAGGCGGTCCGCCCAGGCACCGCCCCCGACCAGCCGGCGGACGCGGCCGAGGCGCCGGTGCGCGGCCTCTGGCGGCAGGGGCTGGTCGTCTTCTGCGAGAACCGGCTCGCCCTGGTGGGCCTGGGCCTGTTCGTCCTGCTGGCCGGGATCTGCTTCCTCGGCCCGCTCTTCTACCACACCGACCAGGTGCATACGGACCTCACCGCCGTACACCTGGCCCCGGGTGAGCAGGGGCATCCGCTCGGCACCGACGGGGTCGGCTACGACCAGTTGGGGCGGCTCATGCTCGGCGGTCAGACCTCGATCATCGTCGGGCTCGCGGCCGGGATCCTCGCCACCGCCCTGGGCACGCTCTGGGGCGCCGTCGCCGGGTTCGTCGGGGGGTGGCCGGATTCGGCGATGATGCGGGTGGTCGACGCGATGATGTCGATCCCGTCGCTGTTCCTGTTCATGCTGCTCGCCGCCATCGTCACCCCGAGCGTGTCGATGCTCATCCTCATCATCGGCGCCTTCGCCTGGCTGGGGCCGGCCCGGCTGGTCCGGGGTGAGGCACTGACCCTGCGCTCCCGCGAGTACGTCCAGGCCATGCGGGCGATGGGCGGCACGGGCGGCCGGGCCGTGCGCCGGCACATCGTGCCGAACGCCATCGGGACCGTGATCGTCAACGCGACCTTCCAGGTCGCCGACGCGATCCTCTACGTCGCGTACCTGTCGTTCCTCGGCCTCGGTGTCCCCCCGCCGGCGGCGAACTGGGGCGGGATGCTCTCCGACGGCCTCGCGGACACCTACAGCGGCCACTGGTGGCTGCTGTATCCGCCCGGAATCGCCATCATCCTCATCGTCCTCGCCTTCAACTTCATCGGCGACGGGCTGAGGGACGCCTTCGAGGTCCGCCTCCGGCGGCGGTAGCAGGAGCAGGGAATGAGCGAATCGACCGACCTTCGGCACTCCTCGGCGGCCGGGCAGCCGGCAGGGGCCCAGCCCCTGCTGGAACTGCGCGATCTCGACACCGACATCGCGCTGCGCCGCGGCACGGTACACGCCCTCGACGGGGTCAATCTCGAGGTCATGCCGGGGGAGACCCTCGGCGTCGTGGGTGAGTCCGGCAGCGGCAAGACGATGACGGCGCTGTCGATCATGGGGCTGCTGCCGCCCGGCGGCCGGGTGTCCGGCGGGCAGATCCTCTTCGAAGGCCGGGACCTGCGATCGCTGCCAGCAGACGAGGTACGCCGGATCCGTGGTGTCCGGATGGGCATGGTCTTCCAGGACCCGCTCACCTCGCTCAACCCGACCATGCGGATCGGCGTCCAGGTCGCCGAACCGCTGCGGGTGCACGAGCGAGTCGGCAGGGCGGAGGCCCGGGAGCGGGCCATCGAGATCCTGCGCCGGGTCGGGATGCCACGCCCGGACCGGATCGTCGACAACTACCCGCACGAGTTGTCCGGCGGGATGCGGCAACGGGTCGCCATCGCGATGGCACTGGTCTGCTCCCCGCGCCTGCTCATCGCCGACGAGCCGACAACGGCGCTCGACGTCACCACGCAGCGGCAGATCCTCGAACTCATCGACGACCTGCGGGAAGAGTTCGGGATGGCCGTCATCCTGGTCACCCATGACCTGGGGGTGATCGCCGGCCGCGCCGACCGGGTCGCCGTCATGTACGCCGGACGGGTGGTGGAGACCGCGGCGACCGAGCAACTGTTCCGCTCGCCTCGGCACCGCTACACGGAGGCGCTGATGGAGGCGCTCCCCGAGTCGGCGATCCGGGAGAGCGGTGCACACGCCCGGCTCTACAGTATCCCGGGACTGCCGCCGGACCTGTCCCGGCCCCTGGCCGGCTGCCGGTTCGCGCCACGCTGCCGGCACGTCACCGACGAGTGCCGGACCACCGAGGTGGCCCTGTCGGTCGGCGAGCACCGGCACGCCTGTCTGCACCCGGTGCCCGCCGCACCGGTCACCCTGCCGCCTCGGGTGCGGGTCGAGCAGGCGCCCGAACCGGCCGACTCGACGGCCGGAGCAGACCAGCCGGCGGCGACCCCGGTCCTGTCGGTGCAGGCGCTGGTCAAGAACTACGCGGCACACGGCCGCGGGCTGCTGCGCCGGTCCGCCGGGCAGGTGAGCGCCGTGGCGGGTGTCTCCTTCGACGTCGGCCCGGGGGAGACCTTCGGGCTGGTCGGCGAGTCGGGCTGCGGCAAGTCCACCGTGGGACGGCTGGCCGTCGGGCTGGAGCGGCCGACCGCCGGGCAGATCCTGCTGGACGGCACGGACATCGCCAGCCTGGCCGGGCGGGAGCGCCGCCGGATGCACCGGCAGGTCCAACTGATGTTCCAGGACAGCTACGCCGCGATGAACCCGCGGATGCGTGTCGACGCCATCCTCGCCGAGCCGCTCGAGATCCAGAAGGTGGGCGACGGGGCAGCGCGGCGGGCGCGGATCGCGACGCTGCTCGACCAGGTGGGGCTGTCGCGGCGGGTCCTGGAGCGCTACCCCCACGAGTTCTCCGGCGGCCAGCTGCAGCGCATCGGGCTGGCCCGGTCGCTGGCCCTGCAGCCCCGGCTGATCGTCGGCGACGAGCCGGTCAGCGCGCTTGACGTGTCGATCCAGGCGCAGGTGCTCAACCTCATGCGGGACCTGCAGCGCGAGCTCGGCCTGGCGTACGTCTTCATCAGCCACGACCTGTCCGTCGTCGACTACATGGCGGACCGGATCGGCGTCATGTACCTCGGCAAGCTCGTCGAGGTCGGTCCCGCCCGGGACGTGGTCCGGGCCGCCCGGCATCCGTACACGCAGGCGCTCATCGACGCCGTCCCCTCGATCACGCCGAACGCCGCGACCGCTCGCGACGGCGTCACCATCCGAGGCGAGCTGCCCAGCGCGTTGAACCCGCCCACCGGGTGCCGGTTCCGGACCCGCTGCCCGCTGGCGCAGGAGATCTGCGCGACGGAGCCGCCGCTGGCCGGCGACGGGCACCAGGTGGCCTGCCACTTCCCGCTGCGTCCGGAGTCGAGCAAGGCGGCCGCAGGGGCCGGGGCGGCCGGATGACCAAGCGAAGCGAGGAGGCGGCATGACCACGGTGGAGATCTGCGTGAGTGACGTGCCGACCGCACTGGTGGCCGAGGCCGCCGGGGCCGACCGGCTGGAGCTCTGCGCCGATCTCGGCCAGGGCGGCACCACCCCCAGCCTGGGCACCGTCGAGGTCGCCCTGCGGACGTTGCGCCGGGTGGGGGTACGCGTCATGGTCCGTCCCCGGGGCGGTGACTTCCGGTTGAGCGAGATCGAGGAGCAGGTGATGCTCGCCGACATCGCGGCCATCCGGAGCCTGCCCAATCCGCACGGCCTCGCGGTCGGGGTGGTGGTCGGCGCGGTCACCGCCGACGGCGGCCTCGACCTGGCCGTGCTCCGGCGCCTGATCGAGGCGGCGGGGCCGCTGCCGGTGACGGTGCACAAGTCCTTCGACGAGGTCGGCGACCAGCTGGAGGCGATCGAGGAGATCATCGACCTCGGAGCCGACGCGGTGCTCACCTCCGGCGCGGCGCCCACCGCGCTGGCCGGCGCCGCGCGGATCGCTGCGCTACGGCAGCGGGCCGGCGACCGGTTGCGGGTCATCGCCGGCGGCGGCATCCGGTCGCACAACGTCCGGCAGGTGCTCGCGGAGACCGGGGCGCGGGAGGTGCACCTGCGGGCACCGGTGCGGCGCGACGGACGCGAGGCCACCGACGGCGACGAGGTACGCCGGGTCGTCGCCGCCACACGCACCCAGTCCGACACAGGGGAGTGAGCGCTCCGATCCTCGGGTCAGCCGGGCACCGGCAATCGGCCGTGGGCGACGGCGTCCAGCCGTCCCCACGGGCCGGGCACGCCGAGCAGTTCGACGAGCCCGATCGTCTCCGGGACCGCCGGTTCGACCGACAGGTGCCCTTCGCAAGGTTCCACGCCCAGCAGGGTGCGTAGCAGCATGAGCGGGGCTGAGGCAGAGATGGCCTGCGGGGAGCCGATTCGTGGCAGGGTGACCGGGTACCTGGTCAGGCTCCGGCCGTATCCGGCGAACGCGCCGGGTAGTCGTCCGTCGAAACAGCTCGCCGCCGTCAGGATTCCTTCCGCGACCCGGGCGGCCTCCCGGTCATGCCCGTACCGGCGTAGGCCGTAGGCGATCAGCGCGTTGTCGAACGGCCACACCATCCCGGTGTGGGTGCCGATCGGGTTGTAACGGTGGTTGTCGGTGGCCAGTGTCCGGATTCCCCAGCCCGAATACAGCCGGTCGCTCATCAGGTGCTCGGCCACCTGGGCCGCTTTCTCCTCGGTGGCGATCCCGCTCCACAGCAGGTGGCCGATGTTCGAGGTGAGCCCGTCCACCTGGGTACCGTCGGCCTCCAGAGCGACCGCGTAGTAACCGCGATCGGCGATCCAGAAGTCCCGGTTGAACCGGTCCTTCAGGTCTGCGGCCTCCCGCTCCAGGCGATCGGCGTACGCCGGGTCGTCCCAGACCTGCCGGGCCAGCCGGGCACCGCGTAGTTTCGCGTCGTACGCGTAGCCCTGCAGCTCACAGGTGGCGAGGGGATAGCCGGGCAGCCGCCCGTCGCGGTAGGAGATGCCGTCCGGGGTGTTCTTCCAACCCTGGTTGATGACGCCGCACCGCTGGTTGCGCCGCTGGTACGCCACGTATCCTCGGCCGGTCAGGTCGGCGTACTGGTCGATCCAGGCCAGCGCCATGCGCGTCTCGTACTCAAGCTCGCGCACCAGGCTCTCGTCGCTGGTCCACCGTTCGTACTCGTCGAGCAGCACCACGAACAGCAGGGTCGTGTCGGCCGCGCTGAAGTCGGCGGCCTGTGGCTGCTCCTCGAAGGCCGCGCTCTCGCCGTACCGGACCTCGTAGAAGACCTTGCCCGGATCCTCTTCCCGGAAGTCGTTCGGCAGGGTGCCGTGCCCGACCGCGCACAACCGCAGGGTGGGCACGCTCAGCTGCGGGGTGAACGAGATCGCCTGCAGGCAGGAGATGAGAGCGTCCCGGGCGATCAGGGTCATGTACCAGGGCATCCCGGCCATGGGCAGCCGCTCCCGGTAGGTCCACGTGGAATAACGCAGCGCACCCAGGTCGATCAAGCTGCGGCGGTAGGTGACGGCCAGCGAGGCCGAGTCGGTGCGCAGGTCTGGTGCCGAGTCGAGCCATTCCTCGAGCTCGCGGCGCATCTCCGGTCGTTTCCGTCCGCGGTGGGAAGCGAGGTTGGCCCGAACGTCCCGGCCGTGCGCGCCGCGCAGCACCGCGTCCACCCGCAAGGTGGTTCGCCAGCTGCCGTGCGGTCCGATGGTCACCTCGAACGTCATGCCCCGTTCGTCGACCGCCGCCGGCTCGGACGACGTCACGATCGTCTCCCGGACGAACGACTCCCGCTCGTAGGTCAGCCGCAGGCCGTCGTTGTCGACCCGGACCGAGGTGCGGCCTTGCCGTGGTCCGCCGCCATCGCGGCGCAGCTCCACCGTGTCTGCGAAGTCGTTGCCGATGTCTATCCTGACCCGCATGGTCACGGGTGACTTGTCGTGATTGAGCACGATCAGCTGCTCGTTGAAGGTGCCCTCGATCGAACGGTGCCGGATCACCGACACCGTCGCGTCCACGTAGTGCGTCGCCGCCCCGGGAACCAGGAAGAACCGCGTCTCGAAGAAGTTCAGCTCGTCCACGGCAAGCAGGTTCAGGCGTTTCCCGTCGACGCTCAGGGCCCACTGATTCAGAAACCGGGTGTCGAAGGAGTACAGCCCGGTCGCAACACCCGCATCGGCGGACATGTCGCCGCGGTTGTCGCTCAGGATGTAGGTGTTGCCGTCCACGGTGCTGACCAGCTTCGGATCCACGTTCAGCCCTCCGGTGTCCGAGCCGCGGTCCGGCCGGCTCGCCGAGCCGCCGGCAGCAGTTCGCGCAGCGTGGCCAGCAGGCTGATGTCGCCTTCGACGCTGAGCAGGTTCCGCCACACGGCGGCGTACACCCCCTGCTCACCGGTCAGTATCCGGGCGAACACGTCCCGCCTGGCCCGGATGACTGAGTCCGCCTCCCGGCTGTCCCTGGCGACCTGCACGTCTCCCGAGTCGAAGATCAGCACCCAGTGCTCCAGCACGTGGTCGACGGTCAGATCGAACCGCATCGTCCCGGCGTACTTCTCGGGAAGATGCGGCCTGCTCCGTTCGATGTCGGCGAAGAACTCCTTGATCGGGTCGGTCATTCGTCCCCCCAGCCGTACGCCGGCAGGGACAGACTCACGGACGCGAGGGCGAGCCGGCGTCACCCGGATCGGGTGATTTCCGTTGTCGGCCACACCCTGGCGCCATCAGGTTCCCAGGGTCAGGGCGGCCAGTGCCGCGTTCGTGATCGATCCAGGAAGCAGGTCGTGGATCTCGTAGAGGTCGGCGACCCTGCCCGATTGTCCGAACTCGTCGACCCCGAGCGGCACCGCGGGCACGCCGAGCGCGGAGCCGAGCCACGCGAGCGCGTGACTGGAGGCGTCGTGGACGGTCACGAGGGGCGCCCGCGTCGCGAACGCGGTGCGCAACGCGCCGGGGCTGGCCGGCGCGGTCGCGGTCCGGATGCCTTGCCGCAGTGCTCGCTGCCAGGCGGTGAAGAGGCGGTCGGCGCAGGTGATGTCCACGACGTGTGCGGCGATGCCTTCCTCGGCCAGCTCGGTCGCCGCCGCGACCGTCTCGGGCAGGACGGCGCCGCTGGCGGCCAGGTAGACCTGCGGTGCGCCGGCGGCGGCCAACTCGGACGCGTCGACCAGCCGGTACGCACCGGCCAGAACCTGCCGGCGCAGGACCACGTCGCCCAGCCGGCTCCGGGCCGCTTCGAACGGTGCCTGGTCGATCGGGCGGGTCGACAGCCGCAGGTAGTACGCCCCGTGGTCGCCGGCGGCGCCCGCCGAGCCCGGGTCACCGGCGGCGATGCGCGACAGGGCGTCGCACATGAGCCAGTCCAGGGCGGTGGCGTATGCGGGCTCCAGGAAGGTCACGCCAGGCAGCTCGATGCCGATGGACGCGGTGATCGTGGACTGATGAGCCCCGCCCTCAGGTGCCAGGGTCACCCCGGAAGGCGTGCCGGCCACCAGGAACCGTGAGCCGGAATAGGCGCCGTGGATGAAGGCGTCCAGCCCCCGGCACACGAACGGGTCATAGACGGTGCCGACCGGCAGGAGCGGTTGGTCGGAGTGGTCCCAGGCCAGGCCAAGCTGCCCGAGCAGCAGGAACAGGTTCATCTCGCTGACGCCGAGCTCGATGTGCTGCCCGGTCGGTCCTTCCGCCCACCTCAGCACCGGGTCGGCGTTCCAGGATCGCCGCTCTGTGGGCGCGAACACGCCGGCCCGGTTGATGAACCCCGCCAGGTTGGTCGATGTCGCGACGTCCGGCGCGGTGGTCACCAGATACGGGGCGACTGCTTCGTCGCGCGAGAGGTCCACCAGGATCCGGCCGAAGGCCTCCTGGGTGGACACCGGCCGGGAGACCCGTACCCCGGTGGCGGTCGGCACGGTGACGCCCAGCCGAGCGTTTCGCGGCTGCCGGGCCAGTTGCCGCGCGCGTTCCTCGATCCACCGGCCCTCGGCCGAGTCGGGATCGAAGCGATCCCATTCCCGGTCGGCGGGGACGCCGGTCTGGGCCCGCAGCGCATCGATCTGCTCACCGGAGAGCAGGGCCGAGTGGTTGCGCGGATTCCCCGCGATGGGCAGGCCCCAGCCCTTGATGGTGTAGGCGAACAGCACGGTCGGTCGGTCCGTGGCGTCGCACTCGGCCAGCCCGTCCAGCACCGCGCCCAGGTCGTGGCCGCCCAGGTCGGTGACCAGTTCGCCCAGGTCGTCGTCGGTGACGTCGGCGACGAGTTCCGCCAGGCCCGCGGGAGCCCCGTCCAGGAGCCGTTCCCGCAGTGCCGGGCCGCTGAGGCCGAACAGCGACTGGTACTGCTCGTTCGGCATCGCGTCGATCCACTCCCGCAGCAGCGGACCGTTGGGGCGGGAGAAGAACGCCTGGAGTCGTCGCCCGTACTTGACCTCGACCACGTGCCAGCCGTTGGCCTCGAACGAGGCCCGCCACTGGTCGATCCGGATTCCGGGGACCACCCGGTCCAGCGACTGCCGGTTGAAGTCCACGATCCAGGTGACCCTGCCCAGCCCGTGGGTGGCAGGATCGGCGACCGCTTCCCAGACGTTCCCCTCGTCCAGTTCGGCGTCGCCGAGCAGCGCGATGAACCGTGACCGGGGGCGCGCCCCGAAGTGGGCGTCCACGTAGCGGCGCACGGCCGCCGCGAAGAGCGGCGCCGCCGCGCCGAGCCCGACCGAGCCGGTCGAGAAGTCGACCTCGTCGGGATCCTTGGTCCGCGAGGGGTACGACTGCAGCCCGCCCCGTGCGCGCAGCTTCGTCAAGTAGGAACGGTCCAGCTTGCCGAGCAGGTACTGGATCGCATGGAAGACCGGCGCGGCGTGCGGCTTGACCGCCACCCGGTCCGCCCCGTCCAGGTGCGCGAACCACAGCGCGGTCATCATCGTCACCATCGACGCCGATGACGCCTGGTGACCCCCGACCTTGACCCCGTCGCCGGTGTCCCGCTCACGGTTGGCCGCATCCACGATCCGCGTCGCGAGCCACAGCACCCGACGCTGGACGGCGTCGAGGACGTCCAGGTCGACGTGCGGTTCGGCGTCCGGACCAGGCGGTTGTGCGGACACCGCGGGGGAGGCGGGGGAGATGTCCGGAGGCTGACCAGGCAATCGGGGGATGGGGTGGTTGACCGTGGTGCTCATGCCGGGACCCGGGCGGCACGCGAGTTGCCGACGAACTCGGCGACGCGGGCGAGGTCCTTCTCGAAGCCACCTCCGGGCAGCGCCCGGTTGGTCAGCGTGAGCGAGTCCACGCCCCAGGGCTGCACGGTCGCGATCGCCGCCGCCACGTTCTCGGGCGACAGGCCCCCGGCGAGGATGACCGGGATGCCGACGGACGCGACGATTCGCGCGCTGATGTCCCAGTCGTGCACCACCCCGGCGGCGCCGACGCCTGCGACCTCGTCGGTGTGGGAGTCGAGGATGAGCAGGTCACTGACATCGGCGTAGGCGCGGGCGGTGTCCACCGCCGCGGACCCGGTGACGGCGATGGCCTGCATGATCTTGCAGTCGGGCAGCCGGCGCCGGAGCGACGCGACGGCGGCCGGCGGCACGGCGCCGGGCTCGCCGCACAGGTGCAGGATGTCGGGCTGGACCCGCGTGGTCATGCGGACGATCTCGTCGAGGTCACTGGAGACGGACAGGGCCACCGAGACCGCCTTCCCGCGCAGCGCACGGACGGCTTCCGCTGCGGTGTCTTCATCGATCTCTCCCGGCAGGCCGAGCTTGGCCGGGGTGAGGCCGACGTGGTCGACTCCTACCTCCGCGAGGGCGAGGGCCTCGCGAGCGGACTGCGCGGTGTAGATCTGGACGATCACTCGGTTCTCCAACTGGTGTCCGAAATAGTCAATAGGAACGCTGTGCGATGGCTTGGTTGAGTCGCTTCTCGTTCTCCAGCACGTCGTCGACGTGCCGCAGCGAGTACGCGACATAGAGGGCGTCGAGGAGTGCCATCTGGCAGGCCCGGGCGGCCAGGGGCTCGCTGCGGGTCTCGTGGGAGACGCTGACCAGCACGACGTCTCCCTGCCGCGCGACGTGGGAGTCCCGGTTGCCGGTCACGACGAGGGTGGACGCCCCGGCCCGGCGCGCCTGGGCCAGCATGTCGGCCACGTCCTTCGTGGCGCCTGAGTAGGAGATGCCGATCGCGAGATCCCCGGGGCGCAGCAGGGAGGCGTGCATGATCTGCAACTGCGAGTCGACCGGGGCGTCGCAGCGGATCCCCAGCCGGTGACACCGCTGGTAGAAAGACTGCGCGACGACCCCGGACGTGCCCACGCCGCCGACCAGGACGTGGTCGGCGGCTTCGAGAAGGTCCAGCGCCCGTGCCATGTCCTGGCCGGTCAGCAGGTGGTGCGTGTCGCGCAGGGACTGGATGGTGCTGGCGAAGACCTTGGCCGCGACCGTCGCCGCGTCGTCGTCCGGCGTGACGTCGTCGTGGATCAGTTGGGTCGGCGAGGCGAGGTCCTGGGCCAGGCCGAGCTTCAGGTCGGTGAACCCGGCGAAGCCGCTGTTGCGGCACATCCGCAGCACCGTCGTGTCGCTGACGTTGCATGCCCGGGCGACATCCAGCATCGAGCTCTCCAGCAATCCTGCCGGCTGCTCGAGGATCCAGTCCGCGACCTTCCGTTCGGTGTCGGACAGTGCTGGCCTGGCTGCCCTCAGTCGCGCCAGGGCGCTGGTGCCGTTGGTGGTGGAGTTGGTCATTCCCTCGCCCCGTCTCGAATTGAGCAACACCCTAGACCAGGCTGACTCGTGGTGGTAGTACTACTACCCACCAAGTTTTCAAGCAGTGGAACCACGGGAGTCTGGGATGCGAATCAGATCTGCATGGCGAGCGGCACTGGCTGCCGGTGCCGCGCTCGTGATGCTGTCGGCGTGCGCAGGCGCCGGTGGCTCGGCTGACACCTCTGGCGGCGGGAAGACCCTGGAGATCTGGCACGCCTACGCAGGCCAGAAGGACAAGGTCGAGTTCATCGAGTACGCGCTGGACACCTTCAAGAAGGCGCATCCCGACATCAAGGTGAAGGAGGTGTCGGCCGAGCAGTCCTCCTACAAGACGAAACTGCAGACGGCCATGGCCTCGGGCAACGCGCCGGATGTCTTCTACACGCTGCCGGGTGGCTACCTGAAGGCCTTCGTCGACAGCGGCCAGGTCCTTCGGCTGGACGACGAGCTCGCCAAGCAGGGCTGGCGCGACAGCTTCCTGGAAAGCTCGCTGCCGTCGGTCACCTTCGGCGGCTCGACGTACGCGGTGCCGATCGACATCGACGCCGCGCTGGTCTGGTACAACAAGGCACTGTTCGACGCCAAGGGATGGCAGGTCCCCACCACCTGGCCGGAGTTCCTCGACCTGGCCGAGAAGATCAAGTCGGCCGGCGTGGTGCCGGTCGCGCTCGGCAACAAGGACAGCTGGCCCGCGACCTTCTGGTTCCAGTACGCCGAGATGCGCATGCACGGCAGTGGGGTCATGTCCGGCTTCGGCGCCGGAGACAAGAACGCCACCTTCGGACCCGAGGCCAAGGACGCGGCCGGCGTCCTGCAGACGCTCGCCCAGAAGGGATACCTGCCGAAGGGCGCGAACGGCATGTCCGACGCGGAGGCCAACATCCTCTTCCTCAACGGCAAGGCGGCCATGGTCCTCAACGGCACCTGGCAGATCGGTATGTCCGCGGAGGCCCCGGCCGGCTTCGAGCTCGGCTACTTCCCGTTCCCGACCTTCGCGGCGGGCAAGGGGAACCAGAGTGACGTCCTGGCCGGCGTCGCCGCCAGCTTCGCCGTGTCCGAGAAGGCCAAGGACAAGGAGGCGGCCCTGGCGTTCCTCCGCCACATCACCAGCCCCGAGGTGATGACCAAGTACGTCCAGATCCGCAAGACCATGGTCGCCCGCAAGGGGGCGACCACGCCGGAGGCGGCCGGCCCGCTGCTGGCCGGGGTGGTCCAGGACGTGATCGGCAAGGCCGAGACCCTCGACCCGTTCTACGACACCGCGATGGCCCCCAAGACCACCGAGACGTACTACTCCACCCTCCAAGGGTTGATCGACGGCTCGATCCCGCCGGCGGCGGCGTCCGAGGCCATCGAGAACGCCGCCAAGGCCGGCAAGTAACCACTGCGATCCGTTGCCCGAGCGCCCGCCCCGGCTACGGGCGCTCGGGCGGCGACCCAGGAGGTCTCGTGTCCACATCCACGCGGTCCGTCGCCGCCCGCCGCGACGCTCGGGCAGCACTGCTGTTCCTCGCGCCCGCGGTGCTGTTCCTGGCGGTCTTCGTCGCCTACCCGCTGCTCACGGCCGGGGTCCTGTCGTTCCACTCATGGGACGGCGTCTCGCCCCGGCAGTGGACCGGCCTGACCAACTACGAGCGGCTGCTCGGCGACCGGATCTTCTGGGGGTCACTTCGTAACAACGTCCTGGTCGCGCTCACCGCGATCGTGTTCCAGGTCGGCGTCGGCATGGTCATCGCGTACTGGCTGGTGCGGGTGGTGCCCCGGATCAAGCGGTTCGCCATGTTCGTCTACGTCGTGCCGGTGGTGATCAGCGAGATCTGCATCGGGTTGCTCTGGGGTTTCGTCTACAACCCCTACTTCGGGCTGCTGAACGGCTTCCTCAACGCCGTCGGGCTCGACGAACTCGCACGCGGGTGGCTGGGCGACCGGTCGACCGCGATGCCCGCGGTGCTGGTGGTCATGAACCTGACCTACCTGGGGCTGTACATCCTGCTCTTCGTCGCCGCGTTCGAGAACGTCGACGAAGCGGTGTACGACGCGGCGGCCATCGACGGCGCCGGCCACTACCGGACCTTCTTCTCCGTCAGCGTCCCGATGGTCTGGTCGAACGTCCAGGCGACGACCCTGCTGGCGGTCGTCTCCTCCTTCAAGACGTTCTCCCTCGTCTACGTGCTCACCCGAGGGGGACCGAGCAACGCCACCGATGTGGTGTCCACGTACCTCTTCCAGACCGGCTTCGGGAACTTCGAAGCCGGCTACGCGTCCACCATCGGATTCGCCCAGATCCTGCTGACCGCCGCGGTCGGCGTCTTCGTCCTCGGCCTGATGCGCCGCGGGAAGCGAGGAGAGGCGTGAGTTCCTCGACCATCCACGTCACCAGGCAGCACCCGGCGGCCGTACCGGCAACGACCGGCCGCGGGCGGCCCCGCCTCAGCACCGGCACCGCGATCGTGTACCTCATCCTGGCGGTGCACCTGACCGTGGTCATCTTCCCCTTCCTCTGGATGGCCTACAGCTCGCTGAAGAGCAACCAGGACTTCCTGGCGTCCGTCTGGTCGCTGCCCACCGACCCGCAGTGGGCCAACTACGGCAAGGCGCTCGGCGAAGGGAAACTGCTCGTCTACGCCGGAAACTCCCTCGCGGTGACGGTGGTGTCGGTCGCGTTGACCGTCGCCATGGCCACCGCCGCCGGCTACGCCTTCGTCATCTACCGCACCCGTTGGATGCCGTGGGTGGAGATCGCGATGCTGGTCGCGATGGCCATCCCGGCGTACGTCGCACTGGTGCCGCTGGTCGCGACGCTGCGCGACGCGGGCCTCCTGGACACCCGTACCGGAGTGGTCCTGCCCACCGTGGCCTTCAACCTGCCGGTGTCCGTCCTCATCATGCGGGCGTTCTTCAGCACGGTCCCACGGTCCCTGGTCGAGGCAGCCCGGGTCGACGGCGCGTCCGAACTGCGGGCCTTCCTGCGCGTCATGGTGCCGATCGCGCGACCGGCAATGTTCACCACCGCCATCGTCAACACCATCTGGGTCTGGAACGACTTCCTCTTCCCGCTGGTGCTGCTCAACACCCCCAGCAAGAAGACCTTGCCGCTGGGACTCACCGACTACGTGGGCGAGCGGGTCACCGACTACCCCGTGCTGCTGGCGGCGGTTCTGCTCGCCGCGCTCGGTTCGTTCGTGGTGTACGTCGCCCTCCAGAAGCAGGTCATCGGCGGGCTGACCAGCGGCGCCATCAAGCAGTGACGGCCAGCCCGGCCCGCCCCAACCCAAGGAGACACCCCATGGACGACCTCGACTTCGCCAGCCGCGCCGTCTACTACGAGCCCGAGGCCAGCACGCAGTCGATCAGCTACCCGATCTACATGTCGGCCAACTACCAGTACGCCGACGACATCTACGACCAGATCGTCGACGGGGCTCGCAAGGAGGTGAACATCTACAGCCGCTGCGGCAACCCCAGTGAGTACAAGCTCGAGGAGCACGTCGCCCAGCTCGCCGGCGCGACGGCGTGCCTGGCCACCGCCTCCGGGATGGCGGCGATCTCCCACGCCCTGCTCGGCCTGCTCAAGGCCGGGGACCACATCGTCGCCGACCTCACCACCTACAGCTCCACGCACGAGTTCTTCGACCACCGCATCCAGGACTTCGGCATCGAGGTCACGTTCGTCGACGCCAGTGACATCGCGGCGGTGGAGGCGGCGATCACCGACCGCACCCGCGTCCTCTACGTGGAGACCATCGCCAACCCGACGATGAAGATCGCGCCCCTTCGCGCCCTCGCGGACCTCGCCCACTCGCGGGGAATCGTCGTCTTCTGCGACAACACCTTCGCCAGCCCGGCGGTCTGCCGGCCCCACGAGCACGGCGTCGACGTGGTGCTCGAGAGCGCCACCAAGTTCATGGGCGGCCACAATGACGCGGTGGGTGGGGTCATCACCCTGCGCTCGGACATCCTCCCCGCGGACTGGCTGGAGCAGGTTCGCTGGAACACCCTCACCAAGCTCGGCGGGGCGCTGTCCCCGTTCAACGCGTGGCTGCTGCTGCGGGGGCTGCAGACCCTTCCGCTGCGGGTCGAACGGCAGACCCAGAACGCGCTTGCCCTCGCCGAATGGCTGGAGAAGCAGCCTCAGGTCCGCAAGGTGTTCTACCCGGGCCTGCCCAGCCATCCGCAGCACGAACTGACCCAGCGGCAGTTCGACATGCCGGGTGCGATGCTGGCGTTCAGCCTGGACACCGAGGACCAGGCGGTGCGCGTCCTCAAGGGCCTCAAGCTGGGCTCTTTCGCGGCGAGCCTGGGTGGGGTGCGGACCGTGACCCAGGTACCCGGGACGATGGCCTTCCTCGACATCCCGCCAGCGGAGCGGGAGCAGATGGGCATCACCGACGGCATGATCCGGGTATCCGTCGGCATCGAGTCCGCCCGCGACATCATCCGTGACTTCGAGCAGGCCATGCGGTAGCTCCCCGGCCGGCCCGGTCGTTCCGCCCGGGCCGCGGTGTCCCCACCCACCACGAGATCATCAGGACGATCGAGACATGACAACCCCAGCATCCGACCGGTGGGGCGGCCTGCCCGTCGAGGTTCATCCAGAGGTGGCCGAGGCCCTCCGTCACGGCGGGCCCGTCGTCGCGCTGGAGTCCACCATCATCAGCCATGGCCTGCCCCGCGACAGCAACATGCAGGTGGCGCGCGACATCGAGCAGTCGGTGCGAGCCGCGGGCGCCGTGCCCGCCACCATCGCCGTCCTGGACGGTCGCGTCCGGGTCGGCCTCGATGAGGATGCCCTCCACCAGATCGCGAGCCGCGACGACGTCAACAAGGCGAGCATCCGTGATGTCGCGGTCACCCTTGCCCGTCGGGTTCCGGGCGCCACGACGGTGGCCTCCACGGCCTGGCTGGCCAGCCTGGTGGGCATCGAGGTCTTCGCCACCGGCGGTCTTGGCGGCGTGCACCGAGGCGCGGCGACATCGTGGGACGAGTCCGCCGACCTCATGGGGCTCGCGACCGCACCGATCGTCGTGGTCTGCGCCGGGGTGAAGTCGATCCTCGACGTGCCGGCGACCCTGGAACGGCTCGAGAGCCTGTCGGTGGGCGTCGTCGGATACCGCACCGACATCTTCCCCGGCTTCTACGTCCGGCAGACCGAGATGGCGGTGCCGTGGCGGGTGGAGACCCCCGAGGAGGTGGCCCGGATCCACGCCGCCAACCGGGCCCTCGGCAACAGCCGGGCCCTGGTTGTCGCGAACCCGATCGAGCCGGAGAGCGAGATGGATCCGGACCTGCACGACGAAGTCCTGGCGGCAGGGCTCGCGGCGTTGCGGGAGCAGGACGTGCGAGGCAAGGATGTGACTCCGTTCCTGCTGGCCTTCTTCCATGAGCGGACCGGCGGCGCCAGCCTCCAGGCCAACGTCGACCTGGTGCTGGCGAACGCACGCCTTGCCGGCCGGATCGCAGTGGCCGGGACCGGCGGCTGAGAGGTGACAGCGCAGTGACCGCGAGCCAACTCGTGGCAGAGGTCAGTGGGCAGCGGGACGCCGTCGTCCTACTGCTCGGTGACATCAACGTCGACCTGATTCTCGAGCTCGCCGAGTACCCACGGCCCGGTGGCGACGGTGTCGCCTCGTCCCAGCGGATCGGGCTGGGCGGCTCCGCGGCCAACAGCGCCATCATGCTCCGCCGGTTGGGCCTGCGGCCCAGCATGCTCAGCGCGATCGGCGAGGACCGCTGGGCCGAGGTCGCGGTCGAGGCGCTGCGCGCCGAAGGGGTCGGCTTGGAGTACGTCGTCCGCGACCCGCACGAGCCGACGTCGCTCAACGTGATCGGCGTGACGCCGGACGGGGAGCGCACGATGATGGCCTACCGCGGAGCGAACCCTCGGTATTCGCCGGCCCACCTGCCGGAAGAGGCGATCGCCGCCTGCGATTTCCTGCACGTGTCCGGTTACGCCTTCCTGCAGGCGCCGCAGTCGCTCGCCGCGGTCCGGGCGATCGAGGTGGCCACCGCGAACGGCGTGCCGGTCTCCCTCGACATCCCGGTGGATCCGGCCCGTCGTGAGCCGGCCACCATCCGGCGGTTGTTGAGGTTCACCGATCTGCTGGTCGTCGGCGTTCCGGAGGCCCGGCAACTGGTCGGGACGGCCGAGCCGGCGGAGGCCTGCCGCCGGCTGTGCGACCTGGGGGCCAAGACCGTCGCGCTCAAGGTCGGCCGCGACGGCACCATCATCGCCACCGCCGACGAGTTGGTCGAGCTGCCCGGGCTGTCGGTGCGGACGGTCGACACGACCGGCGCGGGTGACTCGTTCTGCGCCGGCGCCATCGCGGCGACGCTGGCCGCCCTGCCGCTGGCGAAGATCGGAGCGTGCGCCAACCTGCTCGGCGCCGCCGCCGTCGAGAAACCGGGGGCCGGACGCTCGTTGCCGACCCTCGACGAGGTACGAACCGTCGAGCGGCGCCAGCCGACCCGTCGGTGAACGAGCACGGCGAGCCCGACCGGCATGCCTTGCCGTCGATGTGACCGGCCGCGTGTGCGGTGCCGCCGCTGGCCAGGTTGCTGCGCTGTGTAATGTTGATCATCCGATAAGGACCAATGGCGCCTGACCCGTGCGTGATCTTCGCGCCAGAGCTTTGGAGGACTG
Source organism: Micromonospora sp. NPDC047740 (assembly GCF_043204735.1). NCBI lineage: Bacteria > Bacillati > Actinomycetota > Actinomycetes > Micromonosporales > Micromonosporaceae > Micromonospora > Micromonospora sp. NPDC047740. The sequence continues at coordinate 881,930 of NZ_JBIDCT010000001.1, forward strand.
TGTGCGCGTGCTAGCGCGACGACTGTCGATCTCGGCACTCTCAGTGGCTGTTGCGGTGGTGACGTTCGGTTCGCCGGCCCACGCCGCGACGAACCCGTTCACCCCGGCACAAGCCTGCAACAACGACTTCGGCGGCTCGTGGGCCCAGGCTTCCGACGGTCACCGGTCGATCTACTCCGGCAGCACCAAGGTGGGCGACGTCTACCTGATGTACAACAGCGCGACCGGGTACAACTGTGTCGCCACCCTCAAGGCGGTGGCCATCGGATCGACGACCGGGGTTGCCGCCAGTTTGCGAGTTGAGGGCAGCTCCTGGGCCACCGACTCGGGCAACTACAAGTACTACGCCGCGAAGCAGCGCGCTGCGCGGGACACCTGCGTCCAGTACGAGGGAGAAGTCCTGTACGGCACGATGTGGGCAGGCAACGGTAGGTACACCTGGGGTAACTGCGGCTGAGCGGCCGCGAGACTGCGGGTACGCGTATGCGTACCCGCAGTCACCCCCGACGCGGGGAGCGGCCGCGCGCGTGAAGCTGGCCGAGACCAAGGCCGCTGACCTGCGCCGGCACGATAGCGTCGGGGCGATGCACACCCCTTCCGAACCAGCCGCCATGACCACCGCCGAACGCGCGATCGATGCGCGCTTCCGCGCGATCCTGGCGCGGCTGCCCCAGCGTGGTCCGATCGGCTGGCTGATCGAGCTCGCGGTCTTCGGACTCAAACAGGCCTGGGCGTGCGTGTTCGGTGGGGCGATGCTGGCGGTCATCTTCGCGGCGCACCTCTGGTACCCGAGGGATGCGGTGTTCGCCCGCAACGACTTCCTGACTCTTGCCGCGGTCGCCATCCAGATCGCCATGGTGGCCGGACGCCTGGAAACCCTGCGGGAACTGCGGGTAGTGCTCCTGTTCCACCTGGTCGGTACAGCAATGGAGCTGTTCAAGACCCACATCGGCTCGTGGTCCTACGCGCCCGACGGGATGCTGCGGCTCGGTGCGGTGCCCCTTTTCAGTGGCTTCATGTATGCCGCGGTCGGCTCCTACCTGGTCCGCGTCAACCGGCTGTTCGACCTGCGTTTCGCGCGCTACCCGAAACGATGGGTGACGGCTGCCGTGGCCGTCGCGATCTATGCCAACTTCTTCACCAACCACTACGTCTTGGACGTCCGGTGGCTGCTCATCGCCGTCGTCGCCCTCGTGTTCGGGCGCTGTGTCATGCAGTTCCGCATCTTCCGGTTCCGTTGGCGCATGCCGCTCCTGCTCGCCTTCGTCCTCGTCGCCTTCTTCATCTGGCTCGCGGAGAACATCGCCACCTGGTCGCATGCCTGGCTCTACCCCAGCCAGCTGGGCGGTTGGCAGCCGGTTTCGCCGGCGAAGCTGGCATCGTGGTTCCTCCTCATGATCATCTCGGTCGTGATGGTCACCTGGATCTCACCGCCGCAGCCGCCCGACGACCGGCAGTCGACCACAGCGGTGGGCGCGGACGCGGCGGAGCTTCCTCCTGTCTCAGCGTCCCGGTCGCCGCGGTGATCCGGTTCGATCGAGGGGCTGACTCGGACAGGAAGGCGAGGTGATCTGGGGGAGCAGAGCGTACGCCGTGAGACCGGCCGCCCCGCGAGGCCGCGCCGGCGTTGACACCTCGTGACACGATCATCGTGCCGGTGGCCGTACGGCCGCCGGGGCGGAGGGGGGACGCGGTGGCCGGCTTCTTCGGTGCGGCGCTCAACTTCCCCACTGTGCTGTTCAGCTTCCTACTGCTGGTCGTGGTCGGCTACTGGCTCCTGGTGCCGACCGGAGTGCTGGATCTCGGGGACGACCTCGACGTCGAGGCGTTACGCACGGGCGCGACGCCCTGCGGCAATTGTCCGCCGATCGATCAACGCATAGTAGATCGTCAATGTTAAATGGGCAATGCGGTGAGCTTGTGAATCACCTCGCTCGGTGAGGGCTGGTAGCCGAAACTGTTATTTGCTTGACTGTGCGGCGGTGCCGCAGAGGAGCAGCGGCATGACTGGAGGCTGTGCCGCGTGAGCAAATCGGATCCGGAAAAGACAGTCGGCAACGTGCACGAGGCACTCAGCCGGCCGCTGTTCAACCCCGTGTTGAAAGTGACGGTCGGCGAAGGAAAGCTCGACTACGAGATCTACCTGCGCACCGCCGATCTGCTGCGGCTGCAGACACCCAGGTCTGAGCTCGTCGACGCGGACGAGCTCATGTTTCAGGTCGTGCATCAGGCGCAGGAACTGTGGCTGAAACTACTCGCCCACGAGGTGGCCGAGGTCGTCGGCGATCTCGATGGTGATCGCCTGTGGGAGGTGACCGCCCGGCTGGACCGAGCTGTGCGGATCACGCACTGCCTGTCGCATGAGCTTCGCGTGCTGGAGACCCTCACACCCGACACCTACCAGGTGATACGCCGGCATCTCGGTAACGGCAGCGGGCAGGAATCCCCCGGCTACAACGCCGTACGGGTGGCCGCGTCGTACGCCGCCGAGGCCCTGGACCGGCTCCTCGCGCGGCACGAGGTCACGCTTGCCGACGTCTACTCCGGTCTCCGAACCGAACTGAAGCGGGTCTGCGAGCTCCTCGTCGACCTCGACGAGGGCTACCAGACGTGGCTGTTCACCCACTACCTGCTGGTGCGCCGGACGATCGGGGTGGGCCGGGACGTCGCGGCGCTGGACGGAGTGCCCACCCAGATTCTCGTCGGGCGGATGACCCAGCCACTGTTCCGAGCACTCTGGGCGGTCCGCAACCAGCTCACCGCCGAGTGGAGCCGGGAGGGCGGTCTGCCGCCCGGGGCCGACCGCCGGGAAGCGCGGGTGCCGGCGTGACCACCCGGCTACGGCACCACTTCCCTCTGCTCGAGACCTGCGTGTACCTGAACAGCAACTCCACCGGCGCGGTGCCGCGCGGGGCCGAGCCCGTCCTCCAGCGTTACTGGGAGACGCTGTGCGGCTGGCGCGACGACGTGTGGGACGGGTGGCTCAACGAGCTGCGGGCCTACGGCGACGCCGTCGCACGGTTCATCGGCGGTTCCCCGGGCAGCGTGGTCACCGACGCCAACGTCAGCACCCTCCTGGGCCGCATCGCCTCCTGTTTCGACTATCGTCCGTCCCGCAACCGGGTGGTTACGACGCACCTGGAGTTCCCCACGGTGCCGTTCATCTGGCGGGCGTTCGGCCGCTACGGCGCCCGACTCGACGTCGTCGACGCCGGTGGGCCCGGGTTCGACGAGGATGCCCTGGAGCGGCGGATCGACGAACGCACGCTGCTGGTGTGCGTGCCGCACGCCAGCTACGCCACCGGCGCGGTGATCGACCTGCCCCGTCTCGTCAAACGCGCACACGACGTCGGCGCACTCGTTGTCGTCGACGCCTTCCAGACCATCGGCACGGTCCCGTTCGACGTGACAGCGCTGGACGTCGACTTCGTCCTCGGCGGCGCACACAAGTGGCTGTGCGGCGTCGGGACGGCGTTCCTGTACGTCCGGCCCGAGCTGCTGCCGACCCTGCGGCCAGCGGCGACGGGATGGTTCGCCGGCGACGCCGCGCTGACCTTCCGCCCTTCGTCGGACTGGGCCGGCGACGCCCGCCGGTTCGCCGGTGGAACCCCGTTCCCGCTCAGCGCCCAGATCTCCCGAGTCGGACTGGACCTGCTGGCCGGCGTGGGCATCGACGCCATCCGCGAGCACTCACTGAACTGCACCGAGCGGGTGGTGCACCGGGCCGCGACCGCCGGCATCCCCGTGCTCGGCCCCACCGCGCCCGCGCAACGGGGCGGTGTCGTCTGCCTGGCCGTCCCGGACGGTGAGGCAATCAAGCGCAGCCTCGCCCGGCGGCAGATGATCTGCAGCTGGCGAGGGGCCCTGCGGGTGGCCCCGCACATCTACAACACCATCGACGAGGTCGACGCGTTCATGGACGCCCTCGAACTGGAGCTCCGGCAGGTCAGATCATGACCGGCGCACCACTGTCCCCGAGGGCACTCATGAGCCTGCTCGCCAACGGCGCCAAGGCCATCGACGTGCTGGAGACCGCCCTGAACATCGGGCTGCTCGACGCGCTGGAACCGGGCCCGATGCGCCTCGGGCAGCTCAGCGCCCGCTTCGACCTGCGCCCGGGGCGGCTCTACAAGCTCCTTGACTGCCTGGAAAGCCTCGGTTTCGTGCACCGCGACGAGCGGACCGACGACATCAACGACACCGAGTACCGCGCCGTCCCGGGGCTCAAGGACGCCGTCGTCGAGGTGGTCGGGCCGGACGCGATCGAACGCGACCGCGACAAATACCCGTGGCGGCAGCTGCACGGCAGGCTGGCGGACACCCTCCGCGGGCAGCTCAGCATCACCGAGAACGACTTCGCCTGGCCACCGAGGACGGCAGCCCAGATCGCCGACTTCGAGAAGAGCATGGCGGCCGGCCTGGGCCCGATCATCGAGGCGTTCCGCACCCACGCACCGCGGCTCTGGCCCGACCGCCACCGGCTGCTGGACGTGGGAGGCGGCGACGGCACCCTCGCCACGTACCTGCTCGCCGATACGCCCGGCCTGACCGTCGACGTCTACAACCTGCCCCCGGTCCAGCCCCTCGTCGACGAGACCCGGGTACGGTCCGGCCACGGAACCCGGCTCGGGTTCGTCGGCGGGGACTTCCTCACCGAAGCGCTGCCCACCGGCTACGACACCATGGCGTTCGTCCGCGTCCTGCACGACTGGCCGGCGCGCGTCGCCCACCGCCTGATCGAGAACGCCTACCAGGCGTTACCGCCCCGCGGCCGCCTGCTCATCTGCGAGGAGTTCCGCACCTCGGAGCGGCTGGCCATGCAGTTCTTCTGGTCCTACTTCCTGATCGGCGTCGACAGTTGCGCCAGCCGCCTGCGGGAAACCACCTTCTACATCGGCGCGCTGCGGCAGGCCGGCTTCGACGGGATCGAGGTGTTGCCCGGCCGGTTCGAACTGATCTCGGCACGTAAGCCGTGACCGGGCATCACCGCTGGGGCTCGAGGTCGAGGCGGCGGGTGAACGGCTGGCGGGTGAGGCTGTCGTACAGCATCCGGGTGAGGGTGACGATGTCGAAGACCGGCACCCCGAGCCGGGCCTGGATCCGGTGCGCGAACGGCACCAGATCCGTGCACTCGATCACCAGCGCGCCGAGACCCGGGTGGGCCCGGGCGAGGGCGTCCACCTGTTTCTCCACCTCGGCGGCCAGCCGGTCGACGTCGAGGGTGTCGCGGCGTCCCTCCAGCATCACCTCGCGGAACTCGCGTTGACCGGCCATGCCGGTGATTGCGAGCGGCACCTCCCGCGCCCCGACCGCGGCGAGGTGTCGGGGGGTCAGCGCCGCCTCGTCGGCGACCAGCAGCCCGACGATGCGGCCCGGCCCGATCATCTGGTGCACCAGGGGTAGCTGGATCAGGCTGGAGGACCACACCGGCACGTCCACTGCGGCGGCCAACTCCGCCTGGAAGAGCACGAGGAAACCGCACGCCCCGGTGATCCCCGCGACGCCGGCGGCCTGCAGGTCCCGGGCGGCCTGGAGGAACGGTTCCAACAGCGTCGGGTCGGCCTCGCGGACCAGCCGGCGGGGGGTGGCGCCCCGGACCACCCGGTAGTGGACCGGGAAGTCGAAGGTGGCCGGGTTGCGGATGTGGCCGGGAATCTTGTCGAAGCTGGTGTCGAGGCAGAGCACCCCGATCGCCGGCCCATCGGTCATCGCGTCCTCCCGAACCGGTCCAAGGCGAACGTCTCCAGCGGCAGGTCGGGCCGCACGCCGCCGATGAGCTGGGCGAGCAGTTGGCCGCCGGCGGGGGCGAGACCCATCCCGATGTGCCCGTGCCCGGTCGCCACGCTGACGTTGCGGTACGCCCCGGCCCGGCCGATCAGCGGCAGGCTGTCCGGGGTGCACGGCCGCAGCCCGCTCCACACGTGCAGCCGCCGATCGGTGTCCAGCCCCGGCAGATACGACCGCACGGTGCGCAGGATCCCGTCGACCCGTCGCGGCGACACCGAGGTGTCCAGGCCGGACAGTTCCAGGGTGCCGCCGACGCGTACCCGGTCGCCCAGCGGCATCACCGCCACCTTGCCCTCGCTGAGCAGCAGGGGCCGGGTCGGCGTGCCCGGCCCGGCGGCGACGGTGACGGTGTAGCCCTTCGCGGGTTGCAGCATCAGCCCGACGCCGAGCGTACGGGCGCACGCCCGCGACCACACCCCGGCGGCGATCACCACCTCGGCCGGGCGCAGGTTGCCCCGGCTGGTGCGGACGGCGCGTACCCGCCGCCCGGTCACCTCGAAGCCGCGAACCTCGGCGCCGGTGATGATCTCCACGCCCCGCTCCCGCAGGGCGCGGGCGAAGCCGACCAGGAAGGCGGGGATGCGCAGCGCGGCGCCCTCCTCGTTGAGCAGCGCCCCGGCGATGGCGAAGTCCACCCCGGGTTCCAGCCGGGCCAGCTCCGCCCGGTCCAGTTCGCGCAGCGGCACCCCGCGCTCGACCGCCGCGGGGATGCCGTGCCGGGCCTGCCCGTACCCCTGCTCGGTCTTGCAGGCCAGCACCATGCCACGGGCGGTGAGGGTGTCGGCGAGGTCGCCGGCGCAGACCTCGTGGAGGATGGCCAGGCTGCGCTGCTTGAGCGCGAGCAGCACCTCGAACCCGGCGCGGGCGTGGCGCTCGGTGCAGTACCGCCGGAAGTGCCACAGCCAGGCGAGCAGCCCGACGTCCGGGCGCGGCCGGACGTGGAACGGGCTTTCCGGGTCGAGCAGCCAGCGCAGCCCTTTCGCCGGTACGCCCGGCTCGGCCAGCGGCGCGGAGCCCTGGGTGCCGACGAAGCCGGTGTTCCCGGCCGAGCAGGCCGTCGGATCGCCGACCTCGCCCCGGTCGACGACCGTGACGGTGTGCCCGGCGGCCCGCAGGAACCAGGCGCAGAACAGGCCGACGACACCCGCGCCGATGACCAGGACGTCAGGGTCGTGCCGGGCGGGCGTCGCTGTCATCGCGCTTCTCGCCCGTCAGATGGTGACAACGAAGAAGCAGGTGGGCAGGTTGACCACGACCCGCTCCCAGATCTGTGCGCACAGCGCCACCCCGGGCTCGGCGAACGTGCCGGGCGGCGGCTCGGCGAACCGGATCACCGACCGGCCGGCGTCGAACAACAGCGCACCGTGGCCGAAGTCGCCGACGATCGCGGTGCCCGGGTCGACCAGCCGGGTACGCACGATGAAGACCCCGTTGTCCTCCACGTCCCGCAGCAGGGTCCCGGAACCGAGCAGCCGGTAGTAGTCGGCCGGGTTGATGATCAGCCCGTCGGCGGTGCTGCCCATCTGCTCGACCTCGTTGCAGGCGGCCAGGATGGTGGAGGCGAACGGGCCGGGGTCGGTGAGCCGGCCGATGTCCGGCATGTTCAGCAGCCCGCCCTCGCCGCGGAGGATGGTGTGGTTCTCGGCGGTGGCCAGCCGCACGACGAGCCGGTAGTTGATGAACTGCTCGAAGCTGGCCGGGTCGTCCCAGAGCGTGTCGGGCACCTGCACCCAGGCGGTGGTGGTGAGCAGCGGGGGGATGGGGGAGCGGTGGAAGTGGTTGGCCGCCTCGCGGCGCAGGTCCGCGCCGTCGACGGTGGGGTCACCGGCCCGGGGTGGGCTCTCGTGCCAGTAGTGCTCCTGCGGCTCCCGGGACAGGTCCACCACCTTGAGCATGTTCCGCGACGGGTAGCGGGGCTTGCGCCGTGAGCTGGTCAGCGAGTCGGTGATGGTGACGTCGTAATCGACGCGGGTGTCGAAGCCGTCCTTGGCGAACGCCTCGACGAACATCCCGCCGGGCGACATCTGGGTCTTCCGTTCGGCGACGACCTCGGCGATCGTCCGCTTGATCGTGTCGGTGCGTTGCATAATTCGGCTTCCCTCCCGTCAGGCCGGCTTGCGGGCGACGAACATGCCCCAGCCGAACTCGTCCCGGTCGATCGCGGCCTGGATCTCGTCGCAGGATTCCGCGAAGTTGCGGATCCAGGTCCGCGCCGCCTCGTCGTCGGTCGCGGCGGCCCGCTCCCGTGCGGTCCGGCCCAGCACCCGGTACGTCTGTCGGATGTGGGTGTCGAGGCTGCGCGCGACCACGTCGACAAAGCCGGCCCGCTGCAGCGCCTCCCGGTAGCCGTCCAGCGAGTAGCCGCTGTTCCAGCGCACCCGGTCGTAGACGTGCCGCCGGGCTGCCTCGCCGATCTCCGGCTTCGGCTGCAGGAAGTCGGCGATGGCCAGCACCCCGCCCGGAGCGAGCACTCGGAACATCTCGGCGTGGCTGCGCGGCTTGTCCGGCACCAGGAACAGCGCGTCCTGGCTGACCACGTGGGTGAAGGCCCCGTCGGCGTACGGCAGGGCGGTGGCCGAGCCGTGCCGGAACGCGACGGGCAGCCCGTCGCCCCGCTCGGCGAGCTTGCCCTGGGCGAAGCGGACCCGCTCGATGCTCAGGTCCAGGCCCGCGCTGCGGCATCCGGTCCGCTCGGCGAGGCGCAGCAGGAAGTTCCCGCAGCCGCAGCCGACGTCGAGCACGTTCGCCGCGGCGTCGATGCCGGCGTCGGCGGCGAGGATGTCGGAGGTCCGGTCGGCGGCCGCCGCGTAGTCGGCGTCGGCGTCGTCGGTGAAGTAGCCGGTGTGCAGCACGCCCTCGCTGTCCCAGAAGCTGAGGTACGTCTGCGTGGTCTGGTCGAAGAACTCGGAGACGTCCCGCTCGGTGAACCGGCTGGTCGTGGACATGGGCACTCCTTGCTGCGGCGGGTCAGGCGTAGGTGTCCCTGCGAACCCCGGTCAGGTGGGGCAGCTCGGGACCGGTGGCGGCGGCGCCGCCGTCGATCAGGTGCACTCCGGCGGTCACGTAGGACGCCCGTTCGCTGGCCAGGAAGGCGGCCAGCGCCGCCACCTCCTCGGGGTGGGCCAGCCGGCCCAGCGCGCTGTGGTGCCCCATCGCACGCAGCCGGGCCTCGACGTCGCCGCCCTCACCGGCCAGCCGCGCCGCCGCGCGTTCCATCGGCGGCGTGCGCACCCCGCCGGGGGCGAGCACGTTGACGGTGACCCCGCTGCGGCCGACGTCGACGGCGAGGCCCTGGGCGAACCGCACCAGCGCCGCCCGGGTCACCCCGGACAACGTCAGTGGACCGATCGGCACGCAGGCGGTCTCCGAGGCGACGAGCAGCAGCCGACCCCAGCCGGCGGCGCGCATGTGTGGCAGCGCGGCCAGCGAGACCCGGACCGCGGGCAGGAGTACCCGGTCCACGGCGTCGCGGTAGTCCGCCGCCTCGAACGCGGTGGCGGTGCCGATCGGCGGGCTGCCGCCGCTGACCAGCAGCACGTGCAGGCCGCCGAGGTCCGTGGCGACCTGGTCGACCCAGCGCGCGGCGGCGTCGGCGTCGGTCAGGTCCACCCGGCTGGCGCTGACCCGCCCGGTGGCGATCGCGACCAGTTCCCGTTCCGCGGCGGCGAGCCGGTCCGGGTCGCGGCCGCAGACGGCCACGTGGGCGCCCTCGGCGGCGAACTCCCTGGCGCACGCCAGCCCGATGCCGCTGGTGCCGCCGGCGACGAGGGCCACCCGCCCCTTCAGCCCGAGATCCATGTCGGTCACCTCTCCGTCGCGTCGGCCGCCGATGACACCCCGCCGGCGTGCCGGGGCCTCCGGCCCGTCCCGCCGGCCTGGTAGCCGTACCGGGTGAACAGCGGCCAGGCCAGCGCAGTCACCGCCAGCCGTTGGCCGCGGGTCAGCGTCCGCCGCCACCCGTCGTCGGCGTCCCGCACAGTGGTGGGGCCGGTGCGGAACCGGTCCGGGTTGCCGGTCACCGTGTGGTTGCCGTGCAGCTCGACGGTGCGGCCGCGGACCGGGTTGCCGGCCGGGTCGGCCCCGACGAGCCGTAGCAGCGCGTCGACGGTGCCGGCCGGGTCGGCGATGAACTCCTCGTACCGCAGGAACATCGACCGCTGCGGGTGCCGGCGGGTGATCGCCGCCGAGGCCAGGTTGAACCCGTGCCAGTACGCGGTGCTGCGGGCGGCCGACATGGCGTAGACGTACTCTTTCGGCTCGCGCCATGAGTGCGCCACCGCGCGGGGGTCGCGCACCAGGTGCAGGTAGTACGTGGTGATCCCGGGGACGTGCGGCAGCAGCGCCGCCTCGCCGGGGATCTTGGTGCTGTCCACGATGACGCGCGCGCCGGTCCGCTCGGCGACCGCCCGGTAGACGCTGCTCATCAGCGCCGCGTGCGTCCGGGTCGGTTCGTCGTACGCGCCCCGGCGCAACAGCCGCCAGGTGTGTCGGGTGCGGACCCGGGTGCGCTGGCGCCGGATGACCTCGGCGGCGTGCGCCTCCAGCGAGCCGCCGGCGGGCATGCCGATCGGCAGGATCTCCGACCACAGCGGGCAGTCGGTCAGTCGGCCACCGCAGCCGCAGCGGTCGTTCACCCCTCGGCCGGTGGCGTTCTTCCACAGAAAGTGCAGTTCGCCGACGTGAAGGAAACCGGGCACCTCGCCCAGGACGTTGCCGATGATGGTGCTGCCGTTGCGGCACCATCCAGTGATGCTGAGCACGGTCAGCGACTCGTTCATGCGACCACCTCCGCTGTTGGCGCCGGGGCCGGGCGGCCGATCCGTACCGCCATCACCGCCGCCACCGCGGCACACGCCGCCCCGGCGGCGAAGACCGCTGGATAACCGAGCCCGGCGGCGACCAGGCCGGTCAACGGACCCCACACCGCCAGGCCGAGGTCCCAGAAGGACGTGTACGCCCCGATCGCGGCGCCCTGCCGGGCCGGGTCGGTCCGGTTCAGCACCATCAGCGCCAGCGACGGGTGCAGCAGGGAGAACCCGATGCCCATGACCACGCTGCCGGCCACGGCGACGGGCAGGTTCGGCGCAACCGCGATGACCAGCAGGCCGGCCGCCTCGCCGACACCGCACCACGCGGCCACCCGCCGGGGGCCGAGCCGGTCGGGCAGGTGGCCGATGACCAGACGGGTGCCGGCGTACACGGCGCTGAAACAGCTCAGCACCACCACGCCGTGCCCGACGCCCCGGGACTGCAGATGCAGCACCACGAACGCGGCCAGGCCGGCGTATCCGGCGGCGCCGAAGGTGAGCGCGACGCCGGGCAGCAGCGCCGGCCGCACGAGCAGCCCGCCGCCCCCGCCCGTCGGAGCGGTCCGCGGCGCCGGCGCCAGGGCGACCAGTCCGGCGGCGAGCAGCGGCGCGGCGGCGCTGAGCGCCCACACCGCCGGGTAGCCGGCCGGCTGCACGCTGGCGCCGAGGAAGGTGCCGGCGGCGATGCCGCCCCACATGCTCACCCCGTACAGGCCGATGAGCTGTCCGCGCCGGCTGTGCGGGGCGAGGGAGACGGTCCACACCGCCCCCGCGGTGAACAGCGCGGCCTCGCCGGCACCGAGCAGCAACCGGACCGTCACCAGTGCCGGCACGTTGAGCGGTGCCAGGTAGAGCAGGCCGCCGGCGGCCAGCACGAGCGCTCCGACCAGCATCACGGTGCGGTGCCCGAACCGGTCGGCGAACGCCCCGGCAACCGGACGCACCAGCAGCGCGGTCACCGCGGTGCCGGTGACGACCAGCCCGACGACGAGATCACCGGCCTGGTGGCGCTCGCGCAGGAAGTCGGGGAGCACCGGGATCACCGCGGTCAGCCCGAGGTAGCCGGCGAACAGCCCCCCGAAGATGCCGACCAGGGCCAGCCGGGGCAGGCGGCCCTCCCGGGTGTCTGCGGCGGTCATGGGCGTAGCGGCCGGGCCGGCGCGGCGTCGCGGGCGGCGGCGGCCACCTTGCGGACCGCCCGCACCAGGTCGTCGCAGTCGTCGAGGGTGAGGTTGGAGGACAGCGGCACGTCAACGGTCTCCGCCAGCAGCCGGGCGGTGCACGGCAGCAGCGCCCGGACATCGGCCGGGTCGGCGCCGCCGTACAGGAAGCGCCAGTTCCAGAAGGCGCGGACGTTGAGGTCGTCGTCGGCGCCGATGTTGCGGGCGTCGACACCCTCCGCCCGCAGCGCGCGGGCGAACCAACCCGCGTCGCCGCCGGGCACCCGGAACACGAACGCCTCGCCAAGGTACGCACCGGGCGCGACCGGCCGGCGGACCGCGATGCCGGGCAGGTCGGCCAGGGCAGTGGCGACGTGGGCGTAGTTGCGGTGGAACAGGGCCAGCCGTTGGGGCAGCCTGGCCAGTTCGGCGCGGAGCAGGGCGGCCCGGATCTCGTCCATCCGCATGCTGAGCAGGGGCAGGTCGAGGCCGGTGAGCGGCGGTTCGGCGTCCGGGAAATGCCGCCGCAGGCGCCCCTCGTACGCCCCGGACAGGGCGACCGCGCGGGCGAACAGGGTGCTGTCGTCGGTGACCAGGAACCCACCCTCGCCGCAGTTGAGCGCCTTGTCGGACTGGGTGCTGAACGCTCCGGCGGCGCCGAACGTGCCGAGCTTGCGGCCGTTGAGTTCCGCCCCGAGCGCCGGAACGGCGTCCTCGATCAGCGGCACCCCCATCTCGGCGGCGAAGGCCGCGAGAGCCTCGACGTCTGCGGCGAAGCCGCGCATGTGTACCGCCACGATGGCTCGGATCTCCGGCCGCCACCGCCGGCGCAGGTCATCGAGATCCATCCGCAGGTCCTCGTCGACCTCGACGAGAAATGGCCGGCAGCCGGCCAGCACAATCGCGCTGGGCGTGGCGACGAAAGTGAACCCCGGGCAGGCGACCAATGATCCGTTCGGCACCGTCGCGCCCATGATGGCCAGCGCCAGGGCAGCGGTGCCGCTCGAAACCGCGAGAGCGTGCCGGGTGCCGAAATAGCGGCACAACTCGTCCTCGAACCGGCCGCATTCGGTTTCGTTCTGCGGGCGATGGTCGTATCGGAAGTAGAGATGACTTCGGACGGCACGAAAAGCGGCTTCCTCATCCTCCGGGTGAACGAAGACAGCGCCCTTGTCGTACGTGGGCCAGGCGGTGTGACGGACCGGGCTGCCGCCGTGGAGGGCGAGCTGTCTGCCTGGTTCAGCGCTGTGTGACGCCGGCATCGGCCGGGTCGGCGCGGGAGCTTCGTTGTTCCCGTTCACCAGCGGCTCCTCGGGGCAGCGGCGGCTTTCCGATTCGCGGGACCGGACTTGCCCGCCGCGTCAGGGGGCGGGACGACCCGGGTGGTCGCGGCCGGAGACGCAATCCCGTCGAGGACCAGGAAGCCGCCGGATCCGACATTGACCGGGTCGCAGATCCAGTGACCAATATGATTGCCCTCCGAGCCCGACACGTCAACCACGCATTCACAAAGATGCGCGGCCGTCCGCTCGTCGGCCCGCTGTGATGTGGATACTCGATCGGCCGTGGCGGCGACAAATGCGAATTGTCGCCTGTGGATGCCAAACGCGACCGACGCAGCGCCGGCGCCGCTCCGCTGCCGGCTCTCGACCCGGGCCCTCGCCTGACTGGACGCGGCCGACGTCACCCGACCAGCCGGTACTGGCCTCGCGGTCGGATCCACCGGCTTCCGGCAGCGGCACGTCGTAGCTCGAGATGCGTTGTCGCAGTGACCGGTGGATGGACCGGCGGAGAGCCATGCCGCGCCCCCCGCACATAGACGCTCGGCGGCCTGTCAGGCACCTTCCAAATTGCTCACCTGGTTTCAGCAACTTATCGACGCGGCCGAGCGTCTCTACAAGCGACAGTCAAGGCGGACTGCTCGAATGAACGGGGAGGCCTATGCGTTCCAGCAGAAGCACAAGAGCATTGCTGGCCGGGGGGATCGTCGCTGCGTTGCTGGCGGGCGCGCCCGGCATCGCGGGTGCCAAGCAGGCGGCCGCACCTCAAGCGGCCAAGTCCGCGCCGGCCACTGGAGAGGCCCGGACCGTGACGCTGATCAGCGGTGACCGGGTGACCGTGCTCGGCAACGGCCGCGTCAGCGCCACTCCGCGAAAGGGCGTCACGTTCCACAGCTACCGGACCGGGGGACACCAGTACCTCATCCCGTCCGACGCCGTGCCGCTGCTCCGGGCAGACCGGCTCGACCAGCGGCTGTTCGACCTGACCGAACTGCTCGCGGCGCAGGCCACAAGCCCGTCGTCGCTGCGGCTGATCGTCTCCGGCGCCACCACCGCACCCGGCCTGTCCGCCCAGCGGCGACTCCCCGCGGTGCAGGGCTTCACCGCCGAGACGCCCATCGCGTCGCTCGCCGACCGCTGGCAGGCGACCCGCACCGGCCTGACCAGGGGCAAGATCTGGCTCGACGCCGTACGCAAACCCGCGCTGGACCAGAGTGTCCCGCTGATCGGCGCGCCCACGGCCTGGTCCGCCGGCTTCGACGGCACCGGCGTCCGCGTCGCCGTACTCGACACTGGCATCGACACCGCGCACCCTGACCTGGCCGGGAAGATCTCCGCACGGCAGAACTTCACCGAGGGCGAGGAGGACGACCGCGACCACGTCGGCCACGGCACCCACGTCGCGTCCACCATCGCGGGCAGCGGCGCCGGCTCCGGCGGGAAGTACAAGGGCGCCGCTCCCGGCGTGTCCCTGCTCGACGGCAAGGTCTGCGTCGAGTTCGGCTGCCTGGAGTCATGGATCGTGGCCGGCATGCAGTGGGCCGCCGAGTCCGGGGCGGACGTGGTCAACATGAGCCTCGGCGGACCGAACACCCCCGAGGTCGACCCGCTCGAGCAGGCCGTCAACAGCCTGACCGCGCAGCACGGCACGCTGTTCGTCATCGCGGCGGGCAACGACGGCGCGGACGACACCGTGGGCTCCCCGGCCACCGCCGACGCGGCGCTGGCCGTCGCGGCCTTCACCAAGTCCGACGAACTCGCCGAGTTCTCCAGCCGGGGCCCCAGCGCTGACGGCTGGGCCGTCAAGCCCGAGATCGCCGCGCCCGGCGTCGACATCGTCGCAGCGCGCAGCAAGGACGGCTTCCTCGGTGAACCGGGTCAGCTCTACATGCCGCTGGACGGCACCTCGATGGCCACCCCGCACGTCGCGGGCGCGGCCGCACTGCTGAGCCAGGCGCACCCGCAGTGGACGCCCGCCCAGCTCAAGGCGGCGCTCATGGCCTCCGCCAAGCCGGCCAGCGGCGTCGGCGTGTTCGCGCAGGGAGCGGGTCGGGTGGACGTGGCCCGAGCGATCACCCAACAGGTCACGACCACGCCGACGTCGGTGACGTTCGGGTTGCAGGAGTGGCCGCACGCCGACGACGACGTGCGCAGCAGCGTCGTCACCTACCACAACGGCGGCAACTCCGCGGTGACCCTGCAGCTCGCGCTGACCACCGCCGCGCCGTCCGGAATCTTCTCACTCAGCGCCGACACGGTGACCGTGCCGGCCGGCGGGCAGGCCTCGGTGACGCTCACCGCCGACACCCGCCAGGGCGGCGACGTGACCGGCGGCCTCGGCGGCCAGGTCACCGCGACCGCGGCAGGCGTCTCGGTGCAGACGCCCTTCGGCGTGGTACGCGAGGAGCTCAAGCACCCGGTGAAGGTCACCGCGACCGAGCGTGACGGCGACCCGGCCGAAGGCGCGTTCACGGTGATCCTGAGCAAGAACGACCGCCGGGAGTACCTGGCCTTCGGCGCGAGCGCCGACCTGCGCCTGCCGCCCGGCGAGTACTTCGCGTTCAGCTGGGTCAGCGAGCAGAACGGGGACAGCTACAGCACCTCGCAGCTGGTGTATCCGAAACTCTCGGTCAGCGGGCCGGTCACGGTGGCGATGGACGCCCGCGGCGCGAAGGGCTTCGAGGTCACGGTGCCCGACCCGAAGGCGGTGCCCCTGCTGACGTCGTACGGCGCGAGGTATGTCGAAGGCGCGAACTTCGACCTGGAAGTCGGGGTCTTGGGCAGCGACTTCACCTCGATGTTCACCAAACTGGTCGGACCCAAGCCGGCGAAGGGCCTGAGCTCCCAGCTCACCGGCGTCCTGGCCGAGGTGGACGAGCAGGGCTACCCGACCCGTTCGCCGTACGTCTACAACGTCGGCTGGCACCGCAAGAACGACCTGCTCGGCGGGCTGGTCAAGCACCTGCGGCCGCAGGACCTGGCCACGGTGAAGGCCTCGTACGCGGCGGCGGCGGCGGGCACCAACGGCGTGAAGCTGTCCTTCCTCGCCCCACCGGACGGCAGCGGCGGCTGGGCGACCGGCTGGCCCACCCCGCTCCCGTTCACCCGCACGGAGCTCTACGCGGGTGACGCGCCATGGCAGAACGAGTTGATGGTGGAGCTGCCGGCCGAGGGTGAGGATTGGCCGGAACTGCTGACCGACCAGGGCGGGCTGGCCACGTACCGCGCGGGGGTCACCTATCAGGAGCAGTGGAACAAGGGTGTGTTCGGGCCGAGCGTGGCACCGTTCTTCCCCGGCGCCGTGCCGGCGCTGCGCGAAGGCGACGTCATGTTCATCTCGCCCGCGCTGCTCGGCGACGGCCAGGGACGCGCCGGCTTCGGGAGGATCACCTCGGGGCACGGGGCGCTCTACCGCAACGGCACGCTGATCGCCGAGTCCGACCAGGCTCCGAGGGTGTTCGCCGAGGACGTTGCGCCGGGCGGGGCGACGTTCCGCTTCGACGGCAGCCTGGAGCGCGACACGCGCCTGACCACCAAGCTGTCGGTCAGCTGGACGTTCCGCTCAGCGCACACCGACAGGCTCAAGGCGCTGCCGCTGACCGCGGTCAGCTTCGCGCCGCTGCTTGACGACCACAACGTCGGCAAGGCCGGCAACCTGGGCGTCTACCCGGCGACGATCACCCAGACCGAAGGCTCGGGACGTGTGGTCAAGCTGGCCGTGCAGGTGTCGTACGACGACGGGAAAACCTGGAAGAAGGTGCCGGTGCTGAACCACGGCGGGTCGTGGCAGGTGTCGGTGCCGCACCCGAAGGCGGGCGGCTTCGTGTCGCTCAAGGCCTCGGGCTCGGACGCGATGGGCAACACCTTCGACCAGACCGTCATCCGGGCGTACGAGCTGCGCTGATCATCCGTACGAAGCGGCCCCGGCGACCATCACCGGTCGCCGGGGCCGCTTCCTCTGCTGGATCAGAAGTTGAGCGTGTAGAGCAGCCGGTTGGGGGTACCGCTGCCCGGCGACGACACCACACCGGTCGTGGCGTTGCTGTTGATTGCCGATGCCACCGTCGCCGGTGACGCCGACGGGTTGTTGGCCAGGTAGAGCGCCGCCGCGCCCGCCACGTGCGGCGTTGCCATCGAGGTGCCGCTGATCGTGTTGGTGCCGCTGTCGCCCGAGTTCCAGGACGACGTGATGTCCACACCCGGCGCGAACAGGTCGACGCAGGTGCCGTAGTTCGCCCACGACGCCTTCTTGTCGGTGCTGTCGGTCGCCGAGACCGTCACCGCCTCAAGGACCCGGGCCGGGGAGGAATTGCAGGCGTTCTGCGGCAGGCCGAGGAAGTTGCCGTTGCCGGCCGCGATCGCGTACGTCACGCCCGCCGCGATCGACCTCCGGACGGCGTTGTCCAGCGTGGTGTCCGCACCGCCACCGAGAGACATGTTCGCGACCATCGGCTGGCTCGGGTTGCTGTTCTTCTGTGCGGTCACCCAGTCGATACCCGCCACCACACCGGAGGTGCTTCCACTGCCCGAGCAGTTGAGCACCTTGACGGCGATGAGGCTGACACCCTTGGCCACGCCGTGGGACGCGCCGCCGACCGTACCGGCGACGTGCGTGCCGTGCCCGTTGCAGTCGGTGTTGTTGCCGTCCCCGGTCGTGTTCGTACCCCAGGCCGCCCGGCCGCCGAAGTCGGTGTGGGAGGTCCGGATACCGGTGTCGATGATGTACACCTTCACGTTGCTCGCCGTGGTGTTGTAGGTGTAGGAGCCGCTCAACGGCCGGGTGCGCTGGTCGATGCGGTCCAGACCCCACGACGGCGGGCTGGTCTGGGTCGCGGTGCTGGTGAAGACGCCGTCCTGCTGCACGTACGCCACCCGCGGGTCGGCGGCGAGCCGGCGTGCCTGCCGCTCCGACATGCGGCCGGAAAAGCCGTTCAGCACGCTGTGGTACTGGTGTGTGACGGACGCGCCGTGCTTACCGGCGACGGCGGTCGCCTGGTCACCCGCGCCATCTTTCAGCACCACGATGTAGCTACCCGCTACCGACGCACCGACCGCAGCCCTGATCGTGCCTTCCGCCGGAGCGGCGCTTGCCGCCGTGCCAACGCCGATCGCGGCGGTCGTGACCACCGCGGCGAATCCGGCTGCCAGAAACCTCCTGGCGCATGCGGAATCTGCCATCTGCTTCCTCCCCTTCCGGTCCCCTCTGGAGCACCGACCGGCTGATCAGCTACTCAACCAATCGATGGAAGGAAGTTAGCTGTT
Source organism: Micromonospora sp. NPDC047740 (assembly GCF_043204735.1). Classification (NCBI taxonomy): domain Bacteria; kingdom Bacillati; phylum Actinomycetota; class Actinomycetes; order Micromonosporales; family Micromonosporaceae; genus Micromonospora; species Micromonospora sp. NPDC047740. The sequence goes on from NZ_JBIDCT010000001.1 coordinate 900,227, forward strand.
TGGTTAACGGATCGGAAGACTTGCATGTTGCCGGAGGTGGTCCCACGCGAGGACGGGGGTACATGTCCTGGGGCGCGCTGGCCCAGGGCGAGCGGACGGGGCGCCTGCTTGTCGAGGTGCACACCGCCGGCAATCAGCTACCGACCGAACCGCGCGCTGCCCCGGCGGGATCGGATCAGAGGTGCCCGGTGTCGTTGAAGCAGACCAGGGTCGGTGGTCGGTCGGTGTCCCACTGCACGATGGTCAGCCCGCAGTTCTCCTGGTTGAGGCCCATCCACCGCCACGTCGGAGCGTCGAGGACGTGCCGGACGAACCACCCGATGACGAAGTTGTGCGTGATCACGAGCTCCTGCCGGTCCTCGGCATCGGCGGCACCGAAGTGCTCGACGGCGGCCTGCAATCCGGCGGCGTCCTCGTCGCGCTCCTCGCTCGGCACCCGGTCCAGCCAGGGGAGAAAGCGTTCGGGGTACTCGCTGCGGTGTTCGACGGAGGGCACCGGCGTTCGATCCATGGCGAAGTCGCAGCCATGCCGTGGGACGTCTGGCAGGTAGTCAGCGATCACGTCAGCGGTCTGGACCGCCCGGGGAAGCTGGCTGTAGTGGATCGCCGAGAACGGCACGCCCTTCAGCCGTCGGCCGAGCCGATCTGCCTGATGGCGGCCCAGTTCGGAGAGGCCGCCGTCGGCCGTATGGCCGAGCGTTGGGTCCTGCTCGCCGTGACGGACCAGGTACAAAAGCGTGCGAGCCATCGTTGCTGTCCCTTCGGTCGGGCCGACGTTCCAGATGATCATGGCAGACGTCAGGTGGGACGCGGATCAAGCAGCGTTGGGAGGCGGGCCCCCGTTTGGGGGCGCCGGTCGTCGACGGCGGCCGGCCCTGCCTGACGGAGTGCCGCGTCGGCAGGCGATGATCGTGCTATGGGCATTCCAGTACCCCTGGGCGAGTCGTTGCACGATCCCGCATTCTGGGCGCGGTACACCTTCGCAGCGGAGGACGGCCCCGGCGCCGATCGGCTCGGCGTCCTAGCGGAGTTGCTCGATGACGATGACGATGACGAGCGGGACACCGCGCTCAACGTCACCTTCGACGTCGGTGGCGGTCATCTCATCCTGCTCGACGTCGACACCCGGCTCGGCTCATACGAGCTGGGCATCACCGGACCTGGTTTCGCCGAGCCTGCTGAGCTGGGCTGGGACGACTTGGCGCACTGGCACCCGTACGCGCTGCGCTGGTCGGAGCTGGATGTGATCTGCCGGGCAGTCGCCGTGCGGGATCCGCTGCTGCCGCACCCCGGAGCGCCGATGGCCTTGCTCTGCCGGTTCGCCGCGGTCTTCGAGGACGACGACGTGGACGCCGCCGTTGCCAGCGTGGACGCGGCGTATGCCGCGCTGCGGCCCCAGGGCTGGGACGGCTACTGGCCCAGTGGCGCCGACTGGCTCGAACGCGCCGACTTCCGCGGCCAACGGGTGGTGTGGCACCGCGACGAGGCAGGCAACCTGTGGGCTGAGCAAGACGACGAAAACGACGCCGACTTCTACAGCACCCGGGTAGCACCGCCGGCGGAGGCCGAGGAGCGGTTTCCGTATACCCGGCTCAGGAAGCTGCTGGCCGCCGCCGCGACCACGATAGCGGCCGGATCGCGACCCTAACCCACGGAGTTCAGCGCGGCGGCGAACGTCTCCTGGTTGGCCTCGAAGTAGGCGAGTTCGCGTTGGGTCCAGGCGAGCACTTCGGCAGAGCGTGCATTCGAGGCCGCTCCGTCCTCGAGGATGTCTCGCCAGAATGCCTCATTGCGGCGCAACCGCCCGCAGATGGCGGCCGGCAGCCGGCCACGGTCGGTCGGACATAGGCCGTAGGCGTCTGCCAGGGTCCGCACCTGGCGGGCCTGTTCTATCGCGGGCCCCCGGCCGGGGCGCGACGAGATGCACCACGCCCACGCCATGTATCCCACGTCCTCCAACGGCTGGCCGGGCGCCGCGAAGTCGAAGTCGATGAACGCGACCGGCTGATCGTCGCGGAAAACCGTGTTGTTCGGACCGGGGTCGTGATGGCAAACCACCTCACCCCCGAGGCTGGACGCCAAGTCTCGCGTGGCGTCGTGCATCTGCCGCAGCAGCGTCGCTGCCTGTCTGACCTGGTCGTCGACGAAGTGCTGCCATCGTGGCGGGACATGACCGGGCACGAACGACAACCTGTCCCGACCATGTTGGTCCCACCCCAGGTGCTGAGGGCAGCCGTCGAAACCTGCCTTGGCGAGATGAGCCAGCAGCCGCGCCACGAAGGGCGACGCGGGCGAGGCGGGACGGCGCACCGTGTCTCCAACCCGGACCACACCCGCCGTCAAGCGCCCGCCGGCCAGGGGTTGCTCCATGTCCTGCTCGCTGCCTGGGCCCATTCCGCGACCCTAACGGCCGCGAACACTGAATCATCTTCTCGACCGGTGGGTTCAGCTCTTGACCGAGCCTGCCATGAGCCCGCCGATGAACCAGCGGCCCAGCACGATGTACACGAGCAGGGTCGGCAGTGACGTGATGAGCGCCCCTGCCATCGAAGCCGCGTAGTCCGGGGACTGAGCGCCGGCCAGCGCGTTCAGCGCGATGGTGATGGGTCCGTTGCGGGTGTTCGACATGAAGATGGCGAACAGGTAGTCGTTCCAGGCCGAGGTGAACTGCCAGATGATGGTCACCACGAAGCCGGGCGCGGACAGCGGCAGGATCACCGAGGCGAACGTGCGCAGCATCCCGGCCCCGTCGACCCGGCTCGCCTCGATGAGCTCGACCGGCACGGTGGTGGCGTAGTAGTTGCGGAAGATCAGCGTGCAGATCGGGATGCCGTACACGCAGTGGACGAACACCAGTGTCGGGATGCCGGGCGGGAGTCCGATCTCGTGCACGATCTGACGCAGCGGGATCATGACCGCCTGGTAGGGAATGAACATGCCGAACAGGATGAGCGTGAACACCACGTCGGCACCCGGGAACCGCCACCGCGACAGCACGAAGCCGTTGGCCGCGCCGAGCGCCGAGGAGATGAGCGCCACCGGGATCGCCAGCTCGAAGGTCCGGATGAACGACGGCCGCAGCGCGCTCCACGCCTTCTCCCAGGACGCGAACGTCCACTCCGTCGGCAGGTTCCACTGGCCGTTGACGCCGATCTCCCGCCCCGACTTGAGGCTGGTGACCAGCAGTACGTAGGCGGGCATCAGGACGATGACCAGGAAAATGGCCAGGAGCGCGTACGTCGCGGCGCGGCCCAGCGGTGAGCGTCGGTTGATTCCGCCGTGCGGCCGGCGGGCCAGCGGCTTGCTGGTCGACGCCTCCGGCGCGGGCGTGATGGTGCTGGCGCTCATGAACGACGCTCCACCCGGTTGTTGTAGATGAGGTAGGGCACGATCACCACGGCGACGAGCAGCAGCAGGATGATCGAGATCGCGGCGGCCTTGGCGTAGTCGCTGGTGAGCAGCGTCTGCCAGACGTAGACCGCGGGGACCTCGGTGATCCACTGAGCGCCCGAGACCGACATGATGAGGTCGAACATCTTCATCGACATGTGACCGAGGATGATCATGGCGGAAAGGGCGGTCGGCGTCAGCTGCGGGAAGATCACGTGCCGGTACAACTGGTAGGTGCTCGCTCCGTCCATCGCCGCCGCCTCGCGCAGGTCGGCCGGGATGCCGCGGAACCCGGACAGGAACAGCGCCATCACGTAGCCCGACAGCTGCCAGATCGCCGGCAGCGCCATGGCCGCCATGCCCCAGTCGGGGTCGGTCCACCATGGGTTCTCCAGGAAGCCCAGGTGCAGGTCGTGGAAGATCCGGTTGAGGCCACCGGCCTGGTCGCCCGTGCCGGAGTTCATCAGCCAGCGCCACACCACGCCGGACGCGACGAACGACACCGCCATCGGAAACAGGTACACGGCGCGGAAGAAACCTTCGCCCCGCACGCCCCGCTCCAGCAGGAACGCCCACAGCACGCCCATCAGCAGGGCCCCGACAATGAACACGACGGTGAAGATCAGCAGGTTCTTCAGCGAGTGGGTGAAGCGGCCGTTGATGTCCTCGGTGAACAGAGCGACGAAGTTCGACAAGCCGACGAAGCCCTTGTTGCCCAGGGCGTCGTGCTCGTCGGACAGTGACAGCTTCACGGTCCAGCCGATCAGCCCGTAAACGAAGACGGCCAGCACGATCAGCGACGGGGAGAGCAGCAGCAGACCCGGCAACCAACGGCGCAGCCGGGCCCGCCGTGCTCCCGGGCTCGGGCTGGGTCGGGTCTGTGGCAGCGTCGGGGTGGCGGTTCTCGTGGTCACCGGTCCTCCATCATGGACGACGCGTTGGGACAGGTCAGCGACCTGTCCCAACGCCGCCGTCGGTTCTACTTGCTCGCGTACTGCTTCGCAGCGGCGACGAGCGCACTCTGCAGCGCCGCGACGTCACCGTCGCTGGAGAACTTGCCCTGCGCCGAGGCCACCGCGCCCTGCCAGCCCTGCGAGCAGGCCGAGCCGTGCGGGCAGGACGGGACGGGCTTGCCCTTGGCCCAGTCGGCGATCGCGGCCTGCTGGTAGGCGGGGTAGTCCGTGGCGTTGGCGTCGGTCCGGGCCGGGATCGAGCCCTTCTTGGTGTTGAAGGCCTTCTGTCCAGCAGCGCTGCCCAGCGTCTTCAGCCAGCACTTGGTGCCCTCGGGGTTCTTCGCGTTCTTGGGCAGCACGAACGAGTCGGCCAGCCATTGGTAGGCGTCGCCGTTGCCCGGGAACACCGAGTAGTTGTAGTCCTTGAAGCCCTTGGCGTCGAGGTCGGCGGCCTCCCAGTCGCCCATGAGCTGGTAGGCGGCCTTGCCCTCCATGACGAGCTTCTCGGCGTCGGTCCAGTCGAAGGTGTCGCGGTCCTTGTTGCTGTACGACAGCAGCTTCTTGTAGTCGTTGATGGCGTCGGTGATGTCCGCGCCGGCCCAGTCGGTCTGGCCGGTCCAGAGGCCGCTGAACTTCTCCGGCCCCAGCTTCGAGATCAGCACCGCCTCGAAGAGCATCTGCTGCGTCCAGTCCTTGCCGAGCGCGAGCGGCGCCGCGACCCCCTTGGCCTTGAGCGTGTCGAGCTGGGAGAAGAACTCCGGCAGCGTCGTCGCCGGGGCGGTGATGCCGGCCTGGGCCAGCACGGTCTTGTTTCCCCACAGCACATTGGCACGGTGGATGTTGGCCGGCACCGAGTAGATCTTGCCGTCGACGGTCAGGCTGTCGACGAGTCCCTTGGGAAACGCCGAGTCCAGGCCCCACTCCTTGTACTCCGCGCTGAGGTCCTCGATCTGGCCGGCCTTGATGTAGTCGGTCAACTCGGCGCCGGCATGGGCCTGGAAGGTGTCCGGCGGGTCGTTCTGTTGCAGCCGTGAGGCCAGGACCTGCTTGGCGTTGGACCCCGCACCGCCCGCGACCGCGCCGTTGACGAACTCGTACTGCGCGCAGTCGGTCTTGAACTGGGCGACCAGGCCGTCGAGGCCGGCCTTCTCGCCGCCGTCGGCCCACCAGGTGAAGACCTCGACCTTCTTGCTGCCGGCTCCGCCGTCGCCGTCGTCGGCGCCGCAGCCGCTCGCCAGCAGGGCGAGCGCCGTGCCGGCCGCGGCGACGGCCGTGCGAGTGCGCAAGCGCATACGTCCTCCATCAGGTTCTCGTGGGTGTGGGGCTGTGATGGAACATGTCCAAGCTTGGTAGAAACGTCTACTGTGACCCTCGCGCTGTCGCCTGAGTTGTGTCAACTGTTGGCAATCAAAATGTGATCCCGGGGCAATGCTCCGGCCAGCTCGGCTGGTTTTGTCGATTCTTGACAGAACTCTGGCGCGGACAGGAAGATTCGCGCCGTGGCCAGGCAGCGGATCGACCCGCGGACCCTGTGGCGTCCCGGCGCCCCCGCGATCGTGCGTCGCGTGGCCACGACTCTGCGGGTGTACGGACCGAGCACCCGGGCCCAGCTGGTCGCGCTCAGCGGTCTGTCCCGGACCACCGTCTCGGCCGCCCTGGCCGACCTCGGCGCCGCCGGTCTCATCGGCGAGCGCACCAGCACGCACGGCCCCTCCGGCGGCGGCCGGCCCGCCTCGGTCGTCCGGCTGACCCGTCGCGCCGGGCTCGCCGCCGGCATCGACATCGGCCGGCGCCACGTCCGGCTCGCCCTCGCCGACCTCGCGCATGAGGTGCTCAGCGAGTACGAGACCCGCACCGACTTCGACCTCGACGACCGGCCGGACGACGCGCTCGCGACAGCCGTCGGCCTATTCGACGCCGCCCTGGCCGGGATCGGCGCCGGCCGCGACGACATCGTCGCCGTCGGTCTCGGCGTGCCGGCCCCGATCACCCGCGATCGGCGTATCGGCTCTCCACCGATGCTGCCCGGCTGGGCCGGCCTGCGTCCGGCCGACGCGTTCGCCGACCTGCTCGGCCGGCCCGTCCGGGCCGAGAACGACGCCAACCTCGGCGCGCTCGGCGAGTACGTCTGGGGTGCCGGTCGCGGCTGCAGTGATCTCGTCTACGTGAAGCTGGCCACCGGGGTCGGCGCCGGCATCGTGCTGGACGGCCGGCTGTATCGCGGCGCCGCCGGCACGGCCGGGGAGCTCGGTCACGTCACCCTCGACGCCCGGGGCGCGGTCTGCCGCTGCGGCAACCGCGGCTGCGTCGAGCTCGCCGTCGGGGGCCGGGCGCTGCTCGCCCACGCCCGGCAGGCCAAGCCCGAGCTGGCCGACCTCGCCGCGCTCATCGCCGCCGCCCGGGACGGCGACCCCGGCTGCCGCCGGCTCGTCGCCGACGCCGGGACGCAGCTCGGCTACGCCCTGGGCAATCTGGTCAACCTCATCAACCCGCAGCGCGTCGTCCTCGGCGACGAACTCGGCGCCGCCACCGACCTGCTTCGCGAGCCGTTGCAGCGTGGTCTCGCCGAGACCGCGTTCGCTGCCGCGGCCGAGGCGGTCGAGGTGGTGCAGAGCGACCTGGCGCTGCGGGCGGCGGCGTACGGTGGGATCGCGCTCGCCCTCGGGGTCGACACCGTTCCGTTCGCCACCCTTCGCCTGGCAGAGCCGGCTGACCGGCCGGGGGTGCCGTAGCGGTGCTCAGGCAAACAACGCACGGTACTCGCCGTAGCCTTCACGCTCGAGGTCGTCGCGCGGTATGAATCGAAGCGCCGCCGAGTTCATGCAGTAGCGCAACCCGCCCGCCTCCGGGGGGCCATCGTCGAACACGTGGCCGAGGTGGCTGTCCCCGTGCGCCGACCGGACCTCCGTGCGAGCCATGCCCAGGCTCGACTCCTGTGCTTCGACCACATTCTTCGGTTCAATGGGCCTGGTGAAACTCGGCCAGCCGGTACCACTGTCAAACTTGTCGACGGAGGCGAACAGCGGTTCACCGGAGACGACGTCGACGTATATGCCCGGCTCCTTGTTGTCCCAATAGGCGTTGTCGAAGGCCGGCTCTGTCCCAGCTTCCTGAGTGACCCGGTACTGCTCCGGCGACAGCCTGGAAATTGCCTCGGCGCTCTTGCGGTACTCGTGCGGCACGGCGCTTCCTCCGGATATCGGTAAGCGGCAAGAAAGTCTGTTCAACCGCCCCGACAGGGCGCGGCCCGAATGCCTACCCGGCGTGCCGTCGAGTAACCACCAATCCCGCCGCCGCGTCTCGGCTCCGGTCGGCTGCCACCGCCCACCTCGGCGTTTGCCGAAACGGCAAGATTTCTTGCCGTTTCGTTTCCCGGCGGCGCACCATCGCCCGGTCGGGGGCGGCGGGCGTCCGCCCGGCGAGGAGGGCAACATGATCGAGCACGACGCGGACCCGGTGGACCCGGCGGTGGACGACGCCACCGCCCGGTTCTGGGACGAGCTGTACCAACAGCGCGAGCGGGTGTGGAGCGGCCGGGCAAACGCCGTTCTGGCCGAGGTGGTCGAGCCGCTGCCGCCCGGCACCGCGCTCGACCTGGGCTGCGGTGAGGGCGGCGACGCGATCTGGCTGGCCGGCCAGGGCTGGCAGGTCACCGCCGTCGATATCTCGACCACCGCCCTGGACCGGCTCACCGCCGAGGCGGCCCGGGCCGGCGTGGCGTCCCGGATCACCGTGGCCCGGCACGACCTGACCCGGGCCTTCCCGGCGGGCCGGTACGACCTGGTCTCGGCGCAGTTCCTCCAGTCCCCGCTGGAACTGCCCCGGGAGGCGGTGCTGCGTGCGGCGGCGCGCGCGGTCGCGCCCGGCGGTCGGCTCCTGGTCGTGGAGCACGGCGCGCCGCCGCCGTGGGCCCGCGACAGCCACCCGCACGCCCGCTTCGCCAGCCCCCAGGAGATCCTCGCCGCCCTCGACCTCGAGCCGGAGGGCTGGCACACCGAACGGCTCGGGGCCGCGCACCGGACGGGCACGGGCCCGGACGGCGAGACGGGCAACCTCGTCGACCACGTCGTCCTGGTCCGCCGCGAGCAGCGCTGAACCACGCCAGCGAATTCGGACGAAAAACAGATCGTTGCCTGGGGAGCGGCCTACCCGAAAGAGTGCGGTCGCAGTTCTGGGCGTACGAGCACTATTCTTGCCCGCCGTACCGGTAAGGCCGGCGCCCAGCGCGAAAATATGGCTGGAAGCGCCGGCCAGGACAAAGTCGTCCGAGACTGCCCCCCAATGCGACCAACGCGGCGTGGAGAGACATGACGAAGAAGATGCGAGGTTTGGCCGCTGTCCTGCTCGTTGCCGTTTCCGCCGCGACAATCGTCGGCCGTGCCGCCGACGCGAGCCCGTTCGAAACGGACGTCGCGACAGCGTGGCCCCACAGCGGCGCGCCGGACCCGGATGTGACGAACAACGACGGGCCGACGGCCGAGCCGGCCGATCTGTTCAACGGGACGGCAACCCTGAACCAGGCGAGCCGGTCCCCGTTCCCGGAGGCCATCGGCAGTCACGCCGAGAGCACCTCGATCATCTGGAACGGGCAGTACCTGATGTACTACCGGACCTTCATCAGCCCGACCGGGACCACCTGCTCCATTCCGCAAGGCGTGGCGATGGCGACCTCGAACGACCGCGGAGCCACCTGGACACCGGTCAACGGAGGACGTCCGTTGTCGGCCCTGCAGACGGTCCAGCAGGGCCAGAGCTGCCGCTTCGACGACAACGTCACGAGCACCTGGGTGTACTCGCCCGACGTCATCGCCGACGGATCCCGCTTGGTCATGGTGTTTGAGCAGCGTGACCACGACCCGAACTACGTCGCTCCAGGGCAGGGACGGAGCCTGCACTCCGTTCGATATGTCACCAGCACCGACGGGCGTAACTGGTCGAACAGCGCCCTGCTGCTTCGGCCCGGGGCGGTCGGTGCGTGGGACGACGAGGTCGGCACGCCCGATATCGAGAAGGACGGAACCGGCTACCTCCTGACGTTCCACGGGCACGACGCGACCGGGCGCCTGAAGCAGACGCGCGGGGTGGCCCGGCTCGACACGCTGGCCAGTGAATACACCGGCGTCCGTCAGAAGATCGACCTGTCGCCGACCCCGGACTGGGCCAACTTCGGCGTAGGTATGGCGGACATGACCAGGGGGCGCGACGGCTACTGGTACATCGTCTTCGAGGCCTTCTCGGGCGCGAGCGGAGCGTGCGGCCGGACGGACACCCGGACGGTGGTCGGCATCGCGCGTAGCGCTGACGCCGTGATCTGGTCGGTGGCCCCGACGCCGTTGATCTACGGCCGCGACGGGCTCAGCTGCGGTTACGACATGCCTGCCTGGCAGCTCCTCGGCGATGTTCGAGGCATCGTCACGCCCAACGACCCGCCGGAGGGCGGCAGCCTGGTGCGCTGGGACATTCTCGCCAGGTAGTGCTGGGCAAGCCGCCCGCCTGCTCAAGCGGCCACCAGCAGGCGAAGCCCCTTGAGCAGGCAGGCGGGCGGTGTGCGGCCCGGCAGGGAGCAGCTGAACCCTGCTATGCCGTCGCCGGAAGCTGCTGCGCCGCCCCGCGTCGGCGCCGCATCAACTCCCGCACCCCGAGATATACGAATGGCAGCATCAGCAGCACGTCGGCGAGGTGCGCGATCCACACCTCCCGACTGATTCGGCTCAGCGGGAAGGCGATGGCGCCCAGGCTGATCAGCAGACCGACGGCGACCGGGGCGGCCCGCGTCCACGCCAGGACGAGGCCCAGCGCGAACAGACTGAGCGGAAACAGCGGCCCAGCGGTCCAGAACAGCGTGTACGCGGCGAACGCGGACCGCTCGTCGAGCAGTTCGACCGCCGTCGCGTGCGAGACGTCGAACAGGCCCTCGTGCACGCTCTGCACGCCGAACGCGACACCGCCGACCGCTCCGAACACCGCCACCGGCAGCGCGACCGCCACGAACCGAGGAGCGGCCGGCCGCAGCCGCTCGTACAGGCCGAACAGGCCGATCAACCAGCACGCGGTCGAGAGCGCGACGAGCGCGCCGGCGGTGATGCCCTGTCGGTCGTCCTCCCAGAAGAAGCTGGCGAGGAAATTCAGGGTGGAACCGAGGATGAGAAACATGCCCGAACGCTACGAACGCGTCGCCGGCATCGAATTCGCCGAGCGCTGATGGCGGCCTACCGCAGTCGCGGTACACCGGCCAGCCCGCTGTGGTAGGCGAACACGACCAGCTGGGCCCGGTCCCGCGCGCCAAGCTTCGCCATCGCCCGGTTGGCGTGCGTCTTGGCGGTGGCCGGGCTGATTCCCAGCCGAGTCCCGACCTCCCCGTCGGACAGGCCCGCCGCGACCAGCCCGACCACCTCACGTTCCCGCACGGTCAGCGTCTCCGTGCCCGGCACCGACGGGCCGGCCGCGAACGCCGCAATGAGCCGGCGGGTCACCGCCGGAGCCAGCAGCGCGTCCCCGGCCGCCACCACCCGTACCGCACGGCGTAGCTCGTCCGGCTCCACGTCCTTCAGCAGGAAACCACTCGCGCCCGCCTGCAACGCCGCGTACACGTACTCGTCCAGCTCGAACGTGGTCAGCACGACAACCCGAACGCCCGGCAGCCGGCCGTCGGCGAGAATCCGCCGGGTCGCGGTCAGCCCGTCCGTACCCGGCATGCGGATGTCCATCAGTGCCACGTCCGGCCGGTGCGCCCGGGTCAGCGCGATGGCCTCGTCGCCATCGGCCGCCTCGGCGACCACCTCGATGTCCGGCGCCCGTTCCAGCAGGACCCGGAAGCCGGCGCGCACCAGCCGTTGGTCGTCGGCGAGCAGCACCTTCACGGTCATCGCGGCAACCACCCCTGCACCTCGAAACCGCCACCGTCGGACGGGCCCGCACGCAGCCAACCGCCGAGGCCCACGGCCCGTTCCGTCATCCCGCGCAGTCCGTTCCCTGGTGGCCCGGCGGGATTACGTCCGTCGTCGCGCACCGTCAGGGACAGCCCGTCAGGTCGGTACCCCAACCCGATCTCGATCCGTCCGGCACGGGCATGCCGTATCGCGTTGGCCACCGCCTCCTGCACGATGCGGTAGGCCGCCGCCTCCACGGCGCGCGGCAACGCCCGCGGCTCGCCGTCACATACCAGCACGGCGCCGGTCTCTGCCGCCAACAGCGGCAGCCGGTCAAGTCCGGGGGCCAGCGGTTGCGGTTGCGCCGGCAGGCCGTCGCGCAGCACGCCTACCGCGGCGCGCAACTCCACCATCGCCTCCCGGCTGGCCCGGCGTACCGCGTCCAGCGCCGCGCGGGCCTGCGCCGGGTCGTCGTCGAGCACGTCGCGGGCCACGCTCGCCTGCACACCGACCACGGCGAGCGTGTGCGCGGTGACGTCGTGCAGCTCACGGGCGATGCGCAGCCGCTCGTCGGCGAGTTGCCGCTCGGCGGCCCGGTCCCGTTCGGCGGCCAGCAACGCCAGCCGGGCCCGCCGCCCCCGAACCACCTCACCCAACAGCAGCGCCGCCACGAACACCACCGTCGAACTGTCCAGCGTCGCGTCCAGGACGCCCACCCCGGCGACCGCTGTGCGCCCCTGCGCATCCAGCGCGATGAACAGCGCCGCCACCGCCAGACCGACGCGGCGACGAGGCGCCACGGCCACCGAGTACAGCGCCACCCAGACCGGAACGGCCGGGGCCCCACCGGGATAACGAAGGACGTGGTACAGGAGAAAGAGGCCGCCCACCACGGACAGGACGACAGCCGGCCACCGCCCCCGAGCCGACAGCGCCAGGACCATGGCAGCGCAGAGCACGTATGCCACCGCGTCGGCTCCCCGGTCGTCCGGCGCTACCGCCGTCGACGTGAGCCGCAGCCAGGTGAGGGCACCACTGACTGCCACGACGCCCGCGTCGATCGTCCACCGCCGCATCCGGTCACTGTACGAAGGCAGCACATCGGACGCGTACCGCAAGCGCGGTATCCGCCTATCGCCGGCCGCGTCCGGGCCGGCGGGGCTGTGCACGGGCGACCCACCAGCCGAGCAGGACGACGAGCACCGAAACCCCGAGCTTGATCGACAGGCTCCAGATCAGCGCCGCAGAGCCGTTGCGGGCCCAGTCCCACCACAGCACGCCACCGAGAGCGAGGAGGACGACGAGCACCGCCGCTGCCAGGCGCACACCGACCGGCCTGGCCCGGGGCGAGAGCAGGGCAGCAGCCGAGAAGCCGGCCAGGAGAAGGAGAACAGCGAGCAGGGTCAGGGCGACCGGTACCGCAGGCACCAGCAGTGTGACGGCAAGGAGGACTCCGCCGGCCGCGACCGCGATCTCCACCGCACGCGTACCCACGGCGCTGCCGCGGGTGAGCATGGCCACCATCGCCCAGACGGCGAGGGCGTAGCCGCGGAAGGCGGAGAGGACCGCGGTCACCGGCCTGATGCGAGCCGAGTCCCCGGCGACATTGGCGAGGACGGTGGCGGTGTGCGACACGGTTCGCGCGAACGTGTCACTTCCGACGTCGCCCTCGATGCGTTCCCTGCCGATCTTCGCGGCCTCGTCCCACAGCCGCCACAGTTCCTCGGCCGGCAGGTTCTGACCGGCCTTGCGGTCGGCGGCGTCAAAGGACTCCAACCAGCTGCTGCTCGTCCGGGACCGGTCGGTGCCCTCGCCGCGCACCGCGATGGCGAGGCTGGGGAGGTCTTCCCTGAGCACTGCGGTCTGGATCGGTCGGGCCATGGCTCGGGGGCAGGCGCACAAGGACGGTGCATCCGGGCCAGCAATGATCTGTTCCACCTCGCGTTCGCATGCCGCCCGGTCCTGTGCCCACTGCTCGGCCAGCCACCGTCGGTCCGGTGACTGGTCGGGAACCGCGCAACGCTCCAGTGCCGCCATGAGCTGGGCCACGGCCTCCGAGGGAGCCGGCCGAGGCTCGGCGGCGGCCGCCGAGCCGGGTGTCAGCAGGCACTGCCGCAGTCGCTCCGGTGCCAGCAGGATCCGGATGAGCTGTTCGACCGCGTCCATCCGGCCGTGCAGCCAGTCGTTCATTCGCCAGGAGCCGCGGTAGAAGGCGCCGAAATGGTGCAGCTGGATGCCGGTCAACCGGTCCGGGTTCACCGAGGAGACCTTGGCCAGTTCCACCTCCTGCTCCGGCTCGGGGCTGGCGCTGGTGAACGCCAGCTGTACGACGTCGAGGCGCAGCATGTTCTGCAGCACGGTCTCGTCGCTCGGCCGTTCCGCACTGCTGGCAGGGCCCGCATCGGCCGTCGCCGTCGGCTGCTCCGCCTCGCTCGCGGCCTGGGTGGATTGCGCCGGGACGAGGAACCGGTGGAGTGCGGCAAGCTGCTGCGCCCACTCGCCGTCCGGATCGAGGACGTCGTTTCCTGCCTCGCTCACGGCCCGTACGGCCGGGGCGACCTCGCGGAGGCGCCGGGCCAGTTCGAGGGCCTGTCGGTACAGACGAGCCCGCCGGGCGGCGTCGTCGGGCGCGGGTAGGGCATCCCACGCCACCAACGCAGCTGCGAGCCATCGTTCCAGTTCTGGGAGGTTTTCGGCGGTCTCGTTCAGCGAGCCCCGGCGTGCCGGCATCGGGCCGATGCCGTATCGCGTCGGTCCGGTCGGCGCGGTGGACCAGTAGCGGTTGAGATCTTCCCGGTCGGCGTGGATCTCCTTCAGCGTGGCAGCCACCTCTTCGCGGCAGCGCACGATGGCCGCGCGCTCCGGCGATCCGAGGTGGGCCAGCCACACCGCTCGTTTGAGCAGGTCGACGGTCATGTCTGCCAGCCGTTGGACGGTGGTCTGCCCCCAGTCCCAGCTCACCCCGACTCTGCCGAGCGCCTCCGGGAACGCGCCCTGCGGGATGAACGACATCGGCTGTCGCCGTAGCGCGGTAAGGAGTTCCTGCCCGCTCCACTGCCCGGCGGGCCGGCCGCGTTGCCCGGCCGCCAGCAGCGGGGCCAGCGTTCGGGCCGCGTGCTCGGCGCGAACCTCCAGATAGGCCGGCCACGCCCGTTCGGAAAGCTGGTCGGCGACGTCCGTCATGGTCATCGCGAACCGGTCACGTGCCCGGCGGCGCTGCCGCGCATTGGCGTTGCGGTTGCGAATCTCCGTGAGCTCCCGGGAAACGGAGTCTGTCGCCCGCAGGCGGGTGAGGACTCCCAGCAGCACCTCGCGGGCCGACGGCAGCGGCGACGCCGGCCGGTCGGCCACATCCGGTTCAAGCATCGCGTCGGCTGTGGGGGAGTAGACCTCGCCCGGATCCGGAGCGACGTAAGCAAGCACTCGACGCACCTGAAAGCCGGCCGTCTGCCGGTACACCGCCTCCAGCGCGGGCCTGATCGGCTTGTTGAGCAGGACTCCGCCGTCCACCACGTACTGTGCTTCGCAGAAGTTGGCTCGACCCGCCGCGGACTCCCACCGCAGGTCCCCGGCCGGGGCTCCGGGGTCCACCCGAACGAAATGCGGCTCGAACGCGCCGGGGAAGGAGGAGGTGCATCGCGCTGCGGCGGCCAACTCCCCGAGTACGGCGTCGGCGGCCAGGTCACCGCTGACGGGCCGACCATCGCGGTAGCCGGCCCGTAGGTCGGCGAACCGGAAGGTGGCGTCGTGGTCGGTTTCGGTGATGGCGACGCCCAGGTCGTCGGTGAAGGTCGTGGACCTGCCCTGCCAGAGCGTCCCGGTCAGGACCAACTCGATCGGCACCCGGTCGTCGTCGGTTCGGCTGGCGGGGCGCCGGGCATCCGAGATCACCTTCTCCAGCGCTTCCCTCACCTTGGGCAGGAAGTAGTCGTCGCCCTTGAGCAGGGACTTCGGGTTGCGGGTCAAGGGATCGCGCAACAGTCGGTCCAGGCTGCCGTGCTCGTGCCACAGGTCGCGCATGACGGACAGGTCCCCGCCCCGGGCGAGCCCGAGCGCCAGGAAAGCCCCGTTGAGACCGCCCGCCGACGTCCCTGAGATCACATCAACGCGGACGTCGGCCCGAAGCAGATCCAGCAGCGATGCGTACGCCGATCCCGCGCCTGTGCGGGCCGTGGCCAGCCGAAAGAGTTCAAGAGTGACGCCGCTGATCCAGACTGCCAGGCTGACTCCACCGGTCATGACCGCGGCAAGTCGAATGTCCTGTCGGTCGGCGTCCTGGGCAGGGGACGGCGCCCACTCCTGATCCTCCACGGTCTCCGCCATGTACTACCCGGCAGTGACCGAGTGCGCGGGAGCCCGCCCGATTCGTGGAGCCATGTCCGGTATGGTACGGCTGCCTCGCAGCTTTCGAAATCCTGTCCCAGCCGACACGCCGCGCAGCTGGGCGGGTCATGGGCCCGGCGTACCGCCGAGCGCGGCAGCGAGATCGTCGAGGTGGCCTGAGACGGGGCCGACGGTGAGCATGCCGCTGCCGGCTCCGGCCAGCTCCCTCGCCGCCGGCGCGAGTTCCGTCTGGGCGCGTCGCATCATCGCCCGGTCGTCCAGCGCGATCGCGGCCTGGGCGGTCAGGCACCACAGGGCCTCGAAGAGCAGGTCGGGTGGCGGGTTCGGAGTCTGACGCAGGGCCGTGGCGGCGTCGGGTCGACGGTCCCGGGCCAGCAGGAGCAGCGGGCGGGCCCACGGGGCGTACGGGCCCCAGTCGGTGTCTTCACCGAAACCGATCGGGAGACCGCGCCACACCCGCAGGCACAACAGGGCCAGCGGCAGGAGACCCTGCTCGACCCCGGGCATGCCGGCGCCGGGGAGCTGCGCCCCCGCCTCCCGGTAGGCGGCTTCCGCGTCCGGCGGTGACGCCCCGGTCGCGGCCAGCCGCAGCGCGCGGTACCACTGGGTGAACACTCCCACGAGGGGGCGCTCGTGCCGCGCGGCGAGCCGGTCGGCGGCGGCGGCGTGCTGGTCGGCCGTGCGGAAGTCCGCGAGTGCGCCGCGGGCCTGCAGGCGGATGAGGTGCCCGAGGATCTCGAACGAGGCCAGGCCGTGCCGCGCGGAGAGGGCGACGAGGCCGGCGCCGATCTCGTCGCGCTCGGGGGCGAGACCCGCGCGGTGGAAGGTCTGCATGAAGGCGCCGTTGAGGGCGAAGGCCAGCAGTGCCGGGTCGCCCAGGCGGCGGGCGATCCGTTCCGCTTCCCGGGCCGCCTCGGGTCCGCGCGCCGACCGCGTGCCCCGGGACTCGACCGCGATGGTGGCCAGCAGGCCGGCGCGAGTGGCCTCGGGAGAGGTGGGGTGAAGGGTGGCGAGGGCCCGCTCGGCCGCCGCCACGATCCGCGCCGCCTGGTCCGGATCATCCGAGCGGGTCCAGATCGCCGGTACGTCGTACCCACCGATCACCCGCGCGGTGAGTTCGGGATCGCCCAGCTGCTCAGCCGCGGCGATGGCCGCGACCCGTTGTTCCCGCGCCGCCTCCAGCCCGCCCGGCCCGGCCACCGCGAGGCTGCGCAGCAGGCCGACCGTCGACTCGAGCCGAGTCCGCGAGCCGGACGCGACGGCACGGTCGTAGGCCGCCGCGGCGTCCGCCCACACCCGCTCCGGACCCAGCGCGTCGAGCGCGTCAACCGCTCGTTCGGACTGACGGAGGATGTCGACTTCCAGGCGACGCAGACGGGGGCCCGGATCGACACCGAGCTGCGCCAGGAGCAGGCCGCGGGCTCGGCGCAGCACCGCGAGCGCGTCGCCCTGGCGTCCCGCCCGATACAGGGCCAGCGCAAGCAGCCGCCACGCCTCCTCCCGCCACGGATGCTCCGCCACGTGCGCGTCAAGATCGGGTACGACGTCGGCGGCTCGCCCGAGCGCCAGGAGCGCCTCGGCCCGCCGCTCGACCGCGTTCAGCCGTAGCTGGTCAAGCCGGGAACGCTCCGCGCGCGCCCATGGCTCGTCGTCGAAGCCCGCATAGGCGGGCCCCCGCCACCAGCTCAGGGCCCGGTCGAGGCGCTCGAGCGCCTCCTGCGCCGACGCGCCGGCAGCGGCGGCGACCTCGTCCTCGAACCGCCAGGCGTCCACCGTCTCCGGGGCCGCCCGCAGCACGTAGCCCGGCCCCTCGGTGATCAACAGCTTGGCCGGCTCCCGCGGCGGCCGCTGCGGCTCCAGCGCGCGCCGCAACGCGGCCACGAACGTGCGGACGGCGCTCACCGCTCCGACGGGCGGCTCCGCCCACAGGTCATCGACGAGGCGGCTGACCGGGACGACCCGGCCGCGCGCGACGATCAGCCGCGCAAGCACCGCCCGGTGGCGGGGCCCCTTCAGATCGATCGGCGTGCCGGCTTGGTCCCAGGCGTCCACCGGCCCGAGAACACCGAACCTGACCTGCACCGATCGACCACCCTCCCGCGCCTGAGAGCAACGTATCGCGCTCATCGGTTGCTCATCCGCAGCCGGCACGCTGAACGAGCCAACGAGAAAGGACAACCATGACAAGTGTCATCCCCGGTTTCGAGTACCAGCGCGTCGCGGTCGCCGACGACGTGACGCTGAACCTGGCGGTGGGCGGCGCCGGCAGCCCGATCGTGCTGCTGCACGGCTTCCCGCAGACCCACCTCATGTGGCGGCACGTCGCCGTCGACCTAGCCACCGATCACACCGTGATCTGCCCCGACCTGCGCGGCTACGGAGCCAGCGACAAACCCGCCGCGCACCGCCCCGACACGTACGCCAAGCGGACGATGGCCGCCGACGTCGTCGCCCTCGCCCGCCGGCTCGGGCACGACCGCTTCGCCCTCGCCGGACACGACCGCGGTGCCCTCGTGGCCATCCGCGCCGGCCTGGACCACCCGGACGCGATCACTCACCTGGCCGCGCTCGACGTCCTCCCCACCCTGGACATGTGGGACATCCTGCACGGTGCGCCCGCCGCGGTCGCCTTCCACCTCTACCTGATGGCCCAGCCGCCGGGCCTGCCCGAACAGATGATCAGCGCGAGCGCGGATGCCTTCTTCGGCTACTTCCTCGACCTGTGGGCGCAGAACCCGCAGGCCATCCCGGCGGACGTGCGCGCCGAGTACCTGGCCGCCTCCCGCGCGGCGGTCGACTCCATCGTCGCCGACTACCGCGCCTCGGCCGGCATCGATATCGAGCACGACCAGGCCGACCGGGCCGCCGGGAACCGGCTGGCCATGCCGGTGGCCGTCGTTCAGCAGGACTGGGGTGCCGCGCTCGGTTACGACGCCGCCGCACTGTGGCGGGCCTGGGCCCCGGACCTGGAGCACCACACCACGTCCGCGGGGCACTTCATGGCGGAGGAGGCGCCGGCAGAGATCGTCAAGAAGCTGCGCTCCCTCCTCACCCGGTAGGCGCTGACACGGAGTGGGGCCACCGGTGTTGGGCAACTCCGGCGAGGCGTGGCACGATTTCGCGGGTGACCAGCAGATCCGCCGCGGCCCAGCGGCTGTTTGACCTTGCGCGGCTGCGTCGCGTGCGTGATCGGATCGACCGGGAGTACGCGCGGCCGTTGGATGTCGAGGCGCTGGCGCGGGGTGTGAACATGTCCGCCGGGCATCTCAGCCGTGAGTTCCGGGCTGCGTACGGCGAGTCGCCGTACGCGTATCTGATGACGCGGCGTATCGAGCGTGCGATGGCGCTGCTGCGTCGTGGTGACCTGAGTGTCACCGAGGTCTGTTTCACGGTCGGTTGCGCGTCGCTGGGTACCTTCAGTAGTCGGTTCACCGAGCTGGTCGGTGTGCCGCCGAGCGTGTACCGGCGGCAGGCGGCGGGGGCGGCGGCGGGGATGCCGTCGTGCGTGGCGAAACAGGTGACCAGACCGATCAGGAATCAAGAAGCGGGGGGTCACGGGCCGCAACTAGCCTGATCGACGTTGCGATCCACGACCCCAGGAGTGACCATGACTGCCACGCAGGGAATCATGACCGTGCTGCATCCCGTGTCCGACCTGGCGGCGGCCAAGGCGGTGTACACCGCCCTGCTCGGCGTACCGCCGCAGACCGACTCGTCCTACTACGTCGGCTTCGAGGCCGCGGGTCAGCAGATCGGGCTGGTGCCGGGCGGTGGACCGCAGGGCATGACCTCACCGGTGGCCTACTGGCACGTGCCGGACATCGAGGCGAAGCTGGCCGAGGTGACCGCGGCGGGTGCCACCGTGAAGGAGCCCGCACACGACGTCGGTGGGGGCCGCCTGGTGGCCACCGTCACCGACCCCGACGGAAACGTCCTCGGCCTGCTTCAGGACCGATGAGCGCCGCCCCCCGCTCCCGCGCTCAGCGTCGTCACGACACCGAGCATCGGCTCACCCACGACATCGATCTCTGGGTGGCCAGCGCCTCGGCGGACGGCGGGCCGTACCTGGTGCCGCTGTCCTTCGACTGGGACGGCGAGGTGCTGCTGATGGCCACGCCGACGGACAGCCCGACCGGGAGGAACCTGGCCGCCACCCGGGCAGTTCGGCTGGGGCTGGGCCACACCCGCGACGTGTCCATGATCGAGGGGGAGGTAGAGGTCCTCGAGATCGACGCGCTGCCGCGGGAGCTGGGCGACCGGTTCGCCGCGCGCACCGGCTTCGACCCGCGTGCGCTGGCCACGCCGTACCGCTGGTTCCGCGTCTCCCCGCGCCGCATCCAGGCGTGGCGCGAAGTGAACGAGCTGCCCGACCGCGACCTGATGCGCGACGGCCGCTGGTTGGTCTGACGCCTCGCCAGGCGGCGCCGACGGGAGCCGCGAAGGCGGTCCCCGCCCAACAGATGGAGACACAATGAGCATTGCCACGAGGACGGACTCGCAGTCGCCTGCGCTGAACGTTGCCGACAGCCACGACCTGATCCGCGTGCACGGCGCGCGCGAGAACAACCTCAAGGACGTCACCGTCGAAATCCCGAAGCGCCGGCTGACGGTGTTCACCGGCGTCTCCGGCTCGGGCAAGAGCTCGCTGGTGTTCGCCACGATCGCCGCCGAGTCGCAGCGGATGATCAACGAGACCTACAGCTCCTTCGTGCAGGGCTTCATGCCGACGCTGTCGCGGCCGGAGGTCGACCTGCTGGAGGGCCTGACGACGGCGATCATCGTCGACCAGGAGCGGATGGGCGCCAACCCCCGCTCCACCGTCGGTACCGCCACCGACGCCAATGCGATGCTGCGGATCCTGTTCAGCAGGCTCGGGCAGCCGCACATCGGCTCGCCCAACGCGTACTCGTTCAACGTCCCGTCGGTGACGGCCAGCGGTGCGATCACCGTCGAGCGCGGTGCCGGCAAGACGAAGACCGAGAAGGCGACCTTCCACCGGCTGGGCGGCATGTGTCCGCGCTGCGAGGGCATGGGCTCGGTCAACGACATCGACCTGACCCAGCTCTACGACGACAGCAAGTCGCTCAACGAGGGCGCGCTCACCATCCCCGGCTACAGCATGGACGGCTGGTACGGCCGCATCTTCCGCGGCTGCGGCTTCTTCGACCCGGACAAGCCGATCCGCAAGTACAACAAGCGGGAGCTGCACGACCTTCTCTACAAGGAGCCCACCAAGATCAAGGTCGAGGGGATCAACCTGACGTACGCGGGGCTCATCCCGCAGATTCAGAAGTCGTTCCTGTCCAAGGACGTCGACGCGCTGCAGCCGCACATCCGCGCCTTCGTGGAGCGGGCGGTGACGTTCACGACCTGCCCCGAGTGCGACGGCACCCGGCTCAGCAAGGAGGCCCGGTCGTCGAAGATCAAGGGCAAGAGCATCGCCGACGTCTGCGCGATGCAGATCAGCGATCTGGCCGACTGGATCCGGGGCCTCGACGAGCCGTCCGTCGCCCCGCTGCTCACCGGGCTGCAGCACCTCCTTGACTCGTTCGCGGAGATCGGGTTGGGATACCTCTCGCTCGACCGTCCGGCGGGCACCCTGTCCGGGGGAGAGGCCCAGCGCACCAAGATGATCCGGCACCTCGGCTCGTCGCTGACCGACGTGACCTACGTCTTCGACGAGCCGACGATCGGCCTGCACCCTCATGACATCGAGCGGATGAACAACCTGCTGCTGCGGCTGCGGGACAAGGGCAACACGGTGCTCGTCGTGGAGCACAAGCCCGAGACGATCGCGATCGCCGACCACGTCGTCGACCTCGGTCCCGGCGCCGGCACGGCGGGTGGCACGGTCTGCTTCGAGGGCACCGTCGAGGGGCTGCGGGGGAGCGACACCACCACCGGCCGCCATCTCGACGACCGGGCGGCTCTCAAGAAGTCGGTGCGGTCGTCGTCGGGCGCGCTGGAGGTCCGCGGCGCGTCGACGCACAACCTTCAGGGCGTGAACGTCGACATCCCGCTCAGGGTGCTCTGCGTGGTCACCGGCGTGGCCGGCTCCGGCAAGAGCTCCCTGATCCACGGCTCGGTCGCCGACCGCGACGGCGTGGTGGTGATCGACCAGGGCGCGATCCGCGGTTCGCGGCGCAGCAACCCGGCGACGTACACCGGGCTGCTCGACCCGATCCGCAAGGCGTTCGCGAAGGCCAACGGGGTCAAGCCGGCGCTGTTCAGCTCCAACTCCGAGGGTGCGTGCCCCACCTGCAATGGCGCCGGCGTCATCTACACCGACCTGGGCGTCATGGCCACCGTCGAATCCACCTGCGAGGAGTGCGAGGGCAAGCGCTTCCAGGCGTCGGTGCTGGAGTACACGCTGGGCGGCCGGAACATCGCGGAAGTGCTCGCGATGTCGGTGACCGAGGCCGAGGAGTTCTTCAAGGGCGGCGAGGCGCGTACCCCGGCCGCGCACAAGATCCTCGACCGGCTCGTCGACGTCGGGCTCGGCTACCTCACCCTCGGCCAGCCGCTCACCACGCTGTCCGGCGGCGAGCGGCAGCGGCTCAAGCTGGCCACCCAGATGGCCGAGAAGGGTGACGTCTACGTCCTCGACGAGCCGACCACCGGCCTGCACCTCGCCGACGTCGAACAGCTGCTCGGCCTGCTCGACCGGCTCGTCGACTCCGGCAAGTCGGTCATCGTCATCGAGCACCACCAGGCGGTCATGGCGCACGCCGACTGGATCATCGACCTCGGCCCCGGCGCCGGCCATGACGGCGGCCGGGTCGTCTTCGAGGGCACCCCGGCCGACCTCGTCGCCGCCCGCTCCACCCTCACTGGCGAGCACCTCGCGGCCTACGTCGGCGCCAACGATTGAGGCGTCAGGAGCGAGAGCTCGCTCTCGCTCCTGACCCGATCGAGCCGGCTGCGTTGCGCGTTGTCAGTCTGCGGGTGCCGGCTCGGTGGGCCGCGGCGTGAAGAAGCGGATGATGTCGTCGGCTGCGGTGGGGGACAGCATCATTGCTTGGACTCGTGCGGACATTTCGGCGATCGGGTGGATCCTCGTGAACATCGCCTCCTCGTACGTCCGGATCGCCGAGTCGGGGTCGGCGGGTTTGGTGGCGAGTTCGGCGGCGAGCTCGGCGGCGTCGAGCATGGCTTGGTTGGCGCCCTCGCCGACCGGCGGCATGAGGTGCGCGGCGTCACCGATGAGGGTGATGCCCGGCTGATGGGCCCAGCGTGTACCGGTGGGCATCGCCTCGATCCTGCGTGGGGTCGGCGGGCTGTCGGCGGCTTCGATGAGTGCGGTGAGGCTGGGGTCCCAGCCATCGAACATGTCCAGCAGAGCGCGCTTGCTGCCGTAGGTGTCCAGGTGGCGATCGTTCGCGGGTAAGGAGACGCCGACTCGGATGCTGCCGTCGCCGAGGCGTTGCGCTGCCAGGATCTGGCTCACGCCGATGCACCAGAGGTTTCCCGGGCCGACCAGTTCGGCGAGATCCGGGTGGCGCCGGTCGGCGTCGCTGATGCTGAACTCTACCAATGTGGCCACGGAGGACAGTGGCGCGTCGGTCAGCAGCGACCGGACGACCGAGCGTGCGCCGTCCGCGCCGATGAGGATGTCGCAGTCGGCGCTGTGGCCGCCATCGAACGTCAGCCCGAAGCCTCCGTCGGGTCGTGGCGTCGCCGCGACGAGCCGGTGCTGCCAGGCCACCGCGTCGCCGGGGAGCGAATCGAGCAGAAGATCACGCAGTGCGCTGCGGTCGATCTCGGGGCGTCCGGAGAATGAGTCGGGTTGTGGCTTGTGGTGCACGAGGGTGCGTCCGGCCGGGTCGAGGATGCGATGTTCCTCGCCCTCCGGCCGTGCCTCGGACCGGAATCGGCCGGCGAGGCCCGCATCGGCCAGGGCCCGTTGCCCGGACTCCGGGTGCAGGTCGAGCGATCCGCCCTGTGATCGCGCGGATCGGCTTGCCTCGCGTTCGTACACCACCGCGCCGATGCCGTGCCGGTGCAGGATTCGGGCCAGCGTCAGGCCGCCGAGGCCGCCACCGGCGATCGCAACTCGCATCATCATCTCCGTTACCGTACGCTGTACCTTATGGATACGCCGTACGGTAGCGCACCGCTGCCCGTCTGGGAACGGCCCGAGCCTCAGCCGCGGGCGGCGCCGGTGCCGCTGAGCCGCGCGAAGATCGCCGCCACGGCGATCCGGATCGCCGACGCACACGGCCTCGACGGGCTATCGGTACGCAAGATCGCCAAAGAGCTCGGTGTCGGTCCGATGCGGCTCTACGACTACTTGATCAACAGATCCGAACTGCTCGATCTGATGGTCGACGCCGTGTACGCCCAGATCGCCGAGGCCGACCAGCACTCCGAGTGGCGCGCCACGCTGCTGGCCATCGTTCACCGGACCCGCGACGCCGCTCTTGATCATGAGTGGTTCGTCGACCTGCTCGGCGCACGGCCACACTTAGGACCGCACGCGCTCGCCGTGGGCGAATCGACCGCGGCGGCGCTCAGCCAGGCCCCTGGCGTGCGCGGTATCGACGATCTCCAGCGGGCTGTGGGCGCCCTCAACGCGTTCATCGTCGGAGCGCTCCGCAGGGAGATCACCGAGCGCCGCACCGCCCGTTTGACCGGCACTGACGTGTCCGCTTGGCAGGCCGCCCTCGGGCCCTACCTGACCCGCATGCTCGAAACAGGCCGCTACCCCACCATCGCCCGGCTCGTCATCGACGGCGCCCACCTCAACGCCGAGGAAACCTTCCACCACAACCTGATCACCATCCTGGACGGCATCGCCAGCCATCCCCACGCGTGACCTACTGATGGACGGCGCCGAGCGGTTGGATGATCCGTTGCTACCCTCGCCACCCCGGATTCGCCCGGCAACCGCACCGGCCCGTTCGGAGTCGTGATCACGTGGCGGGGAAAGGACTGGACGGGATGATGCTCAGGCTTGTAACTTGCAGTTGCCCGTGACACCGCCCGAGGAGGTGAGACCCATGAACACTGTATCGATGTGGGTGCTCCCCCTTCCCGTCACGGTCGGGCGATTGACGTAGGTGTCGCCGGGAGCGCCTCGCCAACAAGGCACTCCCGAAAGGCAACATCTATGCACTCTCTGCAGTTCACCACCGAGCCGTCGTCGAACGATACGGTCGAGCGCGACTCCACCGCGGGCAACGTCCCCGGACTCCCATCGCCGGCCTCCGGCACCGATCACGCGCCCCTCATGTTCGACGTGATCATTGCGGGGTGCGGGCCGACTGGTGCGATGCTGGCCGCCGAACTGCGGCTGCACGACGTGCGGGTACTCGTCCTGGAGAAGGAAACCGAGCCCAAGTCGTTCGTCCGGATAGTCGGTCTG
The DNA here is from genome assembly GCF_043204735.1 of Micromonospora sp. NPDC047740. Classification (NCBI taxonomy): domain Bacteria; kingdom Bacillati; phylum Actinomycetota; class Actinomycetes; order Micromonosporales; family Micromonosporaceae; genus Micromonospora; species Micromonospora sp. NPDC047740. The sequence goes on from NZ_JBIDCT010000001.1 coordinate 925,147, forward strand.
CATATTCGCAGTCTCGAGCTGATGGCAATGCGCGGACTGCTGGAGCGCATTCGCGAACACGGAAGACAGCGTCCGGCCGGCGGTTTCTTCGCCGCCATCAACAAACCCGCGCCCAAGGGCCTGGATTCCGCGCACGCCTATCTGCTGGGCATCCCGCAGCCGGTCATCGAACATCTGCTCGAAGAACATGCGATCGCACTGGGTGCGCAGGTTCGGCGCGGTTGCGCGGTGGCCGACTTCGAGCAGGACGACGACGGGGTGACCGTCGAGCTGGCCGACGGGGAACGGCTGCGTTCGCGCTATCTCGTCGGCTGTGACGGCGGGCGCAGTACGGTGCGCAAACTGCTCGGCGTCGGCTTCCCCGGCGAGCCCTCGCGGACCGAGACGCTGATGGGCGAGATGGAAGTGGGCGTGCCACAGGAGGAGATCGCCGCCAAGGTGACCGAAATCCACGGGACCCATCAACGATTCTGGCTCAGGCCCTTCGGCGCAGGGGTCTACAGCGTCGTCGTCCCCGCCGCGGGAATCAGCGATCGCGCGGAACCGCCCACCCTCGACGATTTCAAACAACAGCTGCGCGCCATTGCCGGAACCGATTTCGGCGTGCACTCCCCACGCTGGTTGTCCCGCTTCGGGGATGCCACCCGGCTGGCCGAACGTTATCGGGTCGGGCGGGTGCTGCTGGCCGGCGATGCGGCACACATCCATCCACCCACCGGCGGACAGGGCCTCAACCTGGGCGTTCAGGACGCATTCAACCTCGGCTGGAAACTGGCCGCACAGATCCGCGGCTGGGCGCCGGAAACACTGCTGGACACCTACCAGGCCGAACGTCATCCGGTCGCCGAGGACGTGCTGGACAACACCCGCGCCCAGATGGAACTGTCGTCCACCGAACCGGGCCCGCAGGCCGTGCGTAGGCTGCTCACCGAACTGATGGACTTCGACGAGGTGAACCGCTATCTGATCGAGAAGATCACCGCGATCGGCGTCCGCTACGACTTCGGCGCAGGCCCCGACCTGCTCGGCCGCCGCCTGCGCGACATCGACGTGAAACAGGGCCACCTCTACGGTCTGCTGCATCGCGGCCGCGGCCTGCTGCTGGACCGCACCGAACGACTGACCGTCGGCGGCTGGTCGGACCGGGTCGACTACCTCGGGGATCCCACCGCGGTACTGGATGTTCCATGCGTCCTGCTACGCCCCGACGGCCACGTCGCCTGGATCGGCGACGATCAGCAGGACCTGGACAACCACCTCTCCCGCTGGTTCGGCAAGCCCGCCAGCTGATCTCACGCATGCCAGCGTCGGTAGCCGGTCGTGCTGTCCCTGAACACCGGAGACCTCGTGGCCACCTTGGCGATGACGAGGCGACCGATACTTACCTTCTCGACTCGTACCGCATCACCACCGCCCCTGAACGCCTACGCGCTGGTCGGGCAGGATGTGGCGGATGAGGAGAGATCCTGTCCTGATGGTTCGCGGTGCCACCGTTGGTGATCTCGATGCCATCGCGCGTGTCGCGGAGACGGCGGGTCAGCGAGGCGAATGGACCGGCGCAGACCCCGCGTACGTCAGGCACCTGCTGCGGTACGGGCAAGTCGTTGTCGCGATCGATGACGACCGGGTTGCCGGATTCGGTGCGACCCGGGACATCGCCGGACGCGCTGGGGTGACCTCGATGCTGTGCGATCTGTTCGTCGACCCGTCGCACCATGGCCGCGGCCATGGCAGGGCGCTGCTCGCCGAGCTGTGGCCCGAGCGAAACACCCTGCGGATGACGTTCAGCAGCCAGCACCCACATGCGCTGCCGCTCTACACGAGTTTCGGTCTGGACGCCTGGTGGCCGCTGCTGTATCTGACCGGTGATGCCCGTACCGTGCGGTCGCCTGCTGGTTGGACTGTCGAGCCGTCCTCGCCGGATGCGGTCGCAGCGTTCGAGGCGGGCTGGACGGGCCTGGACCGCACCGACGACCATCACGCATGGGCCCGGCGGCCGAATGGACTAGCGCTGGTCGCGGCGCTTGACGGCCAGCCACGGGCCGCCGGGACCGCGGCGGGGGAGGGCGCGGGCTACGGCCTGGTGCATCTGGCGTCGGACGCGCGTCTCACCGACGGCCAGGTTGCCGACAGCGTGCTGGCGGTCCTCGCTTCGCTCGACAGCGTGGACGGGTACGCGCAGGTGTGCCTGCCGGCGCCGCACCCCGCAGTCCGCCCCCTGCTCGCAGCCGGTTGGCGGGTGGCCGAGCTGGACGTGTTCATGGCGACCCGCGTCGACCTGCTGGACGCGCGCCGTGCCGTGCCGTCGCCCGCGCTGGCCTGACGCCCTTGCTGACTCATCCCACCGGGGTGCGTCGGGCTGCCGAGGGCGGATGGGCCATCGATCGTGCCGCGGCGCGGGGCGGCAGGGCGTGGCCGCGCACTGATCGGGCCCGCTGTGCGCGGTGGGACGCGCGTAGCCGGCGGGCCGCCAGCCGGGCGAGCGCCGCGCAACCGACCCCGACGGCCAGGGACACGACCAGCGCCGCGCCTCGCGACCACGGGCTGACCAGTGGCATCACCTGCCAGTGGATGAGGTAGATGTACAGCGAACTGCTGGCCAGTAACCCCGCCACCCGGTTGACGGACCGACTGCTCGGCAGCCTGGGTACCCAGATCAGCAGCGCGAACCCGGCTGCGATGAACGCTTCCCGCAGCGGCTGTCCGAAGAAGCCGGGCACCGTGAGCAGCGCGGTGGCGGTGACCACCACTCGCTGGCCGGTCGTGCGGGCCCGGGCCGCCGCCCAGCCGAGGGCGAACAGCCAGAACACCAGGATCGCGGACGGGACGTGGCCGTGGGAGGTCAGCCCCGGCAGGTCGTACCGGGTGACGAGGCCGAGCGCGGCCAGCGCGAGTGGGAGCCCGAACGGCAGCCGTCGTTCCAACCGGTCCAGCGCCGGGACCGCCAGGAGCGCTGTCGCGGCGAGCAGGATGTACACCAACGCCTCGATGAACCAGAACTGCCACTCGGTGGCCCCGTCGTGCGGGCCGAGGACGCTGTTGAGCAGCAGCACGTTGGTCAGCGTGTAGTCGCCGGTGACGGCGCCGGCCGCGGCGATCCAGGCCACCGACGGCAGCACGATCCGGCCGACCGTGCGCAGGGCGGCGCGTACCCGCTCCTGCCGGGGCGCGGCGGTGAGCTGGAAGCGGGCGAAGTTGAACCCGGCGACGGCGAGCAGCAGGTGCGCGCCGCCCTTGACGGTGAAGAGCGGGATGTGCGAGCCGACGATGACGACGATCGCCAGGGCCCGCAGCGCCACGCCGGTCTCCAGCACCCGACGTGGAGCCGGCCGGTCCGGCATCGGGCGGGCCAGGTCCCGGATGGGGACGGTGTGCCAGTCGGCGGGCAGGTCTCCGAGAAGTTCCTGCAGCCGGATGGACGCCTCCACGTAGGACAGCGAATCGCCGCCGAGGTCGACGAAGCTCTGGTCGGGGCTGACCTCGGGCTGGTCGAGCAGCTCGGCGTAGAGCCGGCAGAGCTGCTCCGGGCCGGTCCCGGTGGGTACGGTGGCGGCCGCCGGCGGCGCGGCGAGGGCACGGACGGCCGCCAGGTCCGGCTTACCGTTGGCCAGCCGGGGCAGCTCGGCCAGCAGGTGCGCGCGGACCACGCGGGCCGGCAGGCCCGCCGCGGCGGCGGCCAGGCGCCGCACCCGGTCGGGGTGGTGGGCGCCGGTCGCGGCGACGACCAGCTCGCGGTCCGTGCCGGCGCAGTACGCCTCGACGCCGGCCTGCCGCAGGTGCTCCGCCACGCGGCGCAGGTCGACCCGCAGGCCGAAGATCTTCGCGAAGTCGGCGACCCGTCCGACGATCTCGTAGAGCCCGTCCGGCCCGCGTCGGGCCACGTCCCCGGTGTGCAGCTCCGCCACGGTGCGCCCGAGGGCCAGGTCGCTCGGCCGCTCGGCGTAGCCGAGCATGACGTTGGGTCCGGCGTAGACCAGCTCGCCGATGTCCGGTTCGGGGCGGTCCGGCAGGGGACGCAGCCGGAACGAGCCACCTGGGATCGGCACGCCGATCGCCTCGGGCCGGTGCTCGGCCAGTTCCGGCGGCAGGTATGCCATCCGGGCGGTGGCCTCGGTCTGGCCGTACATGACGAAGAACCGCCAGCCGCGGCGGCGGCCGAGGGCGGCGTACCGGGCCACCCGTTCCGGGTCGAGCCGGCCGCCGGCCTGGGTGAGGTGGCGCAGGTGGGGCAGGTGCATCCGGTCAAAGTCGACCCGGTCCAGCAGGTCGAAGGTGTACGGCACGCCGGCCAGGCTGGTGCCCTGCTCGGCGCGGAACAGCTCCCAGAAGCAGCGGTCGGTGACCGAGAGCCCGGTGAGGATCACTGCCGCCCCGCGCAGCAGGTGACTGTTCACCACCGACAGGCCGTAGCAGTAGTGCAGCGGCAGGGTGGTGGCGGCCCGGTCGGTGTCCCGGATGTCGAGGTACTCGGCGATCGCTTCGGCGTTGGCCTGCAGATTCGCCGACGACAGCCGGACCAGCTTGGGGGAGCCGGTCGACCCGGAGGTGCTGAGCAGCAGCGCCAGCTCGGGATGCAGCTCGTGCCGGCTGCCGGGACGGCGCTCGTCGAGGACGACTTCCCCGTCGACGCGGCGGATCACGACGTCCGGGTCGTACGCCCGGGTCAGTTCGGTGGCCGCGGCGTCGTGGTCCCCGGGCACCAGCAGCAGGGGGTGCCCGCCGGCCAGCGCCGCCAGGTACGCGACCAGCTCGTCGACCCGGTTCGCGCCGGCGAGCAGCACCAGCCGGCGGACCGGCCCGAGCCGGGCGGCCAGCGCGTCGACCCGCTCGGCCAGCTCGGCGTAGCTGAGCCGACCGTCGGCGGTGATCACTGCCGGCCGGTCGCCGTGCTCGGCCAGGGCGCGGACGAACGGCGCCGGCCCGGTGTCGGGGAGGACGCGCATGGCCGACAGGTTAGGGGAGCCTCACCTAAATTCCAACGGGGGGTGGGTTGCATCGAAGCGGCTGAGTAAGGTAAGCCTTACCTGTGCGAAAGCGTCTCAGTCTCGTCCTGGCCGGCACCCTCGCCGGCCTGTTGTCCCTGACCGCGTGCGGCGGCTCCGACAGCGACCCGGGCAAGCCCGGCGACAAGCGGCTCACCGTCTACAGCGGCCGCAGCGAAGCCCTCGTCAAGCCGGTGCTGGAGAAGTTCGAAAAGGCCACCGGCATCACCGTCGACGTCCGCTACGGCACCACCTCACAGATGGCCGCCCAGCTGCTGGAGGAGGGCAAGCGCAGCCCCGCCGACGCGTTCTTCGCCCAGGACGCCGGCGCGCTCGGCGCGGTCAGCAAGGCCGGACTCTTCGCCGTGTTGCCCGCCGAGCAGCTCGACCGGGTCCCGGCCACCTACCGCGACGCCAACGGCCGGTGGGTCGGCGTCAGCGGCCGGTCCCGCGTCCTGGCCTACAACGCCGACCAGGTCCGCGCCGCCGAGCTGCCGAAGAGCGTGTTCGAGCTGACCGATCCGAAGTGGCAGGGCAAGATCGGCCTCGCGCCCACCAACGGCTCCTTCCAGGCCTTCGTCACCGCCCTACGGGTGCAGCACGGCGACGCCAAGGCCCGCGAGTTCCTCACCGGCCTCAAGGCCAACCAGCCGCAGGTCCGGGAGAGCAACGTCCAGATCGTCGCCGACATCGACGCCGGCACCCTCGCCGTCGGCCTGGTCAACCACTACTACGTGTACGAGTTGGCCAAGGAGCGCGGCGGCAGCCCCGACGTGCTGAAGGCGAAGCTGCACTTCTTCCCGGACGGCGACACCGGCGGCCTGGTCAACGCCGCCGGCGTCGGCCTGCTCGAGCGGGCCGGCACGGACCCGGACGCCCGGGCGCTGGTCGACTACCTGCTCGGCGCCGAGGCGCAGACCTACTTCGCCACCCAGACCTTCGAGTACCCCCTGGCGGCCGGGGTACCCGCCGCGCCGGGCCTGCCGCAGCTCGCCGCCCTCGAGGCCCCGAAGATCGACCTCAACGACCTCGACACGCTCGACGCCACCGTCACCATGATCAAGGAAGCGGGGCTGGCCTGAGCACCATCCTGGCCGGCGACCGTCGGGGCGCCACCCGACGGTCGCCGCGCCGGCTGATCCGCCGCCCGGCGCTCACCGCCGCCTCGGCCGCCGCCGTCGCGGTCGCCCTGCTACCGCTGGTCTACCTCGCCGTACGGACCGCCGAGGCGGGTGGTGAGCGAATCGTCGCCGAGCTGTTCACCGCCCGGGTCGCCGTGCTCGCCGGCCGCAGCCTCGCCCTCGCCGCCGTGGTCACCGCCGCCTGCGCCGTCCTCGGCGTCGGTACCGCCCTCCTGGTGACCCGCACCGACCTGCCCGGCCGGCGGCTCTTCGGCGTCCTCGCCGCGCTGCCGCTGGCCGTCCCCACCTACGTGGCCGGCTTCGCCTGGACCGCCACCGTCACCGGATTCGAAGGCTTCTGGGCCGCCGCCCTGCTGCTCACCGTCTGCTCCTACCCGTACGTGTTCCTGCCCGCCGTCGCCGCTCTCAACCGGACCGACCCGGGCCAGGAAGAGGTGTCCCGGTCACTGGGGAAGGGACCGTGGGCCACCCTGTTCGGGGTCACCCTGCGCCAGATCCGCCCGGCCGTCGCCGCAGGCTCGCTGCTGGTCGCCCTGTACGTGCTCAGCGACTTCGGCGCCGTCTCCATCGTCCGGGTCGACACCTTCACCCGGGCCATCTTCACCGCGTTCAATCTCGGCTTCGACCGCACCGGCGCGCTGGTGCTGTCCACCGTGCTGGTGCTGCTCACCGTCCTGCTGATCGGCGCCGAGCTCACCACCCGCACCCGCGACGCCCGCTACGCCAGCACCGCCGTCCGACCCCCCGTACGGCTGCGGCTGGCCCGGTGGCGCGGGCCGGCGCTGGCCGGCCTGCTCGCGGTGAACGGGCTCGCCCTCGGCGTGCCGGCCGCCGGCCTGGCCCGGTGGCTCGCGGCCGGGGTGTCCCGCCCCGGCTCCGTCGCCGAGATCGCCGCCGCCGCCGGCGCGTCCCTGTCGGTCTCGCTCGCCGGCGCCGCGCTGACCATGCTTCTCGCCCTGCCCCTGGGCCTGCTCACCGCCCGAGCCCCGGGACCGGTCGCCACCGCCCTCGACCGGCTCACCTACCTGGCCCACGCCCTGCCCGGCGTGGTGATCGGCCTGTCCCTGGTGTTCTTCGCGGTCAACGTGGCGTACCCGCTCTACCAGAGCGCCTGGCTGCTCGCCCTGGCGTACGCGACGCTCTTCCTGCCGCTGGCCGTCGGCGCGGTAGCCTCCGCCGCCGCACAGAGCCCGCCCGCCGTCGAGGAGGCCGCCCGGTCCCTCGGGAGCGGCCCGTTCACGGTGTTCCGCACCGTCACCCTGCCGCTCACCCTGCCCGGCATCGGCGCCGGGGCGGCGCTGACCTTCCTCACCTGCATGAAGGAACTCCCCGCCACCCTGCTGCTGCGCCCGACCGGGATGGACACCCTGGCCACCGAGCTGTGGACCCACACGTCCACCGCCGCGTACGCCGCCGCAGCCCCGTACGCTGCCATCCTCGTCGCGCTCGCCGCCGTGCCCACCTGGCTGCTCGCAGCCCGTACCGGACTCACCCAAACCGGAGCCACCCGATGACCGACAGCATGCTGACCGTAACCGGCCTGGCCAAGTCCTACGGCCCGGTGCCCGCCCTGGCCGGCGTCGACCTCGACGTCACCCGCGGCACGCTGCTGGCGGTGCTGGGACCGTCCGGCTGCGGCAAGACCACCCTGCTGCGCTGCGTGGCAGGATTCGAGCGCGCCGATGCGGGCACGATTGCCGTGGCCGGCCGGACGGTCGCGGGCAACCGGCTGCATGTGCCGCCGCACCGGCGCGGCGTGGCCGTTGTTCCACAGGAGGGGGCACTGTTCCCACACCTGTCCGTCGCCGACAACGTCGGCTACGGGCTGGACCGGGCGGCCCGCCGCTCCGGCCGGGTCGAGGAAACGCTCGAACTGGTCGGCCTCGCCGCGTACGGCGGGCGGATGCCGCACCAGCTGTCGGGCGGCCAGCAGCAACGGGTCGCCATCGCCCGGGCGCTGGCTCCCCGGCCAGCGCTGGTGCTGTTGGACGAGCCGTTCAGCGCCCTGGACGCCCGGCTGCGCGCCGAACTGCGCGCTGACGTGCGACAGGCGCTGCACGCCGACGGCGCCACCGGCGTGCTGGTCACCCACGACCAGGGCGAGGCGCTGTCCATGGCGGACGCGGTCGCGGTCATGGACGCCGGGCTGATCGTCCAGTGCGGCGCTCCCGCAGCGGTCTACCGGGACCCGGCCACTCCGTGGGTCGCCCGGTTCGTGGGGGAGGCCGTGCTGCTCCCGGCCACCGTCGACGCCGACGTGGCGACCACCCCGCTCGGCCGGCTGCCGTTGCGCGGGTCCGCCGCCCGCGGCGCGGCGACCGTCCTTGTCCGGCCCGAGCAGATCCGGCTCACCCCGTCCGGCGGGGCGCCGGCAACCGTGGTTCGACAGGACTTCCACGGCCACGACGCGCTGACCACGGTCCGCCTCGACGACGGCACGGTGCTGACCGCGCGGATGCTGGACGAGGACAACGGCCTGACCGCCGGCACGCGGGTCGCCATCACCGTCCGGGGGCAGGTGCGGGCGTACGCGGAATAGCGGCAACATGCGGGGGCACCAGTACCTCTACGTCGCCTGACCGAGCATGATGCGCAGGTCTTCGACCGTGAACTCGGCCAACGGCTTGCGTCGTAGCTCGAGGCATCGTCTCACGAGAAAGGTGTCGTCCGGGCCAGGATCCGGCCAGACGTCCCGTTCAAGCTCCTCGATCGTGGTCACGGCGATCAGGGTAGTTGGCGCCGTAACTCTGCGTCGCCCGCCAGGTTGGCGGGCCACCCATGGACGAGCCGCCAGCGGCCGCCGCCACGAAGCGGCCCGGCGCGATGATGCGCCGGGCCGCTTGGCGGTGGTTACGCCGATCAGGCCCGCTGATGGCGAGGCCGGTTGCCGTCGGCGGCGCTGGCGAGGCCGCGCTCGACGGCCGCGATGATCTGCGGGCGCAGCTCCTCCGGCCGGATGATGGCATCCACCGAGCCGACCTCGACCGCGCGCTGAATGCTGTGCACGCCGTCGAACTCGGCGGCCACCTCGCCCAGCTTCTCCGCCCGGACCGTGGCCCGGACGTCCATGAGCTGTGTGACCAGCGCCGCCCGCTCCCCACCGGTCGCCGCGGCGATGCGCGCCTCCAGTTCGGCCACTCGCGGATCCTTTGCCGTACGGGCGTTGACGTCACCGGCGAACACCACGGCCGCCGCGGGCGCCCCGCCGATGACGGACGCGAACGAGCCCTCCACCGCGAGCACGGTCATGTTCGGGTTGAGGGCCTTGGAGAACACCACGAACGCGCCGCCGTGATACCGCGAGATCACGCAGAACACGATCGGCCCTTCGAAGTTCACGATCGCCCGGCCGATCTCCGCGCCGTACTCCAGCTGCAGCTGCCGCATCGACTCCGGCGAGCCGTCGAACCCGGACAGGTTCGCCAGCACGACCAGCGGCCGGTTCCCGCTCGCCGCGTTGATCGCCCGCGCGGCCTTCTTCGACGAGCGCGGGAACAGGGTGCCCGCGGTGTAGGTGTCCGGGCCGTCGGTGGGCGGGAATCCGCGCCGCGGCACCGACCGGGACTCGATGCCGAGCAGGCACACCGGGATGCCGCCGAGGTGCACGTCCTGCACCACCGCGGTCTCGGCGTCGGCCATGCCCGCCCAGCGCTCCAGGACCGCGTGATCCTGGTCGGCCAGGGCCCGCATCAGCGTACGGATGTCGAATGCCTTCTTCCGGTCGGGGTTGCGCTCACGGGAGAAGATCTCGCCGACGGTCGTGAAATCGCTGTCCGGCACCGCGTGCGGGTAGTCGGAGATGTCGCGGTTGACCGGGTCGGACGTGACCGCCCGCCGCGGCCGGGTCTCGCCGGGCGCGATGTAGGTGTGGTCGTGGTGGGTCATCAGCAGGTTGCGGGCGGCCCGCAGGTCCGGCGCCCAGTACTGGGCCTGGCCGTTGGGGCCCATCACTCGGTCGTAGCCGCCGATGCCGAAGTTGTCCTCGGCCGACACCCCGCCGGAGAAGTCCAGCGACTGCTTGCCGGTCAGCACCATCGCCGAGTCCGGCGTCATCACCAGGATGCCCTTGGTGTGCATGAGCATCGTGGCTTCGGCGTTCCAGTACGGCTGGGCGCCCACGGTGATCCCGGCGACCACGATATTGATCTCGCCGCCCTGCTGGGTGAACTCCACGATCCGCTTGAGCGCGGCGGCCACCCAGTCCATGTTCTCGGTGCCCGAGCTCATCGAGATCCGCGCGCCCGCCGACAGCGCGAACCAGTCGACCGGTACGCGCATCCGCTCGGCCAGGTCGAGTGCGGCGATCACCCGCGCGCATTCCGGCTCGGCCAGCGCGCCCAGCGCCTTGGTCGGATCGCCGAGCAGCACCACCCGCGTGACGCCTTCGGGATACCGCTCGGTCGGCGTGCTCACCACACCGGCGACGATGCCCGCCTTGTTGTGCCCCTTCGGCCGGTCGACCGGGGCCAGCGCGCCGGTGTCGTCCAGGTCGTACTCGGTGAAGGTGCCGCGCTGACCGGCCAGCATCTCGGTCAGCTCGTACGGGTACGTCGTGCCGCGGCGCCGCGCCGAGAGCACCTTCTGCCGGTAGTCGTCCAGCGGCTGGATCGGCTCGTCCGTCGGCTCGGTGACCGACACCCGCATGCCCGCGTCGTAGGAGATCTGGACCGCGATGTCGGTCAGCTCGCCGGTGACCCCGTCGCGCTGGCGGCCGAGGAACAGCACCTCCTCCAGGCCCGCGCCGGCCGTGATCGGCAGCACGCGCTGGGCGACGGCGTTCAGTTCCTCCATGGTCAGCTCGTTCGGCGGCCAGACGTAGATGGTGATCCGGTTGGTGTCGAACCGCTTCTTCGCCGGCCGCTGCGCCTGGACCTTGCGGATCGCGTCGAGACACGCGTCCAGCGCGCCCTCGACCGCGGGCAGTGCGAGGATCCGGCCGTCGGCGTCGCGCAGCGGCGTCAGGTCACGGACCTGGGCCATCGCCGCCAGCCGCTCGTCGGCCGGGTTGTCGGGGGCGACGCAATGGAAGAGGTAGACCTCCTCGTCCGCGGACGGCAGCCGGGTCAGGTCGAAGTTCCGCAGCCGCGGCAGCTGCAGGCGCTCGGCGATCAGCGGGTGCAGCCCGCGGATGACCCGGTCCTCGCCCACGCCCGGCCGGAACGTGAACTGGTGGTGCATCGGCGTGCCGTTGCGCCCGGCCACCGACACCGTCACCCGCTGGAGCACGTCCAGCAGCCCGGCGCGGTCGACGATCTCCCGCAGCGTCGCGGCCATCGCCTCCGTCTCGGGCTGGTCGGCCCAGGTCAGGTACACATCGGCGACCGACGGCTCCGGGTCGCGGCGCGGCGTCGGAGACGCCGGGCCAGAGCCGTCGCTGGAGTCCGAGCCGGACAGTTCGGCGACCTTTGCCAGGGTCGCCGGCAGCTCGGCGAAGTCCGTGGCCGCCGCGATCAGCCGGAAGCGCTCGCCGTCGCGGTCGTACTCCGCGGTGAAGAACGAGCGCCCCGTCACCTCGACCGTTCGCGCGTCGCTCGCGCCGCGGTTGCCGTAGTAGCGCCGGCTGAGCACTTCGAGCATCGGGCCGTGGTCGGCGTCCGGCTTGCCGATGCGCTGACCGAGCAGCCGGACCAGCGGCTCGGGCGAGGCGACCATCTTCGTGATCCGCTCGGCGCGGTCGGCCGCGTCCGGGTGCTGGTCGAGGTAGCGCAGGTGGCTACGGACGCCCGCGTACACCTCGGCACGCTTGCGGCGCAGCATCGGCTGGGCCGCCCACCGGAACACGACGCTGCGGGCCAGGTCGCCGACCACCGGGAACCGGAGCTGGGTGGCGAAGATCAGGTGCTCCAGCGCCTGCCCGACCAGCTCGCGCAGCCCGTCGCCGGGCAGCGGCTCGGTCAGCCACTGCTGCAGGAACGTCACGATCACCGAGACATCGGCCGACGCCCGCCGCTGCGCAAGGAAGATCCGGAACACGGCTTCCTCCAGCGCGGGCGTGCGCTCGAAGTCCTTGACGCCGTAGTGGGCGAGCACCCGGGCCAGCCGGTTGCGGAAGGTGTCCGGCAGCGCGGCCCGCTCGACGTCAAGGCACTGCAGGTAGGCGTGGAAGTACTCGCGCGGGCTGTGCACCCGGGTATCGGCCCTGGTCTCCTCGCCGACCGGCCGGTTGCGGCTGAGCTCGGACAGGTCGGCGAACACCTGCAGCAGCTCGACCTCTTCCTCCAGCGGACGCCGGCTGAGCTCCGATCGCGCGACAAGGTAGTGGGACAGCGCCCGACGCTCGTCGCGGGGATCGAGGTCGTAGCCGAGCAGCAGGCTGCGCAGGTCGGCGATGCCGCGGGCGACCCGGGCCTCGGCGGACAGACCGGTCGGCTCGGACGGCAACTCCAGGTCGACGGCCTCGCCCTCCGCGGCCTCGCCCGGGGCTTCGTCGCCGACCGGTTCCAGGCGTAGCAGCGGGGCACCGGCCTCCACCTGGCTGCCGACGGAGACCTGGCACTCGCGCAGCTTCGCCCGGAACGGCGCGCGCAGCACGGTCTCCATCTTCATGCTCTCCAGGACGAGCACGGGCGCGCCCGCCTCGACCTCGTCCCCCACTTCGAGCGGGGTGGCGACGACCAGCGCGGGCGCGGGGGAGCGCAGCACGCCGCCCTCGTCGCGGCTGACGCGGTGCGTGATGCCGTCCACCTCGACCAGGTGGACGGGCCCGTGCGTGTGGGTGACGAGCCGGAACTGCCGGCCGTTCACCAGGATCCGGCCGGTGTGCTCGTCGTACCGATCGAGTTCGGCATCCATCGCGGATGCCTCCCCGATGCCGACCCGGAACCGGTGCGGCCCGGTCTGCGCGACGGTCACCCGGTAGCTCGCGCCGCGGAGCTTGAGGTCGACCGGCCGGCCGCTCTCGTGCTGGACCTGCGGGCGGCCGCCGTGGGCGGTGGACAGCAGCCGCTGCCGCTCGACGAGTGCTTCGTCCTCGTACGCCTCGATCGCGGCCGCGGCCAGCGCGATGCCGGAGTGCTTGGTGGAGACCAGGCGGCCCTGCGCCCGGACCCGGTCGATCCAGCCGGTGTCCGCGCTGGCGTCGATCACCTCGGGCTGGTCGAGCAGATCGAGCAGGAAACTCTTGTTGGTGGCGCCACCCTCGATGATCACCGTGGTCTCGGCCACCGCGCGGCGCAGCCGGCCCAGCGCTTCGTCGCGGGTGCGGCCGTAGGCGATGATCTTGGCGATCATCGAGTCGAAGTCCGCCGGGATCACGTCGCCCTCGCTGACCCCGGTGTCCACCCGGATGCCGGGGCCGCTGGGCAGCGCCAGCCGGACGATCCGGCCGGGCGACGGCGCGAAGTCCCGGTCGGGGTCCTCGGCGTTGAGCCGAGCCTCGACGGCATGGCCGGCCTCGGCCGGGATCCGTTCCCCGAGCCGGCCGCCGGCGGCCACGTGGATCTGGGCCTTGACCAGGTCGAAGTCGGTGGTGGCCTCGGTGATCGGGTGCTCGACCTGCAGCCGGGTGTTGACCTCGAGGAAGGCGAACAGTTGGTCGCCGGGGTGGTAGAGAAACTCGACGGTGCCAGCACCGCGATAGTTCACGGCCAGCGCGAGCCGCTCGGCCGCCGCCTTCAGCTCGCGGGTCTGGTCGGGGGTGAGAACGGGGGAGGCGGACTCCTCGATGACCTTCTGGTTGCGCCGCTGCACCGAGCAGTCCCGGACCCCCAGCGCCCACGCGGTGCCCTGACCGTCGGCGATCACCTGCACCTCGACGTGCCGTGCACCGGTGACCAGGCGTTCCAGGAACACTACCCCGCTACCGAACGCGCGCTCAGCCTCCAGGCTCGTGCGCTCGTAGGCGTCGGTGAGCTCCTCCTCGCTGCGGACGACCCGGATGCCCCGGCCGCCACCACCCGCGGTCGCCTTGAGCATCAGCGGGTAGCCGATGTCGGCCGCCGCGCGCTTGGCCGCGTCCAGGCTCTCCACCGCGCCGCGGCTCCACGGCGCCACCGGGACGCCGACCTCCTCGGCGATCAGCTTCGCGCCGATCTTGTCACCGAGCTCACGCATCGCGCCCGCGCTCGGACCGATGAAGGTGACACCGATTTTCTCGCAGAGTTCGGCGAACGCCGGGTCCTCGGCGACGAAGCCCCAGCCCACCCACGCCGCGTCCGCGCGCGTCTCGACCAGCGCACGTTCGAGGATGCTGTGGTTCAGGTACGGGCGCGCCGACGCGGGCCCGAGGCAGTAGCTGTCGTCCGCTTCGCGGACGAAGGTGGCGGTGCGCTCGGCGTCGGTGTAGAGCGCGATGGTCTCGATTGGCGGGGCCCCGGTCTCGGCGTTGAGCTCGCGAACGGCGTGGATCAGCCGCATGGCGGCCTCTCCCCGGTTGACGATGGCGATGCGGCTGAACACCGAGTAAGCCTCCCAAAAGTGCGTTCACAACATGACGGGGACTCCCTCGGGGCAGGGGTCCCCGTCACAACTTTGTCTGCTACCGGCCGGTAGGCAAATCGTCGGACCCGCCACCGGGGGACGGCGAAAGTTGTGGACACCCGCCAACTGCAGTTGTGGACTCCCGCCAACTTCTAGACATTTCGGTTTCAACACCTGAACAGCTGCCAGGCCCGGCAAGTCAGTCACCAGACCTGCGCGGGCCGGCCAGATCAGCCCACGCCCCGAGCTTTCTGACGAAACGCCAATATCCGGTGGCGGGCCCGCCTCACGCCCGTGAAGATCGCGGCGTGAGTGCCTTCCTGGAAACCGAGCGGCTCGTGCTGCGCCCGTTCACCGACGCCGACGTCGACCACCTGGTCGCCCTGGACAACGACCCCGATGTCATGCGTTTCATCAACGGTGGCCGGCCGACGAGTCGCGACACCGTCCAGGAGCGGACCCTGCAGCGCCTCCTGCACGACTACCCGTGCTTGGGCACCCGTGGCTACTGGGCCGCCGAGGAGAAGGCCACCGGCACCTTCCTGGGATGGTTCGAGTTCCGTCCCCTCGACGAGCACAACCCCGAGGTGGTCGAACTCGGCTACCGGCTGAACCAGGCCGCCTGGGGCAAGGGCTACGCCACGGAGGGATCGCGGGCCCTGATCAGCAAAGGGTTCACCGACCTCGGCGTGGAGCGGGTCACCGCGAACACCATGGCGGTCAACAGCCGGTCCCGGCGGGTGATGGAGAAGGCGGGTCTGTCGTTCCTGCGTAGCTTCACGGGGGACTGGCCCGACGCGATCGAAGGCTCCGAGCACGGTGAGGTCGAGTACGTACTCACCCGCGCCGACTGGGAGCAGCGCCGATAGCCGCCAGCCGTGCCTACGCCCGGCTGGCGGTGAGCAGCAGCGGGGTGGTGACCCCGTGCCAAGCGCCCAGGTCGGCGAGGAAGCCGCCCAGCCAGCCGAGCGCATCCAGTGACCACTCGGCGAGCGTCCCGTGAAAGGTCACGCGGTGCAGCGGCGGGCCGTTCCAGAACTCGTCGTCGAACGGGGCCGTCATGGCCAGCGGATCGTGATCGGCCAGGGACTGCGACTCGCACACGAACACGTCCTGGTCCAGCCCGCTCATCCGCTCCCGCATCACCGACGCCGCCGAGAGGATGGACGTCGCCTGGCCGCTGTCCAGCGTGACCCGCACCGGCGTCCTCGACCGCGGGTCACCGCCGCCGAACCATCCGGCGGTGCGGACCGAAGGTATCGGGGCGTACGCCGGGCGCGACCCGGGGTCGAGGCCCTGGACGGGTAACAACACCTGCACCGCCCGCAGCTGCAAGGTGCCGATCCGCGCCACCGCGTCGCCCGCGCAGCGGAGGAACGGCTGCATCGGCAGCGGCCGATCGCCGGGCACCGCCTCGACCCCCACCTGAAACCATGCGGCCAGTGACGCCTCTGAAGCGGCGCGCGGGTGAGCTTGCCCGGCGTCGTTCATGCCCCACAGGCCCGCCGCCCCGACCTGTCGCTCCTCGATGCCCCAGGCGGTCTTTCGAAGCACCCCGCCGATGTCGTCGAGCCAGCCCATCGCGAGCGACCTGTCGTGGAACAGCAGGTACGCATCCGGGTCGGCGTCCGGGTCCCGCCACGGATGCGGCGCCAGCTCGCCGTAGAACGCCGCGAACATGGTGCCCACCGGGGAGCGGGCACCCGGTGCCAGGCCAGGGCGGGCTTCCTCGCTGGTCATCGGTTGCCTCTCAAGCTGGCAGGCACCCCGGCCTGCCTCACTCCCACAAGGGTGATCTCCCCAGCGTAACGGCGCGCGGAGCCGCGCGGCGCATACTGACGACGTCCCGGCCCGGCACCCCGTACGGCCCCTGGAGAGCGAGATGAGACACCTCCGACCGGCCCTCGGCGCGGCCACCGCTGTCCTCGCCACCCTCGCCTGCACCACCCCGGTCACCCCGACAGCGGCCACCGACGCACCCTACGACGTGCTGGTGTTCACCAAGACCGCCGGCTTCCGGCACGACTCCATCCCGGCCGGCATCCAGGCCATCCGCGACCTCGGCGCGGCCAACAACTTCACCGTCACCGCCACCGAGGACGCCGCGCAGTTCACCGCCGACAACCTCGCCAGATACGAGGCGGTGGTCTTCCTCAACACCACCGGCGACGTGCTCGACCCCACCCGGCAGGCCGCCTTCGAGTCGTACATCGGCGCCGGCGGCGGCTTCGTCGGGGTGCACTCCGCCGCCGACACCGAGTACGACTGGCCGTTCTACGGCAACCTCGTCGGCGCCTGGTTCGCCTCCCACCCCGCCGTCCAACCGGCCACCATCACCGTCGAGGACCGGACGCACCCCGCCACCGCCCACCTGCCGACGGCCTGGCTCCGCACCGACGAGTGGTACGACTACCGCACCAACGCCCGCACCACGGCGCACGTGCTCGCCAGCCTCGACGAGTCGTCGTACTCCGGCGGCTCGATGGGCGGGGACCACCCACACGCCTGGTGCAAGTCGTACGCCGGCGGCCGCGCCTTCTACACCGGCGGCGGGCACACCCAGGACTCCTACGGTGAGGCGGCGTTCCGGGCCCACCTGCTCGGCGGCATCCGCTACGCGGCCGGCCGGACGAAGGCCGACTGCCGCCCCGAGACCGGCTGAGCGCCGCTGGTGAACCGGGACGGACGGGATGCTGGCGTGCCTGACCGGGCAGCCAGCTCGGTGACTTCGCCCAAGGAAGCGGAGCGCCACCGCGAGAAAATTCCTACCGGGTGTGTCCATCAGGCCATGTCCCGTCCGTGGTTATGGCGTACGGCGGCCCGCCGTACCCGACAACGGGATAGCGAGGAGTTTGGACATGAAGTACATGCTGCTGATCAACGCCGGCGCGGTCGACGGGGACGGGCAGGCCGCCGGCTGTGATTTCCAGGACTGGATCGCCTTTGACAAGCAGGTGCGGGACGCGGGGATCTTCGTCTCCGGGGAGTCGCTGGCGGACCTGGTCACCGCCACGGCGGTGCGGGTCGGGCAGGACGGCCGGCAGATCGTGACCGACGGCCCGTTCGCCGAGAGCCGAGAGGTGCTTGGCGGCTTCTACGTCATCGACGTACCGGACCTTGACGTCGCTCTCGACTGGGCCGCCCGCTGCCCGGGCGCGCGCGGGGGCGGATCCGTCGTGGTGCGGCCGGTCGCCGAGTTCGGGGTCTGAGGGTGGCGCCTGCTGACTCCGGGATGGCGGGCGAGGCGTCGCCGGCGTCGGTGGCGGCGGTGTTCCGCGAGGAACACGGCCGGCTGCTGGCGGCGCTCGTCCGCCGGTTCGGCGACCTCGACCTGGCCGAGGAGGCGGCCGCCGAGGCGGTCGAGGCGGCGCTGGCGCACTGGCCGGTTGACGGCGTCCCGCCGAAGCCGGGGGCCTGGTTGATGACCACGGCACGGCGCAGGGCCGTCGATCGGCTGCGGCGCGATCGCGCGTACGCGGCACGGCTCGCGCTGCTGCAGGTGGACGCGGACCGGGCCGATCCCGCCCCACCCGCGGACGCCGGCGGCGAGCTACCGGACGAGCGGCTGCAGCTGTTCTTCACCTGCGCCCACCCGGCCCTTCCCGCCGAGGACCGGGTGGCGTTGACCCTGCGCTGTCTGGCCGGGCTGAGTACGCCCGAGGTGGCGCGGGCCTTCCTCGTGCCGATCGAGACGATGGCGAAGCGGATCACCCGGGCGAAGAAGAAGATCCGCGAGGCCCGTATCCCGTTCCGGGTGCCGGCCGTGGACGAGCTGCCCGCGCGGATGCCGGTGGTGCTCCAGGCCATCTATTCGATCTTCACTGAGGGGTACGCGGCGAGCTCCGGCCCGAGCCTGCAGCGGCTGGGCCTGGCCGAGGAAGCCATCCGGCTGGCGCGGATCCTGCGCCGGCTGCTGCCCGGCGAGCGGGAGGCCGCCGGGCTGCTCGGGCTGATGCTGCTGGTCCATGCGCGGCGGGCGTCGCGCAGCGGCCCGGACGGCGCGCTGGTGCTGCTGGAGGAGCAGGACCGCGGCCGGTGGGACCGCGCGATGATCGAGGAGGGTCGCGGGCTGGTCGAGGTGGCGCTGACCGGCGGGCCGCCCGGGCCGTACGGGGTGCAGGCCGCGATCGCCGCGCTGCACGACGAGGCGGTCGACTTCGCCAGCACGGACTGGCCGCAGATCGTCGCGCTGTACGAGGTGCTGCACGCGTTGACGCCGTCACCGGTCGTCGCGCTGAACCGGGCCGTCGCGGTGGCCATGCGGGATGGCCCGCAGGCCGGACTGGCGCTGCTCGATGCGCTGGTCGGCGAGCCCCAGCTGCGCAGCTACCATCCCTATCCGGCCGCCCGTGCGGAGCTGCTGCACCGGCTGGGACGCGACGCCGAGGCCGCCGCGGCGTACGCCGAGGCGCTCGCGCTGGCCGGCACCGAACCCGAACGCGCCCTCCTCCGGCGCAAGCTCGACGCGGTCGGGCTGAGAGACTGACCGCGTGGAGCAGCAGGCCGGGCAGCGGAGGGCGGGAGCGCGAGCCGGGGCGATCGGGTTCCCCCGTCAGGGCACGAGCGGGCCGTTCGGCGCCATCACCGACGTGCCCGGCGTCGAGGTGGGGATGCGGACCCTCATCTCCGGTGACGGGCCGCTGCGGGTCGGGCACGGACCCGTACGCACCGGCGTGACCGCCATCCTGCCCCGCGGGCGCTCCGGCGTCCGGGACGGGTGCGCCGCCGGCGTGCACGTCCTCAACGGCAACGGAGAGATGACCGGCACCGCGTGGATCGCCGAGAGCGGCATCCTGGCCACGCCCGTCATCCTGACCAACACGCATGCGGTCGGCGCCGGCCACCGGGGCGCGATCGACTGGATGCTGCGCGAGCGTCCCGACACCGACGCCTGGCTGCTGCCCGTGGTCGCCGAGACCTTCGACGGTCGCCTCAACGACATCAACGGCGACCACGTCAGGCCGGCGACCGTCGTCGCGGCACTCGATGCCGCCACCGGCGGCCCCGTACCGGAGGGATCGGTCGGCGGCGGCACCGGAATGACGTGCTACGACTTCAAGGGCGGCACCGGCACCGCCTCACGGATCGTCCGCTTCGCCGGCGTCACGTACACCGTCGGCGTGCTCGTGCAGGCGAACTTCGGCGCACGTCCCGAGCTGACGCTCGCCGGCGTGCCCGTCGGGCGGCTGCTCGGCGGCGAGGTGCCCATGCCGGGCGGCGCCCCGCCGCCGGGAGCGGGCTCCGTGATCGTCGTCGTCGCCACCGACGCGCCGCTGCTGCCCGGTCAGTGCACCGCCCTCGCCCGGCGGGTCCCGCTGGGCCTGGCCCGTACCGGCACCAGCGGCTCGCACTTCTCCGGGGATCTGTTCCTGGCCTTCTCCACCGCGAACCCCGGCGCGCTCGTCAGCCGCTACCCCGGCCCGTCGACGGAACGGCTCGAGCAGCTCGCCTTCGTCCCGTGGGGACACCTGGATCCGTTCTACGAGGCGGGTGTCCAGGCGGTCGAGGAAGCCGTCGTCAACGCCCTCGTCGCGGGCACCGACATGACCGGCCGCGACGGGCATTTCGTACCCGGGCTCCCACACCGGCGAGTGGCGGAACTGCTGCGCACCGCCGCCCGCTGACCGGCCCCAGGTCCCGCGACTGACCGCAGTGGGGAACTGCCAGGCCGAGGTGCTCCTGGCCGGCCGCTCGCCCAATGGGGACAGCGTCCACCGGCCCCTATGTGCCAGACTCTGATCATGGAAGAGGTGCCCGGTTACCTTCGCCCCTTCGTGCTGAGCCCGGCCGATTGTCGACACGAGCGCGAGTCGAACCTCGACTGGTACCTACCGGAGAGCGGCGAGCCGCAGCCCGCCGTGATCCTCGTCCATGGCGGCCCGCTCCCGCCCGAGCTTCATGCGACACCGCGCGACTGGCCCGTCTATCGCGGCTACGGCAACCTGCTCGCCTCGCTCGGCCTGGTCGCGGTCACCGTGGAGCACCGGATGCGGGTGGTTGCCACCGCGCAGGGCCCGGCCACTGATTGCGCTACCGCTGTCCTCGACGTCGCCTCGGCCGTGGAGCGGATACGTGCCGACCCGCGCGTCGACCCCGAACGCATCGCCCTCTGGTTCTTCTCCGGCGGGGGTCTGCTGAGCACGGACTGGCTCCGCGAGCGGCCCGCGTGGTTGCGGACCGTCGC
This sequence comes from Micromonospora sp. NPDC047740, assembly GCF_043204735.1. NCBI lineage: Bacteria > Bacillati > Actinomycetota > Actinomycetes > Micromonosporales > Micromonosporaceae > Micromonospora > Micromonospora sp. NPDC047740. Next base: position 945,873 of record NZ_JBIDCT010000001.1, read on the forward strand.
GCTGACGTACCCGGTCCTCGCGCCGATGCCGGGCTGGGGCGTCGACCCGCGATTCGAGCCGTCCGCCGCGATCACCGAGCCGGGTACGCCCGTACCGCCGCTGCTGCTCACCCGGGTCGGCCTGGAGGCGGACGCGGTGGCCGGGACGGTCGCGGTGTTCCTCAAGGCGGCGGCCGACACCGGCGTGCCGGTGGAGGTGATCGACGTACCGAACGGGCACCACGCGTTCGACATGCTGGACCACACCGACGAGTCTCGGCGGGCGGTCGAGCAGGCGGCCAACTGGGTCTCGGCGAGACTGACCCGGTGAGTGCTCCTGCCGGCCCGGTCCAGGACGGACCGACCGGCGGGGCAGCCGCTGTCGGTTGAGCGCGGGAGCGATGCCGCGGCTACCGCCGCTCGTCGGGCCAGAGAACCCGGTCGAGGAAGCCCTCCACCGCCGTGGCCAGCTCGCCCAGCACCGCTGCCGACCGCGCAAGTGGTCCCGGTACGCGCAGCCCGTGATCCGCACCGTCTGCTTCGAACACGTGCGGGGACAGTTCGCGGGCGAGACCCGGACGCCAACTGCTGTCGGCCGTGCCGCCGATCAGCAGGCAGGGTGCGCTGGCCCGGCGAAGGCCCTCGACGACCTCCGGGCGGTGCAGCAACGGCGTGATCCAGATCGCGGGCAGTCCTTGGTCGGCGGCGAGACCGGCGGCAACGGTGCCCAGCGAGCTGGCGATGATCAACGGTCTCGGTAGTCCACGCAGCGCCGCTGCTATCTGTTCGGCCGCCCATGGTCCCCGCGCCTCCGGCGCGGTCGGCACCTCGCCGCGCCACGACACGTGCTGCAGCTGCGCACCACGAAGCCGCGCCGCATCGGCCGCGAACAGCTGGTGGGGCAGGTGCCAGCAGCCACCGCTGCCCGGGATGACCAACACCGCGCGCTGTGCCGGCACGACATCCTCCCGCCTGTTGAACCGTTGGCCACAAGCCGTCCTGGCAGGCCGTGGAACGCCTCGCCAACGGCAACCTACCCGTCGGGCGGCCGGTGGGTTGTCCCTCGCGTCGAGGTACAACCGGGCCTGATGGAAGTTTTCGCCGGGATGATCGACATGATCGCAAGAACTATACATCGACGACCGTCACAGTGTACGGTGCGGCCACCCGGCTTTCCCGGCCGGAAACGTCCGGTCATCCGGAAAGGAGCTACTGTGCGCCTTCGGTTCCCGCTGCGCCGACCGAATCGCCTGGTCGGCACCATGCTGATCCTGACCCTCGGTCTGTCCGCCCCGCCCGTCCTGGCCGCCGGGCCCGCCTTCGCCGCACCGGGCGGCGCCGCGGCCAGCCCGCTGAGCGCCGCCTTCGCCACCGCCGCCGCCCGCTACGACGTGCCACGGGATCTGCTCGTCGCGCTCGGCTACGCCGAGACCCGGCTGGACGGGCATGGCGGCACCCCGAGCGCGTCGGGTGGCTACGGCCCGATGCACCTCACCACCAACCCGTCCGTGCACACCCTCGACGAAGCAGCCACGCTGACGGGACTCGAACGCGCGGCACTGCGCACCGACCCGGCCGCGAACATCACCGGCGCCGCCGCCGTGCTGCGGTCGTACGCCGACCGCGCCGGCCTGACCGCCGCCGACCGCAAGGACATCGGCCGGTGGTACGGCTCCGTCGCCCGGTACGGCGGCGCGACCGACCCGGCAGTCGCCCGGCTCTACGCGGACACCGTCTACGACCTGCTCGCCGCCGGATTCACGCCCACCAGGGAGGGCACGGTGACGGTCACCGGCCGGCGGGTCGTGCCGCAGCGGGGCGAACTGGCCCGGGTGCCGGCCCTCGGCACGGGCGGCGTCGGCACCATGAGCACCGACTACGGGCCCGCCGCCTGGGCGCCCGCCTACTCCGGCAACTACACCGTGGCGAACCGCCCCTCCGACTACCGGATCAACTACGTGGTCATCCACGTCACCCAGGGCTCCTACGCCGGGTCGATCAGCTGGTTCCAGAACCCGTCGGCCAAGGTGAGCGCGCACTACACGTTCCGGTCCTCCGACGGGGCCGTCACCCAGTCGGTCCGGGAGAAGGACATCGCCTGGCACGCCGGCAACTGGACCTACAACACCCAGTCCATCGGCATCGAGCACGAGGGTTACGTCGACGACCCCAGCTGGTTCACGGACGCCATGTACCGCGCCTCGGCGGCGCTGACCCGCAACGTGGCGAACAAGTACGGCATCCCGAAGGACCGGGCGCACATCATCGGCCACATCGAGGTGCCCGGCGCGACGCACACCGATCCCGGCCCGAACTGGAACTGGACGTACTACATGCAGCTGGTGAACGGCGTGACCGGCATCGGCACCGGCACGGTGAACACCGGCGGGGGCGGGACCCTCAACGTCCGCTCCGGACCCGGGACCAGCTACGCCATCGTCGGCTCCGTCGCCAACGGCGCGAGTGTCAGCATCTACTGCCAGACCACCGGCACCACCGTGACCGGCACCTACGGCACGAGCAACATCTGGAACCGCATCGGCACCAACCGGTACATCGCCGACGCGTACGTGCTCACCGGGTACAACGGCTTCATCCCCAACGTGCCACGCTGCTAGACCGGCCTGCCCGTCCGTCGCCTCGGCAGCGAAGCGCCGAGGCGACGGCCACGCCCGCCACCACTCGGGCTGCTGAGCTCTAGCCACGAACGACGGTGCCCAGCCGGCCGAGGAAGGCCAGGTTGTCAGGAGTAGCGGCCAGTTGATGAAGCAGTTGGTCGAGGGCCGGCTGGCGATCCAGTTGGGACAGCGCGGACCGCAGGCCGCGCAGCACGTGCCGCTCGCCGTCGCCCAGCAGCAACTCGTCGCGTCGGGTACCGGAGGCGCGGACGTCGACGGCCGGATACGTACGCCGGTCGGCGAGCGTCCGATCCAACCGCAGCTCGGCGTTGCCGGTGCTCTTGAACTCCTCGTAGATGAGCGTGTCGGCGGCGGAGCCGGTCTCCACCAGCGCGGACGCGAGCATGGTCAGCGAGCCGCCTTCTTCGGCCTTGCGGGCAGCGGCGAGCAGCCTTTTCGGCGGGTTGAGCGCGGCGACGTCGACTCCACCCGAGAGCGTACGGCCGGCCGAGCGCACGGAGAGGTTGTAGGCGCGGCCCAGCCGGGTCAGTGAGTCGAGCAGCACGACCACGTCGTGCCCCAGCTCGACCAGGCGCTTCGCCCGCTCGATCGCCAGCTCCGCCACCGTGGTGTGGTCCTGCGGCGGACGGTCGAACGTGGCCGCGATGACCTCGCCCTTCACCGACCGCTGCATGTCGGTGACCTCTTCCGGCCGCTCGTCGACCAGCACCACCATCAGGTGGCACTCCGGGTTGTTGCGGGTGATCGCATTCGCGATCGCCTGCAGCACCATCGTCTTACCGGCCTTCGGCGGCGAGACGATCAACGCCCGCTGACCCTTGCCGATCGGCATCACCAGGTCGATCACCCGGGTCGTCAGGATGTGCGGCTCGGTCTCCAGCCGCAGCCGCTCCTGCGGGTACAGCGAAGTGAGCTTGTAGAACTCCGGCCGGCGCTTCGCCTCGTCCGGCTCCATCCCGTTGATGGTGTCCAGCCGGACCAACGGGGCATGTCGGCCCCGGTGTGGTGCGGTGGCGGCCGCGCCGGTGATCAGGTCCCCGCGACGTAGGCCGTAGCGGCGCAGTTGGGCGGCCGTGACGTACGCGTCGGCGGCGGAGGGCAGGTAGCCGTCGACCCGGAGCAGGGCGTGGTCGTCGACGGTGTCGAGGATGCCGCTTACCGGGACCGGTGAGGTTGACACGGTGTTCATCGGGTGCCTTTCGGTGTGGTGGGTCCGGTCGCCCGCCGGAGACTGGCGGCGACGGGCTGAAACGCCGGGTTCCGGGCGTGCCGGTGCCAAGGACGGCGCGACGGTCCCGGCGGTTGGTGAGGGTGAGCAGCCGGGAGCGGAAATGGATGCTGTGCGAGCGGGGAGCGCACCGGCGGACGCTGGCGGGAGCGGGGCTCCGGCCACACCTGGTCGCCACCTCGCCGGCCCGCGGTCAGCCGCCTGATCCGCGAGATGCGGGCGCTGCCCGCCTGCTTCGCCACTAGCGGGCGTTATGCACAGCGACGAATCGCTGGGGCTCCCGGATCGGCTGCGGCTCAGAAGTTCGGGCCGAGGCGTCCGCGGTGTGGCGGGCGGTGCGCCGGCGGGAAAGTGCGGAGATCAGACTCCGGGTGGCGCTGCGCGCCGGCATCCGGGCCCGTCGGAAGGCTAACCCAGGGCCGCCGGGCTGGGCAAGCAGGTTGCCCAGGTGGACGATCCCTGCAGTGCGGGACGCGCCGACGGGGACACGAGCTCCGTTGGCTGGACGCGGCGTCCGCGCTGGGGCGCGCCGCACCCGTCCGTCGCTGGTCGAGCGCGGGTCGGCTACCGGCCCGGCGCCGCTACCTCGAGGCGTCGGCGAGGCAGAACAGGCCGCCGTTCCCCAGGGATCTGGTGGGACGGCGACGGGACGGGCGGCGGTTCGGCCCGCCGCCCGTCCACCAGGTCAGAAGTTCGGCCAGCTCCAGCCGAGGTAGTTGGCGTAGTAGGGCAGCCGGGCGGAGCCGATCCGCCCGTTCACGCTGGTCGCCACGAAGCTGCCGTCACCACGGGAGATGCCGACGTGCCCGTACGGGGCGCTGATGTTCCAGAAGACCAGGGCGCCGCGGGGCGCGTTCAGGTCGCCCCGGTGGGCGGTGCCGCGAGCCACGGCGTCGTTCCAGTCCGCCATCGCGGAGGCGTAGATGCCGGTCCGGCCGTACGCGTTCTCGGCTGCCATCTCGCAGTAGCCCTCGTACGCGGTCGACCCGAACCGGGCTTCGTACCAGGCGACCGCGTTGTCAGCCCGACTGCTGGTACAACTTGGCGCGACCTGGCCGTTGCTGCCGGTGTAGACGAAGCCGTCGGAGACGTACCCGCCGTTGTCCAGCCGGTCCCAGATGTTCGTGGCGCCCCAGTTGCCGTTGATCCACTCGCCGGTCGTCTGGCAGGTGATGTTTACCGTGGCGCCGTTGGCCACGCTGCCGACGACCGAGTAGCCGGTGCCCGGACCGGAGCGGACGTAGAGGCCGCCGGATGCCTGGACAGTGCCGGTGGCGGCGAGCGCCGGCGCGGCCAGGCCAAGCGTGGTGGCGGTGGTGACGACCAGTGCCAGGACGGTGCGGGCGAGCCAACGGGTGGTACGTCTTCTCGGCCTCTCCAGCAGTGTCATGCCCTTCCCCCAGATCCATTGATTCCTATATAACGGGCCTGTCTGCCGAGGATCGGGGACGGGTCGCCGGTTGGCGAGGTAGGCAACGGTCGGGGAGGGCGTGACGCACATGCGGGCGGCGCAGGCGCGTGAGGTGATCGGGGCGCGGATGCGGGAGCTGCGTGAGTCGGCGGAGACGTCCCTGACCCGGGCTGCGGACCTGTCCGGGTGGGGAAAGGGACACCTGTCCCGGGTGGAGCGAGGGCTGACCAAGCCCAGCCGTGGCCTGGTGGAGTGGTACGACGCGACGTTCGGGGCGGGGCAGGCCCTGCTCGGCCAGTTCCTGGATCTGGAGGCGGCGGTCCGGGTCGGCCGGGAGACGTCGCTGCGGGACGCCCGGCTACGCCAGTTGGGCGGCGTCGCCTGCTTTCCGGCGGTGGCCGGGGGCAGTGTGCCGGTCGACCACGATCCGGCCGACTGCTGCCTGCTCATGGCCGAGGATCCACCGGACGGCACGGTGTTGTCGGTCGGCCAGGCGTTCGACAAGACCTGGACGGTGCGCAACGTCGGCCCGGTGCCCTGGCGCGGGCGGTGGCTGACCCGGCAGGGCGCACCGGGGGTGGCCGGCTGGCTCCAGTCGCCGATCCGGGTGCGACTCGGCGAGGTGGATCCTGGCGCCGAGGCGGTGATCCGGGTTCGGCTGCGCGCACCGCACGTCGAGGCTGCCTGCACGGCATACTTCAAGATCACCGACGCGACGGGACGGCTCTACTATCCCGGTTCCCAGTCGCTGCCGCTGCACTGCACCATCTACGCCGTGCAACCGGACACCCGTCGCGACAGCCGATGGTCACCCTGACGACGACGGTGCTCGACGGCCGGTTCGAGAGGTCCTGCCAATTTGACGGGGTGCTGACCGTTCGTCTCCGCGGGCAGTTGCCTTTACGCCTTTTCGAGGTGCCTGATCGGCCGGGTCGCCCTCTCCTCCTTTCGGTGAGCTGATAGCCGGCAACTACTGACCGGTAGACGACTGAGATGTCGGTCACCACGCCCGCCGCGAGGTCCATCGTTGCGGGCTGAGCAGCGATTTTGTCCGCCGGAAATCGATCGGTCGACAGATCGGAAAAGGTGGGGCTGCTGACGGGAAATTCACTGTCAGCTAGCCGTCCGCCAATTCGCTTTCCCTGCGGCGACGCTGTGCCGCTGACTGTAGACATCCATTTGATTGAAACGGAGTCAACCGTGTCCACCACCAATGAGACCGGGCGGGCGGTCGTCCTCGGCGGCAGCATCGGCGGTCTGCTCACGGCGCGGGTGCTGAGCGAGTCGTACGCGAAGGTGACCGTCTTCGACCGGGACGAGTTGCCGGCGGAGGCCGCCGACCGCAAGGGTGTGCCGCAGAGCGGGCATTCGCACGGCCTGCTCGCCCGGGGCCGGCAGATCCTGGAGGAGCTCTTCCCCGGTCTGACCGTCGACCTGACCGCCCAGGGGGCCGTCGCCATCGACATCCAGCGGGACTGCCTCTGGATCAACGACGGCCACCGGATCCCGCGGGTCGCCTCCGGGCTGCAGGGACTCTGCGTCAGCCGGCGCGCCCTGGAGGCGTACGTCCGGGACCGGGTCCGTGCCCTGCCCAACGTGGAGATCCGGGACAGGTGCGAGGCGTTGGGGCTGCTCGTCGACGCCGACGGCGGCAGCGTCACCGGCGCCCGGATCCTGCCTCGAGGTGGGCGGGAGGAGCGCCACGCAGCCGACCTGGTCGTGGACGCGACCGGCCGCGGCAACCGCGGCCCCACCTGGCTCGCCGAGCTCGGCTACCAGCCGCCCGTCGAGGACCGGGTGGACCCCCACACGGTGTACGTCTCCCGCGACTACCGCCGCACCCCGGGCGAGGCCAACTTCGCCGCCTTCGTCAGCAGCCCGTCGCCGGCCGTCCCGTACGGCGGGGTGGCCATCTCGGCCGAGGGCGACCGGTGGATGGTCACGCTGTTCGGCGTCGGCCCGGACCAGGCCCCGCCGATCGATCCCGAGGGTTACCTCGCCTTCGCCGGGCGGCTGCCCACCCCGGAGCTGCACGCGCTGCTGAGCCGGGCGGAGCCGTTCGGCCCGCCGAAGCGGATGCGGCTGCCCACCAGCGTGCGCCGCCGCTACGAGCGCCTCGCCCGCCTGCCGGAGGGCTTCATCGCGTTCGCCGACGCGATCTGCAGCTTCAACCCCGCGTACGGGCAGGGCATGACGGTGGCCGCGGCGGAGGCGCTGGTGCTGCGCGACTGTCTCCGGCAGGGCCGGCGGGAACTGCCCCGCCGTTTCTTCGCCGGAGCGGCGAAGGTGGTGGACGTGCCGTGGGACATGGCCGTCGGCGCCGACCTGCGCTACCCGGCGGTCGTCGGACCGCGCAGCCGCCGGACCCGCTTCCTCAACGGGTACGTCACCCGGCTGCATGCCGCCGCAGCGCGGCACCCGGTCGTCGGTCGGCGCTTCCTGAGCGTGGCCAACCTGATGACGCCACCGCCGGGGCTCTTCGGGCCGGGCATCGTCGCCCGGGTGTTGTGGTCCGGCCGGCGCACCACGCCTCAGGTGGTCCACCGCGAACCGGCGGCGCAGGTCGAGGAGTTGGTCGCCGGGTGAACTGGCGTCCATCCCACCGAGTTCGGCGGGCGAAAGAAAATCACGTCCGTGCAGTTCCGGTTTCCCTGGTAGGCGGCGGCGTGCGGGTTGGTATGCCTGTGGGGTGTCGGAGCAAGCGAACAACGAGCAGCCTGCGGTAGGTGGCACCGAGCCGACGGAAGACGGTGGAACGGCGTCCCAGACATCGCTGGCGGGCCCGGCGACGGGAAAGGCGGCGGGGGCGACCTTGCTGCTAGGCGCGTTGGGTGTGGTGTACGGCGACATCGGCACCAGCCCGCTGTACGCGCTGAAGACCGTCTTCACGCTGGACCGGGGCCTGGACCCGGGCTCCCGCGACGTGTTCGGCGTGATCTCGCTGGTCTTCTGGTCGATCACCCTGATCGTGTCGATCAAGTATGTGATCTTCATTTTGCGAGCCGACAACCACGGCGAGGGCGGGGTGATGGCCCTGGCCGCCCTCGCCCGACAGGCGCTGCGCAACGCCAACGGAAGGCGCGCCGCCAGCGTGCTGGCGCTCGGGGCGCTCGGCGCCGCCCTGTTCTACGGCGACAGTGTGATCACTCCGGCGATCTCGGTGCTGTCGGCAGTGGAGGGGCTGGAGGTCACGTCCCCGCAGTTGGCGGTGGTCGTGCTGCCGGTGTCGGCGGCGATCCTCACCGTGCTGTTCGCCGGGCAGCGGTGGGGCACCGGACGGGTCGGGAACATCTTCGGGCCGGTCATGCTGCTCTGGTTCGCTTGCCTGGGCGTGGCCGGCGCGGCCGAGGTGTTCCGTCGCCCGAGCATCCTGGGCGGCCTGTCGCCGACGTATGCCGCTCTGTTCGTCGTCGATCACCCGATGATCGCGTTCGTCGCGATGGGCGCGGTGGTGCTGGCGATCACCGGCGCCGAGGCGCTCTACGCCGACATGGGCCACTTCGGGCGCGCCCCGATCCGCCGGGTTTGGTTCGCCATCGTGTTTCCCGCGCTGACCCTCAACTATCTGGGTCAGGGCGCGCTGATCTTACGAGCACCGGACAGCCGGGCCAATCCGTTCTTCCTCCTGATGCCGGAATGGGCGCGGCTGCCGATGGTCGTCCTGGCCACCGTGGCCACCGTGATCGCGTCCCAGGCGGTGATCTCCGGGGCCTTCTCGGTGTCCCGGGAGGCCATGCGGCTGGGGTTCCTGCCGCACCTGCGCATCCGGCAGACGTCCCAGCGCGAGTACGGACAGATCTACCTGCCCGGAGTGAACTGGAGCCTGTTCGCGGCGGTCCTGGTGGTGGTGTTCGCGTTCGGCTCCTCGACGAAACTCGCCGCGGCCTACGGAGTGGCGGTCACCGGCACCTTCCTGATCACCACGACCCTGGTCCTGGTCGTCGCGCGGGCGCTGTGGCGCTGGTCCGCTCGGCGGGTGGTGCTGTTCGGGGTCGTCTTCGGCAGCATCGAGCTGATCTTCTTCACCGCGAACCTGGCCAAGGTCAGCCACGGTGGCTGGCTGACGCTGCTCATCGCGGTAGCCCTGTTCACGATCCTGGTGACCTGGCGGCGCGGAGCCGCGCTGGTCACCCCGCGACGGACCGAACGGGAAGGACCACTGCCGGACTTCATCGACACCCTGCACGCCGCGGACATCCCGCGGGTGCCGGGCACCGCGGTCTTCCCCCACCCGAACAAGGACACCACCCCGCTGGCACTGCGCGCGAACGTCGCGCACAACCATGTCCGGCACGAGCGAATTGTGCTCATTACCGGCCGTACCGCGAACGTCCCGCACATTCCATGGGATCAGCGGCTGACCCTCGATGACCTCGGCGACCCGAACGACGGCATCATCCACATCACCGCCGTGTTCGGCTTCCAGGATCCCACCGACTTCCCCGAGGTCCTGCGCCGCGCCGCCACCCACCCCCTCGCCAGCGGGATAGACCTCGACGACGTCTCCTACTTCGTCTCGAGGATCACCTTGCGGTGCACTCCACATCCCGGGCTGGCCATCTGGCGGAAACGCCTGTTCATCGGCCTCGCCCACAACGCCGCCAGTCAGGCCGAGTTCCTCCACCTCCCGGAGGAGAAGACCATCGTCCTCAGCGCCGAAGTCCCCGTCTGAACCTGTGTCGATCAGGAGTCTGAGCCTGTGTGTCGATCAGGCGGCGCGGTGCGCCAGGATCCGAGCGACCTGGATGACGGATGGCGCCGGGTCCGAGGCGGACCCGGCGCCATTCGGTCGCACTAGCTGGAGATGTTCCGGACCGTGTTGTACAGGTCGGCCACCTGGTTGCCGTAGTACGGCGAGAACATGTACTGCGGCAGGGTGTTGTACTTGAAGTCGTTGTGCCCGTTGAGGTAACCCCAGTTGCCATCGAACGACATCAGCCAGCCCCCGCCGGATGAACCACCCGTCATGTAGTTCACCATGTAGATGGTGCCGCCGCCTCCGTCGTAGGTCGGGCCGTTCTCCGCGGTGAGCACCTCACCGTTGAACGGGGACGCGGCCGGGTAGCCGAAGGCGTAGTCGTACTGGCCGATCGGGTAGTTCCAGGCGATTCCCTGTCCGCCGAGGTAGTCGGTGATCCGCCAGCCGTTGCTGCGAGCCATCACCGCCGACCCGACGTCGTTGGCGAAGTCACCGTTGTTGTTGAACCAGGCCGTGGTCGTCCACAACTGGGTGGCGTACCAGTAGCCGTAGGGGGCCGATCCGTTGTTGTAGTTCGGGACGAAGGTCCAGTTGGTCGCCCACGCCCGGTTGCCGGTGAGGCAGTGACCGGCGGTCCACACCTCGGACTTGCCCTCGGTGTTCACGATGGTCGCCGAGCAGACGTAGTTGCCGCCGTTGAGGGTGAAGTAGACCTTGCCGGACGTGCGGGCCACCGGGTGACCGACCGGGTAGTTGGGGTAGTAGGCCTGCGTCGACATGCCGGGCGAGGTGACGGTGGATCCGCTGGCCTTCGGTTCGACGGCGGGCGAGGCCGGGGCCACGCTGCCGGACGGCCCCTGCGGGCGGGTGGTGCTGGTCGCCCGGTTCCCGGCGCTGTCGCGCGCGGCGAGCGCCGCCTTCACCGCGGGAATCTCGGTGTCCGGCTTGGCCGCCTTCATTCGGGTCGGGGTCCAGTACGCTGCCAGGGCCCGCTGCCGGGCGTCGGGGCCGTTGCCCGTGGCGGTACGGGCCACCTCCGGGCTGAGCTGTGCGTAGCTTCCGATGACGGCGCTATTCGACGTGCTGAGGGTGGCCGGGGCGGCGCCCGCGGTCCCCGCCGTGACCAGCGTAGCCGCGGTCGCCACCGCGAGAGCTGCCAGGCCGCGGAGCAGTCTTGTGGACATGTTCCCTACCTTTCGGATAGCGGGTCGGGAGCCCAAAGTACTGCCACAGAAGCATTGACGGTCATCACTTGAATATCAAGTAGGCAGATGAAGGAAAATGTAACGAATGTGGCGACGTCTTTCCTCTGGCATTGACCCATCTAGATGTGCGGGGCGTCGTGCCGCGTTCGTTGTAGCTCGCGGGAGAGCCGCGGCCGGGAATTGCGCGCAGATGGGTGCCGCCGGCTCGGGGTACGCCGGCGGCGGTGGTGGTCGTGGCATGGATGCGGCCAGCGCTCGGCGCGGCCAGAGCATCTCGACGTCGTGCCCTTGACTGCCCGGGCAACTCGTCACCCCCGGGGCTCGTCGCCGTGGCGGCCTTCGTCCACGTCGGACGGGCAGACTCAAGAGTCCCTCAATTTCCATGCCTGAGGTGCCTCCAGGCAGTGTGGCCAGCCTAGGTTCGGCTCACTTCGATGGAACACGGCGACGTGCATCACCAGAGGAGCACCATGGCCCCTACTCCGCCCACCGATGCTGAGCTGAACACCCTGATCCGAGCTCGGCTGGCCACGCTCGGTATCGATCTCGATCAACTTCCGCCCGGAAGCGCCGCCGACCCGGAGACCGGCTCGCCGGGCCGGGATTCGGTGCTCGCCTCGCTGCGCTCGTTTCTGCGCGGCACCGTGGCGACGCTGGCCGCGTACCAGTTGCCCGCCCCCGACGCCACGGATCCCGAGGTCGGGAGGGCGCTGTCGCAGCAACATGTGCCGATTCTGTACCCCTCGAACAGCACAGAATGGCGGAAGGCATGACTGCCGAACCACTCGACCGTTCGATCGACCGCCGGGTGTTCCTGGCCCGCGCCGCCGCCCTGGCCATCGCCTCCGCGGCAGGCGCCACCGTCGCCTCGCCGTCGTTGGCGCTGGCGGCCGGCCCGCTGTCCGTGGACCCCGCGGCGGCGACCAGGAACCGGGCCCTGGACCAGCCCAACGCCTACACCCGGCCCCGGCCGGAGGCGGTCGCCGATCCGACCGAGCTGACCATCGCCGAGGCGGCCTGGCTCATCCGCGCCAACAAGCTGACCCCCGAACAGCTGGTCGAGGCGTACCTGGCGCGCATCTCCACGTACGACGGCACCTACCAGGCGTTCAACCTGGTGCTCGCCGAAGCGGCCACCGCGGCGGCACGCGCTGCCGTCCGCGCGCCACGACTCGGCGCGCTCCATGGCATCCCCCTGGCCATCAAGGACAACTACTACACCGAAGGCGTCCTGACGACCGCGAACTCCTTCCTGTTCAAGGACTTCGTGCCGCCGTACGACGCGACGGCGGTGGCCCGGCTCAAGGCGGGCGGCGCGATCGTTCTCGGTAAGACGCAGATGGGTCCGCTGGCCACCACCCGTGCCACCACCCCCGCCGGCGTGATCACCACGGTGAACGCCTGGACGCCGACCAACCGCAGCACCGACCCCGGCGGATCATCCACCGGCACCGCCACTGCGGTGGCCGGCCGGATGGCCACCTCCGGCATCGGCACCCAGACCGGTGGCTCGATCACCGCACCCTCCAACGCCCAGAACCTGACCGGACTCAAGCCGACCATGGGCCGCGTCTCGGCGACCGGCGTCATCCCGCTCAGCTACACCCGGGACCATCCGGGCCCGCTGGCGCGCGATGCCAAGGACGCCGCCATCATGCTGACCGCGATGGCGGGCGAGGACCCGGCGGACCCGCGCAGCCAGGGACTGCCCGACGTGCCCGATCTCATCGACGCGGCCACCCCGGTCTACCAGAGGAACCGGGTCAGGTTGCGGTGGAACACCAGGATCGGTGTGCTGCCCGGCTTCACCAACGGCACCTCGGCCACCGCGGCGGCCCGCCAGGCGTACCTGGCCCAGCTCGCCGAGATACCCGGGGCGACGCTGGTGGACGTGTCCCTGCCGGACGGGTGGAGCCAACTGACCGGCAGTACCTTCAACAACATTCGGCTGCCGGAGCGCAGCGAGCCGTTCATGCCGTACCTGCGGGCAGACCTGCGCGGTTTCGGCGTGTCGGTGACCAGTTGGCTGCAGGGAGCGTTGCTGGGTGGCAACGAGTTCCTCACCGGTCAGCGGGCCAAACTGCTGCTGATGGAACGGGTGCTCAACGACCTGTTCGACGTGTGCGACGTGGTGGTGCAGACCGACCCGGTGCCCTTCGACATCCTGGGTCTGCCGGAGATCGCCTTCCCGATCGGGTTCAGCGCCGCGGGCGTACCGATCGGCACCATCCTCGGTGGACTGCCGTACGCCGAGGACCGGCTGTTGTCGGTGGTGGCCGCCTACCAGGCGACGACGGACTGGCATCTGCGGCGGCCCGCCGACCCGCCCGCGGCGGCCAGGATGCGCGCTGAAGCTCCTGCGGAGGCGCTTCGGCTGACGGCTGAGCAGGTCGCCGAGCTCACCCAGTAGCCCAGACGGAGGGCGGGAGAGTGTTCCCGCCCTCCGTCATTTTCGACGGGTCGCGGGGCGAATATGTGTGCGGTCGTTGTGGAAACCTCGACCGCAATTCTGCCATGCCATTGAAACGTCTGCCTTCGTTCAATACCTCACCCGCCGACGAGCCGGACCGCGGACGCGAGGCCAATCACCCCGGACCAGGCTGTCCGGGGTCGGGTTCGGCAACATCAGCAAGGCTCAAGATTTGCTCAATTGCCGCCGAGAGCGTTCCTGAAAATGATCGAAGCCTGTTGAATCGATCTCATCCGATCTGGCGCGGCCGCCCCTGTCGGTCCCTTTTCCGTCGTGCAATGTGCTGTGAAGGGGTGTCAGGTGAAACGAAGACTGTCTCGGACTGCGGTGCCACTCGCCTGCGTACTGACGTTGATCGGTACGCCGGTGCTGACGTCGGGAACCGTCGCCACCGCAGGAGACCGGGTGCCGAAGCCGGAGTCCGTGATCGGCTGGGTGCCCTGTGCGGACTACAAGCTGGCCACGTACGAGCAGATCGCCGACTACTACCGTGCGCTGGACAAGGCCAGCGACAGGATGAAGCTGGTCGAGATCGGCAAGACCAGCGAGGGCCGGCCGCAGCTGATGGCCATCGTCTCCTCGGAGAAGAACCTCAAGGACAAGGACCTCGAGCGCTACCGGAAGACCTCGGTACGGCTGTCCCAGGGCGACGCGCTCTCCGCACCGGAGGCGCGTGACCTGGCGAAGAACGGCAAGGCCATCGCCTGGGTCGACTTCGGCATCCACTCCACCGAGGTGGCCGGTCACCAGACCGCCCCGCAGTTCGCCTACGACCTGGTGACCAGCGAGACGCCCGAGGCGCGCGCGATCCGCGACAACGTCATCACCCTGCTGGTGCCGAACGTCAACCCGGACGGCGGGACCAAGGTCGCCGAGTGGTACCGCCAGAACCTCGGCGGTCCCTACCAGGACGCCGGCTATCCGGAGCTCTACCAGAAGTACGCCGGGCACGACAACAACCGTGACTGGTACATGTTCAACCTGCAGGAGACCCAGAACGTCGGGCGTCAACTGTTCCACGAGTGGATCCCGCAGGTCATGCACAACGTGCACCAGACGGCGGTCTTCCCGGCGCGGATCAGCATCCCGCCGTACGAGGACCCGCTGAACCCGAACATCCACCCCCAGGTGGTCCGCGGCGTCAACCTCGTCGGCGACGCGATGGGGCAGCGGTTGGAACGGGAGGACAAGGGCGGCGCGCTGGCGCGCCAGTCGTACGACATCTGGTGGAACGGCGGCGCGCGGACCGCGCCGTACTACCACAACCAGATCGGCATCCTGACCGAGACGGCGCACGCCTCGGCGACGCCCCGGGTGTACGACCCCGCGACGTTCCCGAAGACCTTCGCGGACGGCACCTCGACCAGCGAGCCGTCGGTGTTCTACCCCAGCCCCTGGAAGGGCGGTGAGTGGCACCTCTCGCAGAGCTGCGACTACATCAAGACTGCCTCGTGGGCGATGCTGCGCGTGGCCAGCGACGACCGGGAGTCCCTGCTCTACGGGGCGTCGCAGATGGCCCGGGACGGCGCGCGTGACGGCGCCCGCACGACCTACGTGATCCCGGCCGACCAGGCCGACTTCCCGACCGCCACGAAGCTGGTGGACAAGCTGCGGTGGAACAACATCCGGGTCGAGCAGGCGGTGAGCTCGTTCACCGTGGGCAACCGCACCTACCCGGCCGGCAGCTACCTTGTCCGGGAGGCCCAGCCCTACCGGGCGGCGGTCCTGGACCTGCTCAACGCGCAGAAGTACCCGGACCGTCGGCTCTACCCCGGCGGCCCGCTGGAGCCGCCGTACGACATCACCGGTTACACCCTGTCGTTCCAGATGGGCGTCACCGTCGACAAGCTCGACCAGCCGGTCCCGGCCACCACCCGCCAGGTCGACTGGCCGGCCGTGCCGGCCGGGGTGGTGGCGGGCGCACCGAAGTACGCGTACGCCCTCGACCCCCGCGTCAACGACAGCTCGGTCGCGGTCAACTCGCTGCTCGCGGCGGGGGAGAAGGTCTCCCGCAGCGGCGGCGAGGTGGCCACCCGAACCGGCACCCTGCCGGCCGGGACCTTCCTGGTCACGCCCGCGGCAGGCACGGACGAGCGGGTGACGTCGCTCGCCACCCGGCTCGGGCTCAGCATCGCGGCGGTGGATGTGAAACCGGCGAAGGTGACCGCTCTCGCCGCACCACGGATCGGCCTGTACGACGGGTTCAACAACTACGACGAGGGTTGGACCCGGCTGATCCTCGACCAGTTCGGCTTCCGCTACGAGAAGCTGACGAACGCGGCGGTTCGGGCCGGCGACCTGCGGGCGAAGTTCGACACGATCGTGCTGCCCGACGCCACGTACAACTCGATGCGCAACGGCCGGGCGGCGGGATCGCTGCCGCCGGAGTACACCGGCGGGATGACCGACGCGGGCGTGGCCAAGCTCAAGGCGTTCGTCGAGGCGGGCGGCACGCTGGTGACCCTGAACAAGGCGGCCCAGCTGCCGATCAAGGCGTTCGGGGTGCCGGTCAAGGACGTCACCGAAGGGGTGGCCGACACCCGGTACAACATCCCGGGATCGGTGTTGAACCTCAACGTCGACTCGACCGACCCGGTCGGCGCCGGGTTCGCCTCGACCGCCTCGGCGTTCGTCGCCAACGGCCCCGCGTTCGAGGTCGAGCAGGGAGCCACCGGCGTCACGGTGGCCGCCAGCTGGCCGAAGACGAACCTGCTGAAGAGCGGTTTCCTCCTCGGTGACGACGTCATCGGCGGGAAGGGGGCCGTGGTCACGGCCAAGGTGGGCGACGGGCAGGTGGTGATGATCGGGTTCAAGCCGCAGCACCGCGCCCAGTCGCACGGCACCTACCGCCTGCTGTTCAACGCGATGTACCTCGGGGGTCAGGGCTGACCTGACCTCGATCCTGGTGGCCGGGCGCGCTGACGCGCCCGGCCACCACCGGCACCGCCGGCAGGAGCTCTCACGACCGCGGGATGGGTAGCTCACGAAGCGGGTCGCCGCCGTCGACGAAGAGGCGGGCGTCGGCCCTGGTAGCCAGGGCGATCCGCGACAACACCCGCTGACCCGCCTGGGGATGCCGCCCGTCGAGGGCGCCGACGCGGACGGCGAACACGATGTCGAACGGTTCTTCGCCGTCCTGCAGGACGAAATCCTCGGCCGCGACCTGGCGGACACTCATCCGGCCGGACGCGATCTCGGGCGCCGCGCCGGCCTCCGCCTGTGCGACGGCGCGGGCGGATCGGTCGACGGCCAGGATGTGGCCGGTGGTGAGCCGGGCTGCCACGGCTCGTGCGGCGGCCCCGGGCCCGCATCCGATCTCCAGGACGCGGGAGTGCGGCTGGAGGGGAAGGGCGTTCACGATCGAGGCGAGGCGGGGCGACAGCGATGCCGGCACCTCCGGAAGGATAGTTGACGATCGGCCCGGACGCCGGGGGCCCACGCGAGGGGATGGGTCGTCAGCGTTGGTTCGCCGCTGATCGGCCAGGGGTGGCTCAGGGGAGTTCGGCCAGCAGCGTCGCGACCTGCTGCTCGGCCAACTGCTGCGCGAACTCGACCGGGTGGCGGTCGGGCATCGTCTGCACCTCCGTCACGCCGAGCGCGGCGTACTCGGCCACCTCGGCCACGAACGCGTCGACATCGGCCAGGGGCGGCCGCATGACCAGCACGGTCTTCTCGATGCTGTCGTAGTCCCGGCCCTCCACGGCGCAGTGTTGCCGCAGGACGTCGAGCTTGTGCGCGACCTGGGCGGCGCTCTCGCCGAACAGGTTGCAGGCGTCGGCGTAGCGGGCCACGAGCCGCAGGGTCTTCTTCTCGCCGCCCCCACCGATCATGATCGGTGGGTGGGGCCGGCTGATCGGCGCCGGCACGCACAGCGTCTCGGCCAGCTGATAGTGCTTGCCGTCGAACGGGCCGTTGTCGGCGCTCCACATCTGCCGGCAGATCTGCAACGTCTCCTCGAGCCGTTCGAAGCGCTCGCCGACCGGGACGACCGGTACGCCAAGACCGCGCTGCTCGCGTTCGTACCAGGACGCACCGATGCCGAGCTGGGCGCGTCCGCCGGAGAGCACGTCCAGAGTGGTGACGATCTTGGCGAGCAGGCCCGGGTGGCGGTACATCACCCCGGTGACGAGGACGCCGAGTGTCATCCGTTCCGTCTTCGCGGCCACGTAGCCCAGGGTTGTGTAGGCCTCGACCATCGGCTCGTCGGCCGCCGTCGTGAACTCCATCTGGAAGTAGTGGTCCATGACCGTGAATGTCGAGACGCCGGCCTGCTCCGCGATCCTCGCGGTCTCCGCCAGGGCCGGGGCGATCTCCGCCGGGTCGGCGGGCGTGGAGAAGTTCCAGTAGTGCAGGCCAAGCCTCATGCCTCATCCCTCCAGTTCCTGGCGGCTCCTCCCATCATGCCGGGTGGAGGGCCGGTCCTCCGCTCATCCCGCGGACGGAAGGGGCCGTTGGGCTGGCCGGCGTGAGAAGCGGGAATCGGTCGCGCAGCTACTGGTTCGATGAGCACTTCGTTGGTACTATCGCCCGATGCCGACGGATTTCGTAGCTGACGGGATTGACCGCGCGCGTCTCAACCGGCTCCTTGAGCGGGAACGGGCCGAGTTCGTCGACCGGCACCCCCGGTCGGCCGCCGCGTACGCCCGGGCCGAGCACCTGTTCGGCAGGGTGCCGATGACGTGGATGAACAAGAACGCCGCCGGCTTCCCGGTGTACGTGGACCGGGCCCGCGGGGCCCGACTCACCGACATCGACGGACACGACTACGTCGACTTCTGCCTCGGCGACACCGGCGCGATGGCCGGACACTCCCCGGCCCCGGTCGTCGCCGCGGTCACCCGTCGACTGGCCGAGCTAGGCGGAGCGAGCACCATGCTGCCCACCGAGGAGGCGGCGACGGTCGGGGCGGAGCTGAGCCGACGCTTCGGGCTGCCTGCCTGGAGCTTCACCCTGACCGCCACCGACGCCAACCGGTGGGCGATCCGGCTGCTGCGCGCCGTCACCGGCCGACCCCGCATCCTGGTCAACAGCTACTGCTACCACGGTTCCGTGGACGAATCGCTGATCGTGGTCGGGCCGGACGGGCGCCCGCGCAGCCGCGAGGGCAACGTCGGCGCCCCCTGCGACGTGACCATGACCAGCCGAGTCGCCGAATTCAACGACCTCGACGGCCTGGCCCGCGAACTCGCCCACGGCGACGTCGCCGCGGTGCTGATGGAGCCGGCGCTGACCAACATCGGCATCGTGCTGCCCGAGCCCGGTTACCTCGACGGGGTCCGCGCACTCACCCGGCAGCACGGCACCCACCTCATCAACGACGAGACGCACACCTTCTCCGCCGGGCCGGGCGGCGCGACGGCGGCCTGGGGGCTGACGCCGGACGTGGTCACGATCGGCAAGGCCATCGGTGGCGGCGTCCCGGTCGGCGCGTACGGCCTGTCCGCCGAGCTGGCCGCCGCGTTGACCGGCCGGGCGGACCTCGACCTGGTGGACATGGGCGGCGTCGGGGGCACCCTCGCCGGCAACCCGGTGTCGATCGCGGCCACCCGAGCCACCCTGCAGGAGGTACTCACCGACGACGCTTTCGCCGGCATGATCGACATGGCGACCGTCTTCGCCGAGGGCATCCGCAAGATCATCGAGGGGTACGCGCTGCCCTGGTCGGTGAGCCAACTCGGCGCGCGGGTGGAGTACCGCTTCGCCGCGCCGGCTCCCCGCACCGGCACCGAGTCAGCGGCGTGCGCCGACGCCGACCTGGAGGACTACCTGCACGTCTACCTGAGCAACCGGGGTGTCCTGCTGACCCCGTTCCACAACATGGCGCTGATGTGCCCGCAGACCACCGTCGAGGACGTCGCCCGGCACCACGAGGTTTTCGCCGACGCGCTCGCCGAGTTGCTGGCCTGACCGCTCGCCGCAGGGCCGGTCCGGCCGTGACGGCCGCGGACGGCGACAGCCTCGTGCGTGGTTTGGGCGGACCTCGCCACCTGACGTCGGTCAGCTGGCAAGCTGGGTACTTGTGGATCGGAAGCAGGTGACGGGCTGGCTCGCGGCCTACGAGCAGGCGTGGCGCACGCCGGGGACCGAGCTGCTCGCCACGCTCTTCACCGAAGCGGCGAGCTACCTGCAGGGGCCTTACCGGGCACCGCTCATCGGCCTGCCGGCGATAGCCCGGATGTGGGAGGTCGAGCGCGACGGCCCCGCCGAGGTGTTCCACCTGACCAGCGAGATCGTCGCGGTCGAGGGCGACACCGCGGTCGCCCGAGTGGAGGTCCGGTACGGCGACCCGGTCGAGCAGGAGTACCGCGACCTGTGGATCATGCGGTTCGCCGAGGACGGGCGCTGCCGATCGTTCGAGGAGTGGCCCTTCCAGCCGGCGTAGCCGACCGTCTCCGGTCCGGTGGACGCTGATGTCGCCGGTCGGCTCACCCGGTCATCGCAGCGACCGGAAGGCCGCTCGAAGCTCCTCCGCGAACAGCTGGGGCTGCTCCCATGCCGCGAAGTGACCGCCCCGGTCGACCTCGTTGAAGTAGTTGAGCTGCCGGTATGCCTGCTCCACCCAACTCCTCGGCGCACGGTAGATCTCGCCTGGAAACACGGTCACCCCCACGGGGAGCGAGATCTCCGCTGTCTGCTGTGACGCGGCGCTGAAGTAGTCGTACTTGTTCTCCCAGTAGAGCCGCGCGGAAGAGACGGCGGTGTTCGTCAGCCAGTAGAGCGAGATGTCGTCGAGGACATCGTCCCGGGTGAGGTCGCCCGCGGGTTTCCCTTCGAGCACCCGCTGGAACGCCCCGGCCGGCTGGCCATAACCGTCACCGTGGTCAAGAAGCCAGGCTGCCAGGCCGACGGGCGAATCCGTGATTCCGTAGCCCACGGTCTGTGGTCGGGTTTGCATCATGACCCCGTAGGCGGCGTTCTTCAGGAAGAAGCCGCTCAGCGTCTCGAAGGCCCGCTTCTCGTCAGCGGACAGCCCGGCCGGGGCCGGATCGCCACTCATGATTACCTTCGCCAGGTCGCCCGGCACCGTCGCCGGCATGTTCACATGGATGCCCAGAAGCCCTGGCGGCGCCTGGCGCGCCATCGCATGCGCGACAAGTGCTCCCCAGTCGCCGCCCTGGTGCACATAGCGTTCGTATCCCAGGCGCCCCATCAGCTCGGCCCAGGCGCGCGCGATTCGGTCGGGATCCCAGCCCGTATCCTGCGGTTTTTCCGAGAAGCCGTGTCCGGGCATCGAGGGTATGACGACGTCGAAGGCGTCCTCCGCCCGGCCACCATGAGCCGGCGGGTCGGTGAGCGGACCGATGGCCTTCAGGAACTCCAGGATCGAGCCGGGCCAGCCATGGGTGATGATCAGCGGAAGGGCGTTCGGATGGGGAGAGCGGACGTGGATGAAGTGGATGTCGAGGCCGTCGATGTTCGTCATGCACTGCGGCAGGGCGTTGAGCCTCGTCTCCACCTTGCGCCAGTCGTGGTCCGCCGCCCAGTACCGGGCGAGCTTCTGAAGGTGGCTCAGCTGCACGCCCTGTGATTGATCCGGAACCGTCTCCGGATCGGGCCACCGGGTCGTCGCCAGGCGTCGGCGAAGATCGACGAGATCCCCCGCTGGGACGTCAACGCGGAACGCGCGTACTTCTGTCGCCATCGTTGCTGTCGCCATCGGAATCCTCTTTCCGCCGACTACCTGGCGCGGTCCGGGCGGACGCCGACCTGCCTGCGACCGGAGGCGGTCGAGCGTGGCCACAACACGCAAGCCGGCCAATGCGCCGGCTGGCCAGAGCATGGGAATCTCCTTGGCGCCGACCGAGGCGCCAAGGTTCAGCCTAAGTTCCGGGCTGGGACGTGCGAGCCGGAACGCCAACTTGACGGCCGGCGCTCTCGCCGTGACGACGGGCTGCCGGTCGCGGTAGGCCGGGCTGGCACCCGACCGTACCGCCGAGCCGGTACCGCGTCAGCGCACGATGACGAGGTTGGCCATGTCGACCACCGGGCGGTAGCCGAGCCTCGCGTAGACCTTGTTCGAGGCCGGGTTCGCCTGGTCGGTGAACAGGCACACCCGCGCACCCTCGGCCTGGAGCCGCCGGGAAACCTCGGCGACCGCGTTGCTGGCCCAGCCGCGCCCACGCTGCGCCGGGGGCGTGTACACCGGACCCACCCGCGCGACCCCGAACGACGGTGGGTTGGCGCCCGTCAGGTGCACCGGCTGCCCTTCCTCGTCGACCCAGAACCACATCCGCCCGGCCCGGAGCCGGCGCAGCAACTCCGCACGCTCGGGCACCTCGTGCGCGCTGGCCCCCCGCGGACGGCCCGCCTGTTCGTCGGCATCGCCCATGAACGCGCCGAACCACTCCGTGACCAGGTCCACGTCGTCCTCGGTCGCGACCACCAGGCCGCCGGGCGCGGGCTCCGGCCAGACCAGCTCGCCGAGCTCGTGCAGCCGCGTGTGTTGGCTGACCTGCACCCGCCCCCCACCAAGCCGGGTCAGCTCGGCGGCGCACAGTTCGACGGCCGGAAGAGCCCCGTTGATCGCGAGCACCTCCTCCCCGCGCTCGTGCAACATGCGGGCCAAGGCCACGGCCGCCTCGTCGGGCATCGGCAGCAGGAACGGCGGGTAGGGCGCGAACGGAGCCGTGCGCATCCCGGCGCCGACCACGGCGCCGAACTCGTCTCTGACCACCAACCACCAGTCGCGGTCGGGCTGCGCGATCCCGTCGGCCTGCTGCGCCGACCGCCGGTGCGCGAAGCTGGCCACCACCGTACTGATCACCGGATCGGCGGCCAGGTGGTCACCGGCCGCGGCGAGGAACTCGCCGGGATCGGTGTGGAACTGCAGGTGCGAGGTGGCCATCGGGACAGCGGTCATCTGGGCAAACTACCCACCGTGGTGCCACACCGGCAGCGGAATTTCCACGCTGTGGTCAGGGCGCGGGGCAGTCAACCAGGCCGATGTTGTGGTACCAGCACCCGCCGGACGGGGCGGTGTCGAAGCGCACGGCCGCGACGGCGTTGCCTTCCAGGTGGTTGTCGTGGACCCACCCGGATTCGCAGGTGCCGACGGTGGTGATCTGGAGGCCGTGGGTCTGGGTCCGGTGGGGCTGGCTGTCCCAGACCCGGTTGTTGTGGATGGTGGGGTGGTACGTGGCGGCGGCCACGGTGATGCCGGCCCGGGTGGGCGGGGCGCCGGGTATCTCGTAGGGGGTCCCCGGCGGTGGGGTGCGGTCCGGCCAGGCGGTCATTGCGCCGGGGCGGCGCGGCGCGAGCACCAGCTTGGTCGCGGTGTTGCCCATGACGATGACCCGGTGCCCACCGGCGGTGATCCACTTGCCGCGGTGGCCGTCCGGCACCCAGTTCGCGGACGTGTCGGTGAGGGACCGTTCGGTGTAGGAGACGGTGTCGCCACTGCCGGACGAGGCGGGTGCGGTGCGCCGGCCGTTGTTGCGGATGCGGTTGCCGGCGATGGCGACGTCGGCCAGCGAGGAGTCGGCGAGGATGCCATCGAGGGCGTTGTCCCAGAACTCGTTGTCCTTGATGATCATGTCGGTGGCGGGCGCCTGGGGTCCGCCGGCGAGGTTGTGCTGCCAGTAGCCGTAGCGGCCGTTACGGCTGATGCGGTTGCCTTCGACGGTGTAGGGGCCCGGGGTGTTGCCGATGGCGACCCCGTCCCAGACGTTGTCCTCGATGACGCAGCCGGTCACGATGCCGCCCCGCCCGGCGACGCCCGTGGTGCCGAGCGAGGACACGTCGTAGCCGGCCTGGTGGTTGCCGATCAGGGTGCAGCCGGAGACGATGAGCCCGTCGGCGCCCCAGTCGGAGATGCCGAACCGGTTGCCCTCGGCGTGGCAGCCGATGACGCGGATCCCCCGAGGCGGGGTCCAGTCCCTGCCCTGCAGCTCGAAGAAGATGCCGTTGGTGCCGTTGCGGATCGTGGTGCACGCGCTGACCGTGCACCGCTCCACCGGCCCCCAGCCGCCGATGCCGATGCCGATGCCGGCGCCGCCCATCCACTCGCCGTTCTCCAGCCGGCCGCAGTGCTCGATCAACAGACTGTCGACGAACGTGTCCTGCAGGAAGTCGCAGCCGAAGCCGGTGGCCGCCGTGTCGTGGATATACAGGTCGTGGAAGCGGCCCCGCCACACGTACTGCATGCCCAGTCCCTTGGCGAGCACGTCGTACTCGGGCAGCCGCACCCCGGAGCCGTCGATCTCGAAGTACGCGAAGGTGCAGTCGGCGATGTGGTTGTCGCGGCTGGCGCCGTGTTCCCGGGCGGTGAAGTAGGCCAGCGGAGTGGGGGAGCGCGGATCGCCCGGATTGGCCAGCACGAACCGGGTGGCGGCAGCCCCCGCGCCGATCAGCGAGACACCGCTTCTCCACACGGTGCCCTTGTCCCTGATCGAGTACACCCCGGACGGGCAGTAGATGGTGCGCGGCTGACCGTCGTGGGCGTAGGCGGCGCCGAGGTGGTCGACCAACCGCTGGAGTGCCGGCTGGTCGTTGGTGGTTCCGTCGCCGGTCAGGCCGTGATCGCGGGCGTTGCAGACGAAGGGATCCGCCGCGGCGGGCCCAGTCGTGGTCCCGGCGCGGGGTGGACGCCTGCCTTGCGGCTGGTGCATCGGGCCTCCTGTCCGCGAGGCAGGCCGCCGCCGGCGGCGGGCCCGTGCCGTGGTGGGCGTACGCCGCAGCGCCGGCCAAGGGCGGATCGTGGTCGCGCGGGCGGCCGGAACGTCCGCGGCTCGCTGGCGCCAGCAGGAGGAGTATCCCACCGGCTCGGGCATTCTTGACCCCGCTTTGCCGTAGGGACGCGAGCTGGACAGCCGAGCAGCAGGGCTGTCAGCTCCCACCCGACAGCCACGTGGCCGACCGAGCCGCCCGGCGCGACCGGTTGGCCGCCCGGGCCGGAGCCGCCCGTTTGGCGCCCTGAACGGCGGGTACGGGCGGTAAGTGGAGCGGGCAGGAGAGGTGGCGGGCGATGAACAAGAGCCGGTTCAGTGACGTGGTCGTCGGCGCGGCCGGCAACGTGGCCGGTGCGATCGTCGACCCCCGCGAGGGATTCACCCGGCTCCGGGCGGTGGCCACCGGCCGCACCCTCGCCACCGTGGCCGCCGGGCTGGTCATCGGCTATCTGGCGGCGCGACTCGGTCGCCGCAGGTGACTTCCAGGCAACGCCGGGGTGGCCCGGCCGGGGAGCAGAGCGGCCATTTGCCGGTTCGCCGGCACGGGCCCGGGTAGCTGCCGGAGACTCGGGACATGCCGGTGACACCCCGGGACGCGAGCACCAGGCCCTGCCGCGGCCCAGCTGGCACGAGGGGCGGCGGCCGGCGCCGGGACTGCGCCGCGCTCCAGTGGCCGGCACCTGCGGGCGCCAGACCGCGACAACTCCAGGATCAGGAGGCGTGACGTGCAGGAGATCGTAGGCGAGAGCCTGGCGCGACGGCTGGTGGATTGGGGTGTCGACACGGTCTTCGGTCTGCCCGGGGACGGCATCAACGGGCTGATGGAGGGCTTCCGCCGGCAGCGGGACAAGCTGAGGTTCGTGCTGGTGCACCACGAGGAGGCGGCGGCCTTCATGGCCACCGGCTATGCGAAGGCGACGGGGCGAGTCGGGGTGTGTGTCGCGACATCCGGGCCGGGGGCGATTCACCTGCTCAACGGCCTCTACGACGCCAAGCTCGACCACGTGCCGGTGTTGGCTATCACCGGCATGCAGGAGACGTCGGTGCTGGGTTCGCACTATCAGCAGGAGGTGCACGCGGCGTTGCTGTATCAGGATGTGGCGGAGGCCTACAACCTGATGGTGACGAATCCACAGCAGGTGCCGGGGGTGGTGGACATCGCCATCCGGCACGCTCTGGCCCGGCGCAGCGTCGCACACCTGTCCTTCCCCAATGATGTGCAGGTCGCCGCGGCTGGGGAGGATCCGTATCGGCATGTCAGCCCGGGGAAGCCGCCGATGAGCAGCCCGGTGGTGTCGCAGCCGGCGGTGTCGGCCGCGCAGGCGGATCTGGCCCGGGCGGCTGAGGTGCTCAACGCCGGGAAGAAGGTCGCGATGCTGGTCGGCGTCGGCGCCCGCCGTGCGCGGGACGAGGTCCTCGCGGTGGCCGACGCGCTGGCCAGCCCGATCGTGAAGACATTGTCGGGCAAGATGGTGGTGCCGGATGACCATCCGCTCACCACCGGCGGGCTGGGCCTGCTCGGCACCAAGCCGAGCGAGGAGCTGATGGAGGAGTGCGACACCCTGCTGATGGTGGGCACTTCTTTTCCGTACGGGAAGTACCTGCCCTCGCCGGGGCAGGCGCGGGTGGTCCAGATCGACATCGACGCGAGCCTCATCGGTCTGCGCCTGCCGATCGACGCGGCCGTCACGGCGGACGCCAAGGTGGCCTTGCAGCAACTGCTGCCGATGCTCCAGGCCCGATCGGACCGGTCCTTCCTGACGAAGTACCAGCAGGCGCGGGACGCTTGGCGCGCGGACATGGAAGCGTTGGAGGACCCGGGCCGTGACCCGATCGCCCCGCAGTATCTGATCAGCTGCGTCGACGAGGCCGCCACTTCGGACGCCATCCTCACCTGCGACTCCGGCACCATCGCCACCTGGGCGGCGCGGCACTGGACCATCCGCGGCAACCGGGAGTTCTACCTGTCCGGCAACCTGGCCACCATGGCGCCGGGCCTGCCGTACGCGGTCGCCATGCAGCACGCGTTTCCGGGGCGGCAGGTGATCGCGTTCGTCGGTGACGGCGGGTTCGCCATGCTGATGGCCGAGTTCCTCACCGCCGTCCGCCACGAACTGCCGATCAAGGTGGTGATCAACAACAACAACGCGTACGGGCAGATCCTGTGGGAGCAGATCATTCTCGGCTACCCGGAGTACGAGGTGCGGCACGGGCAGCCGGAGCCGGACTTCGCGGCCTGGGCGCGGGCCTGCGGCGGATACGGCGTCAAGGTCACCGACCCGAAGTCGCTGTCCGGGGCGGTCCGGGAGGCCCTGGCGCATCCGGGGCCGGCGCTGGTGGACTGCGACGTCAACCCCAACGAGCCGCCCATGCCCGGCAAGGTCCGCTACGAGCAGGCCAAGCACTTCACCGAGGCGTTCCTGCGCGGTGAACCGCACAAGAAGGCGACGCTCGCTACCGTGGCCCGGGACAAGATCAACGAGCTGCGGTCATGACCCGGGTCGCCCCTGCGCCGGTCAGACTGCCCGACCCGGTGACCCGGGCTCCCGCTCCCGCCACCGACGTGGACCTGGCCGCCCTGGCCGCCCGGCTGCGCCCCGTGGTGGACGGCGAGGTCCGGTTTGACGCCGGGTCCCGGGGCGCCTATTCCACCGACGGCTCCAACTATCGTCAGGTCCCGCTCGGTGTGGTGGTGCCGCGCACCGTCGACGCGGCCGTCGCCACCATCGAGGTGTGTCGTCAGCTGGGCGTCCCCGTCCTGTCCCGCGGCGGCGGCACGAGCCTGGCCGGCGAGTGCACGAACACCGCTGTGGTGATCGACTGGTCGAAGTACTGCAACCGGCTGCTCGAGGTGGACGCCGAGGCGAAGACGTGCCTGGTGGAGCCGGGCATCGTGCTCGACACGCTCAATGAGCTGCTGGCCCCGTACCGGCTGGAGTTCGGCCCGAAGCCGTCGACCCACAACCACTGCACCATCGGCGGGATGATCGGCAACAACTCCTGCGGGTCGACCGCACAGCGCACCGGCAAGACGGTCGACAATATCGTCGAGATGGAGGTGCTGCTCTACGACGGCACCCGGATGTGGGTCGGCGAGACCAGCGACGAGGCGTACGCCGAGATCCAGCGCCGGGGCGGCCGGCCGGCCGAGATCTACCGCCAGTTGCGCGCGCTGCGCGACGAGTACCTGACCGACCTCCGCACCCGCTACCCGCACATCCCCCGGCGGGTCTCCGGCTACAACCTGGACAGCCTCCTGCCGGAGAAGAACTTCCACGTGGCGCAGGCCCTGACCGGCTCGGAGAGCACCCTGGTCACCGTGCTGCGGGCCCGGCTGAAGCTGGTCCCGGTGGTGCCTTGCAAAGCGATGGTGTTCCTTGGCTACCCGGACATCGCCGCCGCGGCCGACGACGTGCCGCGCATCCTGCCGCACAACCCGATCACGCTCGAAGGCCTCGACGACAAACTGATCAACTTCGAGAAGCGTAAGCACCTGCACCCCGCCGCGCTGCACCTGCTCCCGCAGGGCGGCGGCTGGCTGATGCTCCAGATGGGCGGCGACACGCCGGAGGAGGCGGAGGCCGCCCTCGCCCGGCTGCTCCACGCGCTGCGGCGGGAGAACGGGCCGACCGTGCACCGCTTCGACGACGAGGCCCACGAGGAGCAGATGTGGGGGGTCCGCGAGTCCGGCCTCGGTGCCACCGCCCGGGTACCGGGTGAGGCGGACACCTGGGAGGGCTGGGAGGACTCCGCGGTCCCACCGGAGCGACTCGGCGACTACCTGCGCGATCTCGACAACCTGTACCGGGAGTACGGCTTCGAGCAGGCGTCCCTGTACGGGCACTTCGGGCAGGGCTGCGTCCACACCCGCATCCCGTTCAAACTGACCACGGCCGAGGGCGTACGCCAGTACCGCTCCTTCATCGAGCGCGCCTCGGACCTGGTCGTCTCCTACGGCGGCTCCTTCTCCGGCGAGCACGGCGACGGCCAGGCCCGGGGCGAACTGCTGCCGAAGATGTTCGGCGAGCGACTGATCCGCGCGTTCGGGCAGTTCAAGGCCATCTTCGACCCCGCCGACTGGATGAACCCGGGCAAGATCGTCGCCCCCTATCCGCTGGACAGCCACCTCCGGCTGGGGGTCGACTACAACCACGGCGACGTGCAGACCCACTTCCGCTACCCCGACGACTCCGGCAGTTTCGGCCGGGCCGTGCTGCGCTGCGTGGGTGTCGGCGAATGCCGCCGACCGCACGGCGGGGTGATGTGCCCGTCGTACATGGCCACCCGGGAGGAGGAGCACTCCACCCGGGGCCGGGCGCGGCTGCTCTTCGAGATGCTCGACGGGACGGCCCGGGGTGGCGCCATCGCCGACGGGTGGCGGTCGAACGCCGTCCGGGACGCCCTCGACCTCTGCCTGGCCTGCAAGGGATGCAAGGCCGACTGCCCGGTCAACGTGGACATGGCGACGTACAAGGCGGAATTCCTGTCCCACCACTACCAGGGCCGGCTCCGCCCCCGCGCGCACTACTCGATGGGCTGGCTGCCCGCGGTGGCCACGGTCGCCGCGCGGGCACCACGCATGGTGAACGCGCTGGCCCAGGCGCCCGGGCTGAGCCAGCTCGCGAAGCTGGTCGGCGGGGTCGACCAGCGCCGGGAGATCCCGGTGTTCGCCACCGAGAGCTTCCAGCGCTGGTTCGCCCGGCGAACCCCGGGCGGCGACGGCTCGCGGGGCGAAGTCCTCCTGTGGCCGGACACCTTCACCAACCGCTTCCACCCCGGCATCGCCCAGGCCGCCGTCGAGGTGATGGAGGCGGCCGGCTGGCGGGTGCGGGTGCCCGACCAGGCGGTCTGCTGCGGCCTGACCTGGATTTCCACCGGGCAGCTCGGCGTCGCCAAACGGGTGCTCCGGCGGACCGTCGACGTGCTGCGCCCGCACCTGCGGGCCGGTACTCCCGTGGTGGGCCTGGAACCGAGCTGCACGGCGGTCTTCCGCAGCGACGCCCGCGAACTCTTCCCCGACGACGAGGACGTCTCCCGGCTGCGGAAGCAGACCGTCACCCTGGCCGAACTGCTGCACGACCACACCCCGGGGTGGCAGCCGCCGCAGCTGCCCGCGCACACCCTGATCCAGACCCACTGCCACCAGCACGCCATCCTCGGCACCGCCGCAGACCAGGCGGTGCTCGCCAAGGCTGGGGCCCAGCCGGAGTTCCTCGACTCCGGCTGCTGCGGCCTGGCCGGCAACTTCGGTTTCGAGGCAGGGCACTACGAGGTCTCCGAGGCGTGCGCCGAACGCGTGCTGCTACCGGCCGTCCGGGACGCCGCCGACACCGACGTCATCCTGGCCGACGGCTTCAGCTGCCGTACCCAGGTCGAGCAGGGCGCGTCCGCGGGCCGGACCGCGATCCACCTCGCCGAGTTGCTCCGGGCCGGCCTGCACGGCGACCCGGTGACCGCCCGTCCGGAACGACAGTGGGCACGGCGCCCGGAGCGGCCGTCCCGCGCCACCCGACTGCTCGCCACCGGAGTCGTCGGCCTGGCCGCGCTCGCTCCGGCCGTCGCGCTCGCCGCCTGGCGCCGGAGGCGGTGACGGCGGCGCGGCGCGCGGGCGACGGCGCGGGCACCACCGCCGGTCAGCCGGGCGGCGAACAGGGGATTGCCTGACCGAGCGTCACCGCGGTCTCCAGCATCAGCGCGTGCACGAACGCCTGCGGCAGGTTGCCGCGCAACTGTCGCTGCTGCACGTCGTACTCCTCGGTGTACAGCCCCGGTGGGCCGCAGGCCGCGCGGCTGCGTTCAAACCACCGGTTCGCCTCGACGACGTCACCGGCCTGCCACGCGGCCAGCGCCGCCCCGTAGCCGCAGAGCAGGAAGGCGCCTTCCGCGTCCCCGAGCGGCCGGAGGTCGGGGCGGAACCGGTACAGGTAGCCGTCACACTCCAACTCCCGCAACACCGCCCGGCGGGTCGCCTCGGTACGCGGATCCCCCTGCGGCAACGCACCCCGGATCCCGGGGAACAGCAGCGACGCGTCGACCCGCTCGTCGTCGTACGCCCGTTGCCAGCGCCCGGACTGGTGGCGGCCGTGCGCCGCCGCGTCGGCGAGGACGGCATCGGCGAGGGCCGCCCACCGCCCGGCCAGCCCGGCCGGCGCGACCCGGGCCGCCGCCCGCAGCCCGGCCACACACATCAACTTCGAGTGGGTCCACGGGCGCGGCGCCAGCTCCCAGATGCCCGAGTCCGGCTGGCTCCAGCGGTCGCCGATCACCCGCGCGGTCAGCTCCATCGCCCGCCGCGCGGCGTCGTCCAGCCGGTCGTGCCGCCCGGCGATCGCCAGCAGCAGCAGGACCTCCCCGAAGACGTCGAGCTGGAACTGCCCGCCGACCCAGTTGCCGACCCGGACCGGCGCGCCCGGATAGCCGGGCAGAAACGCCAGTTCCTCCTGTGGTGGCACCGGGCGGCCGTCGATCGTGTAGGCGGGGGCGAGCCGGTCCCCGTCCGTCAGCACCCGCTCGGTGACGAACGCCACCGCGTCGTCGAGCAGGTCGTACCGGCCGACCAGCGCACCGGCCCGGCCGGCGAAGGACTGGTCGCGGAGCCAGGCGTAGCGGTAGTCGTAGTTGCGGCCGGCCAGCGCCCGCTCCGGCAGCGACGCGGACGCCGCCGCCACCATCCCACCGTCCGGCTGGGTCAGGCCGCGCAGCACCGCGTACGCGAACACGGCGTCCCGCCGCGCGTGGCCGCCGGCCAGGCCCGGCACGGCCTGCCGCCAGGCCTGCTCGGTGGTCCGCCACAGCGCGGCGGGCTCGGGCGGCGCCTCGTCGAGCGGCCGTCCGGCGATCTCCAGCACCAGGTCGTGCCGGCCGCCGGCCGGCACGCTCAGCTCGCCGCACAGTAGGCCATCGCTGGTCTGCCCGAGCATCTCGCCACCGGAGTGCCGCAGGTACAGACCGCCGGTGCGGGCCAGCCAGTGCCGCCCCGCCCGGCGCACCTCGCGCACCGGCTCCCGGCCGAAGTCGGCCCGCGGATCCAGCCGGACGTGCACGACCGCGTCACCGTCCACGGCCTGGATCTGACGCAGCAGCACGATCCGGTGCCGCTCGCCGGGAAACAGCAGCGCCTCCCGGCACTGGATGATCCCGTCAGTGGTCACCCAACGGCTCACCCACACCAGCGAGGCCGCCTCGTAGTGGCCGCCCCACACGAACCGCCGGTTCGCCGGCGTTACCAGGTAGTCGCCCCGCCCGCCGACCAACCGGCTGAACACCGGGGGATCGGCCCAGCCGGGGGCGCACAGCCAGGTGACGTTCCCGTCCGGGCCGACCAGCGCGCCCCGGCGCCCGTCGGCGATCAGCGCGTACTCCCGCAGCACACTCGGGCCCCGAACATCCTCACCCGTCGGTCGGCCCGGCCCCACGTCCTGATCCACCGCCGCACCTCCCCGCAGCGTTGCACGGCACTACCCGCCCCACTCCGCCCTACACCTCACCCGCCGCGCGCGGTTATCTCGGCCGCCGCCGGGGTAGCCAGTACGGGACAGGCGACGCTGGGAGGGCGACATGCGGCGAACCAGACGGCAGGCACAGGTTGCGGTGATCACCGGCGCCAGTGCCGGAGTGGGCCGGGCCACCGCCCGGCTGCTCGCCCGGCGCGGCATCGCCATCGCGCTGCTGGCCCGGGGCCGCACCGGACTAGACGCCGCCGCCGCCGAGGTCCGCGCGGCCGGCAGCCGGGCCCTGCCCATCGAGGTGGACATGGCCGACTACGACCAGGTCGTCGCCGCCGGGCAGCGGGTGGCGGACGAACTCGGCCCGATCGACCTGTGGATCAACAACGCCTTCAGCTCCGTCTTCGCGCCCTTCCAGGAGACGAGGCCGGAGGAGTTCCGGCGCGCGATGGAGGTCACCTACCTGGGGTACGTGCACGGCACCCGGGTCGCGCTCGCCCACATGACGCCCCACGACCGCGGGACGATCGTGCAGGTCGGATCGGCGCTGGCGTACCGGGGGATCCCGCTCCAGGCCACCTACTGCGGGGCCAAGCACGCGATCGTCGGGTTCACCGAGTCGCTGCGGTGCGAGCTGATGCACGACAAGAGCAAGATCAGACTGACCATGGTCCACCTGCCCGCGGTCAACACACCCCAGTTCGACTGGCTGCTGTCCCGGCTGCCCCGCAACGCCCAGCCGGTACCGCCGATCTACGAGCCGGAGGTGGCGGCCCGGGCCATCGTGGGCGCCGCGGACCGGCCGGGCCGCCGCGAATACTGGGTCGGCGCCTCCACGGCCCTGACGATCCTGGGCAACCGCATCGCGCCGGGCCTGCTCGACCGCTACCTGGCCCGGACCGGCTACCGCTCCCAGCAGACCGACCAGTCGGCCGACCCGCACCGGCCGACGAACCTGTGGCAGCCGATCGACGGGCCGGGCGGACACGACTTCGGTGCCGAGGGCAGCTTCACCGGGCGCGCGCACAGCCACAGCGCCCAGGCGTGGCTGTCCCGGCATCGGCTGGTCGCCGCCGCCGGCCTGACCGTGGCGGCGGGTGCGGTCGGCGCCCTGGTCGCCGCCCGCGACTGACCATCCGTCAACCTGAGCGGCGGTCGTTGCCAGCGAGTCCGCCGGACGGCAGGGCAACCTCCGGCGTCCCGGCTACCACGTCACCGGCAACGCCGTCGGGCCGAGGATGGCGTGCCCGGGCTTCCACCGCACCTCGTTCTCATCCTGATCGTCGCCGTGCAATTAGTTGATCACCCCGCGTCATTTCCGTTCGGGCGGGTGATCCGGGAGTGGTGACCGTCCGACCAGGACGCAGACGAGTCGCGGGAGGCGTTAGCGAAGGACCAGCAGGTCCAGGGCGTCGATCACCGGGCCGTGCTCCGAGCGGGCGGCCCGGTGGAGCCGGGCCAACCCGGCGGCGTACTCGTCGTCAGTGATCAGTTGCAGCGGCGTGTGAGCCTCCCGGCGCAGACTGGTCGCGCACTCGCTCAGCGACGACGCGGTCGTCTGCGGGACCTGTTCGAAGGCGGTGACGGTGAACCCGCACGCGCCGAAGGCCGCCTCGACGTCAGCCACACTCGGAAACGTGTCCAGGACCCGGATGGTCTCCGGGAAGAACCGGAACAGCGTGATCGCCTCGTGTCGGCCGGCGAAAGCTGACCGGATCAACACCGAGCCGCCGCCGCGGACCACGCGACGCAGTTCCCGCGCCGCGGCCGCCAGATCCGGTACGTGGTGGATCACGGTCGACAGCCAGGCCGCGTCGACGCTGTGGTCGGGCAGGGGAATGTTGGCGGCGTCGCCCGGCAGCACCCGGGGATGAACGCAGCGGGCCCGCATCGCCGCGGACGGCTCGACGGCGATGACGTCCAGGTCGTCGTACCAGTCGGTGAAGGCCGCCGCCCACCTGCCCGTACCCGAACCGAGGTCGAGCACCCGCGCGCCGGGCCTGGGGTCCAGATGCCGGGTGACCGCCGCACGCCACGTGGCCAGCCCCTGATCAGGGACGTGGCGGGTGGCTTCGAACGCCGCGGCGGCCTCGTCGTCGTATGCGATGCGTGCCATGGTGTCGACCCAATCAGTCGCCTGACGTTGCGACAAGGATGGATGCCGTGAGTCACATCCGGGGCCCGCTTCCGATCTTTCCTGGCCGTTCGTCATTGACGAGTGCCTATATAAGGATGCGATCATCTGGCAAGAGCCGGCTGCGCCGGCCATCAGCCAACGCCGCGACCGCAGAGGAGTTGCCCGTGCATCCACGTACCTTCCGGCATGCCGTGTTGTCCCTGACCCTGGCGGCCGCCGCCGTGCTCGCCTCGACGGCGGCGCCTGCCCAGGCCCGTCCGGACGACGCACGGCAGACCACTCAGGCGGCTCCGTCCGGGGTGGGTCCTGTCTTCCCGGCCACCGACCGGCTCGCCCGCGAGGTCGCCGCCGCGCTCGCCGACCCGGTCAGCCGCAACCGGGTCGTCGCGGCCGTCACCGCCGGACCGGTGGACCTGCTGACGGCGAGACTCAACTCGCGGGCCGACCGTGCCGTCCAGTCGACAAACCGGGCGGTGCTGGGGGCGAAGGGGCTGCCGCCGGCCACCGGGTCGGTGCTGCAACTCCGGCTCGGGCACGAGGACATGGCGGCCGCGCTGAGCCGCGCCGAGATCCCCCTCGTGGCGGCGGCGTCCACCGACGACGCCGTGACCAGCGTGGTCGGCTACGACCCGGCCGGTGGACAGGTCCTCCTGGACCCGGTCCGGCTCCCCGACCGTCCGGTGCTCGTGGTCGAGGTCAACGTGGCCAAGGCGATGCGGTGGGGCCTGGCGCAGCTCCGGGAGGAACTGACCGTACGGGACTTGACCAGCGTGAAGGCCGCGGTCACGACGCAGGCCGGCTACTGGGCCACCAAGGTCAACGCCATCCGGCTGAACGATGACAAGGAGCCGTGGGTCAAGGGCGGCGCCGAGATCTTCAATGTCGTCGGCGGCTTCGGCCTCGACGGCAAGGCCACGGTCAACATCGTGGAGATGCCCTACCTCGACAACGACGGCACGGTCTACTACCCCAACCAACTGCTGGTCCACTTCAACAACTACAAGTACAACCTTGCCGACGTGGTGATGTGGGAGGACGACGGTGACACCAACTACCGCGACCTCGCCAAGGCGCTGATCACCGCGCTGCTGACCATCGTCGACTACGGCACCTACACCCCGCTGGTCAACGCGCTCATCGACGCGATGCCGGACAGTTGGTGGACCGACGACCCGGACTACGTGGACTCGTGGTACACGCTCAGCACCGGAAGCTCCGGCCGGCTCCACGGGGCGGCTGCCAACGGTTGGATGGACGTGGCACCGTACTGGGTGCAGCAGCTCTGAGCGGGTAGCCGGAGCGCCAGGGCTCGGTGCTCGCCCACCACATCAACGCGCCGATCTACGGCGTCGGGCCGAACAACTGACGGGCCCGCTGGCGGAGCTGGTTCTGATATCACCGGGCCGGCCGGGTCGGCGAACCGCCGACCCGGCCGGAGTGTCACCGTTGGCGCGGTGTCAGCGCAGCGCGCCAACGGGTGCCGGCCAGCTCCCGGTGAAGACCTGAGCCGTCGTCGCGCTCCGGACGGTGGTGCGGAAGTACGAGTCGACCGCGGCGGCCTCGCCGGCGCTCGGGTACGGGTTGGTGCAGCTGGTGCCGGCGCTGCCGCCGGACATCAGGATGGCGCAGTTGCCGTTGTAGTTGTCGGCCAGGCCGAGGATGTGCCCGATCTCGTGGGTCATGATCCGTAGCGGGGAGTACTGCTGGGCCTGGTAGTAGTCGATGACCACGTAGCCGTTGCCGAGGCTGTTGCGGACGGCGTAAGAGCCGCCGCCGTAGGTGTAGTAGATCATCAGGTTCGAGCCGCACTGGGCCATGTTGATGTTGTTCGTGGCGTTGTTCCAGATCGTGGCGGCCTGGTTGGCGTACCCGGCGAACGGCCCGGCCTGGCTGGTGTTGTAGCAGACGTTGCGGACGGCGGCGGAGGCCGGCGCGGAGCCGACGGTGACGGCGCCGAGCGCCGCCATCGTCGCGGCGGCGAGGGTGGCGAGGATCCGGGACATCCTGGGCAGACGCATCGTTCACGCTCCAGACTGGATGGGTCGAGCGGGGACCCCCAGCCTATAAATTGGCGCATGTCGATATCAAGGACTATCTATATGATTGCCCTGGGGGTGGCGTGGCGTCACGCCCGCGTCGGCCGAGAACCACCGTTGTGCGAGCTCGCGGGTTCTCCGGCGCACGCGGGCGATTCCCTCCGGGGTGTTGAACGCCGCGAAAGCCGGCCACAGAAAGACGAAGACGGCGAGTTCCTCCGCCAGAAGCGCGCGCTGCAGCGTCCGGCGGTCGCACGCCCGGGTGTCCAGGTATGCGTCGACCAGCGCCGGGGGGACGGTGGTGCCGGTGGGCGTGGCGCGGACGCTGAGAAAGGCCAGATCGGAGGCCGGTCGGCCGATGCCCGCCGCCTGCCAGTCGCAGAAGACGATGGCGCCGGCGGAGTGCACGAGGTTGGCCGTGTGGCAGTCGCCGTGGACGAAGGCTGGCGGCACTGCTCGGGTCTGCTCCATCAGTTCGACCCGCCGGGCCAGGAGTTCACCGAGGTGGGGGAGCGTTGGGGCCCAGAAGGAGTTGATCTCGTCCAGGTTCGGGTCGATGAGCGCTTCCTGCAGCGCATCGGGGTGCTGCCAGTCCGCACCCGTCGGGATCGCCATGCTGTGCAGGCCGGCCAGGTCTCGACCCAGGTCCGCCCACATGCCCGTGGTCCAGGCGGACGCCTGTCGGGTCTCGCCCGCCGCCTCCAGCAGCACCGCCACGCCGCTCTCGGCGTCGAGGTAGTCGAGCAATCGCGGGGCGCGTACCGGCGCGATCGGCGCGACCTCCGCGTAGAAGCGCAGCTCCCGCCGGGCGGCGGCGATCGCCGGCGCGCCCAGCGTGGCGGGAGTGACCTTGAGGTACGCGGCGTGCCCGTCGCTCGCGCGCACGGCACGGACGCCGGCGCCGGACCGGGATTCGAGCCGCGCGTCGGGCTCCTGGCCGGTCACCCGGAACGTGTCGAGAACCATCGTCATGAACTCATGTGGCACGAGAGCAGCCACCCTCCGTGACCCGGACCGGCCGGATGGCCGAGCCGTCATGATCGCATCGCCTTGACGGTGCGGCGTACGTCGGGCCCCGTTGGGAGCGGCCGGGGTCGACCTCCTTCGGAGGGGTAAAGAATCCTTGACATCATGTCGGCCGTGCTTGACACTCGACCGTGTCAAGAATTCTTTACCTCGGGGAGGGGTCGATGGCGTTCGAGGAGAAGCGCGCCTGGATCATGGGGCTGGTGGCGGTCGCCGCCTATGCCGCGTACGTGGTGATCGTGCTCGGGCGCGCGGACGGTGACCCACTCGCGGACGTCTCCTACGCGGGCCCGCTGCTGGCGACGGTGGCCGGGTCGATCGTGGCATCGATCGCGCTGCACATCGTCGTCTCCGCCGTCTCGCCCGAGGGCGCCAACGAGAAGGACCAGCGGGACCGGGAGATCCACCGGCTCGGTGACCACATCGGCCAGTCCTTCCTGATCGTCGGCGGCGTCGCGGCGCTGGCCATGGCCCTGGCCGACTGGGACCAGTTCTGGATCGCCAACGTCATCTACCTGGGCTTCGTGCTCTCCGCGGTGGTCGGCTCGGCCGCGAAGATCGTCGCCTACCGGCGGGGGTTCCAGTCGTGGTGAAGCCGACCCGGATCACCAACTCCATCCGGGCGTTGCGGTTCGCGCACGACGAGATGACCCAGGCCGAGCTGGCCCGCCGCATCGGCGTCACCCGGCAGACCGTCATCGCCATCGAGCAGGGCCGCTACTCGCCGTCGCTGGAGATGGCCTTCCAGATCGCCGCCGTGTTCGGCGTGCCCCTCACCGACGTGTTCGAGTATCCGCAGGAGGAATCGTGAAGGCGATCGTGCAGGACCGCTACGGCTCGGCCGGCATGCTCCGCCTCGCCGACATCGACGTACCGTCGGCCGGCGCCGGCCAGGTGCTGGTCCAGGTCCGCGCGGCCGGCGTCGACCCGGGCGTCTGGCACCTGATGACCGGCCTGCCCTACCTGGTACGCCTCGGCTACGGGCTGCGTCGACCCCGCAGCCGCGTCCGCGGCATGGACCTGGCCGGCGTGGTCACCGCCGTCGGACCCGGAGTCGCCGGGTTCACCCCCGGCGACGAGGTGTTCGGCACCGGCGCCGGCTCGTTCGCCGAGTACACCGTCGCGTCGGCCGGCCGGCTCGCCCCGAAGCCCGCCGCCCTCAGCTTCGCGCAGGCCGCCGCTGTCCCGGTCTCCGGGCAGACCGCACTCACCGCCGTCCGCGATGCCGCCCGGGTACGCCCTGGACAGCGCGTCCTGGTCATCGGCGCCGGCGGCGGCGTCGGCTCCTACGCCGTCCAGCTCGCCAAGGCCGCCGGCGCGCACGTCACCGGCGTCTGCGGCCCCGCCAAGCTCGACCTGGTACGCGGACTCGGTGCCGACGAGGTCGTCGACTACACCCGAGCCGACCTTCCCGACCGCCGCTACGACGCCGTCATCGACACCGCCGGCAACCGACCGCTGTCCCGGCTGCGCCGGGTGCTCGCCCCGAAGGGCTCACTGGTCCTCGTCGGCGGCGAGGCGCGCGCCGGGAAGTGGCTGCAGGGCTTCGACCGGCAGCTGCGGGCGCTGGCCCTGTCGCCGTGGGTCGGGCAGCGGCTGGTGCCGCTGGTCGCGAAGGAGAGCAGCGACAACCTGGCGGCCCTGACCGAGCTCGTCGACGCCGGCCGGCTCACCCCGCTCGTCGACCGGACCTGGCCGCTCGCCAGCGTTCCCGACGCCATCCGTCACCTCAAGGGCGGCCACGCGACCGGGAAGGCCGTGATCATCATCTGACCGCCGGCCGCTGCCAAGGCCGATCCCGACCGCTGGCCCTGTTGGTCAGTCGCGCTCGCGGAGAACGGCGACGCCGTCGCCGGTGAGGTCATTGAGTGCGGCCTTGCGGCCAGTCATGGCCATGAGCAGCGCGATGACCGGCCCGCTGACCTCGGGGCCGCTGCCGTGCTGCCAGTCGGTGTCGGTGGCCCGCAGGGTGACGCCGCTGATCCGGCTCTTCGCGCCGATGAGCAAATTGCTGCTCTTGTAGAAGTCGGCCACCGCCACCACATGCTCGGCCGGGTGTTGGTGTGCTATGCCGACGGCGCGGAAGATGTCCTCGCCGTGCACGATCGTCTCGCCGAGCCACGACAGGGTCGGGCCAGGTGGCGCCGTGCGCGCATCGACGCGTGAGCGCAGCAGGTCCACCAGTTCGGCGTTGGTCCTGCCGGCGGTGACCTGTGCGATGTCCTTGCGGACCATGTTCTGGAAGCTGAAGCCGTTGCCGACGAGCTTGGCGAAGAACTTCGGCGGTGTCATGTTCGCGGTGGCCACGAGATGAGCGACGACCTCGCGCACCGTCCAGTTCACGCACAACGACGGCTGGTCCCAGTCGGCATCGGAGAGCTTGTCCAGCGCGTCGACCAGCGACGCGCGTTCCGCCTTGATCATCTGCCAGGTGTCCATGGTTCCCCAATCGGTGATCGTCGCGGAAGCTGTAGCAGATCACAGTGACCGTCGCCATCAGGCGAAACGCTCAGGTTCACGCCCGGCCGGGGCGCGTCGCCGGACCCTGGTGACTGCGTCGCCGATCCGGTACGCGATGGGCGCGTTGCCACTAAAGTCGGGTCCGCGGGGCGATGCCGGCAGGCCGGCGAGAAGGGCGGGCACCTGAAGGGGAGGGCGAGCGTGATCGAGGTGTGGTACTTCGACGGCTGCCCGAGCCACGAGGCCCTCGTGCCGCGCCTGCGGGCGCTGCTCGACGCCGCTGGCATTGACGATCCGATCCACGAGCAGGCGGTGGAGACTGACGTCGACGCCCAGGCGCACCGGTTCCTCGGCTCGCCGACGCTGCGGATCGACGGCGTGGACGTCGACCCGACAGCCGCGCACCGCACGGACTACGGCCTGCAGTGCCGGCTCTATCCGACACCGGATGGTGTTCGTGGTACCCCGCCCGATGAGTGGATCCTGGCCGCCCTGCAGCGCCGGGGGCCGCGTTGACGGCCGACTGATGGTCACCCGGATCGAGTTGCCGCGGCTGCGTGCGCTGCTTGACGCGGGCGCCCAGCTCATCGAGGTGTTGCCCGCGGCCGAGTACGCCGACCAGCATCTGCCCGGGGCGCGCAACATCCCCCTCAAGACCATCAGCCCCCACACGACCGCAGGCCTCGACCGCGCCCGCCCGATCGTCGTCTACTGCTGGGACGGCCTTTGAGACGTGAGCCCACGAGCCGCGTGTCGGCTCGAGTCCCTCGGGTTCACCGACGTCTACGACTATGCGGCCGGCAAGGTGGACTGGCTTGCGCACAACCTGCCCATCGAGGGCGCTGCGGCCAGCTCACCTACCGCGGGTAGCTGCCTGCGCCAGGACGTGCCCACCGCCCGACCGGAGGAGGCGATCGCCGCCGTTCGTGCCCGCGTCGACGCCTCTCCGTACCGATTCGCCTTTGTTGTCGCCGGTGACCGTACTCTGCTCGGTCGACTCCGGCACGCCGCCCTCGAAGCCGCCCCCGGCACCGCGGCGGCCCACGAGGTGATGGAGTCCGGCCCCTCGACGCTGCGTCCCCAGGTACCCCTGGCCGCCGTCGAGTCCCACCTGCGCGACCACCACCTCACCTACGCGATCATCACCGATCCGGAAGGCCACTTGCTGGGTACGGTTCACCGAGATGACCTGACCGGAACGACCGGCTCACCCTCTCGCTGATGCGCGGAATCTGCCTCCGCCGCCCGCGAGCGACGCGCCTGCTACGGGCGGCCTTGGTGGTGAGGTTCGGGTTGGCACGTGGTGCAGAACCGGGTCGCCGGCCGGAGCGCGAGCCGCTCGATGGGGATGTCGCCGCGGCACTCCTCGCAGGTGCCGTAGCGGCCCTGTTCCAGGTAGTGCAGCGCCCGGGCGATGTCGCCCAGCGCCCGTCGCGACGCGGCGGTCAACGCGGACGCGGCCTCAAGGTCCGTCCGGTCACCGGGCAGCTGGCGGGCCTGCCGGGCCAGCAGTGCCAGCTGGGTGCTGTGCCGCTCATACTGCTCCTCGAGGACGATGCGCAGCACACCGAGCTCGTCCTGCCGGCTCACCACGTACACGATCGCTTCCTTTCAAAATGAAAGCGGGCGGAGCGCCGTGGCGCTCCGCCCGCTGGGGCCGGTCATCAGCTTGTCGGCCGTCGTGATGGCGGGCGGCGCCGGGCGCGCTGCCACCGGGTCGGCGGCGCGGCGATCGGCGTGACCGTGCCCCGGTGGCCGCGACCGACCGCCGACACGACGAGGTGACCCATCACCGCAGGGGGTCGAAGGGGTCCAGCTCGGCGGGCTGGCGGCCGGTGGTGATCTGCTCGGCGAGCAGGTCGCCGGTGAGCGGGCCGAGGGTGATGCCCCACATGCCGTGGCCTCCGGCGGCGAAGACCCGCGGTGACCGGGTCCGGCCGATCAGCGGCAGCCCGTCCGGGGTGCACGGGCGCGACCCGACCCACTCGTCGGTGCGGGCGTCCAGGTCGGCGCCGCGCAGCAGCGGTCGTGCCGCCTCCGCGATGGCCAGGACCCGGCGACGGTCCAGGGGCGCCTCGGCGCTGCGGAACTCCATCATCCCCGCGACGCGCAGCCGGTCGCCCAGCGGCGTGCACGCGACGCGCTGCGCCGGGAAGTACACCGGACCGGACGGAACGTGCTCGATCGGGATGCTGAAGCTGTAGCCGCGACCGGCCTGCACGACGGTCCGGACCCCGAACCGCCGGCCCAGCTCACCGAGCCAGGTGCCGGTTGCCAGCACCACCGCGTCATAGCGCTCGTCCGCGCCGGCGGAGGTCACCACCCGGACCCCCGACCCCTCGTCGTGCACGCCGACGACGGCCGACCCGGTCACCAGCGACGCTCCCCGAGCGCGAACGGAGTCGGCGAGCGCGTGCACGTACTCGCCGGGGTTGATGAACCGCTGGCCGTGCAGGCGGATCGCGGCGCCGATGGTGTCGGACAGCGAGGGCTCCACCTCACGCGCCTCGGCCCCGGTCAGGACGTCGAACTCGATCTCCTGCCCGGCGGAGTGGATGTGCCCCAGCTCGTCCAGCAGGACCGACCGTTCGGCCTCGGTCCGGTAGGCCGCGACGAACGACTTCGCCTCGTGCGTCATCGACTGGACCCCGCCGGCCGCCAGGGCGTCGAACGCCTCGAACGCGCGCCGGTTCATCGGAATGTAGGCCCGCATCGCGGTCCGCCACTTCGCGGCGGTGCTGTGCCGGGTGAAGCCCGCCAGGAACCGCAGGAGCCGGGCGTCCGCGCGCGGCGGCACGTAGACCGGCGACGACGGGCTCAGGACGGCGCGCAGCCCGTAGCGGAGTACCGCCGGCTCCGGCAGGGGAGTGGTGATGCCGGGGGTGAGCCAGCCTGCGTTGCCCCACGACGCGCCGGCCGCCACGCCCGTCCGGTCGAGCACGGTGACCTGGACCCCCCGTTCCTGCAGGAACCAGGCGGTGGCCAGCCCGACCATCCCCGCGCCGATGACGGCGACGCGTTGAGGGGCGGGCGTGGGCTCGATGGCGGGCATCGTTGTCTCCTTCACGGCAATGGGGGGGGCGGCGCCAATCCTGGCCGTGCCGCGCCGGGACGTCATTGTTCTGTCAGGCCAATGCCGGTCCTGACGATTGGGCGAAACGAACAACGCCGAGGCACAATCGGGTGATGATCACCGTGGCTGGCATCGTGGACGCGGTCGGCGCCGCGTTGCTCAAGGTCGTCATCCCCGCCGGCGAGGCGGAGGTGCGCGACGTGACCCTCGCCGAGCTCGACGAAACACCGACCGGCCAGAGCGGGGACCTCGTCCTCGGCGCGGGCGTCGCCACCCCGGACCAGGCGCTCGCCGTCATCGACCGCTGCGCGGACGCCGCGGCGGCCGGCCTCGTCCTCAAGCCTCCGCTGGCCGCACACCCCGACGTCACGTCGTCCGCCGCCGAGCGCAAGGTGACCCTGGTCGAGCTGCAGAGCCACGGATCGTGGGCCCAGCTGGTCTGGCTGCTCCGCGGGGTGATCGACAGGGCCGCCGCGCCGGGCTCGCCGGAGACCGGCGAAACCGGGGTGTACGACGAACTGTTCGCCCTCGCCGACGCGACCGCCGCCATCGTCGACGCGCCCGTGACGATCGAGGATGCCCAGTACCGGGTGCTCGCCTACTCGTCGCGGCAGGACCGCACCGACCCGGCGCGCGTGTCGACCATCGTCGGACGACGCGTCCCCGGCGATGTGATCGCGCACTTCCGGTCCCGGGGCGTCTTCCGCAAGCTCGCCACGGGCAGCCAGCTGGTCTTCGTGCCGCAGGGCCCGGACGGGACGCTGCCCCGGCTCGTGATCCCGATCCGCGCCGGAGGTGAGCTGCTGGGCTCGATCTGGGCCGTCGTGGAGGGGCCGCTGCCGGACGAGCGCCTCCGCGATCTCCAGGGCGCGGCGTCCGTGCTGGCGTTGCACCTGCTCCGCCTCCGGGTGCAGGCCGACGTCGCCCGCCGGGTGTCGGCCGACCGGCTCAGGGCCGCACTGCGGGCCCCGGCCCGGACGGGGCGGGAGGAAGTGGGCCTTCCCGCGGGGCCGTGGCGGGCGGTCGCGCTCGGGGCGCACGGCGGGACCGGGGAGATGGTGCACAACCTGGCCCTGTGGGAGTCGATCAGCCGCCGGCACGGGTGGCGCCAGCCACTGCTCGCGGACGTGGGAGACGTCCTGTTCGCGGTCGTGGTCGACCAGGGCGCGCTGCCCGGCTCCTGGCGGTGGCTGGAACGGCTGATCCGCGACATCGCCGTGCACGACCCAGGGCTGCGCGCGGCGTCCGGCGGCGTCGCCACGGAGCTGGCCGACCTGCCGCGATCACGCGCCGAGGCGGCGGAGCTGCTCGCCCTGCACGGCGCGACCCGGCAGCGAGGATCCGTGCTGCGGTTCGAGGACGTCTGGGCCGAGGTCGTCGTACACCGCGTGGTCAGCACCGTGCCGCAGGAGGACCTGCTGGTCGGCGGGCCGCTGCCCGACCTGGTGGC
Organism: Micromonospora sp. NPDC047740; assembly: GCF_043204735.1. NCBI lineage: Bacteria > Bacillati > Actinomycetota > Actinomycetes > Micromonosporales > Micromonosporaceae > Micromonospora > Micromonospora sp. NPDC047740. The sequence continues at coordinate 989,798 of NZ_JBIDCT010000001.1, forward strand.
CCACGACCGCAAGCACGGCACCGACTACGTCGCCACGGTCGCCGCCTGGCTCGAACAACAGGGTGACCCGAGGAAGGCCGCCCAGCAGCTGCACGTACACCCCAACACGCTGCGGCACCGCCTGCGCCGCCTCGCCGAGGTCGTCCACCTCGACCTCGAGTCGCCACGAACCCGGCTGGCGCTGCAGATCCAGCTCGCGGCGCTGCGCCCCGGATCCTGACCGCCGGCTCCAGGCGCGGTGTCGTCACCCTGGCGGCCGGGAAACGAGTCGCCGCGCGCTGAGGTTCACCTCCCTCCCTGGCCCCGTCGCATCCGGTCCGGGCACAGCTGCGCCGTCACTGCCCGGGCGGGCCGGGTGTGCTGCCCGTTGGGTCCTGCCCGGTGGTCAGGAGCATCGTGAGCCCCTGGATGGTGGCCAGCCGAACGTTCGCCGGCATGGTGACGGACCGGTTGGTGAGGGCGGCGAGGCGGGCGGCCACGCCGGGGATCGCCCCGCCGCCGGTGATCAGCAGCCGTCGGGGACCAACCCGGTGCGCCCGTGGGGTGAACCGGCGGACCACCGCGGCGATGGCGGGCACCTGATCGACCGCGTTGGCGACGTCGACGCGCTCGGCGGCGGTCACCGTGCCGCAGGCGACACGGACGACTTCGGTACGGCCGTGGCCGATGTCGACGACGACCACGTCGTCGGTCCTGGCGAGGTCGACCCGGCAGGCGAGCGCCGCCGCCAGGGGTTCCTCCACCACGGTGACCCGGCCACCGGTCGCCCGGCGGACCGCTGCCCGGACCAGGTTCTGCTGCCGCAGCGTCGCCGTGGCCGGCACCCCCACCAGCACCGGCGTGTGGGGACGGCAGACCAGGTCGTTGGCGGTGACCAGGACGCGCAGCAGATGCACGCAGGCCGGGTAGTTGTCCATGACGCCGGCACGCACCGGCCATACGAGGGGAGCGTCGTCATGGGTGGCCCGGTCCAGGGCGGCACGCCCCACGGCTCGTCGCGAACCGGGCGGTCCCCAGGCCACCACCGTGGGCTCCTCGATCACCTGCCCGAGGGTGGGCGACCAGAGGCGTACGGTCGCCGTGCCCAGGTCGATGGCGAGCATGTGCCGCAGCCCGCGACGGGCGTATGCGCCCGGGGTCAACATGTCACCACCCCTCGAGAGTGGTGACGTCGCCCGCAGGCGCATGGCGACCGTCGAGCCGGTCCGGGCTCACGGCGAGGCGCCGGGTGACGGAGCTGGTCACCTGACGCCGCCGGAGCACCGGCGGACAGGCGCGGCGGATCGGGCGATCAGCCGTCAGACAGGCAGCGAGGGGCGCGGACATGGTGCCTTCCAGGAAAGGTGCCGGTCCCGGACCGGCAGGGTGTCGGGGAGATCAGGCGATGCCGAGCACGCGCGGCGGCGCCCGATCGGCCGACCACACCGGCACGCATCCCGGGACCGACCGCTTCGCCAGCCGGAAGACGATGCACATTCCGACGACGCGGTCGGTGGCAGACACCAACGCGGCGAGCACGGCGGCCACGACCAGGATCGGCAGCCTGCGCTGCTCGACCACCTGTCGCCCGTCATGGACCCGCATCGCGACACCATAGCCCAACACGCCACCGTGCCCGTCGGACCACGAGCGATCCCGAACGCCGTCGTGGCGGCTCCGCCCGTTGGTGCGCCGCCGGTTGGCGATCCGCACCGCCGCCGATCAGGGCGCGACCGCCGGGCAGGTCGTGCCGGGGGCCGGCGGACGCACCGAGATCAGGTAGTCGTCGACCACGCCGGTGGTGCAGGCGCTGCGGGTGTAGGCACCGTGGCCCCAGCCCTCGTACGTCACCAGCACGCCACGGTCACCGAGCTGCCGCTGCACGTGCAGCGCCCAGTTGTAGCCACTGGCCGGGTCGTGCCGGCTGTTGATCATCAGGAGCGGCGGGGTGCCGCGTGCCGTCAGCCGGTGCTGGGGATTGGCGACCGGCTGCGGCCAGCCCAGGCACGCGGCCACCGCCCACAGTGCCGCCGGATACCGCATGTCGGGCGCGACCCGGGCGGCCCGGCGCAACAGGTCGGCGTACTGCCGATAGTCGCGCACCGGGAGACTCCAGTCGGCGCAGAAGGCCGCGGTGGCCAGCGGCGGGAACCCGGCGACCGCCGCCGGACCGCCGGCGCTCATGACGGCGATCCGGCTTGCCAGGTCCGCCCAGGCCGGGCCGACGAACCCGCCGTGCGCGGTCACCACGAGATCGAACGGGGTCACCGGGACGGCCGGGTCGGCGGCGCTGCGCAGCTCGCCGCGCTCGGCACGTGCCATCAGATCGGCCCAGACCGCCCGCACGTCCCGGCCGTGCAGTGCACATGCGGCGACGCGGTCGCACCAGGCCACGAACTCGTCGAACGAGTCCTGCACCGCGGCCGCCTGGGTGGTCACGAAGCCCCGAGTACCGAGGCTGTGGTCAACGGCGCTCTCCAGCACCAGCGCCCGCACCCGGTGCGGGAACACCTCCGCGTACTGCTCGCCCAGCAGCGTGCCGTAGGAGCTGCCGTGGAACGTCAGCCGGTCCTCGCCCAGGGCGGCCCGGATCGCGTCCAGATCCCGCACCGTGCTGCGCGTGTCGGCGTGGTCGAAGACCGGCCCGGTCCGGGCCCGGTAGTCGTCCCGCAGCCGCCGGTTGTAGGCGAGCAGTAGGTCGAACTCGGCCTGGCTGGCCAGCGCGGGCGACGGTCGGCCGGCGAGCAGCTCCGGCGAACAGATCACTGGGTTGCTGCGGCCCACTCCGCGCGGGTCGAAGCTGACGATGTCGAACCGGCGACGCAGTTCCTCGCTGAACCGGCCGATGCCGGTCACCACCCGCGACACGCCGGAGTCCCCCGGTCCGCCCGGACCGAACACCAGCGTGCCGATCCGGGCCTGCGGGTCGGTGGCCGCGCGACGTGCCACGGCGAGATCGAACCTCGGCCCCGCCGGGTCGGCCCAGTCGACCGGTACCGACAGAGTGCCGCATTCGGCGGTGGCGTCCGGTGCGCACGGAGCCCAGGCGATGGCCGGCGTGCGGCCGGCGGCCGTGGCCGGCCGGGCCACGCCGGTGGCACCGGCCATGACGGACAGGACGCCAACGGCGAGGAACGCGCCCCAGCGGACGCGGCGGGTGGAGGACCGTGTCATCGAATTGCTCCCTGACTGGTTTGGGAAACAAGCCACTCGATGGTCGTTTGGTGCCGAGTTGGTCAACATCCGGGAACACCCGGAAACCTTCCCCTACCTGGCGTCCACTCTGTCCAACGGCGGTGATGACGGCCGGCCGTCGCCGCGTCGGCAGGTCAGGCGGTCTCGCCCGCGGTGAGGTGGCGATAGCCGGGAACGGTCTCGGTGAGCCAGCCGGTGACACTGGCCAGGCCGCGCTCGTTGATCTGGGCGTCGTGAATGGTGTACGCGTGGCGTGGCCGGATCGCCTGGGCGAACTCGATCGCCTCGCCGACTCGCATCCAGGATGCCTGCCCCGGGATCAGCAGGGTCTGCACCGGCTCGTCCGGCACGTGCAGCGCGTCGCCCGGGTGGTAGAGGCCGTCACCCACCAGGTAACCAAGGTTGGCGCAGCCGGGCTGGCCGTCGTGCACGGCCGCGTGCCGGCCGCCGACCGCCGTCACCGGTAAGCCGGCGGCGGTGAACCGCATTCGACGACCCTAGTCCGTCGCCCGACCTACTGATGGTCACAGCTCGCTTGCCGGTCGGGAGGAGTGGAGAGCGATGTTGCGCCGTCACCGGGCTGGCTCGTCGGTCGGCCACTCGCGATCACCCGCCGGAAGGGCAGAGCGAGGAGAAGTGCCACCGTGACCAGGACGCTGCTCGCCCAGAGCGGACCACGTTCGGCGAAACCGGTGTTCAGCGTGGCCGCGGCGATGAGTGGTCCTGCCGCGGCACCGACGTTGAGTGCTGCGGTGGCGTACGAGCCGGCCATGCTCGGGGCTCCGGCGGCCTCGTACAGCACGCGGGCGATGAGCGTGCTCCCGAGCGCGAACGAGAGCGCCCCCTGGACGAAGGCAAGGACGAGCAGGGCAGCTGGGTAGGTGGCGGAGACGGCCAGGGCGACCCAGCCGAGCAGCAGAAGGGGGCCTCCGACGGCAACGACGAGACCGGGCCGATGGTCCGACAACCGTCCGGCGGCGGTCACGCCGACGAAGGATCCGAGCCCGAACAGCACCAGCACGGCGGAGACCCAGAGGGATCCCAGTCCGGCGGCATCGGTGACGATGGGGGCGAGGAAGGTGAAGGTCCCGAATGTTGCCGCATTCACCAGCGCGCCGAGCAGCATGACGAGGGCCAGTCGCGGACGTCCCAGCTGAGCGAGTTCACCTCGAAGGACCGGTCCGGTCGGCCGGTCCGGCCGTCCCGCTTGTGCGGGGATTCCCCGCAGCACACCGAGGGTCGCGGGCAGGCACAGCAGGGCCACTGCCCAGAAGGTGGCGCGCCAGTCGAGCAAGGTGCCCAACAGGGCGCCGGCGGGGACTCCGGCGATGGTGGCGACGGTGGTGCCGGACAGCAGTACCGCCAGGGCGCGGCCCTTCCGGTCCGGTGGGACCAGCCCTGCGGCCGCCGTGAGTGCGACCGCCAGGAATCCCGCGTTGGCGAGCGCTGCGACGACCCGAGTCACCAACAGAACGGCGAAGCTGTTGGTGACGGCACCGAGGACGTGTGCCGTCAGGAACAGCCAGATGAATCCGAGCAGCGCCGAGCGTTGCGGCCACTGGCGGGCGAGCGCGGCCATCAACGGCGCGCCGACGATCATGCCGATCGCGAAGGTTGAGGTGAGCAGACCTGCCGTTCCGACGGGAACGTCGAGGTTTGCGGCGATGCTCGGCAGCAGGCCGGCGAGCATGAACTCTGAGGTGCCCATGGCGAAGATGGCCACGGCAAGCAGATAGAGAGGGAACGGCATCGAGTGACTCCGAGGTGTCGAGAAATCGGGTGAGACGTCTCGTCACCGCGGTCAGCGGCCCAAGGAACTCCTGACATCCCCCGACCAGCGCGGCGGGGGCAGGGCTATGGCTTCAGTGGTTCAGGGGGCTGACGGGTGACCGAAAGCCCCCACCCTGGATGCCTCTGGGCTCGACATGGCCCACACGATACTCAACCCACCCGACTCCGGGCACCTCGTTTCTTCGCAGGACGAGACGTGGCAGTCTCCTCCCCGCGCCGGCGTTGCCGTGGACGCTTGGCGGTCAGGCTGGCCGGAAGGAGTCGCGGGCGGCGGGCGCCGCGTGCTTGATCATCAGGTGTCGGGTGACCGAGTACTCGGCGACCGCCTCCTGGCTCATGTCCTTGCCGAAGCCGGAGCCCTTGACGCCGCCGTGTGGTGCCTCGGAGGCGATCGGCAGGTGGTCGTTGATCCAGGTGACGCCGACGTCGAGGCGGTGACTGACCCGCAGGGCCCGCGCGACGTCGCGGGTCCACACCGACGAGGCGAGGCCGTACTGGCTGTCGTTGGCCAGCCGTACCGCATCGTCCTCGTCGTCGAAGGGAAGCACCACGACGACCGGCCCGAACACCTCGCCCTGCACGATCTCGCTGCGCTGGTCGGCGTCGACGACGAGGGTGGGTGGGAAGAAGAACCCGGGCCCGTCCGCAGGGGCACCGCCGAGCGCGACGGTGGCGCCGTCGGCCGCGGCGCGGGTCACGAAGTCCGCCACCCGGCCGCGGTGGTCGGCGGAGATGAGCGGACCGATGTCGGTCTCGGCCGACCAGGGGTCGCCGGTGCGTACCGTGGCCAGCGCCGCCTCGAGCGCGTCGACCGCGTCCCGGTAGGCGGACCGCTGGACGTAGACCCGGGTGGCGGCGGTGCAGTCCTGGCCCGTGTTGTACGTCGCGCCCATGGCCACGCCGGCCGCCATCTCGGACAGGTCCGCGTCGTCGAAGACGACCGCCGGGGCCTTCCCGCCGAGTTCGAGGTGTACCCGTTTGAGCCCGGCCACCGCGCCGCGCATCACCTCCCGGCCGGTCCGGGTCGATCCGGTGACGCTGACCATGTCCACGCCCGGATCCGCGACCAGGGCGGTTCCCACCTCGGCGGCTCCGGTGACGACCTGCACCAGGCCGGCCGGCGCGCCCGCCTCCTCGATCAGTCGCGCCAAGGCGAGGGTGGTGCGGGGGGTCTGCGGTGCGGGCTTGATGACCACCGCGTTGCCGGCCGCGACGGCCGGAGCGATCTTCCAGATCGCCATGATGAGCGGGAAGTTCCACGGCGCGATCGAGCCGACGACGCCGACGGGCCGGCGTACCAGCAGGGACGTGTAGCCGGCGGACAGGGTGCCGGCGCCCGTCCCGTCCAGCGAGCGTGCCGCACCGGCGAAGAATCGCAGGTTGTCCACGCCGAACGGCAACTCGCCGTCGCGCATGACCGACGCCGGTTTCCCGGTCTCCTCCACCTCCAGGCGGGCAAGTTCGTCCGCGTCCCGTTCGACGAGGTCGGCCAGGCGCAGCAGGACCCGCGCGCGGTCCGCCGGGGTGGCGTCCCGCCAATGGTCGAACGCGGTCCGGGCGGTGGCCACCCGCTTCGCGACGTCTGCGGGATCGGTGTCCGCGATCTCGCCGATGACGGCGCCGGTCGCGGGGTTGGTCAGGATGGCCACGGTCGCTCCTCAGCTGTTGAAACCGACACCGAAGCGGTCCAGGAGCCGTAGCCACGGCCCCCGGCGCCCGTCGTGCGCGTCTGCCGCGGCGAGTGCGCGGCGGGTCAGCTCCACCACCGGGTACCGCAGTGGTTCGGGCGGGAACGGCACCGGCCGGCGCCGTACCATCTGCAGCCGGGTCCGGTCGGTGTCCCGGCCAGCCAGCAGGTCCAGCGCCACCTGCGCGCCGAAGCGGGATGCGGCCACGCCGAGTCCGGTGTAGCCGACGGCGTAGGCGATCCGCCGGTCGCGGGTGGTGCCGAAGATCGGGGTGAACCGGGTGGTGGAGTCGATCACCCCGCCCCAGCGGTGGGTGAACCGGATCCCGTCGAGCTGGGGGAAGGTCTGCGCGAAGTGCTCGGCGAGCAGCAGGTGGGTGGCGTCGCGCTGGTCGAGGGCCGGGTCCACCCGGTTGCCGAACCAGTAGATGGCGTCGTAGCCACCGAACAGGATCCGGTTGTCGTCGGTGAGGCGGTAGTAGTGGAACTGGTTACCGGCGTCGGTGAGGCCCTGCGCCTCGGGCCACCCCAGCTGCGTCCGCTGCGCGTCGCTGAGCGGTTCGGTGACGAGGACGTAGTCGTAGACCGGCAGGATCCAGTGCCGCAGTCGCCGCAGCGGCGGGGGATAGGCGTTGGTCCCGATGACCACCTGGCGACAGCTGACCGGTCCGCCGCTGGTCCGGACCACGACGCCGGCGCGGGAGCGGTCGAAGCCGGTGACCCGGGTGTCCTCGTGGATCGTCACCCCGAGCGACTCGGCGACCCGCGCCAACCCCCAGGCCAGTCGGGCCGGGTCGACCAGGCCGCCGGCGCCGCGCAGCCGTACGCCCGCGAGGTAGGTGGGTGAGGCCACGTCGGCGCGTACCTGGCCGGCGTCGAGCAGCGTCACGTCGTCCCCGTACGCCCGGTGCAGGTCGGCCAGCGCGGCGAGCTCGGCCACCTGGTGGGGGGCGACCGCGACGGTCGTCTTGCCGCACAGTCGCAGCCCGGCGTCGATGCCGAACTCCTGCACGGTCTCGGCGATCGCGGCGAGGTTGTCCCGGCCGAGGCGGACCAGCGAGTCCATCTCGGTGGGCCACCGCGACCGGCCGTGGGACAGGCCGTGCGTGAGCGAGTCCGCGACGAACCCGCCGTTGCGCCCGGAGGCGCCGAAGGCGATCCGTTCGGCCTCCACCAGCACCACGTCGGCGGCGGGGTTGTCCTGTTTGGCCAGGATGGCGGTCCACAGGCCGGTGAACCCGCCGCCGACCACCACCAGGTCGGCGGTGCCCGGGCCGGTCAGCCGCGCCCGCGGCACCGGCCGGTCCGGCCGGTCGGTCCAGAAGCTCGCCGGCGCCGCGTCGGTGATCGCCTGCCGGGCCCACGCCCGTGCCGCGGTGGCGGTGCGGGCCGGTGCGTACCAGTTCGTCAACGACGGGCCCCGGTGCTACCCAACCGCTCGATCGCGTCGGCGGCCTGGCGCAGGCCGTCGGCGGCCCGGATCGCCGCGCCGTGCGCCGCGAGCCGGCCGCGCAGGTCCTCGTCGCCGAGCAGGCGCTCGATGGCCTCGTGCAGCTGCTCGTCGGTGAACCGGTACGGGTCGAGGCGTACCCCGAAGCCGAGTTCGTCGACCCGCTGCGCGTTGTCGTACTGGTCCCAGAACAGCGGCAACACGATCATCGGCTTGCCGAAGTGGAACGCCTCGGTGGTGGTGTTGTTGCCGCCGTGGGTGATGACCAGGTCGGCCACCGGGATGATCTTCGTCTGCGGCACGAACTCCGCACCCCACATGTTCTCGGCGAGGTCGATCTCGGCGTGCAGCGGGCCCTTGGACACGATGTAGCGGTGCGGCGTCTTGGCCAGCGAGTCGATGACCCGGCGCATCAGCTCGACGTCGGCGGAGCCGAGCGAACCGAGGCTGAAGTAGATCAGCGCGCCGTCCCGGTCGGCGAGCTCGGCCGGCATGCTGAACTCCTCGTCGGTCTCGCGGACCGACGACTCGAGCCGTTGCCAGGTCGGGCCGAGCGGCCGGGTGTCGGTGTAGTCGGCGATGCCCGGGTAGACGTAGAGGTTGAGGTCGCCGTCGTGGATGAACTCGAGGTCGGGCAGGCCCGGTGCGCCCTGCTCACGTACCCAGGCGTCGAACTCCTCCCACACGGGACGGTGGACCCGGTCGTACTCGGCCCGGAACGCCGCCCAGCCCGACCGGTCCGCGGCGGGGTATCCGGAGAAGACCGGGGCGATGTCCTGGCCCTTCATCTCCAGCGGATTGCAGGAGACGATCCGTACGAAGGGCACCCCGGCGGTGTTGAGCGCGGGGAAGGCGACCACGTTGTCCTCGACGATGACGTCCGGCCGTACCCGGTCGATGATGTCCAGCAGCCGGGGCTGGCAGTACTTCGCGCCGTTGATGAGCTCGACCCACACCGGCTTGACCCAGGTCTCGAGCTGCTCGATCGTCGGCTTGCGGAACTCGGGCGCGGTGTCGCGGATGAAGTCCTTCCAGAACTGGCCGGCGTCCTGTTCCTCGGCGTTCTCCGGCGGCGGGGCGAGGTCGACCAGGTCCTCCTCGAAGCCGAGCGCGGTCAGCTTGCCCCGCCACGACGCCTCGGCCGCGAACACCACCCGGTGCCCGCGTCGGCGCAGCACGTCGCCGATGCCGATGCAGTTGTTGGTGGGGCCGTAGGCGCTCTCGGGCATGAACAGAACCGTCAGCTGAGACATCGACTCTCCCGGGGGTGACTGTTGAATCGAAATTCAACAAGGTCCTCGCTCGGCCGTCAATACGCAGGCACTATGGTGTTCGGGAGAGTGTTGACGTCGTACCTCGGATCGGTGCCCATGAAGACCCGCAAGTCCCGCGCCCAGCGCCGCCAGGACCTCATCGAGGCCGCGCGCCGGGCCATGATCCAGCATGGGACCGACACGGTGCTGCTCAACCAGGTGGCCGAACAGGCGGGCCTCACCTCCGGCGCGGTCCTCTACCACTATCCCGACCTGCGGGACCTGCTGCTCGAGGCGCACCACGCCGGCATGGAACGCTTCTATGAGCTGCGGGTGAAGCGGATCGCCGGCATTTCCGACCCGGTACGGAAGCTGGTGGTGACGATCCGCTCCGGGCTGCCCACCGACGCCGAGGACGCCGACGTGCGCCTGCTCTGTGAACTCGGCGGGGCGGCCGGCCGCAACCGGGTCTACGCCGCCCTGCTGACCACGCTCTACGACCGACAGGTCTCCATGTTCCAGACGATCCTCGAACTCGGCGCGGCCCACGGCGTGTTCACCCTCGCCGTGCCGTCGGAGGCCATCGCCCGCAACCTGGTGGCGCTCGAGGACGCCTACGGCTACCGGATCGTGGCCCGGCACCCGACCCTGCACGCCGCCGAGGCGGTCGAGCTGATCCTGTCGTACGCCCGGCTGGTCACCGGCAACCCGCTGGACGTGCCGGAGGAGCCGGCCAAGCCCCCGCGCGCCCGGAAGGCCACGGCGTAGCGCGGACGGCATGGCGCCCGGCGGTCAGGCCCGGTCGAGCAGCACGGCGTCGGTGCCCGACCAGTCCACCCGGGTCTTGTCGCCGAGTCCCACTGCGGCGGCGCCGGCGACCGTGGCCAGCAGCGGCCGGTCGAGCCCGGTCACGTCCACCGCCACCCGCGTGGTGCCACCGAAGAAGGTCACGTCGCGCACCACCCCGACCAGGCCGCCGTCGGCACCCAGCCGCACCCGCTCGGGACGCACCGCCAGGGTCGCGGTGGCCCCGACGGCGTCCGGGGCGGCGGGGCAGGGCAGCACCCCGACGTCCGGCACCCGCAGCCCGTCGGTGGTGACCACGCCGGTGATCAGATTGTTGGCCCCGATGAAGTCCGCCACGAACAGGTCGGCGGGCCGCTCGTACAGGGGCACCGGCGCGTCGATCTGGCGCACCCGGCCCTCGCTCATCACGGCGATCCGGTCGGCCAGCGACATCGCCTCCTCCTGGTCGTGGGTGACGACCACGAAGGTGATGCCCACCTCGTGCTGCAACCGCTTGAGTTCCAGCTGCATCTCGGCGCGTACCTTCTTGTCCAGCGCCGACAGGGGCTCGTCGAGCAGCAGCAGCCGGGGCCGCTTCACGATCGCCCGGGCCAGTGCGACGCGCTGCCGCTGGCCGCCGGAGAGCTGGTGCGGGCGACGGCGGGCCAGTCCGGTGAGGCCGACGGTGGCGAGCACCTCGTCCACCCGCTCGCGGATCTCCCGCCTCGGCACTCCTTCGCGCTCCAGCCCGTACGCGATGTTCTTTGCCACGCTCATGTGCGGGAACAGCGCGTAGGACTGGAACATCAGGTTGACCGGCCGCCGGTGCGGCGCCACGGCGAGCAGGTCGGCGCCGTCGAGGGTCACCGAGCCGCTGTCCGGGTGCTCGAAGCCGGCGAGGATCCGCAGCAGGGTCGTCTTGCCGCAGCCGCTCGGGCCGAGCAGGGCGAAGAACTCGCCCTGGCGGATCTCGAGACTGACCTGCTCCAGGGCGCGGACGTCGCCGAAGCGGCGGCTGACACCCTGGATGCTGACCAGGGGTTCGCCGGCTGGCGCACCACGATGCTCGCTCATAGGGACTCCGTGAGGCGGGACAGGCGCTGGGCCGCGATGACGAACGTGAAGCTGACCGCCAGCAGCAGCGTGGCCAGGGCGTTGATTTCGGGGGTGACGCCGAAACGCACCATCGAATAGATCACGATGGGCAGCGTCGGGTCCTGCGGGCCGGCGGTGAAGAAGGCGATGACGAACTCGTCGATGGACAGGGAGAAGGCCAGCAGCGCACCGGCGATGATGCCCGGGGCGAGCGACGGCAGCGTGATCCGGACGAAGGTCTGGACCGCCGTGGCGCCCAGGTCACGGGAGGCTTCCTCCAGGGACCCGTCGACGTGGGCCAGCCGGGTGCGGACCACCGCCGCGACGAAGGCCGTGCCGAACACCGTGTGCGCCAGCAGGATCGAGTGCAGGCCGAGCGTGAACTGAACGGCGGTGTAGAACGCGAGCAGCCCGATGGCGAGCACGATGTCGGGCAGCACCGCCGGCGCCACGGCGATCGCGTCGAGCAGCTTCGACCGCGTGTGCCGGGCGAGGCCGACCGCGAGCAGGGTACCGAGGACCGTGGACAGCGCGGTGGCGCCGGCCGCGACGACCAGCGTGTTGATCAGTCCCTCGCGCACCGCCCGGTCGTCGAACAGGCGCCCGTACCAGGCGGTGTCGAATCCGTCCCACCGGTACGGGGTTTCGGCGGCGTTGAACGACATGACCACGAGGACCACGATCGGCAGGTAGAGGAAGAGGTACGTCATGCCCGCCGGGACGTACAGCCAGCTGAATTTACGCACGGTTGCCACCTGCCAGCCGTCGCGCCGCCCACGCCTGGACCATGAGCAGCAGGACGAGCAGGGCGATCACGACGAGCGCCAGGGTCGAGCCGAACGGCCAGTCCCGCGCCTTCAGGAACTGGTCGCGGATGAGGTTGCCGACCATCACTGTGCGACCGCCGCCGAGCAGCTCGGGGACGACGAAGTTGCCCAGGCTGGGCACGAACACGAACACACAGCCGGTCAGCACACCGGGCAGGGTGAGCGGCAGGGTCACCGACCAGAAGGTCCGGGCCGGCCGGGCGCCCAGGTTGGCCGACGCCTCGCGGAGCTGGGGGTCGAGCCGTTCGATAGCCGAGTACAGCGGCAGGACCATCAGTGGCAGGTAGGCGTAGAGCAGGCCGCCGACGACGGCGCCGGGGGTGTAGAGCAGCTCCAACGGCCGGTCGATCGCCCCGATCCCGGTCAGCATCCGGTTGATCACGCCCTCGCTGTTGAGCAGGATGATCCACGCGTAGGTGCGGATGAGGAAGTTGGTCCAGAACGGCAGGACCACGAGGACGAGCGCCACCGTGCGCCAGCGGCGGGGGAGCCGGGCGATGAGGTACGCGGTCGGATAGCCGAGCAGCAGCGCGAGCAGTGTGGTGAGCCCGGCCAGCTTCACCGAGGTCCAGATGACGCCCAGGTAGAGGCCGTCGGCGACCCGGGTGAAGTTGTCCGTCGAGGCCTCGTGCACGATCCCGCCGAAGCGGCCCCGGTGGAACAGCGTGTAGCTGAGCACGAGCGCGAGCGGCACGAGCAGGAAGACCACCAGGTAGCCCAGCCCGGGTCCGAGGGTGGCCAGCCGCCCGGCGAGGCGCTCCCGTCGGGCGGCGCGCCGCCCGCGCGGACCGATGTCCGTGCGGGCGGCGCGCTGGGGGGTGAGAGTTGAGCTCACTTGCTGGCCGACACCTCGGTCGCGATCCGGGTGTACGCCGGCGCGGCGTCACCCAGGTCGACCGGAACCTCGCCCTTGAGCAACTCGGCCGGGGGCGTCTTGAGCTCCGGGTGGGTGTCCAGCAGCTTGGCGTCGACCTTGGCCATGGCCGCGGCGTTCGGCACCTTGTAGAGGATGTTCTCGACGGCCCAGGAGTGGTTGCCCGGGTCGAGGATGTAGTTGATGAAGGCGTGCGCCGCCTCCTTGTTCTTCGACGTCTTCAAGACCACCATGGTGTCCACCCAGAGGTCGCTGCCCTCCTTGGGCACCACGAACTTGATCTTCGGGTCGTCGGTGGGGCACCAGCCGTCCCACGCCTCGACCAGGGCGGCCTCGCCGGACTTGAGCCGGTCGCCGAAGGTGGTGTCGTCGTAGGCCAGCAACGTCTTCTTCGCGGTGAGCAGCTTCTGCTTCACCTGCTCCAGCTGCTCGGCGTCGGTGGTGTTCGCCGAGAAGCCGAGCACCTTCTGGGCCGGCAGCATGAGCCACCGTTCGGTGGCCATCATGGTCACCTTCTTGGCCAGCTGCGGCCTGGGTGAGAGCAGGTCGTCCCAGCTGTCGGGGGTGTAGCCGGTCAGGTCGGTGCGGTAGCACAGGCCGGTCGTGCCCCAGGTGTACGGCACGGAGAACTTGTTGCCCTTGTCGTACGCCAGTTGGCCGGCCTCCGGGTAGAGGTTCTTGAGGTTGGGCACGAGATCGGTGTGGATCGGCTCGAGCAGGCCCTGCTCGGCCAGCGCCTGGGCGAATTGTCCGGAGACGAACGCGACGTCGATGCCGCTGTCCGCGCCCGCGGTCAGCTTCGCCATGATCTCTTCGTTGGTGGCGTGCTTGGTGACGGTGACCGCCGGACCCTTCGCCGTCTTGAACTTCTCGGGAAGATCCTCCGGCATGTAGCCGTCCCAGTTGGAGACCGTGAGCTTCTGCTTGCTCAGGTCCGCGTTCGGGTCGAGGGCATCCGGGCCGGCGGCGCCGGCGTTGTCGGAGCCACCGCCGCACGCCGCCACGGCGAGCATGAGGCCCGCCGCGAGGGCGGCCGAAACGGCGGTACGCCGGGCACTTCTGAACGGCAACACTCGGCACTCCCGTCGAGAGTCGAGACAGTGCACCGGAGTGTTGCAATGCAAGTCAACGTACGCAAGACTCGTGCCGCCTTTTGTAGCCGACTTTTTACGCCGGAAACTGAACTTGGATTCAACACACGCCCGAGTGCCGCCCGGTGCCTCCGCCGCGCTCGTCGAGGCCCTCGCCACCGGAGGCGCGATCACCGGCCTACGGATGCGTCGCTTCGTCCCGCTCGCCCGAGGTCCCCTCGGGGAACGACTGATCACCGTCGACCAGACCAACACCTCGGTCGTGGTGGGCGAACGCGTCGTGGTCAAGTGGATGCGTCCCGCTGAGGCGCCCGACCGGGCTCCCGACCTGCTCGCCCACCTGGTGGCCGCAAACTTCACCCGTATGCCCACCCCGTACGCGGCCGTCTACCGGGACGAGCCGGACGGCGGCCTGGCGGCGGTCGTGACCGGCTTCCTGCCGGACGCCGCCGACGGGTGGGACTGGTGCGTCGACGCCCTGCTCCACCAGCTCGACGGGGGACCGCCCGCCGACCTGGCCGGCGACCTCGGGGTGCTGGCCGCCGAACTGCACTGCGCCCTGGCCACCCCGTCCGAGACCATCCCGGCACCCGTGGCGGTCAGCCACCGGGACTGGGCGGCCGACGGCCTGGCCGTCCTCGACCAGGCACGCCGGCTCGTCGCCGCGGCGGACGACGAGGACGCCCGGTGGTTCACCGCCCGGATGCCCCGGCTCGCCGCCGACATCTGGCGGTCCCGCGAGGTGGACCGGGCGTACGTCATCCAACCGCACGGCGACCTGCACGTGGGACAGGTGCTGCGCTGGCGTGACGGCCTCGCGGTGACCGACTTCGACGGCAACCCGACCCTCGCGGCACCCGCCGGCGGCATCCTCACCGAACCGGCCGCGCGGGACGTGGCGCAGCTGCGTACCAGCCTGCTGCACGTCGGCCAGATCGCCAACCGGCGGACCGAGGGCCGGCACCGGCCCGCCGTCGCCGACTGGTGCCGGCGCGGCGTCGACGACCTGCTCGCGGCCTACCTCCGCACCCTGCACGGTCGCGGCATGGCGCACCTGTTCGACGAGCGGCTGCTGCGACCGTTCGAGGTCGAGCAGGAGTGCCGCGAACTGTGCTACGCCGCCCGTTTCCTGCCCCGCTGGCGGTACGCCCCGATGGGCGTCCTGCGCAGCTGGTACGACTGACCCGAGGAGAAACCGTGGACCCCCGCCTGTTCCTGGCCGACCTGGAAGCCAAGCCGGAGTCGCTGCGCCGCCTGGCCGCGACGCTCACCGACGGCGACCCGTGGCACGGGCTGCCCGACCGGGTCGAGCGGGTCCTCCTGCTCGGGATGGGCAGTTCCCGCTACGCGGCCGAGATGGCCGCACTGCGGCTGCGTGCCGCGGGTGTCGACGCGGTCGCCGAGTACGCCTCGGCCGCCACCGGCTGTCCGCCCGGGCCGCGGACCCTGGTGGTCGCCATCTCCGCCACCGGGACCAGCCAGGAGACCCTCGACGCCACCAGCCGCTACCAGGGGGCGGCCCCACTCGTCGCGCTGACCAACGTGCCGGACTCGCCGCTGGCGAAGGTGGCCGACCTCGTCGTGCCGATGCACGCCGGCGTCGAGGCCGGCGGGGTGGCCTGCCGGAGTTTCCAACACACCCTGGTGCTGCTGCTGGATCTGGTGGCCCGACTGGCCGCGCAACGGGACATCCCGGGCGACCGCCGGCAGGACATCGCGGGCCTGGCCCGGCGCGCCGCGGACGCCACCGAGGATCTGCTGACCCGCCGGGACGAATGGCTGCCCGTGGCCGCCGAAGTCCTGGACGGCCCGCACGGCGTCTACACCCTCGCGCCGGCCGAGCGGCTCTCGTCGGCGATGCAGTCGGCGTTGATGGTCCGCGAGGGTCCCCGCCGTCCCGCCGACGGATGCGAGACGGGGGACTGGTCGCACGTCGACGTCTACCTCACCAAGACACTCGACTACCGCGCCCTGCTCTTTCCCGGCTCCCGCTACGACGCGCCGGCGCTGGACTGGCTGCGGCAGCGGGCAGCCACGGTGCTCGCCGTCGGCGCCGAGGTGACCGGTGCCGCGGCGACGGTCCGCTATCGCGGCGACGAGGAGCCCGCCGTACGCCTGCTCACCGAGACGCTGGTCGCCGAGCTGGTGGCCGCCCGGTGGTGGGCCGACTCCTGAAAGTGAGATCAGCTCCAACGGGCTGCGGTGTTCCAGGCCAGTGAACTTCTTGACTGTCTAACTGAATCCTGCTTTAAATGTCGGGCACGCCAGCTCAGGCGTTCGCGACCGGAGGTCAGTCATGAGATCCAGAGGTCGAACACCACTCACCAGCCGCCTGCGTGCCACGCTCGCCGCGCACGCCGAATCCGAACGGACCGGCATCCCGGTCGACGAAGTCATCGAGATGCAGGCCGCGGGGCTGTCCCGCCGCAAGCTGCTCGGCGGCGCCGCCGCCGTCGGGGCCGCCGCCGTCGCCGGGGCGGCCGGCCTGCCCCGCCCCGCCAGCGCGGCCGCCGCACCCGCCGCGCCACCGTCGGTGACCATCGTGGGAGCGGGTCTCGCCGGCATCCGCGCGGCCCACTGGCTCTACAAGGTCAAGGGGATCCGGGCCGCCGTCTACGAGGGCAGCTCCCGGATCGGCGGCCGCTGCTACACCCTGCGGAACTTCTTCGACGGCGGCGTCGTCGTCGAGCACGGCGGGGCATTCATCAACACCGAGCACAACACGATCCGCAACCTCGCCAACAGCCTCGGACTCAGCCTCCGGGACGTGGGTGGCGGCAACCAGCCACCCGGCGGGGACAAGTACTGGATCGACGGAGCGGACTACCCCTACAGCGCGGCGAACACCGACTGGGGTCAGGTCTACCAGGCGTTCAAGGCGGCACAGCAGGCGGCGCCGTGGCCGCAGCGGTACGACAGCTACACGGCGACCGGGCTGGCGCTGGACAACCAGACGGTCAACCAGTGGCTGGACGCCAACATCCCGGGTGGCCTCTCCAGCCGCTTCGCCAAGCTCATGCAGAGCAACGTCGTCGCCGAGTACGGCATGGACCCGGACCAGCAGTCCGCGCTCAACCTCATCTACCTGCTCGCCTGGAACTCGCAGAACTCGCTGAACCCGCTGACTGGGGGCGACGAGAAGTACACCATCATCGGCGGCAACGACCAGCTGCTGACCGCCATGGTCGGCCAGCTGCCGGCCGGCACCGTGACGCTGGACCGCAGACTGGTGGCGGTCAAGGCGAACACCAACGGGTCGGTGACCTGCACCTTCCAGGCCGGCAACAGGTACGTCGACGTGACCTCCGACAAGGTCATCCTCGCCCTGCCCTTCACCATGCTGCGCGAGTGCGACCTGTCCAGGGCCGGGTTCTCGACGGTCAAGATGCGCTCGATCAACGAGTTCGACCTGGGCAGCAACGCGAAGATCCACGTCCAGTTCACCAGGCGGCCCTGGGTGGCGCAGGGCTACGGCGGCGCCACCTACACCAACGTCACCGGATTCCAGTGCGCCTGGGACGACGCGGTCAACCAGGCGACCACCACCGGCGTGCTGTGCGAGTTCCCGGGCGGCAGCCAGACGAAGGTGTGGACGGGAGCGCCGTTCGGCGCGGCACCGGCCGCCGAGGTCACGTCGTTCCTGACCCAGCTGGAACCCATCTACCCGGGCATCACCGCCGCCTACAACGGCAAGGCGTACCGGGACGCCTGGCCGCTCAACCCCTGGTCGAAGGGCGCCTACTCGAGCCTCAAGCCGGGCCAGTACACCCGCTTCTTCGGCATCGAGGCCGCCCGCGAGGGCAACGTCCACTTCGCCGGCGAGCACACCTCGATCGAGTACTTCGGCTACCTCAACGGGGCGGTCGAGTCCGGCGAGCGCGCCGCCAAGGAGGTCACCGGCCCGTAGTCCGACGGGGCACCAGCGGCAGCGCGTGACGGTGCTGCCTCAACGGGGGTGCCGCCGGCGGGCATGAGGCAGCACCACACGCCTGGCTTCCGCTCAGCCGGATCTGCGCGCGAGTTCCGCGATCAGCGCTTGCGAACGATTCAATGGAACTGGCTTGCGCGAGGCGTCGCTGGACCTGCTGGATGGCCGGATCCGGCCATCGTGGATGTCTTCACAGGACGGACACGAGCACGTAGCCTGCCTGAAACGATTCATGGGCGGAGGCAGGCGTGACACCTCAGACTCCCGGATCCCCGCTGCTCGCCAGGCGCCGGACGGCGTTGACCCTGGCGGCGGCGACCGCCGTCGCCACGGTCGTCGCCGGGGCCCCACCGGCCTCGGCCGCCCGAGGTCACGCCCCGGGCGCACCGGCCGCGCTGGCGGTCGACGACCGGGCCCGCCCGCTCAACGTCGAGGGCAGCCCGCGCTTCGGATGGCTGCCACAGGACGCCGACCCGGGGGAGACGCAGACGGCCTACCGGATCACCGTCAGCGAGTCCGGCGGCGACCTGGTGTGGGACTCCGGCAAGGTCGCCTCGGACCAGCAGTCCTACGTGCCCTACGGCGGGCCCGCCCTGCGCGCCGGCGCGGCGTACCAGTGGTCGGTGCGCACCTGGGACCGCACCGACCAGCAGTCCCCGCCCGGCACCGGCGCCTTCGAGACCGGCATCTCCGACACCCAGTGGGAGGGCGCCGCCTGGATCCGCCGCACCACCACCGAGGCCGACGACTACACCCTGGCCCGCACCGAGGTGCGCCCCAGCGCCAGCCCGGTGGTCCGGGCCCGCTCCTACACCGCCGCCGACCACACCTACGAGCTCTACCTCAACGGCACCCGCGCCGACCGGGGCACCTCCTTCGGCTACCCGGGCGAGGACTACTACCAGGCCGCCGACGTCACCGACCTGGTGACCGCCGGCGAGCCGCTGGCCATCGGGGTGCGCTACCACTGGTACGGCAGCGGCCAGGGCCGCCCCGCCGGCGCCCGGGGCCTGCTGATGAAGCTGGTGGTCGAGCACGCGGACGGGACCCGGGAGGTGTTCGTCACCGACGGATCGTGGCGGGTCGCTCGGGACACCCAGTTCGTCGTGAACGCCGAGCGTCGCAACGGCGAGGGCGACCGGGTCGAGCGGCAGGACGGCCGCGCCGAGGTGACCGGCTGGACGCGGCCCGGCTACGACGACAGCGTCGCGCCGTTCACGGCCGCCGAGGTGGTCGGCGCGCACCCGAACGCGGCGTACCCGCGCCTGATCGGGCAGGAGACCCGGCTGGCCGAGACCACGGTCGCTCCGGTGGCGCTGCGTACCGCCGATGACGGCACGGTGGTCGCCGACTTCGGGGTGGTCATCCCGGCCCGCCCCGCCGTACGGTTCGACGCCGGCGTGGCCGGTCGCACAGTGACCGTGCGCGCCGGCTACACCCTCACCGACACCGGCCGGGTCGCCACGTCGACCCTGCAGTCGCAGGGCACCAACATGAGCTTCCCCTACCTGCAGAAGGACGGCCCGCAGCAGTTCCGCGCCTTCACCCACCTCGGCTTCCGCTACCTGGAGATCCCCGACGCGGGTGAGGAGATCGCGCTCGACGACATCTCCGCCGTGGTGGTGCACAGCGACGTCCCCGCCGGCCGAGAGGCCAGCTTCGCCAGCTCGGACGCCACCCTCGACGCGGTGTGGACGATGATGAAGCGCTCCGCGCTCTACTCCGTGCAGGAGGCGTTCGTCGACACGCCCACGCGGGAGAAGGGCCAGTTCCTCGGCGACGCCGCCAACATCTCCTACGCCACGATGGGTGCCTTCGGTGAGCGTGACGCCACCCAGCAGGCCATCCGCGAGTTCCTCCGCTCCGCCGCCCGCTACTGGAACGCCGGCAACGACCGGGGGCGGTACAACGCCGTCTACCCCAACGGCGACGGCAAGCGGGACATCCCCGACTACTCCCTGATGTTCGTCGACTGGGTGTGGCGGTACTGGACCGAGACCGGCGACCGGGCGCTGCTGGCCGAGGCGTACCCGGCGATCCGGGACACCGCCGACTACGTGCTGCGCCACATCCCGGCCACCGGCCCGACGGCCGGCCTGGTCACCGAACTGGCCGGCGGCAGCGGCGCCTACCGCTACGGCATCGTCGACTGGCCGGAGCCCGGCCGGTTCGGGTACGACATGTCCGCCGCCGCCCGCACCACCATCAACGCCCAGGGTGTCGACGTGCTGCGAACGACCGCCCGGATGGCCGAGGCGCTCGGCCGCCCCGCCGCGGAGGTCACCTCCTACGACAGCCGGGCCGCCGACCTCGCCGCGACGATGAACGCCAAGCTGCGCCGCGCCGACGGCAACTACGTCGACGGGCTGTCGGCCACCGGCGCGCAGAGCGGTCACGCCGGCCAGCACGCCACCTCGTACGCGATCGCCCACGGCGTGGCCCCGCAGGCCGACCTGCCGGCGCTCGCCGACCACCTCACGGCCATGGGCATGAAGCAGGGGCCGATGACCGCACACTGGCTGCTGGCCGCGCTCGCCGACGCCGGCCGGCCCGAAGCGGTGCTGCGGCTGCTGACCAGCCCCGACGACCTGGGCTGGGCGAACATCCTCGCCCAGGGCGGCAGCTTCACCTGGGAGGCCTGGACCCTCGACCCGGGCACCAACTTCAGCCAGTCCCACGGCTGGGGCGCGCAGGCCGTGGTCGACGTGCAGGAGACCCTGCTCGGCGTCCGCACCGCCGCCCCGGGCGCCGCCGTGGTGGACGTGGCGCCGCCCGCCGTCGGGCTCGACCACGCGTCCGGTGTCGTGCCCACCCAGCGCGGGCCGGTGCGCCTCGACTGGCGGCGCACCGGCGCCGGCCTGCTGGTCGACCTCGAGGTGCCGGTCAACGTCACCGCCCGGGTGGCCCTACCGGTCACCGAGGGTCGGTCCTACCGGGCCGCCGGTCCGAGCAAGGCCACCTTCATCGGGATCGAGAACGGCCGGGCCGTGTTCGAGGTGGGCTCCGGCCGGTCCAGCTTCCACCCGGTCGCCGACTCGGCCGCCCAGCCCCGCTGATCACCCGTCCGGCGCCCATCGGCCCGGACGTCGCCCACGAAAGTCGGTGCGGACCGCCGCACAGAAGGGTTTGGACCATGAAGCTCACGAAGCGGCGCCGACCCGTGCTCTCCGCGGTCGTCGCACTGCTCCTCGGGCTGACGCCGGCGGTGGTGACGGCGGCCCCGGCCGCCGCCGCACCGGAGGCTCCCCAGCTCACGGTGACCGGCCTGACCACTGAGCGGGCGACCGACCCGATCGGGCTCGACGTGGCGCAGCCCCGCCTCGGGTGGCGGATCGAATCCGCCGCCCGGGGCGTGCTCCAGGAGTCGTACCAGGTCCGCGTCGCCACCAGCCAGGCCCGCCTCGACGACGCCGACGTCTGGGACAGCGGCCGCGTGACGTCCCGGCGCAGCACCCTCGTCCCGTACACCGGCCCGGCACTGCAACCCCGCACCCGCTACCGCTGGCAGGTCCGGGTGTGGGACACCGCGGGCCGCGCCTCCGGGTGGAGCGCCCCGGCCTCGTGGGAGACCGGCTTGCGGGGCGCCGAGGGCTGGCGGGCCGACTGGATCGGGCTGCCCCCGCCCACCGAGTCGTGGCGCGACTACACCGTGCAGACCACGGTGCGCCTGGAGCGCGACGCGGCCGGGATCTATCTGCGCGCCCACGGCCCGACCAACGCCTACATGTGGCAGTTCTCCAGCACCGGCGGCACCGCCAAGCTGCGCCCGCACGTGCGGGTCAACGGCGCCTGGACGGTGCTCAAGGAGGTGCCGCTCGGCGCGGTCGTGCCGCCCGACAAGCTCACCGCCCCGCACACCCTGCGGATCACGGCGGCCGGCGACACCATCACCACCTGGGTCGACGGCACCCAGGTCGACGTCACCCGCGACACCCGGCACCAGGGCGGCTCGGTCGGCCTGCGCACCGACGGAGCGGAGACCGGCGTCTTCTCCGACTTCTCCGTGACCAGCGGCGCGGACACCCTCTTCGCGGCCGCGCTCACCGACGGCGAGAACCCGTTCGGCGGCGGCACCCCCACGTCGAGCGGGCTGCGGGTCACCGGCAACACCGAGGCCATGCTCACCGCCCTGGACGCGAACCCGCTGCTGCGCCGCGGCTTCCGGGTCGACGGGGAGGTCGCCCGCGCCCGGATCTACGCCACCGCCCTCGGCGTCTACCAACTGTCGCTCAACGGGCAGCGCGTCGGCGACCACGAGCTGGCACCCGGCTGGACCGACTACCGCAAGCGGGTGCAGTACCAGACGTACGACGTGACCCGCCAGCTCCGCCAGGGCGACAACGCGCTCGGCGCCCTGCTTGGCGACGGCTGGTACTCCGGCACCATCGCCTGGTTCGGCACCGACAACTACGGCTCCCGCCCGCACCTGGGCGCACAACTGGTCGTCGACTACGCCGACGGGCGCACCGAGACGGTGCGCACCGACGGCTCCTGGCGCGCCACGCCCGGGCCGTTCCTGCTGAGTGACCTGATCCACGGCGAGACCTACGACGCGCGCCGGCTGCCGGCCGGCTGGGACCGGCCCGGCTTCGACGACGCCGGCTGGTCGGCCGCCACCGTCGACGCCCCCGGCGCGACCGGCCCGATCGTCGCCCAGGTCGACCCGCCCGTGCGGGTCGCGCAGGAGCTGCCGGCGCGGGCGCTGACCCAGCCCACCCCCGGCACCTGGATCTTCGACCTCGGCCAGAACATGGTGGGCAAGGTGCGGCTCAAGGTCGACGGGCCCGCCGGCACCACCGTGCGGATCCGGCACGCCGAGGTGCTCAACCCCGACGGCACCGCCTACACCGCCAACCTGCGGTCGGCCCGGGCCACCGACCACTACACCCTCCGCGGCGGCGGCGCCGAGGTCTACGAACCCACCTTCACCTTCCACGGCTTCCGCTACGTCGAGCTGACCGGCTACCCGGGCACCCCCGACCGCTCCACCGTCACCGGCCTGGTCATGCACACCGACGGGGAGCTGACCAGCGAGTTCGAGACCTCCAACGCGATGGTGAACCAGTTGCACAGCAACATCACCTGGGGGCAGCGCGGCAACTTCCTGTCCATCCCCACCGACACGCCCGCCCGGGACGAGCGGCTCGGCTGGACCGGCGACATCAACGTCTTCGCCGAGACCGCGACGTTCAACATGGACAGCCTGACGTTCCTCACCAAGTGGCTGCAGGACCTGCGCGACGCGCAGTCCGCCAACGGGGCGTACCCCGACGTCGCACCCCGCGCCTGCTGCGGCGACGGCGCGACCGGCTGGGCCGACTCCGGCATCACGGTGCCGTACACGCTCTGGCAGCGCTACGGGGACACCCGGGTGATCGAGGAGCACTACGCGTCGATGGTGCGGTACGCCGCCTGGCTGCAGAGCACCAGCGCCGGCAACCGGCGCACCAACGCCGGCCCGTACCTCGACTGGCTCAACCTCGACGACCCGACGCCCGCCGGCGTCATCGGCACCGCGTACTACGCGTACAGCGTCCGGCTGCTCGGGGAGATGGCCGCGGCCATCGGCCGGGACGCCGACGCGGCCCGTTACGCGGCGCTGGCCAAGGACATCGGCAAGGCCTTCGTCGACGCGTACGTTTCGGCCGACGGCACCGTCCAGGGCGACAGCCAGACCGGGTACGTGCTGGCCATCGGCATGGACCTGCTGCCCGAGCCGCTGCGCGGCAAGGCCGCCGACCGGCTGGTCGACAACGTCCGCCGGCACGACTGGCACCTGTCCACCGGCTTCCTCGGCACCCCGGACCTGCTGCCGGCGCTGAGCGACACCGGGCACCTCGACGTCGCCTACCGGCTGCTGCTCAACGACACCTACCCGTCGTGGGGCTACGAGATCGCCAAGGGCGCGACCACGGTCTGGGAGCGCTGGAACTCGATCATGCCGGACGGCAGCTTCGGCGACGTGTCGATGAACTCGTTCAACCACTACGCCTACGGCGCCGTCGGCGACTGGATGTACCGGACCGTCGCCGGCATCCAGCCCGACTCCGGCAATCCCGGCTACACCCACCTCACCTTCGCGCCCCAGCCGGGCGGCGGCCTCACCTCGGCCCGGGCGTCGTACCGCGACGCGCAGGGCGTGATCGGCAGCGACTGGAACCTCGACGCCCGCGGCGACCTGCGGCTACGCGTCACCGTCCCGGCGAACACCACCGCGACCGTGCGCATCCCGGCACCCGGGCGGCACGCGGTGACCGAGGGCGGCCGGCCGGCGGACCAGGCCGACAGCGTGCGGTTCGTCCGGATGGACGGCGGGACCGCCGTCTACGAGATCGGTTCCGGCGCCTACTCCTTCGCCGTCGACCGGGTGCTGGGCGACCTGGGCGACACCGCCGACGCGGTGCAGGCGCTGTCGGCGCTGACCGACGAGCTTGCCGACGACCTGGGCCGACCGGTGGCCGCGCACCTGCGGGCCCAGCTGCGGAAGCTCGCCGACGAGACGACCGCGGCGCGGACCGCGTACCTGGCCGGCGACAGCGCTGCCGCCGCCGGCGAGGTGCACCACGCCCTGGCCACCGCCGCCGACCTGAACCGGTGGCTGTGTACCCAGGTCGGCGTCGGCCGCGTCGCCGCGGCCCACACCGACCGGTTCACCACCCTGCTCACCCGGGTCGACCAGCGGCTCTCCGCGGCGTCGTCGGCCCTGGTCGGCGCGGTGGTCAAGCTGGACCTGCCGGTGGGTGAGCGGCTGCCCGGCGACGTCGTCCGGGCCAGCGTCGTGATCGCCAACGGCGGCACCGCACCGATGACCGGGGTGACCTCCGACCTGCGCGTTCCCGCCGGGTGGACGGTGACCCCGGTCGGCGACCGGCCCACCACCGTCGCCCCGGGCGCCACCGTCAGCCACCGCTACGACCTGCGCATCCCCGTCGGCCAGTCGCCGGCCGACGTGGTCGTCGACGGTTCGGCCAGCTACCGCCTGCAGGGCGGCGCCGCCACCCTGCCCGTCGCGGGCACGATGACCACGGCACCGGCCGTGGTCATCGAGTCGGCGTCCGCCACCCCCGCCGCCGTGGCTCCCGGCGCCGCGACCACCGTCGGCGCCGTGCTGCGCAACCGGGCCGCCGTGCCGGTGACCGGGCAGCTCACCACCACGGCGCCCGACGGCTGGCGGGTGGCGTCGCCGACCGCCCGGTACGACCTCGCACCCGGCGCGGAGACCACCGTGTCGACCGTCGTCACCGCACCGGTGACGGTGACGGAAGGGCCGGCGGAGCTCACCATGGCCACCGGCGGCACGGACGCCGAACGGCGCACCCTCGCGGTCCCGGTCCGGTTCACCAACCCGCCGGCCGGCGCGTACGACCACGTCGACCTCGGCGACGCGGCCTCCGAACAGGCGCACCACCTGACCGCCTCGACCCACTCGGGCACCAACACCGAGGCCGGGCTGACCCGCCGCTACACCAACGTCAGCTACCCCGACGGCTGGTTCGAGTTCGACCTCGCCGTCGCACCCGGCGAACCGTTCGTGCTGCGCGCCGTCGAGACGTACGACCAGGCGCAGCTGAAGGACTACGAGATCGTCGTCGACGGGGTGGTGGCGCACGCCCGCTCCTGGCGGCGCACCGCGGGCGGGGCCGGCACGGTCAGTTACCAGTTCGTCGTCGACCTGCCGGCCGCGACCCGCGACGGGGTGGTGCGGGTGCGGTTCCGGGACACCGGTGACGGCTACGACCCGTCGATCGCCGACGTCTGGTCGGCACCCCTGCCCGCCGGCTCGCCGTCCTGACCCGACATCGAGGAGACACCCATGGCCCAGACACCACCGGTCCCGCCACCGGGGACCGAACTCAGCCGCCGATCCCTGCTCGGTTGGGGCGTCGCCGGCGCCGGAGCCGTCGCGCTCGGCGCGGGCATCGCCGAGCCGGCGGCGGCCGCACCGCCGGCCGGGGTTGGTGCCGGCCCGCTCTCGGTCGGCCGCCCCCGCACCGAGTACGCCGACCAGCTTCTCGGCACCGACGTCGCCCAGCCCCGCTTCTCCTGGACCGGCACCGCCCCCGGCCACGGTGCCACGCAGAGCGCGTACCAGGTGCTGGTGGCCAGCCGCGCCGACCGGCTCACCCCGGACGCGGCCGACGTCTGGGACTCGGGCCGGGTGGCCTCGGCGCGGTCGGTCGGCGTGCCGTACGCCGGCCCGCCCCTGGCCCCGCGTACCCGCTACCACTGGACGGTGCGGCTGTGGGACGGCGCCGGCCGGGAGACCGGGTGGAGCACGCCGACCTGGTTCGAGACCGGCCTGCTGGACGAGGGCTTCGGCGCGGCTCGCTGGGTCGGCGCGCAGCCGGACGTCGCGCAGGCACCGCTCGACTTCGCCGGGGCGTCGTGGATCTGGTCGCCCGGGGCCAGCTCGAGCAACGCGCCGGCCGGTACCCGCTGGTTCCGGGGCCGGCTCGCGGTGCCCGCCGGGGTCGAGATCGCCGCCGCGCACCTCGTCGTCACCGCCGACGATGACTACACCGCCTACCTCGACGGGCGTCAGGTGCTGCACGCCCCGCAGCAGACCGACGGCTGGAAGAGCGCCGAGCTCGCCGACGTCACCGAACTGGCCCGCACGGCCGTCGGCCGCACGCTGACCCTGGCCGCGGTGGCCACGAACCGGCCCGGCCCGTCGGTGAACCCGGCCGGCCTGCTCGCCAAGCTGGTGCTGGTGACCGCCGCCGGGCAGCGGCTCGTGCTGGTCACCGACGGCTCCTGGCGCAGCTCGGACACCGAACGGCCGGGCTGGCAGGAGGCCGGGTACGACGACGCCGGCTGGGCCGGCGTGGCCGTGCTCGCCCCCTACGGGCAGGGGCCGTGGGGCGGCAACGTCACCGTGCCCCAGCCCCGGTCCCTGGACCTGGCCGGCGCCTCCTGGGTGTGGGGGCCGGGCGCGACGGTGAACAACGCGCCCGTCGGCCCGCGCTGGTTCCGCGGCCGGCTGGCCCTGCCCGCGGGGCTCGACGTCGCCTCCGCCCGGCTGATCATGAGCGCCGACGACGACTTCACCGCGTACCTGGCCGGTCGGCTCACCCTGTCGGCGCCCCAGCAGACCGACGGCTGGCGCACCGCCCGGGTCGCGGACGTCACCGAGCTGGCCCGCCAGGCCGTCGGCGGTGACCTGGTGCTGGCCGCGATCGCCACCAACCGGGCGGGTGCGTCGGTCAACCCCGGTGGCCTCATCGTGAAGCTCGTCGTGCGCACCGCCGACAGCCGGGAACTGGTGCTGGTCACCGACGGCGGCTGGCGGACCACCGGCACCGTCGAGTCCGGCTGGGAGCAGCCGGGCCACGACGACTCGGCCTGGTCGCCGGTGGTCGTGCTCGCTCCGTACGGGCAGGGACCGTGGGGCAGCGGCATCGAGCCGCCGGTGGAGGAGCGACCCGCCCCGCTGCTGCGGCGCGCGTTCCGGCTGACCAAGCCGGTGGCCCGCGCGCGGCTGTACGCCAGCGGCCTCGCCTACCAGGTGCTGCACGTCAACGGGAAGCGGGTCGGCACCGCGGTGCTGGACCCGGGATTCACCGACTACGACGACACCGTCCTGTACGTGACGCACGACGTCACCGACCTGCTGGCCGAGGGGCAGAACGTCCTCGGCGCCGAGCTGGGCCGCGGCTTCTACGGCATGACCACCCGCAACGTGTGGCGCTGGCACCAGCCACCCTGGCACGGCGAGCCCCGGCTGCTCGCCCGGCTTGTCGTGGAGCACCCGGACGGGTCGCGCACCGAGATCGTCAGCGATGACGCCTGGCGGATCACCGCCGGCCCCACCCTGTCCAACTCGCTGTTCGCGGGGGAGACCTACGACGCCCGGCAGGAGCCGGCGGGCTGGTCGACCGCCGGGTTCGACGACGCCGGGTGGGCCCGGGCGAGCGTCCTGGACGCTCCGGCCGGCACGCTGCGCGCCCAGGAGCACGAGCCGATCCGGGTGGTCGAGTCCGTCGCCCCGGTCGCCCTCAACTCGCCGCGCGCCGGTGTCTGGGTGGCCGACTTCGGCCGGACCACCGCCGGCTGGGTCCGGCTGCGTGTCACCGCCCCGGCCGGCACCACGATCCGCATCCTGTACGGCGAGAAGCTGCGCGCCGACGGCACCGTCGAGGCGTCGAACGGCAACGTGCAGAGCGCCCGCTTCCAGCAGGACGAGTACGTCGCCCGGGGCGGCGGCGAGGAGGTGTGGGAGCCGCAGTTCTCGTACAAGGGCTTCCGCTATGTGCAGCTCGACGGCCTGCCCGGCGCGGCCACCACCGACACGGTCACCATGCGGGTGGTGCACTCCGACGTCCGGGACGTCGGCGAGTTCCGGTGCAGCGAACCGCTGTTCGAGCAGTTCGAACGGATGATGCGCCGCACGGTGCGCAACAACCTGCACGGCATCCCCACCGACACCCCGATGTACGAGAAGAACGGCTGGACCGGCGACGCGCAGGTGGCCGCGCCCACCATGGCGGGCCTGCTCGACCTGTCCCGGTTCTTCACCAAGTGGCTCGGCGACCTGCGCGACAGCCAGGTCACCTCCGGGCAGGTGCCGGTGATCGTGCCCAGCGGCGGCTGGGGCTACCAGGAGCTCGCCCCGGCGCCGGAGTGGACGACGGTCTACCCGTTCCTGCTGCGCGAGATGCACCGCTGGTACGGCGACGACCGGCTGCTGCGCCAGCACTGGCAGCCGGTGGTCGACTATCTGGACTGGGAACTGGGACGGCTGCGCGACGGGCTGGCCGTGACCGCGCTCGGGGACTACCTGTCGCCCGGCACCGGCGGCAACCCGCCCGAGGACACCCGGCTCACCGCGACCGCGTACCTGCACCGGGCGCTGGTGGCCACGGCCGAGGTCGGCGAGCTGACCGGGCAGGACGGGCCGGCGGCCCGGTTCCGCACCGCGGCCGCCGGGCTGCGGGACCGGCTGAACGAGACGTTCCTGGACCGGACGCGCGGGTTGTACCGCACCGACCGCGATCCCGGCTACCGGCAGACCTCCAACGCGGTGCCGCTGGCGTTCGGGCTGGTGCCCGACGACCTGGTCGGGAAGGTGGCGGACAACCTGGTCGCCGACATCCGGGAGCGGGGCTGGCACCTCAACACCGGCTGCCTCGGCACCAGCGTCCTGCTGCCGGTGCTGACCGAGCACGGCCACGCCGACGTGGCGGCCCGGGTGGCCCGGCAGCGGACCTACCCGAGCTGGGGCTACTGGGTGGACAACGGCGCCGACACCATGTGGGAGATGTGGCCGACGTCGACCCGCTCGCGCCAGCACTACTTCCACGGCACCGTCGTGCAGTGGCTCTACGAGCACGTGGCCGGCCTGCGGCCGGTCGCGGACGGCTGGGCGCGCATGGTGGTCCGACCGGACGCCCGGGCCGAGGTGTCCGCCGCATCGGCGGCGGTGGACACGGTCCGCGGCCGGGCGTCGTCGGCCTGGCGGCGCCGGGACGGCGGGTTCGAGCTGACCGTGCAGGTGCCGGTCGGCGCCACCGCCGAGGTGCACGTGCCCGCGGCGCGGGCCGAGGACGTCGAGGCGTCACCGGGTGGGCTGGTGACCGCCCGCCGGATGGTGGGCGGCTACCTGGTGCACACGGTGGGCGCGGGTACCTGGCGGTTCGTCAGCAGCTCCGCGTCGACCGGCTGAGGACGGCGACGGCGCCGGCCGCGCGGGGGAGCGCGGGCCGGCGCCGTCGCGCTGTGGCCGTCGTGGCACGCGATCCTGCCTCCAGGGCCCGGCGGGCGGGCGACCATTCGCCGGCGACGCCTGCGCGGGCCCGAGGTCAGCGCCGGGTACGCCGGGGCTGCTCGCTGGAGCGGCGGACGACCAGCTCCGGCTGGAACACCACGTGCCGGTGCCGGTGCGTCTCGCCGGACCGCGCCTCCTCCAGCAGCAGTTGGGCCGCCGTGCGGCCGAGCTGTTCGCGGGGTTGACGCACCGACGACAGCGGCACCGCCGCCGCGCCGGCGAACTCGATGTCGTCGTAGCCGACGATGGCCACGTCGGCGGGCACCCGCAGGCCGCGCTCGGTCACCTCCTGCAGCACGCCCAGCGCGATCAGGTCGTTGGCGCAGAACACGGCGGTGGGTCGCTGCCGGGCCGGCAGGGCCAGCAGGTCCTCGGCGGCGCGCCGCCCGGCGGCGACGGTCAGGTTGGTGGTGGTCGCCACCCGCAGCTCGGCGCCGCCGCGTTCCTCCAGCGCGGCCGCGGCCCCGGCGTGCCGTTCGGCGACCTGAGCGATGGAGAACGGGCCGCCGAGGTACGCGATGCGCCGGTGGCCCTGGTCCAGCAGGTGGTCCATGGCCAGCCGGCCGCCGAGCACGTCGTCGACGGCCACCGAGCAGCGGCTGGCCCGGCCGGAGCCGCGGTCGACGAGCACCACCGGGATGCCCCGGTCGATGAGCTTGTCCAGGTTGGGTTGGGGGCCGTGGCCGACCGGGGTGATGAGCACCCCGCGGACCCGCTGCTCCTCCAGCAGTTCCAGGTGCCGGCGTTCCCGGGCGCTGTCCTCGCCGCTGTTGCAGACGACGAGCATCGCGCCGGCCTCCTCGACCACCTGTTCGGCGCCGCGCACCACGTCGGTGAAGAACGGGTTCGCCACGTCCAGCACGACGATGGCGACGGTCCGGCTGTGCCCGGCGCGCAGTTGGCGGGCGGAGTCGTTGCGGACGTAGCCGAGTTCGGTGATGGCGTCGAGCACCCGCTGCCGGGTGGCCGGGGCGACCGTGTCGGGTCGGTTGAGCACGTTGCTCACCGTGCCGAGGGAGACGCCGGCGTGCCGGGCCACCTCCTTGATGTTCGCCGCTGCCATGGCTCCCCTGACGATCGGTGCGGTGGGTGGTTGCGGCCCGCTCTCGGGTGCGGGCGGGGGTCGCGGTGCTGCCGCGGCCGTACGGGGCGTGCCGGCCGGAACGGGCCGACCGGGCGACGACGGGGAGTCTATAGCGTCTAAAACGTTTCATCCAGTCGGCGGAGCCGGCCGGCGTGCCTCCGTCGCAGGCCTGGGACGTGTTGCCGCACGACGCGGCCGCCCCCGCTGGCAACAGTCTAGAAATCGCCGGGAAACCCTTGACGGTCACGAATGTCGACCCCTACCGTCCATGCAACAACACGTGAAACGATTCAGGAGGGGATCGGATGAGCCCCGGCGCACCGGGCGCGGAGAGCGCTCCGCTGCTGGAACTGGACGGCGTTACGAAGTCCTTCGGGGCCGTCGCCGCCCTGCGAGGGGTGCACCTGGCGCTGCACCCCGGAGAGGCCCACGCCCTGGTCGGGGAGAACGGGGCCGGCAAGTCCACCCTGGTCAAGACCCTCGCCGGAGCGCACGCCCCGGACGCCGGCCGGATGACCCTCGACGGCCGACCGCTGCAGCTGCGCGGCCCCGCCGACGCTCGCGCCGCCGGCATCGCCGTCATCTACCAGGAGCCGACCCTGTTCCCGGACCTGTCGGTCGCGGAGAACATCTTCATGGGCCGGCAACCGCTGCGGGGTCTGCGGCGCATCGACACCCGGGCGATGAACCGGGACGCCGAGCGGCTGTTCGAGCGCCTCGGTGTCCGGATCGACCCCGCCCGCCCCGCGCGCGGGCTGTCCATCGCCGACCAGCAGCTCGTCGAGATCGCCAAGGCGCTCTCCTTCGACGCCCGCATCCTGGTCATGGACGAGCCCACCGCCGCGCTCTCCGGCGTCGAGGTGGAACGCCTCTTCGGCGTCGCCCGGTCGCTGTGCGAGCGCGGCGCCGCCGTGCTGTTCATCTCGCACCGCTTCGACGAGGTCTTCGACCTGTGCCAGCGGATCACCGTGCTGCGCGACGGCGCGTGGGTCTCCAGCGACCGGGCCGCCGACCTTACCGTCGACGAGGTGGTGCGGCGCATGGTCGGCCGCGAGGTGTCCTCGCTCTACCCGAAACAGGACGCGCCGCTGCGCGACACCCTGCTGGAGGTGCGCGGGCTCAGCCGGGCCGGCGTCTTCTCCGACGTGTCCTTCTCGGTTCGCGGCGGCGAGATCGTCGCCCTGGCCGGGCTGGTCGGCGCCGGACGCAGCGAGGTCGCCCGCGCCGTCTTCGGCGTCGACCGCTACGACGCCGGTGAGGTACGCGTGGCCGGCCGGGCCCTCCCGCCCGGCAACGCGGGCCGGGCGATCGCCGCCGGCATGGCCCTGGTGCCCGAGGACCGCCGCCAGCAGGGCCTGGTCATGGAGCTGTCGGTGGAGCGCAACGCCACCCTCGCCCGCCGCCGGGCGCTGAGCCGGCTGGGCCTGCTCCTCGGTGGCGCCGAGCGGGCCGAGGCCCGCCGCTGGACCCGTCGGCTGCAGGTCAAGGCCTCCCGCCTCGCCGCGCCGGTGGCCACCCTCTCCGGCGGCAACCAGCAGAAGGTGGTGCTCGCCAAATGGCTCGCCACCGAACCCCGCATCCTGATCATCGACGAACCCACCCGCGGCATCGACGTCGGCACCAAGGCCGAGGTCCACCGGCTGCTGTCCGAACTGGCCGGCGAGGGGCTGGCCATCCTGATGATCAGCAGCGAGCTGCCCGAGGTGCTCGGCATGGCCGACCGGGTGCTGGTCATGCACGAGGGACGGGTGGTCCGCGAGCTGCCCCGGGCCGAGGCCGACGAAACCTCCGTGATGTTCGCCGCCACCGGCCAAGGAGCCGTCTCATGAGCCTCACCGACGCAGGGGCACCCACGCAGGCGGCCGAGAACCCGCCACCCGGCCCCGGCCGGCGGCGGCGCGGCCTCACCGAGCGGCTGCTCGCCGTACGCGAACTGAGCCTGCTGCTCGCCCTCGGCGCGCTGATCCTGGTCACCACGCTGCGCAACGACCGGTTCCTCAGCGGCCAGAGCATCAAGGACCTGCTGCTCGGCTGCGCCATCCTGGTCATCCTCGCGGTCGGCCAGACCCTGGTCATCGTCACCCGCAACGTCGACCTGTCCGTCGGATCGATCCTGGGGCTGGTCGCCTTCGCCACCGGCGAGCTCTTCCTCGCCGCACCCGGCACCCCCTGGCCGGTCGCCCTCCTGCTCGGCGTCGCCCTCGGCGCGGTCTGCGGAGTGGTCAACGGCGGGCTGATCGCGGTGGCCAAGGTTCCGGCCCTGGTCATCACCCTCGGCACCCTCTACGCCTTCCGCGGCGTCGACTACTACTGGGCGGCCGGCCGCCAGATCAACGCCGCCGACATGCCCCGCTCGTTCCTGCGGCTGGGCAACCAGACGGTGCTCGGCGTACCCGTGCTCTTCCTGGTCGCGCTCATCGTCGTCGCCGCCGTCGGCTTCTACCTGCGCTCCTACCGCAGCGGCCGCGAGCTGTACGCCATCGGCTCCGAGCCGGCCGCCGCCCGGCTGTCCGGCGTCCCGGTCGGCCGGCGCGTCTTCGCCGTCTTCGTCGCCAACGGCGCGCTCGCCGGCCTCGCCGGGGTGCTCTACGCCGCCCGGTTCGGCACCCTCGACGCGGCCGCCGGCACCGGCCTGGAACTGCAGGTCGTCGCCGCCGCGGTGGTCGGCGGGGTGGCCATCTTCGGCGGCAGCGGCAGCGCCTACGGCGCCGCGCTCGGCGCCGTCCTGCTCACCACGATCGGCAGCGCGCTGGCCGTCCTGCGCATCGACCCGTTCTGGCAGCAGGCCGTGGTCGGCGCGCTCATCCTCGCCGCCATCGGCCTGGACCGGCTCCTGGCCCTCCGGATGGCGGCCCGGCTCCGAGGGAGAAGCGCCCATGGCGCATGACAGCCTGTACGCCGCACCGCCGTCCGCCGCGGACCCCGAGCGGGAGGCGGGCCGCCTGGCGGGCCTGCGCGGTGCGCTCGGCTCCTGGGACGCGGCGATCGTGGCCGCCCTGGCGGTGGCCGTACTGCTGGCCGGCCTGTCGGTGCCGAACTTCGCCACCGGCCGCAACGCCCAGTTCCTGCTGCTCGACCTGGTGCCGCTGGCCCTGCTCGCGCTGCCCATGACGCTGATCGTCATCACCGGCGAGATCGACCTGTCGGTGGCCAGCATGGTCGGCCTGGGCAGCACGCTGATGGGGCAGCTGTGGCTGTCCAGCGGGCTGTCGCTGGAGCTGATCTGCGTGCTGGTGGTGCTGCTCGGCGCCGCGCTCGGCGCGGTCAACGGCCTGTTCGTCACCGGGTTCGGCCTGCCGTCGCTGGCGGTGACCATCGGCACCCTCGCCCTGTACCGGGGACTGTCCTTCGTCGTGCTCGGCGACCAGGCGGTGGCCGACTTCCCGGCCAGCTGGACCGCTGCCGCGGTGCAGACCATCCCGGGCACGTCGATCCCGGCCGCGGTCGTCCCGGTGCTGCTGCTGGCGCTGGTGTTCGGCGTCGTGCTGCACGCCACCCCGGCCGGCCGGGCGCTGTACGCCATGGGCAACAACGACGAGGCCGCCACGTTCGCCGGCGTGTCGGTGGCCCGGACCAAGTTCTGGCTGTTCGTGGTCTCCGGTGCGGTCTGCGGGCTGGCCGGGGTCTTCTGGACCCTGCGCTACGCCAGCGCCCGCGGCGACAACGCCACCGGCCTGGAGCTGACCGTGGTGACCGCGGTGCTGCTCGGCGGGGTGTCCATCTTCGGCGGCCGCGGCGGGCTGCTCGGCGTGGTGGCCGGTGTCCTGCTCCTCGGGGTCCTGCGCAACGCCCTGCAGCTCGCCGATGTGGACGCCAACGCGCTGACCATCGTCACCGGAACCCTGCTGATCGTCTCCGTGGTACTGCCCAACGCCGTCGCGGAACTCCGCGCCCGGCTGCACCGCCGACGGCGACGCGCGCACCTCACCGCGTCGTGACCGTCTCCGCACCCCACCTCCCTGGAAGGATAACGATGTCCACGTACAGACGGCTCCGCGTCGGGGCCACCGCCGTCACCCTCGCCGCGCTGCTGCTCGGCTCCGCCGCCTGTGGCGGCACCACCCGGGAGAACTCCGGCAACGACACCGGCGGCGGCGCGCAGGCCAGCGGCGCCGCCAACCCGGACGCCAAGCTCAAGGAAGGGCTCAAGATCGCCTTCCTGCCGAAGCAGGTGAACAACCCCTACTTCACCACCAGCGACAACGGTGGCAAGGAGGCGATCACCGAGATCAAGGGCGAGTACAAGGAGGTCGGCCCCTCCGAGGCCAGCGCCTCGTCCCAGGTCAGCTACATCAACACCCTGTCGCAGCAGGGCATGGACGTGATCGTCACCTCGGCCAACGACCCCAACGCGATCTGCGGCGCGCTGAACCAGGCGAAGGCGGCCGGTGCCAAGATCGTCACCTTCGACTCCGACACCAAGCCGGAGTGCCGCCAGATCTTCGTCAACCAGGTGACCGCCGAGGGCATCGCGGAGAACCAGGTCAAGCTCATCTCCGAGCAGATCGGCGGCGCGGGCGAGATCGCCATCCTGTCCGCCACCGCCAACGCGACCAACCAGAACGCCTGGATCGCGCTGATGAAGGAGGAGCTGAAGAAGCCCGAGTACAGCAAGCTCAAGCTGGTCACCGTGGCCTACGGCAACGACGACGACCAGAAGTCCTTCCAGGAGACCCAGGGCCTGCTGCAGTCCTACCCCAACCTGAAGGGCATCATCTCGCCGACCACGGTCGGCGTCGCCGCCGCCGCCCGCTACCTCAGCGGGTCGCAGTACAAGGGCAAGGTCAAGCTGACCGGCCTGGGCACCCCGAACCAGATGCGCGAGTACGTCAAGGACGGCACCGTCGACGGGTTCGCCCTGTGGAACCCCGCCGACCTCGGCTACCTCGCCGCGTACGCCGGCGCGGCCCTCGCCTCGGGCCAGATCACCGGCGCCGAGGGCGACAAGTTCAAGGCCGGCAAGCTCGGCGAGTTCACCGTCGGCAAGGACGGGGTGGTCGTCCTCGGCCCGCCCACCGTGTTCGACAAGAACAACATCGACCAGTTCCAGTTCTGACCGCCCTGGCGGTGCCGGCGCCGGTCGCGCCGGCACCGCCCCGGGGGCGCCCGACGGGAGAACCATGCCCCGCATCTGCTTCACCCTGCAGGTCGACCCGGCCCGCCTCGACGAGTACCGCGCCCGGCACGAGCGGGTCTGGCCGGAGATGCTCGCCGCCCTGGCCGAGTGCGGCTGGCACGACTATTCGCTGTTCCTGCGCGAGGACGGCCTGCTCGTGGGGTTCCTGGTGACCGACGACTTCGCGGCGGCCCAGGCCGCCATGCAGGCCCGTGACGTCAACGCCCGCTGGCAGGCGGAGATGGCGTCCTACTTCCTCGACCTCGACCAGGGCACGGCCGACCGGGCCATGCGGCCGCTGGACGAGGTCTTCAACCTCGAGGCGCAGCTCGCCGCCCAGACGGGAGAGTCACGATGACCCAGTCCGACGCGCAGACCCACGACCGGGTCAAGCAGGCCCTGCGCACCCAGCGCATCGAGACCCCGTCCTGGGCGTACGCGAACTCCGGCACCCGGTTCAAGGTCTTCCCGCAGGAGGGCGTGCCGCGCAACCCGTACGAGAAGATCGCCGACGCGGCGGTGGTGCACCGGCTCACCGGGGTGGCGCCCACGGTCGCCCTGCACATCCCGTGGGACCGGGTCGACGACTACGCCGACCTGGCAAAGTACGCCGCCGACCAGGGCGTCGCCCTCGGTGCGATCAACGCCAACGTGTTCCAGGACAACGACTACAAGCTCGGCAGCGTCACCAACCCGGACCCGGGCGTGCGCCGCAAGGCGATCGACCACCTGCTCGAGTGCGTGGACATCATGGACCGCACCGGCTCCCGCGACCTCAAGCTCTGGTTCTCCGACGGCACCAACTACCCCGGGCAGGACGACATCCGCGCCCGGCAGGACCGGCTCGCCGCCGCGCTGCGCGAGACGTACGACCGGCTCGGCGACCACCAGCGGCTGCTGCTGGAGTACAAGCTGTTCGAGCCGGCCTTCTACACCACCGACGTGCCGGACTGGGGCACCGCGTACGCGCACTGCCTCGAACTCGGGCCGAAGGCGCAGGTCGTCATCGACACCGGACACCACGCGCCCGGCACCAACATCGAGTTCATCGTGGCGTTCCTGCTGCGGGCCGGGAAGCTGGGAGCCTTCGACTTCAACTCCCGCTTCTACGCCGACGACGACCTGATGGTCGGCGCCGCGGACCCGTTCCAGCTGTTCCGCATCATGTACGAGATCATCCGCGGCGACGCGCTGCGCCCGGAGGCCGGGATCGCGTTCATGCTCGACCAGTGCCACAACATCGAGCCGAAGATCCCCGCGATCATCCGGTCCGTGCTGAACGTGCAGGAGGCCACCGCCAAGGCGCTGCTCGTCGACGCCGCCGCGCTGGCCGCCGCGCAGCAGGCCGGTGACGTGCTCGGCGCCAACGCGGTGCTGATGGACGCCTACCACACCGACGTGCGGCCGCTGCTCGCCGAGCTGCGCGCCGAGCTGGGCCTGGACCCCGATCCGATGGCGGCGTACGCCCGCTCCGGCTACTTCGACAAGATCCGCGCCGAACGCGTCGGCGGCCAGCAGGCCGGCTGGGGCGCCTGACCACCACCGAGAACGCAGACAGGGGACATGAGGACGATGCATTCCGAGGTTCAGGCGCTCATCGCCCGCAGCAACCGGCTCGGCGCCGACCCGACCACCACCAACTACGCCGGTGGCAACACCTCGGCCAAGGGGGAGGCCACCGACCCGGTGACCGGCGGCCCCGTCGAGCTGCTCTGGGTCAAGGGCTCCGGCGGCGACCTCGGCACCCTCACCGAGGCCGGCCTGGCCGTGCTCCGGCTCGACCGGCTGCGCGCCCTCGTCGACGTCTACCCCGGCGTCGAGCGGGAAGACGAGATGGTGGCCGCCTTCGACTACTGCCTGCACGGGCGGGGCGGGGCGGCACCCTCGATCGACACCGCCATGCACGGCCTGGTCGACGCCGCCCACGTCGACCACCTGCACCCCGACGCCGGCATCGCGATCGCCACCGCCGCCGACGGGCCCGAACTGACCAAGGAGATCTTCGGCGACCGGGTGCTGTGGGTGCCGTGGCGGCGCCCCGGCTTCCAGCTCGGGCTCGACATCGCCGCCGCCGCGTTGGCCAACCCGCAGGCCATCGGCGTCATCCTCGGCGGGCACGGCATCACCGCCTGGGGCTCAACCAGCGAGGAGTGCGAACGCCACTCGCGGGAGATCATCCGCACCGCCCAGGCGTACCTCGACGAGCACGGCCGTCCCGAGCCGTTCGGCCCGGTGATCCCCGGCTATGAGCCGCTGCCGCCGGAGGAACGGCGCGCCCGCGCGGCGGCGCTGGCGCCGATCATCCGGGGCCTGGCCTCCACCGACCGCCCCCAGGTGGGGCACTTCACCGACAGCGACGTGGTGCTCGACTTCGTCACCCGCGAGCGGCACCCCGCCCTCGCCGCGCTCGGCACCTCCTGCCCGGACCACTTCCTGCGCACCAAGGTCCGCCCGCTGGTGCTCGACCTGCCACCGACCGCCCCGCTGGCCGACACGGTCGCCCGGCTCCGGGAACTGCACGCCGCCTACCGCGACGACTACCGCGCCTACTACGAGCGGCACGCCACCGGCGACAGCCCGCCGATGCGCGGCGCCGACCCGGCCATCGTCCTGGTGCCGGGCGTGGGCATGTTCAGCTTCGGGGCCAACAAGCAGACCGCCCGGGTCGCCGGGGAGTTCTACGTCAACGCCATCAACGTCATGCGCGGCGCCGAAGCCGTGTCCCGGTACGCCCCGATCGACGAGGCCGAGAAGTTCCGCATCGAGTACTGGGCCCTCGAAGAGGCCAAGCTGGCCCGGATGCCCAAGCCGAAGCCCCTCGCCACCCGGATCGCCCTGGTCACCGGCGCCGGCTCCGGCATCGGCCGGGCCATCGCCCACCGGCTGGCCGCCGAGGGCGCCTGCGTGGTCGTCACCGACCGGGACACCGCCGCCGCCGAGACGGTCGCCGGTGAGCTGGGCGGCCCGGACGTCGCGGTGGCCGTACCGGTGGACGTCACCGACGCCGACGCGGTGGCCGACGCGGTCCGCGCGGCGGTCCTGGCCTTCGGAGGCCTGGACCTGGTGGTCAACAACGCCGGACTGTCGCTGTCGAAGTCGCTGCTGGAGACCACCGAGGCGGACTGGGACGTGCAGCACGACGTGATGGCCAAGGGCTCCTTCCTGGTCTCGCGGGAGGCCGCCCGGGTCCTCATCGACCAGCAGATGGGCGGCGACATCGTCTACATCGCCAGCAAGAACTCCCTGTTCGCCGGACCGAACAACGTCGCCTACGGCGCGGCCAAGGCCGACCAGGCGCACCAGGTCCGCCTGCTCGCCGCCGAACTGGGCGGCCACGGCATCCGGGTCAACGGCGTCAACCCCGACGGGGTGGTTCGCGGCTCCGGCATCTTCGCCGCCGGCTGGGGCGCCCAGCGCGCCGCCGTCTACGGCGTGCCGGAGGAGAAGCTGGGCGAGTTCTACGCCCAGCGCACCCTGCTCAAGCGGGAGGTGCTGCCCGAGCACGTCGCCAACGCCGTCTTCGTGCTCACCGGCGGCGACCTGTCACACACGACGGGTCTGCACATCCCGGTGGACGCCGGCGTCGCCGCGGCCTTCCTCCGCTGATCCGGCCCGGTGCGGGAATGAGGACGACGATGCTCGTGGAGAATCCGGTGCTCGACGAGGAGGACCTGCGGCTGCTGCGGTTGCTGGCCACGGGCGTGCCGCTGGAGACGGTGGCGCGGCGGTCCGGGCTGTCCGAGCGGACCGTGCGCCGCCGGATCCGGGCCATCTGCGACCGGCTCGGCGTCACCGCCCCGATCCAGGCGGTGGTGTGGGCGGCCCGGCGAGGGATGCTGTGACCGACCTCCACCTCGCCGCCGTCGACCTGGGTGCGTCCAGCGGCCGGGTCATGCTCGGCCGCGTCGCACCAGGCCGACTGGACCTGACCGAGGTGCACCGGTTCCCCAACGAACCGGTGCGCCTCGGCGACACCCTGCACTGGGACGTCCTCGCGCTGCACCGGGGCGTCCTCGACGGCCTGCGCGCCGCCGGCCCGGTGACCAGCATCGGCATCGACTCCTGGGCCGTCGACTACGGGCTGCTCGACGACACCGGGGCGCTGCTCGGCAACCCGGTGCACTACCGTGACGCCCGCACCGACGGCGTCGCCGAGCGGGTCATCAAGCAGCTCGGTGCGGAGCGGCTCTACCGCACCACCGGGCTGCAGCAGTTGCCGTTCAACACCCTCTACCAGCTCGTCGCGGCGGCCGGCACGCCGCAGCTGACCGCGGCGCGGTGGCTGCTGCTGATCCCCGACCTCATCGCGTACTGGCTCACCGGCGAGGTCACCGCCGAGGTCACCAACGCCTCCACCACCCAGCTGTACGACCTGCGCCGCCGGGCCTGGGCCACCGACCTGATGGCCGACGCGGGCATCCACGCCGACCTGTTTCCGCCGCTGCGTGAGCCAGGCACCAGGATCGGCCCGGTGCGGCCCAGCCTGAGCCTGCCCGGCACCCCCGAGGTGGTGGCGGTCGGCTCCCACGACACCGCATCGGCAGTGGTGGGCGTGCCGGCGGCGGGGGAGCGCTTCGCCTACGTCTCCTGCGGCACCTGGTCGCTGGTCGGCGTCGAGCTCGACGCCCCGGTGCTCACCGAGGCGAGCCGGCAGGCCAACTTCACCAACGAATCCGGCGTCGACGGGACGATCCGCTACCTGCGCAACGTCATGGGCCTGTGGCTGCTGCAGGAATCGCTGCGCACCTGGGGCGCCAGCGACCTGCCCGACCTGCTGCGCCGGGCGGCCCGGGAGCCGGCCTTCCGCTCGGTCGTGGACCCCGACGACCCGCGGTTCCTGCCGCCCGGCGACATGCCCACCCGCATCGCCGATGCCTGCCGCCGCGCCGGCGAACCGGTACCCGCCACCCCCGCCGCGACCGTCCGCTGCATCGTCGACAGCCTGGCCCTGGCCCACCGCCGCGCCGTACGCCAGGCGCAGCAGCTGTCCGGCCGGCACGTCGACGCCGTGCATGTCGTCGGCGGCGGCGCCCGCAACGAACTGCTCTGCCAGCTGACCGCGGACGCCTGCGGACTCCCGGTGTTCGCCGGGCCGGTCGAGGCCACCGCGCTCGGTAACATCCTGGTGCAGGCCCGTGCCGCCGGCGCCGTCACCGGCGATCTGGCGGCCCTGCGGTCCGTGCTGCGCGACACTCAGCGCATCGTGCGGTACGAACCGCGCGGCGACGAGGCGGCGTGGCGGGCCGCCGAGAATCGGATGGGCGGTTGAGGATGCGGATCGCGCTGTTCGTCACCTGCCTCGCCGACACGCTCTTTCCCGAGGCGGCGAAGGCGACGGTGCGGCTGTTGGAGCGCCTCGGCCACGAGGTGGTCTTCCCGGCGGACCAGACCTGTTGCGGGCAGATGCACGTCAACACCGGTTACCCGGACGACGCGCTGCGGCTGGTCCGCCGGCACGTCCGGGTCTTCGCCCCGTACGACGTGGTGGTCGCCCCCTCCGGTTCCTGCGTCGGCTCGGTTCGGCATCAGCACGCGATGGTGGCCCGCCGGGCGGGGGACGAGCGGCTGGCCAGCCGGGCGGAAGAGGTCGCCCGCCGCACCTACGAGCTGTCGGAGCTGCTGGTGGACGTGCTCGGGGTGACCGACGTGGGGGCGTACTTCCCGCACCGGGTGACCTACCACCCGACGTGCCATTCGCTGCGGATGCTCCGGGTGGCGGACAAGCCGCTGCGCCTGCTGCGGGAGGTCCGTGGCCTGGAGCTGGTGGAGCTGCCGCAGGCGGAGCAGTGCTGTGGGTTCGGTGGCACGTTCGCGGTGAAGAACGCGGACACCTCCACGGCGATGCTGGCGGACAAGATGCGCAACGTCCTCGCCACCCGTGCGGAAATGTGCACGGCGGGGGACTCGTCGTGTCTGATGCACATCGGCGGCGGGCTGTCCCGGCTCAGGGCCGGCGTGCGGACCGTGCACCTGGCGGAGATCCTGGCCAGCACCGAGGGGGCCGAGACCGCGGGGGAGCGGGACCGGTTGGAGGTGGGGTCGTGACGCGGACGTTCCTGGGCATGCCGGCCACCGCCCCGCGCGGGGTGGGCAATCTGCGCGGCGAGGAGTCCTTCCCGGCGGCGGCCCGCCGGGCGCTGGGGGACGCGCAGTTGCGCCGTAACCTGCGGCATGCCACCACCACGATCCGCGCCAAGTCGGCAGCGGTGATCGGCGAGCTGCCCGACTGGGCGCAGCTGCGCGCCGCCGGCTCCGCGATCAAGACCGACGTCATGGCCCGCCTGCCGGAACTGCTCGAGCAGCTCGAAGCCGCGGTTACCGCGGCCGGCGGCACCGTGCACTGGGCCGCCGACGCGCTGGAAGCCAACCGCATCGTGACCGACCTGGTCCGGGCCACCGGCGCGCAGCGGGTCATGAAGGTCAAGTCGATGGCCACCCAGGAGATCGGCCTGAACGAAGCCCTCGAGGCCGCCGGGATCGAACCGGTGGAGACCGATCTGGCGGAGCTGATCGTGCAGCTCGGCCGGGACCGGCCCAGCCACATCCTGGTTCCGGCCATCCACCGCAACCGGGCGGAGATCCGGGAGATCTTCCTGCGCGAGATGCCCGGCGTCGACCCCGCCCTCACCGACGAGCCGGCCGTCCTGGCCGCCGCGGCGCGCCGGCACCTGCGCGAGACCTTCCTCAGCACCCGAGTGGCCGTCTCCGGGGCGAACTTCGCCGTCGCGGAGACCGGCACCCTGGCCGTGGTCGAGTCGGAGGGCAACGGCCGGATGTGCCTCACCCTGCCGGAGACCCTGATCACCGTGATGGGCGTCGAGAAGGTCATCCCCACCTGGGCGGACCTCGAGGTGTTCCTGCAGTTGCTGCCCCGCGCGTCGACCGGGGAGCGGATGAACCCGTACACGTCGATGTGGACCGGGGTCACCCCCGGCGACGGGCCGCAGCAGGTGCACCTGGTGCTGCTGGACAACGGCCGCAGCGCGGTGCTCGCCGACGCCGTCGGCCGGCAGGCGCT
This sequence comes from Micromonospora sp. NPDC047740, assembly GCF_043204735.1. NCBI lineage: Bacteria > Bacillati > Actinomycetota > Actinomycetes > Micromonosporales > Micromonosporaceae > Micromonospora > Micromonospora sp. NPDC047740. The sequence goes on from NZ_JBIDCT010000001.1 coordinate 1,032,736, forward strand.
GCACTGTATCCGCTGCTCCGCCTGCCTCAATGTGTGCCCCGTGTACGAGCGCACCGGCGGGCACGCGTACGGCTCGGTCTATCCGGGGCCGATCGGGGCGGTGCTGTCCCCGCAGCTCACCGGGGTGCCGGACAACGCCTCCCTGCCGTACGCGTCGTCGCTCTGCGGCGCCTGCTACGACGCCTGCCCCGTGATGATCAACATTCCGGAGCTGCTGGTGCACCTGCGCGGCCAAGCCCCCCACCCGGCCGGCGAGAAGGCCGCGATGGGCGCCGCCGCGTACACCATGGACCATCCCCGGCTGTACGCGGCCGCGCAGCGCGCCGCGGGCCTGGCCCGGCTCGCCGGCCCTGCCCTGCCCCCGCCGCTGAACGGCTGGACCGCCAGCCGTGACCTGCCGGCCGCGCCACCCCAGACCTTCCGCCAGTGGTGGGCCGAGCGGTGACCGCACGTGACCTCATCCTGGGCCGGCTCCGGGGCGCCCTCGGTGAGCCGCCGGCGGACCCGGCCGCGGTGCCCCGGGACTACCGGCCGGCCGGTGCCGTCGCCGTCGACCTCGACCTGCTGGTGCACCGGCTCACCGACTACCGGGCCACCGTGCACCGGTGCGCGGACGCCGACGTCGCGCAGGTCGTCGACGAGGTGCTCGGCGGCCGGCGCGTCGTGGTCCCGCCCGGGCTGCCCCGGCACTGGCTGCCCGCCACCGTCGCCGCGGTGACCGACGAGAACCTCACCGCGGCGCAGATCGCCGCCGTGGACGGGGTGGTCACCGCCGCGGCCGTGGCCGTCGCCGAAACCGGCACCATCGTGCTCGACGCCGCCCCGGACCAGGGCCGGCGGGTCATCAGCCTGCTGCCCGACGTGCACGTGTGTGTGCTGCGGGCCGACCAGGTCGTCGCCACGGTGCCGGACGCCGTCGCCCGGGTCGACCCGCGTCGCCCGCTGACCTGGATCAGCGGACCCTCGGCCACCAGCGACATCGAACTCAACCGGGTGGAGGGCGTCCACGGCCCTCGACATCTGCACGTGGTCGTCGTCTCGGCGGATGCGGCGCCTAACGGGTGACGGGCCGCCGCGTCACCGGTCCCGGGTACCCGCTCTGGACTGCCCGGCGTCGCGGTCGATCCGCAGCTCCCGCTCCAGGTCGGTCACCAGCGCCCGCAGGTCGTCGAGCCGCTGGCTGATCATGATCCGGTCGATCTCGTCCGGTACGCCGTCGCGGTCCTCGTCCACCGCCATCCGTTCGGTCATCTCCAGCCGGCGAGCCTCCTCCATCGAGTTGACGATCACCGCGATGAGGATGTTCACCAGCAGGTTGACGGTGATGAGCACGAAGCTGACGTAGTAGACGAGGGTCCACGGCGACAGTGCCATGCCCTGCTCGATCAGGTCGGGCAGCGTCTCCAGGGACAGCAGCACGAACAGGGTCAGCGCGGCCCGCCCGATCGTGCCGTAGTCGTCGGGATACGCCTCTTTGAAGATGAGCCACCCGGCCATGCCGTACACGTACAGGGTCACCAGGGCGAGGGCGAGGAACCCACCGACCCCGGGAAGGCTGCGCAGCAGCGCCGTCACGATGGTGCGCAGCCCGGGCGAGAAGCGCACCAGCCGCACCACCCGGGCGATTCGGATCACCCGCAGCCCAGCCGACTCGCCGTGCAGGCCGGGGATGAACGCCGCCGCGGTCACCACGAAGTCGAAGACGTTCCACCCGCGCCGGAAGAAGTCCTGGGGCCGCCGACCGTGCGCCAGCAGCCGGATGGCGATCTCGACGATGAACACCGTGCGGAAGAACCACTCCAATGCCCGCAGCAGTGTCCCGAGCGACCCCGGGTGCGGGTAGGTCTCGACGCCGAGCACCACCGCGTTCGCCCCGATGACGACGACGATCGCCACCTCGAACCAGCGTGAACCCTCGACGCGGGCACACCACAGCGCTACCCGCGACCGGCGCGACGCGGACGGCGGCGGGACAGCCCGCTGCCCGGGTACGGGCAGCCCGCTCACCACAGCGCCCTCGCCGCGCCCGCTCCGGCCGCTGCCACGACGGACCGCCAGGCGGCCGCACCGCCCTTCCTTTCGAACGGCACGTCGGGCGACCGGCGACGTGCCGCGGTGTCGACGAGGCGCGGCGTAAAGATCACCGGCACAGCCTACGAGGACCGACGCCGCGCCTCGACCCGGCTACGGGTCCGCCCAGGCCGACGCCGACGCCGATCGCCCGCGGTCACCGCAGTTTCGGGTCGAGGGCTTCGCGGACCGTCTCGCCGAGCATCACGAAGCTGAGCACGGCGGTGACGAGGAACGCGGCGGGGAAGAGGAGCAGGTACGGCGAGACCCGGATGTAGTTCTGCGCCTCACTGATCATGATGCCCCAGGACACGACCGGGGTCTTCAGGCCGATGCCCAGGAAGGACAGGGTGGCCTCGGCGCCGATGAAGGAGCCGATCATGATCGTCCCGTACACCAGCAGCGGTGCGACGCAGTTCGGCAGCAGGTGCTTGAGGACGATTCGGCCGGTGCCGGCACCCAGGGCCCGGGCGGCCAGGATGTAGTCGGCCTCCTTGGTGGCCAGCACGGAGGAGCGCATCAACCGCATCACCACCGGCCACAACAGGACCACGAGCGAGACGATTACCAGGCCCATGATCTGCGACTCGCTGTTGTCCGTGCCCGAGCCGTTGAACGTGGTCAGGATGACGATGGCGCCGAGCATGAACGGCAGGCCGAAGAAGACGTCCGCGATCCGGGAGAGCAGACTGTCGACCCAGCCGCCGCGGTAACCGGCGACCGTGCCCATCGCGCCGCCGATGAGCAGCGTGCCGATGGTGGAGAGCAGTGCCACCAGGATGGAGGCCCGGGCACCGTAGATGGTGCGGGCGTAGACGTCGCGCCCCTGTACGTCGTAGCCGAACCAGGCGGACGCCGAGGGTTCGGCGCGGCTGTGTGCCAGGTCGCCGTTGATCGGGTCGCCGGAGGTGAACAGCCAGGGGAAGGCCGCCATCAGCACGAAGACCAGGATCAACGTGGCGGAGATCCAGAACAGCGGCTTGCGGCGCAGATCCCGCCACGCGTCACCCAGCAGGCCACGCGGCTGCTGCTGTCGCGCGGACTCCGGCGGGCCGGCGGCGGCCGGTGCCCCGGTCTCGCCCGGCTGCTCGGGACGCGGGGTGCTGACCAGCGAGGCACTCGGATCACTCATCGCGAATCCTCCGGTCCAGGCCGGTGGCGTGCCGCTACACCAGCAGGTCGTCGAGAACAGCCGAGCGTCAGGAATCGACCACGATGACCACACGGTAACGGCGTAGGGCACGCTGCGCATCGGACAAACGTTTGACAACCATCACTGGGCGTCCTGTCAACTGCGAATGCGTATCGAATTGCCGGGTGGACTGTGCCTCGCCGCGCGACCTGTGCGGTCCGCCAGTCCCTGTATCGCCAACCTGTGCGTCCTCGGCTCGTCCGCAAAGGACGCCCCGCGTGCCCAATCCGTCGCCATCAACGTCACCGGAGCGATCCTGGTCAACTGCTTCCTCCTTGTTGCTCATAACTGAGCGGTTCGGATGTTTCGCTCTCCGCTCGGCCGTGGTGGTCGGGCTGGAGTCCTGGACCGGCAGTCTGGTCCGGTGGCGATCGGTCCGGTCCTGCAGGATCTGCTTCACCCGCTGGTGTGGGGTGTGCAGGGCGATGTCGGGGTCGCCGGCTCTTTGCAGGATGTTGATCGCGGCGTTCACGTCGGCTTGCCACACCACCCCGCAGCGGGTGCAGTGAAACCTGTTCCCGTCGCGGCGGCCGAAGTCGCCGCAGCGGTGGCAGGTTTGTGAGGTGTAGGCGGCGTTGACGGGAACGTGCGCAGAACCTCTGCGCTCCGACACGCTTTTCAGGGCCTCAGCGGTGACTCCTTTGGTCCATGCCGCGAGACGCCGGTTGATGTTCTTGGGAAGCTTCTTTCGCTCGGCGAAGCGTTTGGTGAGGTCCTCGGCGACCACGGTGGCGGCCTTGTCGACGACCTCGTGCACGGCGGTGAAGATCTCCGTACGCACCCGGGCGCGGTGGCGGGCGGCCTGCCGGTCCCGCTTGATGGTGCCGAGGTTGTTCGCCTTGATCCGCTGCGCCTTGGCGTGGTCACCGCGCAGGGCGGCGGTGTTGGCGATCGAGCGCAGCTTCGCCCGGCGCCGGTTGCGTTCCTTCGACCGATCCGACTCACGGGCTAGCAGTTCGCCGAGCTGTTCACCGTGGGGCTGGCCGTCGGAGTCGGTCAGCGCTTCGGTGTAGCCCTTGTCCACACCCAACGTCTGGTCACCGCAGGGCCGCTGCGACGACCGCATTCCCGCCGCGTCGATCTGGTAATGCACCTCGACCCGGCCGCCGCGCAGAATCAGCCGTAGCGTGCCCGTCGGGGCGACAGTGGTCGACAGTGGGATTCGGACCATCCGCCGAGGTTCGAGGCCGGGAACGGCCAACCATAACCGGCCACGCCCATCGGTGAGGGTGTTGTAGTTGTCGGCGCGCACGACGATCTGATCGTGGGCGCGGTTGTGGCCACGCTTCCAGTGCTGGCGCATCTGCCGCGCCAGGAAAGGATCACTGGCCCACCGGCCGGCCTTCAGCGCGGTGAACATGCGCTTGCGCTCGGCCGGGTCTTTGGTGCGCCGACCGATGGCCCGCCGGACCTCGACCTTGGCCGCCTCGAGGTTCGCGGCGATGTCGGCCATCGTGTCGCGGACGGTTTCCTTCCACGCATTCGCCAACACAGCAAACGATGCGTGGGTGCCGTCGGCCAGCCACCGGTCGCGCACCTGCCGGTCCCGCAGCCCGGATCCGACACCGTTGATTGACCCGTATCGCTGCCACACCTCACTACGAACCCGACCCAACCGACGGGCCTGCTCCACCAGGGCGGCGTACTTGCCCGGGTTCATCCGGGCCGACTAGGCAATGCGAGTGACCTTCACTGATCATCCCCCACGGTCCCGTCCGCCCCTTCGAGTTCCTTCTCATAGCGGCGCAGCCTGTCCAGCCGCCAGGAGAAGGAGTGCACGATTGCAAGCAGGTCCTCCACTACTTCCTGCTGTGCGGATAGTGATTCCTGGTTGGCGACGATTTCGCAGCCGCCACGTGCCCCAGAAGTCGAAACCGAACCGGACCAGCCTGCCCTGGTGCGGACCACCAGCCTGCCAACCTCCCCCCGTCCACGCCCCAGCCCACGGGCTAAACAGAACTGCTGCATCACCCTCACTTGCGAGGCCAAGTCAGGCTTCTGAACCGGCGACGAGACACGGTAATACACCACGACTTTCCGTCGGCCGCCGTCGAAACCCGGCTGCAGCACCTCACGCATATCGGATCCATCTAGGTACCGCTGACCCGCTGGCTAGCGGCGGGCCACACTCGACCCTCTGCCTCCCACCGACGCACCATGCTCACCGAGCTGCCCACCGCTCGGCCACACACCGATCCGATACACGCTACCCACGACAATCAATTGTCGATAGCTCTACAGGGGAAAGCAACCACCAGTCGCTGCTCCACCAGCAGCGAGGCGGCACTGGCCGGCGGCGAGTCGGGCACCGCATTCATCACCGCCACCACCATCGGTGGGCCGGCCCGCCCGCCGGCTTCGCCGTCCACAACACAAGCGCGTTCAGCCCGGCACCGGCCAACCAGTCCGCCGGGACCGTCCCTACACGCAGCGCGATGGCTGAGCGGCCTCGCTCAGCGGCGGCTCCGCCGCTGACCGTACAGCTGCAGCGCGTTGCAGACGTCGACGACGCCGGGAACCTCCCACGCCAGCTCGCCCGCCGCCCGGCGGGTCTCCACGTTGGCCACCATCCCGGCGAGGATCACCACCCGGTTCTGCACCGTGATGGTGATCTGCTGGCGCCGGGTGATCCAGTCGATGCTCAGCCGCTGCGCCACCAGAGCCGCGAGGCGGAGATCCTCGCTCTCCGGCGCCGACTCCTCGTTCGTCGGCTGGGACGGGTTGTCGTCGGGGAACGGCGGAAATGCCCAGGGCATCACCATGGCGACTCCTTGACTGTCGAGGGTGCAACTGCCTCGCGGCCCACCGGTGCCGTGCCGGCCGACGCGGGGTCGGCCAGGTCGCGCAGGGCGGCCGCCCGGCTCTCGTAGAGCGGAAAGACGTCGTCCAGCCGCATGGTGTGCAGCACCGTGAGGACGAACCGGGTGGGCGCCACCAGACACAGCACCGCGGCCCGCTGCCTGGCCTCCTGGTGCGCCCGGACCAGCAGACCGAGCCCGGCCGGGTCGACCACCTCCACCTCGCTGAGGTCCACGAGGACGTGGTCACCGAGGTGGATCGCCTCCGCCAGCGCTCGGCGCACCGCCTCGGCCGGATCGGCGGCCCGCGCGGCGGGTGCGGCAGCGACCTCGTCGAGGTAGTCGATGCCCAGGCCGGCCGTCGACCTGCCGGCACCGTTCGCGCCGCCCAGCTCGGCAGCGAGAGCGCAGCGGGGGCAGTGGTGCGGGCCGGAGGCGAAGGGCGAGCCGACCCAGCCGTTGTCGAACACCAGCGTCCAGACGACCTCCGCGTCGGGCAGGACACTCGCCGCCGCGGTGACGGTGTCACCGCAGCCGTCGCAGATCAGAGTCATCAGGTGATCGGCCGGTACGACCGTCATAACCCATCCTCTCGTTCTCTCCGCTCGCCGGCGGCGCTGGAGGGCGGCGGCGCCGGGGCGGACGTGCGGAACAGCGGTGCGTATCCGTCACGCCGCGACTGCCGCTCGGCGGCGACCACGGCGAGGACCACCGCGACACCTGCGAAGCCCGACTGCGCGACCAGCCGCAGGACCGTGAGTTCGGCCAGGTCGGCGCCGAGGAGGCGGATGACGACCGAGCCGAGCAGCGCTGCGGCCACGCCGAGCGCGACCGTCAGCCAGACCGGCGCCACTCTGCGCCCCGGCACGAGCAGCCGACCGGCCAGGCCGACGGCGAGCCCGATGGTGAGTGCGCTGATGAGCGCGCTGCCACTCACTGCTGCCTCCTCGCCGGGCGCACGCCGGCCTCAGGAACGTACGGTGACCGTCGCTCGTCCTTGAGCGACCGGAACCCCCGCCGGGCGCTGCGTGGTCGGGTCCTGGTCGACCACATCCGAGCGGGACCGCCCGGGCGGATCCAGGATCGGCAGGACTTGGTCCAGCCGGGTCGTTTCCAGGATTCGACGGATGCGCGGGTTGGGGCTGCGCAGTTTGACCGCGCCCTGTCGACGGAGCATGCGCCGGTGCACGTCGAGCAACAGTCCGATGCCCGCGGCGTCGATGTGCCGGCACCCCGACAGGTCGATCACCACCGCGGCGGGTCGCAGAGACAGGATTCGATCGAGGACGTGACTGACCTCGGAGAGGCGCGCCAGGTCCAGTTCCTCGGTGATCTCCACCTCGACCAGCGGCACGGCGCATTCCGGTGGAGGCGGTTGCGGCCCGGTCATGTCTCCTGCTTTCGTGCGCGTTGTCCGGCTGGTTCACCAGCCTGTGCGGCGACCTTGGAGGGGAGCCCGCAATTTCATGACAGTTGTGTGACAAAACCCGGGAACGGCTGACACGGTTGGGCCACGGCCACCGGTCCGTGGATGATGCCCGTATGACGGCCGTACTGGTGATCGAGGACGACGACCGGATCCGGCTCGCGCTGCTGCTCGCCCTGGAGGAGGAGGGTTACACCGCGCACGGCGCGGCGACCGCGGAGGAGGGACTGCGGCGGCAGCGGGAGAACCCGGCCGACAACGTGCTCGTGGACCTGATGCTGCCGGGGCTCGACGGCTTCGAGTGCATCCGGCAGATGCGCCGCGACGACGACGTGCCCATCGTGGTCGTGAGCGCCCGGGACGACACCCACGACATCGTCGCCGCGCTGGAGGCGGGCGCCGACGACTACCTGGTGAAGCCGGTGGCGATCAAGGAACTGTCGGCCCGGCTGCGGGCTTTGCGGCGGCGGGGACGGGCGCTCGTGGCGCCGGTCCCCGCGCAGGTCTTCGGTGACCTGGAGATCAGCCCGGACGCCGGCGAGGTACGCCGGTCAGGCCAGCGGGTGGCGGTGACCCGCACCGAGTTCCGGTTGCTCTGCGAACTGGCCGAGCACGCCGGTCGGGTGTTGTCCCGGCAGCAGTTGCTGCAGCGGGTCTGGGGATACGACACGGGCGACGAGCGGCTGGTCGACGTGCACGTGGGTCGGCTGCGGCAGAAGATCGAGGCCGACCCGGCGAACCCGCGGCACCTGGTCACGCTGCGTGGCCTTGGCTACAAACTTCAGCGATGACCCGGCTCGGACTCCGCGCCCGGGTCACCGCCGCCTTTGCGGTCGGCGCGTCGCTGCTCGCGGCGTCGATGGCGTTGTTCTCCTACGACCTGACCCGCCGGTCGCTGCTGGACGAGCGGGAACGGGCGGCGGTGCGGGCGGCCTACTTCGACGCGGCCGTGGTGCGGACCGGGCTGGACACCGACGCCCCCGACGTGGTGGAGGTGCTGCGCTCCCTGGACACCGGCAGCATCCGCCGCCCGCTGCTGCACTTCAACGGTCGCTGGTACGGCCGCTCGGCGGACATCGGCGCGAGTTCGGTCCCCGGCGAGTTGCAGCAGCTGGTCCGCTCCGGGGAGGCGGGCGTGCAGCGGGTACGCCTCGACGGCCAGCCCACCCTGCTCGTCGGAGTTCCCTTGTCGGCGTCCACCGGCTATTACGAGCTCACGTCGCTGCGCGAGGTGGAGCAGACCTTCCAGGTGATGGCGCTGACCCTCACCGCGGTCGGCATCATGGTCGCCGGCGCCGGCGCTGCCCTCGGCTGGTACGCCACCCGCCACAGCGTGCGCCCGTTGACCGCCGTCGCGGACGTCGCCGAGCGGATCGCCGCCGGTGACTTCACGACCCGCCTCGACCCCACCACCGACCCGGACCTGACCCGGCTCTCCACCTCGTTCAACGACATGGTCGACCAGCTGGTCCGGCGGATCGAGCGGGACCGCCGGTTCGCCGCCGACGTCAGCCACGAACTGCGGTCGCCGCTGCAGACCCTGGCCGCCGCCGCGGACGTGCTCACCCGCCGCCGCGACCACCACGACGAGCGCACCGCCACCGCGGCCGGCCTGGTCGCCGACGAGGTCGCGCGCTTCCAGCGTCTGGTCGACGACCTGATGCAGCTGGCCCGCACCGAACGGCCCGCGCAGCGCGAGACCGTCGACCTGGCGGCCCTGGCCGGGGAGGCGTGCCGCAGCCGCTCCCTGCCCGGCGACCTGGTCCGCATCCCGCCCGGCACACCGAGCCGCTGGCTGGTCGATCGGCGCCGGGTTGAGCAGATCCTGCTGAACCTGCTGGACAACGCCGTCCGCTACGGGGGCGGCCCGGTCGCCGTGCACCTGCGGGTGCAGGACGGCACCGGGGTCATCGAGGTCGACGACGAAGGCCCCGGCGTGCCGGTGCAGGATCGCGAGATCATCTTCGACCGCTTCGTCCGCGGCCGCGCGGCCCACGCCCGGGCGGACACCAACGGCACGGGTCTCGGCCTGGCACTTGTCGCCCAGCACACCGCCGCGCACGGCGGCCGGGCGAGCGTGACGGACCGGCCGGGCGGCGGCGCCCGGTTCCGGGTGGAGCTGCCCGGGAGCCTGCCGTGAGCCGGGCGTCGCGAGCCCTGCTGCTCGTCGTGGTCCTGCTCGCCGGGTGCGGGGTGCCCATCGACGAGTCCCCCCGCCCGGTGCAGGCGCCGCGCGGACGGCTGCCGGCACCGGTGACCGGCACCCCGACCGGATCGGTGGGCCGGGTGGACGAGACGCTCTGCTTCGTCCGCGACGACCGGCTGTACCCGATGGTGCGCCGGATCGACGCGCTTCCCCCGGTCGACGTCCACCTGCAGCACCTGCTCGCCGGGCCGTCGAGCACGGAACGGGACAGCGGAGTGACCAGCGCGCTGCCAGGCACGGTCGTGGTGGCCGGGGCCCGGGTGAACGGCCGACTCGTCGAGGTCGACATCCAGGAGGCCGTCGACGAGACGGGTCGGAGCGACGAGATCCTCGCCTTCGGTCAGATCGTCTGCACGCTCACCAGGCGGCAGGACGTGGACGGGGTGTCCTTCCAGCGGGCCGGGCGGCCGTTGGACGTGCCCCGCGCGGACGGTTCCCTGTCCCGACAGCCGCTCACCGCCGCCGACTACCTGCCGCTCACCCGGCAGCGGTGACCCGCGCCGGGACGACCTGACCGGCGGAGCTGGCGGCCGGTCGGCCGACCCCCTGCCGGGCGGACGGTGGCGGCGGACCGGCGGCACGGGGACGGCGCTGGTATCCGACGAACCGCCGCTGTGCTGAGGATCACGGTGCCGGTGTCGCCCCGGTATCCGGCGGGACAGGGGCGCGCGCTCGGTCGCCCCGCCCGCCTTCCGCCCCGCGCCGTCGGCCGCGAACGGAGACCTGAGGCGCCGCGCCGGCCGTGGCCCGCGACCGCGCGCACCCCGGCCGGGCCTGCCTCCGGCGCCGGGCCGAGGCTGCCGGGGGCGGTGCAAACAGCGCTCTGACCAGCGCGGTTTGCCACCGATGCGCGGCGGGCCCGGACGACACGGCAAGGCCCGGCGTCGATGTCTCACAGCCAGCGCGGAGCACGATACGGCGGACGGCTGCGGGTCCGCCGCGGTACGGCGCCGGCCCGCGGTGGGGCGTCCAGACCCGCGGGCGCGGCGACGCGCAGGGCGTGGGCTCGCCGGTGGCCGGCGCTGACGGGGCCAACCAGTGTGGGTGGTCACGGAGAATCCGAGCGCGAATTGTCGCCCGCAGTCGCTACTGTGCCAGCGGACGTCGCCCCTCCTCGTGACTTCCCGTGCTCGCCAGCGCGGTGCCGCCACCGCCCCCGATCAACACGAACCCAGGAGACTGTTAGTGACCCAGCAACCCGCCGCGACATCGGACAAGCTCGACGCCGCGGTTCTCACGGTGGCGGGAGTCGTCGTTCTCGGTGCGATCATGTCGATCCTCGACGTCACCGTCGTCAGCGTCGCGATTCCGACGTTCCAGAGCGAGTTCGACGCCACCTACGCCCGAGTCGCGTGGACCATGACCGCCTACACGCTCGCGCTGGCCACGGTGATCCCGCTCAGCGGCTGGGCCGCCGACCGGTTCGGCACCAAGCGCCTCTACATGATCGCGCTGGCGCTGTTCACGATCGGGTCCGGGCTGTGCGCCACCGCCGACTCGATCAACCAGCTGATCGCCTACCGCGTCCTTCAGGGGCTCGGCGGCGGCATGCTCATGCCGCTGGGCATGACGATCATGACGAAGGCCGCCGGTCCGCACCGGATCGGCCGGCTGATGGCCGTCCTCGGCATCCCGATGCTGCTCGGCCCGATCGGCGGTCCGATCCTCGGCGGCTGGCTGATCGACACCGCGAGCTGGCACTGGATCTTCCTGATCAACCTGCCGATCGGCGTCATCGCGCTGATCTACGCGCAGCTGGCCCTGCCGAAGGACAACCCCGAGCCGTCCGAGTCGTTCGACTTCATCGGCATGCTGATGCTCTCCCCGGGCCTCGCCCTGTTCCTCTACGGCATCTCCTCGCTGCCCGAGGCCGGCACGATCGCCGAGACCAAGGTGTGGGCGCCGATGCTCGTCGGCGCCGCGCTCGTGGTGGGCTTCATCGTCTACTCGTTCAAGCCCCGGCACCCGCTGGTCGACCTGCGGTTGTTCGCCAACCGCAACCTGACCATCGCGTCGGTGACCCTGTTCGTGTTCATCATCGCGTTCATGGGTGCCGGCCTCCTGTTCCCGAGCTACTTCCTGCAGATCCGCGGCGAATCGACGCTGACCGCCGGGCTGCTGATGGCGCCGCAGGGCATCGGCGCGATGCTCACCATGCCGATCGCCGGGATGCTGGCCGACCGGGTGCCCGTCGGCCGCACCGTGCCGTTCGCGCTGGTGCTCATCGCCGCCGGGTTCTTCACCTTCACCCAGATCGACCCGCACACCTCATACTGGCTGCTCTGCGGTTCGCTGTTCGTGATGGGTCTGGGCATGGGCGGCACGATGATGCCGATCATGACCTCGGCGTTGAAGACCCTGCACGCGCAGGAGGTGGCCCGCGGCTCCACGCTGGTCAACATCCTCCAGCAGATCGGCGGGTCCGTGGGCGCCGCGGTGATGTCGGTGATCCTCACCAGCGAGCTGAACGGCTCCCAGCCGATCCCCGGTGCGGTGGACCCCACCAGCGGCAAGCCGGTCACCGAGTCCGGGCTGGCCATCGCGGCGCAGCTGCAGCCGGAGCTCCTCCGGCAGTTCCCGGTGCCCGCGCAGCTCATCGAGCGCGGGCTGGACTTCGCCGCCAGTTCCTTCGCCACCACGTTCTGGGTCGGGTTCGCGCTGGTGCTGACCACGTTCATCCCGGCCGCGTTCCTGCCCCGCCGGCGCAAGCCGGCGCAGCCGCTCGACGGGCAGCAGACGGAGCAGACGCCGGCGCCGGTCGTCATCCACTGATCCGCCGTCGGGCCGCCCGGCACTCCGGGTGGCCCGACGGCTGGGCATGAGCCACGCTGCGGCCGGGGCTGCCAGGGATTCCTGGCAGCCCCGGCCGTCTTCACTGTGCGGCTGCCGGCGAGCACGGCTTGGCCCCGGTGGCTCGACGCGATGGCGGCGTGCCCGGTGGCGTGGGGCCCAGCACGGACCGGCGGCGCATGGTCGCATCGGCCCGCTGATCGTGGCCGGGACGGATTCGCCCGCCCGATCCCGCCGTCGCGCTCAGCCGCCCACCGACCTGCCGAGCCGGGCGGCCGCGAACTGCACCACCGGCACGAGGAAGATCAGGAGCAACCCGGCGATCGGCGAGACGACCGCGGCCAACGTCGCCACCGCGAAGACCACGGACAGCGCCACGGGCGGTAGCAGTGCCGGAGCCGTCTCCGGCCCCGGGGACGTACGCAGCTGGGGGCGGCGACCGATCCACCAGGTCTGCGCGAGCGCGAGGAGGCTGATGGCCAACATGTTGGCGACATAGAAGGCCGCGGAGTCGGCGCGCAGGCGGGTCTCCACGAACAGCCGCGCGGTGGGAAACGGCAGGAAGACCACCAGCATGATCCAGATCGTGTTCAACACAACGAGGACCTCGTCGTAGTCGACGAGCCGTTCGTACAGTTGCCGGTGCGTTCGCCAGAACAACGCGATGACCAGGAACGACACGGCGAAGGAGAGAACGTCGCCGAGATGTTGGTGGACCAGGTCGGCCACCGACTGCCGGGCGCTGCTCTGGTCGGCGAAGTCGACGAGGGGGAGCGCCAGCAGGGTCAGGGCGATCGCCACGGCCGCGTCGGTGAACGCGATGACCCGTTGCAGCGTACTCCGGCGTTGATCGCCGTCCACGGACTGCCGTCGACCGGCTTCGGCTGGCTCCTGGTGCATGCCCTGATTCTGGCGAATCCGACCGATTCCTCGGGCCGGCCTCGGCGAACCCGGCGACGTGCTCCGGGCCCGCGTCGGCAGCCGTGGTCGACGACCACCGTCGCGACTCGGGAAACGGGCCCGCCGATTTCCGGTCCGGCCGGGCGGTGGACGGGGGAGCGGCTCAGACCTGGCCGGCGGCCTGGGCCCGGGCGGCCCGGCGGATGTCGAGCAGGTGGTGTTCGCCCTCGTGGATCGTGTGCTGGCCGAGCCAGAGCAGCGTCCGGGCCTGCGGCTGCGGCCAGGGGTAGCCGCCCGTGCGGGCCAGCTCCGACGGACCGAGCACGCCGAACCGGGCGGCCAGGTCGTCGGCCGCCGCGGCCAACTCGTCGAGCACCACCGCCGGGTCCTGCTCGTTGTACGCGTCGGCGACGGCGCGCTCGTCCCGCCCCATCGGCGTGAACTCCGGCGCCTCGACGGTGAGGGCCAGCGCCAGTCGCTCACCCTGGATGCGGAGCACGTCCCGCACGTGGCAGGTGTACTCCAGCGGCGACCACACCCCCGGGGCGGGTCGCCGGCGCAGGTCCGGCACCTCGCTCAGCGCGGCCGCGTACCGCGCTCGCAACTCGCGCAGCAGTCCCGGCAGCTCCTGGGCGGACACGCTCGCGTAGACGAATGTGCACTCGTCGCACCGATCCACCGGCCCAGCGTACCGGCGTCTCCCGCCACGCCGCGGGGCGCGAGCGGTGCGGGAACGGCCGGCCAGCGCGCGCCATCGGCAAACGGCGGACGGCGCCGCCTCCCCCCATGCGCGGCGGCGCGTGCGTAAGGTGAGGTGACCGCCTGCGCCGGAAGCCTGTCGATCGGCCCTTTCCGAGCCTGCCGGGCGGACGGACATCCGCACCGCACCCAGTAGCCAGGACGGAAGGATCACCGTGACCGCCACCGAATGGACCACCGAGGCCAAGGGCGCTGGCCAGTACGCGGAAGTGAACGGCATCAACCTCTACTACGAGACGCACGGGTCCGGGCGACCGCTGATCCTGCTGCACGGCGGCCTGGGGTCGGGCGAGATGTTCGGAGCGGCCCTACCCGTGCTGGCCGCGCGCCATCAGGTCATCACCGTCGACCTGCAGGGGCACGGCCGGACCGCCGACATCGACCGACCCCTCGACATCTGGTTCATGGCCGACGACATCGCGGCGCTCATCGACCACCTCGGGCTGGAGAAGCCGGACCTGGTCGGCTACTCGCTCGGCGGTGGGGTGGCGCTGCGCGCCGGAGCCCGATACCCGGGCAAGGTGGGCCGGCTCGTCGCCGCCTCGGCGCACATCCGGTCCGACGCGATCTACCCCGAGATGCGGGCACAGCAGGGACAGGTGAGCGCCGCCGCCGCCGAGTTCATGAAGGACACGCCGATGTACCAGCTCTACCAGCGGGTGGCGCCGCGCCCCGAGGACTTCCCCCGGCTGCTGGACAAGATCGGCGAGGCCATGGCGCAGGATTTCGACCTCACCGAGGACATCCGCGGCCTCCAGGTGCCGACGATGATCGTCGCCGCCGATGCCGATATGGCGCCGCCGAGCCACTACGTCGAGGTCTTCAAGCTGCTCGACGGCGGTCTGCGCGACGGCGGGTGGATGGGGGAGGGCCGGCCGAAGGGCGGGCACGCCCTCGCGATCCTGCCCGGCCTGACCCACTACAACATCTTCAGCTCGCCGCTGTTCGCCGAGGTCGCCCTCGCCTTCCTCGACGATCAGCGAGGCTGACGGAGGAGAGGCACGACCGCACGGCCGCGAGGTCGGGGCGCTACCGCGTTGTCGAGGTGAGCGACCGCCCTCACGACCGGGTGGTGTTGGCCCGCTCGCCCGCCGGGGGCGCGGCGGTGGGCGGGCCAACAGCATGGGGCGCCGTCCGGCCGCACGTCGCGGACCAGCAGGTCAGCGTTCTGCCACCGCCGCGCGGTACCGCTTGATCCACTGTCGGTTCAGGTCGTCGGCCTGCCGGTGATGCTGGGCAGTGATGGGGCGTCCGGCCTCAGGACGGTCGAGGCCGAGAAAGCCGAGGATGCCGCGTGTGGTGGCGACCATGTCCCGGTCCAGGTCCTCGTAGCGCACGACGTGCGGTCGGATTCCCCACGAGGCGAACCACGCTTCCCAGGCCGCGTTGTGCTGCCGGATCACGGTGAGGTAGTGCGTGATCCCGTCCGCGTCGAAGTGGGGTGGGGCGCCGGTGCCGGTGTTGCCGCTGATCTCTCCGTTCCCGCCCTTGAACCAGGTGCCGGTCTGTTCGGCGCGTAGCCAGGACACCGCCTGTGCCAGGACGTCCTCCCGTCGTAGGAAGACGAAACGGGTGCGGCCGAATGCCCGGCCGAGCAGCGTGACCGGGCTGCCGTGAAGGCCGGGATACGTCGCCGCAAGCTTGTCGACCAGTTCGTCCAGCGTCCCCCACATGAGTTTCGCGCCGAACACGCCGTTGTCCGTCCGGCCCGCGGCGAGCGCGGCCTGCACGTAGGCCACGTAGTCGAAGCGGCCCTCCGCGGTGCGGGGAATCCCCCACCGGTCGGCCCACAGCGGCTCGTCGGGCGAGCGGAAGTAGGCCTGAGGGTTACCGGCGAGGCCCGTGGACGCGAGCAACCCCAGCAGAAGAGAGCTGCCGGTGCGAGGGGTCGCGCAGACGAAGTACGAGTCGACCCCGTCGGCGCGGCCCGTGAGCATGACCGTAGGCAACCGCACTGCCCGCCAACCGGCAACTGAATTGCGTACCAGCGGCGTCAGGTGCGGTCAGGTGCGAGTTTCTTCTCGAACCAGTGGTGGGCGTAGTGCTCCGTGTTGTAGGGCTCGATCTCGTGGTAGCCGGCGGCGCGGTAGAGCGCGATCGCCTCGGTGAGGTTGCGATTGGTGTCCAGCCGGACGGCGCTCCAGCCGCGGTCGGCGGCATAGCGTTCCAGTTCGCCCAGTATCCGGCGGCCGAGCCCGAGCCCACGCACCGCGTCGGACACCCAGACGCGCTTGATCTCGGCGGGTGCGCCGCGGTGGAGTTTCACCGCGCCGCAGCCGACGGGCTCGTCGTTGAGCGTGGCGAGCAGGAACACGCCGGCGGGTGGGACGAGCGCGTCGTCGTGGACGGGATTGCTCCGGGCCGGGTCGAAGCCGTCGTCGAACCGTCGCGCGACTTCCCGGGCATAGGCCCGCACGCACGCCCTGGCTCGCGGGTCGCTCGGCGGGCACGGTGCGATCACCACCATCGACGCGACGAGCAGCCGCTCGACCTCGGCCATCGCTGCGACGAGTCGCTGGCGGCGGTGCGGGGTGAGCGGCTCGAGGATGGTCCAGGCGAACTCGTCGGAGCGTTTGTCGAGCTCCGTCCACTCGGCCCGGCCGGTCTCGGTGAGCGCGGCGACCCGTACCCTCCCGTCGCCGCCGATCTGGTCGGCCGGCCCCACGGTGACGAGCCCGTCGCCCTCGAGGGTGCGCAGGAGTCGGCTCAGGTGACCCGAGTCCAGGCCGAGCCGCGCGCGCAGCGCGGCGACCTCGGCGCCGCCGGGGCCGATCTCCCACAGCAGGCGCGCCTGCGCTAGGGGACGTCCGCGGGCCATGTACCCGTCGTCGAGCGCCCCCACCCGCTGGGTCACCGTCCGGTTGAACCGCCGTACGGCGGCGATGAGCTCGGCATCCATATACCTGACCTTAGTCAGGTATCTCCGGCGTCGCCAGCGTGGACCATCAGACCTCGGGGAACTCATCGACCATCGGGACCAGCGACTCCGCCCGCTGGGGACGGTCGTATGCGTCATGCCGGGCAGGATCGCCAGCCGGCACGCCGGCAACTCACCGAGGCCAGCACCAGCCGGCCGACCCACGACGCGTAGTCGGCGCCGAGCCGCGACGCCACCATTGCGCCCATGCGCCAGCGGCCGGTTCGTATCGGGTGCCGCGTTCTGACGGAGGAGCGGCCCGAGCGCGAGCGCGAACCTTCCTACTTGTCGTGCGCTCGGCGCACCATCTCGTTGATCCAGATGGGCGCGAACGGGGACGTGCAGCCCGGGGACGTCGGATAGTCCTTGAGCACCTCCAGACGCTCACCGATGTCGACTGCACGGGCGCGGTACTCGGCATGCTCGATCCCGATATGACCCAGGCACTCGTTCATGGCCCACTGCAGGCGATCCGGGGCGTCTTTCATCTCCGCCTCGATGACGTCGAGCAGTCCTGCGAGGTCGAGGCCCTCGGGCGTCTTCGTCACGCGTTCGGTGGTCAGCGCCCAGCCGGCACTCGCGATTACGGGATCCGGATCGGCGGACCAGGCCAGGCGCAGCTCTTCGGAGTGCGGGTTCTTCTTCACCACGTAGTTCACGAGCCAGTCGTGCACCTTGGGGGTGCGCGCCTCGCGCAACATGACGTCCAACTCGTCACGCCCGAACGCCTTCGGGCGGCAGATCAGGACCGCCAGCAGTCTCGCCGCGGTGTCATCCGTCTCCCAGAGCCGGCACGCGAGTTCCTGCTGCGTCTTCAGCCGCTTCGCGAGCGCGCGCAGCTTGCTGAGGTTCACACCGTGATCGTCACCGTGCTTCTCGTTCACCTCGCGTGTCTTCGGGTCCTCGAGCTCGACCAACTCGGCCATCACCTTGGCCACCATCGTCTCGGTCAGCGTCGTCTCGGCCACCTCAGCCTCCCGTCCATCACGTGGCGAGCCTACGACGGGCTCAGCCCCTGCGAGACGGGTGGCGCCGCCAACATGTTCGACCGCTTCCTCGTCAGCCCTTGGCTGCCGCGATTCCGTGCGGGGCGATGAACACCTTGTCAGCCGTGCCGTTCCGCTGCGCTTCGAGGGCCTCCGGTAGCTGGTCCAGGCCGTAGAAGGCCGGACGCAGCCGGTCCAGGCCCAGGGTTGGCAGCATCTGCACCGCGCGGTGGTGCGTGTACGGGTTGATCACCGCACCGACGAGCGTCAGCTCCCGCGCGAAAATCTCGTTGGGGCGTACCCGGGCCTCGTCGTCGGGCCGGGCAACCCCGAAGACGAGAATCCGACCACCGCGCGACGACGCGGTGATCGCCGATTCCAGGATCCGGCCCGAGCCGACCGCGTCGATCACGTGCGGAAAGCCGAGCCCGTCGGTCAGCGCGATGGCCTCGTCCAGCGACGCCGGGTCGAGGGCGACGTCCGCGCCCATCCGCAGGGCGGCCTCCCGCCGGTCGGCGCGCGGGTCCAGCACCACGACCGGTGCGAGCCCGCGCGCCTTGGCGAGGGCGACCATCATCGCCCCGGCCGGTCCGGCGCCGAAGATGAGGATCGGCAGCCCGGAGCGCGGGTTCAGCTGATCCATGCCGTGCAGGCAACAGGCGAGCGGCTCGGTCAGCGCCCCGATCCACGGCGGCGTCGCGTCCGGCAGCCGGTAAGCGATCCGCGCCGGCACCGTCATCCGCTCGGTCATGCCGCCGTCAAGCTTCACGCCATACCCCCGCTTGCTGTCGCAGAGGTGTTCCTGGCCGAGGCGGCAGTAGGTACACCGGGTGCAGTAGTCGTGCGGTTCGACGGTGACCAGGTCGCCGACGGTGAGCCCGTCGACCGCGGCACCCACCTCGGTGATCCGGCCGCACACCTCGTGGCCGAGCACGACCTGGGGCGCGGCGGCGAAGCTGCCGGCGACGATGTGGCTGTCGGTGCCGCAGACGCCGACCGCGAGGGGCGCGATCGCCACCTCCGTCGGGCCGAGCGGCGCCGGCTCGGACTTGAGCAGCCGTACGTCGCCGGTGCCGAAGAAACGGGCCTCAGTCAGCAGCACTGAGTAACTCCTTCAGTCGGTGGATGTGTGCGCGGGCGGCTTCCTCGGCGGCTTCCGGGTCGCCGGAGCCGATGGCCTCGAAGATGGCCTGGTGGTCGTGAACGGCCTGGACCATGCCGCCGGTCAGGCTGGTGGAGCGCATCGCCACCAGGACCCGGCTCTGGACGCCGTCGAGCATCCGGGCCAGCACCGGGCTCTTCGCCGCCTGCCGGATCTCCCGGTGGAAGGCCGCGTCCAGTTCGAGGTGGCGGGCGAAGTCGCCCTGCTCCGCGACCGTGCGGTGCTCGGTGAGCAGCGCGAGCAGGCTACGCCGCAGCGCGGCGTCGTACTTCTCCGTCGCCAGCCTGGCCACCGCTCCTTCCAGGACCTCGCGGGCCTCGTAGAGGCTGACCAGTTCGGCGCGGGAGATGCGTGCGACCTCCGCGCCGCGGTTCATCGTCTCGGCGGCCAGGTTCTCCTGGACGAGGCGGATCACCGCGTCCCGGACCGGGCTGCGGCTGACCCGGAACTCCTCGGCGAGGGCCGGGACGCTCAGCCGTGTGCCCGGCCGCAGTTCACCGGAGATGATCCGGTCGCGAAGGGTCTTGTAGAGCACTTCACCGACGCGCTGCGGGTCGGCCTGGAGAGAGCTGGTCACTGAAGGAACGTCCCTGCGAAGTGGCGGTAGTTGGCAGCGACCGCCGCGATCGCCTCGGGCCGCGTCAAGTCGCCGGCCAGAAGTCCGCGCAGCGAGTCCCACCAGATGCTACGGCCGATCGCGAAGCCGGTGAACCCGTTGGCGGCGGCGTCGCTGAGCCAACCATCGACTGTGGCCCTCGGCGCGTTCGCGCCCAGCAGGATGCATTCGCCGCCGGTCTGCGCGGCGAGGTCGGCGGCGGTCCGGTAGTGCTCCGGCGCGCCCAGGTGCTCCAGCTTCCAGACGTCGACGGGTACCTCCTCGACGATCTCCGCCATCGCCCGGTGGATGAGCCCAGGCCGCACCTCGGTGTCGAACACCTCGCTCGGGATGTTCCGCTGCTCGGGTGTCGGCGGCACGAGCAGCTCGAAGAGGAACCGGCCCCCGGAGTCCCGGACCGCCTGCGACACCTTGGCCAGCCGGGACCGCTGTTCGCGGTTGTCCGACGCCGACCCCTCGACGTTGTAGCGGACCAGCACCTTGGGGAACTCGGGTCGGAAGTGGGCGAGGAACGCCGGCAGATCGGCTGGTTCGGTCTCGTACACGTCGCAGCCACCGCGCTCGACCGGCATGCTCAGCGTGACCTGATGGGCCCGGGCCCGCTCGGGTACACCCGCTCCGAGCTGCTCGTCGACCAGGATGCCGGCGTGCGCGGCCAGGCGGGGCTCGGCTTCGAGAGCGGCGAGCAGTCCTTCGAGAACCATGTGCTTGCCGTCGGTGATCGCCGCGCGCTCCGCGGGCAGCGCGGTCGCGGTGTGGCCGTACAGGGCCTGGGTGAGCCAGGGACGCTGGTCGACGGCGAGGATCAACAGGCTCATCGGGCTACCTCCGACACGAGATGGGCATCCGCCGACACGATGCAAGGCTTGACGTAGTCGCCGGCCACGAAGCGGGCGAACGCCTCGGGCAGCTCGGGCAGGGTGAGGGGCTTGACGATGAGGTCACGCAGCGACGCGCCCATGACGCGCAGCAGGTCCCAGTTCGCCTCGACCTCGTTGACAGGGAAGTAGAACGACCGGACGGTGTAGCAGTCGGTCCGCCGCCAGCGCGGCGTAGCGGGCATCGTGTACGGCTGGTTCGACTCGCCGAGCGCGACGACCGTGCCGCCGGGCCGAACCACCCGTTGTGCCGTCTCCCGGGCCGCGTTCGCGCCGCTGACCTCGACGACCATGTCGTACTGGTTCTCGGCGGTCAGGTCATCGGCGGGCGTCGCGCCGAGTGCCGCCGCGGTCTCGAGGCGAGTGGGATTGGGGTCGAAGGCGTCCACGGCGATCCCCATGGCCTGGGCGACCGCGACGACACCGAGGCCGAGCGGCCCGGCGCCGACGACCAGCGCCCGGTCCACCGTGTCCTGCGTCCGCAGCGCCAGGCGCAGGGCGTGTGCGGCAGTGCCGACCGTGTCCAGCCCGAGGACCGCGACCGACAGCGGGATGTCGTCCGGCACCGGCAGGAGGCACCGCGCCGGGACGTCCACGTGTTCGGCGAATCCGCCGTCACGCTGCCAGCCGATCAGCTGCGACAGGTTCAGGCACTGGTTCGTACGGCCGGCGGCGCAGCGTGCACACGTCCCGCAGAAGACCGGAATGTAGACGATGCCGCGCGTACCCTCGGGCAGCGCTCCGCCGACGACGGTGCCCCCGATCTCGTGGCCCGGAACGACGGTCGAGCCGCTGTGCAGCAGCCGCTTGTCCGACCCGCAGAGCGCGCAGACGTCGACCCGCAGGCGCACGTCGCCCTCGGCGACGTCGCCGAGGGCGACCTTCTCGAAAGTGATCTCGCCGTTGCCCTGGAAGCGGGCTTGCATGGACGTCACTTGACGGCTCCTCCGGTGATGCCGCGGACCAGCCAGCGCTGTGCGAAGACCGTCAGCAGCAGGGCGGGTGCGGAGATGAGCGTGCTCGCGGCCATCAGGCCGCCGAAGTCGTTGGATCCCTGGCCGATGAAGTTGAACGCGATGACGGTCAGCGGCAGCGTCCGCTCGTTGGCCAGGGCCAGTGCGAAGAGGAAGTAGTTCCAGCTGAAGATGAAGCTCAGCGTCAGCGCGACCGACAGCCCGGGCAGGGCCAGCGGCAGCGCGATCCGAAGGAACCGCTGCCAGGCGTTCGCGCCGTCGATCAGCGTCGACTCCTCGATGCTGATCGGGATCTCCTCGAAGAACGGCACCAGCAGCCAGATGCACAGCGGCAGCGTGATGATCAGGTGCGCGACGATCAGCAGCGCGTAGTTGAGTGCCACGCTGTCCGGGCCACCGATGCGGATCGAGAGCACGAACAGCGGCAGCACGAACAGCACGCCGGGCGCCATGCGGGCCAGCAGGGTGACGAAGCCCAGCGCGGCCAACTTGCGGCGCACGATCACGTACGCGGCCGGCGCACCGAGGACGAGCCCGAGGATCGTCGACCCGCCGGCCACGATGAAGCTGTTGGCGATGTAGCGGCCGAACGCGAAGCGTTCGAAGAGGTTGGTGAAGTTCTCCAACGTCAGCGGTGAGCCGATGTTGAACAGCGAGCCGGTGATGTCGACGTTGTTGCGCAGTGACGACCAGAGCATGAAGAGCACCGGGCCGAAGAAGACGATCGCGAAGACGAGGTATGCGGCGTACACGCCGCTGAGCCGCTTGGTCATCGCGAGGCCCGCTGCCGGAACCAGGTGAACCCGCCCGCGATCATGATCACCAGGACGAGCAAGGCGACCTGCAGGGCCGCCGCGTAGCTCGGCTCGTGGTCGACGAAGCCGGCGTTGTAGCCGTACACGTTGAGGGTGTTCGTGGAGTTCACCGGGCCCCCCTGGGTCATGATGTAGATCGTGTCGAAGAAGCGCACGAGGTCCACCGTGCGCAGCAGCATCGCCACCGTGAGGACCGGGCGCAGGAGCGGGAGGCCGATGTTCCAGGCCGTCCGCCAGCCGCTCGCCCCGTCCAGCGCGGCGGCCTCGAACGGCTCCTCGGGCAGCGACCGGATCCCGGCCGAGATGATCAGCGCCATGAACGGCGTCCACTGCCAGATGTCGACCAGGGCGATGGACCAGGGCGCGATGTCCGGGTCGCCGAGCCACACCACCGGGTCGATACCCACCTTGGCGAGGATCTGGTTGGCCGCGCCGAGCGACGGGTCCATGATCAGCAGCCAGACCAGGCCGACCGCGACCGACGCCGTGATCGCCGGGACCAGCATCATGCCCTGGAAGATCCGCCGACCCGGCACGTCCAGGCTCATCACGTAGCCCAGGGCCAGCCCGAGGAGGGTTTCCACCAGCAGGCAGACCACGAAGAGGAACAGCGTGATCTTCAGCGAGTTCCAGAACTGCGGGTTGTCGAACATCTCGGCGTAGTTGGCGAACCCGAGGAACCCCGAGTTCGTCCCGTCGGACTGCCGGTCACTGACGGAGAGCCAGATCGTGTACGCGATCGGCACCAGCACGAGCACGGCCGTGACCAGCACGGCCGGCAGCGCGAACGGCCACACGCCCCGGGCCGTCGGGTCGACCCGGCGGCGACGCGGGGGCGGCGCCCCCGCCCCCGGCCCCGCGTTGGCGGAGCCGGAGGCGGTGGGCGACTTCGTCATCAGGTCGCTCATGAGACTTATCCGGCGTTCTTCGCCAGCAGCGGAGTGAGGCCGTCCTGGATCTCCTTGGCTGCGGCGTTGGCGTCCGCCTGGCCGAGGATCACCTTGCCGACGGCGTCGCCGACGACCTTGCGCATCTCAGGGGCGGCGACACCGACCGGGCCGACCTCCGTGGAGCCGTTCGCCTGCACGTTGGCGAGCGCCCTGCTCCACTCCTTCAGCGTCTCGGTGTTCAGCGTGTCGGTGTACGCCTTGTCCTGCGCGACCGAGGTCCGCGGCGGAGCGATACCGTCCGTGGTCAGCTTGAGCTGGGTGGCCTTGCCGGTCGCCCACTCGATGAACTTCCAGGCCGCGTCCTTGTGCTTCGAGTACGAGGACATGGCGATGCCCCAGTTCAGGACGGTCGACTTCGAGCCCGCCGAGCCGGCCGGGAAGTCCAGCACGCCGATCTTGCCGACCACCTTCGAGGTCTTCGGGTCGTTGATGCTGCTGATCTCGTTGCTGGACTCCAGCTCCATCGCCGCGTTGCCGGCCGCGAAGAGCGCCGAGGACTGGGTGAAGGTGTTGTTGACGACGCCGGGCGGGCCGTAGTCCTTGGCGAGGGTCGCGTACCGGTTGATCGCGTCCGCGGCGCCGGGGTTGTCGAAGTTCGGGGTACCGTCCGGCTTGGTCCACTCCAGGCCCTGGGAGTGCAGGAACGGGCCGAAGGTGAACGGCAGGGCGGCGGACTGGCCGCGCAGCGCGATCGGGGTGACCTTGCCCCCGGACTTCTGCTTGATCGCGGCGGCGACGGTGGGCAACTCGTCGAGGGTCTTCGGCGGCGTGATGCCGTACTGCTTGAACAGGTCCGTCCGGTAGTAGAGGACAACGCCCTCGACGTTCACCGGCGCGGCGATCATCTTGTCCTGGATCGTCATGCCGGTCTTGACCGCGGCCGGGAAGTCGGCGACGTCGTACGCGGCGGACTTGCTCATGTAGTCGTCGAGCGGAGCGTAGTAGCCGGCCTTGCTGAACTGCAGGCCCTCGCGCGACGGCAGCGTCATGAAGACATCCATGGAAGAGCTGCGCGACTGCAGGTTCAACGAGATCTTGTCGCGCGCCTGCTGCTCGGCGAAGGTCTGCACCTTCACCTTGACGCCCGAGGCCTTCTCGAACTCGGGGATCAGCGGCTCGATGGCCTTCTGCCAGGGGTGGTTGGACATGACGAGGGAGATCTCGTTGGCGCTGCCGCCCGAGTCGCTGCCGCCGCAGCCGGCGGCGAGCCCGCCGACGAGGGCCAGGGCGAACCCGGCACTCAAGATCTTGTTTCGCATCTTTATGCCTTTCAGTTCTGACCGAGGAGTGGAGTGAGCCAGTCGTGGAAGTCGCCGAGGTCGGCGGGATTGGTACTGCGCCACTGCGGGGGTACGGGCCGGGTCCGGCCGGCCACCTCCGCGAGCGGCACCGGGTCGTACACGGTCTCGCCGGCGCTGCGGTGCAGGCCGACCATCAGGCCGGTGGCACGGTCGGCCAGCAGCTTCGCCGCGTGCCGTCCCGCCTCCGCCGCCTCCGCCCGGTCGACGTCGCTGGCGAGCGCGCCGCTGCTGCGCTGGGCCATGCCGAGCACTTCGCCGCGGGCGGCGACACCGAGCTCGGTGCTCACCAGCCCGGCGAGCGCCCTGGAGACGCCGCCGAGGATGATCCGGGTGTGGTTGACCGCCTCGAACGGATCGTCGGTCAACTCGCTCGCCGCGCCTTCGCTGACGACCACGAACGCCCGCCCGTGGGCGCGCAGGGCATCCTGCACGGTGGTGAGGAACGCCGCCCGGTCGAAGGCGAGCTCCGGGATCAGCACCAGGTGCGGCGCGTACGCCGGATCGTCGCGGTGCCAGGTCGCGGCGAGGGCCAGCCAGCCCACCGAGCGGCCGAGGGTCTCCACGATGCGGACCGGTTCGATGCCGGACATCGCCTCGTGGTCACGGGCCAGGTCCGGGACGACCTTCGTGAGGTAGCGCGCCGCGGACCCGTATCCGGGGCAGTGGTCGATGCCGACCAGGTCGTTGTCCACGGTCTTCGGGATTCCGACGACGCTCAGCTCCCGCCCGGTCGCGGCGGCCCGGTTCGCGAGGGCGTGCAGCAGCGCCATCGTCCCGTTGCCGCCGATCAGCGCCACGCCTTCGACACCGTTCGCGGCCAGGACGTCGAGTGCGGTGTCGAGGTCCCCTTCGGTGACCGCCCGCCGCCCGGCGCCGAGCCAGGATCCGCCGTGCCGGGCCGCGACGGCCGGCACGTCGGCGGCGGTGACCGGGGTGAGCCGGCCCTCGACCAGGCCGTCCGGGCCTCCCCGCAGCGCCAGCACGTCGTGATCCGCCGCCGCCTCGAGGAAGCCGCGGAGGCTGGCGTTGACGACGCTGGTCGGTGCGCCGGTCTGTCCGATGAGCAGGCGCATCGTCACACCTGCGCCTTCGAGCCGACGGACAGGAAGGTCTGGAAGGCCTCCAGGCCGGGGCGGCCGCCCTCGTAGCCGAGGCCCGAGTCCTGCACGCCGCCGAACGGGATCCACGGCGTGTTCGGGGTCCCGGTGTTGATGCCGACGATCCCGGCGGAGAGGCGGTCGGCGACGGCGTGGGCGCGGTCGAGGTCCGCGCTGCAGACGTAGCCGGCCAGGCCGTACCCGGTGGCATGGTGCAGGGCCAGCGCGTCGTCGAGGTCGTCGTAGACGTGGATCGGCGCGATCGGCCCGAAGATCTCGTCGGTCATCACCCGGCTGTCGACGGGCGCGTCCAGCAGTACGGTCGCCGGGGCGAAGTGGCCCTTCTCGGGGACGGCGCCGCTCGTGACCTTCCTCGCGCCCTTGCTCACCGCTTCCTCGACGAGCGAGGCCATCCGGGCCGGGTCCGAGGCCGGAGCGAGGGGACCGAGGTCGGTGGCCGGATCCGTGGGGAGGCCGACGACCATCTTCTCGGTCGCCGCGACGAACGCCTCGGTGAACTCGGCCGCCACCTCGCGGGCCACGAGGATCTGGTTCGCGGCGATACAGGACTGGCCGTTGTTGCGGTACTTCGCGACCAGCAGCGTCTGCGCGGCTGCCTGCGGATCCGCATCCGGCAGCACGAGGAACGGTGCGCAACCGCCGAGCTCCATCACCGTGCGCACGAAGCGCGGCGCGGTGGCGGCGGCGACCAGCCGCCCCACCCGGGTCGACCCGGTGAAGGAGACGACGCCGACGCTCCTGTCGGCGAGCCACGGGTCGACGACGTCGGCGGGTGTGCCGAGCACGGTCGACAGGACGCCTGCGGGCACGTGCCGTTCGACGACGGCGGCCAGCACCATCGACGACAGCGGCGTCAGCTCGGAGGGCTTGAACAGCACCGGGCAGCCCGCCGCCAGCGCCGGCGCGATCTTGCGAGCCGGGATGGAGACCGGGAAGTTCCAGGGAGTGAGGACCGCGGCGACACCGGCGGGCCGCGTGGTCACCCGGTGCGTGATCCCGGGTACGACGGACAGTTGCTCGGTCTCCTGCCGGTCCAGCAGGTCGGCCATGATCCGGAAGTAGGCGACGGTCAGCCCGAGCTCGGCCGCCGACTCGGCGAGCCGTTTGCCGCTCTCCCGAGTGATCAGTGCGGGCCACTCGGGCTCCGCGGCGAGCGCCTCGACGTCTGCGGCGATGGCCCGCAGGGCGGCCGACCGGGCAGCCCGCGGCGTACCCGCCCACACCGGCAGGGCCTGCTGCGCGAGATCGAGTGCCGCCGTCGCGTCGGCACCATTACCCGTGCTGACCTCGGTGAACGGCTCGCCGGTGGCCGGGTCGAGCACTGCGAGCCGCGGTCCGCCCGCCGTCCGGCCGGTCACGCGCACGGCAGTGGCGGCCGAGAGGATGTCGTTGACGATGGGGTCGGTCACGGTAGCTGCTCCTCGTACGCGTCGAGCTGGTCCTGGTCGAGATCTATGCCGAATCCGGGCCCGTCCGGCACGCGGACCGTGCCGTGGGCGGTGAGCAGGCCGTCGGCGGCCTGCCGCAGCGGGTTGGAGCGGATGTCCCACTCGATGAGCCGGGTCGCCGACGAGATCGCGCCGGCCTGGACGGTCGTGGCGGTGGCGACCGCGCCGTTGTAGAGGTGTGGGTTGACCGTCCGTCCGGCTGCTGCCGCGGCCGCCAACACGTCGAGGTACTCGGTGACGCCGCCGACCTTGCCGAGGTCGGGCTGGAGGATCTCGACGGCCTCCAGGTATGGGGTGAACGCCGCGGCGCCGTAGAGGTTCTCCCCGGTGGCCAGCGGCATCGCGGTGCGGCGGCTCAGCTCGGCCAGCTCTGCGGGGCGGTCGCCGGCCAGCGGCTCCTCGACCCACGCGACGCCGAGGTCGGCCAGCGCGCGGACCATCTCCAGCGCCTCGGTCAGCCGCCACGCCTGGTTGGCGTCGGCGAAGATCTGCACCTGGTCGCCGAGGATCCGCCGGGCGGTCCCGACGTTGGCGAGGTCGATGTCCGCGCCGAAGCCGACCTTGACCTTGACGGCGGTGAGCCCGAGCGCGGCGCAGCGGTGGGCGACCTCGGCGACCCCGGTTGGTCCGAGGCTGGAGCCGTACACCGGCAGCTCCGTGCGTGGGCTCGCGCTGAGCAGCCGGGCCAGGCTGGTGCCGGCGTGCCGGGCGGCGAGGTCCCACAGCGCCATGTCGACGCCGCTGATCGCCTGGTAGACCGGGCCGGGTGCACCCCACTGGCGGCCCAGCGGCGCCAGCGTTGCGAGCAGCGCGCGCTGGGCGGTGGTCGGGTCGGGAAAGCTGCGGCCCTTCATGAGCGGCGCGACGCCGTCGTGGATTGTGGCGATCCGCTCGCGCCACGCCCAGGACGGGTAGTTCGCCCAGCTCTCGCCGACGCCGACCGAACCGTCGGCCAGCTCGACCTCGATCAGGATCATCACGCGGTGGTTCAGCGGCGCGAACGACATGGCGATCGGCTCGGTGGGGCGTGCCCGGAAGACCCGGCACCGCACGTCCACCACTGCGGCATCCGGCAACGTGACCATGCGGGTCTCCGTGGCTGAGGGTGCGGCCTTGAGGTCCATGTGCCTTCTCTCACGTCGACGCTATCTGCATGCAGTGTTGAACGCATGTCACCCAGGCGTCAAGAGCACGAAACAAAGAAAAGGCGGAGAGTTGGCATCCGGCGAAAGGTGCCAATGCCTCATCGGGGCGCGTTCCGCTGTCGCCCGCTCCCCGTGAGGCCTCGGCAGGATTTCGCCACTACCGCAGCGGGTCTACACCGCGTTCGCGCAGTTCACTCGCTTATGCGGTCAGAACGCGGGTGCCGGTGCGGCGTGCGGCCGTGGCAACCGCAGCGGGCAGCGGACCGTCCACGACCAGGGTGTCGATGCGGTCGAAGCCGCACACCTGAACCGGAGCGGTGGCCGTCAGCTTGCTCGCGTCGGCGAGCAGCACGACCTCCTCGGCGATGTCCATGAGGGCGTGCTTGGCGCTCAGCTCGACCTCCGAGCGCACGTACGCGCCCCGTTCGTCGACGGCGCTGGCCCCGAGGAACAGCAGGCGCACCCGCATGCGCCGGACGAGATCCAGCGCCGCGAAACCCACCATCGCCTGGTTGTCGTGCAGCAGCTCGCCGCCGATCCCGATGACCCTTGACCTGGGCCGGGACAGCATGTGGGCCAGCACGGGGACGGAGTGGGTGATCACGCAGCCGTCGAAGTCCTCGGGCAGCGCATGGGCCACCTCGGCCGCGGTCGTGCCGCTGTCGATGCCGATCGTGTCGCCGGGCTGCACCAGGCGGACCGCCGCGGCGCCGATCGCCTGCTTGGCGCCGGCGTGGCTGAGCGCGCGGGACGTGTACCCGGGGGCCCCGACGCCGCCCGGCGGAAGACTCACGCCGCCATGGACCAGCTGGACCTCGCCAGCCTCAGCGAGTCGCCGCAGGTCACGGCGGATCGTCATCGAAGAGACGCCGAGCTGGGCGCTGATGTCGGCGACCGAGAGGAAGCCGGCCCGGCGCAGCGCGGCCATGATGTGCGTCCGCCGCTGCGGGGCGCCGTCGTAGCGCATGGCTTCCACTGACACGCCCGTAGTCTAGCCCCTGTTCTTCCAGCACCAATGGATGTTATTTTTCAAACATCCTTTGATCTCAGTGCCTCGACGTCGCCGACCTCGGCGGCGCCTCGGCCGCTCCCGCGCTGGAGGAACAGTGACCACCGACCCCTCGATCCTCGCCCGCACCTCGGGCGGCTACGCCATGCTCGCCGTCGACCAGCGCGAGGCGCTGCGCGCCATGTTCGCCGCACGCCAGCCCGAGCCGGTGACCGACGCGCAGCTGACCGCGTTCAAGGTGGACGCGGCACGGGCGCTCAGCCCATACG
Source organism: Micromonospora sp. NPDC047740 (assembly GCF_043204735.1). Classification (NCBI taxonomy): domain Bacteria; kingdom Bacillati; phylum Actinomycetota; class Actinomycetes; order Micromonosporales; family Micromonosporaceae; genus Micromonospora; species Micromonospora sp. NPDC047740. Next base: position 1,062,465 of record NZ_JBIDCT010000001.1, read on the forward strand.
CGTCGGCGATCCTCATCGACAAGCAGTTCGGCTGGGACGCCGTGATCGCGGACAACGCCGTCGACCCGTCCTGCGCGCTGATCGCAGCGGCCGACGCGTTCACCCCGAGCGCCACCGAGTTCGTCGCAGACGTGGCGATCGACCCCGAGGTCGACCCCGCAACCGTACGCAAGCAGGGCGCGAAGGCCCTCAAGCTGCTCGTGCTCTACCGGCCGGACGAGGCGCCTGAGCCGCGGATCGCCATGGTCACCGACTTCGTCGCCCGCTGCCGCGAGGCCGGCCTGGTCAGCATCATCGAACCGGTGTCCCGTGGCCCGCGCGACGGCGGCGCGTACGACCACGAAGCGGGAATCCACGCGGCGGCCCGCGAACTCGGCAACCTCGGTGCCGACCTCTACAAGTCGGAGGTACCAACCCACGGCAAGGGCACCGCAGACGAGATCACCGCCGGGTGCGCCTCGCTGTCGTCAGTCATCAGCAGCCCGTGGGTGGTGCTGTCCTCCGGCGTACCCGCGGAGGTCTTCCCCGAAGCCGTGCGACTCGCCTGCCGGGCCGGCGCCTCGGGTTTCCTCGCCGGCCGCGCGGTCTGGGCCTCGGTGGTCGGCAGCCCGACCATGGCCGACGACCTGCGCACGATCTCGGTTGACCGGCTGCGACGCCTCGCCGACGTGGTCGACGACGCCGTGTCGCGCTGAGATGGTGCCCGTCGCCGACGTGCTCGCGGTCAGCGCGGTCGCGCTCGGCGCCACCATGCAGAGAGCAACCGGCCTGGGCTTCGCCCTGGTGGCCGCGCCGTTTCTGGTCGTGATCCTCGGCCCCTTCTCGGGCGTGACCCTGGCCAACCTGCTCTCAGCGGCGATCAACCTGATCGTGCTGTCCATGACCGCCCGGGCGCTGCGCCGCCGCGTGGCCCTTCAGATGATCGCCGGGGTGATCCTCGCGCTGCCACTGGGGGTCTGGGTGGTCCGGGAACTGCCGGGTCCGATCCTGCTCGTCGGCATCGGCCTGATCACAGCGGGATCAGTGGCCTGGGTGGCGGTGGGCCAGAGCATGCCGTTCCTCCGGCAGCGGGGTGGTGCGGTGGCGTCCGGGTTCGCATCAGGCTTCTTCAACACGACGGCCGGGACGGGCGGACCGCCGCTCGCGGTCTACGCCGCGAGCACCGACTGGGAGCACCGAAGCTTCGTCCCGACCGTGCAGCTCGTCGGCCTGGTGACGAACGTGCTGTCGCTGGCGGCGAAGGGCCCCCCGGTCCTGTCGTGGAGACTGCTGTTGGCCTGCGGGGCGGCGATGCTGGCAGGGATCGGTGGCGGCCACTTCCTGGGGCGGTGGTTGCCGGCGACGGCTGCCCGGCGTTGGGTGCTGGCGCTCGCCCTCGCCGGAAGCGTCATAGCGATCGTCAAGGGGCTGGCGGCGTGGTGAAACGTCGTGCCTCAGCCCCGCACTCGGGCGGGCCGACGTCTCCGGGCGCGTCGACCCGGTGGCCTCGCCGCGTCTTCAGTCAGGGCAGCGACCCGGATCCGCGGTTCAGCCTCGCCAACGAGCGCACGTTCCTGGCGTGGATCCGTACCTCTCTGGCACTCTTCGCCGCAGGCGTGGCGTTGGAGGCGGTGAACCTGCCGATCGTGCCCGGGTTGCGCCGAGCGTCTGCGATCGTGCTGATCCTGCTGGGTGCCGCCGCCCCGGCCCAGGCCTGGTTCGGCTGGGTCCGCACCGAGCTCGCCCTGAGACGGGGGGAAGGACTCCCGCCACCGATGATGGCCGTGCCGGTCGGTGCGGGTCTCATGCTCGTCGGCGTCCTGGTCCTCCTGGGGCTCGTCCTGTGATCCACCTCGGCTCCTCGCCGTCGTCAGGCCCCTCCCCGGGGCCGGTCTCGTCTGGTGATCCCGGGTTGCAGCTGGAACGGACGGTGCTGGCGTGGCGGCGTACCGCAGCCGCCTTTGTCGTCGCGGCGGCCGGGGCCGGCCGTTTCCTCCTGCCGCACCTCGGCGGATGGATCTTTCTGGCCGCCGTCGCCAGCGCGATGACGGTCGTCATCGTCGCCGCAGCGGCGCTGCGCCGACGCCTTCCGCCCTCCGCCGCCCCGGCCGTGCTGAACTCGGCCCGCCCGCCCGGCCCCTGGCTGGCGGCGGTCACGCTCGCAACCGCCGCCGGCGGTCTCAGCGTGGCGCTCGCCGCACTAGCCGGATCACACTGACAGGCACCTTCTTGGACGGGGTCCGCGACCGGTCGACGCATCTGCCGTGCGAAGGCCATTGACTGTGCGCTATTGCCAGGGCCGGCGGCGCGAGGCCTGGACACCGCCCTTGGTGACACGGTGCGGCCATGTCAGCCGGTGGTGACCGGCAGCGTGGCGTAGCCGCGCAGCGCCAGGCGGTCGCGGCGTTCGCCCGGGGCGGCCAGCTTCAGCCGCGGAAGCACGGTGAGCAGCAGCGGGAACGCGACCTGCGCCTCCAGCCGGGCCAGCGGCAGCCGGCGGTCGATTGGCAGTTGGGTCACTACGGCGTGGGCGGCCTGCCCGGGCCCGGTGTCCCATTCCTGGTCACTTCTGATCGGTCCGCTGGCTGCTCACGACGCCGTCACGCCCGCCTCGTGCCTGTCGGCGTATCGCTCGCGCTGCTCGGGTGCCGGAGCGGTCGGACCGACACGCGGGCCGTGACACGCGGACGCCGCGCTTGACAGCGGCTGATTTCGCGATGATGCTGCCCACTAGTCCTACTGTCGTAGGACAATAGAGAGGATCGTCTCGAGTGATCGAGTTCGTGCTGGACAGTCGGTCGAAGGTGAACACTTACCTGCAGCTGGTGCAGCAGGTGAAACAGGCGCTCCGGGTCGGCCTGCTGGCCCCGGGCGACCAGTTGCCGAAGGTGCGTGACGTCGCGCAGTCGTTGGCGATCAACCCGAACACGGTGCTCAAGGCGTACCGCGAACTGGAGATCGAGGGCCTGGTCGCCGGGCGGCCCGGGGTCGGCACGTTCGTCGAACGGAGCCTGGCGGGCGCGTCCCTGCCCAACCAGGCGGAGCTGCGCGAGGACCTGGTGGCCTGGCTGCACCGGGCGCAGGCGGCCGGACTCACGCCCGAGGACGTCATCGCCCTGGTGGAGACCACCCTGCGGGCCGCCCTCGCCGACGACACACCACACAAGCAACCCGCGCGAGCGGAATGAGAGGACAGCCGATGGACGTGGCTCTGGAGACCGACCAGCTCGGCAAGAGGTACGGGAGCACCTGGGCGCTGCGGGACTGTTCGCTGCAGCTACCGACCGGGCGAATCGCCGCTCTGGTCGGCCCGAACGGGGCGGGCAAGAGCACCCTGCTGCACCTCGCCGTGGGCCTGCTCCGGCCGAACGCCGGGACGGTGCGGGTGTTCGGCGAATCGCCGTACGACAACACGAAGGTCCTGGCTGACATCGGGTTCGTCGCCCAGGACACCCCGCTGTACCGGGACTTCAGCGCGGCGGAACTGGTCACCGCCGGTGGGAAGCTGAACCGGCGGTGGGACGGGGCGCTGGCCCGCAACCGGCTGGCCCAGTTGGGCATCCCGCCCGACCGGCCGGTTGGCAAACTCTCCGGCGGGCAACGTGCCCAGGTGGCTCTCGCGCTCGCGCTGGCCAAGCGGCCCCGGCTACTGCTGCTCGACGAGCCGGTCGCCAGCCTGGACCCGCTGGCCCGGCGGGAGTTCCTCCAGTCGCTGATGGGCAGCGTCGCCGACGCCGGCACGACCGTCCTGCTCTCCTCGCACCTGTTGGCGGACCTGGAGCGGGTCTGCGACTACCTGATCGTGCTGCACGCCGCCCGCGTGCAACTCGCGGGCGCGGCCGACGACCTGGTGGCCGGGCATCGGCAACTCGTCGGGCCCCGCCACGACGGCGGTCCGATCGGCGGCGTCGCCGCGGTCGTCCGGGCCAGCCACACCGACCGGCAGTCCACCCTGCTGGTCCGCACCGACGGGCCGATCAACGATCCCTCCTGGACGGTCCGGGACGTCGGCCTGGAGGACGTCATCCTCGCCTACCTGGCCGACGGCGACCCGGCCGCGAGCCACACCGAATGGGGGGTGCCGGCATGATCTGGCTGGCCTGGCGGCAACACCGCAAGCAACTGCTGTTCACCCTGCTCGGGTTCGCGGCGCTCGCCGCCCTGATGATCCCTATCGGCCTGTCGATGCGGCACACGTTCACCGAGTTCGGGCTGCCGGACTGTGTCCGCCAGCTGGCCGACGCCGACGTCGCCCGGACTACCCGGGACTCCTGCGATGCGGCGTTCCGCCGCTTCAGCACCCGGTACGGCAGTTTGAACCTGGTGGCCGTCCTGCTGCTCGTCCTGCCGATGCTGGTCGGCCTGTTCTGGGGCGCCCCGCTGGTTGCCCGTGAGGTGGAGCACGGCACCCACCGGTTCGCCTGGACCCAGGGGGTGGGTCGCACGCACTGGGCGCTGGTGAAGTTCGGGCTGGTCGGCGTGGCCACGGTCGCCCTCGCCGTCTGCTACGGGCTGGGCATGTCGTGGTGGGTCAGCCCGCTGACCCAGGCCGCGCACGAGGGCCGGATGGGCGTCATCGTTTTCGACCTGCAGGGGATCGTGCCGATCGGCTACACCCTCTTCGCCGTGGCGCTCGGCATCTTCGCCGGCACCGTGTGGCGCAAGATGCTGCCTGCCATGGGCGTCACCCTCGTCGGGTTCGTCGGCGTACGGGCGGCGGCGGCGATCCTGGCCAGGCCGCACTTCCAGCCCGCCCGTACCCTCACCTTCCCGATCGAAGGGACGGAGGGGCCGAGGATCAGCCGGGGCGACTGGATCCTCGCCAGCGGCGTCCGGGATGCCGACGGCAAGATGGTGCTGGCCGACTCCCAGATCGTCTGCCCGCCCGGCACGAAGGGACCGGATGGCAGGGCCTGCGGCGCCGAACTGGGACTCGGGCCGGGCGCCTACAACTGGCAGCTCTACCAGCCGGCCGACCGGTTCTGGCTGTTCCAGAGCATCGAGACGGGCATCTTCGTGGCCCTCGCCGTGGTCCTGCTCTATCTCGCCATCCGCATGATCCGCCGGATCGCCTGAGGCGCATCAGCGGTGATCGCCGGTCCCTGCGGGGTCCGGCGATCACGCGTGTCGGCGGGTGCCGGCCCTGACCGGTCACCGGTGGATCAGCCGCGTCCGGCCAGACCCCGGACAGCGACCAGCCCGGGCACCGCGACGCGGCCGAGCTCGTTGCCGGTGGCGGGATCGTGCCAGCTGACGGCCCCGGTCTGGCCCACGTAGAGGCGCTTGCCGTCGGGGCTCAGCACGAGGCCGGTGACCGGCTCGCGGACCGACCAGTCGGCGGCGGGGCGCAGTTGCTGGAGATCCATCCGCCGCACCACCGTGCCGGCGCCGAGGAACAGACTCTCGCTGTCCGCGGCGGCGTGCCCGGTGCCGCTGCCGCCGGCCACGATGGCCGTGCGGCGTACCGTCAGCTCCTCGGTGGAGATCTCCGCGACCGTGCCGGACGTGACGTCAGAAACAAAGAGCCGACCGCCTTGTGGGCTGATCGCCATGGCGTGGCCGCTCGCCGACGCCTCCCCGAACGGATGCGGCAGGTCCACGCAGTACGCCCACCGCTCGGTGAGGTTCAGCGTGTGGACGAACGCGTGTGCGTTGCCCGGCCGCCCGCTGACCAGGTCACGGGTGTGCTGGTGGCCGGGTTGGTGCGTGTAGAGGGTGTAGAGGGTTTGGCGGTCCGGCGCGAGCACGGCCTGGCGCCCGTCGCCGCGCATCTCCTCCTCGGCGCCGGGCGGGATCGCCGCCTTGTCCCGGGTGGTGAGCGGGCCCGGAGCCTTCGTGGCGAGATCGACGACGCGGACCCGGTACCGGTCGGGCGCCGCCGCCGGGAGCCACTCGAGGACGAAGAGTCCGGCTTGATCCCCGGTGAACGTCTCCGGCACGAAGTTGCCCCGTAGTTCAAGCTGGTGCCGCACCCCGGTGACGTCGGCGACCAGCACCGGCGTCACGTCCCGGCCGTCCGGGCGTCCCAGCGCCGCATTCGCCGCATCCGAGGTGAGCGCCACCAGCGCGCCGTTCGCCGAGACAGCCTGCGGCAGCCAGCGCCCGGGCAACCTGACCCGGTCCGACGTGTGGCCGGTGGCGGTGTCGACCCGCCAGAAGGCGGTGTCGGCGCCGTCGGGCGCGGTGGCGTAGATCGCCGACCCGTCGGCGGTGGCGACGGAGCGCGGGATCGACAACCGGTCGGGGCCTCGGAGCACGCCGAGTGCGTCGTCCAGTTCGACGAGCAGGGCGTCGGGAAGCGACACGGCGGGCGCTGTGTTCCGCACCGGATCGCAGCCGACGAGCGTGGCGGCGCCGGTGCCGGCGAGGAGGGCCAGAACGGTGCGACGCGAGATCCTTGTCGTTGCCATCATGCCCGGATGACACCGGCGAACCCGCCGCAGTTCCACCCGGAGCGGGGATGGAACCAGCCCGGCGTGAGCGGTGTCATGAAGGGTGATCGGGGAGGTTGTCACTGGACGACGGAGAGCTCGTCACCCGCGCTCGGGCTGGTGACCTGGAGGCGTACGAACTCCTGGTCGCCCGGCACACCGCGCCCGCGTATCGGACGGCGGTGTTGCTCGGCGCCGGCCCGGACGCCGAGGACGTCATCCAGGAGGCGTTCGTGAAGGGATACCGCAGTCTCGCCCGCTATCGGGGAGAGTCTTCCTTCCGTTCCTGGCTTCTGGCGATCGTCGCCAACGAGACGCGGAACCTGCACCGGTCCCGCGGCCGGCGGGATGGACTCGTCCTGCGGGCCGCGGAGGCGAACCGGGGATCGGAGGTCGCCGAGGACAGCGCGGTCGGCGCCGTCCTCGCCGGCGAACGCCGCGCCATGCTGGTGCAGGCCCTGCGCCGGCTGCCCGTGAAGGACCGCGAGGTGATTGTCTGCCGGTTCTTCCTCGACCTCAGCGAGGACGAGACGGTGGCGATGCTGGGCTGGCCCAGAGGCACCGTGAAGTCGCGGACCTACCGGGCGCTGGCCAAGCTCCGCGGCCTGCTCAGCGTCGAGGAGGTCCACCATGGATGACCTCGAACGAGAACTGCGCGACCTGTCCGCCTGGCTGGACACCCCCGAACCGCCCGACGTGACCGCCCGGGTACGCGCCCGCCTCGCCGTACCCGCGCCCCGGCGGCGGCGGTGGCGCTACTACCTCGCCGCGGCGCTCGTCGCCCTGCTCGTCGCCTTGCTCCCGCCCGGCCGGGCCGCCCTCGCCGACGCCGTGACGGGGCTGCTGCGCTTCGCGGGCATCACCATCGCCACATCGCCCGCACCGACCCTGCCCACCGGCGAACCGTCGCCGCTGCCCTCGCAGCGACCCGCCGCCCTGCACGAGGCGCAGCGGCTGGTCCACTTTCCGATCCGCCTGCCGGCGAAGCTGGGTTCACCGGAGCAGGTGCTGGTCGCCGACCCCGACCGGACCGGCGCGTACCGGGTGGCCACCCTGCTCTATCGCGGCGGCACGCTGCGGATCGATGCCTTCGACGGTCGTCTCGACCCGGCGTTCCACAAGCTGGCCATGGGGCCGGGCGTAGAGTTGACCGAGGTCGATGCCGGGTACGCCATTTGGGTCGGTGGCCCGCACGCGCTGACCTACGTGGATCGCACCGGCACGGCCCGGGAGGAGACCGCACGGCTCGCCGCGTCGACTCTGATCTGGGAAGAGGCCGGGGTGAGCTACCGACTCGAAGGTGACCTGGCCAAGTCCGACGCGATCGAGATCGCCAACTCGCTGCGGTAGCGGACATGTCTCGGCTCGGCGCCTCGCTGGCGGCGTTGCGCACTGCGGTACAGGTGTGGACACGCTGGTGTTCGTATCCAGCGACGGTGAGGCGGCACGTGTGCTTGACCCCGTCCGGGGATGCTGGCCGCAGCGTTGAAAGCCGACGCGTCGCCGCACCGTTGGTTCCCGTGTTGGCCGGTGTGTCGGCATCGGCACAACGTGTGGGGTTGCGGTGCGGGCAGTTGGTCACGACGGCGTGCAGTCGGCCCCCAACGCCGCGAGGTCCGGGGTGAGTATGCCTCTCCTGATCAATGTTGCAGAAGCAAATGAGGCCGGGCGCCCGTGAAGGCTAAATGCCCACCACGATGTGGACGGCTATTGGCGGAGTGCCCGGGCGATCAGCCTGCCGATGACCAAGTACACCAGCGCGGCGAGTCCGTAGTTGAGAACGAGCCCAACCTTGGCGTCGTTCGGCGTGAACACGTCCCCGAATCCCAGTACGAACGCCTTGGCAAGCACGTAGACGAATTGAACGAAGCTGTTGCTCTGGTTGGCACCCGCCAAGGAAAAGAGAACGTGCAAGGCGAAGATGAGAGCGACGCTGCTGGTCACGCCGACCATGACGCGGGCGACGATGGTAGCGGTATCTGTCTGATTCCGTTGTCGTGGCGCTGGCGCTGGCGCTGGCGCTGGCGGGGCCGGGTAGGGCTGTGATGGGTAAGCAGGTGGCGTATAGGGCGTCGGGGGTTGGGGGTAGTGCATCGGTGGCTGGGGGATGGGCGGCGCGGGGTGGGGGTACGGCGCTGGGGGTTGGGTGCGCGGCGTGGGGTGGGGGTAGTGCGCCGTGGGTGCTAGGCCATCGCCGTGGTGTACGTCCACGTACGCGATCCGCTGTGTCGGTGGGGGGTCGGGCGCCGTGGGTTGGGTGGGGAACCGGTGGTGTTGGTCGTCGGGGTCGTAGTTGTTGTACGACATGGATGGGCAGTCTACTGTCGGTCGGGAGTCGGCAAAACCTCTCTTTCCGATTAATCGGATCTCTCTACATCGTGTCTCTTGTTCACCACAATGCGTGAGTGTCCACTGCGTCCACCTCGATGCCTGACACATCATCGCGACTGTCAGTGACCGCCGTGGCGTGGGTTGAGGTGGCCCGCTGGCCGGGTTGGTGCTCACCGGGCGAGGACGACGTTGTGCAGGTTGGCGATGCCGGAAGCGGCGTCGTTCAGCATGTAGGCGGCGCAGTGGGGCGCAGGACTATGCGGGTTACTTCCGGGAGGCGAAGACCACGACGGCGAGGGCCCAACCGACGAACAGTCCGTAGATCCCGCCACCGGCGGCCCAGTTGAAGGCGCCGCGCAGGCTGGTATCCACCTGGATGAACGCGGCCAGGAGGCCGGCGGACGCCGCAGCGAAAACGTAGGCTCCCCAGCTCGAGAAGAACAGCCTCGCGCTGCGCGATGACGCTGCCGCAACCATGAGCGACACGAAGACACCGGTCAGCACGATGAGCAGGATTGCCTTGATGTCGTTGGCGAGGATGGTCCGCACCGAATCGTCCGAGCTGAACGACCAGGTCGGCCATGCCAACTGCTTGAGAAAGAATCCCCACGCGTCGTTCGAGGTGTGGTTCTTCGCCCAGTCGGTGTAGGCCGGGTTGCCGAATGCCGCCACCAGGATCAGGGCGGCGAGTACTGCGGTGCCCGTCACGGTACGGACCCGCCCGGCTGCAGTGGTAGTCATACGCACAGTGTGAGGCGTGACTCCTAAGCAAAGCAATCCACGAGGATAAATGGCCACCCCTCCGGGAGCCAGGATGACCGCCAACACCAGCCCGATCGTTCGCCAACTGTCCGTGACACTCCGGACCGGTTGGTTGAGCCGGGCCAGCCGATGGCGGGCGGTCGCCATTTCTGGTAGCCGCCAGTGGTCATGCTGTCCGCCGCCGGTACGGCTCGACTATGAAAGGGGGGACGCATCTCTGATCACTGGGAGTCCCATGACCATGCCACTCTCGGCCCTGCACCGGGCGAGCGCCGCCGCCGTCACCTCGCTCGCCGTCGTGGTCGGCCTGCTCACCGCGGCGCCGTGGTCCACAGCGAACGCGGCGGCCTCCGCCGATGGCCTCGCCGCGGCGCCGGCTGCGCGGGTTGTCTCCGTAGGCGGCGGAGCCGAGGTCGCCCTGACGCCGCTCGGAGACACCGGCGCCACCTCGCTCGCCGCGCTGCCCAGCCCCGACGGCGTGACTCCTGGCCTTGTTGTCGCGACGAACAAGACAGGCACGACCGTGCAGACGACCGATGTCGCCAGCACGCCGACCGTGATCGAGGGCCACGCCGCACCTCTGGCCGCCAGCGCTGCCGACACCGTGCCGCTGCACTTCTCCGCGGTGGGCCGGGACGGCCGGGCCGCCCAGGCCTACATCACGGTTTTCGACCTTGAGCACGGCGCGGCGTGGACCCGCCAGTTGGTCACCGACCCGGCGCCGGGCAACGAGTGCTCCGAGGTCACCTTCGCCCGGACCACCTGCGTGCTCGTACCGCCCGGCGAGTACTCGGTGATGGCGTTCGTCACCACTCTGCCCGCCGAGAAGCCGACCATCGGAAGCAGCCGCACGTTCCAGAACATCTCGCTCGTGGGCGAGCCGGAGACGACGGTGAGCGGAGAGCGAACCTTCGCGCTCGACGCCCGCGATGCCCGGCAGCTCACGCTCAGGACCCCGGGGCGCAGCACCAAGGTGCCGCCGCAGGGTGCCATGCTCATCGGCTACGACCGCACCGCCGCGGACGGGTCCGCAGTCCACCTGGACATGCGCCCGGCATACCTCCTCGACCAGCACTTCTACCTGCAGCCGACACCGCAGGTGTCCATCGGGACGTTCCAGGCGCGCACCCGGGTCCGGCTGGAGGCCCCCGACATCACCCTGTCCGTGCCGACCGCGCCGGCCCTGCACCCGGAGTACGTCGACCGGACCTGGTTCTCCGACGTCGCTTCGGACTTCCCGGTCGTCAACGGCCGGTCCCGCCTCCCCGTGGTGGACGTCGGCCGCGCCACGGCGGCCGAACTCGCCGACCAGCAGCTGCACGGCGCGCTGGCGCTGGTCACGCACTCCGCCGACATGTCGATCGCCGAACAGTCCAACAATGCGGCCGCACACGGTGCGGGCGTGGTCGTGATCCGCAACGACGGCCCCGGTGACATCAGCGACCCGGGCGGCACCGGAGTAAAGCTGCAGGTGCCGACGATCCGGCTGAACCGGGCGGAGGGCCTCGCGCTCGCCCGACTCCCTAAGGGAGCCAGGGTGACCGTCGAGGGCGAGCCCGCCAGCCCCTATGTTTACGATCTCTACCTGAAGATGAAGGACCGGATCCCCGAGGACCCCACTTACGTCGCCCTCCCCGAGCAGCTCGCCACTCAGGTGCGTCAGGTGTACGGGCAGCCGACGCTTCCCTCGACGTTCTCCGAGGCGGCGTACCCGTGGCAGCCCGGCAACTCGTTCGTCGTCTCGACGACGTTCCCCTTCGAGGCCGGGCCGCGTACGCGCGCCGAGTACCGCATCCCCGACCCGGACACCGCATGGAGCTACGCGGTGTTCGCTCCGGAGTCCGCTTACAACACGATGTTCCCCAAGGCACCGGTGCTGCCGATGAGCCTGAGCATGCCCGGGCGCCAGGCGTACTCGGACCGCGAGAAGGACGAGCTGCCCTTCGGCCGGGCGCCGATCACGGCGGCCCCGAATCCCGCTCGGCCCGTCCAGCGCTCCGGTGATCAGCTGCGCGTGGCCGTCGACGGCTTCATCGACGCGGACGGAAACCACGGAACGGAGTACACCCACCCGAGTGGGGTTCGCACCCATCTCGAGATCAGGGCCGACGGCGCCCTGGTCGGGGAGACGGACAACCTCCCCTCCGGCACGGTCCGGCTGCCGGGCGGCGAGTCTCGCGTCTCGATCTCGTTCACCGCGGACAACCCGCAGGCGTGGAACGAGCTGTCGACACACACCGACACCGCCTGGAGCTTCCCGTCGACGACGACCGCCGGAGATGCGGCGGAGGCCCAGCCGCTGCTGCTGCCGGACTACGACGTCGGCGTCGACCTGCACAACCGGGTCCGGGCCGACCGCCAGGGCAGAGTGGCGTTCGACCTGCGGCTGCGGCGCCCTGACGGCGTACCGTCCACGCTGGGCGGGGAGCCACGCCTCGACGCGTCGTACGACGACGGTGCGACCTGGCGGCCGGCGGTCGTCACCCGCGGTACGGAGGGCTGGCGCGTCGAGCTGCCGGCCGGCAGCGGCCTGGTGTCGCTGCGGCTACACGCGGAGGACACCGGCGGCTCAGTGGTCGACCAGACGATCGTCCGGGCCTTCGACATCGGGCACTGAGCTCTCGAGCCAACCGAGCCGGACCGCCTGCACGCCCGCCTGGAAGCGCGTGCGGACGTGCAGGTGGTCCATCAGCTCGGCGATCCGGCGGCTGAGCGTACGGGTGCTGGTGCCCAGCCGGCGGGCAACCGCGTCGTCCTTCGCCCCGGAGGCGAGCAGCGCGGCGAGCTGGCGATCGCTGAACCCGCCCTCCTCTGCCGGTGCGACGATCGGCGTCGCCTGCGCCCAGAGCAGCTCGAAGAGCTGGACCAGCGCGTCGAGGAGGGTGGAAGGTCGGATGCAGACCGCCACATCGGCGCTCTGCACGCCGACCGGCAGGATCGCCAGCCGGCGGTCGCCTATCGCCAGCTTCATCGGGAGGCCGGTGTGCACCCGGGACTGCTCACCCACGCCGGCTGCGTCCTGGACCTCCTCGAGCGCACCCGGCAGCTCCAGCGCCTCTGGGGCGTAGATGCCGCGCACCCGCACCTTCGCGCGCAGGAGCCGGCGTACCGAGTTGTCCGACCGCCGGGGATCGGCGACGTACGGCGGGCGATCGAGCACCATGAGCTCGTGCCGGGTGGTGCTGAGCAGCTGCTCGAACCGGGCAGCGATCGCTGCCCGGCCGACCAGCACCTCGACGATCTCCTCCGGGCGGTACCGCTCCTCGGCGGGCATCTCGGCGAGCAGGGTGCGCGCGGCGAGCTGCGTACGCGCCAGCTCCTCGCGGCGTCGGTCGACCAGCGCGTCAACCGCGACGTCGGGCCGCGCCGCGCGCATCCTGGCGGGCTGGCCGGGCAGCCGGTGCACCAGGCCCAGCTCCTCGAGTCTGGTCAGCGAGCTGCCCACCTCGGCCGCACCACGGTCAAGTGCCGCGGCGAGGTCGCGCTGGGACGCCTCGGGGCGGGACAGGAGTTCGCGGTAGACCATCTCGTCCTCGGGGCGGACACCGATCGGCTCGAGCACCAGCCCATCTTGCCCCGGCCGGCCGGGCGGCCACCCAGGCACCCGTCTGCTGGTGGCGAGGTCTACGCGCGACCGGGGCGACAACGGCGTGGTGTCGTTGCCCAGGACGGGAGCCAGACCGTCTCGGGGAGCGGTGCCAGGCTTGCGAAGTGGTTGATGATCGCCCGAAGCCCCGGGTGCGGATTCGTTCTGGGGAACATGAGGGAGAGCGGGTAGGCGAGCGTCGGGTTCACGATCGGGATGCGGCGTAGGTCGTAGTTCGTCGGCCAGATGTACCGGTCGCGCGCGCCGACGAGGGTGGCCACGTCGGCGGAGTCCGCGAGGGCGTCGAGGAGTACCTCGTTACCGAAGTTCGGGCCCGCCGCGTCGATGCGGAGGTCGAAGGCGGTGGCGAGCTGATCGTAGAACTCCGCCCATTCACTTCGAGGCACGATACCCGGCACCCAGATCCGAAGCTTGCGCAGCTGGGGTGGTGTCACTGTGCGCGCGGAGGCAAGCGGATGCCTGGGGCCGACGAGGAGTTCCAGCGGGGAGTCGAAGGCGTGGATCATCTGCACGTCGCGTGGCAGCGTGGTCGGATCGGTGACGGTGCGGAACGAGGCGTCGACATCGCCTGCCTGGACGGCGGCGGCCGCCACGTGCGGGTCGTTGACCCTGAGGGTCACCACGTCGAGGTCGGTTTCGGGATGCGACCGCCAATAGTCGTGCAGAACGACGGCCTGCGCGCTTCGCAGGCCTAGAACGTCGATCCGAAGGGCCCGCGAGCCCGGCCTGACCGCGGTGACGGCGCGATCAACACCCGCGACGATACTCCGTGCGTGTGGGAGGAATGCCTGGCCGTCGAGCGTCAGTTCGACCCCTCGGGCGGTACGGGTGAACAGGCGGACCTCCAGCTCGCGCTCCAGGGCGGCGACCCGCTTCGAGACCGCCTGCTGGGTCACGCCCAGCTCGTCGGCCGCGTGTTGCAACTGCCCGAGCTCGGCCGCTCGGACGAACGATCGTACTGCCTCGGTATCCATTGGCCCAGCTTAGGCTCGCCCAACTGATCGTTGTGGCTCGCCGAACGGCGGTTGTTTGATCCCGCCCTCGTGCAGCCGATGGGATTCAGGGATCCAAACATCGGTTGTTGCGGGGGAGTCGTGTGCGCGTGAAACTGGGGTCGAGTTTCGGCTGGCTCTGGTCGGCCTACGCGATCAGCACGTACGGCACGTGGATCGCCTTCGGAGCGTTCCCGCTCATCGCGGTTCGAGTGCTGCACTCGTCGGCATCCGCGGTCTCGCTGCTGGAGGCAGCCGGGCTTGCCGTCGCGGCGATCATTGCGGTCCCGCTCGGGCCGTGGGTCGAGCACCGGTCCAAGCGCCCAGTGATGATCGCGATGGACCTGGCTCGGTTCCTCGCGATGGCGAGTGTTCCGCTCGCGTACTTCCTCGGGGTGCTGTCCTACGGCCAGTTGTTGGTCGTCTCGGTCATCTCCGGAACCGCAACCATCGCCTTCTCCGCCGCCTCCGGCGCGTACCTGAAGTACCTTGTCCGCAGTGACCACCTCCTGACCGCGAACGGGAGATTCGAGGGCACGAGCTGGGTGGCGACCGCGGCCGGACCGCCCCTCGGCGGCGCGCTCGTCGGGCTGCTCGGCCCGGTCATCACCCTCATGGTCGACGCTCTCAGCTACCTGCTGTCCGCGCTCGGGGTCCTCCGCATCCGCGGCGGCGACGTCGCGGCACCCCGCGACCCGGCCACCGCGTTGCGCGGAGCCGACCTTCTTGGTGGCTGGCGGTTCATCCTCCACGACGGCGCACTACGGTGCCTGTTCCTCAACTCGATCCTGGTCGGCGGCCTGATCATGGCCACCGTCCCGCTCCTGGCCGTCCTGCTGCTGGGCGAATACCACTTCCCGGCCTGGCAATACGGTCTCGTCTTCGGCATCCCGGCACTCGGCGGCTTCGTGGGCGCCCGCCTCTCCGCACGCCTCGTGAAGCGTTACGGCCGGCACCGGGTCATGATCGTCTCCGGCTGGCTGCGATCGTTCTTCCCGCTCGGTCTCGCGTTCGTCCATCCCGGCATCACCGGACTCCTCACCGTGATCATCGTCGAGGGCCTGCTGATCACATGCATGGGCATCTTCAATCCGATCTACGCCAGCGAACGCCTGCAACGGACTCCCGCGGATCATGCCGCCCAAGTCCTCAGCGCATGGAGTGTCAGCAGCAAACTCGTGCAGGCCACCCTCATGGTGATCTGGGGCATCCTCGCCACACTCACCAGCCCCCTCGCCGCGATCACCATTTCCGGTGTCCTCCTGCTCGCCACCCCACTCCTGCTGCCCAACCGGGCACACTTGCGCTACCTCGAACCCGTCTTGTCGGCCGAAGACGTCCCGGCCGCCTGACTCACCGCAACGCCCCGTTCACCTCGGAAGGGCGCCGCAGGCGCATCGAGCGCGCGAGGACCTGGGTGACCTCACTCCAGATCCTGTTCGGGCGCGAGAATGCGGTCCGCCAAATCTGCGGTATCAACTGTGCCATCGGGGTCAACGCTGATGGGAGTAGCTCGACCATCAGATTGGATAAGCCAAGCAAGGACCGCCTCAGTCAGCGGGGTGCCGTCGTACCCGTCGTTCCAGTGGGCACGCCATCCACCCCCAGGTATGACGCCCACAACACGCTCTCCACGTTCCAGATGGGAGAAGTCCGGCCAGTCGGTGACGGGGCGGAGCGCACCACGTTGAGGGTCCACGACAAGCGCCACCCCAGTAGCCGGATCCCACGCCTCCACTGGTCGCATGCGTCCGCTCTCGGTCTCCGTCCCGCTGAAGATCGCCGTCCAACCAGTCGCACTGAAGCACCGCATTGATCAAGTCTCGCACCAACCGGTGGAACGATTTCGCCAGCGGTGTTGCGGGTTCTACCGCCGCCGTCACTCCGCCTTGAGTCGATAGCTGGCCAGTGCGGTGAGCGCGCCGTCCAGGGCGGCCTCAAGCGGCGGCGCTAGCGGGGAGCGCGGCGGTCTGCGACGGCGTACGAGGCGGCTGCGGTGAGTGCCGAGACGGCCAGCACGGCGGGCCAGGCACCGATGCGCCTGGCCAGCGGGTGCGACAGGCCGAACGCCCCGAGGTAGGCCGCGACCAGGCCTGCGGTCACGGCCGGGCTCGTCCGCCGGGCCCACTCGCGTCCCGCCAGCACACCGCCGGCCGCAAGGACCACGCCGCCGAGGGGACGGTTACCGGTCCGGCGGGCGAGTTGCCACCCGCCGATAAGGGAGCCCGCGGTGGTCGCTGCGGTTGGGAGGCGCATTCCACGACCGTACCCGCCGCCGACGGTGTGCGCCTGAGATCAGGCGACGAGCAGCAACGCGCCGACAGCGGCGACGAGCGGCCGATCATGTCAGCTGCCGTGTCAGGGGCGTGTCAGGTGGGTGGCAGGCCCGGCGCCGATGGTGGTCGCATGACGAGTTCAGCGATTGCGGCTTCAGGGCTGCGGAAGGCGTACAAGGACAAGATCGTTCTTGACGGCATCGACCTCGATGTTGCCGCGGGCACGATCTTCTCCCTGCTCGGCCCTAACGGGGCGGGCAAGACGACGACGGTCAACGTGCTGACCACGTTGATGAAGGCCGACGGTGGCACGGTCTTCGTTGCCGGGCATGACGTGGCGACCGAGACCAAGGCCGTCCGCGCGGCCATCGGGGTCACCGGTCAGTTCGCCGCGGTGGACGATTTCCTGACGGGCCAGGAGAACCTCCAGTTGATGGCGGATCTCAAGCGTCTGCGCTCGGGTGAGAGCAAGCGGGTGGTCGCCGACCTGCTGGAGCGGTTCGACCTGACGGAGTCGGCGCAGAAGATGGCGGCCACCTATTCCGGGGGTATGCGCCGGAAGCTGGATCTGGCGATGACCCTGGTCGGCCAGCCCAGGATCATTTTCCTCGACGAGCCGACGACGGGTTTGGATCCGCGCAGCCGTCGGACGATGTGGGACATCATCCGTCAGCTGGTGGCCGAGGGCGTCACCATCTTCCTGACCACCCAGTACCTGGAGGAAGCCGATCGGCTCGCCGACCGGATCGCGGTGCTCGATCAGGGCAAGCTGGTTGCCCAGGGCACTCCCGCCGAGCTCAAGCGCCAGATCCCCGGCAGTCATGTCCGGCTCCGGTTCGCCGGCGACCTGGAACTCGCCGCCGCGGTGCGGGTCCTGACCGACTCCGCGCGGGACGCCGAGGACGATCTGGTCCTGCGGGTTCCCAGCGATGGTGGGGCGAAATCGGTTCGCGCCCTGTTGGCACAACTCGACGCACATTCGATCGAGGTCGAGGAATTCTCGGTGCACACGCCGGACCTCGATGACGTCTTTCTTGCCCTGACCGGCCGTACTCGCGCGAAGGTGAACGCATAATGAGCAACGCGACGACCATGCTGGGTCGCAACTTCAAGCACACGCTCCGGAACCCGGTCGCGGTATTCAACGCCGTCCTGTTCCCGATCGTGATCCTGCTGATGTTCGTGTACGTGATCGGCGGCGCTTTCGACATCGGCGGCAACTACATCGACTACGCGACGCCGGGCATGGTCGTGTTGACGATCTGTTACGGGTTGAGCGCGACCGCGTTGGCCGTCAACTCCGACATGACGAAGGGGATCATCAATCGGTTCAAGGTGATGGACATCTCCCGCAGTGCCGTGCTGAGCGCTCATGTCGCCGCCAGCATGCTCCGCAGTCTGATCGCCATCGCGGCCATCATCGGAGTGGCGTACGCGGTGGGGTTCCGACCAGCGGCGAGTTTCCTCGAATGGCTCGGCGCGATCGGCCTCATCGTGCTGGTCTCTTTCGCGACCAGCTGGATCACCGTCGCCCTGGGACTGGCGGCCAAAACCCCGGAATCGGCGGGCCTGATCTCCGTACCGCTGGTCATGCTGCCGTTCCTGAGCAGTGCGATCGTGCCGGCCGGAACCATGGGCGCGGGGGTGCGGCAGTTCGCGGAGTACCAGCCCTTCACCCCGATCATTGAGGCACTGCGCGGGCTGCTGACCGGTGAACCTGCTGGCAGCAAGGTGATCATCGCCGTCGTCTGGTGCGTCGGGATCGCCCTGGTCGGATATGTGTGGTCGCTGGCCACCTTCAAGAAGCGGGCCTGACCAACCGGGGCGGGCACACCAACAGATCACGTACCAAGCAAGAGGGAGAAGCTGTCATGCCTACATTCGCCACCCCCGGGCCCATCGCCGCCACCGTGGAAGTCGCCGGTGGTCAGGTGCGGGTCACCGCGAGCGACCGCACCGACACCGCGGTGCTGGTCGAACCCATCAACGCGACGAGCCGGTCCGACGTCAAGGTGGCCGAGAAGACCAAGGTCGAATTCGCCGGCGGTCAACTGTCGGTCAAGACGACCGTCCCCGGGCACAAGAACGGGTCGGTCGCCATCACGATCGAGCTGCCCACCGGCTCCAGTTTCGCCGCCTACCTGGCGCACTCCGATGTTCATGCCGACGGCTCGTTCGGCGGGTGCGAGCTGCACGTGGCATCGGGCCGGGTCCAGGTGGCCCGCATCGACACGCTGCAGGCGAACATCGCGTCCGGTGAGGTCGCGATCGGCCACATCGCCGGGCGCGCCGACATCGAGGGCGGGGCGTTCGCGCTGCGGATCGGCGAGGTCGAGGGCGCGCTGCGGCTCTCGAACTCCGGCGGGCAGGCCTGGATCGGCCACGCCTCGGCCGACCTCGATCTCAGCAGCGCCGGCTGCGACTTCGACATCGACCGCGCCGACGGCAGCATCGCCGCCATGACAGCCAGCGGCGCCATCCGGATCGGCCGGATGACACACGGTCAGGCGAAGCTGACGAACGGCTCGGGAAACATCGAGGTCGGCATCAGCGAGGGCACCGCCGCCTACCTCGACGTCAACAGCGAGCGAGGATCGGTGCGCGACGCCGTTTCCGCGCCGGGAAACCCTGGCCCGGCGGGCACCAACGTCTCGGTCCACGCCCGCACCCGGCACGGCGACATCGTCATTCGACGCGCAGGTCAGAAGGAGAGCGTGGTCTCGACCAGCTGAGCCCAGCTCGCCTGCGTACCCTCCTGCGACACCTCGGCGAACCGTGCTTCGCCGAGGTGTCGCCGTACGTCCCGCTCGATCCTGGCCGCATCCGGGTGGGCGAGATCCGGCACTCCACGTGCGCCGACGCTGGCCGCGAGCAGTCGCGCCGCCTGCTCGTACTGGTCGTGCCGGAGTGCGAGGTCCGCGACACCGACGAGGGTCTGGGCGATCATGGGAGCGTGTCCCGCCTCGGACGCCGCCTGCCAGGCCGCCACGCGGTGGGAACGAGCCTCCCGAAGATCGTCGACCAGGTAGCCGAGCACGTCGTGGATGCCTGCGCGGATGTCCGCCGTCTCCGCCTCGTCGCCGAGCAGGGCGGTCGCGACCCCGAGTTGGTGACGTGCCGCCGCGGCGTTACCGACCCAACGCGCGAGATCGGCCTTGGCGAGTGCCAGCTCGACCAGCGCATGCGGCCAGGTAACCCCTTCGGCGCACCGCTCCGCCTCGGCGATGGCGGCCGCGCTGGCGTCCCGGTCGCCGTGCAGCCAGTACAGCAGGGCCTGTTGGGTCCGCAGCCGGATGACATCTTCGACGGCGCCGACCTCGGTGACGAGCGTGACCGCCTGTTCGTAGTGCGCACACGCACCCACGAACTCACCACGCAGGGCGAGTTGGCCCGCCAGCTCGGACAGGGCGATGGACATGCCGAACCTTTCGCCGAGCGCGCGGAACTCAGCGAGCGCAAGCTCCAGGTTGGCCTCCGCCTCCCGGCCGCCCTGGCCGAGCATGATCCGCATCTTGCCGAGCTGGAACCGGGCCAGGGCGCGTACCCAGGGGTCTTCGTTGTCCAGCACCGACTCGAACGCGGTCACCGCGGCGTCCGGCTCCTGCAGCAGGCGTTCCAGCGCGTCGACCAGTCCCAGCAGCGGGTTGCGGTGCTGGCTTTGCTGACTGAACCGGTACGCCTTGTGGATCCATTCCGCGCCCAGGTGCTCGTCGCCCCGCCCGGAGGTCACGAAGAGCACCACGATCCCGTACGCCATGGCCCGGACGTCATCGGTCACGTCGCCGGGGATGTTGGTGGCCGCGAGCATCAGCTCGAGGCCTTCGGCCCGGCGCCCGCCGAGCCACCAGTACCAGCCGGCGGCGGCCGCGAGCCGCATCGCCGCCTGTGCGTCACCGGCCGCGACCGCCGCCCGCATCGCGGCGCTGATGTTGTCGTGTTCGGCCTCGAGCGTGGCGAGCCAGGCCAACTGCTCGGCGCGGCGCAGATGTGGCTCCGCGGTCTCGGTGAGGTCGGTGAAGTAGGCGAGGTGCGCCCGGCGAGCCAGGTCCGATTCGCCCGCTTCGGCGAGCCGGTCCGCGGCGTACTCCTTGATCGTGCTGATCATCCGATAGCGCGGGGCGGCGTCGCCCTCGGTGACCACCAGCGACTTCTCGGCCAGCGACGTGAGCAACTCCAGCACCTGATCCTGCTCGACGTCATCGCCGGCGCAGACCCACTCGGCCGCGTCCAGGCTCGCCCCGCCGGAGAACACCGACAGCCGGCGCAGGACCGTCCGCTCGGCCTCGGTGAGCAACTCCCAGCTCCAGTCGACCACCGCGCGCAGCGTCTTGTGCCGCGGCAAGGCGGTACGGCTCCCGCTGGTCAGCAGGCGGAACCGGTCATCGAGCCGGTTGGCGAGCTGATCGATGGTCATGGTACGCAACCGGGCGGCAGCCAGTTCGATCGCCAGCGGCATCCCGTCCAGCGCCCGGCAGACGCGCACCATCGTCGACAAGGTGTGCTCGTCGACTCCAAGGTCCTTGCGCACCGCGCCGGCCCGGTCCCGCAGCAAACGGACGGCCGGCGAGGACACGGTCTCGGCAAGGCCGGCGTCGGTTGACACGGCCAGCGGCTCGACCAGCCACAGCGCCTCACCGGTGATGCCGAGCGGTTCCCTGCTCGTCGCCAGGATCCGCAGCCGCCGGCATTGCCCGAGCACCCGATCGGCGAACCTCGCCGCCGCCTCGATCACATGCTCACAGTTGTCCAGGATCAGCAGCGCCTCCCGCTCGCGGATCGCGGCAATGAGCCCGTCCGCCAGGTCCGCGCTCGGACCCGCGCCGAGCAGAGCATCCCGCAGCCCGAGCGCGGTGAGCGTCGCCTGCGCGACGTCACCGTCGGCGCCGATGGCGGCAAGTTCCACCAACCAGACTCCGTCCGGCAGGTCACCGATCAGCGTGCGTGCGGTTTCCGTGGCCAGCCTGGTCTTGCCCGAACCGCCCGGCCCGATCAAGGTGATCAGACGATGCTCCGCGATGAGCTCGCGGACGGCACCGACATCAGCGTCCCGGCCGACGAAACTGGTGAGCTCGGCACGCACGTTGGTCTTCCGATTCTCCTCCCGCCGCCCCAGTTCGCCCCGCAGTAACGCGACATGTAAGGCCGACAACTCCGGCGAGGGGTCGACGCCCAGCGCGTCGGACAGCGCCTCCCTCGTACGCTCGTAGGCGAGCAGGGCCTCGGAGTCGCGGCCGGCTGCCACCAGGGCCCGCATCAGCGCAGCGACCAGCGGTTCCCGCAGCGGATGCGCGGCCACCGCGTCGGTCAGTTCCGCGACCACCGCCGCTCCATGGCCCAGACTGACCTCCGCTTCGAAGCGATCCTCCATCGCCGTCAGACGCAGCCCCTCGAGCCGCGTCACCGCCGCGTCGAACGCCTCACTGTCCCCCAACCCGACATCCTGCATAGCCGCACCGCGCCACAGGGTGAGGGCTTCGCGCAACAGCCGAACTCGCTGGAGGCCCTCCTCCTGGCGAGCCCGGCCGATGAGGCGTTCGAACCGAAGGGCGTCGACCGCGTCGGGGCCCACCATCAATCGGTAGCCGCCCGTCTGCCCCTCGATCACCCCGCCGGGCAGCGCCTTCCGTAGCCGGGAAGCCAAGCGTTGCAGGGCGTTCCCCGCATCGGCGGGCGGGTTCTCACCCCAGATCCAGTCGATGAGCGTCGCCTTCGGCACGACGCGGCCAGGTTCGAGTGCCAGGGCGATCAACAGTGCGCGCAACCGGACGCCCGGCACGTCGGCCAGGATGCCCTCGTTCGTGCGAACCTCGAATGATCCAAGCATCCCGACCTGCACCCGCTGATTCTCCCACGGCGGCGTGCCCTTGCCGGAGGCGCGGCCCGTCACCGGTGACGCCTCCAGCTCCAGGCAGGACCGGTTGTTCAGGACGGCAATGCCGCCCGCTCGAGACCGCGCGGGAGCGGGTGACGGATCGGGCGGCGGAGCGGACCCGGTGCTGCGGTTCGGCTACCGCTTCACCAGGTTGCGCAGCGCGGCGAGCAGCGACCGGTCGCTGACCTCGGCGTAGATCTTCTTGTCGGGACCGACCAGGACGACGTACGGGCAAGCCTGGTCGTCGCCGCCCATGGCCTTGTCGAGCAGCTTCCGGCCGGTCGCCACCTCGTACACCCGAAGGCGGTAACTGGCCTTCAGCAGCGTCAGCGTGTCCGGCTTCGGGTCGTCGTACTTGCACCGGCGGATCGTCGCGCCGGTGTTGACCCGGTCCAGGCAGGCGACCATCTGCACGTTCTTCGGATCCTCCGACGCCCAGGTCTGTTCCACCCGCTTCGACAGGCCCTCGTCGTAGTAGTAGCCGTTGTCCTGGCGGCGGTGGTTTCCCGGGCCGTCTCCGATGAGCAGCACCACCGGGTGCGGGGCCTTGCCGGCGCGCTTGGGCGACTGGGGGTAGTAGAGGATGCCGTCGCACACGTTGTTCAGATCGGAGATCTGGGTTGCGGCGTAGTCGCTGGGCTGCGGCCCCTGCGGCACCGGCTCCGCGCTCTCGGCCGTGCGAGGGCTCGGGGCCGAGCTACCGGTCGTGGACGACCGCCGCGCCTCCGTCGCCGGCTTGGCCGCGTCGCGCTCCGTGGAGCGCAGCAGGAAGGCCCCGCCGACCAGGCCCGAGCAGGCCACCAACAGCAGTACGCTCAGCGCCACGACGGCGATGATCAGGCCGCGGTTGCGGTGGCCGGGTGGCGGCGGGTCGGCTGGCAGTTGCGCCCCGAACGGGATCATGGGCAGTCCGAACGGCTGGCCTGCCGCGGGTGGCACCTGCGGCGGTGGCGCGCCGTGGACCGGTGCCGGCTCGGGAGCCGCACCGCCCGGCAGCGGCGTCCGTGCCGTTTCCGGACCGCGCACCCAGTCCGCCGTCGATCCTGAATCAGGTCCGGCCCCCGCGTCGGACATGTGCATCCCCTTGTCGATTCAAGCGAAGGGCGAATCTATCAAGATCCCGCCAGGTGGGGCGGGTGCAGGTTGGGCGGCGAGGCGGCGAAACCGCCGATTTCGGCGAGAGCGGCGATCGTGAACAGCAGGATGAGCGGGCGACCGTCATGCGTCGGACCCCATCTTCACCACCTGGCGGTCCTTCTGGTCACCCTGTCCACAGGAGCAGCTTCCGCCAGCGCAGCCGGTGGTGTGGCGGCGTTGGCTGGCCCACCACCAGGACAGGCAGGCGAGCACGGCCAGGGCGACGGCGACGGCGGGCATGAAACGGTTGACCGCGGCCCAGCCGGCGCCACCGAGGATCCCGGCGGCGAGCAGCGCCGGCAGCACGCAGCAGGCGGCGCAGGCGGCTCCGGCGAGTGCGGCCATGCCGGAGGGGAGCAGGCGGCGCAGCCGGTTAGCAGGCGTCGGCACGGTCGGCCCTTTCGGCGAGTTGGGCAAACGGCAGGGGGCAGCAGGAGCTGCCGGCGCAGGCGACCAGGTCGTCGCAACCGGCGGAGATGGCGGCTCGGAGGGTGTCGCGGATGACGGTGAGGTCGGCCAACTTCTGTTCCACCTCGGCAAGCTTTTCTCTGGCTCGCGCCTGGAGGCCGGTATCCGGTTGGCCACTGTGCCGGTGTCGGCCGGCGTCGAGCAGGTTGGCGACCTCGGTGAGGGTGAAGCCGAGGCGTTGCGCGGTCTTGATGACCCGCAGCAGCGTGACCGTCTCCGACGGATAGAGCCGATGCCCGCCCGGCGACCGCTGTGGGGAGGCGAGCAGCCCCCGGCGCTCGTAGTAGCGCAGCGTTTGCAGGTTGACCCCGGCCGCGTCGGCGAGCTGGCCGCTGCGTAGCCGTGATTCGATCATCGGGAGCCTGCCGCTGACGCGGCACGATTGGCGAGGCCATCGAGCAC
The DNA here is from genome assembly GCF_043204735.1 of Micromonospora sp. NPDC047740. NCBI lineage: Bacteria > Bacillati > Actinomycetota > Actinomycetes > Micromonosporales > Micromonosporaceae > Micromonospora > Micromonospora sp. NPDC047740. Next base: position 1,086,722 of record NZ_JBIDCT010000001.1, read on the forward strand.
GTCGGTGTGGGCCGCCGGCACCCGGACGTCCAACGTCAGGTCATCAGGGCCGGACCGGAAAATGTCAAAAGCGAAGAACGAGCAGCAAGACGACTCCCGGGCGGTGAGGTCCCGCGCCGTCTCCTCAACCTGCACGCCTCCGGTGAGCCGCAGGCGCAGATGCTGCGCCGACAGCCGGTCGGCACTCCGGACCGCATCGCGGAAGAACTGATCGAACTCAGCAAGCCGCAGCGGCCGTTCGGCCGTCGGCAGGGTGCAGGCATTCGGCACCCAGGCGTCATCGGTTGTGACGTGTCGGTCGCTCATACTCCGACGGTAAGCCTGTACCTGGGTACCAGATGCAAGCCCCAGGTCAGTGGAAGCACCCAGGCCGTTGCCAGGCCGTCGGAGGTCGGACAAGGCCAACCAACGATGACCATTGGCGACGACGGGGTGCGCCGGCGGCGTGCCAGGGTGACGGGTGAGGGCGGAGCCCACCGACCCGGGCAGCGGGATGTCCCGTGTCTTGCGGCTCTTGGGCACGTCGAGTCGGGTCGGCGCTGCACGCCCTCGCTGAAGGCCAGCACCGCTACGCCGAGTTCGGCCGTTCCTGATCGGAAGTTGGCAGGCGGCCGCCGCTCGGACGCTATTAGTGCGCTACGACCTGCCGAAGTTGATGGCCAAGGATTGCCTCGACCGGGCCGATTTCATCGGGGGTGAACGTGCATGCCGTGCGAGCCGGGCTGGCGACTGCGATCTCGAAGCGGGCAAAGCCGCTGGGCCAGTCGAACTTCAGGGTGTCCAGCGCGACTGCCGTCTCGCAGCATGGCACCGTCACGATCAGGCTGTCGAACTCGCCCTCGGTCTCCTCGATGAGGTCCCCGTACCAGGCCAGCGGGCTGTTCTGGTCGCAGCGTAGGCATGTGATCTGCTGGATGTTCTCGCCTGCGTCGACCACGGTGATCCGGTCGTAGAACTCGACCGTCACGTCCTGCTGGACGCCGCCCGGTTGGCGACGCACCGACCCCCAGCTGGCGCAGGACAGCCCCTGCCGGCTGCCGGCGAAGCTGGACGCTCCTATCGTTCGTCAAGTGGTGCCGTGGGTGACTGGCTGAGCCCGTAGAGCTTGTTGAGGTCGAGCAGGTGGTGGCCGAGTACTGATGCTGTTCGGAGGTTGAGTACGAGCACCATGAACACGTTCGGGGCCTCGGACGCGATGAGGACGTGCAGATGGATGCCGTCGGGCATCTGCCAGACGTTCGTCACCTCCTCGCGGCTGAAGTCGTGGCCCGCGAAGTGATCGTGGGGGATGGCGTCGAAGTAGGGCCAGAAGTCGAACGGAGGACGTTCATCGACGTCGACTGGTGCTGGCGGTGTCCCGTACGTGGCCTTGAACTCGTCTGCCGTCAGTAGTCGCACCGGGCCATGGTGCCGGTTCTGTCGGGCGAGGTGCGAGGTGGGTGAAGGCTTGCCGCGCGATGTAAGTTCCGCTTCAACGTCTGACCTACTGGCTGACCGACGTTTCCCGATCAGAGTGGTGTCCAAGAAGCCAGCCGTTGCTCAGCCGCGTTGAGCCGGCCGATCCATGCTTGCGCCTCGACGGACCCTTCCGCAGTGTCAGCGAAGCAGAGGAGCCCCTGTACGACGACGGCGGGTAGAACCGTCGTTAGGCGTTCGGCAGGTCCGTAGGCGGCGGTGACGGCGGCCCATTGGGAGGGGTCGACGGAGGACAGCAGGAGCCAGGCAAGGTCGATGACTCCGGGGGCGGCGGAGACGTCCTCCCAGTCGAGAAGTGCCAGCTCGCCGTTCGGGGCGGTGCGGGCGTTGCGTGCGGACGCGTCGCCGTGTACGAGGGTGAGCGGGCCTGCCGAGGCGATGTCCTGCTCGGCCTCTGGCACTCGTCCTACGAGTCGCGCAGCGAGCGTTCGTAGGTTAGCGGGTAGGTCAGGGCGTGCTGCCAGGGTCGGCATCATCCGGTCGAACAGGTCGCCGACCAGGTCGGCGGCTGCGCCTACCGGACGTAGCCACGGCCACCTCAGCGGAGCCTGCCCGGCCCAACGCTGATGCATGTGCGACAGCAGTTGGGCGTGTGCGACGGGGTCGGCTCCTGGTTGCCATGAGGAGAGGTCTTCGAGGACCAGTGTCGTGCCTACCGGGGTGATCTCGGAGTGAAAGCAGGTAGGCACTCGGACGCCCACGATCGGCGCGATCTCGCGATAGAAGCGCACCTCGGCACGGAACATGTCCAGGACCTCGGGAATCGAACCTGGCTCTGGTATGCCGCGACGCTTCACAAACCCGTGCACGGCGCTCATGTTACGAGAACTGCCCGGAACAGGCTGACCGTGCGACATGCCGGTGATTACCGCTCCAGGGCCGCCGTGAGAGGAGGAGGCCTTCGACAGCAACGGTGACAGACATCCGGCCCGGACGAGGACAGCCGCCAGCGGCCGAGCGCGGTTCATAGCCGGAGGTCTACACGACCCAGCTCACCCTACGCGATTGCCGCGATGGCGGCATGTGGCCGATGAGGGCCTTCGCTGGGCCGCTGCAGACGCTCAACTTCCGTGAAGCCGGCTCGCGCCAGTCGCTCGGAGAACTCGTCAACGGGCCAGCGATAGGCGGTTACGACCTTGTGGTCAAAGGCGGCGACCTCGTCACCTACGAAGAGACCAAGCACTAATGCCCCGGCCGGGGCCATTACTCGCCGGAACTCAGCTAGCACGCCGTCGAGATCCTCCGGCGGCAGATGGATCAACGAGCCCCAGGCCAGGATGCCGGCGATGGAGTGGTTGGCAACGGCGAGATTTTCCATCGACCCGAGCTGGTACCTACCGTTCGGGTGGGCTGCCCGCGCATGGGCGATGAACTCGGGGACCATGTCGATTCCCGTTGCGTCGACGCCAAACGAGCGGAGGTAACCGGTGATGTGGCCAGGCCCGCAGCCCAGATCGAGCACCGTGCCAGGTCGACCCGCCAGGTGTCGCGCGATAAACGCGAGGTCGTCGGCGTGTACCTGCTGGCTTGTACCGAAGAGTTCGATGTAGAGCTCTGCGACGGACGCATATGCCTGCCGGACCTGCTCCATCTTCACCCCGTGACTATATGAGCTCTCGTGCTCGGAAGGCCGACGTGGGCCAGCGCTGTCTGGAAAGGCCTCTTCCAGCCACGAGGACGGGCGGCCGGCCGCAGCCTTTCGCGTCGATGACCATGGGGTGCCGCGGAGGCCGGCCATCCACTCAGCGACCGGGGCCAGGTCGCCGGTCGGCCGCCGGTCGAAACTAGCCGATGTGCGGACTGGTTGGCTGGGGCCGAATCGTGCTTCCTCGGGTTCGTTGGGCGGTCAGCGAGGTGTCGGGCTCATCGTGGCCAGGGCCGCGATGGATGCCGTCATGTCCCTGACAAAGGCATCTCTGGTCGGAGCGGCAACGCGGTCCAGAGAGAGGTAGGGGTTGAGGTCCTCAAGCTCGACGAGTAGGAGTTCGCCGGTTCGTGTGCGACAGGCGTCGACGCGCTGGATGCCGTGGCTGATGTCGTTCCAGTCGATGAACCGTTGAGCGAACGCCAAATCGGCATCGGTCGGTTCGTAGGGCTCGAGCAGCCACCGTTGGTCGGCATGAGGCGCGTACAACGCGTACTGGAAGGTGCGGTCGACGAAGTAGAAGGAGACTTCGTACTCGAAATCGACACGTGGCTGGACCAGCAGGTTGTCGTAGGTCAGGTCCTGCAGTTGCTCGCGCTGAACGAACTGCAGACCAACGGAATCAGCGCCGAACTTCGGCTTGGCCACGTACTGGGTGGCCGGTGGCAGGCGTTCGATGTCCTGCAACCGGTCCACGGTGGGGATGACGGGGTAGCCGGCTCCGTACAGATCCAGCAGGTACTGCTTGCCGGCCATGTCGGCCTTGCCGGTCAACTCGGTAAAGACTCGCACACCCGTCTGCCTCGCACGAGCGCGGAACTCGTCGTGATGATCCTGGTAGTACAGGACGGGGCCGCTGTTGCGAACCACGACCACGTCAAAGGAGTCCATCAAGTCAACTGCATCGATCGGGTGGCACAGGGCGATGTCGAAGTGCTCCCGCAGTTGGGTGGACAAGAAGATGTCCTCGTCGCAATAGCGACGCCCGCGCGCCTCGTATGCCAGATCGGTGACGTAAAGGACGCGGGTTCTACGGGGCGGCACGGGGCTTCTCCTGTTGGTCGGGCGTGGGTCGCTGGCTTCAGTTGGCGTTGTCGAGCACGAACGCCCGCATGAGCTTGGCGCACTCGGCCGCGTGCGTCTCCAACAAGAAGTGCCCGCCGTCGTAGATGTGCGCGTCCATGCGCTCGAGGGCGCGGTGGTAGGCGAGGACTTCGTCAACGTCGAAGTACGGGTCGCGCCGTCCCCACAGCACGAGCGCCGGCGGCTGGTGAGCCCGGTGGTACTCGGCGATCTCATCGAAGCGGGCGACGTGGCTGGCGTAGTCGCTGAAGAGCGCGAACTGCGCGTCGATGTTGCCGGGTCGGCTCATGCGCTCCCAGTCGAGGTGCCACGACTCGGGAGGGTGCAGCGTACGCAGGTATTCGGGCAGCCCGGCGAGGTACTGGTCACGGGTGCCAGCGAAGTTCAACCAGTCCGGCAGCTCGGCGCGCTTGTCGTCGGTCGGGTCCGCCCAGTACTCCTTGGCGCTGTCCCACTGCTCGCCGAGGCCGTCCTCGTGCGCGTTGCCGCTCTGGACGATGAGGCCGCGGATGCGATTCGGGGCGCGGGTGGCCAGGTGGTATCCCACCGGTGCGCCGAAGTCGTGCAGGTAGACGAAGAAGCGCTCGACCCCAAGCTGGTCGAGTAGGTTCTCGATCGCCCGTGAGAGGTTCTCGAAGGTGTAGTCGTACTTGTCGACGGTTGGTGACGAGGACATGCCGAAGCCGGGAAGATCAGGCGCGACCACGTACGCGACCTCAGCCAGTGTTGGCATGACCTCCCGGAATGTGTGCGACGAGCTTGGGAACCCGTGCAGCAGCAGTACGGTCGGCCGGCCGGGGCGCCCGGCCTCGCGGAAAAACACCTCCAGACCGTTGACGTCGGCATGTCGATGGCGGACCTTCTGGATCGCCTGCATTGCGTCCTCCTCCTACGTCGGTTAGCGAGGGTCCCCGCGCAACCACCCTCAAGTGACCGAACTGGGCATGGCAGGGATTCGGTGTTCGCTTGCCGACCGCTACCCACTGTCATCCCCAACGGATCAAGCCAAGGCCCGGCCGTGCCGAAGAGGGGATGCTGAACTCACCGACTGCACCGACGGGACCGGGCGGCTATCCGAAGCGGTCAGCCAGCTTCGTCAGCTGGGTGACGTACGCCGGCCAGTCATAATCCTGAGGGATGTTGGTGTTCTCCCGCCGCAGGCCGATCGCCGTGTCGTGCTGCTCGCGCATGATGTCGGCGTGACCGGCGTGACGAGCGAGGTCGCAGGTCACGTGGACGATGATCCTTTGCAGCGTCACGGCCTGTCTACCTGGCCGCCACCACGGCACCCGCCCCGGCGCGTCGAGCGGTAGCTGTTCGATCGTCTGGTCCGCGAACACCCCGACACGGCGATACAGGTCGATCAGCCCATCCTTCGTCTCCTCCTCCCGCGCGTACCAGTCTGCCTGCGGGTCCTCCTCGAACGCCTCCATGGCGACCAGTTCCTCAGGCGTCGGGAATTCGCGCCCGAAGGTAGGCCCGAAGTAGCCGGCTTCGACATTGAGGCAGTGCTTGAGGACTCCCAGCAGGTTGTTGCCGGTCGCGGTGCGGGGCAGTCTGGCTTCACGTTCGCTCAGCCCGTCGAGCTTCCAGATTAGGTCTTCGCGAGCCGCCTGAAGGTAGTGGTGCAGCGCAGCCTTCGCATCGTCCAAGTCAGCCATGCCCGCCAGTCTTCCTTATGCGCCGAGCCATCGTGCGAGGTGCCGTCCGCAAGATCAGCGCCCGGCTGGAGGCGTCGGCATCCTCATCAGCCGCAGACCGAGCCGTATCAGTCGGTGCCAATCGCGGTCAGGATCTGCATGGCGTGGTGTTCCCTGTCGGCGAGTTCGGTGAGCATTGCCGAGGCGCGGGTCAGGTGGTCTGGGTCGGCGGTTGCTCCGGCGGCCGTGATGTGGTGGGAGACCTCGGTCCATAACGGGGCGATCTCGGCGTACAGCTGGTGACCGACGCGGAGGTTGTCGTCGTCGACGATCGTGGCGCATTCGGCGAGGAAGTCGCGGTACATGTTGCGAAACAGGGCGCCGCCGGTCCCGCCGCGTTCCATCAGCGCCGCGGCCAGCGGGAGGTCGCGGGACGGGTCGCTCGAGCGGTCGAGCCACCGCGCCACCTGTCGGGCTGCCTTGGCGATGCCGCGGTGACCGAGGTTGGCGATGGGTGGGTTGAGAAAGGCGTGTGCGTTGTTCCGGATGGCCGACCGGATGGCGTCGCCCAGATCGGGCTGGCCGGCGGGGTTGGCGATGGTGTAGGAGAGGTTGCGGGCGGTCATCGGTCCGCGTTCGGCGCGGGCCCGTTCCAGGCTCGTCAGCGTGGTCGTCACGGTGCCGCCCTGCTGGGCGGTGTCGATGAGGTAGGCGTGGGTGTCGTCGTAGCCGTACATCGCGGCGAAGTGGCCCCCGAAGTGGACTTTCGTGGTGAAGTAGTCCAGGTGGTAGCAGTCCAGTTGCAGGCCGACCGGGCGTCCGGCGGTGAGGGCGGCGGCGACGTTCTGCCAGGCCTTTCGAGGCGAGGCGGTCTCCTGGATGTGCAGCGCCAGGCCCAGCCGGTCGGCCACGGTCCGGGTGATCGCGGTCGGCTTGGTGCGGCCGCCGAGGAATGGAAAGTCCATGTTCTTGGCGTCCCAGTAGACGAAGCCCAGACCCTCGCCGAGGCCGAACAGCATGGGCTCGGACAGGTCGAGGCCCTCGTGGCGCAGCAGGGCGCCGAGCGTGGTGGTCTCGCAGTGCTGACCGGCGGGGAACGCCACATTATCGATGATCATTCGGTGTCCTGATCTGCTGGTCGGGCGGGCCGGACGGGGGTCGGACCGGCCAGGCGATCTCCGTGCGGAGCGCGGCCGTGGGTACGCCGGGCGCGGGCGGGACGAGGTAGCGCTCCTCGGCCGGGCCCGCCAGCACCCGGTCCTGCTCGGCGATCCAGCGCCCCAGGGACCGGTAGGCGGTCTCAAGGTCGTCGTAGCCACCCTCGTGGACGGTCGCGGCGAGCAGGCAGCCCGCCAGTTCCCCGGCCGCGATCGTCGCGGTCGGCCGGGGTGGGTGCCCCACCGGCACGAACACCTCCACCTCCAACTCCGCCGCGTCGAGGTCGTCGCTGAGGTAGCGGGTCCCGGCCGGACCCGTCGGGGCGATCCCCTGCGCGGCGAGGCCGGCGAACAGCCGCGCGAACCCGGGCGCCAGCGCCTCGGCCAGCCCGCTCAGTGGGGTACGCACCAGCACGCGGGCGGTGGGCTGGGCGGGGCGCCACCGTTCGTACACGTGTAGCCAGCCCGGCACGCGCCCCGGCTCGGCCAGCACGACCCCCAACTGCCCGGCGATTTCATCCAGCCGGGCCGCCCGCGCGGCCACGCGTTCCCGGTGCCGCTCGATAACGGTGCGTGCCTGCTCCGGGGTGTCGGCCGCCAGGATCTCGGCGATCTCGGGCAACGGCACCTCCAGCTCTCGTAGCCGTCGGATCAGCCCCGCCCGGGGGAACTGGTCGACGCTGTACCGGCGGTAGGCGGTACCCGGATCGACCCACGCCGGGACGAGCAGACCCAGCTGGTCGTAGTTGCGCAGCGCTCGAACGGACAGCCGGGTCGCTCGCGCGAACACTCCGATCGGCATCAACCCCGTCACCAGCGCCTCCAACAGCCTCGACTCTCTCTCTGGGAGAGGGTCAACCCCGGCGCGGCCCTGCCGCGCCGCACCTGGAGGAAATCATCGTGGAACAGGTGCGGTCGTCCGCAGGTCCCACCCGCTTGCGGACTATTGCTTCCGCCGCGTGATCAGAGACGCAGGTCCGTTCGTCATGATCGAGGACATGGCTGACCTCGTCGACTGATTGACCTCAACGGTGGATGTCGAACGCACCCACCCTCTCGACGAGCCAGGTCACATCGGCGCCGCTCGGAACCTCGACCGGCTCGGATCCTCGGCGGAAGACTCGCGCGCCCGCGGCCACGCCATCGAGCCGCATGGCACCGTCGCTCACCCGCAGCCAGGTGCCCTCGCGCATGGCGAGCACCGGGACGTCGTTCTCCTCGAGGAACTGGGTGAGCCGCTCCTCCCGGGTCTCGCCCTGGTGCGTCGAGGCCGGATCCGGGTCGAGGTAGTGGGGGTTGATCTGGAAGGGCACGAGGCCGAAGGTCTGGAACGACGGCGGCTGGACGATGGGCATGTCGTTCGTCGTGCGCAGGCTCGGCGTCGCGGCGTTGGTGCCGGCACTCGACCCGAGGTAGGGCATCCCCTCGGCGACCCGGGCACGCACGACGTCGATCAGGCCGAGCTCGTGGATCGCCTTGACGAGGCGGAAGGTGTTGCCGCCGCCGACGAAGACGGCCTCGGCACCGGCGACCAGGTCGCGCGGCGTGCCCTCGTGGGCTCCGCGGACGGTGATGCCGAGCGGTTCCATGGCACCACGGACCGTCTTGGTGTAGGCGTCGTGGTCCGCCAACGCGAACGGGACGAACACGATGGAGCGCAGGCCGTCGAGTGTCTCGAGGATCGCCTCGCACGCGTGCTCGAGGTAGGTCCGCCCGGGGGCCGTCGAGTTGGACAGGAGCAGGAGGTTCTGGTGGCCCTGGGGCATGGGTGTCTCCTCGCGGTGGTCGGTCTGGCTCAAGGGCGCGGCGCTCAGTGGGCTCGGGTCGGCTTGGTCTGCCGGGCTACGGCGGCCGAGTTCGCCCGGTTGTCGAGCAGGGCGGACAGTTGCTCCGCCGCGGCCTGCAGTGCCGGCAGGTGGTCTCGGATGTCGTCGGAACGCGCCGGATACTTGCTCTCGCCGAGACTGAGCGAGCCGACAGGCCGCCCTCTGAGCATGATGGGAACGGCGAGCGCCCGGGTGGCGTAGTCGTATTCGCCCTCGGAGTAGGCGTACCCCTGCGCGACGGCCTCGACGAAGAGCCGTTCGAGCTCATGCTCGTCGACCCTGGTCAGCTCGGTGAATGTCGCGAAGACCCGCCCCGAGATGAGGGCGCGCCGCTCGTTGCCGTCAAGGAAGGCGAAGTAGCCGCGGGAGGTGGCTCCCGCGTTGGCCGGGTACAGCTCCCCGACGAGCGGATGACTGCGCAGCGGTCCGCCGCCGTCGACGGCCGCGACGCACCGGACGTGGAGCCCGTCCGGGACGGCGAAGAGGGCCGTCCGATCGGTCTGGAAGGCGAGCGGCTCCAGCACCCGGTGCGCCAGGGCGGCCAGGCCTCCCGTGCGTTCCCAGACGGCGGCCATCCGCCACATCGTCGGGCCGAGGCTGTAGCGCCGGGACACCGGATCGGCGCTGAGGAAGCCGCGGGCGGCGAGCGCGGCGAGGATGCGCTGCGCGGTCGACTTGTCGATGGCGAAGGCCTCGGCAAGCTCCATGACGCCCCAGTCGCGGCGCCGCTCGGTGAACGACAGCAGGACCTCCAGGGCGCGGTCCACGGTCTGGAGCGGCGAGCGGGGGCGAGCGCCCGTGTCTGACATGGGTCCTCCGGGATGGGCGGGACGGGTGAGAACCTACCGCACCCGGAGCCAATCAGGGACGCCCTCTCAAATACAGAGAAAGTATTGCTCAGGGATGACGGGCAAGCGAATCCTGGGCGCCGAGACCAGGTCAGACCCAACGAAGCGCAGATTGGAGGTGGCTGTGAACCACGTGGTGCGACGAGTCCTCGCGATGATCCCGGCACTCTTCGGCGTCGTGCTCTGCATCTTCCTGCTCACCCGCGTCCTGCCCGGCGACCCGGCCCGGACTCTCGCTGGGGAGCAGGCTGACCCGGCGACCGTCGACAAGATCCGTGCCGAGATGGGCCTCGACCAGCCACTGGTCGCTCAGTTCATCTCCTACGTGCGCGGCCTCTTCGCTGGAGACTTCGGATTCGCGTGGCACACCGGCCAGCCCGTCCTCGCGGACTTCGCCTCCCGGCTGCCGGCGACGGTCGAACTCGCCATCGTGGCGATCCTCATCTCGCTGCTGCTTGGGGTCCCCATCGGTGTCATCAGCGCGACGCGTCGCGACCGGCCGATCGACCACGCCAGCCGCATCTTCTCGCTGATCGGGGCGTCGATGCCGCTCTTCTGGCTCGCCCTCATCGTGATCTTCGTCTTCTACAACAAGCTCGGGTGGGAGCCGGCCCCGCTGGGCCGCATCGCCCAGGACGTGAACCCACCGACGTCGATCACGGGCCTCTACGTCCTCGACTCGCTCCTGACCGGTGACCTGGTCGCGCTGAAGTCGTCGCTGGCCCACATAATCTGGCCGGCCCTGTGCCTCGCCACCGGGAGCACGGCGATCATCGCCCGGATGACCCGGTCCGAGATGCTCGAGGTGATCAACCAGGACTACGTGCGCACCGCTCGCTCCAAAGGCCTGCCGCCGGCCAAGGTCATCCTCAAGCACGCGCTGAAGAACGCCGCCCCTGTCGTCGTGACCGTCGTCGGGCTCCAGTTCGGCCAACTCCTCGGCGGCGCGGTCATCACCGAGACCGTCTTCAGTTGGCCGGGCGTCGGCTTCTATGTCGTCCAGTCCGTGCTCGCCACCGACTATGCGCCGGTCCAGGCCTTCACGCTGCTCGCCGCGGCCATCTACCTGACGGTCAACCTCTGCGTCGATCTGTTCAACGCCCGACTGGACCCGAGGATCGAGAATGCCTGACACCACCGTGTCCGCCTCTGCGAGCGGCGTCCGGGCCGCGTCGTCCGACCGGGCGGGTTCGAGGCCCACGACGGCCTGGCGCCTGCTGATCCGCAACCGCCTGGCGATGGTCGGCCTCGTCTTCATCGCGATCTGGACCATCGGCGCTCTCGTCGCCGGCCTGCTGCCGTACTCGCCCACCGCGACCGGAGCCGGCGGGCTCCTCGAGCCGCCCTCCGCCGCACACCTGTTCGGCACGGACAACTTCGGCCGCGACATCCTCGCCCGGGTGCTCGCCGGCGGGCGGATCTCTCTCTGGACCGGGCTCATCGCCGTCGGGATCTCGCTGCTCATCGGTGTCCCGATCGGCGCCATCTCCGGCTTCCTCGGCGGCGTGGTGGGTGCGGTGCTCATGCGGGTGATGGATGTGCTGCTCGCCTTCCCGTCGCTCGTGCTGGCCATGGCGATCGCCGCCGCCCTCGGCCCGGGTCTGGCCAGCGCGATGATCGCCGTGGGCGTCGTCGGCATCCCCGAGTTCGCCCGCATCGTCTACAGCCAGACCCGCTCGCTCCGGGAGCGTGACTTCGTCGAGGCGGGTCGCGCCATCGGCCTGCGTGACCGGACGATCCTCACCCGTCACATCGTCCCGAACACCGTTGCCCCGATCCTCGTCCGGGCGACTCTCGGCATGGGCTACGCGATCCTCACGGCCGCCTCGCTCAGCTTCATCGGCCTCGGCGCGCAGCCGCCGACGGCGGAGTGGGGCGTCATGATCTCGGACGGCCGTGGCTACATCATCAGCGGCGAGTGGTGGATGACCGTCTTTCCCGGCATCGCCATCGCCACCTCGATTCTCGGCTTCAACCTCGTCGGCGACGGCCTACGCGACGTCCTCGACCCGCGCCTGCGGACGAGCCGATGACCCGGTTCGTATCTGCCACGGGCGCCAGCCCATCCACCCCCTTCCATCGCATCTTCCCCCACCCGTACATGAAGGAGAACAGCGTGAAGCGCAGCGCCACCCTGGCCGCCGCGGTCGCCGTCATGTTCGCCGCAGCCGGCTGTGGAGCCAACGCCAACCAGGGCGGCTCCTCGCGTGCCGGTGCGGCCGCCAAGGACACCCTCGTCGCCGCCTACTCCGAGGGCGGCAAGACCCTCAACCCGGCCGAGGCCAACGACGTCACCTCCGACACGTTCGTCGTGGCGGCCTACGACCAACTCGTCACGTACGACCGCACGACGACGAACGGCAAGCCGACCGCCAAGACGGACAAGATCGTGCCGATGCTCGCGGAGTCGTGGAAGGTGAGCGACGACTCGAAGAGCTACACCTTCACGCTGCGGCAGGGCGTGAAGTTCGAGGACGGCTCGGCCCTCGACTCCGACGACGTCGTCAAGTCGTTCGACTTCATCAAGAAGTCCAAGTCGGCGAGCTTCCTCTACGGCATGGCCGGCATCGGCACGGTGACGGCGATCGACCCGCGCACCGTGAAGATCGACCTCACCGCGCCGAACCACCTCTTCCTCCAGATCCTGCCGATGTACTCGTTCTCGATCATCAACATCGACAAGGTCAACGCCGAGGGTGGCGCCGCCTGGCTCGACACCCACACCGCGGGCTCCGGCCCTTACCGGGTGACGAAATGGGACCCGGCGACCGAGGCCGTGCTCGAGCGCAATGACACGTACTGGGGCGAGAAGCCGGCCCTGCGCAAGGTCAACACGAAGTTCATCGGCGAGGCGAGCAACCGCGTCCAGCTCCTCACCAAGGGCGAGGTCGACCTCGCGCTCGAGGTGCCGGCGAAGGACGTCGACACCCTGTCGAAGCAGTCCGGCGTCGCCATCGACTCCCGCGCCAGCAACAAGATCCTTTTCTTCGGGATGAACAACGCCATCAAGCCGTTTGACAACCCGAAGGTCCGCCAGGCCGTGTCGTACGCGATCCCGTACGACAAGCTCATCAGCGACGTCATGAAGGGCCAGGCGTCGTCGATGCGCTCGTCCGTGGCCAGCTCGACCCCGGGCTTCTCCGACGCCGGCTACGTCTACTCGCACAACCTCGACAAGGCCAAGGCGCTCCTCGTGGAGGCCGGCTACCCCAACGGCTTCAGCTTCGACTTCACCCTCGGCAGCGGCTTCGACGACTGGTCGGACGACGCCGTGCTCATCCAGGCCGAGCTGGCGAAGATCGGCGTGACGATGAACATCCACAAGATGGCGCGTCCGCAGTTCCTCGAGGCGCTCGCGACGAAGAAGGTGCAGAGCTACATCAGCCGCTGGACCTCGTTCGTCAACGACCCGGGCTATCACCTCGGCCTCCTGTTGACCAGCGACGGCACGAGCAACTACGTCAACTTCAACAACCCTGAGGTCGACAAGCTCTGGAAGCAGGCCTCGACCGAGCCGGACCAGAACGTCCGCAACGATCTGTACGGCAAGGCGCAGGAGATCATCAACACCCAGGCGCCGTGGGCCTACCTGTACGAGTACAACATCGTCGTTGCGGAGCGCGCGGGCGTGCAGGGGTACACGTCGTACCCCGACGGGATCATCCGCTTCTTCCAGTTGAGCAACAAGGGCTGACGCCGAGAAGGGGAGGCGCGCCGCTGGGCCCGCTGCCATCCCGACGCGCGGCCAGCGGCCGCCTCCCCGCGCACCAGTACGAATCCGACGCCCCGTACACGAAACGACACTTGGAGCCTGACGTGGCCACGCAATCCTCCGACTGGGAGACCCGGGTCCTCGACGAGATCGAGCGCACCCGGGACGAACTGCTGACGCTCGCCGGAGACCTCATCCGGATCCCGAGCGAGAACCCCCCGGGGGACTGCACAGACGTCGGCACCTTCATCGCCGACCATCTGCGCGCCGAGGGCCTCGACCCCGAGGTCCACGACGCGGGCGATGGTCGCCTCAGCATCGTCGTCCACCGTGCCGCGAGCAACGCCGCGGTGGGCGGCGACCCCACGACGGCGCGCCACCTCGTGCTCGCCGGCCACACCGACGTCGTACCCGTCGGTGACCTCAGCCGCTGGACTTTCCCGCCCTTCGCAGGTGACGTCGTCGACGGTTACCTGCGCGGTCGCGGAGCGAGCGACATGAAGGCCGGTCTCGCCGGCGTCATCCACACGCTCGTCGTCCTCCACCGCCTCGGTGTCCCGCTGGCCGGGAGGCTGTCGCTCGCCGCCGTCCCCGACGAGGAGCAGGGCGGCTCACGCGGGGCGGACTGGCTCCTCGACCAGGGGGTCCTCGACGGCGCGACCGGCGCGATCATCGCCGAGCCCGCCGAACGGACGCACCCGACGATCGGCCAGAAGGGCAGCAACTGGTTCCGCATGACGATCGACGGCAAGCCGGGGCACGGTAGCCTCCAGCCGCTGCACGGCGTCAGCGCGAACCTCCTCGCGGCCCGGGCCGTCGTCGCCCTGCAGCAGCTCTGGGACATGAAGCCGTCCGCGCCCGAGGACGTGCGCGACCTCATCGAGAGTTCGAAGACGTTCGCCGAGGAGCGCGAGGGCTACGCTCCCGGCATCGGTGCCGTCTTCGAGCACGTCACCGTCAACATCGGCACGATTCGCGGCGGCACGTCCTCCAACGTCGTCGCCGACCGGTGCGTCGTCGAGGTCGACACCCGCGTGCCGATCGGGTTGTCGCGCGCCGAGGTCCTCGCCCGGGTCGACGAGTTGCTCGCCGAGGCGGGCGTCGAGGCGACGATCGAGCCGATCGGCTTCTGCAGCGAGCCGAACTGGACGCTGCCGAGCGACCCCATCGTCACCGAGCTCGTCGCGGCTCTGCGCGAATTGACGGGGGACCCCACCACGGAGGGCGTGCTCCAGTGGGCGTCCTCCGACGCCCGCACCTTCCGCAGCCACGGCATCCCCGTGCTCCAGTACGGGCCGGCCGAGCTGGCCACCATCCACGGCTTCGACGAGAAGGCACCAGTCGCCGACGTCGTCCTCGCCGCGAAGACCTACGCCCTGACCACCCTCCGGTACCTCGGCGTCGCCGAGACCGCTGTCGAAAGCGAATGATCGTGCTGTCCCACGTCCTTACGGCCCTCGACCTCCTCGACCGCCCCGACGCGTCCGGAGATCTCGTCGCCGAGCACCTGCGTACCCTCGGCGACAATGCCTGCTCGATCACCGTCGAGAGGGTGGCGGGTGAGCTCGGTTCGACCGACTTCATCTGCGTCACCGTCCCGGGCAGCCGCGGCAAGACCGCCGGCGGCGACGCTCCGACGCTCGGTGTCGTCGGGCGCCTCGGCGGCATCGGCGCCCGGCCGGAGCTGATCGGCTACGTGTCCGACGGCGACGGGGCGACCGCCGCCATCGCCGCGGCCGCCAAGCTCCTCGCGATGCACGCCCGCGGCGATGTCCTGCCCGGCGACGTCGTCATCTCGACGCACATCTGCCCCGACGCGCCGACCCGTCCACACGACCCCGTGCCCTTCATGGACTCGCCCGTCGACATCACCGCGATGAACGAGCACGAGGTCACCTCGGAGATGGACGCCGTCCTGTCCATCGACACCACGAAGGGCAACCGCCTCATCAACCACCGTGGCATCGCCATCTCCCCGACGGTCCGCGCCGGCTACATCCTCCCCGCGAGCGCCGACCTCATCGGCGTCCTCGAGACCGTGTCGGGTGAGCCCGCCGTCGTCTTCCCGCTGTCGACGCAGGACATCACGCCGTACGGCAACGGCCTCTACCACCTCAACTCGATCCTCCAGCCGGCCGTCGCGACGGCCGCGCCCGTCGTCGGTGTCGCCATCACGACGGTGACGCCCGTGGCCGGCTGCGCGACCGGCGCGAGTCACGAGGTCGACATCGCCCTGGCCGCGCGCTTCGCCGTCGAGGTCGCCAAGGGCTTCACCGCGGGTGCGGTGTCCTTCCACGACGAGGCCCAGGCAGCGCTCCTTGAGAGCCTCTACGGCCCGGCCACCCACCTGCAGACGGCTGGACAAGTCCCCGCGCACGCCTGAGCGGGCGCGCGAGACCGAGCCCAGCGGCATACGGAACCAAGGAGCACGGACATGGCTGAGACTCTGCTGTCGATCGAGAACCTCTCGATCCGCATCGACACGTCCCGCGGCCCGATCCACCCGGTCCGGGGCCTCGACCTGACCATCGCACGCGGCGAGATGGTCGGGCTGGTCGGCGAATCGGGCTCGGGCAAGAGCGTCACCGCCATGTCGATCACGGGATTGCTGCCGGCGCGGCAGGCGCACATCACAGGTGGGCACATCCGCTTCGACGGACGCGACCTCGCCGCACTGTCGGACCGGCAGAGGCGCGGGATCCGCGGCAAGAACATCGCGACGATCTTCCAGGAGCCGATGACCGCGCTCAACCCGGTCTTCACGATCCGCGACCAGCTCACCGAGCCGTTGCGCCAGCACCTGCGCCTGGGCCGACGGCAGGCGGCCGACCGAGCGGGCCAACTGCTCGACATGGTGGGGATCCGCAACACCGCACGCGTCCTCGCGGGCTACCCGCACGAGCTGTCCGGCGGGATGCGTCAGCGCGTCATGATCGCCATGGCGATGGCATGCGAGCCCAAGCTGCTCATCGCCGACGAGCCGACGACGGCGCTCGACGTGACGACCCAGCTGCAGATCCTCGACCTCATCATGGACCTGCAGGAGCAGCACGGGACAGCGGTCCTGCTCATCACGCACGACCTCGGTGTCGTCGCCCAGACCTGCCAGCGGGTCGCCGTGATGTACGGCGGTGAGCTGCAGGAGACGGCGCCGACGGAGCAGCTCTTCGCCGCGCCACAGGCCGACTACACGAAGCGGCTGCTCAGCTTCATCCCCTCCGCTAACAGGCAGGTCATCGAGGCGGTCGAGGCGCTCGCCGAGGGAAGCACGGCGCGCGACGGCTCCGGGTCGGTTCGCGTCGAGGCACGCACGGCCGCTCCCACGGAAGCCCCCGACGACGACGCGCCGGTGCTGCTCGAGGTCACCGACCTGACGAAGGTCTTCACCGGGCGACGCCGCCGGCTGGGACGTCCGGCCGACACCATCACGGCGGTCGACGGTGTCTCCTTCCGGGTCCGCCGTGGCCGCACGCTCGCCATCGTGGGCGAGTCCGGTTCGGGCAAGTCGACAACCGGTCGGGCCCTGCTGCGCCTGCACGAGCCGACGTCGGGGACGGTGACCTTCAACGGGGCCGACCTCCTCGCGGCCGGTGACGACGAGTTGCGTCGCCTCCGCTCCCAGATGCAAATCGTCTTCCAGGACACGTACGCCTCGCTCGACCCACGGTGGACCATCCACCGGGCACTCGCCGAGCCGCTGCGGTTGCACACGGACCTCGACGACGCGGCGATCCGCGCCCGCATCGTCGAGGTCCTCGAGACGGTCGGCCTGGGGGAGGAACACATCGACCGCTTCCCGCACGAGTTCTCCGGGGGCCAGCGCCAGCGGATCGGCATCGCGCGGGCCCTCATCCTCAACCCGAGCCTCGTCGTCTGCGACGAGCCCGTATCGGCACTCGACGTGTCGGTGCAGGCCCAGGTGCTCGACCTCATGAAGCAACTGCAGCGAGACCTCGGACTCACCTACGTCTTCATCTCGCACGACCTGTCCGTCGTCGAGATGATGGCCGACGAGATCGTCGTCATGAGCCAGGGCCGCGTCGTCGAGCAGGGCACCGTCGAGCAGATCTTCACAGCGCCTCAGCACCCCTACACCAAGGCGCTCCTCGCCGCGATCCCGATCGCCGACCCCAACGCGCGCGTCGACCGCGCCGTGCGACGCCGCATCGTCGAGCGTGGCGTCGCGGCCGCGGACCTGCCCGAGAAGGCGGTGGCGTGATGCACGTGCCGGTTGAGGGCCGGGCGACCCACGTGAGGCCGAGACTCGGTCTCGTCACGATCGGCCAGGCACCCCGCACCGACCTCATCCCCGATGTCGAGGCCACCCTCTCCGGCGTCGACTGGGTCGAACACGGCGCGCTGGACCTCCTCGACGCGGACGGCATCGCTCGGCTCGCGCCGCGCGCCGGGGAGCGCACCCTCGTCTCCCGCCTGCGGGACGGTTCGCGCGTCCGCCTCGGCGCGGCGAGCATCGCCCCAGCACTCGACGACGCCATCCGACGTTGCGTAGCCGATCGGTGCGGGGTCGTGCTCGTGCTGTGCACCGGCCGTGTCGAGCACGGCCCGGCGTCGGTGCCGGTGCTCCACGCGGAGGACCTCGCCCACGAGCTCATGGAGCAGCTCGTCGGCGAGGGCTCCCTGGGTGTGCTGTGCCCCGTGCCAGAGCAGTTGACGGACATCCGGGAACGGTGGGAAGGGCGCCTGGGCCGCTCGGTCATCGCGGCGGCCGTAGACCCCTACACGGCTGGACTCGACGAGGTGGCGGCTGCCGGACGGCGGGTCACCGCGGGTGGCGCCGACGTGGTCTTTCTCGACTGCATCGGCTACACCGGCGAGCAGCGGGAAGTGCTTGCCGCCAAGGGCATCCGAGCCGAGACCGCCCGCCACCTCGCGGTGACGGGCGCGGTGGAGCTCCTGTGTTCCGCCTCGTACGCTGACCATGAGCGTTCACCGGGTTGGTGAGTCCTGATCGGGGAGTTCCGCGTTGAGGCGGTCCGGCCAGTCATCGTCGGCGAGACCGCCCGCCAGGAGCACATCCCGTCAAGCATTGGTGCTGCCGCATGGCGTTCGCCCTGATACGTCCGAGGGCAGCGCCAGATAGCGACGCCCCGTCCCGGCAGCCGTCCGGATCGCGGCAAAGCCCAGTGCGTCGGGGCCTCCCTCGTATGGTGGTGGGGTGACTGAGCGATCCCTGACCTTGATGGCGGTGCATGCGCACCCCGACGACGAGGCGACGAGCACGGGCGGCATCCTCGCCCGGTATGCGGCGGAGGGAATCACGACAGTGCTCGTGACCTGCACGGACGGGCGGTGCGGCGACGGGCCCGGTGGGGTCAAGCCAGGCGACCCGGGGCATGACCCGCAGGCCGTGGTGGCGATGCGCAGCGCCGAGTTGACGGCCAGCTGCGAGGCGTTGAAGGTCACGCACCTGGAGACGCTCGGCTATGCCGACTCCGGAATGATGGGTTGGGCGGCCAACGACGCGCCCGGCGCGTTCTGGAACACCCCGGTGGGGGAGGCGGCCGACCGGCTGGCCGAGTTGATCCGGCGCTACCGACCCGACGTCGTCGTCACCTATGACGAGAACGGCTTCTACGGCCACCCGGACCACATCCAGGCCCACCGCATCACCATGGCCGCGGTCGAGCGTACGGACATTCCCGCAAAGGTGTACTGGACCACGGTGCCACGCAGGGCGTTCCAGGAGTTCGGCCGCGTCATGAAGGAGATCGGCGTCGAGTTTCCGGAGCCGGACGGACCGTCGGGGGAGATGCCGGCGCTCGGCCTGCCGGACGACGAGATCACCACCTGGGTGGACACGAGCGCCTTCGGCGGGCAGAAGTTCGAATCCTTGGTCGCACACGCCAGCCAAGCCGAGAACATCTTCTTCCTGCAACTCGGTCAGGAGCGGTTCACCGAGCTCATGGGCGTGGAGACCTTCGTCCGGGTCCGCGACACCACCGGTGCGCCGACGCCGGAGGACGACCTGTTCGCCGGGCTACGCTGACCGGCACCGAGGGGCGGTCGGGCCGGTCCTGGTGCCGGCAGTGCCATCGCCCGAGGGTAGCTTCGGCCCGTTCGCGCGAGCGGCAGCGGCGAGGACAAGGGCTGACTGCTCCGCCAGCGCCCCGGTCGCCTCCCTGACCGAGTCCTTCACGCCCGCTGCCGGGGGTGGGCCGTCGCTGCCCGTGCTGGCACGGCCACCGCAGCGGGTATCATGCATCAGGCTCAGGGGAGTTCGGGCAGTGGTCTAGAGGAAGTTTGGGAGCTATGTCGGCGGCGCAGAGGGCATCCGCTGGGGTCGCCGAAAACGACGTCTCGAAGAAGGACGTGATCGTCCAGAGGCTTCGTGAGGAGATCGTGTCCGGGGCTATCGCGCCGGGGGAGAAGCTCTCAGAGGCGCGCCTCGCCGAGCGGTTCGGGGTCAGTCGGATGCCGGTGCGTGAGGCGTTCAAGGAGCTCGAAGGTGCCGGATTTGTGTCGATCGAGCGTCGCCGTGGCACTTTCGTCAAGAGCCTTAGCCGGCACGAGATCCTCGATCTCTTCGAGGTGCGTGAGGCGGTGGAGGGGATGACCGCCCGGCTGTGCGCGAACCGCGCCAGCAACGAGCTCATCGCGCGGATCGACGAGGTGATGGCGTCGATGCAGGACTGCGTCGAGGCTGGCGACACCGACGGCTACAGCGCCGTGGACGCGCGGTTGCACGAACTCATTACCGAGGGTGCTGGCAATGAACGGTTGAGTGACCATTACCGGTTGCTGGTCCAGCATCTGAACCGCGGCCTGCTGTCGTCGATCGTGACCAGGCGAGAGGGGCGGATGCGGCGGTCGCTCGCGGAGCACCGCGCTGTGGTGTACGCCATCCGCGCGCGGAATGCCGATGCGGCGGAAGAGGCCATGCGTGCCCACGTGCAGCAGGGCCGCCTCGAACTTCAGGACGAGGTCACGGCTAAGTTCGGTCGCTGACCCGGTCCGGCACTTCCGCGCTCGACCTCGGCGGCCAGGAGAGGCCCGTCGCTGGACGTGAGCAGCGGCCCGACCCCGCAATCCCGTATGTGAGCCCAGCCCGGCGCCGGCACGCAGCCGTTGATCGCGCGTCCGGGTAGGCACGTGCGCGCAGTCTTGCCGTCCTCGGCCGGTGCGGCCCTGGCCGGCCTGGGTGGCCCTTGCTTCGACCGCCGTTCCTGTGCCGACGCTGAGTCGGCCCGGCCTGCGGCACGTCATCCGGAATTCGGGTCGGATCAACCTCTTGACAACTGGTATGGCAGATCAGCAGTATCTGGTGCACGTTACCGCGCTCCCGCAGTCTAGGCGCTTGCATCTGCCATACCAGTTTTCTTCACCGGTCCGTTTCACCCCTGTTACCTACACGGGCAGCAGCCGACGAAAGGGCTCGCATGCGTACCAAGATCGCGATCGTGTCAGCCGTTACCGCCATACCCCTCGCACTCTCGGCGTGTGGGGTCTCGGGCGACGGAGCGGCTGCCGACGGGACCAAGAACATCGGTTTCATCTCCCAGGCCCCCCGCAACGACGGCGGGTTCACCCAGTTCGGCCTGGCCGGCGTGAACGCGGCGGTCGAAGCTGACAAGAACCTCAAGCTGTCCTCCATCGTCGACAACGCCGCCAACTCACAGGAGCAGATCCAGGGCCTGGAGTCGCTGGCGGCGAAGAACCAGATCGTGGTCGCCGACGGCGCCTCGTTCAACAAGGCCGTCGCGGTCGTGGCGCCGAAGTATCCGAAGGTGCACTTCATCCTGGTGGCCGCCGACCTCGACGCCTACGCCGAGAACGTGACCTCGGTCAGCGCCGCCGTTGGCTACAACGCCATCGTGGTCGGGGCCGTCGCTTCGGCCCATTCCCGGAGCAAGAAACTCGGGATGATCGCCGGCCTCCAGGTTCCCGCGTCCGGCGCGTGGTATTACGGCATGGCTCAAGGAGCCGCGTTGGAAAATCCGAACACCAAGGTCGTGCAGACCTACACCGGCGACTACAACGATGTCGGCAAGGCCAAGCAGGCCGCCGAGGCAATGATCGCTAGTGGCGTGGACTCGATCCTCTCCGACCTCGACAGTGGCTCCGGGGGCGTCTACCAGGCCGCCAGCGGGTCCGCCAGCCCCGCCGACGTGTACGACGTTTTCGCCCTGCACTGCGACTCGAGTCCCCACATCATCGGCTCCGGCGTAGTGAGCTGGTCCGACATCCTGAAGAACGCTGTCTCCGACGCCGCTGGTGGCAAGCTGCCGGCCGGCGCCATCAGCTACGGCCTGGGCACCGGCGCGCTGCGATTCGAGTTCTGTCCGGGCAAGGGGACGGCGGAGGAGAAGGGGCTCGTCGAGAAGATCACCAAGGACATCACCGACGGCAAGATCGTCGCCGACAAGGGTGTTCTCCTCCCCAAGCCGGCCTACCACTTCGAGCAGCGTTAGGCCGCCGTCGATGAAGACTCGTCCCGATTCCGGCCCCGCCCGCCGCGGCACGGGCACCGGAGCTTCCGCTCTCCGGCTCACCGGAGTGACCAAGAGGTTCGGCTCCTTCGTCGCCAACGACGCCGTTGACCTCGACATCGCCTGGGGTGAGATCCACGCCCTCCTCGGCGAGAACGGTGCGGGCAAGACCACGCTCATGCGGATCGTCACCGGCCTCTACACCCCGGATGAGGGTGGCATCGAGCTCGACGGAGAGCCGGTGCGTTTCCGCAAGCCCGAGCATGCCTTGCGGGCCGGAATCGGGATGGTCCACCAGCATTTCACGCTGGTACCGACACTGACCGAGCTGGAGAACCTCGCTATCGCACCAGCCGCCGTGCCATGGCGCAACGGTCTGACCGAGGCGCGCCGCCGGTCGCAGGAGGTGGCTACGGCAACCGGGCTGCGGATCACGCCCGACCGGCTGGTCGCCGACGCGTCGGTGGGGGAGCGGCAGCGGCTGGAGATTGTCAAGTTGCTGTGCCGCGGTGCCCGGATCCTGATCTTCGACGAGCCGAGCGCCGCGCTGAGCCCGGGTGAGTGGGACGAACTCGCCAACCTGATGCGGCTGCTTGCCGCCGACGGTCATGCGGTCATCCTGATCTCGCACAAGCTGTCGGAGGTCTTCAGCGTCGCGGACCGGTACACGGTGCTGCGCCGAGGTGCGGTGAGCGGTTCGGGAACCATCGCGGAGGCAACCCCGGACCACCTGGTGACCCTGATGGTCGGCGATCGGATGGCCGACCGTCCGCCACTTCCCGCCGGCATGCCGGGTCCCGCCGTCCTCACCATCCGCGGTCTCGACGTCGGTCGGGACGACAGCCAGCCGGCCGGCCCGAAGGCGCTCCAGGGCATCGACCTCGAGGTGCGTCGAGGCGAGATCCTGGGGATCGCCGGGGTCGCCGGTAGCGGCCAGTCCGAGCTCGTCGAGGTGCTCTTGGGCATCCGGCCGGCGCTGTCGGGCGCCATCGAGTTGGCGGGGCGGCCCTTCACCCACCGGTCGCCGCGCGGTTTCTTCCGAGCCGGCGGTGCGGTGATTCCGGAGGACCGGCACCACGCGGCGATCGTTCCCGGGATGACCCTCTGGGAGAACATCACCCTGCGGTCGCTGCGCTCCGCGCCGCTGAACAGGCGAGGGTTGCTCGACGTCCGGGCGGCGTCCGCCGAGGCGCGCCGGCTGATGCACGAGTTCGACGTACGCGCCGACAGCGAGAACCTGCCGATCGGGCGGCTCTCCGGCGGAAACCAGCAGAAGGCCGTTCTCGCCCGGGAACTCTCAGGGAATCCGGCCCTGCTGATCGCCGCACAGCCGGTCCGCGGTCTCGACGTCCGGGCGGCGGACTTCGTCTACCGGAGCCTCGTCGCGCACCGCGAACGCGGCGGTGCCGTGCTGCTGATCTCGATGGACCTCGACGAGGTCATCTCGATGTCCGACCGGATCGCGGTGCTCGCTCACGGACGCATCCAGGGCGTCGTCGACGCCACGAAGGCCACCCGCGCCAACCTCGGCGCCCTCATGACGTCGTCCGGAGAGGCCCTCTGATGCTGTCGAAAGACCTGATCATGCGGTTGCTCGTGCAGGTGGGAGTGGCCTTGGCGGCACTGGCCGTCGGCGCGCTCCTGCTGGTGGCGATCGGGGTGGCGCCGCCCGACGCGCTCCACGCCTTCTGGAGCGGCACATTCGGGACGCCGACCAACGCCGGTACGACCCTCACCCAGGCCGTGCCGCTGCTCCTGGTCGCGCTCGGCTGGATCCTGACCACCCGGGCCGGACGCCTGCACGTCGGCTTTCCCGGTCAGATCCTCGCCGGTGGATCCCTGGCCACGGCCGTCGGGCTGCAGTGCGGTAGCCTGCCCGGCCCGCTCGCGGTGGTGCTCACCGCCATCGCCGGCATCGTCGGCGGCGCCCTCTGGGCGGGCCTGACCGCCTGGTTGTGGGCCTCGCGCGGGGTACTTGAGATCGTCTCGTCGCTCCTGCTCAACCTGGTCGCGATCCAGGTCGCGGACTGGTTGGTCCGGGGGCCGCTGCAGGGCTCCCTGGACGGTCAACCGCAGTCGGCGAACTTCCCGGCCGCCGCACTGTGGCCGAGCGTCGAGTCGATCCCTGGCCGCACCCTCTCGTACGACGTGCTGCTCCTCCCGGTGTGCGCGATCGCCGTGGTGCTGTTGCTGTCCCGCACCGCGTTCGGCTTCCGCCTGCGGGTAGCCGGCGGCAACCAGGAGGCCGCTCGGTGGTCCGGCATCGATCCGGTCCGCGAAGGGGTCGCGGCCATCGTGATCTCCGGTGGGTTCGCCGGTCTCGCGGGCGCCGCGTTGCTCTTCGCCGGTTCCGCGCCCTGGATGAGTGACGGATTCGAAGCCGGCGTCGGCTTCAACGGCATCGCGGTCGCGCTGCTGGCGCGCAACTCACCGGTCGGCGCGGTCGCCACCGCCGTCGTGTTCTCCGCGCTGAACGTCGGTGGGACCGCCATGCAGGCCCAGTTGGACGTGCCGTCCTCGCTGGCCTCGGTTCTCCAGGGCGCCGTCATCGTGCTGGTCCTGGTGGCGGCCGTCGTCCTGCGCGGCCGCACGAGGGCGCCGTCCGCGGCCAAGCCCGCCCCCGCCCGTCGGCGCTCCGGCGTCGTCGCCCACAGCGGTGCCCGGACCGAGGAGGCCTGAGATGGGTATCTTCGACGTCGCGTTCCTCGTCTCGGCGATCACGATCGCCGCCCCGATCCTGCTCGCCGCCACCGGGGAACTCGTCTCCGAGCGAGCCGGCGTACTGAACGTCGGGCTCGAAGGCGTGCTGCTCGTCGGCGCCTTCGGCGGCTACCTCGTGATGGCCGGCACCGGGAACATCGCGGTCGGCTTCCTCGGCGGCATCGTCGGCGGCCTGCTCTTCGGGGCGCTGATGGGCGTGCTCGCGATCGAGACCAAGGTCGATCAGATCGTCTCCGGCATCGCGCTGACCCTGCTCGGCTACGGCCTAACGGCGTTCCTCAACGACGACGTCTTCAGCAAGCCGCGCGCCTTCGAGCCGCTGCCTCGACTCGCGATCCCGGTGCTCTCGGACGTGCCCGTCCTCGGGCCCGCCCTGTTCACCCAGGACGCCTTCATCTACGCCACGGCCGTCATCGTCGTCCTCGTGGCCCTGGCGCTGACTCGGACGACCTGGGGCATCAACCTGAAGGCGACCGGTGAGAGCCCGGTCTCCGTCGACGCTGCCGGCGTCAGTGTCCGCGGGCTGCGCTGGGCCGGCGTCCTCTTCTCGGGGGCCTGCGCCGGAGCGGCGGGCGCGTACATCTCCATCGGTGACGTCGGTGTCTTCCGTGAGGCCATGACCGGCGGGCGTGGCTATCTGGCGATTGCCGCGGTCCTGTTCGGCGGCTGGCGGCTGAGCGGGCTGGGCCTTGCCGTCGCGATCTTCGCGGTCACCGATGCCACCCAGTTGCGGCTGCAGGCCATCGGCGACATCCCTCGGGAGGTATGGGTCGCCGCGGCCCTACTCATCCTGGTGGCTCTCGGCACCCGCCGCGTCCGGAGTGCGGCGGGCACCTCCCGCCTCGACCGACGGCGGGCCAGCGCTGCCGGGCTTGCCGGCTTGGCCGCGGTCGCGGTGCTGATCGTGCTCGCCATTGTCCGACCGGCCGTGACGTTGCCGGTGTCCCTGTGGCTCGCCATGCCGTACGTGTTGGCGCTCGTTGCCCTCGCCGCCGAGGGCAAACGGCGGCACAAGGCACCGGAGGCGCTCGCCGTTCCTTATCTGCGAAGTGAGGTCTGACTTTGATCACCGACGTGCACACGCACTTCTGGACCCGGGAGCACCAGCGCTCTCCCTGGACGGACGGGCTGGGACGGGTCTCGAAGACGCTGGCCTCCGACGAGATCGACCTGGTCACGGTGGAGTCCTACCGCCGGGGCGTCGCGCCCGCCGAGCGGACGATCGTCTTCGGACTTCAGGCGCAGGCCTCCGGGATCATGGTCCCCAACGATGCCGTCGCCGCATTCGTACGGGAAGTCGGCGGTCAGACCGTCGGCTTCATGTCGGTCGATCCGACCCGCCACGACGCGGTCGACGAGGTGGAGCGCTGCCACTCCGAACTTGGGCTGGTCGGCATCAAGATAGGGCCGATCTACCAGGGAACCTCGCCGCTGCACCCCATGACGATGCGGGTCTTCAAGACCGCCGAGCGGCTCGGCCTGCCCGTGATGATCCACCAAGGCGCGATCTTCGCGAACGCCGGCAGACTGCCCGACGCCAACCCGCTGCTGCTCGACGACGTGGCGTGCACCTTTCCCGACCTGCGGATCGTGGTCGCACACATGGGCCACCCGTGGATCTACGAGACCGTCGTCGTGATGCGCCGGCACCCCAACGTCTTTGCCGACACATCCGCGATCGCGAGCCGTCCGACGGTGCTGGCGAACGCCTTCTCGGCCGCCAAGGAGTACGGCGTCCTGTCCAAGGTGCTCTTCGGCAGCGACTCGCCGATGGTGGCCGCGGCCAGCGCCGCCGCCGCCCTCGAACGGGTCGTCGCGCGAATGCGGCAGATCGCGCACACGCCCATCACCGACGAGGAACTGCACGGGATCCTGCACCGCCCCTCGTTCGACCTGCTCGGCATCGAGGCACCCGCGGCGCCCCCGCCGAGTCTGCCGACCGAGCTGACCCGAACTGCCTGCTGACCGTCCCCACGGAGAGAGCCATGACGACGAACCAGACCACGAATCCGTCGGTGTTCCTGGACGCCACGGCCGTACTCGACGGCCCGCTCCCCGTCGAGATCTCGATGGAGCCGATCCTTCAAGGGGCGCCCTTCGCATACGAGAGAGTCCTGTACGACGCTGCCGGCACATTCTTCGCCGTCTGGGCGTGCGACGCCGGGATCTATCCCCGCGTGAAGGACAAGCGGGGCTCGTTCATGTACATCATTTCCGGCGAGGCCACCATCACGGACGAGGACGGCACCTCCCACGAGCTGACCGCCGGCAGCGTGATCGTGCTGCCGTACGGCTGGGTCGGCGCCTGGGACATCCGCGAGACCATCCGGAAGGTCTACCTGCACACGACCCCGGTGCCGCCGTACCGCGCGGGGGTGCAACCGTCCGCCTTCCTGGCCGCGGCCGACGTGCTCGAGCGCGATCTGCCGGTCCCGGTGTCGACGGGAGGGGCCGCCTGGGCGCCGCCGGTCGCCGAGACCGTCGTGTTCGACGGAGCCGACGGCCGGTGCGCCGTCCAGGAGCACGGACCGGGGGTGTTCCGGCGAGCGGCGGCCGAGGGGGCCTCCTACCTGTACGTCATCTCCGGCGAGGCAACCGTCACCGACGCGGACGGCACCACGCACGAGCTGACCGCCGGCAGCGCCGTCGCCCTGCCGGACGGCTGGGCCGGCACCTGGGACATCCGCACCCCGATCCGCACCGTCCACGTCGACACCGCACCGATCGCCGACAAGTGATCATGACAGGAGAAGCTGTGATCAACGACGACCCCTACGCAGCCGTGACCCCGGCACCGCCGCTGCGGGTGTTCAGCAACGACCTCGTCGACGGCACGGAAATGCCGCTGACCTACCGCGACCCGGACATCGGCGGCATCAACACCTCACCCCACCTGGCCTGGTCGGACTTCCCGGCCGAAACCAAGAGCTTCGCGATCACCTGCTACGACCCGGACGCTCCCACCGGGGTCGGTTTCATGCACTGGGCCGTCGCGAACATTCCCGCCTCCGTGACCTCGCTGCCCGCCGGCGCCGGCGCGCCGGACGGGCCGATGCCGGCGGGATCCCTCACCCTCCCCAACGACCTGCGGATGCGCCAGTACATCGGCCCCAACCCGCCGCCGGGCTCGGGCCGCCACCGCTACGTGTTCATCGTCCACGCGGTCGACGTCCCCACGCTCGAGATCGATCCCGAGCTGACCCCGGTCGTCCTGGGCTTCAACCTGCACTTTCACACGTTGGCGCGAGGGAGCATGACCGTGTGGGTGGACGCGGCGGGGTGACGGTGACGTGATCGCTCAGCACCCATCTGTCCGTTTCGTGGAGGCACTGAAATGACAGGAACTCTCTCGGCCGGCCGCACCGGCCGCTCCCGGCGTGCCGAGGTCGCGGGCGCCGGATTCGCCGGTCTCACCATGAGCATCGCGCTCGCCCGGCGCGGCTGGACCGTACGTCTGCACGAGCAGAACGACCAGGTGCGCGACTTCGGCGCCGGCATCCTGCTGTGGCGCAACGCGATGCTGGCCCTCGAGGTCATCGGAGTGGCTGGGACAATCCGGGCGAACGGCGTACGGCCCGGCACCTACGACACCAACCTGAACGGTAAGTCGGTCTCCTCGGAGTTGGCCGGCTACCCCTACTGGGCGATAACCCGGCCGAAGCTGCACGCGCTGCTCGTCTCTGCTGCCCGTGCGGCCGGGGTCGAGATCGTCACCGCTTCCCGGGCGGTCGGCGCCGACCCGGCGGGCGCCCTGCTCCTGGCGGATGGGAGCCGGCTGGCGGCCGACCTGGTGATCGGCGCCGACGGCGCCGGATCGGCGGTGCGCAACTCGCTGGGCGAGTTCACCCAGGAACGCAAGAAGTACCAGGACGGCGTCTGCCGTGTCCTGATCCCGCGTCCCGCGGAGTTCCAGGGCCCTGAGTGGGACCGGGTCATCGACTTCTGGACCCTGGAGCCGGACCCGATGCGCATCCTGTTCATCCCCACCGGACCCGACACGATCTACATGGGCATGATGGCGACGACCACCAACGAGCGCGCCTCGCGAATCCCGATCGACGTCGAGGTCTGGTCGAAGCGCTTCCCACACCTGGCTACGGCCGTGGAGTTGGCGGGCAAGGCCGAGGGTGGCCGGCACGACAGCTACCAGACCAACCGGGTGACGCCGTGGTCGACCGGTCGGGCGGTGCTCGTCGGGGATGCCGCCCACGCCATGTGTCCCGCACTCGGGCAGGGCGCCAGCGTCGGCATCGTCAACGCGGTCGAGCTCGCCCACACCCTCGATCAGTACGACGAGATCGGCGAGGCGCTCGCCGTGTGGGAGGAGCGCGAGCGGGTCATGACCGACGCCGCCCAGGCCCGCAGCGCCTACATGGCCGAGACCCGCACGTTGGCCAAGGGCAACGGCTTCACCCCTGAGGTCATGGAGACGGCGAACTTCGTGCTTCCCGCCGTGACCCCCGAGATCGAGGCGGCCTACCCGGTGCCCGCGGTGAACCGGTCATGACCACCGGGCCGCACACAGTCGTCATCGGCGACGTCGAGATCACCCGAATCCAGGAGTACGCCGGCCCCAGCCCGGCGACCCCCGGCTTCCTGTTCCCCGAGAGCGACCCGGCGTACTGGCGGGACAACGCCGGATGGCTCGACCCGGACTTCTTCGACGCCGGTCGGAGACAGCTCCGCTCGGTGCTGCACACCTGGCTGATCCGCAGCCAGGGGGCGGTGATCCTGCTCGACACCGGCGCCGGCAACGGCAAGGAACGCCCGTACGCCCCGGTCTACGCCCACCACGACACCGCGTACCTGGCGAACCTGGCCGCCGCGGGGATCGCACCGGAGGACGTGGACATCGTCATCAACACCCACCTCCACGTCGACCACGTCGGGTGGAACACCCGCCTGGAAGGCCGCGGCTGGGTTCCCACCTTCCCGAACGCGCGCTACCTCATCACCCAGGAGGACTTCGAGTTCTGGGACCCGGTGAAGAACCCGCGGCCGCCGGCCGACGGCAACCAGAACGTCTTCGAGGACAGCGTCGTCCCAGTGCACCGCGCGGGACTCGTCGAGCTCTGGAGCGGCGAGTACCGGATCGATTCCGATCTCGTGTTGCAGGCCGCCCCCGGACACACCCCCGGCTCCGCGGTGCTGCGGCTGGAGTCCGGGAACGCCGGCGCGCTCTTCGTCGGCGACATCATCCACTCACCCGTGCAGATAGCGAACCCGGACGTCAACAGCTGCTTCTGCGAAGACCCGGCGCTGGCTCGGGCGTCCCGGCGCCGCCTCCTCGCCGAGGCCGCGGAGCGCTCGTTGCTGGTCTTTCCGGCCCACTTCGGCGGGCACTCCGCCTGTCACGTCGCCGCCGCCGCCGACGTGTTCGTCATCCGCGACTGGGCCGACCTGGCCCGGATCTGAACCACCGCTCGGAAGGAACCCACCACCGTGACTGAGGACCTGTACGAGGCCGGCATGGCGATGCGCCGCCAGGTGCTCGGCGACGCCTACGTTGACGCGTCGCTGGCTGCCGCGACCGACTTCTCGATGGACCTGCAGGAGTACGTGACGAAGTACTGCTGGGGCGACATCTGGAACCGCCCCGGGCTCAGCCTGGAGGAGCGCAGCCTGATCAACCTGGCCATGATCACCGCCCTCAACCGGGGCCACGAGTTCAAGGCGCACGTCCGCGGTGCGCTGAACAACGGGGTCTCCCAGGAGAAGATCAAGGAGGTCCTCATGCAGACCGCCTTCTACTGTGGCGGGCCCGCCGCGTTGGAGAGTTTCCGCCTCGCAGCCGAGGTGTTCGCCGCGGTGGACGCCGAGTGACCGGGATGGGAATCGAGCACATCGGGTTCATCGGCCTCGGCAAGATGGGCCGACCGATGGCCGCACGACTGTACGAGGCGGGCTACCGACTCACGGTGGCCGACGCCGCACCGGACGTCGCCGAGGGATTCGTGACCGACCACCCGAAGGCGGGTATCGCCCACACGGTCGACGTGTACCGTGCGGTGGACGCCCTGATCCTGATGCTGCCGAACTCGGCGGTTGTCGAGTCGGTGCTCGAGGGCGACGCGGTCGCGGAAGTGCTGCGACCCGGCACTCTGGTCGTCGACATGAGCTCCTCCGAGCCGCTGCGCACCCGCGCGTTGGCCCAGCGGTTGGCCGCCCGGGGCCTGCGGATGCTCGACGCTCCCGTCTCCGGCGGGGTACGCGGCGCGGTCGCCGGAACGCTGGCGGTACTGGTCGGCGGTGAGGAGATCGATCTGGTCGAGGTGCGCCCGGCCCTGCAGCGGTTGGCCCGGACCGTCATCCCGGTCGGCCCCGTCGGGGCCGGGCACGCGGCGAAGGCCCTGAACAACCTGGTCTCGGCCACCACCATCTCGGTGACCGTGGAGGCGCTCCGGCTGGGGGAGCGGTTCGGCATCCCGCCGGAAACCATGACCGAGGTGCTCAACAGCTCCTCCGGGCGCTCGAACACCAGCGAGAACAAGGCCGCCCAGTTCATGATCAGCGGCAGCTACGACTCGGGGTTCGCGCTGCAGTTGATGGCCAAGGACGTGGGGATCGCCGTCGACCTGGCACGCGAACTCGGCCAGGCCACCGAGGTTGCGGACGGTGTGGCCCGACAGTGGCGGCGCGTCGCCGGGGAAGTCACGCCGCAGACCGACCACACCGCCATGTACGAGCTGATCGGCGGTGACCGGTGAACGCCCCGCTGCTGCACTGGATCGGCGGCGAGGCCGTCCCGCCGACCGCCGGGGGTTTCCGCTCCGGCACCAATCCGGCGACCGGCGGCGTCGGGGCACAGGTCGCGCAGGGCACGGCCGCCGATGTCGACCTCGCCGTGCGGGCGGCCCATACCGCAGCGCCCGGGTGGCGCCGGATCGCGTCGCTGGAACGCGGCCGGATCCTGGCGGCCATCGGCCGGCGGCTGCTCGCGGACCTCGACGTGCTGGCCGAACTGGAGAGCCTCGACACCGGCAAGCCGCTCGCCCTCGCCACGGCCGAGATCCGCGGTGCCGCGGAGTACTTCGAGTTCTACGCGGCACTGGTGAACCTGCCGGCGGGCGACGTGCTCGACATCCAGCCCGACCTGCACGTTTATACGCTGCGCGAACCGTTCGGTGTGGTCGGGGTGATCACGCCCTGGAACCTGCCGCTCAATCAGGCGGCCCGGGCCTGCGCCCCGGCGCTCGCCGCCGGCAACACGATCGTCGCGAAGCCCGCGGAGAGCACCTCCCAGACGACCGTGGCGCTGGCACGGATCGCCAGCGAGGAAGGGCTGCCACCGGGGGCGCTCAACGTGGTGCTCGGCCGCGGCGACGAGGTCGGTACCGCGATCGTGCAGCACCCGCTGGTGCGCAAGGTGGCGTTCACCGGTTCGGTGCGGGTCGGGCAGGACATCGGACGGATCGCGGCGGACCGGATCATCCCGCTGACTCTCGAACTCGGCGGCAAGTCGGCCAACATCGTGTTCGCCGACGCCGATCTCGAATTTGCCGCCGCCGAGGCCGTCCGGGCCTTCACGACCAACGCAGGTCAGGTCTGCTCCTCCGGAACCCGGCTTCTGGTCGAGCGGTCGGTCCAGGAGCGGTTTGTCGCCGCGCTGGTGGCGGCCACCCGGCGGCTGCGCCTCGGCGAGGACGTGGGCCCGATGATCACCCGAGGCCAATACGACACCGTGCAGCGGTACTTTGCGATCGCAGCCGAGGAGGGGGCCCGAGCCGAGCTGGGCGGTGGCGTGGTCACCGATCCCGAGCTCGACGGCGGCTTCTACGTTGAGCCCACGATCTACTCCGGCGTCACCAACGAGATGCGGATCGCCCGGGAGGAGGTCTTCGGGCCCGTCCTGGTGGTCATCCCGTTCGACACCGAGCAGGAGGCCATCGACCTCGCCAACGACTCGGAATTCGGCCTGGTCGGGGGAGTCTTCACCGAGGACATCTCCCGTGCCTTCCGGGTCGCCGAATCGATCGAAGCGGGGCAGGTCTACATCAACTCATGGTCGACCCAATCCGTCCAGATGCCGTTCGGCGGCCACAAGCAGAGCGGCTACGGGCGGGAGAAGGGGATCGAGGCGCTGCACCACTACTCGCACGTCAAGAGCATCAGCGTGCGGCTGGCTCCCCGCCGCTGAGATCGGCACGCCTGCACAGCGGCGGTGCCACGCCGGAACTGCTGGCATACCAGCACAGCCGATCCGGTGGCACAGAGGTATGACCACCACGCTCTCTATTGGTATGGCAGAACTCTCAGGAGGTTGCAGGATGACGAGCATGCTCCGGACCGCCTCGTCGGTCGAGGCCGACATCAGGCTCGCGGAGAAGATGTTCATCGACGGCGAGTGGGTGGCGGCCGTCAGCGGTCAGACGCTGCCGGTCTATGACCCTGCCGACGGCAGCGTGGTCGTCGAGGTGCCCGCCGGCGGCGCGAGTGACGTCGACCGGGCGGTCGCGGCTGCTCGCGCGGCCTTCGCGCCGGGCGGCTCGTGGCGGTCGTTCACCCCACAGGCCCGCGGCAGGCTGATCTGGCGGCTGGCCGACCTGATCGAGGAGAACGCCGAGCGGCTCGCCGTGCTCGACTCGATCGACAGCGGAAAGCCGATCAACGAGATGCGGTACTTCGACATTCCGTTCTCGGTGGACGTACTGCGCTACTACGCGGGCTGGACCACAAAGATCACCGGCGAGACGATTCCGATCTCCTACCCGGCCAGCCACGGCGGGAGGTTCCACGCCTACACCCTCAAAGAGCCGGTGGGCGTGGTCGCCGCGATCGTGCCGTGGAACCTGCCGCTGCTCATGGCCATCAAGAAACTCGCGCCCGCCCTCGCCACCGGCTGCACCGTCGTGCTCAAGCCGGCCGAGCAGACCCCGATCTCCATCGCGCTGCTCGCGCAGCTCACGGCCGAGGCCGGCATCCCGGCCGGCGTGGTGAACTACGTGACCGGGTTCGGTGAGACCGCCGGCGCGGCCCTCGTCGAGCACCCCGGTGTGGACAAGGTGACCTTCACCGGCTCGGTACCCACCGGCAAGGCGATCGTGCGAGCCGCCACCGGCAACCTCAAGCGCGTCTCGCTCGAACTGGGCGGAAAATCCCCCAACATCGTCTTCGACGACGCCGACCTCGACGCCGTGATCGCCGGCGCGGCCGCCGCCGCCTTCGCCACCCAGGGCGAGAGCTGCATCGCCGGCTCCCGCCTCTATGTCCAGCGCGGCGTCTTCGACGAGGTCGTCCAGCGGCTCGCGAAGCACGCCGGGTCGATCACGCTCGGCCGAGGTACCGACCCCGCGACCCAGATGGGGCCGTTGATCTCGGCCGAGCACCGCGACAAGGTCCTCGGGTACGTCGAGATCGGCGTCGGTGAGGGTGCCGAGGTGGTCACGGGTGGCCGCGCGCCGCAGGGCGAGGCCTATGCCGGCGGCTACTTCGTCGAGCCCACCGTCCTCGTCAACGCCCGCCCGGACTCGCGGATCATGCACGAGGAGATCTTCGGCCCGGTGGTCTCGGTCGTACCGTTCGACACCGAGGCGGAGGTGCTCGTGCTGGCCAACAACACCCGCTTCGGCCTCGGCGCCGCCGTGTGGACCCGGGACGTGTCGCGGGCGCACCGGATGGCCGCCGAGATCGAGTCCGGCCAGGTGTGGGTCAACTGCTACCAGGCGGCCGACTCGGCGCTTCCGTTCGGTGGGACCAAGGAGTCCGGCTGGGGCCGGGAGACCTGCCGGGAGTCGCTGGAGGAGTACCTCGAGACCAAGACGGTCGTGGTGTCCCTGTGAGTGCATCAGTGCCCATCGGCTACGACTACATCGTGGTCGGAGCTGGTACGGCCGGGTGCGTGCTCGCCGCCCGGCTCAGCGAGAACCCGGCGGTCCGGGTGCTGCTCATCGAGGCGGGTCAGGCCGGTCCCAGCGAACGGATCATGACTACGTCCACCTGGCCGGCGCTGCAGCGGACGGATGTGGACTGGGCCTTTCGGACCGTCCCGCAAACCGGCACCGGCAAGGTCCACGACATCCCGCGCGGACGTACCGTCGGCGGCACCGGCAGCATCAATGCGATGGCCTTCCTGCGCGGCGACCGTCGCGACTTCGACACCTGGGCGTATCTCGGCTGTACGGGATGGGATTACGCCTCCGTGCTGCCGTACTTCAAGCGGTCCGAGACGTCCGCCCACGGCGACCCGGCGTACCGGGGGCAGACCGGTCCGCTCCGCCCGGCACCGGCCGCGCAGCTACACCCGCTGTCTCAGGCATACCTGGCCGCCGCGACCCAGGCCGGTCACCCGGTCGTCGACGATCTGAACGGCCCCGAGCTGCGCGGCGCCAGCAGCCACGACCTGCTCATCGTCGACGGGTGGCGGCAGAGCACCGCGACGGCGTACCTCGAGTCGGCGCTCGGCCGGGCGAACCTCGACCTGGTGACCGGGGCGTTCGTGGAGCGGGTGGTCATCGACGGTGACCGGTGCCTCGGTGTCGACGTGGTCGTCGACGGTGAGCGGCGCCACTACGCGGCAGAGATCGACACCATCCTCTCTGCAGGCGCCATCGGGACCCCACACCTCCTGCTCACCTCGGGGGTCGGCCCCGTTCAGGACCTGGAGCGCGTCGGCGTCAAGGTGCTCCACGACCTGCCGGGCGTGGGGCAGAGCCTCCAAGACCACATCATCCTGGCCGGCCTCACCGTCGAGGCCGGCCGCCCGCTCCCGCCTCCCAGCGGCAATCTCGGCGAGACGACGCTGCTGCTGGACAGTGAACCCGGGCGGGCGTCGATCGACCTGCAGATCGTGTTCATCCACGTCCCCTTCACCAATCCCTGGCAGTCGGCGCCCGAGCATGGCTACACCTTCGGCATCGGGCACATGCGTCCCGCCAGCCGAGGGGTGCTGGAACTGGCCAGCCCCGACCCGGCGGTGCCGCCTCGCATCGACTTCCGCTATCTCGACGAGCCTGCCGACATGCGGGCCCTGGTTTCCGGTGTCCGGCACGCCCTGCAGCTCAGCGAGATGCCGGCCTTCGACGACTGGAAGGCGAGACCGCACCCCCTCTTGGCCGCCGATGACACCACGGTCACGGCGTTCGTCCGAGCGGCGGTGCAGTCCTACGGACATGCGGCCGGCTCGTGCCGGATGGGCGTGGACTCGCTTGCGGTCGTGGATCCGCAGCTCCGGGTGAAGGGGTTGTCCGGACTGCGGATCGCCGACGCCTCGGTCATGCCGACCATCGTGTCGACGAACACCAACGCGGCGACGGTGATGATCGCCGAGAAGGCCGCGGACCTCGCGCAGGGGGTCATCGCCGCGGTCTGACTTGCCGGATACAGGCCCGCGCCCCGGGCCTGTATCCGCTGGACCACGGGTTGTCTGCCTGGGGAGCGGCCGTTACGCGTCGGCCGTGTCTGCGTTGCCGACGTGCACGTTACCGATGGCGTCCATTCGGCCCCAGCGTCCGGGAATGTCAAGCAGTTCGATGCGACCGAACCTGGCGGGCAGCGCCGGATCCACGATCAGGTCGTCTTCGTACGGCTCGAGGCCGAGCATGGTCCGCAGCAGCAGGAATGGCGTTCCGGTGGACCCGGCCTGTGGGCTGGACGCGGTGGGGTATTGCACGGGGTAGCGGGTGAGGTGTCGGGGGTATCCGGCGAAGGCTTCGGGTAGTCGGCCGTCGAAGTAGTTGGCGGCGTCGAG